>NZ_CP150173.1:0-15000 GCF_037964015.1 Brevibacillus sp. FSL K6-6036
TTGGATGCAGCGATTAGCGAGCTTTGGCGCAAAGTACTTGCCAAGATAGAAAAATCGCTCAGTAAACCAAGCTTCGATACCTGGCTGAAGGCGACCAAGGCGACCACATTGGAAGAGGATGCGCTGATTGTCGTCGCACCCAACGACTTTGCCCGCGATTGGCTGGAAACCCGTTACTCTCAATTGATCACTGATACACTCTATGAGGTAACAGGCGTCAATATGAAGGTAAAATTCGTAGCCATGCAAAATCCCGATGCCGCTTTCGCCGATGAACAGCCGGCTCCCCGCGTAAAGGTATCTGCACCTCCCAGCAATGGTGACGACCAGCCCCCGAGCATACTGAACCCGAAATACACCTTTGACACATTCGTGATCGGTTCAGGAAACCGCTTTGCACATGCGGCTTCTCTTGCTGTGGCGGAAGCGCCTGCGAAAGCGTACAATCCATTGTTTATTTACGGAGGAGTTGGACTCGGCAAGACCCACTTGATGCATGCGATCGGCCATTATGTGATTCAGCATAATCCCTCTGCGAAAGTCGTTTATTTGTCGTCTGAAAAGTTTACCAACGAATTTATCAACTCGATCCGGGACAACAAAACGGTAGAGTTTCGCAATAAATATCGAAGTGTAGACGTGCTTTTGATCGACGATATTCAATTTTTGGCGGGCAAGGAACAGACGCAGGAGGAGTTCTTCCATACCTTCAATGCGCTGCACGAGGAAAGCAAGCAAATCGTCATTTCCTCCGACCGTCCCCCCAAGGAGATTCCGACTCTGGAGGATCGCCTCCGCTCCCGGTTCGAGTGGGGCTTGATTACCGATATCCAGCCGCCTGATCTGGAGACGAGGATTGCCATTCTCAGAAAGAAGGCAAAAGCCGAAAACCTCGACATTCCCAATGAAGTGATGATTTACATCGCCAATCAAATCGACAGCAACATTCGCGAATTGGAAGGTGCACTCATCCGCGTAGTCGCCTATTCGTCCCTGATCAATCGCGATATCGATACACAATTGGCGGCGGAAGCGCTCAAAGACATCATTCCGTCTTCCCGTCCGCGAGTCATCACCATCATCGACATTCAACGTGCCGTCGGGGAAGAGTTCAATCTCAAGCTGGAAGATTTCAAGGCCAAAAAACGCACCAAGTCTGTGGCATTTCCGCGGCAGATCGCGATGTATTTGTCCCGCGAGCTGACGGACGCTTCCTTGCCGAAGATCGGCGACGAATTTGGCGGCCGCGACCATACGACCGTCATCCACGCCCATGAGAAAATCTCGCGGGCACTGGCGACCGATCCGCAGATGCAAGTAACGATTCAGTCTTTGATTGAAAAATTGAAAGCAAACCATTAACCTGTGAATAACACGAAAAGCCTATACACAACTTACCCACATGTGTATAGGCTATCTTTTACGTCGCTATTCATAGATATCCACAAATCCACAAGCCCTATTACTACTTCTGTTAAAAGATTTATCCTAATAGATATATGAATAGGCGCCGGCAAATATGCCTGAGGCTTATTACACAGATGGAACGAACAAGGGAGGTTCACGTTGATGCACATTACCGTTCAACGCGACAAACTGTCCAATGCCGTTTCGCACGTCAGCAAGGCGGTTTCCAGCAGAACGACTATTCCGATCTTGACAGGGATCAAAATGAAAGCGGATCAGGAGGGACTGACGCTGACTGCCAGCGACTCTGATGTATCCATCGAGGTTTTGATTCCGACCGAAGAAGCAGATGAGTGGGGAGTCACCGTTCATCAGCCAGGCAGCATTGTTCTGACAGCTCGTATTTTTAGTGAAATTGTCCGCAAGCTGCCAAACAGCGAGATTCAGATCCAGGTAGATGATAGACTCGTGACCCAGATTCGTTCCGGACAAGCTGAATTTACGATTAACGGCATGGATGCAAACGAGTTTCCGCAATTGCCGCAACTGGAAGAAGATAAAGTATTCAGCGTTCCCGGCGATTTGTTGAAATCGATGATCCGGCAAACGGTTTTTGCCGTGTCTACATCGGAAATGCGTCCGATCCTCACTGGCCTGATGTGGTCTTTGAATGGAGGACAGCTGAAATTTGTGGCAACGGACAGCCACCGACTCGCCAGCCGCACAGCTATGGTAGAATGTCCAGAGGAGCTTTCCTTTACCAATGTGGTCGTTCCGGGAAAAAGCTGCAACGAATTGGTAAAGATATTGGATGAGGACCAGAATCCTGTGGATATCGTTGTGTCGGACAACCAGATACTGGTAAAATCAAAGCATATCCTGTTTTACTCCCGTCTGCTGGAAGGGACCTATCCGGATACGGCCCGCATCATTCCGCAAAGCAGCAAGACGGAAGTTACCGTGAGCACAAAAGAATTCCTGCAGTCGATTGAACGCGCTTCCTTGCTCAGCCGCGAAGGAAAGTCCAACGTGGTTCGCCTCGTTACACTTCCTGACGGCAGCGTGGAAATTACGTCCAACGCTCCGGAAATCGGCAAGGTGACGGAGATCGTCATGCCAAAAGCGATGGATGGCGAAGAGCTGAAAATATCGTTCAATGCCAAGTACATGATCGATGCGCTTCGTTCTATCGACAGCAGCGAGATCAAAGCATGCTTTACCGGTCCGATGAGCCCGTTTGTCCTTCGCCCGACAGATCACGAATGGACGCTGCACCTCATCCTGCCGGTTCGAACCTACTAGCAGCCAAACAGAAAGGAGGCCTATCCATGCGTGAGGTTTCCATTCAGACTGAATACATTGCTCTTGGCCAGTTTCTCAAGCTGGCCGATCTCATTGATACCGGAGGAATGGCGAAAGCGTTTCTAGCAGAGGTTCCCATTCAGGTAAACGGCGAAGAAGAAAATCGTCGCGGCCGAAAGCTCTATCCCGGAGACGAAATTGACGTCGAGGGACACGGCCGCTACAAAGTGACTCGCCGCTGAGAGGAGAGCGCTATTCTTGTTTATCAAGAACCTTTCGCTTACCCATTTTCGCAATTACGGGCAGCTCTCTCTTTCGTTTGACAGTCCCATCCAGCTGTTTATCGGCAACAATGCGCAGGGCAAGACCAATGTACTGGAGTCTATCTACGTACTGGCTCTGGCCAAGTCGCACCGCACCCCCAGAGACAAGGAATTGATTGGCTGGGGAGCCAATTTTGCATCGATCCGTAGTGATGTCGAGCGTCGCTACGGATCGGTTCGCTTGGAACTGCAGTTGACGGGAAAGGGAAAGAGGGCCAAAATTAATGGGATGGAGCAGCAAAAGCTGAGTGCATACGTTGGAGCCCTGAATGTGGTCATGTTTGCTCCCGAGGATTTGGCGATCGTCAAGGGAGCGCCTGCCCAGCGACGCCGATTTATCGATATGGAAATCGGCCAGGTGTCTCCGACGTATCTGTATTATTTGAGCAATTACAACAAAGTATTGGCCCAGCGCAATCAACTGTTGAAGGACATGGCGATGAAAAAAAGCCGGTCGAAGGAGATGCTGGGGATTTGGAATATTCAATTGGCGGAATTAGCGGTAAAATTGTTGCGGAAGCGCTTTGAGTTTCTCCGCAAGCTGGAAGCGTGGGCCAAAGACATTCACAGCGGCATTACCGGCAAAAGAGAGATCCTCTCGCTGCACTACGTAAATTCTTCGCCAGTCACGGAGGAGCAAACTCCAGAACAGGCGGTGGATATGCTATTGGCAGCTTATGAAGAGGTCTTTGACCGGGAACTGGCGCGGGGAAGCACGATGATTGGCCCGCACCGGGACGATTTTACCTTGAAAGTAAACGACATGGATGTGCAAACATACGGCTCCCAAGGACAGCAGCGTACGAGTGCGCTGTCTATTAAATTGGCCGAAATCGAATTGATCAAGGAAGAAGTGGGAGAGTATCCGGTCCTCTTGCTGGACGATGTGCTCTCCGAATTGGATGAACATCGGCAAACCTTGCTGTTGGAAACCATTCAAGATCGGGTTCAGACGTTTGTAAGCACCACAGGTGTGGAAGGCTTAAAACATCAGGTTCTCCAGCAAGCCTCTCGTTTTTATGTGCGGGAAGGGGAAATCTCCGGGGAAAGGTAGAGGGAACAGGCATGTTTATACACATTGGTGGAGATACTGTTGTGAGCACCAAGGATGTCATCTCAATCTTGGATCATCAGACTGTAAAATCGTCTAAGAACAACAAGGCGTTTTTGCAAGAGAAAAAGAAGATGGTCGTTGACTCAGACCAAGAAGAGACGAAATCATACGTCATCACCACAGATGCCATTTATTGTTCGCCTATTTCTTCCCTGACGCTGAAGCGACGCGCTCAGTTCGTGGACAGCTTGGATCAGGTTTCCTTTGTACAAGCTGAAGTGGAGGAGTTGACTAGTAGTGGATCAAGTGACGACGAAAGATAATACAAACTATGATGCCAGTCAGATTCAGGTTTTGGAAGGCTTGGAAGCTGTTCGGAAGCGTCCGGGGATGTATATCGGCTCTACCAGCAGCCGCGGGCTGCACCACCTCGTATGGGAGATTGTGGACAACGCCATTGACGAGGCGCTTGCCGGGTATTGCGACAGCATTCTCGTCGAGATCCATCCTGATAATTCCGTCTCTGTAACGGATAACGGCCGCGGGATTCCTACGGGCATTCATGAGAAGACGGGGAAATCAACGGTAGAGACGGTTTTGACGGTTCTTCACGCCGGCGGTAAGTTCGGCGGCGGCGGGTACAAAGTATCCGGCGGTCTGCACGGTGTCGGCAGCTCCGTCGTGAACGCTCTTTCCGAGTGGATGGAAGTAGAGGTAAAGCAGAACGGCAAAATTCATTTCATGCGGTTCAATGTAGGGGTTCCCGAGGCCGATCTGGCCGTGGTCGGAGAGACCGAAGAGACCGGGACAAAGGTGACCTTCAAGGCCGACCCGACGATTTTTACCGAAACGACCGAATACGAGTACGAAGTGCTGCAAAAGCGGATTCGCGAGCTCGCCTTCCTGAACAAAGGACTGAAAATTACGCTGAAGGACCTGCGTCCGGAGCGGGAAAAAGAAGAAACGTTCCACTATGAGGGCGGCATTATCCAGTTTGTGGAGTACCTGAATAAAAACCGGGAACCTCTGCACGAGGAAGTGATTTACTGCGAGGGAGAGAAGGATGGCCTGGTGGTAGAGGTCGCCCTGCAGTACAACGACAGCTATGTCAGCAACATCTACTCCTTTGCCAACAATATCAATACGCATGAGGGCGGAACCCATGAATCCGGCTTCAAGACTGCGCTCACCCGCGTGATCAATGATTACAGCCGGAAGTTCAACTTCCTGAAGGAAAAAGATCCGAACCTGTCTGGCGACGACGTGCGCGAGGGGATTACCGCGATTATTTCGGTGAAAATTCCCGAGCCGCAGTTCGAGGGTCAGACGAAGACGAAGCTGGGCAACTCAGAGGCCCGCAGTATTACCGAGTCGGTCTTTGGCGATCGGTTCAGCACCTTCATGGAGGAGAACCCAGGCGTCGCCAAGAAGGTCGTGGAAAAGGCTCTGATGGCTGCGCGTGCGCGTGAAGCAGCACGGAAAGCACGCGAGCTGACCCGGCGCAAGAGCGCGCTGGAAGTGAGCGCATTGCCGGGTAAATTGGCCGACTGTTCGTCCAAGGATGCTTCCGAGTCCGAGCTGTTTATCGTTGAGGGTGACTCCGCGGGCGGCTCTGCCAAAATGGGGCGGGACCGTCATTTTCAGGCCATTCTGCCGCTGCGCGGTAAGGTTTTGAACGTAGAGAAAGCCCGTCTGGACAAAATTCTCGGAAACAATGAGATCCGGACGATCATCACTGCGCTCGGAACGGGTGTAGGTGAAGACTTTGACATTTCCAAAGCGCGCTATCACAAAGTGGTCATCATGACGGATGCCGACGTCGACGGTTCCCATATTCGGACACTGCTCTTGACGTTCTTCTACCGTTACATGCGGCAATTGATCGAGTCCGGCTATATTTACATCGCTCAGCCGCCGCTCTACAGCATCAAGCAGGGTAAACAAATTCACTATGCCTATACAGATCAACAGCGTGATGAAATCCTCGCTTCGCTGAAAACTACGCCTAAGCCAAACATTCAGCGCTACAAAGGATTGGGTGAGATGAACGCAGAGCAGCTGTGGGAAACAACCATGGACCCTGCAGTTCGCACCCTGCTGCAGGTAGACCTGGATGATGCGATGGAGGCCGATCTGGTGTTCCAGACGCTGATGGGCGACGAAGTAGAGCCGCGTCGCGAATTTATTGAACAGTATGCGGCGAATGTGCGGGATTTGGATATTTAGGAATACTTTCTCTCAAAACTGTCTGGAAGAGAATTAAGAAAAGCTTGTCCTCTCGGGGGCAAGCTTTTTGTTATGCTTTCGTTATTTGCCTTCCTTCAAAAACTGTTCAATCCGACTTTTAATAGAATCACGTACAACGCGGAAACGATTGATTATATCTTCTTCCGTGCCGCTGGCTTTAGCCGGATCATCAAAGCCCCAATGCCATTTTACTGCGCTATTGCCGGGAACCGCCGGGCAATGCTCATCGGCATGGCCGCAAAGCGTAATCACGTAGTCGGCGCGGGCAAGCGTATCGGGATCAATCACATCGGACGTATGCGAACGAATATCTACATTGTCTTCTTTCATTACACGTACCGCAAGCGGGTTTAGTCCATGGGCTTCCAGACCTGCGCTTTTTACCTCATAACGGTCTCCGCCAAGTGATCTCATAAAGCCTTCAGCCATTTGGCTGCGGCAAGAATTTCCCGTGCAAAGGAAGTAAATCAACGGTTTTTTCTGCATGACATCGCCATTCCTTTCATGGATGAAAAGTTGGTTTTCATTACGAAATGATCTGCAGCCATAGATACAAGCCCAGCAGTGTGATGAACAATGTGGGAATCGTCAAGACAATCCCGGTTTTGAAATACTGCCCCCAACTGATCGCAACTCCTTTCCGGGAAAGCACGTGGAGCCAGAGCAAAGTGGCGAGCGAACCGATCGGCGTAATCTTTGGACCGAGGTCGGAACCAATTACGTTTGCGTACACCAGTGCTTCCCGAATTATCCCGGATGTTTGCGTCCCCTGAATAGCGAGAGCATCGATCATGACAGTAGGCATGTTGTTCATGATCGAAGACAGGAAGGCAGATAAAAAGCCCATGCCGATTGTGGCAGCCAGGAGCCCTTGATCAGAGATTTTCTGGATGACATCGCTGAGCATGTCAGTCAATCCCGCATTACGCAACCCATACACGACGACATACATCCCGATTGAGAAAATGACAATCGACCAGGGAGCCTCTTTTATGATTCGTTTGGTGGCGATGACTTTACTTCTTCGTGAGATCAGGAGAAAGATCACGGCTGCAAGTCCTGCTGTAATCGATACGGGAACAGCCAGAAGCTCGTTCATCAAGTAACCAACGAGCAAAAGCGTTAAAATCACCCAGGATAGCCGGAACAGCCGTTTGTCTCTTATGGCTTCATGCGGCTTTTTCAGTTGTGACAAATCGTATTGTCGGGGAATATCTTTTTTGAAATACCAATACAAGACAAGCAAGCTGGCTCCAAGGGCAAAGAAATTCGGAATGATCATACGGGAAGCGTATTCGACAAAACCGATGTCAAAGTAGTCGGCAGATACAATGTTAACCAGGTTGCTGACGATCAGCGGCAGAGATGTCGTATCTGCGATAAAACCGCTAGCCATGACAAAGGGCAGGACCATCTTGTCAGGAAACTTCAATGCTCTGACTTGCGCCAGAACAATGGGGGTCAAAATGAGAGCAGCTCCGTCATTGGCAAAGAAAGCGGCTACTGCGGCTCCGAGCAACACGACATAGATGAACATGAGTCGCCCGTTCCCTTTTGCCAGACGGGCCATATGCAGAGCGGACCACTCAAAGAAGCCGATTTCATCCAGGAGCAGCGATATGAAAATAATGGCTACAAAGGCCAATGTGGCATTCCACACGATACCGGTGACGGCGACAACATCCGCAAAGCTGACAACGCCGCACAGCAAGGCCAGGAGGGCTCCTCCGGCAGCAGACCAGCCAATGTTAAGCCCCTTTGGCTGCCAAATTACAAAAATTAATGTCAAAGCAAAAATCAGAAAGGCACTCCAGATAGCGAACATGATTTAATTCAGTCCTTCCTATTCACAGGTAACCAATAACCCCTGCTGCTCCAACTTTGAAAATTCTTCGGAGTAATCAGGCAGGTTACCGAGTGCATGCGCTACTTGTTCCAGGCGTGCTTTATTGAGAGTGTAAAATACCCATTGGCCTTTTCTTGACTCGATGACAAGGTCCACACTTTTCAGGCGGCTCATGTGCTTGGAAATCGCTGGTTGGGATATGCCAAAGATCGGTACAAGCTCACATACGCAGCAGCTGCGAGTTTGCAATAAGGCAATAATTTTTAGCCTTGTAGGGTCTGCTAAAGCCTTTAACATGGCTACTACCTGTTTCGTGTCCATCATTCTCCTCCAATACCTCTTCTGATTCAGATACTAATATAATCATATGGTTATTTCAATATTTATTTGTTGTGTTCTTTGCAGGAAAATTGTTTGGCCAAGAGAAGCTGTTTTCTTTAGCTTGAGCAGTGTATTTCCTCTTTGACAGCAAAAATGTCATGATCCTACACCGTTTTTCTGCCTTACGACAATGTAAGCAATCTGAAAGACAATTCGATAGCGGCCCTTTCCCGTTCCCCTTACAATGAAGTCAGAAACGACAGCAAGAAAGGGGAGAACATTTTATGAAACGGGTTATTCATATGGTTCTCATAGCCATCCGATTAGTGGTAGACGCCAAATCTACGATTCAAAACAGCAGTCTCGAAGGAATCGTCAAGCTGTGATAACTGCTCGCATGAGGCGTAAGGAACGGCGCTCATTGTGGCCATTGCCAATCTGTTTGCTCTTCAGTCCAAAGTCGGATACGTACAAACCATGTTGAATTGCATCGCCATCTACATCGAGCATATTCGTGCAACCGGCCGAAAGCTGCTGGCGGATGGCCCGGTTTGCGATGGGGCCGATGGAATGGCTGTGGCGGCTCTTCACCTACGGGAGCGTCCCTGCTTTTGCAAAAAATAAGCAATAGATGCTTGTCTTTTCTTGTTTTGGGGAAAGATGTAAGCTATACTGATAAAGTAAGGTATTCATTACTGTGGTCAGAACCGGAGGGCAGTCCATTGAAAGTAGTTTTCGTTACGAATACAGCTCAACTGCATAGTAACGAAAACATATCGGGTGCTCTATAACCTTGCTTTTTGCCATGCTTGCAACGCGGCAGACAAACGCGATACGAAAGGTACCGATATGCCGGTGCCTTTTTTCTATTTCCAGTCATCTGGAGCGGGCTTCCGGCATGACGGGAGCGTTTGTATTGGAAAAAACGGAGCGCCGTATTGCGAGCGCTCTTTTTTATAGCTGCATGAAAGAGGCGAGCGCAAGCGGCGGCGTTCGTTTTTCCCAGAGGAGACGTCGGTATGTTTCGGCGTCTCTTTTTTGTTTGCCTGGTTCGGAAGAAAGTCTTGCTTTCCAACCAGGCAGGAACCAATCCAAAGGCAGCAAAGGAGGAATTTTTTTATGCTACTGCTGGAAGCGCGTCAGATTGAAAAAAGCTTTGGCGACAGAGTGATTTTTGAAGCAAAAAAACTGGAGGTATTCTACGGAGACAGGATCGGCATCGTCGGTCAAAACGGCGTCGGAAAAAGCACGTTGATGCATGTGCTTGCAGGGCTTACGCAGCCGGATGCAGGCCAAGTCAACTGGTACGGCTCGACCGCCTTGATTCAGCAGATCGATCAGGGGGAAGAAGCGGCGGAAACAACCGGGCACGCCAGACGCATGTGGGGCATCTCTCATATTCATTCGCAAATGAGCGGGGGCGAGACGGTTCGGCTAAAAATTGCCGCTGCATTGGAACAGCAAGCTCCGCTTCTTTTTGCGGATGAACCGACGAGCCATCTCGACATGACCGGGATTCGCCAGTTTGAGGAGTCCTTGCTCGCTTACGATGGAGCCGTAATCCTGATTTCGCACGACCGCGAATTGCTTGACACGATATGCACCCGCATTTGGGAAGTGGAAGACGGCAAGATAAGCGAGTACAAGGGGAATTACTCCGACTATCGCGAGCAGAAGGAAAAAAAGCGCGAACGGGAGTGGTTTGAGTACGAGGAATACCGCAAAGAAAAGGAGCGGCTGACTCAAGCGTTTACGGAGACAAAGCAACGGGCCAGCGAGATCAGAAAGGCTCCGAAGCGAATGGGAAACTCTGAGGCCCGCCTGCACAAAAGAAAAGCAAATGGCAAACGGGAAAAGGTGGAGAAAGCCGCTCTCGCCATGGAGAGCCGTCTGGCCAGGCTGGAAAAAAAGGAAAAGCCGAAGGAGCTGCCTAGCGTCAGATTTGATGTAAATCACTACGGAGAACAGCATGGACGAACGGTCATCCAGGTCGGGAAGGTTACCAGGCGTGTAGAAGGGAAAACGCTGTTTGAACAGCTTTCCTTCTCCGTCCGCCCCGGCCAAAAGGTAGCCATCATTGGGGGAAACGGCTGCGGAAAATCGACGCTCCTCTCCATGATATACAGCCAGGCGGACGGAATATCTGTATCTCCGAGCAGCAGAGTCGGGTACTTCAGCCAGAGCCTATCCATTCTTGATGAGAACAAGAGCATTTGGAATAACGTCAGGGAAAGCAGTCGCCACTCGGACACAACGATTCGCACGGCACTGGCCCGGATGTTGTTTACAAACGATGAAATTCACAAAACGGTATCGGTTTTAAGTGGTGGTGAACGAGTCAAGACCGCACTGGCGAAGGTTTTCCTCGGCGACTACAATGTTTTGCTGCTGGATGAGCCAACCAACTTTCTCGATATTCCTACGCAGGAAGAGCTGGAGCGGATCCTGCTGGAGTTTCCCGGAACGATCCTGTTCGCCTCCCACGACCGCAAATTCATCCAACGGCTAGCCGATGCTGTTCTCTGTCTTGACGAAGAAAAGCTCACACTTTTTTCCGGAACCTATCAAGAATATCTGGAACGGAAAAACAAGCCAAAACGAGGGCGGGAGGAAGAGCGGATGGTGTTGGAAACGAGACTGACCGATTTGATCGGCCGCCTGTCGTCGCCAAAGCTGGAACAAGCCGAGAAGGAGGAAATGGAGAGGGCTTACCGGGAAACTTTGAAACAATTGCGGGAGCTGGACCGTGAGTAAAGTTTGCATGTTGACATTAAAAAACTTTTAAAAGCATAATGTATAGGAAGTGTGCTTGTTACGTTTGTTTCAGCAATGCAGGAAGGGGAGAAAGTCATGACAGAAACAGAGTCCCTTTGGACGAGAAACTTTATACTCCTGGCGCTATCCAACTTTTTGTTGTTTATCGCCTTTCAAATGCTGATTCCCACCCTTCCGCTTTTTGTTACGGAGCGCGGCGGTGACCAGGTGGACGTCGGATTGGTGATCAGCATTTTTACCATTTCGGCGCTTCTGATCCGTCCCTTCGCTGGAAAAGCGCTCGATTCCATCGGAAGAATGCCCATACTCATAGTGGGACTGGCGATTTTTTTCCTGTCCGTCTCCGGCTATTACTGGATGACGACAGTAGCTCTTGTCCTCGTGGTCAGATTTATCCACGGCATCGGCTGGGGCATTGCTACGACGACCTATGGAACGATCGCATCCGACCTGATTCCGGCCCAGAGGCGGGGAGAAGGGATGGGGTACTTCGGGATGTTCGGCAATCTCGCCATGGCTCTGGGACCGATGTTTGGACTGTGGCTGGTTGAATCCAGCGGATACGGATGGTTGTTTGCCATCTCCGCGCTGCTTACGGTGGCTGCCCTGCTGATGTCCAAGTTTGTGAAGGTCAGTGAGCCTATCAAAGCTGAAAAACCCGCGGCTTCCGCACCTGCCCCTTCTGCGGTGAGCGGATTGGTAGAGAAAAAGGCCCTGTTCCCCTCTCTGCTAGCCCTGCTGTTTGGCGTTACCTACGGCGGTATCGTCAGCTTCATCACCTTGTTTGGCCAAGAGGTCCACATCGCCAATGTGGGGCTGTTTTTCCTGTTCAATGCCGTTTCCCTGATGCTGGTTCGCCCCTTTGCCGGGAAGCTGTTTGACCAAAAGGGACACGTCTGGGTGCTGATTCCCGGTGCATTGATCGCGGGCATCGGACTTGCAGTTCTTTCCTTCAGCACATCGGCTGTCGGGCTGGCGCTTGCAGCCGTTTTGTTCGGTGCCGGTTTCGGTGCTGTTCAGCCTTCGCTGCAGGCATGGACGATCAACAGAGTGGAGCCGGGCAGGCGCGGTGCAGCGAACGGGACTTTCTTTTCCGCCTTTGATCTCGGCATCGGGATGGGGGCGATGGTGCTGGGCGCGGTGGCGAAAACAACGGGCTTTGCCCACATGTATCGCTTCTCCACATTGTTCGTGATTCTCTTCTTGGTGATCTACTCTGTGTATGTATGGCGACGGGTGGAGAGCAAGGAGAAAGCCGACATTCATCCATCTTGAGAAACAGCCTGGTTGCGCTTTTTGCGAGACTTTGGACGAGGACCGTCCGAATATGGTATAATGACGTATTGCGATAACCAGTTGGAGGTTTACTCTTTATGGCTGAAGAAACAGCTCGGTTTCCTAAAGTTGACATTAGTCATGAGATGAAAGAATCGTTCATTAGCTACGCGATGAGTGTAATTGTGAGCCGTGCGTTGCCAGATGTTCGCGACGGGCTGAAGCCGGTTCACCGGCGTATTTTGTATGCCATGCACGACATGGGATTGACTCCGGACAAAGCGTTCCGAAAGTCGGCAAACGTCGTCGGTGAAGTAATGGCCAACTACCATCCTCACGGTGACAGCGCCATCTATGAAACAATGGTCCGGATGGCTCAGGATTTCAACATGCGCTACCTCTTGGTTGAGGGACAGGGCAACTTCGGTTCTGTGGACGGGGACCCTGCGGCTGCCATGCGTTATACCGAATCCCGCATGTCCAAGCTGGCGCTTGAATTGCTGCGAGATATCGATAAAGAAACAGTCAATTTCACTCCCAACTACGACGGGCGGAAAGAAGAGCCTGTCGTACTTCCATCCCGTTTTCCCAACCTGATGGTGAACGGCTCTGCAGGTATTGCCGTTGGGATGGCGACCAATATTCCACCGCATAACCTGGTAGAAGTCATCGATGGCGTTGTTGCCATGATCGACAACCCCGATATTACCCTGCAGGATCTGATGAAGATCATCAAAGGGCCTGACTTCCCTACAGCGGGTGAAATTTTGGGCTACAGCGGCATCCGCCGGGCTTATGAAACTGGCCGCGGTTCGATTATCATGCGTGCCAAAACCATGATTGAGGAAGAAAAAGGAAAGCCGCGCATCATCGTAACCGAGCTTCCTTACCAGGTGAATAAGGCAAGGCTCGTCGAGAAGATTGCCGAGCTCGTTCGCGAAAAGAAACTGGAGGGCATTACGGATCTGCGTGACGAGTCCGATCGCAAAGGTATGCGGATCGTGATCGAATTGCGCCGCGACGTGGTACCGAAGGTTGTCTTGAACAATCTGTTCAAGCATACGCAGATGCAGAGCACCTTCGGCGTGAACATGCTGGCTCTGGTCGACAATCGTCCCCGCGTTCTGAATTTGCGGGATATGCTGTACTACTATCTCCAGCATCAGCGGGAAATCATCCGTAGACGGACCGAGTACGATCTGAAGCAAGCGGAAGCGCGGGCCCATATTTTAGAGGGCTTGCGGATCGCGCTCGATCATATCGATGAGATCATCAGTCTGATTCGCTCTTCGCAAACGACCGAAGAAGCGCGTGACGGCTTGATGAACCGTTACGGTCTAAGCTACGAGCAGGCTCAAGCCATTCTGGACATGCGCCTGCAGCGCTTGACCGGGTTGGAGCGGGAAAAAATCGAGAACGAATACCAGGAGCTCCTGGCAAAAATCGCCGAGCTGCGCTCTATTCTCGCCGATGAAAACAAGATCTACGCGATTGTCCGCGAAGAGCTTGAGGAGATCAAAGAGAAGTTTGGCGACGAGCGCCGTACGGTCATTACCTTTGACGAGGAAAGCATCGAGGATGCCGACCTGATTCCGGAAGAGGATGTGGTGATCACGCTGACGCATGATGGGTACATCAAGCGTTTGCCGGTGACTACCTACCGTGCGCAGAAGCGGGGCGGTCGCGGTATCCAGGGAATCGGCACCAAGGATAACGACTTTGTCGAGCATCTGTATATCACGAATTCGCACGACCACATCATGTTCTTTACCAGCAAGGGCAAGGTGTACCGGTTGAAGGGCTACGAAATCCCGGATCTCAACCGTACAGCCAAAGGCACTCCGATCATCAACCTGATTCAGATCGAAAAAGGGGAGCGGGTCAGTGCGGTCATCCCGGTAAAAGAGTTCAGCGAAGACAGGTACCTGTTCTTCGGAACGAAGAAGGGGATTATCAAAAAGACCGAGCTGGCAGCTTATGCCAACATCCGAAGGGGCGGTCTGTTTGCCGTCAATCTTCGCGAGGATGACGAGCTGATCGCCGTGCGCCTCACAGACGGCAATCAGGAAATTATCATGGGTACCCGCAACGGGATGTCGGTCCGCTTCAAGGAAAGCGACGTACGGACGATGGGCCGCAGCGCCACCGGGGTAAAAGGGATTTCGCTTGATGATGACGATGACGTAATCGATATGGACGTTATCAAGCCGAATGCGGAAGTATTGATTGTCACGGCGAATGGCTACGGAAAGCGGACCCCGGTAGAAGAGTACCGGATTCAGTCTCGCGGCGGCAAGGGAATCAAGACGCACAATGTAACCGAGCGGAGCGGGCACGTCGTTGGCCTGAAAGTCGTCGAGCCGGAAGAGGATCTGATGATCATCACCACCTCGGGGATCATTATCCGCACGGAGATGAAGGGCATTTCTGTCATGGGCCGCTATACGCAA
>NZ_CP150173.1:22500-80000 GCF_037964015.1 Brevibacillus sp. FSL K6-6036
AATTGATAACCGTTCTTTTTGACTTTCCTCGTAGTCACACCGTGTTGAAGAACCTTGCTGTTCTGCGGATAGTCAGGATCGATGACGATGAGCCATCCCTTCAACAGATGAATACAGCCGTAGAACAGCAGCAAGGGCTTAATGGACAGGGGTGTCTTCGCGGCCGATTCATAAAACAAGCGTGCTTGTTTCCATGTGTATAGAAAACGCGTGCTTTGTTGAAAAGCGAGTCGCTCAGCCTGCACGATACCTTTGCTGTGATAGTGTTTGTATAAAAAAGCGCGTGCCGCCGGTTCTGTTTCCAGCAAGCGCAAAGAGGACCAGGCATCCATTTCCATCACCTTTCTAACATTCGTGTATGAGAGCGCTCTCTTGTTATTTTTTTTGATTTATCTGGATAATTGCTTAGATAACCGAACATTAAAAGGTTACCTTGACAGTAAATTAAGCCGTTTGTTACACTTGCATAAAACATTTTGGCGAAAGGAGCTCATACCTGTGCGGGAAGACAAATTCGTAAAAGAGGGCTTAACGTTTGATGACGTTCTCCTTGTTCCAGGAAAATCAGAAATTTTGCCTCGTGATGTAGATACATCGACAAGATTGAGCGAAAAGGTCGTCTTGAACATTCCGCTGATCAGCGCGGGAATGGACACGGTAACGGAGTCTGCACTAGCGATTGCAATGGCCAGACAAGGCGGAATCGGGATTATCCATAAAAACATGACAATCGAGCAGCAAGCCAGTGAGGTTGACCGGGTAAAACGCTCTGAAAGCGGAGTCATCACCAACCCGTTTTCCCTCAGTTCGGAGCACACCGTCGCAGACGCGGACGCGTTGATGGGCAAGTACCGCATCTCCGGGGTTCCTATTGTCGACAGCCAAAATCATCTGGTCGGAATTCTTACCAACCGCGACCTTCGTTTCGTTCATGACTTTTCGATTCCGATTAAAGATGTAATGACGAAGGAAAATCTGGTGACAGCTCCAGTAGGGACTACCCTGCAGCAGGCTGAAGCCATTTTGCAAAAATACAAGATCGAGAAGCTCCCGTTGGTGGACGAGCATAATGTGCTAAAGGGCCTGATCACCATCAAGGACATCGAAAAAGCGATTCAGTACCCAAATGCAGCCAAAGACCAGCAGGGACGTCTGCTGTGCGGCGCGGCTGTAGGTGTATCCGCCGATACTTTCGAACGCGCAGAAGCATTGGTGAAGGCGGGCGTTGACGTTCTGGTCGTGGATACAGCGCACGGACACCACATCAACGTCAGCAACGCAGTGAAAAAACTGAGACAAGCATACCCGGATCTCACCATCGTAGCCGGTAACGTAGCGACTGGCGAAGCCACTCGCGATTTGATCGAAGCCGGTGCGTCTGTCGTAAAAGTAGGGATCGGACCCGGATCAATCTGTACGACGCGCGTTGTGGCGGGGATTGGGGTACCGCAAATTACAGCCATTTACGACTGCGCCCGCGTAGCCAGGGAATACAATATTCCAATTATTGCCGATGGCGGGATTAAATACTCCGGTGATTTGCCAAAAGCAATCGGTGCAGGCGCATCAGCGATCATGATCGGCAGCCTGTTTGCCGGAACAGAAGAAAGCCCGGGCGAATTCGAGATCTTCCAAGGCCGCCGCTTCAAGGTATACCGCGGCATGGGCTCCATCGGTGCGATGAAAGCCGGCAGCAAGGATCGCTACTTCCAGGAAAACGCGCAAAAGCTCGTTCCTGAGGGTATCGAAGGCCGCGTACCTTACAAAGGACCATTGGCCGATGTCGTCTATCAACTGATCGGTGGCCTCCGCGCAGGTATGGGCTACTGTGGTACGAAAAACATTCAGGAGCTCATCGACAATTCCCGGTTCATCCGGATTACCGGAGCTGGTTTGCGCGAGAGTCATCCGCACGATGTTCAAATTACAAAAGAAGCGCCAAACTACTCTATTTCGTAGGACTATCGAATCAAAAACCCCTTTCCGTTTTGAAGTGCACCCCTTAGAATGGACATTGGATTAAACCCCTGGTAAATCCGATGAAATTTAAGGGGTGCATTTTTTATGGTGAAAAAGGGGCAAACGTTTAGAAGTTATTCTCACGAATTAAAGGTGGAAGCCATACGACTGCATATCGAAGAAGGATGGACATACCGTCGAATCATGGAGCATCTGGGGATTCCGGACCGCCACCGGCTTAAAGTATGGATGAAAAAATATAAACAGTTAGGCGAATTTGGGTTGATGGATCAACGAGGTAGACGTGAAGAATATGTTGATCAAGATCGATATGTTAAAAAGCTAAAACGAGAGAACTCGATGCTAAAAAAGTGTTTGAAAATCTGGATGCGGGAGGTGCAGCCCATAAGTATGAGGCGATCAAGCAAGTAGCTGGTGAGTATACGACTAGTGAACTTTGCAAGCTGTTTGGAGTCTCAAGAAGTGGATACTATGCATACTTGAAACGGCAACAAGCGGACCGGGACAAGCCCGTGAAAGACCTCATCAAAGTAGTTTATAAGAAGTATGATGGTAAATATGGGTATCGACAAACCCAGCTGTTTCTCTTACGAGATCACGGGGTATGGGTCAACCATAAGAAGGTACTACGTCTGATGCAAGAAATGAAGCTCCGTTCTCGAATACGCCGCAAATATCGAGGTCACTATGCTTCAACCGAAGGTGGACGAGTCGCTGAGAATGTGATGCAGCGGAATTTCAAAGCGGATGCACCTAATCGAAAATGGGTAACCGATGTCACACAGTATCGTGTCGCGGATACGTGGCTCTACCTGTCTGCTATTAAGGATTTGTTTAATAATGAGATTGTGGCTTACCACATTGGAGTTCGCAACGACAATCAGTTGGTCCTACGGACCTTTGAGAAAGCCTTTAAAAAGACGAAAGACGTGACTGGACTGATCGTTCACAGCGATCAGGGATTCCAGTACACGTCCTACGCTTACCACGACATGTTGCCGAAGGTTGGCGCCCAAATCAGCATGTCTCGGAGAGGCAACTGTTATGATAATGCCTCGATGGAGAGCTTCTTCTCGCATCTCAAAACGGAAGGGCTCTACCCTTATGATATCCGAAGTGTGGATGAGGCACAAAGGCGAATTGAGGAATATATTCAATTCTACAACCAAAGTCGACCACAACGAAAATTAAAAAGGCTGACGCCTGTTGAATTCAGACGTCAGCTGTCGGTCTAACGGTCGGGTTTTTTCTTACTGTCCACTAAATGGGGTCTTGACCATTTGCGAAAGGGGTTTTTTTCTAGCCATTCCTACCGGGAAACTAGTGGAAACAAGCTTCAAGTGGGGTTGCTTTCTATGGTACACTTACAAATGTGTGTCCGTGCCTTTAGTGGCCAAGACCGACAGAAGTGGGAGGGTGAGAGATTCAAATGAAACCGAGAACATGGACGAAGCGATTGACGGGTCTGTTCCTTTCTGTCGCTGTTTTTATCACTGCGTGGGGTTCCATGACAGCAAATGCAGGAGCTGCCCCGCAGGCTGACTTGCAGTTGGTTGCCAGTTCGGCGATTTTAGTGGAGGTTTCTACAGGTAAGGTATTATATAGCCTCAACCCTGACCAACCACTGCCACCTGCCAGCATGAGTAAAATGATGACGGAGTATCTGGTCAATGAAGCGGTAAAACAAAAAAAGATTACCTGGGACGAGAAAGTTCCGGTAAGTGAATATGCGTTTTTTATTGCTAAAATGTCAGATTCGTCGGGTGTTTACTTAAATTTGGGCGAATCACATACCGTAAAAGAACTGTATAAGGCAATGGCGGTGTTGTCAGCAAATGATGCAACTGTCTTGCTGGCTGAAAAAATAGCAGGCAGTGAACAAAACTTTGTAGCTATGATGAATAAAAAAGCCCAAGAACTGGGGATGAAGAACACAAAGTTTCTAACTTCAACAGGATTGCCGGCTGATGAATTAGGTCCCTACTCCATTCAAAGCGACCAAAAAGAAAACCTGATGTCTGCACGGGATTCGGCTATTTTGGCTAGAGCGTTGATCCGGGACTTCCCAGAAGCACTGGAAATAGCAAAAATTCCTCGTTTAACATTCCGGGCAGGTATGCCAAATGAAATAAAAAAGGCAAACTACAACTGGATGCTTCCCGGCCTTCCCAACTATTATGAAGGTGTAGACGGTTTAAAGACAGGGTATACTGCCGCTGCGGGTTATTGCTTTACAGGTACAGCAGTACGAGACAATATGCGTGTCATCAGTGTTGTAATGGGAGCTGGGGGTAAAAACGCAGAAATAACCAAGCGTTTTGTCGAAACGAAAAAACTGCTTGATTACGGCTTCAGCAACTTCAAGCTAACCAAACAACTCGACAAAGGCGTGCCAATCAAGGGGTATGAAACCGCTCCTGTGAAAAACGGCGTGGAGCTGACTGTGCCGGCAGTTACAAGCAATGCGGTAATGACTCTGACAAAAATCGGGTCAGAGAGCAAATTCACCCCAACCGTCACGTTCCAGGAGCTCACTGCTCCATTGAAAAAAGATCAGGTAATCGGAAAGGTAGCCTTTGTAGAAGAGGGAACAAAAGAAACCGACTACCTGCAGCCAGAGGACATGGCCAAGGCCGGAGTCGACCTCGTAGCTGGACAAGAAGTCGAGGAAGGCAGCTGGATCCGCCTGTTCTTCCGCAGCATCATCCAGTTCTTTAGCAATATTTTCAGCAGCTTAACCGGCAAATAAGGTTGTACCCAAAATCAAACTTGGATTACAATGGTGAATATTAAGACAACCATTACAATGTGATGCAGGCATTACAAGACAATTGGGTAGGGGGCTTAGAAATGGTACAAGTAGGAACTTCCCGCGTTAAAAGAGGTATGGCGGAAATGCAAAAAGGCGGCGTCATCATGGACGTTGTCAATGCGGAACAGGCAAAAATTGCAGAAGCAGCCGGCGCTGTTGCCGTTATGGCACTGGAGCGCGTACCGTCTGATATTCGTGCAGCAGGCGGGGTAGCCCGGATGGCTGATCTGGGTATCGTGGAAGAAGTATTGAATGCTGTATCGATTCCGGTTATGGCAAAAGCTCGGATCGGACATTTCGTCGAAGCTCGCGTTCTCGAATCCATGGGTGTTGACTACCTCGACGAGAGCGAAGTCCTGACTCCTGCTGATGACATGTACCATATCAATAAAAAAGAATTCACTGTCCCGTTTGTCTGTGGCGCACGCGACCTCGGCGAAGCTCTTCGCCGCATCGGTGAAGGCGCGTCCATGATCCGTACCAAAGGTGAGCCAGGTACAGGAAACATCGTGGAAGCTGTTCGTCACATGCGCACCATGCAGTCGCAAATTCGCAAAGTGCAAAGCATGTCCTACGATGAATTGATGGCAGAAGCGAAAAACCTCGGTGCTCCTTACGATCTGCTGGAATACGTACACAAAAACGGCAAGCTGCCAGTGGTCAACTTCGCAGCCGGCGGTGTAGCGACCCCTTCCGATGCGGCTCTGATGATGCAGCTCGGCGCTGATGGCGTATTCGTAGGTTCCGGTATTTTCAAATCGGAAAATCCGGAGAAATTTGCTCGCGCGATCGTAGAAGCAACCACACACTACACTGACTATGAACTGATTGCCCGCGTCTCCAAAGGACTGGGTACAGCTATGCCGGGTCTGGAAATCTCCAAGCTGCGTGAAGCAGACCGCATGCAAGAGCGCGGATGGTAAGGTGACCGATCATGAAAATTGGCGTTCTTTCCTTGCAGGGAGCTGTCGCTGAGCATATCCGCATGCTGGAGGCAGCAGGTGCGACAGCAGTCGCAGTTAAAAAAGTGGACGAGCTTGAAGATCTGGACGGATTGGTCATTCCCGGCGGAGAGAGCACGACCATCAGCAAGCTGATGCATAAATACGGTTTTATCGAAGCGCTGCGCGAGTTTGGCCAAGCCAGAAAACCGATATTCGGTACATGTGCGGGAGCGATTTTGCTCGCCAAACGCATAAACGGCCAAGACGACTGCCATCTCGGATTGATGGATATCAAGGTGGAGCGCAATGCCTTTGGCCGCCAAAAGGAAAGCTTTGAGGTCGAGCTTCCGGTCGCAGGAGTAGCGGCGGATTATCCAGCCGTTTTCATCCGGGCGCCGTATATCATGGAAGTAGGCGAAGCCGGTCAGGTACTTGCCAAGTATGAAGAAAAGATCGTGGCTGCTCGGCAAGGACATTATTTGGCGGCAGCATTCCATCCGGAGTTGACGGAGGATGCACGGCTGCATCAATACTTCGTCGACATGGTGAAGGAATACCGTGGCTGATTGTCCGTAAAAGATGCATGTCCAAAACCGGTACCGATAATGGTGCCGGTTTTTTTCACGATCTTTACACAGGTATAGAACCTGTAGTACAGTTAACAATAGAAGATAACAAACAAGGAACGCGATGAAGAGACTAGTACTTTGCAAGCGCTTGGCCCAGAGAGTCGGTGGCAGGTGAAAACCGACCCAGTCTGCAAGGGAATCCATCTCTGAGTGGCAAAGGATCAACTTTGCCCGGCACCGCCCCGTTACGGCGGATTCAAGCGGGTATATGCCGGGAAACGGAAGCAGGCATATATCAACAAGGGTGGCAACGCGGGTTACCAACACTCGTCCCTTACCATAGGGGACGGGTGTTTTTTCATTGCGTGCAAGAAGAATCAACGATGTTGGAGGGGTATCTATGTTAGACGTAAAAGTGTTGCGCAACGATTTAGACGGAGTAAGACGCCGTTTGGCGGATCGCAATGAGGATATTTCTGCACTGGATCAGTTTGCCGAGGTGGATGAAAAGCGCCGCCAGTTGATCCAGGAAGCGGAAGGCTTGAAGAACAAACGAAATACTGTATCCGAACAGGTAGCGGTATTGAAGCGCAACAAAGAGAACGCTGACCATCTGATCGCAGAGATGAAGGAAGTAAGCGACCGAATCAAGGTGCTGGACGAAGAACTGCGCCAGCTCGATGAACAGCTTGAGCAAATTCTGCTGAGCTTGCCCAACCTTCCTCATGAGAGCGTTCCGGTAGGCACGTCGGAGGATGACAACGTCGTTGCCTGGACGTGGGGCGAGCCAAGAAAGTTTTCTTTTGAGCCCAAACCGCACTGGGAGCTTGGTCAAGAACTGGGCATCATCGACTTCGAAACAGCGGCAAAGGTGACCGGCAGCCGATTTGTTTTCTACAAAGGACTGGGTGCCCGTCTGGAGCGCGCGCTGATGAACTTTATGCTCGATCTGCATACGACGGAGCACGGCTATGAAGAGCTTCTGCCGCCGTATATCGTGAACCGGACAAGCATGACGGGAACAGGTCAATTGCCAAAATTCGAGGAAGACGCATTTAAGCTGGAAGGACCAGATTACTTCCTGATCCCGACAGCAGAGGTGCCGGTAACCAACATGCACCGCGACGAGATCATGGATGGTGCAGAGCTGCCTCGCTACTATGCGGCATACAGCGCTTGTTTCCGTTCGGAAGCGGGATCGGCAGGCCGCGATACGCGCGGACTGATTCGCCAGCATCAATTCAACAAGGTCGAGATGGTGAAGTTCGTCAAGCCGGAAGATTCCTATGAGGAACTGGAAAAGCTGGTGAAAAATGCGGAGAAGATCCTGCAGCTGCTCGGTCTGCCTTACCGTGTCATGAGCATGTGCACCGGCGACCTCGGGTTTACAGCGGCGAAAAAGTACGACCTGGAAGTGTGGATTCCGAGCTACAATACGTACCGGGAGATCTCGTCCTGTTCCAACTTTGAGGATTTCCAGGCGCGTCGGGCCAACATTCGTTTCCGCCGCGACAGCAAATCGAAGCCGGAGTTCGTGCACACATTGAATGGATCGGGACTGGCGATTGGCCGGACAGTTGCCGCGCTGATGGAGAACTATCAGCAGGAGGACGGCACCATCCTGATTCCGGAAGTGCTTCGTCCATATATGGGTGGTCTGGAGAAAATCGCTCCCAAATAATGCAGATCAAAATGATTTCTGGCTATCTAGAAAAGCAGTTTTCTGTTCTAATACAGAAAGCTGCTTTTTTGTCTGCAAAAACAAAGAGTTAAATGAGTGGCGGAATTTTTAGAAAATGTGTTGCACAACAGAAATGACTGTTATATAATAACTTCAAACATTACGAATATTGTATTACTACAGTTGATGGGAGGAGTTAAGGATGAATTGTTATCGTTGTGAAGGAAACGGTGAGCAGAATTGTCCCCAGTGCGGCGGCGCCGGGCGCGATGATCACGGGTCAGCATGCCATCACTGCCATGGTGACGGATGTATCTCCTGCAGTCATTGCAGTGGAAGCGGGCTATTGGATTAAAGCCATTTTTTTTGAACCTACTGTACTATAATACACAAAGATTAATTTACCTGTATTATAACGTTTCCTGCACAAGGAGAGGAGGAGATCATATTGACTGCGATTCAAACCAATCAGTACCCGGCAGATGTTTTGATTACAGGCGAAATGCCGCCGCAGTACGCCGATATACTTACGCCGGAAGCGATCTCGTTTCTGATCAAGCTGGAGAGCGCCTTTGGCGGCAGGAGGAGTGAGCTCTTGGAGCTGCGCAGAAAGAAGCAGGAGTTCATCGACTCAGGGCAGCTTCCTGATTTTTTGCCTGAAACAGCCCATATTCGCAACGGCGATTGGAAAGTGAACGATTTGCCGACCGATCTCCAGGACCGGAGAGTGGAGATTACCGGTCCTGCCGGAGACCGAAAAATGGTCATCAATGCGTGCAATTCCGGAGCTCGGGTATTCATGGCTGATTTTGAAGACGCCAATTCTCCCACATGGGCCAATACGATCGAAGGCCAGATCAACATGCGGGATGCCGTAAGGAGAACGATTTCCTATACCAGCCCTGAGGGAAAACAGTACGCCCTCAAGGAGAAAACAGCCGTACTGATTGTAAGGCCGCGCGGTTGGCATTTGGATGAAAAGCACATAAGGCTTCACGGAAACCCGATGTCCGGCAGCTTGTTCGATTTTGGCCTTTATTTCTTCCATAATGCCCGGATATTGCTCGATTCGGGAAGCGGCCCCTATTTTTATCTGCCCAAGCTGGAAAATCATCTGGAAGCGAGGCTCTGGAACGACGTCTTTTGCTTTGCCCAGGATGAGTTGGGCATACCGCGAGGCACTATCAAGGCAACGGTTTTGATCGAGACGATTTTGGCCGCCTTTGAAATGGAAGAAATCCTGTACGAGCTGAGAGAACACAGTGCAGGGCTAAACTGCGGCCGCTGGGATTACATCTTCAGCTACATCAAAAAGCTGCGGAACCGGCCCGATGTGATTGTGCCTGACCGGTCAACGGTGACTATGACGGTGCCCTTTATGCGGGCGTACACGACACTGGCGGTCAAGACCTGCCACAGGCGGGGAGCACCATGCATCGGCGGGATGGCCGCACAAATTCCGGTAAAAAACGACCCGGCAAAAAACGAGGAAGCGCTGGCAAAAGTGAAAGCAGACAAAGAGCGGGAGGCGTACGACGGACACGATGGAAGCTGGGTGGCCCACCCCGGACTGGTTCCGGTGGCGATGGAAGTCTTTAATCGCCTGATGCCGGAAGCAAACCAGATCTGGTATAAGCGCGAGGACGTCCATGTAACTGCCGCTGACCTGCTGGCCGTACCGGAAGGCCAGATCACCGAAGAAGGAGTCCGCACCAACATCAGGGTAGGGATTCAGTACATCGAGGCATGGCTTCGCGGCTATGGCGCCGTGCCGATCAACAACCTGATGGAAGACGCCGCAACAGCGGAAATTTCCCGCGCTCAGGTGTGGCAATGGATCAAGCACCGCCGGGGTGTTTTGCCGGATGGCCGCAAGATTACGACTGCTTTGGTCACCCAGTGGCTGAGCGAAGAGCTGCAAACCTTGAAACAGCAAATCGGCCAGGAGCGGTACGAAACCGGCAAATACAAGCTGGCAGGGGAATTGTTCCTCCAGCTGGTGACGGCCGACGAGTTTTCCGAGTTTTTGACCGTTCCAGGCTATGCCTATCTTGATTAAAAAAGGGAGTGGGAGAAATGAACAAACAAGAGGCTGTTCGACAATTAGAGGAAAGCTGGAAGACAGACCGGTTTAAAGGGGTGCAGCGTCCGTATACGGCGGAAGATGTAGTCAGACTGCGGGGCTCGGTCCAAATCGAGCATACGCTTGCCCGGATCGGGGCAGAGCGGCTGTGGCAGTTGCTCAACACGGAGCATCACATCAAGGCGCTTGGCGCTTTGACCGGGAATCAGGCGATCCAGCAAGTAAAAGCGGGATTGAAAGCCATCTATCTAAGCGGCTGGCAAGTAGCCGCCGACGCCAATCTGGCCGGACAGATGTACCCGGACCAGAGCCTGTACCCGGCAAACAGTGTCCCACAGGTGGTCAAACGGATCAATCAGGCACTGCAGCGGGCAGATCAGATCCAACAGTCCGAAGGGACGGGCGACACCTATTGGTTTGCACCCATCGTGGCAGATGCGGAAGCCGGCTTTGGCGGACCGCTCAACGTCTTTGAGCTGATGAAAGGCATGATCGAAGCGGGAGCATCGGGTGTACACTTTGAGGATCAGCTCGCATCAGAGAAAAAATGCGGCCATATGGGCGGCAAGGTATTGATCCCGACACAGGCGGCCATTCGCAACCTGGTAGCGGCCCGTTTCGCGGCAGATGTCATGGGTGTGCCGACTGTGATCGTAGCCCGGACCGATGCAAACGGAGCGTTTTTGATCACAAGTGACATCGACGACAGCGACAAGCCGTTTTTGACCGGGGAGCGGACACCAGAGGGCTTCTTCCGCATGAGAGGCGGACTCGATGCCGCGATCGCCCGCGGACTCAGCTATGCTCCATACGCCGATTTGATCTGGTGCGAAACGTCTGAGCCGAACCTCGAGGAAGCACGCCGTTTTGCCGAAGCGATTCACGCCAAATACCCTGGCAAATTGCTGGCTTACAACTGCTCGCCGTCCTTCAACTGGAAGAAGAAGCTGGATGAAGCAGACATCGCCCGTTTCCAAAACGAGCTGGGCGATATGGGCTACAAGTTCCAGTTTGTCACGCTGGCCGGCTTCCACGCCCTCAACTACAGCATGTTTGAACTGGCACGGGGCTATCGCGACCGCGGCATGGCTGCTTACTCTGAGCTGCAGCAAGCGGAGTTTGCGAGCGAGGCGTACGGCTACACGGCTACGCGCCACCAGCGGGAGGTAGGCACCGGGTATTTTGATGAGGTCGCGCAGGTAATTGCAGGAGGCACATCGTCGACGACGGCATTGACTGGTTCTACTGAGGAAGAGCAGTTTACTCACCATTAAGGTGTTTAATTAAAGTAAATAAAAAGGGAAAGGACCAGGGATAAGCTCTCTGGTCCTTCGTTTGCAAAATGCGCGAAATCGCCCTATAATAGAAGGAGTGTAAACGAATATGTCCCCGTAGCTCAGCAGGATAGAGCGTCAGTTTCCTAAACTGTAGGTCGGAGGTTCGAATCCTCTCGGGGACGCCATTGGAAAAGTAGAAATGGCGCGGGTTTCAGCTGGATAGCTACCCGCGCCATTCTTTTGTTAATGTCTGTTTGCAAACATTTTGCAAACGTCGAAATTTCGGGCGCTTATTGAATACTTTTAAACTAATAATATTTTTCCGGTCCGTTTATTGCTTTCAGCAAACTGCACTGCTTCTTTTACGTAATGCAAAGCAAATCTTTCGGTAGGTGCTGTGAAATTAAGTTGACCATTTTGTACAAGTTCGATGACCTTCTCAAAAGTGTCGTGCCATCTAGACAAGGAAATTTGTTGAATCCAGTGTCGCAACAAGAATAATTGTGGATGAACGCTAAGTTCTTTTGAAATTCTCGCCCAATCTACTTGAGTCCCGGATAAAAGACCCAAAGCCAAGAAAGTCCCCCCGGGACGTGTTGACCGAGCCAACTCAAAACCATCTAAACCACCGATCGAATCAATAGAGGCATCAGCGCCTTGTCCATTTGTAACACTCATCGTTGCATCGTAAATAGACATTCTTGAGCTATCGATTACATGCCACGCTCCAAGATTAAGCAACTCCTCTGCATATCGTGTATGACGGATGATCGCGATAACTCTGAACCCAAATAGAGAGGATAATTGAATGAATAGACGGCCAATTGATGAGTTAGCGGCATTGACTAGCAAAACCTGATCAGAAGTAATCTTTAACGTCTCCGTGCAAATAACCCACGCAGTTATTGGATTTATGTACAAGCGGCTGGCTGCATCATCGTTGATTTGGTCAGGAACCTCAATCGCTAAAACCGCTCTTGATATGACGTAATCTTGCCATGTCCCCTCACCTCGTAAGGGCAGAACACGTTTCCCTATTAAAGTGGAGGAAGCTAAGGGACCTGTTTCTACAACGGTACCTACCCCTTCATATCCTGGTACTGCGGGCAGACATATTCGATGCCTATATGCACCACGAATTGGAATTAAATCAGAAGGATTAATAGGCCGAGCATCCATTTTTACCAAGATTTCATCTTGTTTCAAAGGTTCAATAATTCGCTGTTCTACTTTCAACACGTTTTGGGGATCGCCAAATTGATAGTACCGTACAACCTGAGCATACATGATTTATTTTGCCCTCCCTTCTTCGACATAAACAAGGGTATAGGACACGAAGTCAGTTAGCAAGTGGAGGGTCTATTTAACAAAATCATTTATTATTCCGAGCGTGATGCTCCCCTACCTGCCGAGAAGGTAGCGTGCGAACCACCGGAAGGCTGATTTAACAAAGCAATCGATTTGTAATGGGGGGAACAAGAGCGGAGAAACAAATCAAAGTTCGAGTCTTTTAAACTGCTGTCGATTATCAAATCCAACGCTCTGTTTTGATATCAGAAGGGCTGTTTACAGTAATTTTTACTGCCCCACCTGTCGGATATTCGGCGAAACATCTGCTCCCCCTTGATAAAAAGCAGCTTCCCTACGGTTTTAGCCGACCCACCGACGATATAATCTTGATCTACTTTTGAAACAGAACTGAGAAACCTTTTTCCCAAACCCATGATAATCTTGTACTGTAAGCAAATATGGAAAGCCACCCGGAATCAATCCGAGTGGCTTTTCTGTTTTCTTACCATGGATGTCCGGCTTTCTGGCTTATAACGATTCAATGGGGTGGTGGTGCTTTCAAAGGTGGTTAATACGGGAAGCAACGTAGAGCAGTCAACCATGGATGAGTTGGTAACAGTGAAGTTCAACCAATTAGCAAGGAGGTTTGTTCCGAGTGGGAAACATGGGCGATGATGTATTCTCGGTATGCAGCTGGCTGAATCTCGCAACGGGCATTCCAACCGAAACATTCAGGGCTCCAGATGAGTTTCAACGCCCATTGTGGATCGTCGAGGAGCCCTCGCGCACCGCGGAACCACGTAGGGCAGATGTCTATCGGGAAAAGGCGACAATGAATGTTGTCCTGATGGCAATGGATGATAAACAGCTTACGGATGTGTCTCTGCTGATTAGACAGAGTCTTGCAGACCGGGGCTGGATCCTCCCGCTCTACAGTGCAGACAAGCAGCAGGTAGGGTTTCTGCGGGAATGTCGATTGACGATGTACAAACCAAATGGCTTTGACCGATCAATCGAGCTTGTGTATACGGCATATATCCCGTATACCCCGATGGAATACGATCCATTGGAAGTGATTCATCGACGGTACGATGAGACATTAAGAAAAGGAGACAAGATGTATGGCTCGCGCAAAATCAAAGGAAATTGACATGGACCAAGCATCGGTAACGTATGCGAAAGACCAAATCATGAAGGTGGCTGAGCAAAAGTTTGGGGTAAACCGAACCGAAGCAATTGCCGCCTTTTTTGATGCACCGGCGGAGATGACGGTCGCCGAGGCAGAGCAATGGATTCAGAAGTTTAAGGAAAGGAAGGCGGTTTAAATGGCGGGACTATATCAACCGGGAGAAGAAAAAGCGCTGTCCGGCGTGTACTCTTTTTTAAAGTCGTTTATCAAAGAGCAGACAACAATGGGGATTCGCGGGAAGCTGGCTCTTCCTATCGTGGCTCATTGGGGGCCGATCGGGGAGTTTGTAACCGTCCGTACAAAAGCCTCTGCTCAGAAAATTTTTGGTGCGACGGAAGAATTTGAGTTGATTTGGGCGTCCGATCCGCATCCGACAGAAGTTTTGCTCTATCGGGTGGCTGGTGAGAGCGCTGCTGCCGCAAGCGCAACATTGAAGGGCGCTGCCACCGAAGTTTTGAAGGTGGAAGCAAAGCACAAAGGCGAGTTGGGCAACAGCCTGAAAGTTGTCGTACAGCCTAATCTCATCGACCATACGAAAATCGATGTACTCGTTTATCGAGGTGCGGAGTTGGTAGACAATCAGACAGGCGGGACCGTCGACGAGCTGGTCGAAGCTTTCCAAGGCAGTGAATTTGTTGTACTCAAAAAGCTGGCCGATGGGCTGCCTGATCCAACGGCGGGGGTCATCCTGTCTGGCGGAAACAGCGGAACAAGCGTGGAGGCCACAAAGTATACCGCCTATCAAAACGCTTTGGCTACACAGAAAGGCAAATTCGGTGTGTTTACATTGGGAATCGCCGACCCGGCTTTGAACGCTGCTGCAGAGGACTGGACGAAGCAGCAATGTGAGATCGGAAACTACGTCAAGTTTGTTTTTGGCGGCGACAGCAACAGGGATAAAGACAAGAAGGCGACCATGAAAGCATCTACGGATGCCAACCATATGGCCGTTGTCAATGTGGGGAGCGGGGTTCACTGGAGAGGAAAAACCTATCACAGTGCCAAGCTTGCTATCTATATTGCCTCACTCATGGCATCCATGCCGCTCAATTATACGATGGCTCTGTACATCACACCATTTGAGTCTCTGACTGTGGAGTGGGATGAAGCTACAGACTTGATTGAAATGGTACAAGCTGGCGCTCTCATGCTGAACACGGACAACAACCGGGTGATCATTCAGGAGCCTGTAAACACGCTGACGATTCCGGGGCCCAACCAGTCAAAAGACTACGGAAAAATCCGAGTAGCTGATACATTCCATACCATTTTGCACGCGGAAGAGAAGGCAGGAAAGGAATGGATTCGTCAGCAGCCCAATAGCAACAGTCCTGCACGGCGTGCGGCTTTTTGTCAGATGATGAAACGGGAAGTGTTCAAGCCTCTGGCAATGCTTGAGGTAATCGCTGATGACTACGAGTACATCGAGGACCCGGATTACCACGGGGATAACGCCATTTATACGCCGGCTCGCAACGCTGGACATTTTATCGCCGGCTTCCGGCACCAAGATGCGCTCGAAAAAATCTATATTTACAACAAATCGAATTGAGGTGAAGTGACATGGCAGCAACTTTTTCGGGTACCCATGGGCATTTTTACAACCAAAACGGCAAAGAGCTTCCGGAATGCATCGGATTTGAGCTTACCGAGGAATTTGAAAAAGGAGAAAGCAAGCGTGCGGGTCGACTCCGCAAAAGTCACCGCGTATTGTCTTCTTCGGTCAGCATGACTGCTACTTTTGAACGGACGGCAGACGTCCAGGAAATTATTAAGGAAATCGCCGCTAATCCGGAAAAGAAGGTCAATTTTATCGGCGAACTAAATGATCCGGTCGCTGGGAAGTATCGTGTCGCTGTTACTGGCTTTTCTCCCGACTCCCTCGTTTTGGCCAAATGGGGGCATGGCGAGCTGGATGAAGACACGACTCTGGAAGGCACAGTCGACGACTACGAGTTTATTTAAAAATAGGGGAAGAGGAGGAAACAACCGTGAGTGAATTTTTGACGATGGAAGAATTTTTGAGTATGGACACCCAGGAGCACGTAAAGGATGTATGGTTGTGGAAGCGCAGAGAGGTTGCGCTTCCCATCCGCTCCGTATCTGGCGAGGTATATTTCAAGGCAAGAAAGGCGGCTCTGAAGGTATCCGTGTTGGGCAAAAAGGGCAAAGCGGAGCGCAAAGTCGAGTTTGACGACCTGCGTCAGAAGGCGGAGATTATTATTGCCGGCATCGATACAGAGCGTACCGACTTCCGCATTGACTCTCCGCAGGTACTCGCCAAATTCGGCAAAATTGCAGCTGTTGACGTCATTCCTTGCATCTTCCGACCAAGTGAGATTGATTCGCTGTACGAGGCCATTGCCCGAATCAGCGATTTTGCCGACGACGAGGAGGCAGAGGAAGAGGTAAAAAACTCATAAAAGAGAGCCCTGAGCTGGCTCTCTATTCGTATATTTGGCAAGAAAAGAATATTTTCCCGCACGAGATTATGCAGCTCACAGAGCGGGAGAGACAGTTCATCTTAGTTTCGACAGCGATGGAGATTGAGAGGAAAGCGGAGCAAACCAAGAAAATGGAGCGAACGAAAGGACGACGTATGAAAGGGAGGAGGAGGTAGCCGGTGGGAAACAGTACAAATCCTGAAATTCAAGGGAACATGTCCAAGCAGCTCTCCTCTCTCATGAAAAGCTTGAACAGCGTTCTTGACGTATTGGAAAAAATCGACGATGCCATTTCTGATTTAGCAAGAACGATCAATCGCATTACCAACATTTCCATTGTGAATGTAAGTGTAGCCTTCACAGAGGTTTATTTTGACGCGGCCAAAGCAGCCAATAAGATAGCCCAGGTTGAACAAGCAGTCGATTCAGTTGACAGCAGCAATATTGATCATTTGAATCGGGCTTTGCGGAATTCAGGGAAGGCAGGAGAAAATGCAGCTAAATCTATAGAGTCTGTAGAGAAAGCTGTCGGTCAAATGCAAGAATTGGGGAACATTCTTTCGTCCGGTGGACAAATGGTAAAGGATGGTTTATCCTTTGCAGCGACATCGGCCTATGACATGGAACAATCCATGGACATCCTTCAGGCTAAAGTAGGTGCAACAGATGCGGAGATGATCTCCATGTCCAAATCTGTTCATGGGTTGTACACCTCGGGCTTGGTAGACGTTCCAAGACAGGCAACAGAGTCTTTCGGTAGATTTCGCCAACTGTTGACGGGCACCCACCAGGATATCGAAAAGGCGGCCGAGGGAGCGCTGGCTTTGGAAAAGATCTCTTTCGGCAAGCTTGATCAAGACAATATAGCCAAAGCACTGGATATGATGCAAGAACAGTGGGGAACAGACCCGGTAAAAGGCCTCGATTTGATCACTGCGGCTTACGATAGAGTCGGCACGAAAGCGGGTGACATCCTAGAGAGCATCGGGAAGTATTCCCCGTATTTTAAAGAAGCCGGGATTAGCGCGGAAAAAATGATGGGCATGTTTGTAGCAGGTACAGAAGCAGGGGCGTCCAGCTTCGGCGGTCTGGGAGAAGTGTTCAAACAGGGGTTTAGTAAAAACCTGAACAAAGCACTGGACGAAGGGGCTTTGAAAGCACTTGAGCCGATATTTGGGGAAGAAAAGCTGTTTGCCATGCTGGATCAACTAAAAGCGGGAGGAAAAGAGGCTGAGGCAGCCGTTTCCGACATTATAAAAGGGATTATGTCGTTAGAAGATCAGGCTGCACAGGATAACATCATGTCTGCTATTTTTAAAGGACAGTACGCCGACCTTGGGCGTGAAGCTACTTTTGCTATGCTAAATGCTGGACCTTTGGAGGAGTTCGCTGGGAAAACAGGGGCAATCGTTGACCAAGTGAAGGATGATTGGAAAGCTATGGCAAATGAAATGAGGCTCGCCATCCAACCAATTGGCGATACCGTATTGAATATTGTAAAGCCAATTGTCGGGGTGCTAACAGAGATAGCGAAAGGCATTGGGTCTTTTGCGAAAGAACATCCATTTATCACGAAGGTAGCGGTGTCTTTTCTGATGCTTCTTTCTGTCTTGGGTCTGCTTGCTGGCCCGTTGATGTTCTTGGCTACAATTTGGCTACCATTGACGCAAGGGTTCGCAGCAATGATTGGGGTTATGAGCGGTTTTGGACTCGCTTCCTTGACTGCGCTGTGGCCGATTCTTTTGGTTACCGCTGCTGTCATCGCGCTGATTGCCGCAGGTTGGTGGCTGTATGATAACTGGGGGACGGTCAGCGCCTATTTGGCTTCGACTTGGCAATGGATCAGCAGTGTCGGTTTTGCGATTTGGGAAGGATTATCTGCTTACTTCAGAACGCTATTTGAATTCTGGAGAGGATTATTTACAGCTTTCGTCCAGTTCATAACCGGGGATTGGTCAGGTGCCTGGGATACGATCAAAACGACGTTCTTCAACACATTTACTACGATAGACGGCTGGTTTGACGGCTGGATCAGCAAATTGTTTGGGAGTGGTCAGAGTATCATTACCACACTTGTAGACGGTATATTGTCGGTTGGAGGTACTGTTACTAGTGCTCTCGTCGCAGTGTTTGGAGGAGCAGATCAATACCTTCCTCACTCTGATGCGGAGCTGGGACCGTTCTCGCGTTTGACTGAAAGCGGTATGGCAATCCCCGAGACTATGGCGATAGGTGTGGAGGCAGGCAATGATTCTTTGATTCAGGCTTTGGAAGGAAGCTTCAGTCAAGTTCCAAGTTACACACCTTCTTTGACTAACAGCAGTGCGATTGCCCAGGATGGAGTAAGTCAACCTGGTAAAAATCAGACCTATGTTGATTTCCGTCCAACAATCCAGGTTTCATTGAAAACCGACAACTTAAACAATAGAGACGATTTGAATCAGCTCGCTGAGAGATTGGCCGAAACCATTGCTAATCGATTGAACCATGTTTTATCAGGAACCGGTACGGTCGCCCTTGAGTAAGATTTTGAAAAATGGTTATCATAATCAATCGCGATCCAAAATGGCTTGTAATGAAGGTCATTCAATAGAAACATGTACAGTGTTATTGGTTAGAAGGTAAAATTTTACCTACCATAGAATATCTTCTGCTAAGGAGGGTATTGATATGGGTATTTTTGGCGGAAAAAAAGAACCGAACAATGAGTCTCGTATCTTGGTCATAACCTCGGATAAATTAAATCGGGACTATGAGCCACTAGGGACAGTAATTGTAACGTCCCCAAAAGTTACAAACGATTTTAATTTTATTCTTGATTTAATTGGGGAGAAGGCCAAAGAGCAAGGAGCAGATGCCGTCATTTGTTTTCGGTATAGTTTAAATGGGGCTTTGCACACTGGCTACGGCACCGCAGTAAAATACAAGTAAATACCAAAAGACGCTCTTCATGCGAGGGGCGTCTTTTTCATTGGAGGTAGGTGAGATGAAAACCAAGCATCTTGAGTTTTGGCTCACTTGGAACAACAACACGGAAAAGCTTCGGCTGCCCGTCATTCCGGCGACTATATCGGTAAAGACCGGACACGGTTTTACAGATATCGACCTTGTAGCTATTGGAGAAGCCACGATCATTGGTGAGCCAAAATTGGAGGAGTATTCATTCTCGACAATCTGGCCTGATCAATACGATCCGGGATTTTGTGACTACGACGGCTTCCCCTCGCCAGAAGAGTTCGTGTCGACCATCAAGCGCTGGAAGAACACCGGATACCCGATTCGTTTTACGGTGACCGGGAGCGACATCAATGTCCCTGTCACCATCCGAGATTTCAGTTACGAGTGGAATGGCTTTGATATTGAATTCAGCTTAACGCTGAAAGAGTATCGGTTCGTTACGCTGGAGAGCCGCTCCGTGAATATCCCTTTCCAAACGACAGGGAAAGGCAAACGCCCGGATACGAAAAAAGCCAAAGTTTCCTCTACAAAAAAAACGAGTGATGAGAAGCAAACTCTCGTTGAAAAATATCTCTCGAGATCGAAGTCAAAGGGAAAGGAGTAGATCCGGATGCTGCCCAGGTACCATTATGAAATCCAATTTCAAAAGCCTGGCCAACAGGCGGTTCGACTCCCTTTTACGGAAGCAACTTGGTCTGGAAGCCGTCAGGAGGCAAAAAGAACGCTCGCGGTCAAAACAAATAACGGACGAGACCGGTTTTGGCCAGACGCAGCTATCGAAGAAGGCGACCTAATGGAATTGATATCGTACGTATCAGGTTCGCCACGCACTCTGTTTACGGGTATGGTTGTTGATTTGGGGATCACGTCCAAGGGTGATCTGAATCCGGTTGCCTATGACTTCGGTTTCTTCTTGTTAAACAACGATGTCGTTGTCGTGACCACAGGAGAACCAGCCGATCAGCTTCTCCTTCGTATTTTTGAGCAGCGCGGGATACCGGTGGGAGGGATCGGCAAGATGCCTCCGGTCGAAAAGCAAACGATTCGCGGAAAAACCGTATGGGATGCGGTAACGGACATTTTGAATCAGGTGTACCGTTCATCGGGAATCCGCTACTGGTGCTGGATTGATCAGGGAAAAGCATTTGTGGGTACACAGCGCGGCCAAACCAAGCAATGGACATTGCAGCAAGGCAGCAACCTGCTAAGCGCAGAACGGAAACGATCGATAGCAGAAATGAGAACGGTCGTGAGAGTCATCGGAAGTGACAGTGAATACGTTTCTGTTCTTCACGATGAAGTAGACTCCGCCAAAGCCAAGCGGTATGGTCACCTCGTAAAAGTAATCGAATTACAAGACGAAGATCGCGACAACAAAATCTCGATAGCCAAACAAGAGCTGGAGAATCTGAGCCGCGTGAAGGAGCAGGCTTCCGTGACAGCGCTCGGGATCGATGATGTTATCGCGGGTACGCGGATCGAGATATACGAGGAGCTGACCAAGCTTTCCGGGATCTTCACTGTTTTTGGCGACAGCCATACGATACGGCCTGGCTATCATGAAATGAAATTGGATTTGCAGATGGAGGTGAGCGGCAGGTGAATGGATTCCAAAAGCTGGCGTATGCCTTATCGAATCTTGGTCAAGACCAAGGAAGCAAAACATTCAAAACAGCTCCGAAAGAGATCAGGATCGAACTGGCTACGGTATTAACACCTCCACCCGATTTGAAAATCTTGATTGACGGCATGTCTGTTCCACTCGGGAAGGAATTCCTCACGGTGGCGGAACATTTGACACGCCACAAACGCATTGTGACCATCAGCCATCAAGAGATGGCCGAGCGAGACCTGGGAGATGCGAAACGGGAGGACTTTTTGGATACGGACGATCTGGCTGCCCCTTTCACATCGTACAAGCACAGCTATGTAGAGATGCAGTTTGAGGACGTTCTGAAGCCGGATGATAAGGTCCTCGTTCTTTCCGTCAATTCAGCTTACTACATTATGGACCGGGTGGTGGGGTTATGAGTATATTCCCGGAAATGACCCGGGTAGAAAACCCGGGAACAGAAGGAAAAAAGCCGATTGTCCCTGTATTGCGAACATATGCGTTTGACTTTGATGCAGGAGATTTTGTGCTCCGTCCAGGAGGGAAGCCTTCCATTATTGAGGGGGAGGCCGCGTTGATACAAAACGTAAAAAAAGCGCTCATGACTGACCGCTACACCTTCCCGATCTACTCATCGGACTACGGCAATGAGCTAAAAACGCTAATCCGCGGCGATGGCACAAGGGAATGGAAGCAGGCGGAAGCCAAACGGTTGGTCCGGGAGGCAGTTGAGTATCTGTTTGGGGTAGAGCGGTGCGAGAAGTTTTCATTCCGGTGGAGCGGCAATACGTTACAAATCTTTTTTTTATTGATTGTGGAAGACGGAACGGTGGAGATGGTGATCGATGTCTGAAACAGTAAAAGCAGTAAAGGGAATCGAGTCGGAATCTTTTGAAGAAATCTTGTATCGCTTGCTGCAAGCAGCCCCGGATGATCTGGATAAAAGCGAAGGATCGATCATTTACGATGCACTGGCCCCCATTGCCCTTGAATTGTTCATTCAACAGGAAAAGTTCCGGGAGATATTGGAACAAGCCTTTGCCGTAACTGCCAAAGGAGAGTATCTGGACCAGATTGCGGAAGATCATGGTCTAAAGCGGGCGCCGGGAGAATCGGACGAATCTTTGCGTGAGCGGATCCTTCAGCAGAAGAGAAACCCGGAGCGTGGCGGAGCGGAAGCTGATTATGTTCGGTGGGCCCTCAAAGTGACGGGTACGACTTACGCCAAGGCAATAGACATGGCAAGAGGTATTGGCACAGTGGACGTCGTCGTGGGCGGCACAATCCCCGATCTGGTGGAGCGAGTGCAGGAAGAGATCAATCGGCGCAAGCCAAGCGGAGTGGATGCAGTTGTACGCCGCGTTCGCATGCAAACGGTACCGATCATTGTTCAGGCGATTGGGATTGAAGCCGAGAAAGCGAAACAAGCGATTTTGGATTATACCCGAACAATCGGCGTAGGCGGAACACTTTACGCAGCCAGAATTTTGTCGGCAGTTATCAACGCAGGAGCAGCGGACGCATCCATGGTCACGCCGACCGAAAACGTGATTCTTTTCCCTGATGCTCAAATAGATCCGGTGGTGACGATCGAATGAGCACACCAGGTGACAAATTAATGGTCTATTTGCCCGGATACTACCGAAAGAGTCGTCATATCCGGGCAATCATGGATGCAGCGGGAAAAGAGCTTCCGGACGTTGACGGCGAACTGTGGAAGGCGTTTTTTGTCCATCTGCAATCAGATGCGTCACGTGAGTTATGGAGAAAAGAATTAGACGCCAAAGACGATGAAGAGTTGCTTGCCAAGCTGCGGTCAAACGGAACGATGAGCGTCGAGACACTCAAGACGCAAGGCTTCGGCTTGCAGGAATCGTATAGGCTGATGCCGGAGGCGGGGGTAGAACTGTCGGAATCGGGAGTGCTTGCAGACGGTTGGGAGTTTTCTCCGTTGTCGTCTGTTATCTATACGACACCGGAAACACTGGCTATTGCCCGTGGTCTTGTCGCACTGATGGGTCTGGCCGGATTTCGTTACCTGTTTTCCGTTTCATTGTCCCATCACGTAGAGTATCAACGTGGAACTTCTCGGGCAGGCATGAACCTGTACACCGCCGTTACGATGCCAGACAGGACCGACGATGACTTGAGCGGCAATGAAAAGCAGTCGAGTCATCACGTCGAACAGTACGCCCTCCATACTGCCGGGTGCGACCGGAAAAGCTGGTGGTCGCCAAATATCACGTTTCTTGAACAGGCGACCTATTTGACTCAAACATTACGGATACAAAAAAGCAATGTATCGATAACGACTTAGGGGGTGTTTCCCATAGCTACGAAAACAAGCGATGTAAAAGGGATGAAAACGTTCCAGGCCTTTAACCTGGTCAGAAACGGTCAAGTCTTTATAGCGGTAGGAAGAACTTCGTCTTGGGACAGCCATTCGCCCGAGATTGTTCCAGATGTGCAGTACGGTCAAACGATCTCCGAAATTGTGGCTCTCAAACGAGCCGACCAGGTGAGATTCGTCTTGCCTGACGACACAAACGGGACAATCGAACAGGTTGGGCAGAAATGGCGAATCATCGACGAGGAGGAAGCGCGGGCCACCGATTGCCGGTGGGTTTATATTCAGGCGTGGCTTCGATACGACGAGTTTCCGCTTTGCACATACCGTCAAACAGGGGTGTATGCAGGGACACTCCTCGCTCAAGGATTGCCGGTAAACAAACAGGTTGCAACCATGGATGAAATCGTTGACTTGGGCTTTTTGTTAACAGTTACCAATCAATCGCCTGTTGAGCGAGAAGCGACAAACCGGGAAAGCATCGAGTACATTCTGGAGCTGTAAAGGAGGTTTATCATGAAACAGGTTTATAATCGCTTTGATCCTTCGAAACGATGGAAGTCTATCGATTTTGTCGGTGGCAGACGGATTCAAACCGCCGAACTGAATGAACTGCAGGCTATGTCGCTGTTCAGGGACAAGCAGATTGGCGATGTGATTTTTGGTGCCGGCCATATTATCGACGGCGGTCAACTTTATATTAGTGCAGACAAAACACTTTTGCGCATCTCTCCCGCCCGCGTGTATTTGGACGGCATCATCCATGATCTGCCGGAAACAACGCTGACCATCAGCGGGGCGGGAGAGGAGAGCATCGGCCTTCGAGTCGAAACACGAAGCCTCACTTACGAAGATGACCCAACCCTGTACGATCCAGCGGTTGGGTTTTCCAATTACGGAATGCCCGGTGGACAGCGAACTATCATTGAACCGGCGTGGACACTAAACGATGAAGCGGCGACGCCGATGTTTCGACTGGTGGACGGGGAGTTGGTGACAGCGAAACTTCCGCCGGAGTTAGAAGGCTTTACACCGGTCTTTGCACGCCGTACCTATGATACGAACGGTTCCTTTTTGGTATCCGGCATGGATGGTTATATCGAGCCGAAGGATGCTGAAAATGTGACGCTGGTGGTCGATGCCGGACGGGCATATGTTCTCGGCTATCAGATTGACAAGCTCGTTCCGATTCGAGTATCCATACCGAAGGCGTTGGATACGAGAATGGTGGTCAATGAAACGAAGACGTACCTCGCTGGAACAAGCTATTATCCGCTTAATACCAAGCCGGTGAAGGCTATTCGCCAGGTGACTGCGACAGTTGAGCGAACCGATACGATCACACGCGGCAACGTGGCGGGCACTTCCGATATGTTGCCGAAAACGCCTGTCGTCGACATCGTTTCCGTGAGGGCGGGAAGCACCGAGTACAAGAAGAGCGTTGACTTTCAACTCTCCGGAGATACAGTGGACTGGTCCCTGGCTGGCGCCGAACCAGCCGGAGGCACCTCCTACACGGTTACGTATCGGTATACGAAAGTAATGGTCGAAGGAACCGATGTGGAATTGGAGAACGACGGCATCAAATGGCTAAGCGGAGACAAACCGGTCGTAGGGACGACATTCCAGACGACGTATGAGTTTTACTTGGCTCGCAAGGACGTTTACTATCTAACATTTGAGGGCGAAGTGAAGGTAATTCACGGTCAGTCAGACATCTCTCCTTATCCGCCATCGTCGCCCCCTGATGTCCTGGAGCTGGGAGAAATATATCTGCCTCCCAACTCCGATGCGGTCGTAGTGACCAACCGGAAGCCGAAACGGTTAACCATGTTGGAGCTCCGATCGTTATTGGATCGTCTGGAGCGGGCGGAGTACAACCAAGCCATCGCCGACTTGGACAGACAAGCCCAGATTTCCGACCCCACTCTCCTGAAAAAAGGAATTTTCACTGATAACTTTACAAACTTTGAACGGGCGGATGTGACGCACCCCCTTTTTGATGCCATGTTGAATCCGAGGGAGAAGGTGGTGCAGTTGCCGCTTGAGCAGACGTTTGTTGAACTGCAAGTCGAGCAGCAGGCATCTACGGTTCGATTCCATGAAAGGCTGGTGACACTGCCTTACAAGGAGGAAGTGCTGATCGATCAGACGTATGCGACCGAGGCCATGAACGTGAACCCTTACCAGGTGTTTGGAAATTTGGCGACGATCCGTCTGACCCCCTCTCACGATACATGGGTCGAAGAATCTATCGTAACCAAGAAGGTGTGGGGATGGTGGGCCGACTGGCGGACTACCGGAACGACACGAACGGAAACAAAAATGATTTTGGACGAGAACGTGCCATACATCAGGCAGCGAGAGATTACGGTATCTGGCGAGGGCTTTGAGCCGTTCAGCGACAATATCAAAGGGACATTTGACGGAATCCCGGTCCACTTGGTTCCGTTGAACGGAACATTGGCAGGGACGTTGCCAAATACTATCCGGGCGGACAAGAATGGCCGGTTCACATGCAAGTTCATGATTCCTCCTAATGTCCGTACGGGAACACGTGAAGTCTATCTATGGAACGAGGTGTAGAACATGTTTACCAAGCAAAACGAAGCAAAGGCATCCTATGTCGGAATAGGCCGCAAACAGGTCATTGAACAGACATTTTGGCAGATACCATCCTGGCGTTTGACGGACCCGCTGGCGCAGACGTTTATCCTGACGGAGGAGCGATATATCACTGCTGTGGACCTGTTTTTGGCAACAAAGGATCCGGCAGCCGATCTGACGGTGCAGCTGCGAACAGTCGTAAACGGTTATCCGTCCATGACTGTTCTGACATCCGTCGCGTTGAATCCCGATCAGGTGAACATCTCCAACAACGGCACCACGGCAACGAAGGTAACCTTCCCCGACCCCGTCCTGCTGCAAGCTAACACGGAATATGCCATCGTCCTGCTGACCCCTTCCTCGCAGTACAGAGCTTTTGTCGCCCGAATGGGAGCAAAAGACCTCATAACACAGAAACCAGTAGCACGTCAGCCATATGATGTTGGATTGCTGTTTTCCTCGTCCAATGGTTCGGCGTGGACAGCCCACCAGGATATGGATTTGAAATTTCGGCTGTATGGCGCGAAGTTTACCAGTGACGGCATTTTGCGGTTCCGTCCGATGGAAGTATCCCAGGCTACTCAGCTCGTGCTTGCCAGCAGCCAGCTCGTTCCGCAAAAGGCTGAACTGCAATGGCAATACTCAACTGATGAGATGTCGTGGTACGCGCTGGACGAGATCGATGTCACCAAGCTTGGGCAACCGACTGACATGATTCACGTCCGGGCTTTATTGAAATCAAAGGGCTCTTCTCCAGTCGTTCAACAGAATGTCGGCGCTATCGCTCTTGGATACAAGCCGGAAGGAATGTATGTAAGCCGGGAGATTACTACGAGTGCACCGTTTACGAGAATTACCGTTTATGTGGAACTGAGTACGCCAAGCGGTACGAGTCAGACAGTCGAATATTCCCTGGATGCCGGCAAAACATGGACGAGTATGGGCAGCGCAGTTGCACAGACACCGATTGACGCCGATTTTACGCAATTGAAGTTTGAAAAAACGGTTGCCTCTTCCACCAAGCTTCGCGTACGGATCAAACAAAGCTCGACCGTGCCGGTCGTGACGCCCAAAGCGCGAAATCTGATGGTTCATACATCATAAGGAGGATGTGTACATGCCGGTAACCAATGGACGAATTTCTCTTGACCCAGCCGCTCCCGATAGCCTGATGTCGGGGGCTGGCAAAATCAACAGAAACTTTGACTTAATCGATTCGGAATTTGCCAATGTCCAAGCAAATATTTTCAGCTTGAATACACGAGCTGTGCACGATGAACGCAATATCGTCGACCTGGCCATCGAGCTGGAGACCCTCAAGGGAGCCACTCTGAACAATGTGAATGCGAATATATACATCGAAACCTTTCGTGAAATCAGCGATATCAGGCTGTGGAGCGGGGTGTTTGATTCAACGGCAAAAAGAGTGGTGCTGAAATAGTCAGGAAAGGAGAGTAAGGGATATGCCGACTTTAGCAGTAGGCTTCTTGCAAGCGGAGTATACAGAGAGTTCGCATAATTATGCGAATGGAACCCTTAGGCAATACTTTGACGCAGCAACTACAGTTCCTCTGTTGTATGACAATGCAAGTTTGAATGATAGTGCATGCAAATATTTTATTTCCCCCGTCGAATTTCAGCTTGGAAATGTAAAGTATAAGGACTTTCATTGGGATTACGATTCCATTAACTTCTTGGAGAATGTCCACAACATTACTTCTGAAACTGTCTGGAAATCTACGTATACCGGCTGGGCGAATGGCCAAGTAATTGATTTGCAAGGTGACGGTTCGAGAGCTGTGGTAGTAAACGGGGGCTACTCCTCAAGAAGCACAAGAAATATTGGAACCGCCGTCAGTGACGGCGGTACCGGCATTTCGGTGCCTAAACGCACAAACGGATACTACGATTATGTACCTCGGGCGATTATTTTTACAGAGCCCCATAGCGGCGATTCGTACAGTAAGCTTGCCGTGCGGGCAAACACCCGGAGAATCGTCATTTATCTCTATTCGCAAGCGTATTCTGGCAGTACCTTTTGGCATGAAAAAGTCTATGATATCAACCTTGACGCAAAGGCGTTTGATATTTATACCAATTGTTCCGTTACCACAACTCCTTTAACCGCATTTGCTGTACCTTCTTTGGCAGAATCGACCTCGGCGGGAGGGGTTGCTACCGCTACAAAAGACACGATGTCAACATCGCCAAGCACAAAAAAGCTGTTTACGATCAGCCTAAATGTTAACCCAAACAGACCATCGTCCGGCTTTACCGTAAACGGAACGAGTGCCTCAACATCCGCTTCCTCCCCTGCCGTCGTGTCAAATACGCTGTTGCCAAAACTGGCATGGACGTTCAGTGATGGCAATACAGGCGATTATCAGTCTGCCTTTGATATTGAAATTGTGAATTCTTCGACCAACGCGGTCGTTGTTTCAAAGTACCAATCATCAGGTTATCAGTATTACAACGTTTTATCAGCCGATAATCTCTCGTACAACATTTTATACAAATACCGTGTACGGACCTATGACCGTTACGGGGCATCGAGCGACTGGTCAAACTATTACTTTTTCAAACTAAATCGATCGCCAAACGGCTCAACGGGCATGACTCCAGCCGGCACATCTGCTTCGCCTTCCGTCCAATCAACCCTCACGCCAACGCTTAGCTGGGTATTCAGCGATCCTGACGGGACAGGCGATTCCCAATCGGCGTACGAGATAAACCTGATGGATGGGACCAATACGGGCATCGCGGTGTGGAACAGCGGAAAGGTCGCAGGCGGAGCCCAAAGCGTAATCGTACCGACGGGCAAACTGTCTCCAGACAAACTGTATGCATGGCGTGTGAGGACATGGGACCGTTATGGTGCCGTCGGTCCTTTCACCAACTATCAATATTTCCGGACGACGAAAAAACCGGTATTTACGCCAAAGTCTCCTATTGGTACAAGGACCTTCCCATACGGAACAAACGAAACGCCGCGGCTCGAATGGACGTACAGTGATCCTGAGGGGCACGGGCAGCGCTCTTTCCGCATCTATATTCGCGATGTTGCAACCAATGGGGTCGTTCATGACTCAGGGGAAATTATGGGGACAGCAAACCGCTATGATGTTCCCGAAGGCATCCTTGAGCCGGGCAAAGTGTACGGATGGTATATGAACGGCAGCGACTCCACCGTCATGTGGAGTGACATGTCAGCAGAAAACTTCCTGATCACAAACATACCTCCGAAACCGCCCATGATTACAGGACCGACGGAAAATGTACGAGAGGGAAAACGCCCTGTTTTTGAAATGGCGATCAACAATGACCGCGAAGGAGACAAGCAGCACTATCAACTGCAAATCGCTGAGGATGCAGCTTTTACGGTAGGAACGCTGTTATTCGACACATCGGTTGATCGGACTGGCTGGGAGGTGTACGACGGTGAGTCATGGACAGCTTTCCCAGCGGAGGGTGTCCGCTATCGAAAACAACTGGTAGTGGACTCTTCATTCGCGGGGGATCGCGGAAATGTTCCGAGTGCATTTTGGCGCTTGCAGGGAACGAAGGGAGTCAATGACTACGTCGACATGGCCGCAACACCAAAGACCGGAAATAATGCACTGCGGGTCATTAACAATAGTGGTGCTGCTCCTCTTGGCGTTTTGCAGGAATTGAAGGGATGGAAACCGGGAGATAGACTGAAATTGCAGGCAACGGTTTTCGCCATTCGTTTACACTCTGGTGCCCAAATCCACATTGATCTTCTCGGCGTAAAGAAGGATTCGACGATTGTGATGAACACCAACGGGATCGTTCTCAGTGGGGCTACGACCAAGTATGAAACGTATATGGATGAAGTGACAGTTCCACAGGATTGCGACGTCCTGTATGTACGGGCATATACGAGCGGAGCCAATACGGCCAATACTGAGTTTTGGGTTGATCAAATTACTGTCGATATTGTTTCACCAGCAACTTATACCACCGTTCGCTTTACGCCGCAACACGATCTTGTCGAAGGCAAAAAGTACTACTGGCGAGTAGCGGGGATCGATGCTACCACAGGTACGATGGGGGACTGGTCGAACCAACGCAAGCTCAAAAATGAATTAGGGACTTCAGGCAGCATGCCGAATACGACTGATTGGGGCGTCAAGGATGCATCGCATCTTCTGGATGCAAACGGCAAAGTCGTCGGCATTAACAGCATGAAGGTTTCCATAGCTGCAGGAAAGTCATCCGGGTCCATTTACAAACGAGTGTCGCTTCGCGGCGGAAGCTGTTATTTTGTCGGAGGCTACGTGAAAAACGGCAATGCCAAAAAGGCATGCCTGAAAATGTATGGCGTCGGGGAGTCGGCTGGTGTTACGGACCAGGTCCATTACAAGTTCGAGTGGTTTAAAGCAAAACCTGCTTACGACACCACGGTTGATCTGGAATTGATGGTTGAAGGCATCGGTGGGCAGTACGCATTCTTTGATGGAATACGCGTTTATGAGGTTCCCGAGGAGGAATACAAGCAAATCGGGAAAGATCCGGGATGGACAGGGGAAAATCTGGCCTTGAAATTTCCGTATCGCAGTGGAGAGGCTACGATTAACACGCCCAGTACTGTCCGGATTGGGGACAGGCTTCAATTCGAGTTAAAGAAGCCAATTGTAACCAGTGATGTTGTCAAGCGTTTGGTGCTCAACGCTGTGCGTACCGTTCCTTTGACCTCTTCGATCGTAGAACGCATACAACAGAATGACGTTCGGCTGAGCTACACGGGAGTTTGGGAGGATTCGCCTCTTCCTGGCTACGACATTGGCGGACGTCACACCGGTGTCACAGCTGCGGGGACGGTTGAGTTTACATTTACCGGAAATGGCATCAGGTGGGTTGGGGCGAAGCATGGCAATTGCGGGATTGCCAGAGTTTATATCAACGGCATTCCAGTAAGAGATGTTGATTTGTACACAGCCAGCATCGATCCGGAATACGGAACGTTATACGAAAAACTGGACCTTCCGTATGGCACGCACAACATCAAAATTCAGGCCCTTATGGAGAAAAATAAAGAATCGTCCGGAACCGTTATTTCACTTGACTACTTTGAGGCAGTGACGACAGAGACACCGGCGAAACTCAAGGTCGAAGCGACCAACAATGGAATGGATGCTCTCCCGCAATGGGAAGATATCACGTCCTATTTCCTCAAAGGCTCGTATTATGACTTTGTCAACAAGGCCAAGACGGCTATACAGTGGGGGCTGAACATCAAGGTTACCATCGAAGCGAACGGCTCATTCAGTCCCGTTGAAATTGACGGATTTGGTATAAGCTACGAATAGGGAGGAAGCCGATGGGAAAGCACATTAAGCAAACGGATCTTGCCGAGCTTCGGTTTCGGCAGCAGGTCGAGACGAATCCTGATTTGACTGATGCTTATGAAGCGATTGCCGCTTTATACGAGCAGACACTTTTGCAGCAAAAGGAACTGGCAGCATTACGGGAAGAACTCAAGACGACGAAGGAAGGGATGTAACGATGGTTGCGACTTACATGGTAAAAGTATTCGCCTATTTGATCAAAGCCGGACGCCGCGAGATTGAGACGCTTCCGGAAGAATATCAAGCTCCGGTTGCCGAGCTTTTAGCCGCACAAGTTGAACAACAATAGCGGACGCCATTCCTCAACTACGAGTGAAGGCGTTTTTTTATGGGGAGCTGCGGCTCCCCGACTTTTTTTCCTAAGGGAGGGATGATAAGCATGAAAGACTCAATCATATCTGGTGCAGCTGGCGCCGCTTGTATCTCGGCTTTTCATTTTTTATACGGAGAAAATCCCGTGAGGATGTTAATCATGACATGGTACGTCTTTCTGATCGCCATGGACTGGATAGCGGGATACAGGGCCTCCAAAATTGATGGTTCTTACGCATCCGAATACGGAATCAACGGGGCTTTTCGGACAGCATTCCTGCTCTTCATGCCGGCAGTAGGTCACCTGATCGATACGGTAATCGGAACACCGGGGATTGGCTTTGGTTTTCTGATTGCGGCATTCGGCTTGCACATTTGGAAAAGCATGACGGCCAATGTGGTTCGAGCTGGTTGGGAAAAGTGGGTACCGGAGTGGGCGATGAATGCCGTTTCGGATGAGATCGAACACAAGCTGGCCAGAGCCATCAAGCGGAGACAGGAGAAGGAAAAGCATGGGGATGGTGATATGTCGTGAAGATAGCGATAGATGCAGGACACGGCCCGGAAACACCGGGAAAGCGAACGCCGGACGACAGCATGCGGGAGTTCCACTTCAACAGCGTGGTCGCCCGTTATGTCCGTGATGAATTGAAACAATACGATGGGGTAGAGACGCTGTTTACCCACGCTGACGACGGCAGCCGGGACGTGCCGTTACAGGAACGCACAGACAAGGCCAACGCCTGGAGGGCAGATGCATTCGTCTCCATTCACGCAAATGCCTTCGGGAATGATTGGAACGACGCAAACGGCATCGAGACGTTTGTCTACACATCGCGGCCTCCCGCAGCCGTAAAGCTGGCCGAAGCCGTTCAGCGTGCGCTTGTCCTCGCTACCGGCCGGAAGAACCGCGGGGTCAAAGCAGAGAATTTCCATGTGCTGAGGGAAACAAACATGACCGCGATCCTCGCGGAGTGCGGGTTTATGACCAATAGGGAAGAAGCTGAGCTGTTGAAGAGCGATACGTACCGGCGTGCGTGTGCAAGAGCGATAGTAACCGGGCTTGCTGAAGTTTATGGGTTGAAAAGGGCAATCGCTGCAGGTACGCTGCCTCAGAAGGTAACGATTGAAATAAACGGAGTTCAGCTTTCGGCTCAGGGGTATCTCCAAAACGGAGTTTCCCTCCTGCCTGTTCGAGCGGTTGCGGAAGCGGTTGGAGTGGTTCCTGCATGGAATCCAGCGGCGAAGCAGGTCAGCGTAAATGGGCTTGCTTTGAACGGAACGATTGAGTCCGGGACGGCATATGCTCCCGCTCGAGAGCTCGCCTCGGCACTTGGCTTGAAGGTGGAATGGGACGGAGCCACAAAAACTGTAAAACTGTCGAAAAGCTGCATATGTCGATGAAAAAATGAGAAGAGCCCTCCTGCGGAGTGGTCAAGACCCCATTTAGTGGACAGTAAGAAAAAACCCGACCGTTAGACCGACAGCTGACGTCTGAATTCAACAGGCGTCAGCCTTTTTAATTTTCGTTGTGGTCGACTTTGGTTGTAGAATTGAATATATTCCTCAATTCGCCTTTGTGCCTCATCCACACTTCGGATATCATAAGGGTAGAGCCCTTCCGTTTTGAGATGCGAGAAGAAGCTCTCCATCGAGGCATTATCATAACAGTTGCCTCTCCGAGACATGCTGATTTGGGCGCCAACCTTCGGCAACATGTCGTGGTAAGCGTAGGACGTGTACTGGAATCCCTGATCGCTGTGAACGATCAGTCCAGTCACGTCTTTCGTCTTTTTAAAGGCTTTCTCAAAGGTCCGTAGGACCAACTGATTGTCGTTGCGAACTCCAATGTGGTAAGCCACAATCTCATTATTAAACAAATCCTTAATAGCAGACAGGTAGAGCCACGTATCCGCGACACGATACTGTGTGACATCGGTTACCCATTTTCGATTAGGTGCATCCGCTTTGAAATTCCGCTGCATCACATTCTCAGCGACTCGTCCACCTTCGGTTGAAGCATAGTGACCTCGATATTTGCGGCGTATTCGAGAACGGAGCTTCATTTCTTGCATCAGACGTAGTACCTTCTTATGGTTGACCCATACCCCGTGATCTCGTAAGAGAAACAGCTGGGTTTGTCGATACCCATATTTACCATCATACTTCTTATAAACTACTTTGATGAGGTCTTTCACGGGCTTGTCCCGGTCCGCTTGTTGCCGTTTCAAGTATGCATAGTATCCACTTCTTGAGACTCCAAACAGCTTGCAAAGTTCACTAGTCGTATACTCACCAGCTACTTGCTTGATCGCCTCATACTTATGGGCTGCACCTCCCGCATCCAGATTTTCAAACACTTTTTTAGCATCGAGTTCTCTCGTTTTAGCTTTTTAACATATCGATCTTGATCAACATATTCTTCACGTCTACCTCGTTGATCCATCAACCCAAATTCGCCTAACTGTTTATATTTTTTCATCCATACTTTAAGCCGGTGGCGGTCCGGAATCCCCAGATGCTCCATGATTCGACGGTATGTCCATCCTTCTTCGATATGCAGTCGTATGGCTTCCACCTTTAATTCGTGAGAATAACTTCTAAACGTTTGCCCCTTTTTCACCATAAAAAATGCACCCCTTAAATTTCATCGGATTTACCAGGGGTTTAATCCAATGTCCATTCTAAGGGGTGCACTTCAGAGCCATCCGGGGAGGGCTTTTTGCCGTGGCAGCTGCTTGCTCGGCTTGTCGTAAAGCCGCGTACGTTCTAAACTGGCTCCTTCTAAACCACCCGCCTTTCAAAAACAACAATTTCAAAACGATTTGTTAATGCTTTTGGCGAGGCGACGTATTAACATACGTAAAACTTCCCTATACAAGATGGACAAATGGGAAGGGAGAAAGGCAGAAAGGAGGAAAGGAGTTGGAAAGTGCCAGAGTACATATGGAAATCTGCCACGATCAAAAAGACAGGCTCCGTGAGGGTGTTTTATCTACAGAGCAGTTTTCTCAAATTTACGAAATATACTTCGATCGCGTGTACAAGTATATCTGCTACCGGATTCACAATCAGTACGAGGCAGAAGATATTTGCAGTCAAGTTTTTGAAACGGTCATCTCCAAATACCACAGTTTCTCGGAGGAAAAAGCAAAATTTGATGTATGGCTGTTCGCGATTGTCAGAAACACTGTGACAGATTACTATCGCGCCCGGAAAAAAAGATTCCACTTTTCGCTGGATTCCATAACAGAGCTGATCATGCCCAAGCCGTCTCCCGAAGAGCTGGCAATCCGGGACGATGATCATCAGGCACTGTTTAAAGCACTGGCAAAGCTGCGCGATAAAGAACGCAATATTATCGCAATGAAATTCGCTGCCGGTCTGAAAAATTCAGAAATAGCCGAGCTAATGGGTGTAAGCGAGTCCAATATCGGTGTCGTGGTCTACAGGAGTTTAAAAAAGCTACACAAAATCTTGGAGGCAGGTAGGTTCAAGGATGAGTGAAAAACATGATCCGAAGACATATGGAAACGTCGTTGAATTGCTTGAAAAGGCGGAGATCAATAACAGCTTGGCCAAGGAGCGCATTTACAAGCGTCTGGTAAACAAAATCGAGACGGGAACCATTCAACTCCAAAATACGAAAAAGGGTGGGAAAGCTCTGATGAATAGAAAATGGAAAACGGCCGCTGCGGCTGCTGCTGTTATAGTTCTCATTGGCGGTGCGCTTTCGACGACCTCCTACGCGCAAGGCATGATCCAGTCAATCCTGGCACGTTTTCAAGTTGGGAATATGGAAATTGTCCAATACAAGGAACTGCCGGTTTCTGAAAAGAGTGTATCGGCCGGGCAGGATAGGGGAGCGGATTCCGCAGTGACAGAATGGCCGGCATCTCCAAAGCTGACTCTGCAGGAAGCTCGCTTGGCAACAGGCATGAATTTCCCCGCGCCCTCCTGGATCGCAGATTATGAATACGTCAACACTGTCATTCACGGAAAAACCATGGTGGAAGTACAATACAGTCACGGCGAGAAAACGGCTGATTTCTTGATCTCTCAGGGCGGTGAAAATGGCATCGGCACTACTGACCCGGTCAAGACTGAGGTTATTGAAGGGGCCAAGGTCTATTTCGCGAACGGTATCGTGATTTGGGAGCATGAGGGATTCACGGTAGAATTGTACACTCGTGATGATTTTGACACTGCAACGCTCGGAAAAATAATCAAGGGCTTTGCGGTTGGAGCGCCGCCTACGCAAGAAGAAATCGATATGGCAAAATCAAAAGGGGACAGTATGACGCAAACAGAAAAAGCCGGCCCTGCCCCTGCCCCAGCGTCTAAGAATTAATCGGGGTCTGATGTCGGCTTCGTCTCCCCAAACAGTGTTCAAGCTTTTATGTTATGGACGAACCCGGTTCTCTACGTTTTTGGAGAACCGGGTGTTCATTTTTTGATCGTTATAAAGCAACAAATTGAGGTCTTTTCCCGCAAGACGCAAATGTTGGCCTAGCGTGTTAATGAAAAAGTCAATGGCGGTTCGTTTGCGATGATGGCTAGCCTGCCGCTATATCGAGGCAGCGGCCGGACGCGCGCCTTTCGCGAACACATTGCGGCGCTGCACGGCGGTGGTCGGACTACATGCTTTGTTGCAAGACAAGTATCTATCCTGCTCTTCCCCACATAAGGTATGCATAGGCAATCATCCAGAAGGGGAGTAATTTTGATGGGCTATTACGTTGCGGTTGAACAAAATGTAAATCTTTACGTGGAGGATCTCGACCCGGGCAATGGAAAACCAGTGCTGTTTATCCACGGATGGCCTGTTAATCACAAAATGTATGAATATCAGTTCAACCAGCTTCCCCAAATGGGGTACAGATGCATTGGAGTCGACCTGCGCGGATTTGGAAAGTCGGACCGTCCCTGGAGAGGGTATTCCTACGATCGATTGGCAGATGATATTCGGGTGGTCATAGACACCCTGGAGCTGGAGAATATCACTCTCGCCGGATTTTCCATGGGAGGAGCCATCGCGATCAGATACATGGCCCGATACGGAGCAGATAAGGTTTCCAAGCTGGCTCTTTTTGCGGCGGCAGCCCCTCTGTTTACCAGACGTCCGGATTACCCGTACGGAATGACAAAGGAGCAGGTCAACAGTCTCATCCAGGCAACCTATACAGATCGGCCGAAAATGCTGAATGACTTTGGGGACATGTTTTTTGCGAGCTACGTGACGGAGGGTATCAAAGACTGGATGCACGGACTGGGTATGGAGGCATCTGGTCACGCAACGGCAATGTGCGCCGTCTCTCTGCGAGATGAGGACCTGCGCCGGGATTTGTCCGCTGTTTCCGTTCCAACCGCTATTTTTCATGGCGTTCAGGACAAAGTATGTCCGTACCCCTTTGCCGAATTTATGCATGCCGGTATCCAGGGCTCGGAGCTGGTCCCATTTTTGTACAGCGGGCATGGGTTGTTTTATGACGAGTTAGAGAAGTTTAATCGGGAGCTTGTAAGTTTTTTGGCAAAATAATAATTGGTCATTTTCTTTGTCAGAAGTAGCATTAGTAATGCTCTAATTCCTATAATCAAAATCCCCCTTGGAGGCAGTGAAGTGCACCCCTTAGAATGGACATTGGATTAAACTGGTAAATCCGATGAAATTTAAGGGGTGCATTTTTTATGGTGAAAAAGGGGCAAACGTTTAGAAGTTATTCTCACGAATTAAAGGTGGAAGCCATACGACTGCATATCGAAGAAGGATGGACATACCGTCGAATCATGGAGCATCTGGGGATTCCGGACCGCCACCGGCTTAAAGTATGGATGAAAAAATATAAACAGTTAGGCGAATTTGGGTTGATGGATCAACGAGGTAGACGTGAAGAATATGTTGATCAAGATCGATATGTTAAAAAGCTAAAACGAGAGAACTCGATGCTAAAAAAGTGTTTGAAAATCTGGATGCGGGAGGTGCAGCCCATAAGTATGAGGCGATCAAGCAAGTAGCTGGTGAGTATACGACTAGTGAACTTTGCAAGCTGTTTGGAGTCTCAAGAAGTGGATACTATGCATACTTGAAACGGCAACAAGCGGACCGGGACAAGCCCGTGAAAGACCTCATCAAAGTAGTTTATAAGAAGTATGATGGTAAATATGGGTATCGACAAACCCAGCTGTTTCTCTTACGAGATCACGGGGTATGGGTCAACCATAAGAAGGTACTACGTCTGATGCAAGAAATGAAGCTCCGTTCTCGAATACGCCGCAAATATCGAGGTCACTATGCTTCAACCGAAGGTGGACGAGTCGCTGAGAATGTGATGCAGCGGAATTTCAAAGCGGATGCACCTAATCGAAAATGGGTAACCGATGTCACACAGTATCGTGTCGCGGATACGTGGCTCTACCTGTCTGCTATTAAGGATTTGTTTAATAATGAGATTGTGGCTTACCACATTGGAGTTCGCAACGACAATCAGTTGGTCCTACGGACCTTTGAGAAAGCCTTTAAAAAGACGAAAGACGTGACTGGACTGATCGTTCACAGCGATCAGGGATTCCAGTACACGTCCTACGCTTACCACGACATGTTGCCGAAGGTTGGCGCCCAAATCAGCATGTCTCGGAGAGGCAACTGTTATGATAATGCCTCGATGGAGAGCTTCTTCTCGCATCTCAAAACGGAAGGGCTCTACCCTTATGATATCCGAAGTGTGGATGAGGCACAAAGGCGAATTGAGGAATATATTCAATTCTACAACCAAAGTCGACCACAACGAAAATTAAAAAGGCTGACGCCTGTTGAATTCAGACGTCAGCTGTCGGTCTAACGGTCGGGTTTTTTCTTACTGTCCACTAAATGGGGTCTTGACCACAGACTCCTCGGGGGATTTTCTTTATTCAAAAATCTCACGAGACTCTTTTACGGTAATAATGTTTTTCGGAGTACCCAATCCATTCAAATTCGCATTGTGATGGGCAATGATATCCGCCGCCTTCAGGACGGCGTCATCGGTCGTAGAGTGACAATCACCGGCAAGGGTGACTTCGTAGCCGTGCGAGACTGCCGTTCTGCATGTCGTATCAACAGTACTCGGTCTGAAAGCCGACGATCACCAAATGATCGATGTTGCGAGCCTTTAATTCGTCTTGCAAGGAAGTTTCGAAGAACGAGTCGCATGCCGTTTTTTGAATGATCGGTTCATCCGGATGCGGGCAAAGGGTGGGATGTATCTGCCATCCGGGGGTGCCAGGGGCGAGCGGGCTGCCTTCAGGCTCGTTATGCTGGACAAAAAGGACGGGAATGTTCGCATGCCGTGCTTTTTCGAGAAGCGTTTGAATCCGTTCCACCACTTCATTTCCCTGATAGCAGTATTCCACGATCGAGGATTGAACATCGACAATAATCAGTGCCGTTTGTGTGCTCATTCGAAATTGCCCCTTCCGGAATGGTAGGATTTCTTTTCCATCATACAACTATTCGGAAAGGAATTTGATAATATTTTTTGCAATACTTGGGAAACCATTTCTTTTTGTTAACGAATATGGTTAGCCCATAGGGAGGAAGAAATGAAAAAGTCGTTTTTTGCTGTATTGAGTATGCTGTTCGTCGTTCTTAGCCTTGGTGGTTTTGCCTCCGCTCAAACCGAAGGTACCCATGCTTCAACGGAAGAAGAGAAAGTTGTTGTTGAGGACCTAACTTACGAAGAAGCAACACAACGTATTGCCAAATATAGTGGAAGGCCGTTGGAAGAAGTGAAAAAAGAACATCCTCAAAAACTGCAGTCTTTAGACGCTTTAAGCGCTGCATGTGGATACGGTGAAGTGTCCCAAAGGTTAAAAGTCTCGGATACTTATCGACCCAGATTTATTGCTATTGTAAACAAATGCAGAGATGGCAGTGTGTCGCAAATGCTTCAAAACATTACCGATACTTCTATAGCGGATACAAGTATCTTTCTGTGACCGGAAATTAAATGAAACAAAGGGGAATTCCAAAGTCATAAGAATGACGAGGAATAGCCCCTTTTTCTGCGTAGTTATTAAACATTTTTATAAGCTAGTTCGTTTTTCTCAAGACAAATTCATTTATAATGGTCTTAAAAATATTTGTGTACAAACCTTTAAGATTCTCCTCTGTCTTCTCTCCATTTTTTAAACCATACTCAAATATTTTAATCTGTCCATCCTCATAAATCATCCCAGTTGCATACATACCTGAATGTGTTGAGGGAGCGTTGGAATAAGTTAAAGTTTCCTCTGTGAATGGGTAATATGACTTTGTAGATCCGATAAAGAATACGGGGTATTTTACACTTTTGTAGAGTTTGGCATATTGCCCATGTGATGCTTCTTCAAGTTTCTCCGGCATGATAAATAGAGCAACGAAATCCGTATCAGTGGCGTTACTCAGCTTTTCAAATGTTGTTTCTGTGAAAACAATATTTGTTTCAGTAACGGCGGGAGACTGTCCAATGACTCCAATTTTTAACGTTTGCTCTTTTATTGAGTCATCGGGTAATAAGTTGTCGTTTTTAACACATCCAGCCGTCAAGAATAAGCAGGTAAGTATGAAAAATAGGAACAAATTCCGCAAATCATAAACTCCTTTCAAATAATATTTTACATATAATACCATTTCCCTTGTCTTCCAAGCAAATTTATTGGATAAATCACTTTTTTTCCCACAATTATTCTCGGCTTCGAGTATGGTCCCCAGCCATCGATTCGATATTGAATGAGTTTGCCTTTGTTGATCTACCTCAGCCTATTCCTGACGAATCTGCACTGGCGTACCAATGGGAACCAGCTTGGCCAAGCTCTCTACATCTCGGTTATGCATGCGTATACAGCCGCGTGAGACGTAATGGCCGATCGATGATGGATTATTGGTGCCGTGAATGCCGTAATGAGGCTTGCTCAGCCCCATCCAATAGGTGCCGAAAACGGACAATGGACCTCCGCGGTAAGAATTGGGGTAGGGAACCTTGTTGATGATCGTGAAGTTGCCGCGCGGGGTAGAGGTCGCAATTTTACCCAGACCGACGGGATAAGAACGGATGAGGCGATTGCCGTCAAAGAGATAGAGGCGGAGTTTATTGATCGAGATGCGTATGCGGTATGCCGGGATGAAAATCACCTCCCTTTTTAAAGAACCGGGATTGTGCTTCTATTGCATCGTATGCGGTTGGGAAAAAGCGGGTCCCCCACTGCATGTGGCGATCCACACAAAAAACCTGCCGTGCAAAGCGTAGCGGCAGGTTCCTGTTTTGGCTGTGATGAATCCGGTAAAACCGGGAAAGATGGGAGATCACGGAGCAGGATGCGGGAGAGTCGGGCGCAGGAGGTCCAGACTTTTGAATTCGTACCCTTGCGCTCGTGCGGCGTCAATAATCTTGCCAAGCGCCTCGGCGTTATCTCTTGAAACCGAGTGCAACAAAATAACCGCTCCGGGATGAAGCTGGGCGAGGACACTGTCATAGGCGTACTTCCAGCCCTTTTGCGCTTTCGTATCCCAGTCCTTGTAGGCTATCGACCAAAAAACATTCGTATACCCCAGTTTCTTGCTGACCGCCAGTGTACGATCACTGAAAATTCCTCGCGGCGGACGCAAGAAGGCCATCTCTTTTTGCCCGGTAACTTCGGCTACAGCTTGTTTTACCTTATCCAATTCTTCCTTGATCCGCTCATTGGATATCTGTGTCATATCCGGATGGCTCCAGGAGTGGTTCCCGATGATATGCCCCTCAGCGGTCATCCGTTTTAACAGCTCCGGCTGATCCTTTACATAATGCCCGGTAACAAAAAAAGTGGCGGGTACCTTTTTTTCTTTCAAGATATCCAGAATACGAGGGGTGAACCCGTTTTCATAGCCATTGTCAAACGTAAGAAACAGCTCTTTTTTGGAGGTATCCCCGAGAAAAATGGCTTCGTGCTTATCGACGATGCCTTTAAAGCCCTCCTGGTCAATCGAGGGAAGCTGTCCACCCTTGCTCTTCTTGAATCCAAAGTGGTAGGGGACATCCTGGTTGGCTGCGGCATGGACAGTGAACAGGGACAAAATCAGGACAAAAACGGTGAGAAAGGTTATGCGTTTCACAGCGAAAAGTCCTCCTATTGTTGATGGGATTGCCTGAACATCGGGTAGGGATTTGATCGCATCCTTAAAACGGTATGTAAAGCTCCTCAATCCTCTTGCCAAGGAACCGGATGTGCGCGGGGAATCGGATACTGCTCGTCTGGTTGGGATCTGACCACTTTCCGCTTGTCAATCGAACCTGCGGGCACCTCGGTTTCAGGGTGGTAGATAATGTTGCTGCGCTTGTTTTGGTTTGACATCAAAGACTCACCTCCTCATCGTTACTATCATGTGTACCCGGGCCCAAGAACATGCCGCCTGCAGAGAAGTTCCGGTCAAAAGTTGGTGACTGAGCGCAAAAAAACCGAATGCACCGGATTGTCCCGGCACCATTCGGTTTTTGCAATATGCTGCGGTCTTTATTTGCTTGAACGGCGTTGAAACAAAAGGCGGTCGAGGGAATAGAAGGACGGTCCGGAGAGAACGAAAAGCAGCAGGATAAAGAATAGAAGCAGATCCAACTCATATCCAGGACCACTTTCCCCACCGAGGAAGCCCATTGCAATTTTCACCTTGATCGTAGCGACGGCCATCACGACTGCCAACAGAGCTGCCAAAATTCGGGTGCCAATGCCCAAAATCAAGCCAATTCCGCCCAAGAGCTCAAGAAACGCGACGACATAAGCGAAAAAGCCGGGAATACCCATGCTGCCAAACCAACCGGCAACCTGATCGAGTCCCATTTGGAATTTTGACATTCCGTGCATGACAAACGCTATACCTGCAACCACGCGCAAGAGCAAAAGCCCCCACTCGGTACGTTGATCAAATTGTCTTTCCATAAAGTGACCTCCTACGGTTATTGAATATAGTAATTAGGTTACATTTCGTTAGTAAGTATAAATTAATAATTATAACACGTCAACACTTTGAAGGATTTTCAAAAGAGCGTTATACTGGAATTGAATCGAGGTGATTACTATGAAGCAGTCCTCTCTCTGTCCGAAGTTTGAAAAAGGAATGCAGCTCTTGGGCAAGCGGTGGACTGGTTTGATCTTGTATCAGTTGCTTTCCGGACCGCAGCGATTCTGTGCCATCGAAGAGGCGCTTCCGATCAGCGGAAGGCTTTTGTCTGAGCGGCTGAAGGATTTGGAGAAAGAAGGCTTGGTACATCGTCACGTGTATACAGATTCTGCCCCGGTACGGGTGGAATATTCGCTAACGGAAAAAGGGCTTGCTTTGGAACCGGTCATACTGGGGATCGAGAAATGGTCGCAGGCCTGGATCGAATTAACATAAAAAAAGTGTCGGATTATTTTCTCCGGCACTTTTTATTTGTTTGCATACATCGCGGTTTCTCATTGAGCACTTTTCCTTTTCCTCGTTTTTCCTCCCCTTCGTATTCCCTCAGAAATAATTCGCCGTTTAATCTGGGCAATACGCTTGTCAGCCAGTTCCCTTGTCACGCCAAATTCCATCGACAAGACCGAGGACGGTACCCATTCACGGTAGGCGAGAAGCAGGGGCGCCAGGAGAAAGAAAGGCATGGCCGCATAGAGAACAAATTGCTCGGCTTGCGCCTCCTGCAACTGACGAAAAGCGGGATTCATCTGGTGCTGCTTCCCGGTATGCCCCCGTAAAATATGGCCCAGCTCATGAAAAAAATGTTCGCGCTGAACAGGCCTTGGCAGGGTTGAATTGACCGTAATGCTGCGGTAATTGCCGGATTCATAACGCATCGAGGGGCAGGGACGGTAGTACAATTCGATGCCAAGCATCTCGGCCAGCGGCCTTTCTTGCAGGTCGCCACAATGACTGATGCCAACATCCGCATATATTTGGGTCAACCAGCGTTCCAAATCCGTTTGCCGGTAATGAGAGAGCATGTGGTGATTCCCCCTTCCGAAACAACAGAGAACGTATGTTCCTTTTTATGGTGTAAAAAATGCCGCAGGGTGCAATGTTGCCTGGCACAGAAATAAGGCGGCCATCACAACGAAAAATGCTTGCGGCTTTTTCCAGCTTTATATTCGAGCAGAGCAGGACAATTGTGGATGACCTGCTACTTGTTTGTTCCTTTGTTACCGTGCAGCGCCTTCCACCTGAGGTACTCGATATGCTTCTTCACTTCATCAATTTCCGTTTCGGATAGCCCCTCCAGGTCAAAAAAGGAGATGTGCTCATCTGACCCGGTTGTTTGCGATGTCCCATTGCGAGTAGGGTTTTCCGTTTTTCCGAGCAGAAAATCAGTCGTAACCGAAAATACGTCAGCAGCCTTGGATATCAGGTGATTATCCACGCTTTTTTTCTCGCCCGATTCGATGCGGGAAAGAACGGTATTGTGAATGCCCAATTTTTCGGCCAATTGGATTTGGGACCATTTATGTTTTTCCCGAAGGTATCTGATCCGTTGACCGACGATTGACATAGTGTCACAACCTTTCCATCATAGCAATACTATTCTACCAATTTTCCATAATGGAAAATAGCGGTTTGTTGAAATGACAAGGATATGCTTGACTTTGCTGAAAATGAAAAGGTAAGATATGGATAATAACATTTTGCTTATTTGGCAAAAAAAGGGGGTTTACCGTTGGAGAGGATAAACCTGAATTTCATTGCACGAAGAAGGATGGAAATCGGCATTACCCTAAAGGAAATGGCTGCCGCTTTAGGGTTCAAGAATGCGTCTACGTACCTCAAGTACGAAAAGGGGGAGTACGATTTTAAAGCCAATCACCTTCCCGTGCTGACACGTATGTTGAAATGCCAGCTGCGAGATTTATTTATCTGTCTGACTTTGCTGTTATAGCAAAATGGAGTGGCGATTGCAGGAAAGAGATTTCGTTAACGATGTAGCGAGGGGTGGGAGAGGTGGACGTTCACGAAGCGAATCGGAAGCAGCTGGATATATGGAAACGAACAATTGCGTATGAGCTGGCCATGATGGCACCGAGGAGTGAATCTGCCTGCGGAGAATTTCTAAGCCGTCTGGAGCGGTTTGAAAAGCAGATAACAGGAGGACCTGCAGATTGTCCAAACATCGAGCGGAAAAGAGAGTGTATCCGAACATAGAATGGATGTCAGTTTACAGAAAAAAGCGGTTCTCCCCGTGAAAGAACCGCTTCGGCATGCTTCGGCGTGATCAATCGCTGCCTGTCGTCTTGCATCTGTTTTTAGCAAGCTTTCATACGCTGGGCCCATATCGTTTAGCCGAAAGCCGAGTTACCGCAATACAGAAGAAGCCATACGGACGTAAGTGTGGCGCTTGCCGCGCACGGTAATCGAGTAGTGCATGATATTTTCCGGGATGGCGATTCCGTTGTACCCGGCATCCCCGATATGGTATAGGTCGGCACCTGCCATCTTGCTGGCAAGCGCGATCTGCCGGATCGTGGCCTCATCGGAGCCTTCCTGGCTGGTTCCTGTCGCGAGCAGAGCCAAAGCTCCGTGGGCATGAACTGTATCGACCATGGCCTTTGCCGAGTCGAGAGTGATGCCGGGAATTGTGCCGGGGGAAGGCAGCAGGATAATGTCCGCTCCTGCTTCGATAAAATCGATGATCGTCTGCTTTGCGACCAAATCACCGCCAGCTTCCCCTTCCACGCCGGCTCCATGCATTTTTCCCGCGATAATCAGCATCTCTGCTCCCATCACTGTCCGGGCTGTTTGAATTGCCTCCCGGATTTCCCGGTTGGTAACCCCTGTCTTGGGGTTTCCGGTCAAGCAGATGAAGTCAAAACCGAGATCTTTGGCAGCGGCAAACGTTTTGGCAGAAGCAAGTCTGCCAGGAGGCAGGGAGTGGAGCTGCTCCGCTTGTCTGGCGTCTGGGTCGACCGGCTCCAGATTCAGCCCCACAGGCCTTCCGATCAGCCGCTTGAGGTCCTGGACTATTTCTTCAGGCTTTGCGCTTGTCAATCCCTCGACATGAGGAGAAAAGACGTCAAAGAAATTGAGCAGGATCATGTCGGCCCCAAAAGAAGCTGCCAGCTCAGCATTGCTCACGCTCGGATACAGCGGAGTGAAGGCGGAAATGACCTCGGCTACCAGGACACGGCCTTCAGAGGCTTTGATCGACTGCTTCAAATCCTGTCCCGACATCCGCGCAAAGTCGGACGCCGTGCAATCCAACAAACGTTTCATTGGCATTCTTCCAGCCCTTCATCTGTTTTACAGTTTCTTGATTTCGTCCTTCAGCACCTCGGACTGAGTGCCAAAAACCACTTGCACGCTGCCCTGTCCCAGCTTCATGACACCGGCAGCCCCCAGATCCTTCAATCCCTTTTCATTGACGATCTTGTCATCCTTCAGCACCAGACGCAGACGTGTTATGCACGCGTCGACGCTGACTACGTTTTCCTTGCCGCCGATCAGAGAGAGAACGGCCTGGGCTTTCTCATGCATGGACGTATTCCCCGCCTTTTTCTCAGTCTCTTCCTCATCATCTTCCCGTCCCGGCGTTTTCAGGTTGAATTTGACGATGATGAAGCGGAACAGGAAGTAGTAGACGACCGCAAAGGCAAGACCGATCGGGATGATCAGCCACGCGTTTGTAGAGAAGTGGAAATTGACCAGATAGTCAATGAGACCGGCCGAGAAGCCGAATCCGTGCTTGATGCCCAGAGACGTCACGATGAAACCGGAGAGTCCGGTCAAAACAGCATGCACCAGGTACAGCAATGGTGCCGCGAACATGAAAGCAAATTCAAGCGGTTCCGTGATTCCTGTGAGAAAAGAAGCGAGCGCCGCACTCATGAAAACCGAGGCGATCATTTTGCGCTTCTCTTTTTTAGCCGTATGAATAATGGCAAATGCTGCGCCGGGAAGAGCAAACATCATGATCGGAAAGAAACCGGCCATAAACATCCCGGCTGTTTTGTCACCGGCAAAATAGCGGTGCAAGTCCCCGTGAGCCACGTTGCCGGCCGCATCGGTAAACGAGCCGATCTGGAACCAGGCAATCGCGTTGAGTACGTGATGCAGGCCAAACGGGATAAGCAGGCGGTTGAAGAACATGAAGATTCCGGACCCGATCGCACCCAGACTGACCACCCAGTTTCCAAACATATCGAGAACGTTCTGGATCGGAGCCCAGATCATCCCGAGAACGAGGCCGATCACGACCATGCTGAGCGAGGTGATGATTGGCACAAAGCGTTTGCCGCTGAAAAACCCGAGCCAATCCGGCATCTTGATGTCGTGATACCTGTTGTAGAAGAATGCCGCAATCGCACCGGCCAAAATACCGCCGAGAACGCCCATTTTCAGCACGACGTTATCGTCGATGAAAGGCATCGCAGCCGGCACTTTAGCCAAAATGCCGACCAGCACCTGATAGGCCATGACCGCCGCCAATGCCGCGACCGCATCGCCTGCCAGACCGATGGCGACACCCACAGCGAATATCAGGGCCAGGTTGTCGAGGATGGCCAAACCTCCCGCATGGAGAAACGGAGCTACGTATTGATTGAGGAAGCCTCCCACCGTCGCACCGAGCGGAATGTTCTTCTCGTAGTCGAGAAGCCCGAAGGAAACCAGAAGTGCGGCCGCCGGCAATGCCGCGACTGGGAGCATGAGCGCTTTCCCAATCCGTTGCAGAAAAGCTAGCATAATAATACCTCCTTGTTGAATGTTGTATATCAGAAAGCCGTTCTCCGGTGAGAAAGTGATAATGGATGGACAAAAGCAGGGCGTACCGGAGAATCGGACTGCCTGACGAGACTAAAAAGACAGCTACAGGAAAATGCATATGACTGCAAGCGCTTACAAGAGACAGGGACAAAACAGGTTATTCTGTTTTGTCGCGTAGATAGGAGTAGACCTCCTCTGTGCTGGAAAGCGAGAGTACGTGCCGTGCTACCTGTTTAGCCTGATCCATCGTGGTGCTGCGGATGCGCGCCTTTACCTTCGGCATGACGGCTGCTGCTCCACTAAACTCATTCAGCCCCATTCCCAACAACAGCTCGGTTGCCAGCGGATCACTGGCCATTTCCCCGCAAAGCCCGGTCCAGATCCCTGCCCGGTGGGAGGCGTTGATGACGTGTGAGATCAGTCTCAGAACCGCCGGATGGTAGTAGCTGTACAGGTGGGCGATGTTCTCATTCATGCGGTCTACAGCCAGTGTGTATTGGACAAGATCATTGGTTCCGATACTGAAAAACTGCACCTCTTTGGCAAAGGCGTCCGCCTGAAGGCAAGCGCCGGGAATTTCCATCATCATCCCGATGGCGATCTCCTCGTCAAACGGGGTTCCACTCGTCCGCAGTTCTGCTTTGACCTCCTCCAGGAGCCGCTTGGCTTCGCGAAGCTGTTCCAGATGAGAAATCATCGGGAACATGATCAGGAGGCGGCCGTACGCGCTCGCCCGAAGCAAGGCTCTTAGCTGGGTGCGGAACAGCTCCGGCCGAGCAAGCGAGATGCGGATAGCCCGGAAACCGAGAAAAGGATTGTCCTCCCGGGGCAGAGCCAGTGCAGGCAGATGTTTGTCTCCCCCTACATCCAGCGTCCGAATAATGACAGGCTTTCCTTGAAACGCGGAGACCACGCGCTGATAAGCGGTAAATTGCTCTTCTTCATCCGGCAGATTGGACCGGTCCATAAACAGGAACTCGGAGCGGAACAGTCCGACACCATCGAGACCGGACGCGACCAGTGCCTCTGTTTCCTCGGGAACCGCCATGTTGGCCACGACATGCACGCGATGACCGTCCAGTGTGACAGCCGGCAAATCCTTCAATGCCTCCAGCGTTTCCCGGTCGGCCGCTTCCTGTTCCGCCCTTTCCCGGAAAGAGGCGAGCTGTCCCTCATCGGGATCGAGAAACAACTCCCCTGTAGCGCCGTCGAGAATCATCAGCTTGCCTGTTTCCGCAGCAGTCAAAAATGCCTCTCCGCCGCCCATTACGGCAGGAATGCCAAGCGAGCGGGCCAGGATCGCGGCGTGAGAAGTGGGGCCGCCTTTTGCAGTGGCGATGCCTTTGACAAGGCTGAGCGGGAGCTGAAGCGTTTCCGAAGGGGTGACATCCTCGGCAACCAGGATGAACGGTTCTTCAGGATAACCGATGGAATGGCTGTCACCGCCCGACAAGTTTTTCAGCAGGCGGCGGCTGACGTCGCGAATGTCATCCGCCCGTTCTTTCATATAGTCGTTGTCCATGCCCTCAAACAAAGCGACAAACTCCCCGGCGACCTGCTGGACTGCGGCCTGGGCCGAACAGAGTTGGTTCTCGATGCGAGCTTTCATTTCGCCTGTAAATGACGGATCATCCAAGAAGGCGATATGGGCTGACAGGATCTCCGCCTTCTCAGGCCCCAGCTGATCCAACGCTTTTTCCTTCAGCTGGGAAAGCTGTTCTTTGGCCAGCTCGATACTTTGCTCTAGGCATTGCAATTCTTCCGTTTTACGGTTTGAATCAATTTTTTCATCGTTTGTCGCGACCGTAGACTGGGCCGTCAGTTTGGCGATCGGAGCTATCGAGATGCCGGCCGAGACCGGGATTCCTTTAAACATAATGGTTCACCGTCCTGGCTCATCAATTAGCTTTCGAATTGCTTATCGAACAGTTCCTTGAGCGCGGCAGCGGCTTGCTTTTCGTCCGCACCTTCAATTTCAAATGTCAGCCGGTCTCCCAGGGAAGCACCCAACGTCATGATGCCGAGAATGCTTTTCCCGTCCGCCTTCTTTTGATCTTTGATCACCGTGACTTTGGATTGAAACTGTCCTGCTTTGTTGACCAAGAGGGCTGCAGGACGAGCGTGCAGGCCACCCGCGGCTGTGACATGTACGTCAAAACGAATCATGATGCTCCTCCTTTGACGATCACCTGCATGAGAGGCTCCTGGCCTGCCCGCACGCTACCGGTTGACACGACTTTTTTCTCGGCGACCAGATCGCCGTTGGTAATCACGACCGGAGTAACGATCAGGCAGCCCGCTTTCTGGAGGACATCCAGGTCAAAGCTGATCAGCTTGTCGCCCGGTTTTACCTGATCTCCGGCTTTGACATGGGGAGTAAATCCCTCTCCTTTCAGCTTGACGGTATCGATGCCGATATGAAGCAAAATTTCCAAGCCGCTTTCGCTTGTCAGCGCGATGGCATGATGAGTCGGGAACAAGTGAGTGACACTTCCTGCCAAAGGCGATACCAACACGCCTTCAGTCGGAATAATGGCTGCACCGTCACCCACCACCTTCTGGGCAAAAACGGGATCGGGCACTTCGGTCAAAGCAACGACCTCGCCAGTCAAGGGGGCCAGTAGCGTCACTTCCTGCTGCTGTTTTTTACGAGAGAACAAACCGCGTAACATAAGCTCCTCCTTTTGCGTCTGAGAGTACGAAAAAAGGCATGAGTCGGGAAACATACGGCATCCTTACTATGCCGTACGATATCACCGCTCATGCCTAGTCGAACTAGTAACACGCTGGTTTTTCATGCTATTTTGCTTTTCTTAAAGACGAAGGCTTATTCGGTCGGCTGATTGGTCAGCCGGAATACATGCATGGCCATGTACCCCACTTCGTCATCCGGCACGGGGGAATCCAACCGGGAAGCAATGTGCCGGGCCAGCTCTTCCGCCAGCTCGTAGGAATCGGGAATGGTGGCTTTGACCCGATCCAGCAGGGGGTTTTGAATGGATTTTTGCTGGCGGATGCGTTCACAAGCATAACGCAGATGTGTGATCAAGCGGACGTAATCCACTGTACTTCGCTCAATCGTTTTTCCCGTACGCTCTTCGATAATGCCGACGAGCTCCGTAATCAGATTGGTAAACTGGACGGCTTTATTAACCGGCATATAACTGATCGCAGAGTGAATGTGCAAGGCCAAAAAGCCGATCTCGCTCTCGGGAATATCCAGCGAGAAGGAGGATTTGATCATGTCGGCTGCCCTTTTGGCCAGCGCAAACTCTTTGCTGTATAGCGTTTGGATTTCAAATAAAAACGGGTTGACGATTTCCATGCCGTTGCGCAGGCGGTAGATGGCAAACTGGATGTGGTCGGGCAAGGCGACATGGATATGCTCGTTCAGCTTCGGAGTAATTTCCTTGGCGATCAGCGCGATGATTTCTTCGGCAATGCCGACGACAGCCGGGTCTACCTGACTCAGCACCGTATGGTATTGCTGCTGGTGACTTTCATTTTCCAAGCGGAAGCGTTTTTCCACACGTGCGTCATGGGGAAGAATGGTGTTCCCGGGTTTGGCGCCAAATCCGATCCCTTTGCCGAACAAGACAATTTCCTGTCTGGAAACAGGCTCTTCGGCAAGCACGACGTTATGATTCAAAACGCGCGTGATTGTATGAGGTTTTTCCTGTTCACGGGTCAACATCCACCACCTACCTTATAAGACAAAAAAGAGCCGAAAAAACCTTTTTGTGTAAAAAAGATCTTCTCGGCTCATGCCTGCATGACCAGTAACACGCCTTTTGAAAACGCTTCAATTAATCATTATCATAATGCACGAAAAAACGAATGTCAATTCATTTGCAAATGCGCTCCGGGAAAGGAGCCGCGGCAGGAATGAATGGGCGGATAAACGAATATGTCAAACAGGGAGGGCCTCATTCTTTCCGTAAAAAAAGCGGAACGCATCAGAGCGAACCGCATGGAGATTGAGTAGCTCATCCTACTTGGTAAACTTGTCGGCAATCGTTGAGGCGCAAAACGAGTACGGCTTGATTTCGGCCCGGAAGTGATTGGTTTCCGCTAGGCTTAGCAGTTGTTGGATAAACTTTCGGGTAGGGCCGTTTTTTCCAATGTCAAAATGGAGGCGAATCGGTAAGTCGATTTCGTGCTCACGCAAGTATTGGCGCAGCTCGGAGGCGAGGTTTACCGCGTACATCGCTTCCTGAAAAATGCGCTGCTGCAGTGACGTATACCGTCGCTCCTGAAATTTGTGGTAAAAAAACATGCCGCCGCGCCCTTGTTGAATCAGCGTAATGACAATCGCAAAAAACGTCCCCCGGCTGCGCAACTGGGAGTCCGCTCCGACAATCAATTCGTAGGTTCCGCTATTTGTGGATACGGTTTGCTCGATGTTGGAAAACACGTCAGCCTTGTCCAGAAGCCCCCGCGATGGACTGTGAAATCGGTCAAACAGAACGGGGCTTTCATAGGTTAATCCCACTCACATCCCCCCTCGGTAGAGGTATGATTACATTCGTTCGCTTACACTGTTAATGTATGTAATCATGCGGAGAGTATGTGAGTGAGGAAGACCAAACTGTCATGGATCATCAAAAATAAAGTATGGAGGGACAGAAAATGACGAAATCTCATTTCCCTGAGGTCGCCGAAAACCGAAGTGCGGCGTATGAAATTGACCCTGTTTTCCTTAACAGATGGTCTCCGCGGTCTTTCAAGGAAGATCAGGTGCCGGATGACGTTTTGTTCAGCCTGTTTGAAGCAGCGCGCTGGGCACCGTCCGCGAGCAATGAGCAGCCGTGGCGATTTATCGTTGCCCGGACAGCGGAAGACAAACAGCGGTTTTATCCGTTCATCGCCGAAGGGAACCGCATCTGGTGCGAAAAGGCTCCTGTATTGGCTTTGATTCTGTCCAAGACTGTAAGCGGACGGGGTACTTTCAATCGCGCCCATGCTTTCGATGCGGGAGCAGCCTGGGGCTATCTGGCGCTGCAAGCAACCAAACTAGGCCTGATCACCCATGCCATGGGCGGCTTTGACCCGGAAAAAGCGAAAGAGGTACTGGGAGTTCCGGATGACTACGAGCTTCATGCCGTGATCGCCATCGGGTATCAGGGGGAAAAAGAAGCGCTGCCTGAGCAGCTGCAGGAGCGGGAAAAGCCGTCTGGCCGCCGGGAACTGTCGCAAACCGTATTTGAAGGAGTATTTGAAGAAAAGTGAATAAAGAGCAAAGCATACACGAAGGCGATCATGAAAAATACATGAGAGCCGCAATGCAAGAAGCGGAGAAAGCGGCAGCACTGGGAGAGGTGCCAATCGGGGCGGTCATCGTCCGGGATGGAGAAATTGTCGGACGGGGCTTTAATTTGCGCGAGACCAAAAAGGACCCGACACTTCACGCTGAGATGATCGCGATCCGGGAGGCGAGTGCCCGCTTGGGAGGATGGCGGCTTATCGGATGTACGCTGTACGTCACGCTGGAGCCGTGCCCGATGTGTGCGGGAGCGATTGTCCAAAGCCGGATCGAGCAGGTCGTATACGGAGCAAGGGACCCCAAAGCGGGCTGCGCGGGGACGTTGATGAACCTCCTCGACGAGCAAAGGTTCAACCATCAGGTGCCTGTGATTGAAGGAGTACTGGCTGAGGAGTGCGGCCAAATGCTCAAGAGCTTTTTCCGTGGATTGCGCAAAAAAAGGGGGCTCCCTCAGGATTGAGCGGGCCCCTCTTTTTGTGTATAGGCTTTCAGGAATTCCATTTCCTCATCGGTTAATTCGCGGTACTCGCCTGGCTTGAGTGATTCATCCAGCCGGATGGGGCCCATGCGAATGCGCTGCAGGTAAATAACCTCCAGGTCAAAGGCGGCAAACATCCGTTTCACCTGATGGAATTTTCCCTCCATGATCGTGACGCGGATTTCGGAAATTTCCCCGGAGGAGAGCACCTCCAGCTTGGCGGGAAGGGTCGTAAAATCCTCCAGATCTACACCGCGGGCGAATTCCTGGACATGGGTCTCGGTCACACGTCCTTGGATGCGGGCAAAGTACTCCTTGTCCACCTTCTTTTTCGGCGAGAGCAGATTATGAGAGAGCTGCCCGTCGTTGGTAAGCAGCAGCAAGCCTTCCGTATCGATGTCCAGACGGCCTACCGGGAAAACCTTGATCGCCCATTCATAAGGAAGCAGATCGACAACCGTCTCATGCAGATTGTCTTCCGTTGCGGAGACGACGCCTGGCGGCTTGTTCAGCATGATGTAGAGCCAACGCTTGTAGTTGATGGGTTCGCCGTCTACGATGATCTCCTGTTCCTCCGGTACGACATGCATGCCGGGATCGGTCGCAACGGTGCCGTCGACGACAACGAGCTTTTGTTTGACCAATTGCTTGACTTCCTTGCGGGTACCAATGCCCATGTTGGCCAGTACCTTATCTAAACGTTCTCGCTTCATGCGAATTCCCCGTTTCTGTTCGTGATCAACTGTGCTTTTCTTATATTGGCCCAATGACCTCAGCAAATCAAGGGGTGCCAATGATTTACTCTTGCACAACAAAAAAATTTCTGCTATATTTATTTTTGTTTCCTGACATAGTGGAGAGATACCCAAGTGGTCATAAGGGGACGCACTCGAAATGCGTTAGGCGTCGTGAGGCGTGCGTGGGTTCGAATCCCACTCTCTCCGCCTTAATAATGACTTTGAATCGGTCGATGGATCGATTGTTATAGAAGGAAAGCATAAAATGGTCGCAATGGCTGTTTTATGCTTTTTTATTAGTAAAACGGCTTGATCTGAAAAGAGTCAGTAAATATTTGGGAATTGTTACAAAACGCGGCGGAGACCGTGATAAAGACCGCGATAATGGCCGTGATAAAACGGATGAAGGTCACTTCGGCTTCTTCACGGGTAGCAACTCCGGTCAAACGGAAGTAAAGCCTAGCGAGCCAACCAGCCCGACCAAGGGTGAAGTAACTGGCGACCGCACAGGCTACTGAAAGGCTTTCCAATCGGAAAATTCGACCCAGCCATGGATGTTTCGGCAGATCACTGGGCTACACAGATCATCGCTGCGGTAAGCAAAGCAGGTTTGATGACGGGGTACCCAGATGGTACATTCCATCCTGAAAAGACCTTGACGCGAGCAGAAACGGTTACTATCATCAATCGCTTGGTGAACGGTACACAATTAAGCGCCGTAAGTGGACAAAGCTGGCCAGATGTACCTCCAACTCATTGGGCATACAAGGATATTGAAGCAGCAACCAAAAAGTAACATACTCAGAAACAAACACGAAAAGACCGGAGTGCATATTCATTATGCCCCGGTCTTTTTCTATGTCCATATATCAAGCCTTTTGTTCAACCTCGACCAATCCCAATATCCAGTCACTATGAGTCGTCATGGGCTGTTTATTTCAATCAGCGGAGCACACGAAGGGCGATTATTAGCCCGTCGATCCGGTTAGTACAAGTCAAACATATTGACGTCATGTCCAAGCAGCTTCAGATAAGTGAATAGCTGACTTCGATGGTGTTGTGCGTGAGTTGCAATTTCAATCAGCCATTTTGCTTGAACAGAGCCGTGCTCCAGGTAAAACGGCGTCGTCTTTTTCTGCAAAAAATCCTCGTCTGACAGCCCTTGCATGTAATCCTTCAGATCATCCAAGCCGCTCGTCATTTGTTCAATCAGCTCTTCAGGAGCAGAAAGCGCGGATATTTCCGATTCCAGCTGGCGAATAACTTCTTGGGGATTTTCTTTGAGAATGAGCAGATCGACAGAGGGGATCGCTACCAGATGTTCAACCAGCTCCCTTAATGTCCTCATCTGATCAGTTGGCTTGTACTCCCATTGATCTTGTTCGATGCGGCGGATGAGATTTGAAGTCGTTCTGACGATCAGCTCCAATTCCTCGAATAACAGTCCCTTGATCTCGTTCACTGCGTTCATTTTTCTTCCTCCCATCGGTAATCGTATTTTTACATCAATGTCTATGTCTGAAAAAGTCCGCTATAGGAGGAAGTGTAACGTATAATAGTGACAGATTTTGTCACCATTATCATTTTATTTTGTTCAGGAGGACAGCATGCCCAAATCCAAACGGCTCATGGAACTGATGATGACGGTTAACCGCAAACGCAAGTTTACTGTCAAGGAGCTGGCCGATCAGTTTGAGGTATCTACGCGGACGATCTTGCGAGACCTTCAGGAGCTTAGCGAACTGGGTGTCCCGCTGTACTCTGAGGTAGGACCGCATGGCGGCTATCAGGTGCTAAGCGAGCGGGTGCTTCCACCGATTGCATTTAAGGAGGATGAAGCAGTCGCCATGTTTTTTGCCAGTCATGCGCTGCGTCATTATTCCTCTCTTCCTTTTGAAACACAAGCGGCTTCCGCCTTGAACAAATTTTATTTGTACATGCCCGGGGATGTACGAGATCGAATCGACCAGATGAAAAACCGCGTCGACATAGTGGCTCCTACCCGGCAAAAGCCGGTCCGGCATCTGTCTATTCTGTTGGACGGAGCCATTTGGCAAAAAGTGATTAGCATCGACTACGAATCTCGGGAAGGCGGATCTATTCGTCATATTCAGCCAGTGGGAATATATGCACGAAACGGCTACTGGTATTGTCCGGCGTACTGCTTTTTGCGGGAGGATTTTCGCTTGTTCCGAGGAGATCGCATCCGCTCAGCGGAATACAGTTCGTCAGATGTGGCACCATTAGATTTAAAGCATGTGCATCTGGGGAATTGGGAGGAATTTACCCGGAAAAAGATCGAATGGACACGGATGTATGTGGTTTTGAGCAAAGAAGGTGTTCAGAGGTGTGAGGCGGAGCTGTGGAAAGTGCCAAACCTGCACATAGCTGAAGACGGCTCCGGCACGATTGACGGGATGATTCCTACGAGTGAAATCTCCTTTTTTGCCGATTTCTTTCTCGGATTAGGCAGGAATGCTGTAGTGAAAGAACCGGTAATAATGGTACAGCTAATAAGAGAGAGGCTTCAGGAGATGATAGAGATGTACGATTCCGATATTCAATAGGGTTAAAAATTAAGCAAATCAAAGGGCAGTCAAGTTTTCTTGGATTACCAGCTTTTTTATCTTGCTTTGTAGGTTTTCAATTTGTATAATAATAGAGTTGACGTTCACATGAGCTACAAACTTTAAACTTCTTTTAAAAAATCTATTGATTTCTGATAAAGAGTGTGCTAACATAGGAATTCCGTGAGGGGTTAAAAGTTCAAAGCGAATGCAAACCTTATCTCGGATTTACAATCTATTTTGATTCTATATGGATGGATGTCCGAGTGGCCGAAGGAGCACGATTGGAAATCGTGTAGACGGGGATGACTCGTCTCGTGGGTTCAAATCCCACTCCATCCGCCATCATGGCCCGTTGGTGAAGCGGTTTAACACAGCAGCCTTTCACGCTGTCATTCAGGGGTTCGAATCCCCTACGGGTCACCATAATTTGGAGGCTTAGCTCAGCTGGGAGAGCATCTGCCTTACAAGCAGAGGGTCGGCGGTTCGATCCCGTCAGCCTCCACCATTTATATAAAATATATAAAAATCGTCGCGGGATGGAGCAGTCTGGCAGCTCGTCGGGCTCATAACCCGAAGGTCGCAGGTTCAAATCCTGCTCCCGCAACCAAATATGGAGCTGTGGTGAAGTTGGAGTTCACGCCGGTCTGTCACACCGGAGGTCGCGGGTTCGAGTCCCGTCAGCTCCGCCATTTATCCCTTGAGGATAGCGTTTGCGGATTAACATTATTCGGCTCGGTAGCTCAGTCGGTAGAGCAGAGGACTGAAAATCCTCGTGTCGGCGGTTCGATTCCGTCCCGAGCCACCATTATGAAATACAACACCATGCCGGTGTAGCTCAATTGGTAGAGCACCTGACTTGTAATCAGGGGGTTGTGGGTTCAAGTCCTATCGCCGGCACCACTTTTTTGGGGAGATAGCGAAGAGGCTAAACGCGGCAGACTGTAAATCTGCTCCCTATGGGTTCGGCGGTTCGAATCCGTCTCTCCCCACCATTTTAGTTTGAGCCATTAGCTCAGTTGGTAGAGCATCTGACTTTTAATCAGAGGGTCGAAGGTTCGAGTCCTTCATGGCTCACCAGTTTCTTTCATTCATATGCGGTCGTGGCGGAATTGGCAGACGCGCTAGATTCAGGTTCTAGTGGTGGCAACACCGTGGAGGTTCAAGTCCTCTCGACCGCACCATATGCGGACGTAGCTCAATTGGTAGAGCGTCGCCTTGCCAAGGCGAAGGTCGCGGGTTCGAGCCCCGTCGTCCGCTCCA
>NZ_CP150173.1:87500-235000 GCF_037964015.1 Brevibacillus sp. FSL K6-6036
CCAGTCACAAATCGAGAACAACTTGATCGAGGGAAATCGCGTCGGACTGTTCATGGAACAATCCAGCGAAAATCTTTTTAAGGGAAATCAGCTTGAGAAAAACTTTATCGGCATGCAGCTAAAAGAGGCGGCCTACAACGAGGTAACAGCCAACCAGTTCATCTCCAATGTCATTCAGGGTCAGGCGCAGGCAAGCAAAGAGAATCTTTTGGAGGGGAACTACTGGGATACGATGCAGGGAATTGACCTTGATGGGGATCAACACAGTGATATCCCGTACGAGATGAACCCGTTTTTTCTTGCGTTGACGGGAGCTGTCCCGCCGTATCAGCTGTTTTTTCAAGCGCCAGGGTTTGTCTTTTTAGAAGGATTGTTTACATCCGGTACAGGTACGGCCATCCGGGATCCTCGTCCACTGATGGCACCTGCTAAAACGGTACTGGTGGCTACCGACGGGATTCTGCCCGCAGAGCAGACCGAGGAGCAACCCGAGGAGCGTACCTGGGTGATGAGTATCAGTGCATGCTTACTGGCGCTGACGAGTTTGGGAATCTATATGGGAGTGAGACAAAAATGAAGAAATGGACAATTGCAGCAGGCGCGATGATGGTAGCTTCTGTACTGATGATGGGCTGTGGCAAAGAGGAGGCACAGCCGGTAGAGATTGTGGAGGGCGTGGACAAGTGCGATATTTGCCATATGGAGGTCGCCAATAACCAGCACGCGACCGAAATTGTGCTCAAGGACGGAAAAGCTTTGAAATTTGATGACATCGGCTGCATGTACCGCTGGACGAATGAAAACGGAACAGAGCAAGTGGATGTCCAATTTGTTCGCGACTACCTTTCCAAGGAATGGGTGAAATCCGATCAGGCCAGCTACGCTTATGACGAGAGCTATAAAACGCCGATGGGCTATGGCGTGTACTCCTTCAAAGAGAAAACGGCTGCAGAGGTATTCGTACAGGAGCAGCAAACAGGCAAAGTGATGAGTGCGCAAGATTTGAGCAGCCACAGCTGGGAATCCAGTATGAAGAAGCATAAGGAAGAGCATGGGGGAGGCCACAATGGTGACGGCCAATCCGGTACCCACGGCGCGAATGCGGACGCAAATGGCTCGCACACGCCAAGCGCCGAAACGCAAGGCAAACACAATTGATCAGGGGAAGTGGCAGAAGTGCACATCGATAAAATCGCCAAACGGGAGATCAAGATCGGTTTTCGCAATCCGTGGGCATATTCCTTTATGGCTCTTTTTTCTCTGTTCAGCCTAGCCTTGCTGATCATCCAATCCCAATCGTTTATGGAAGGGTACACGTACACGACAGGGACTATGCTGAACCTGATTCTGTACCTCCTTCCCCTGATGACGATGCTGCTCGCCTCCTTTTCTCTTACCGCAGAAAAGGAGGAGGGGAGCTGGCAGCTGCTTTCTACATACGCGATCACCACGCCCGCTTTTTTATGGGGCAAGTATTTTGGATTGGCGGTGGTGCTCGTTTCGATCGTCTGCTTCGGTTACGGCGTATCCGGGCTGCTCGGGTCGTTTTTAGGGACTGGCTTTACACTTTCCGCCCTGCTTTTTTTCCTGTTCTTCTCCGTTTGCATTGTTTTGCTGTTTTTGGGAATCGCGATCGTCGTCGGTACATTGAGCAAAAACCGCTGGCAGGCGCTCACGTTCGGGGTGAGCATCTGGTTCTTCTTTATTCTCGCATGGCCGACGATACTCATCTCGGTAGTAAGCTTTTTGCCTTATACATGGATCAAGCCAATCCTGCAAATCGCCACCTGCCTCAATCCGGCCGAGTTTGTACGGATTTTCTCGGTAGTCAGAATGGGGGGCGGCTCCATCTTTGGTCCGGAATATTATAACTGGGTCACCTGGATGCAGTCTCCGTTTGGCATTGTCGGGTTTATCGCTCTCAGTATCGGGTGGATTGTCTGTACGATGGGGATTGCCACATTCATCTGGGAAAGAGGGAGATACCGTGATTAATATCGGGTTGGAAATGGTGCAAGTGACGAAAAAAATAAAGGGAAAAACGATTGTCCACCCGTTTGATCTTACCATCAGGCCAGGGCAGGTCGTTGCGCTTTGCGGCGGCAACGGGGCAGGAAAAAGCACGATTTTGCGAATGATTGCGGGACTAACCCAGCCGACCTCTGGCACCATTGAGCTGAATAGACTGGACCGGAAGCTTGACCGCGAGTATTATTTGCGGCAAATCGGCTACATGCCTGATCACTTCAACTTTGGTGCGGGCTTGACCGCCAGCGAGACAATCCGTTTTTTTGCCTCCCTCAAGGGGCGTACTGCACAAGAGGCAGAGGCCGCGCTAAGAGCTGTCGGTCTGGAGGAAGCCCGCAACAAACGGGTCTCGGTGTTTTCCAAAGGGATGCAGCAGAGACTGCTCTTTGCTCAAGCTATTCTGGACAAACCTGCATTGGTTGTTTTGGACGAGCCTACAAACGGTTTGGACCCGTATTGGATGGATACGTTTGTCAGTCTGGTCAAGGAAGTGAAACAGGCAGGGCAAGCCGTCATCTTCTCGACGCATCAGCTGCAGGTGGCTGAGGAAGCGGCCGACCGGGCCATTTTTCTGATGGACGGAAAGATGGTCAGTACGGGAACGATTGAGGAGTACCGCGCCCAGTACGGAACATCCGGCTTGCAGGGGGCCTTCGCCAGTCTGGTTAGCCGAAAGCCTTCCGATGGCGAAGAGGACAGGTCTGCCTCGCCAGTAAAAATTACAATCAGAAAGCGTGAGAATGAGCAGCATGATGAATAACAAAAGGATTTTCTTCCGTTTCCTGTTCGGAGGGGCAGCAGCACTGGCCGCGGTTGTCCTGGCAGCCAATTTTACCAAAATAACAGCAGCCCCTCCCGACGATACCCGAATGATCCTGGAGCATACTCATCGCACCTATATCTCTCCGCCATGCTACGAACAGGCGCAAAAGACCAATCATATCGCCGAATCTACGCTTGGAGAGGCTCGGACGCATTCCTACAGCCCAGAGTCAGCCTGTACCGAGCAGTCCTTGCAGCCGATTCAAATAACGCTTTCCGCCTGGCTGCAAGAAAAACTGGGCATTCAAAAAGGAAAGTGGGATTGGTAAGGGAAACTGGGACTGGCTACAGGGAGCATCAAGCGCAGGAACAACAGCAGGTTTGCGGTGCCGAAGCGATAGTGGCGCCGCTTTTTCCCGCAAGTAAACGCGCCTTTTGCCAAAGCGCAGAAACGGCAATCCGCCTGATAGATTTCTGCTTGAGATACTTCAATGCATGCCGAGAAATGAAATCAAGCTCCCGCTGCCTTTCCATAACCTGCATCTCCGCTACATAAATATTGTCCATCCTATCTCGTCTCCCTTGTTTATTTTTGATTGCAGCAAACAGTCGCATCTTTGGAATGAACATCGGCGTCCTCTTTTGTATAAAAGAACTCCCACTCATTGCCGTCGGGGTCTACTACCCAAAATTTGTCCTGTACCGCATAACAGCAGGTGGTATCGACCTCTTCCTTTTCGATGGTGAGTCCGGCTGCTTGCAGGCGCTCGCGATGTTCGGCCACTTCCCTCGCGCTGTCCACTTGAAAGCCGAAATGGTTGACCTGATTGCCGCCTACCTTGGACCGGGCATTGAGTGTAAAATTCAGGCGGACAGCCTCGACCAGAAACTTGGCGTAGTCGTCCTTTGTCTTGACCGGGTCAACACCGAAAAGACGGGTATAAAAGTCAACCGATTGATCAAGCCGTGTGCAATTGATTCCGACATGTGCATGTTTCATGAAAACAACCTCCTATATCAAAAATATTTGATGGATATATCAAAAAAAATTGATGAATAGACGAAAAAGAAATCAGCAGCAATCGCTGCTGCAGCGAAATACACAGCACAGCTCTTCGGATAACAAGCGGTTGACCTCTGCGTGATTCAGCCAATAGTAGTTCCAGACGCCGTCGCTTTCCTTCTGGATCAACCCGGCATCGAGCAAAATTTTCAGGTGATAGGAAAGCTTTGACTGCGCCATCTCCAGCACTTCCGCCAGGTCGCAAACGCAGACCCGGCCGTGCTTGGTCAGCTCGTGCATGATCTGCAGTCGTTTTTTATCTGCCAAAGCCTTGAATTTACTTTCAAAGAGATCAAAAGCTGGTTCTGTAGATGCTGTGTCCGACGGAGCTGTTTCAGAAACTGTGCTGATTTCTTTCATGGTCCGTTCCTTTCATCAAAAACTTTTGATATAGGCAATCATATGCGAAACGGATGTTTTTGGCAATCCATAAAATCAAATTTTTTTAATGAAGGCTATCGTTCGCCCTGCGTTACCCGACCAAAGCGCCAATGATCGGATAGGAGAAAGGACGTCCGCCGAGCGAATACAAAATACCTTTGATCGGGTAGTACAGCGCCATCAGGCCAAAAACGACAAAGAATGGAATGCCGATCAGGATGAAGACAAACGGCCAGGATATTGCAATCAGAACCCCGATAATCACGTGAAACAGCAATGCCTGAAGCGCTGTATTCTTAACCTCTCGATCGGCCATGAGCAGCCAGACGAGCAGCGGCACCAATACAGGTGCGAAAAAAGCGCTGGCGTGCGTGATAGCTTTTACTCCCTTATGATCCATGATAGATCCTCCCAGATAACGAAATAATAATGTCTATGTCCTTATAATACGAAACAGCACCTGCTTTCGTAACAGCCAAAAGCTTGAACAGGAGATCCACCTTGAGACGGAGAAATTGATTGGAAAAATCAGTCACATCCGTTATCATGAACATCACTTGTTTCGCTTATCCATTTAATCATGAAAGGGCTTGTTAAGAGGGGGATAACGTTGGGGAAATTGACCTTGTGGCAATTGATGAAAAAAGGTAATAAATCTTCTGCGGCGGCAGCACTGGGTAACACGGGCCTGGCGATCATAAAAGGCATCGCGGCTGCTTTGAGCGGCAGCGGGGCGATGTTTGCTTCGGCCATGCATTCTGTCGCCGATGCCGTCAACCAAGGATTTGTCTATGCGGGAAGTGTGCTTGCGGAAAAGGAGCCAACTCGTCGATTTCCGTCCGGGTTTGGCCGGGTCATCAACATCTTTTGCATGGTGGCTGTAATTGTGGTTACGATCATGGCGTATGAGACGATCCTGGAGGGCTTCCATCTGCTGGCCCACCCCGTACAGGCCGGACATTTTATACTCAATCTTGTCGTATTGCTCCTGGCTGTTGGCGTAGACGGCTTTATCCTGGTGAAAGCGATGAAGGAAATCGCCCGAGAGACGAGAACGGAAGCAAAAGGAATGGCTGTTATAAAAGTCGCATTTCAAAATGTTGGGCGTGCGGCGCCTCCGACCCGGCTGGTGTTTTACGAAGATCTGGTTGCGACATCAGGGGCTTTGCTCGCGTTGCTAGCGGTCATCGTCACCCAGTTGACCCCTGTGAAGGCACTGGACGGCATTGCGACGATTCTGATCGGAATCCTGATGGTCTTGGTGGCGTTTAAGGTTGGCTACGACAATATGGTGGGCTTGATCGGCGTGGCCGCTCCTCGCGAGGTGGAGGATCGGGTGGCGCGCATTATTTTTCAGGACCCTTCTGTAACGGATATCAATCGGATGAGAATTATGCAAGAAGGGCGCTTTTATCATGTTGAGGTTTATCTGGAGCTGGTAAAAGGTCTGACGCTTGCGGATGCAGACGATATCAAATTCCGGGTGCGGGACGAGCTGTTGAAGGACCCGGACATTACGGATGTCACGCTGGGCATTCTGGAGGACAACGACGTCCGCGACTGGCGGCCGGAAAAAGAAGAGCCCCAGCCGGTCCAATAGAAACGAAGACCCGCCCTGCCGTTCACAAACCTTCCACGTTTGATGTGATTCCAGTCACAGATGCGGAAAATGCCCCCCTTTATACTGAGAGTTGTCAAAGAAATTGACCTCAGGAAAGAAGGAGGGCCTAGCATGCTTAGTCCACAAACCATTGCGATCATCAAATCGACTGTGCCTGTCCTCGAGGTGCACGGCAAAGCCATTACAACCAGATTTTACGAAATGATGTTTGCAAGCCATCCCGAACTTTTGAACATATTCAATCACGCCAATCAAAAGCAAGGCCGTCAGCAAACAGCCCTTGCCAATGCCGTTTATGCGGCGGCTGCCCATATCGACAATCTGGAAGCGATCCTGCCGGCAGTGAAGCAAATCGCCCATAAGCATCGGAGTCTGGGCATCAAGCCGGAGCATTATCCCATCGTCGGGGAGAATCTGCTTGCCGCTATCAAGGATGTCCTGGGCGATGCGGCGACCGATGAAATCATCAATGCCTGGGCCGAAGCATATGGTGTCATCGCCGATGCCTTTATCAGCGTGGAAGAAGGCATGTACCGGGAAGCCGAGGCAGCAGAGGGGGGCTGGAGAGATTTTCGCGATTTCGTCGTGGTCAAAAAGGAGAAAGAGAGCGCTGTCGTAACATCTTTCTACCTGAAGCCAAAGGATGGCGGACCGCTTCCTCCCTTCCAGCCTGGCCAGTACATCAGCGTGAAAATGACAGTACCCGGTGAGACTCATACGCATATTCGCCAGTACAGCCTGTCCGACAGTCCCGGCAAGGAATATTACCGCATCAGCGTCAAGCGTGAAGACGGAGGAGAGGAGAAACCGGCTGGAATCGTCTCCTGCTATCTTCACAGTCATGTGCAGGAAGGCGATATCCTGCAAATCAGCGCACCTGCCGGCGATTTCATTCTGGATACGGAAGCCGACACGCCTGTGGTGCTGTTAAGTGGCGGCGTTGGGCTTACGCCGCTGGTGAGCATGCTTCAAACACTAGCGCAGCGTCAACCGAAAAGGCCGGTCATGTTCATTCATGCGGCTCGCAACAGTCTGACTCATGCGATGAAGGAGCAGGTAACTCAGCTTGCACGTCGTCATGAAAATGTACGGTCATATGTTCTTTACTCTGAGCCGACTGAGGAAGACCGCAAGCTCGGCGGCTTTGACAAGGAAGGCCATGTCGATCTGCCATTGCTGCAGTCACTGCTCCCCGATAACCGGGCTGATTTTTATTTCTGCGGCCCCGTTCCGTTTATGAAAACCGTCTATCGCGCGCTGCAGGAATGGGGAGTACCGCATGAACGCATCCACTACGAGTTTTTTGGTCCAATGGGTAGCTTGAATGAATAATTTTTAGTATAAATAAAATGTCCATTGTCTTTTCGCCCTCCGCTGCAAAGCGGAGGTATTTTTTTTCTTGCAATGCAAGCTTGCTCTCTCATCTCTCACTTATAATGGATGATTATGGGAGGCGTGATAGTGTGCATACAAAAAAACAACTTCTTTGGGCAGACTTGTCGTTACTTTTTATAGCTCTTGCCTGGGGCTATACGTTTATCCTGTCCAAGGATCTGCTGACGGAGCTGACACCCTTCGTTTTCACCGGAACGCGCTTCCTCGTCGCGGCTTTGATCCTGTTGCCGTTTGTTTGGAAACGTCTGAGGTCCGTTAGCCGGGAGGTGTGGATACAAGGAGCGGTTTGCGGAATTGCCTTGTGTGCCGCCTACACCTTGCAAATCCTGGGGATCGAGAGGACGACACCGGGCAAGGCCGGAGTTATTACAGGAACCAATGTGATTCTCGTTCCATTTTTGTATTTCCTGTGGAGAAGGCTGCCGGTAAAAAAGGGGGCAGTCATAGGCTCTCTGCTCGCTTTCGCAGGTCTGCTTTGTTTGTCGGGGGAAGGGGAATGGGCCGGGCTGTCGTCGGGCGATCTGCTCGTGTTCCTCTGTGCCGTCTTTTTTGCGCTGCACATCCTGATGGTCGACCGAGCCTATGAAAAGCACCAGGACATCGATACGCTTGCCTTTGTGATGATTCAGCTGATGGTTGTGGGCGTGATCGATACGGCGATTGCTGCCGTCAGCGAGCCGATTCCTCATCAGCTCAGCGGGTACGGCTGGTTTGCTTTCTGGTTTGACTGCCTGATCGGGACGCTTTTGGCCTATGTCGTTCAAATCAAGGCACAACAATTTTCTCCGCCGGTTCACGTGAGCATCCTGCTCTCCTTGGAAGCGGTTTTTGCCTTTCTTTTCTCCTGGCTCCTGTGGGGAGAACCGCTGACCACTGTCGTAGTGATCGGGGTGGCTCTCATGCTTGCGGGAATCTACGTGACGGAGCTGTCAGACCACAAGGAAAAGGCGGATGAAGTGGACCGCATTTGATCAAAATACGTGTATCCATCCTTTATCGGAGGGAGACAAAGCGCAATTTTTGCCGTTTTTATCTGGAGCTTTGAAAAATCGGATATACAGGAGCAGCTCTGCACATGATCAACCAGCGCAAGTGGACCTGGAAGCAGGAAGTGATCGCAGGTCTTACGACTTTTTTTACGATGGCTTACATTATGGTGGTAAACCCGCTTATTTTGGCCGATGCCGGTTTGCCGTTTGAACAGGGCTTCACCGCAACGATCATAGCCACTGTGGCGGGAACCTTGATCATGGGCCTGTGGGCCAATTACCCGATCGCTATCGCGCCGGCTATGGGGCTTAATGCGTATTTCGCCTACTCGGTTGTGAAAGCGGAGGGCGCCCTGACGTACACTGTCGCCTTTTCGGCTGTCTTTGTCGCCGGAGTGGTGTTTGTCCTGTTGTCTTTGACGCCGCTTCGCTCCAAGCTGATCGAAGTGATCCCCGATAATCTCAAATACGCCATTACGGCCGGGATCGGTTTGTTTATTACTTTTATCGGTCTGCGCTTAACAGGGCTTGTCACTGATCACCCGACCAATCTGGTCGCGTTGGGCGACCTTCACTCTCCGCAAGTTGTCCTGGCCTTGATCGGGCTCGGTGTCACGCTTGTATTTTTATCGCTCAATCTGAACGGTGCGCTTTTTTTCGGAATGGTGGTCACCGGACTGCTGGCTTGCCTGAATGGGCAGCTAACTTTTGAAAAAGGACTCATTTCCACTCCTTCACTGCCGAATGGTTTGATCGTTTTAAGCCCGATTCAGGCTTTTTCTGATGTGGCCAGCTACGGATTGTACGCTGTCGTTTTCTCCTTTTTGCTGGTTACCTTGTTTGATACGACTGGAACTGTGCTCGGAGTGAGCAGGCAAGCGGGATTACTGGTGGACAACAAGCTTCCCCGGGCAGAGAGGGCGCTGGTTGCGGATTCCGCTGCTACACTGATCGGCTCCGTATTCGGAACCAGTCCGACGTCCGCCTACATCGAGTCGGCCTCAGGGGTAGCGGCAGGAGGACGCACGGGAGTCACAGCGGTAGTGGTGGCGCTCCTGTTTGGAATCGCAGCGTTTTTTGGCCCTCTGGTGGGTGCCGTATCAGGGATTTCTGCGATTACTTCTCCGGCGCTCGTCGTGGTAGGCTCCATGATGCTGGGCAATGTCCGCTATATCGATTGGGATGCGATGGACGAGTCTTTCCCCGCCTTTCTCGTCATCGTCAGCATGCCGCTCACCTCCAGCATCGCGACGGGGATCGCGCTCGGGTTTATTTCCTACCCGCTGATGAAGGTGTTGAAAGGGAAATGGAGAGAAGTGCATCTCCTTGTTTATATTTTTGCTATCCTGTTTATTTATCAGCTTGCATTCTTGCCGCATTAAGGCAGATGCGAAAAGCGCCCTCTTCCTGCTCAAGACAGGGGAGAGGGCGCTTTGCTTTTTCCGCGGTGGCGTGCCCACTCAGGCAGCACCATTCCGAGCAGGATGACGACCACGCCAAGCCATTGCAGCAGGCTGACAGACTCCTGCAGGATGATGTAGGAAGAAAAGACGGCCGTCGGCAGCTCCGCAGCTCCCAGGATTCCGGCCATCCCCGGACCGGTGTGCGGGACTCCGAAAGTAAAGCAAACAGTCGGGACAAACACGCCGAACAAGGCGAGCAGAAACACATATCCAAACAGGCCTTCCCACAGCACGCCGCTGGTGAGAAAGGCTGGCGGGTAGATAAGAAATATGAGCAGCATAGAGCCAGTCGACATAAAAGATGTACGAATCCAGGGATTCACGTCGGCAGCCGCTTTTCCGCTAAAAAAGATAAACAAGGTGTACGAAACGGCAGCCAAAAGCCCAAAGATGACACCGACGAGCGAAAATTCGCTGATTCCTTTGTCCAGCACACCCCCGGCCAAAAGCGTGCCCGCGAGCAGCAGAACGAGTGAAAACAAGGTGGGCGCAGAAGGTTTTTTGCGTGTGAGGATGGTCTCCAGCAAGACGCCCATCCAGGTAAACTGAAACAGCAGAACAATCGCAATAGAAGCGGGTATATGCTGCAAGGCGTTGTAGTAGAGCAAACCGGTGGAGCCGACCGGAAGTCCAGCAGCCAAAAGCAGCAGAATACGCTTGAGAGGCGGCTTATGGCGCAGGGCAAAGAGGGCCGGTATCCACGTTAGTACGAAACCAAAAAAGATCTGCCCGCCTACTACTTCCGCCGGTGAATATCCTTGTCCGTAGGCCAGCTTGACAATCGTCGACAAAATTCCATAGCTGCATGCGCCCAAAAAGACAAGCAGAATGTATCGCATAGGTATGTAACTCCTTACAGTGTGTTTGTACTTTGCTAGGATAATACGAATATTTCCTTTTGTCTATGTATGGAAAATTTGATGGCAAAAAAATCCGTTCAATCAACAAATAACAGGTTTATTGTCCACTCCAAGGTGGAAGGTATTGAAGTGTCACCGAATATTGGCAGCAAACCAGATTCAGTTTGTCAAACAGAGCGGGCATCTCCTTTTCATAGCGTATGCTTGGAGGACAGGAGATATCCTTTTGCCAAAGTGTCGTCGCAGCCAAAAAACTGACTGAGAAGGGGGAGGCTCATGTTTTCTAAAGCAAAAGATCGAATATTTGCAGCCTTGCTGTTTTTGTGCCTGATCCCCATCATCCTCGTCAGCCTGGTCAACTATCATGCGGCGAAAAAGGCGCTGTTTGAACAGTACTCGACAAACATCCGGGAACACATGCGCCGCCTTGACGACCAACTTTCCCTCTACTCGATGGTAGGGCAACGGGAACTGGACAAGCTGGCGGAAAAATTGTCAGCCCCGATCAATTCCGGCAAGCTCATCATGCCTCCAGGCAGAGGCCATCCCCCCTCCACTCCGACTGCTGAGACAGCGGCCGTACTTGAAGCTTTTACCGAAATTCAGAAAAAACACGCAAACTCGCGAAATATTTGTCTGATCGGCATTGATGGGACCTCCCTCTTCTTGCTGCCGAAAAACGGGGGAAGTGAAAGCGACCCGCGAGGATGGGATGTTTACCATCATACGTTGAGGGACGGGCAGGGCCATTTTCATATTATGAAGAGCGACGGTCGGGAAGGAGAGAGCTGGTGGACCTCCCGTCTGATAAAGGATGACCAGGGCAGGCTTTTTGGGGTTCTGGCGATAGAGTGGAATGCCAAACAAATCAACAAATGGCTGCAGAAAGATATCCGACCGACCAATACGACGCTGCTCATCTTTTCCAGAGGCAATATGCTGCTTTTTGGAGACAAGGACGGAACCGACAGGGAAGACTGGACGGGTCAGGAATATTCTTCGGTGCTCCAAGCGCTGCAGGAAGGTACCGGAAAAGAAGTCATTTCGTTCATTCATGGAAATGAAGAAATGCACCTGTTTCACTACATGTCGCCTGTATCGGGATACACCTACGTAGAGCTCCTTCCGAACAGTGCGATTGACCAACAGCTAAATCCGCTGAAAGAGATCTTTTGGGTGGTCACGATTCTGGTGGTGTTGTTGGCGGTGATCATTACCCGGCGGGTGGCCAAGTGGATTAACAGACCGATCCGTTCCCTGGTCGAGGCGACGGAAGCCTTGCAGCAGGGCGATTTCTCCATACGGGTAAAAAAACACGGGCTGCAGGAGATATCTCAGCTTGAGGATAAATTTAATCAAATGGCCTCACAGCTTCAGACGCTGATCCAACGCGAGCGGGATTACATGCAGACAGGGCTCGATCAAATCGTCCGGAGCTTCTATCTGGCCGTTGAAATGAAGGACCCATATACCGCGGGGCACAGTGAACGCGTCACGGAATATGCGCTGATTATCTACGATCATATGGACGAACGAAAAAAAGCGGAATTTTCCCGTGATGACCTTCGTTTTGCAGGGTTGATGCACGATATTGGCAAGGTGGCGATACCTGATCGCGTCCTGCTCAAAGACGGAAAGCTGACGGACGAGGAGTATGAATTGATCAAGCTGCATGCCTCGATCGGCGCGAATATCGTCAATCAAATCGTAAGTCTTGCCCACGTGAGCCCTGGTGTCCGCCATCATCATGAGAGGTGGGACGGCAGGGGGTACCCGGACAGGCTGGCGGAAAAGGATATCCCGCTGATGGGGAGAATTTTGGCAGTTGCCGATACCTTTGATGCGATGACTTCAACTCGTTCTTACCGAAAAGCGCTTTCCATGGAGGAAGCTCATGCCGAGATCCTCCGCTGCGCCAGCACCCAGTTTGATCCGGAAATCGTTCAGGTGTTCAGCAAGGCTTACAAAGCAGGTTGTTTCCATAGAAACAAGCTTCCATCCTACACCAACCAAAGCGATCTGCCGGCAGCTGCACAAGCCTGAGGGGGAGATTCCCTCTTTTGGTTGGCTTTACGCCTTGCGATTACACCTTATCTTTGGTATGCTTATGCTACCGTGCTAGACGGGGAGGTTGCGGTGCCCTGTAACCTGCAATCCGCAATAGCAGGGTTGAATTCCTATCAGAGGTCTTCTCATGTGAGGCTGCCTTATGATGGCGGTGTTGAGGAGCGGGTCCTGTGCAACGTGAACCCATGAACCTGGTCAGGTCCGGAAGGAAGCAGCCATAAGTGGATCATCGCGTGTGCCGCAGGGTAGCCTGTTCTGAGCTGTAGTCATAAGTAACGCTTGGATGGGGACGATCGACGATAGGTGCACGGTATATAATATAAATAATGAAGAACAGACGGTATGTTCCTGAGCGGATCGTACCGTTTTTTATTTAGCCATAGACTGCCATGAGCCGTTCATGACAATTTTTGTTGCTTTCTGGCGATCTCTAGCGAAAACATTTCCGGTAAAAATCGGTTGTTTCGGAAGGTTATTCCCATTTTTTTGACGAAATTGTATGTGAACGGCAGACGCTTGAAAAATGCTAAGGTCAGGGGGGACAAGCTGTGGGAGAATCAATGTCGTTACATCTCGTCGGCTCGTCCAAAAGATTGCAACAGTTTGTCCAACAGTTGCCAACTGCTATTTTCCTGGTAGATCAAGCGGGATGTATCGTAGAGGTGAATGAACAGCTGTTGCGTGTCACAGGCTATCGATACGAAGAGCTGATCAACAAGCCCTTTCACCTTCTTTTGCCGTACGACGGTACGATAGAGCAGTTGTATTTGGAACTAATGGGCCAGGAAGCTGACCAAACGCTGGATGTGCTCTGGCAGGACAGTCAGGGCAGAACTGGCAAAACGCCAGCGATAATTATGATGCAGCCCGGAGAACATCCGTCTTATGTGGTCCACTTGTTTGAGCTGGGCAAAGAAACGGAGAACACGCTCTCCCAGAGGCTGATTGACAAACTTACGAATGACAGCAGCCTGGGTTTGTTTGTGCTGGATGAGCAAGGACGTATCGTAGAAGCGAGTCAAATGGCTTGCAAACTGCTGGGAAAAAACCGCATGGAGGTCATCAATAAGCACGTAGACCAAATCTTCGCCGGGATACCGGAGGACCATCGACTCATCAGGCGCGAGCTGTTGGACGGTGTCAAGCTCTACAACATGGCGACGTCATGGAGCAATGACAACCAACGCTACGAACTCATTGTCGACGCCAACACGCTTCAGGATGAATCGGGAAAAACCGTAGGGGCTTTCTTTCTCTTTAAAGATATAACAAATCTGCGCTCCTTCGAGCAAAAAATAGAGCGGAACGAAAGGCTGGCCATGATCGGGCAGATCGCTGCCGGCACCGCACACGAAATCCGCAATCCGCTCACGTCCATAAAAGGTTTTTTGCAAATGTTTTTGCAATCGTTTAGCGAAAACGGGATGGATCGCGAACGAACCTATACCGAAATCATGTTGACGGAGATCAACCGGATCAACTCTCTTGTCAGCGAGTTTTTACTGCTGAGCAAGCCCCGTGATGTGCAGTACGCGATCGTCGATTTGAATACCGTTTTTGAGGAAATCCTGCCGATCGTGGAATCGCAGGCTTTGCTCTACGGCGTTGAAGTCCAGTTTTCGTCCCGAGGCAAATTGCCGCTTGTCGTGGGGGATACCGAACTATTGAAACAGGTTTTCATCAATATTTGCAAAAACGGGATTGAGGCCATGGGAGAACAGGGGACCTTGAACATCTCCCACCACATCGATCCAGACGGCGACAAGGTCAGCATTGATATCAGAGATTCCGGACCGGGAATACCGTTGTACATTATTGACAAAATATTCGACCCTTTCTTTACCACAAAAGAAGAGGGGACCGGCCTGGGCCTGTCTGTTTGCCAAAAGATCATTCACGATATCGGTGGACAGATTCGCGTTTCCACCAAAGGATATGGCACGACCTTCCACATCCTGCTCCCCTATTTGTAAACAAGACCTTCTACGAGGCGTCCCGCAAGCAGTACGGGGCGTTTTCTTTGTACGATGCGGAGCAGATGTTGTATAATAGATGAGATTCGGAAGAGGACTGTGCAGATTGGAGTGTCACACAACCATGGCTTACACCGCGCTGTATCGCGTTTACCGACCGCAAGCCTTTCAAGACGTGGTAGGACAAGAGCATGTGACCGTCACCTTGCGCAATGCGTTGCGCGAGCAAAGGCTGTCTCACGCCTATTTGTTCAACGGTCCCCGAGGTACAGGCAAGACCAGTGCAGCCAAAATTATGGCCAAGGCTGTAAACTGCGAGCAGCCGCAGGATGGCGAGCCGTGCAATCAGTGCGATACCTGCAAGGCAATCACCGACGGCTCCGTCACCGATGTACTGGAAATCGACGCCGCCTCCAACCGGGGGGTTGAGGAGATACGAGACATTCGCGACAAGGTAAAATTTGCTCCCAGCGATGTCAGGTACAAGGTGTACATTATTGACGAAGTGCATATGCTGACGACGGAAGCGTTTAATGCGCTGTTAAAAACGCTGGAGGAACCTCCTCCCCACGTCATTTTTATTTTAGCGACGACTGAACCGCACAAACTGCCTGCTACGATTATCTCTCGCTGCCAGCGCTTCGATTTTCACCGCATCCCGCTGAGGGAGATGGTCAGGCGTTTGTCATATATTTGTGAAGCGCAGCAGGTGCGGGTAGAAGAGCAAGCCTTGACGCTGGTGGCAAAACTGGCGGAGGGCGGCATGCGTGATGCGCTGAGCCTGCTGGATCAAGCGATCAGCTACTCCAAGGATCAGGTAACAGCTGCTGACATTATGCAGATAACGGGAACGGTTTCACAGGGGTACTTTTCCGTATTGGCCAAACATATCGCCGAACGCGATGTAGCTCCGGTCATGGAGCAGTTTGACAAGGTGATGGTGCAAGGGAAAGACCCTGAGCAATTTTTAAACGATTTTCTCCACTACTATCGAGATATGCTGCTCCTGAAGACAGCACCTCACTTGGAAGAAATCGTGGAACGGACAACGATCGACGAACAGTTCGCCCAAGTGGCAAAGCTGTACGAGATAGCCGACCTCTACGAGGCCATTGAGACATGCAATCAGGCACTTACCCAATTGAAATGGTCTACCTACTCTCGCGTACTGGTGGAACTGACGCTGGTGAAATTATGCCAAGTGCAGGGGAAAGCTCCGGCAGCACCCGTACAAAGTGCTGTGGGGAATGACGACCTGGCTGCACTTGTCAATCGCGTCAGAGTGCTGGAAGAGAAGCTTGCGCAGCTCGCCCAGGGGCAGGCCATGGAAGCCGGTCAACCGAGAGCAGAGGAACCGCGAAAAAGTGAAGCGCGCCGTCCGGCTGCTGCCGGTGGGGGTTCGCGGACACCGATGAACAAGGTGCGGGAAGCGGCAATGGCCATCGATGAAGCGATGTCCCGTCAGGTCCGTGGCCAGTGGAGCCAGATATTGGCCGAGGTCAAAAAGGTCAAAATCCAGTATCAAGCCTGGTTGGTTAACGGGCAGCCCGCTGCAGTTGGCGGCGATTCGATCATCGTTACCTTTACCAGCCCGATTCACTGCGACAAGACGATGGAGCCGGAATTGAAAAGCGTGATCGAGCGGGCCATTTTCGCTGTAATTGGCAAGCAGCTGCAGCTTCTCTCCGTCATGGAAGAAGAGTGGCAGTCGGTTCACCAGCAAGCGGCGCAGGGAGAGGCTCAGACGCAAGAGGAGCAGGACCCGTTTGTGGCCGAGGCCATCCGTCTGGTGGGCGAGGGACTTGTTGAAGTGAAAGAATAGATAACCACACATCCGATTAAGGAGGACACCCACGTGAAAAACATGCAACAAATGATGCGTCAAGTAAAGAAAATGCAGGAAGAGATGCAAAAAGCCCAGGAAGGCCTGAAGGAAAAGGTAGTGGAAAGCTCTGCTGGCGGCGGCGCCGTAATGGTAAAGGCCAATGGTCATAAGGAAATTATCGACATTACGATCAAGCCGGAAGTAGTGGACGCCGATGATGTGGAAATGCTGCAGGACCTCGTTTTGACCGCTGTCAACGATGCTCTGCGCAAAGTCGATGAATTGGTCGGCAAAGAAATGGGACGCTTTACCGGAGGGATGAACATTCCGGGATTGTTCTAGTCGCGCACGTCGGAGCCTTTTGAAGGAGTAGAAGCGATGTTTTATCCCGAACCGGTCTCAAAACTGATCGAAGGCTTTATGAAACTGCCAGGCATCGGTCCGAAAACGGCAGGACGCCTGGCCTTTTTTGTACTCAATATGAAAGAGGACGATGTCCTGGACTTGGCCAAGGCGCTGGTCAATGCCAAGCGCCAATTGCAGTATTGCTCTGTTTGCAACAACATCACCGATCTCGATCCGTGCCATATTTGCCGCGACAAACGTCGGGACGGCTCGATCATCTGCGTCGTACAGGAGCCGAAAGACGTGGTGGCGATGGAAAAGACCCGGGAGTTCGAGGGGTATTACCATGTGCTGCACGGAGCCATCTCCCCTATGGATGGGATTGGGCCGGAGGACATTCGCATCCCTGATCTGCTCAAGCGGCTGGGAGACGAGCAGGTGAAGGAAGTCATTTTGGCGACGAATCCCAATATCGAAGGAGAAGCGACGGCGATGTACATTTCCCGTCTGATCAAGCCGTTCGGTATTCGGGTCACGCGGATCGCCCACGGATTGCCGGTTGGCGGTGATTTGGAGTACGCAGACGAGGTTACGCTGACCAAGGCATTGGAAGGGCGACGGGAATTATAAGAGAAAATGCAATACCTCAAACCCAGACAGGCTTGCCTGTCTTTTTTTTTCAAAAAACTACTTTTTTGCTAGGACGAGACATAAAGTGTAACGGGGAGAGTGAGACAATGCTGAATGGACCGGGGCTGCTGCTCTCGGAAAGGACACAGAAAGACCGGACGAAGAGCTGGGCGATCGTCCTGTTTATCGGCTATTGGGTCATGTTTGCAGCGGAGTTGTTCATGGTCCGCTTTCAGCGGGGAACTGACGGCTTATGGGTGGCGACAACTGCTGAGGAGCCGGCAGCGTGGCTCGTTATTCTCATATTGAGTGTCACAGGGATAAGTCTGCTGGTTTCCATCGTGTATGCGGTGCAAGCGGCGAGAAACCGGGGGAGAGGGGACTGGCTGTGGACCCCGTCCGAAGTGACGGGCAGTGATGTGCTGCACGTAGTCGCATGGCTTCACGTGTTTCAGACATGTACGCTGGTGTTGTATGGATTGGTGGTGCCTGCCACGCTTTTTCCCGCAGGGTCGATTGGCAGTTTTGTTGAATCTGCATCCTTTCAGCTTTTTATTTTGGTGCTTGTGCCGCTGCTGCTGCGAGGGCGCCTGGATCAGATAGGCGTTTGCAGGCCGCGTCAGTTGGGATGGATGATCGTCAGTTTGATCCTGTTGTTTTTGGCTGTCATGCTGCTGCTTGATGTGGCAGTGACCAAACCGGTCGCTGAATGGTTTGGACTGGCACTCGACTCGGAGAGAGAAAAGCAGATCGAACAGGAAATCGTCCATGCGCGCGAACGCAACGGATGGGCTGTCTTGACCTCGCTAGTGATGATCGGGGGGCTGGTTCCGCTTGCGGAGGAATTGCTGTTCCGCGGTGTGGTGCAAACGTTCCTCGTGAGCCGGCTCGGTGCCGTGATCGGCATTTTTATCAGCAGTCTGTGGTTTGCGTTGATACATGTGGATATCGCTTTGCTTGCACCGCTGTTTGCGATGGGCGTATTCCTCGGGTATCTGCGCCATCGTTTCCAATCAATATGGGGGGCCGTACTCCTGCATGCACTCAATAATATGGCCGGTGTTCTTTATTACTTCCAATAGGGAGGATGGGCAATGGGCTTTTGGAGGCAGGAAAAACCATCAGTTACATGGGGAAGCAACGGAATTGAGGAAGCGGTCAACCGCGCTCGGCTCGACTGGCAGCACGCCAGCCATCTGATGGAAATCAGCGAGCCGGACAACGGGCTGGAAGATGCTATTTACTACCTGCAGCTAACTGAAAAACGCTACATGTATCTGCTCTCCCATGCGAAAAGGGAGCGGGAACACCAACAAGCGTAAGGGGGATTTCCATGACATCAGGGTGGTTGATTGCCCTGCTCGTTGCGGGGATGTTGCTGTTGATTGCGGCCAGCAAATCAGTATGGGGGCCGATCCGCTGGCTTGGATTCGGTGTCATGCAGCTGGTCATTGGCGCCGTTTTGCTGTTTTTCGCCAACCTCGTCGGGGAACTGGCCGACTTTCACATTCCGATCAACCCTGTTACGGCTCTACTGACCGGGTTGTTGCGATTGCCGGGTCTGGCCGCTCTGATCGTGATCAAAATGTGGATGATCTAAAAGCTGACAAAGTCAGCCGTCGGTCAGCAGAAAGGCGACACTGCGATTTTCGTATTTGACGCGGCAATGCTTAGGCAGGCGGAGGGAAACAAGCAGGGCCAACAGCCTTGGCAGCGCAGCAATAATCGCACCGGCAAAAAGTGTAATGCCATAGGGAACGGGCAGCCAGACGTACAGGAATGCGGTCAGAAACAGGCTTCCTGCCAGAACGGTCGCTTCCGCACCACGATAGGCCGAGAGCGGGACAGGCAGTCGATAGCCGGCTCCCCACCAGGGTGAGAACAGCATGTCTGGAGTCGTCTGAGGAGCATGCCCCCGCAAGTGAACGTACATGCGAAATAAACAGAGATGGATGATCGCTATTCCCGGCAACACAGCCAATGAGACAACCAGGGCTGGAGCCGGGATTGCCAGCAGGCGTGCAGCAGCCGCAAAAACCAGTCCGAAAAGCAAGAGCTGTAACAGTGATCCGGCCAAGCGCCAGCGAAAACGGCGCACCAGTTTATAGCTATAAATGGTTTGGTTTTCCATATGCCACATCCATTCGTTCTACGTACTCAAGTGTCATCATTTACTACTACCCTCGGATAATCCAGCCGTAAACCGGGAAAATTATTCAAAAATGCCCGTCACTTTACGTGCTGGCTGCACGGGGTACATCCCTATTATGGCATAGCCTCTCTTTGCGAGGAAGACGGGCATGTCTTGGCAGAGGACGACGAAACAGGAGGCGGAGAACGATATTGCCAGAGGATATGATCACACTCAGGGAAATCTCCGGTGTGACTCTTTCGGAATCGCGGAAGGCCGAACTGCGCAAGCTCGGGCTGGAGATATGCTCCGGGGAGGAAAGCGGAGCAAGCATTCAAGCGGACGGCATTCTGGTGGGCGGTCAGCCGGACAATTATGTAGAGGATCGGATCCAAATTGTTGAGGCGGGGGATGGTCCCCGTCTATTGCTCGTCTATGGGGACAAAATCCGGGCGGGGCTGGCAGATGAATGGTCGGCTGCCCATCCCGGGTGGGAAGTGATCCGGATGTTCCGTTTTTCGGACGGAGACAAAGTGCTGCTGGGCGGAGAGCCGTCTGGCAAATGGATGCGAAAGCTGAGTCGGCAGCTCGCCCGGCGAAACATAATTTCGCTCCTATGCCGCAGAGGTGAGGTTGACGAGGCTGTCCGTCAGCTGGGACTTTATTTGACGTGGAAAGAACGGTTTTTTATGCGCCTTGGCGAGGTATGTGACGAAGAAGGCTCGCAGCTGCGAATCCAGGTGCTGGCGCGTGCACTCGGCATGGACAAACGAGTCGGACAAGGCTGGCTGTACCCGGAGCGGAAGAGCCAGACACGGCTCTGCCGCTGGTTGGACCAGCAGCTTCAGCAAGTGTTAAAAAGAACAAATGTACATAGGATTACACTGTGGGGAAATATTTCGTTTTGGCTGCAATTTCCTGCAAGCGGGTTGCTTGGAAAGGAAGTTCGGCTGTTCTCCTCCGCAGTCGATCACGCCAAAGCCGAAACCGTACCCGCCGAATGGTCTGTATACGAGGATTGGCGTTCAGCCCTGTCCCAGTCGGATCTGCTGATGATTGGGACCGCCGATCCAGTTATTTCGGAGATGCCGCTGCCTGTGCTCGCCAGGGAGATGGCCAAACCGATTGTCATCGATGCTTGTTCATGCTTTCCTATAGAAGAAGCAGAATCATGCCGGATAATCTACCGAGCTATCGGCGAAAACACGAACGTTTGGGAATGGAGCCGATTATAATGGGGTATAATGGTTGGTAGATTGAGGGAAAAGGGCAGGCGTTTACTATGGAAAGAGTTGCTCAGCGATGCATCGTCTGTGAGGAAGAACGATTGGACGGGATCGCGATCTGTGAGCAGTTTATCTGCCAACATTGCGAGCAGGAAATGGTGCACACTGACGTACAAGATGCCAAATATCCATTTTTTATTCATCAGATGAGACGCATCTGGCTCACAAAAGACGCGTAGCTACGTTCAAAAAAGGCATTGGCCAAAGGGCCCGTGCCTTTTTCCGTTTTCGCCGACTTGCGGGTAAAATCATGCTACAATGAAAAAAGTTGAAAAAAAGGACGTGAAGCTCGTGCGGGAAAAAAGCCCTGGCTACGGGGAGAGGCAGCGGCGCGCTCCCTTGTACGAACAGTTAGTCAAACACGCAAGCAGGCATCCGCATCCTTTTCATGTGCCTGGACATAAAATGGGACACAGCTTTGACCAGATCGGCAGGGAAACATTCGGTCCCTTACTGGAGCTGGATATGACGGAAATAACCGGGATGGACGATCTGCACCATCCCGAAGGCGTGATTGCGGAAGCCCAGGAGTTGGCGGCGGAAGCATTCGGTGCCGAGGAAACCCGGTTTTTGATCGGGGGCAGCACAGTCGGAAATATGGCGTTAATTATGGCGGTTTGTCGCCCCGGTGAGAAAATTCTGGTGCAGCGCAATTGCCACAAATCCGTTTTTCACGGCATGATGCTGGCTAGAGCCAATCCGGTCTATATTGTGCCTGCGGTCGATCCGGCCAGCGGGGTTGCTGCAGGCTTGCGCCGGGAGGACGTAGAGCGGGCTCTGATTGCCCATCCGGATGCGAAAGCCGTCTTTTTAACCAATCCAACCTATTACGGCATGGGCATCGACCTTGCCAAGATGGCCGCCACGGTTCACCGCTTTGGCGTGCCGCTGCTGGTCGATGAGGCGCATGGCTCGCATTACGGCTTTCACCCGGCTTTTCCGCAGTCGGCCATGGAAAGCGGGGCGGATGCTGCGGTGCAGTCCACGCATAAAATGACGACGGCACTCACGATGTCGTCCATGCTGCATGTACAGGGCAACCGGATCGACCGGGAGCGTTTGGCCCGCAGCCTCGCGCTGCTGCAGTCATCCAGCCCGTCCTACCTGTTGATGGCCTCGCTGGATCTCGCCAGACGCCATCTCGTTATGGAAGCGGCCCAGGAGTGGGATGAGCTTCTCCCGTTACTGGACGAGCTGAGGGAGGCTGTCCGCGAAATGTCATGGCTGGAGCTTGCGGGAATCGAGTCCACGAGTGTATATAGCACGATGGATCCGCTAAAGCTGATGCTCATGCCGCGGGCTGCCGATTTGGACGGGTTCGGGCTGCAGCAGGTTCTGGAGGATTTCCGGATTTACCCCGAGCTTGCAGACACAGGGCATGTTTTGCTGGCAGCCTCGTCAGGTACCAGGCCGGCGGATATCGATCAGCTACTGCATGCACTGACATCGATCCCGGAGAAGCCAGATCGTCAGCCAAAACGCATTCTGCAACCGGGAATCGTCTCCTCCAGCTTTTTGCGCGAGCAGGCGATGCCGATCCACGAGGCGATGGACGCCCCGCTGGTCAGTGTGCCTCTGGAGCAGTCGCTGGGGCGGATAGCGGGAGAAATGATCATTCCTTACCCGCCGGGAATTCCGTTGTTGACCCCGGGCGAGAGGATCGATGAATCCTTCCTTGCCTTGCTGAAAGAACTGAGAAAAAGCCAGGTCAGATTTCAGGGAGTCCGGGATTCCCGGCTCGATTCGATAGTAGTCGTCCGGTAACCGCACTTTGATGCGGAAGCGCCGGGCAGGCAGCTTCCGGGCTGCTCATTTGAAATGTGGAGGGAGCAATTGTCGTGACAACGAGAAAGACTGGTCGGTTCATCACCATAGAAGGAGCAGATGGGGCCGGAAAATCGACCGTGGCAGCCCGCCTGTATGACGAACTGCGAACAAAGGGCTGGGATGTCATGCTGACGCGGGAGCCGGGCGGCATTGAGATCGCTGAAAAAATTCGCGAGATCATCCTCGATCCAAAGTACGTCAATATGGACAAACGGACCGAAGCCCTGCTCTATGCAGCGGCGAGAAGGCAGCATTTGGCGGAAAAGGTGTTTCCTGCGTTGGCAGAGGGTAAACTGGTTCTATGCGATCGTTTTATAGATAGCAGCCTTGCCTACCAGGGATACGCCAGAGGGCTGGGGATTGACGAGGTATTTGCCATCAACCAGTTTGCTGTAGAAGACTGCATGCCGGATTTGACGCTGTATTTTGACGTCCGTCCCGAGGTTGGGCTGGCCCGGATCAATGCCACAAAAGGGCGGGAGGTCAATCGACTGGATCTGGAAGCGCTGGAGTTCCATGAGAAAGTCAGGGAAGGGTACCAGATTGTCAAAGACCGTTTTGCCGATCGGTTTATCGTCATCGATGCGGAGCGGCCGGCAGATGAGGTGTTCGCGGAAGCATTAGCGCAGCTCGAGGCGCGTTTGTAAGGTTGGGGTACCGTAGTTGCGTGTACATGCTGTATACTATGAATAAGAAGAATATCGTTACACTGCCCCAGCTTTCTTCATATTATAGAAGGAAGACAGGTATTCGACTGTAAACCAAAACTACGCGGAAAGGGTGAGCGCCGTATGAAAATGGTGGTTGCTGTCGTTCAGGACAAAGACAGTGGTCGTCTGTCACAGCAGTTGGTGAAGAAGGGTTTCCGAGCCACAAAATTGGCAAGTACCGGAAGCTTTTTGCGCGCAGGCAATACGACATTTTTGATTGGTACGAATGACGAAAGTCTGCCGGATGTCATTGATATTATTCAACAGAACTGCAAATCACGCAAACAGATGGTCACCCCTGTCTCACCCTTGAGCAATGCCGTCGACTCGTTTATGCCCTATCCGCTTGAGGTTCAGGTGGGTGGCGCTGCGGTCTTTGTTTTGGATGTCCAACAGTTTCACTCATTTTAACAACGATGCGTACAAGGCATCTCCTTTTTGCGGCTGCTTTCGTATATACTGAAACAAGGCGGCAAAGGAGACTTGTCGGAGGTGCCGGATGAAAATCAGCGAAGGATTCAGACCAATCGCGGATATGGGCAAAGCTTCAGACATGCGGAAGACTTCAGAGACGGGGAAAGCAGCCTTTGCTGAAGTGATCAGGGAAGAAGAGCAGCGCATGTCCCGAGACCAGCTGATCAAGCTTTTCAACGACATCGACAAGCAAGGCCAAATTCTCGCTCGTTCCCGCTCCATCCGCGATTTTTACCGCTATAAACAGCTGATCAAGGAGTTCATGGAAGAGGCAGTCAAATACGGAATGGCCCTCGATGACCGGAGTGGGACGAATCGCCGGGGACAAAGCAAGCTGTATAAAATGATCAAGGAAGTAGATGCACAGCTCCTTCGGCTTGCCGATGAAATCGTAGATGTCCATTCGCCCATTATCGACATGCTGGGACGGATCGGCGAAATTCGCGGGATGCTGATCAATATGTATTTTTAGGTGAAAACCATGACATGGACAACATTTTCGCAGCAGCCCCGTGCGGCTGAGCTGCTCCATCATAGCCTGCGCAATGACCGGCTGGCACATGCCTACCTGTTTACCGGACCCAAGGGCGCGGGAAAAAAACAGATGGCCCTGCATCTGGCAAAATCCCTCTTTTGTCAAGAGAAAGAGGCGGATGCCTGCGGGGCCTGTCTCTCATGCAGGCGCATTGAGGCCGGAAACCATCCGGATATTACGGTCATCACACCGGATGGGGCTTCCATCAAAATCGATCAGATTCGCCATCTTCAAAAAGAAATGGCAATGCGCGCCGTAGAATCGATTCACAAGGTGTACATTCTTGAGCATGTAGACAAAATGACGACGCAGGCAGCCAACAGTCTGCTGAAATTTTTGGAGGAACCCCCTGCCGGTGTGATTGCCATGCTTTTGACAGAGCAAAGTCACGCCATTTTGCCTACCATCCTGTCACGCTGTCAAATCATTCATTTCTCTCCACTTTCTGCCGAAGCCATCGCCGAAAAATTGGTCTTGGAGGGCGTCTCCGCAGGAATGGCCAGGATCGCGTCCCACATTACGTCAAATTTGGAAGAAGCCCGTGTGCTCAGTCAAGCAGAATGGTTTGCACAGCTAAGAAATGTAATGATACAATTGGTGCAGGAATGCAAACAACACAACTCCTCAGCACTCTATACCATTCACGATATGTTGCAAAAGAGCGACAAATTAAAGGAGGAACTGCCCCTCTTTTTGGATTTGCTCATCCTTTGGCTGCGCGATATCCTGTATGTGCAAGTAGACAGACATGCCCATCTCATCAACAGCGACCAACAGGATGTGCTGCAAGGACAAGCCTTGATTTGGACAAAAGCTGAGCTCTTGCATGGGATCGATCTGGTCATGGAAACGAAAAATCGGATAGAGCGAAACGCCAACGCACAGTTGGCCCTTGAGCGGTTGGTTCTTCAAATCCAGGAGGGATAACCTTGTACGAGGTTGTAGGTGTCCGTTTTAAAAAAGCGGGCAAAATATATTACTTTGACCCTGACCAGCTGCCGATCGAGCGGGATTCTTCCGTGATCGTCGAGACGGCGAGAGGGGTAGAATACGGCAAGGTTGTAATCGGTCGCAAGCAAGTGGCTGACTCCGACGTGGTTTTGCCGTTGAAAAAAGTCATCCGGATGGCAGATGAGCGGGATGCGAAGCAGGTGGAGGAAAACAAGCAAGCCGCCAAAAACGCGTTTTCCGTTTGCCAGACGAAAATCAAGGAACACAAGCTGGAGATGAAGCTGGTCGACGTGGAATACACCTTCGACCGCAATAAAATCATCTTTTATTTTACAGCGGATGGACGAGTCGATTTCCGCGAGCTGGTCAAGGATTTGGCTTCCGTCTTTCGCACGCGCATCGAGCTTCGCCAGATCGGCGTTCGCGACGAAGCCAAAATGCTCGGCGGGATTGGCCCCTGTGGACGTCTTCTCTGCTGCTCCACGTTTTTGGGCGATTTCGAGCCCGTGTCGATCAAGATGGCCAAGGACCAAAATCTTTCATTGAATCCGGCGAAGATCTCCGGGTTGTGCGGACGGCTGATGTGCTGTCTGAAATATGAAAATGATAACTACGAAAGCACGCGCGACGAGATGCCTGACATCGGAGCATCGGTCACGACGCCGATGGGCGTAGGACGAGTGGTTTCCTTGAACATCCTGGATCACTCGATGCAGGTGGAGCTTTCGGAGAACAGACGGATTATGGAATTTGCGTTGGATGAAATCGTCGTGGGGCAGCCTACGTTTGAGTAGTCGATAGAAAAAGAACAGGTAGCGGGGATGAGGTGAGCAAGTGGACAAACGGGAAATCTTCGTCAAGATGGCCAGTATCGAGGAACGAATCGGCGATCTGTATCAAGAAATTGGCGAATTAAAGGACGTCATCGTCGTCTTGATGGAGGAGAACGCCCAATTACTCGTTGAAAACCAGCACCTTCGCAACCGACTGGACAAAAAGACGACCAAACCCGCACCGAAGCAAAAACGGTCCGAGCAGGTCAAAACCGAAGAAGCCAAGAAAAAAGTAGTCGGAGAAGGATACGATAATCTAGCGCGTTTATACGCGGAAGGATTCCATATCTGCAATGTGCATTTTGGCAGCTTGCGCAAGGAAGGGGACTGCTTGTTCTGCCTCTCTTTCCTCAGCGGGGTACAGAAATAAAACCAGAAATCATGAAGCAATGCGACAGAACTGAACAAGGAAGGAAAGCGACCTGGGCCCAAATGACAGGTCGCTTTTTCAGACCTGTATGAGCAAAAGACGTGGCTTGCAAAAGCAAAGGAGTAGAAAGTGACGAATGGATTCGGGGAAAAACGTGCCGCTTTACGAGTCGGAGCGGATCGATGACCTGCTGACTCACGAAATGAAAATCATTCAAAGCCATGAAGTGTTTTGTTTTTCGATGGATGCTGTGCTGCTCGCACGTTTCGCCTCCGTGCCCAAGCGCGGCAGAGTGCTGGACATGTGTACCGGCAACGGAGCGATTCCGCTGATTATGACGACGCGTTCCCCGGAAGCTGTATTTGAGGGTATCGAGCTTCAGCCCCGTTTGTACGACATGGCCAGTCGCAATGTTCAATTAAACAATCTGGGCGATCGGCTGACTATGCATCTCGGCGACGTAAAAGAAGCGGTGCAGTTGTTTGGCTACGGGAAATTCGACCTGATCACCTGCAATCCGCCGTACATGCCGGCGGGAAGCGGAGAGCACAACTTGAGCGAGCATTTTGCAATTGCCCGTCACGAGATCCGGTTATGCTTGGAGGACGTCATTCGGGTAGGGAGCCAGCTGTTGAAAAATGGCGGAAAATTGGCTTTGGTCCATCGGTCCACACGTCTGATCGACATCGTGACCTTGATGCGCCAGTACGGAATCGAGCCCAAACGGATGCGTCTCGTCTATCCAAGACGCGATGCCGAGCCCAATATGGTGTTGATCGAGGGAATCAGAAACGGCAAACCGGAGCTTCGCATCCAGCCCCCGCTGATTGTTTACGAGAACGGGGAGGAATACTGTGAAGAACTTCAGGAGATCTACTTTGGAAAACGCGATTCCCTCTCATAAAAGCCACTTTGTCTATATTCTGCGTTGTGCGGACGGGACGTACTACACCGGTTACACAACCGAGCTGGAGAGAAGAATCCGCGAGCACAACGAGGGAAAAGGAGCGAAATATACGAGAGGAAGGGGCCCTGTCGAGCTGATGTACATGGAAGAAGGTGTGGATCGTTCGTGGGGGCTGAAACGGGAGGAAGCAATCAAGCGGCTTTCCCGCCTTCAAAAGGAAGCGCTTATCAGTCAAGCGAAGGGAGGATGCGAGTGAACATCCAGCGAAGCTTTGCAGATGAACAGAAGGGTGTGCTGTATTTGGTAGCGACACCGATTGGCAATCTGGACGATATCTCCGTCCGCTGCCTGGAGACACTCCGCTCTGTGGATGTAATCGCCTGCGAGGATACACGCCAGACCAGAAAGCTGCTCACCCACTTTCAGATCGAGAAGCGTACGGTCAGCTACCACGAACACAACAAGGAGGCAAGCGGAAGCGGGCTGCTGCAGTGGTTGGCTGAAGGCAAGCAAATCGCTCTGGTAAGTGACGCCGGGCTTCCGGCCATCTCCGACCCGGGAGCGGATCTGGTCAGGGATGCCGTAGAGGCAGGGTATCCGGTCGTGCCCGTGCCTGGGGCGAATGCAGCGCTGACAGCACTGATTGCGTCCGGTCTGCCTACGGACCGGTTTGTGTTTTGCGGATTTTTGCCGCGGGAAAACAAGGATCGGCGGAAAGAACTGGAGCGGCTCAAATTTTATCCGGAAACGCTTCTGTTTTACGAAGCGCCGCACCGGATCGCAAAAACATTGGAAGCGATACGGGAAGAGTGGGGCGACAGACGGGCGGTTTTGGCCCGCGAGCTGACCAAGCGGTATGAGGAGTTTGCCCGCGGAACGCTGGATGAGCTGATCCGGCATATTCGAGAAGGAGAAGCCCGCGGAGAATATTGTCTGGTCGTTGAGGGGTTCACCGGGCAGGCCGAAAAAAATCCGGATGAAGATCAATGGTGGATGCAGGTCAGTGTCGTGGAGCATGTGGACCGATATTGTGAGCAGGGCTTTAGCAAGAAGGAAGCGATCAAACAAGCGGCAGATGACAGAGGCGTGTCAAAAAGGGACGTATACAACGAATACCACCGGGAGATGCCGCTCTAGCCGCCATACATAAAAAAGAGACTGGTTTCTCGCACCAGCCTCTTTTTTATTCATCCAATCATCATAGATGCAATTGTTCCGATCAGGAGGGCCTAGCGCTTAACTGCAGGCATCTCAGACAGGCAATCTTGGCATACAATCTTGCCTTTAAAATGGGATACGCGGTCCGCATTGCCACAGAAGATACAGGCAGGCTCGTACTTCTTCAGAATGATGCGCTCGCCGTCCACGTAAATTTCCAGCGCATCTTTTTCAGCAATCCCCAAAGTGCGACGCAATTCAATTGGAATAACGACGCGACCCAGCTCGTCCACTTTTCTAACAATACCTGTAGATTTCATCATGTCTAGCCTCTCCTCTCAAGATGTTTCAAAATGTCGTTTATTGTTTGAAACGGATTTATAGTCGTCAATATTCGACAATTTCCGGTGTTTTCATCATACCAGCGATTCCCAAAGGTGTCAACATTCATTTTACATTTAATTGAAGATGAATGTGTTTTTGGCATTGTAAATCCATACAGGAGCATCAATTACATGTGATGTTTGTATATATGGCTGTGTGCATGGAAAAAACTAACTGGGATTTTTGTGGGGGAAAGCAGTCAGTTAATGTCGAATGCCAAGGATATTATTCGACAAATTTCGATGATATCCATTTGTTGTTCGACAAACTGATGCAAATTTTCGAGAGAGTAGGCAGGCGCGATTGTTTCTAGGCAATGGTTTACAAACAAAACCCAATGTGTACAATAGAATAGTAAAGAAGCATAAATGATCGACCATGACGGGAAGAGTAGGCTTGCAAACTTATGACAGAGAGCCGGGGTAGCTGCGAACCGGTATAAGCGACCAAGCCGAACATGGACCCTGAGTTTCACGGATGAACGGGCACCTTGGCACCAGTAGTTCGTGACGTAAGCCTACGTTACAGGTGAAGTCAGCAGCACTGACTTGCCAAGTCCGCCATTCGCGAGAAGGCGGAGCATTTGGGTGGTACCACGAGATCAAAGCTCGTCCCAATCCGGGGCGGGCTTTTACTATTTTATCAAGGGGGGCACTTGTCTTATGAAACCGACGTATTACATTACGACGCCGATCTATTATCCCAGCAACAAGCTGCACATCGGAAACGCCTACACGACCATTGCGGCAGATGCCATGGCCCGCTACAAAAGACTGCGCGGTTATGATGTCTACTATTTGACGGGTACGGACGAGCACGGGCAAAAGCTGCAGGAGAGAGCAGCAGAAGACGGCAAACAGCCGCTGGAGTTCATCGACCCGATCGTCGACTGGATTCGCGATCTATGGGAAAAGCTCGATATTTCCTATGACGATTTCATTCGCACCACCCAGCCTCGCCACAAAGAGGTCGTCCAGAAAATTTTCCAACGCCTGCTTGACCAGGGAGACATCTATCTGGGAGAGTACGAGGGCTATTACTGTGTGCCGGATGAAGCCTTCTGGACGGAGACACAATGCAAGACAGACAAAGGGTATTTCTGTCCGGACTGTGGGCGTGAGGTCAAAAAAGTGAAGGAGCAAAACTACTTCTTCCGCCTGTCCAAGTATCAAGACAGACTGCTGCAGCACATCGAAGCCAATCCTGATTTCATCCAGCCGGAAACCCGCCGCAACGAGATGATCAACAACTTCCTCAAGCCGGGTCTGCAGGATCTGAGCGTTTCCCGCAGCACATTTGACTGGGGAATCAAGGTTCCGAGCGATCCGAAGCACGTCATTTACGTCTGGATTGACGCATTGACCAACTATATCTCCGCGCTCGGCTATCTGTCCGATGACGACAGCAAATATTTGCGCTATTGGCCCGCTGATGTTCACCTGGTTGGGAAGGACATCCTTCGTTTCCATACCATCTACTGGCCGATCCTGCTGATGGCGCTTGACCTGCCGCTGCCGAAAAAAGTGTTCGGCCACGGTTGGCTGCTTATGCCCGATGGCAAAATGTCCAAATCAAAAGGGAACGTGATCGATCCGAAGCTGCTGATCGACCGCTATGGTTCGGACGGTGTTCGCTACTTCCTGCTCCGCGAGATTCAATTCGGACAGGACGGCGTCTTCACCCCGGAAAGCTTTGTTCAACGACTCAACTACGATCTGGCCAATGACATCGGAAACCTGCTCAGCCGTACGGCGACGATGATTGAAAAATACTTTGACGGCGTCGTTCCCGCACCGCAGGACAAGGGAGAGCCTGACGACAGCCTGATCAGTCTGGCGACCAGGACCAAAGCACTGGTGGAAGAGCATATGGATGAAATGCGCTTTAGCAACGCTCTCGCCCACATCTGGGAATTGGTCGGACGTGCCAACAAATACATTGACGAGACCATGCCGTGGAATCTGGCCAAGTCTGACGAAACCAAAGGACGGCTGGCGACAGTCATGTACAACCTGGTGGAAAGCATCCGGATTTGCTCTATCCTCATTCAGCCGTACATGACCAAAACACCTGCGAAAATTTGGGACCAATTGGGCATTCTCGACAAACCGGAGGCATGCAGCTGGGAGTCGGCTGGCGTCTGGGGAGGCCTTCCGGCTGGAAGCAAAGTCAGCCGCAAAGAGCTGCTGTTCCCGCGCCTGGATGTACAGGCGGAGCTGGCTTTCATCGACGAGTCGACAGCAGAAGCCCGCCGTCAGGCAGAAGAAAACAAGAAGAAGCAGGACGCATTGAAAGGAGAACCAACCGTGAGTGAAGCAACGAACCAAACCGAGGCACAAGCTGCAGAAAAACCGGCGGACGCAAAAGAAGAGATCGGCATCGACGACTTTTCCAAAGTCGAGCTTCGCGTTGCACAGGTAGTCGAATGCGCGAAGCATCCAAACGCGGATAAGCTCTTGATTCTCCAGTTGGATCTGGGCTACGAAAAACGTCAGGTCGTCTCCGGCATTGCCAAGTACTACACGCCGGAAGAGATGGTTGGGAAAAAAGTAATCCTCGTGGCCAATCTCAAACCGGTCAAGCTGCGTGGGGAAATGTCCCAGGGCATGATTCTGGCGGCATCCGTCGGAGATCAGCTGACGCTGGCGACTGTAGACCCGACCATGCCAAACGGAGCAATTGTGAAATAAGGAAAGGGAGGACGCACACGTGTTATTTGAAACGCACGCGCACCTCAACGCCCCGGAATTCGATGAAGATCGCGAAGAGGTGATCGCACGTGCCCGGGAAAATGGCGTAAGCACGATCGTCAACATCGGGTTCAATGCAGAAACGATTCCCACCTGCCTGCAGCTGGCTGAGAAGCACGATTTCATTTATGCGGTCGTAGGCTGGCACCCGCAGGACGCCAAAGACATGACAGACGAACATCTGGAATGGCTGGAGGAGCTGAGCCGTCACCCCAAAGTGCTCGGTCTCGGGGAAATGGGACTTGATTACTATTGGGACACTTCACCCAAGGACGTCCAGGCGGAGGTGTTCCGCAAGCAAATCCGTTTGGCCAGGAAGGTGAACCTGCCGATCATCATCCACAACCGCGACGCTCATCAGGATGTGATCACGATCCTGAGAGAGGAAAAGGCGGCTGAGGTCGGCGGCATCATGCACTGTTTCTCCGGAAGCTGGGAAACGGCAAAAATGGCACTGGATATGAACTTCTACATCTCCTTTGGCGGTCCGCTCACGTTTAAGAACGCGAAGCAGCCAAAGGAAGTGGCGGCGAAAGTGCCGCTTGACCGCCTGCTGATCGAGACCGATTGTCCGTATCTGACGCCGCACCCGTTCCGCGGAAAGCGAAACGAATCCGGCTATGTCCGTTATGTCTGCGAAGAGATGGCCAACATCCATGGCATGACGTACGAGGAGATGGCCAAACAGACTGCCGAGAATGCTCGGAGGCTGTTCCGGCTGGATTGACAGTCGAGGCAAAAAACAAATGAAACGAGCTTGTCCCCTGGGGGCAGGCTCGTTTTTTCGTGAAAAAGGCACGTGCAATCGGATGCCGTAAACGCTTGCTGCTACCGGGTTTTGCAAAAGCCAGGTGCGCTTTTTGCTAGAAGCAGAAACAAAAAACCTGTTCTTCCAAAGGACATCCCGCATAGCATTAAAGTATGTGTCGAACGATTATTGCGGAATCGACATGCACCCTCGACAGAAACCCGCTTCCATTCGCCAAACGGTTAATGCTAGGCTGGTAGCAATCAAATCCTCAGTCCGGCAGGGGGAATTTGACAAAGAGAAAAAAGTAGAATACAATCAAATCCGACCTTGTTCAGAACTGGCCAATTTCCAAAATATTGGTGCGATTTCATCAACCCTTGCCTGGCTAGACTCGAAAAGCTTTACGCTTTTCAGCAAAAAAGGAGTGTGGGAAATGGAGTTACGCACGGTGTGGGAAAGGCAAAAGAACCGGGCGATTGTCGTTCTCGGCAGCCTGGCTCTGGTGCTCGTTCCCATGATTGGCTATTTCTCTGCCCAAGCAACCCAGCCAAAACAGATCACGTTTTCGATGGACGGAGATACCCGCAAAGTGGGAACCAAAGCCTCGACCGTCGAACAGTTTTTGGCAGAACGAAACATCACGGTAACGGAAGATGATCTACTACAACCAGACATTCACGCGAAAATAAAAGACGGAACAACCATTACCTTACATACACGCTGGACAATTCCGGTCCAGGTGGACGGGCAGACCAAAGTAGTAAAAACGCTAAAGCGCGATGTAGCTGGAGCTCTGCAGGAGGCTGGCATCGCATTAGGCAAGCAGGACCGGGTAAAACCGGCTCTCACAGACTCACTTTCCAAACAGACGACAATCGTCGTTACCCGAGTCGAAGAGAAAGTCGTGCAGCAAGAGGAGCGCCTGGCCTTCCAGGAGCTGCGCAAAAACGATCCCGTATTGTCAAAAGGGACGACGCGCGTCATGCAAGAGGGCCAAGAGGGAAAAGCCATCGGTCATTATAAAGTCATCACGGAAAACGGAAAGGAAGTTTCCCGTGAGCTGATCAAGCGAGATGTAATCACACCAAAGAAAGATCGAATTGTAGCGGTAGGAACAGCCGTTGCTGTTCAAATCGATGACAAATCGAATCGAGTCGTAGCGTCCGCAGCGGGGATGGTCTCCCGGGGCGGAAAAGTGTTCCGGCCAAAACAGGTCCTGAACGGGGTTACTTTGACCGCCTATTCACCGGCAGGTGGAGGCAAACATCCAAGCTCGCCAGGCTACGGGCGTACAGCTACGGGCGTAAAGGCAAAAGCAGGGCACACGATCGCGGTTGACCCGAAAGTCATTCCGCTCGGGTGGTGGGTGTTTATTGACGGCATCGGATACCGTCGTGCAGAAGACGTAGGTGGAGCGATCAAAGGCGCGAAAATCGACGTTTTCGTCGGGACCGAGGCGGACGCGGTTCAGTTTGGACGCAAGCGAAACCGAACTGTCTATATCATCGGGCCGCACAAGCCATAGGACAGGAGCCATGCTCCTGTCTTCTTTATTTATCATCGACCTGATCGCAGATAGCAAAAAGCTTCGTTGAAAGCTTTCGCAGCCGAGTTTCCTAATCCGGCGGGGTTGTGTTAAGCTGAGTTATTAAGTAAGACGAAAGCGAGCCGAAAATGTTTCACCCAAAAACGAAGGAATTCCTGTTTTTTTGGCGCAAACTATAACTGTTTTGACTATCCTCAAAACCGTCGTTTTCGACATTTTATGAAAGCGGGAGCATCGACATGAAGATCAAGGAAGTCATCGTCGTAGAGGGACGAGACGATACAGCTGCCATCAAGCGGGCAGTCAACGCAGATACGATCGAAACAGGCGGATCTGCCATCAATCAAAAAACGATCGAAAAGATTCGCCTTGCTCAATCCAAGCGCGGCGTTATTATCTTTACCGACCCTGATTACCAGGGAGAGCGGATTCGCAAAATCATCAGCAAGGCAGTACCCGGCTGCAAGCATGCTTTTATCACCCAAGCGGACGGAACAAAGAAAGACGATATCGGCGTGGAAAATGCGTCGGTAGAGACGATTATCCGCGCGCTGAGCGACGTCCGGACCGAGATGGCGGAAAGTGCAGGAGAAATCACTGCCGATGACATGCTGGCCTACAGACTTACCTCAGGGGCTGATTCCAAGGAACGGCGTATCAAGCTGGGGGAAAGCCTCGGTATCGGCTACGCCAATGCCAAACAGATGCTCTCCCGTCTCAATGCGTTTCAGATAAGCCGTGAGGAATTTCTCAAAGCGATAGAAGCACTAGATCAGGAGGAGGGGAAGTCGTGATGCACGCCTCAGGGAAAGATATCGCAACACCGACCAGAACGAAAGAGGTTCTGGAGAAATACGGCTTCTCTTTTAAAAAGAGTTTGGGACAAAACTTTCTGATCGACACGAATATCCTCCATAACATCGTGGAAGCGGCCGATCTGGACAGCTCGAAGGCTGCCATCGAAATCGGCCCCGGTATCGGTGCGCTGACCGAGCAGTTGGGGAGAGCCGCAGGGCATGTCCTCGCCATCGAGATCGACCAGCGGCTGTTGCCGATCCTTGAGGATACGCTGGCCCCCTATGACAACATAGAGGTCGTACATGGTGATGTGCTGGAGCTGGACCTTGCTGCTCTCGCGCGGGACAAGCTAAGCGGGTATGAAAAGGTGAGCGTAGTAGCCAATCTGCCCTACTATGTGACCACGGCGATATTGATGAAGCTTTTGGAGAGCCGATTGCCGCTGGAGAACATCGTTGTCATGATTCAAAAGGAAGTGGCTGAGCGGATAGCGGCAAAGCCGGGGAGCAAGGATTACGGCTCGCTGAGCGTAGCTGCTCAGTTTTACGCGGAGACGGAAGTGGCGATGATCGTTCCGGCCAGCGTTTTTATTCCTCGACCCAATGTTGATTCGGCAGTGATCAAACTGAAAATCCGGGACCGTCCTCCCGTGGAGGTAGACGATGAGAATTTCTTCTTCCGGGTCGTTCGGGCATGTTTTGCCCAGCGCCGTAAAACGCTGCTGAACAATTTAATGAGCGGGCTGTTTGATAAACAGCGAAAAGACGAAGTGATACAGATGCTAAGCGACCTTGGGATCGAACCGAGCCGCCGAGGCGAAACTTTGTCGATCGATGAATATGCAAGCCTGGCAAACGAGATTATTCGACGTCAATTGCTGGGTAAATAACAAGCGAAAAATCCCCTGCTATTTGCGACAAATCAGCAAAAGCAGGGGATTTTTGGTGTTATATTGGGAATGTAGGAAAAATCGACAAATATCAACGCATTTATCGAAAAAAAGGCCGTTGACAAAAACTCGGCCGGATTGCTATAATTTTTTATTTCTTTGACAAAATAAGCGTATGCTGTTATAATGGGATCAAGCGAGGTGGATGGAACAATGGCAAGAAACGCGTTACTTGACATTAAGCGCAGTTTAGACGGGCACATTGGCGAACGCATCCTACTAAAAGCCAATGGCGGTCGACGCAAGACCGTCGAGCGGACGGGCATCCTCGAAGAAACATACCCATCAGTATTCGTAGTAAAGCTCGATGACGACCAATTGTTCGAACGAGTTTCATACAGCTATGCTGACATCTTGACGGAAACCGTTGAGTTGACTGTCTGCAGAGAGAACGAGCACATTCGCATTACTTTTGTTCAACAATAGAGCCATTTTCGGCTCTATTGTTTTTTTTGGTGCGCCCAGCATGGGCGATAGCTATAGGGTGAAAGTCCCGAACGGGGGTTGGCTGTACCAACCGTTAGCTCAAGGCAAGGGTGTCGACCGCGAGGTCGAATCTGAAGGAAGCCGGCGGCAAAATCCCGACCTGAGGTACACGAACCCAATTTGAGGCTGTTGTATCCGGGCGAGTCTGCCAAACAAGACAAAGCCCCATACAGCCAAGGGATACAGTAGTAAACTTGGGCAGGTACATGGGATGAAAGTTATCGTTCTTACCTGGGGAGGTCTGCATGAAACGCCTTCAACTGTTGGTAACCGTCTCCGTAAGGAGACGCTGAACATGCAGAAGTCAGCAGAGGCCATAGTACCCGAGTAGAGGACGCTTGAATGGGGAAGGGCCGAACATCAAGTCAGCATGCGATCCATGTCTTTTGATACGGTACGTCGAAGCAGAATTCTGTCAAGGAACTACTTTTGAAGAGCAGGGGTGAAGCCCCGAGGGTACAAAAGAGGGCTGAGTATCGTACAGCAAGCACGGAGTCCGCATGTGCGAAGGAAGGAACATCATTATGGATTTGCTGGAAAAAGTCTTATCACGGGAAAACTTACGGATGGCACTCCAACGAGTGGAGGAAAACAAAGGTGTCGGTGGAGTCGATGGTGTTTCAACCGAACAACTACGCGATTATCTACGTGAACACTGGCAAGCCATCCGCGAGAAGATGGAAAGGGGAACCTATAGACCTTCACCTGTTCGCAGAGTCGAAATCCCGAAACCTGACGGTGGTGTAAGGTTATTAGGCATTCCCACCGTGGTAGACCGCTTTATTCAGCAGGCCATCCTCCAAGTGTTAACGCCGATCTTCGACCCCACCTTCTCGGAATCTAGCTATGGGTTCCGTCCAAAACGTAGCGCTCACATGGCAGTAAGGAAAGCGCAAGCGTATATCTCCGAAGGATATCGTTTCGTGGTGGACATCGATCTAGAGAAATTCTTTGATCGCGTAAATCATGATATTCTAATGAGCCGTGTGGCTCGAAAAGTTCAGGACAAGAGAATTTTAAGACTGATTCGTTCCTACTTGAATGCGGGGATCATGATAAATGGCGTCTGTACAACATCAAGTGAAGGAACACCGCAAGGTGGGCCGTTAAGCCCACTTTTGGCAAATATCCTACTTGATGATTTGGACAAGGAACTCGAAAAGAGAGGCCACCGTTTCTGCCGCTACGCAGACGATTGTAATATCTACGTGAAAACAAAACGGGCAGGGGAACGAGTAAAGAAGAGTATTCAAAACCACTTGGAGAAGGTACTAAGGCTAAAAGTAAATGAGGAGAAAAGCGCGATAGACCGACCATGGAAACGAAAATTCTTGGGCTTTAGTTTTACCTTTGCAAAACAGACAAGGATTCGCATCCACCCCAAATCCCTCCTCAAGCTAAAAGAGAAAATCCGCACGATCACGAATCCGGTGTGGAGCATCTCGATGGAGAAGCGGATTGAAAGAATAAATCAGTACCTCATGGGCTGGATTGGATATTTCGCCCTTGCAGACGCGAAGGGCATTCTACAATCCATTGAGGAATGGACAAGGCGCAGGCTCCGTCTTTGTTTGTGGATGCAGTGGAAACGCGTGAGAACCAGATATCGAGAACTTCGTTCTCTTGGCATATCTCACGTAAAAGCCATTGAAATTGCAAATACCCGCAAGGGTGCATGGCGTACCACAAAATCTCCGCATATACACAAAGCCCTCGGCATTGCCTACTGGCAACAACAAGGGCTGAAAAGCTTAGTGCAACGATATTCTCAAATTCGTCAAGCTTGGTGAACCGCCGTATACCGAACGGTACGTACGGTGGTGTGAGAGGACGGGGGTTAGTCGCCCCCTCCTACTCGATTTCTCCGCCGTACATACTAAGCCTGTCAACGAGAAAGGGAGGGTGTTATGGGTCGCAGACGAGGCATTATGTCTGATGAGTTCAAGCTGGAGCTGGCCAAGGAACTGGGGTTTTACGATACAGTGAAAACCGAGGGATGGGGCGGCATCACTACGCGTGACGCCGGAAATCTGGTGAAACGCGCCATTCAGATTGCCGAAGAAGCGCTAGCGAAGCAAAATACCACAGACACTCGTTGACAGGGAAGGCCGGGGAGACCCGGCTTTTCTTTTGTGCCAAACTCTTGGCCCGATAAAGACTATTTTCTGCCGGACTGTATTTGGTGCGAATAGTATGGTTATTTTCCCCTCTACTGGCAAGGCAGAATACCCCTGTGCTACAATAAGAGACTAGGAAAACAGATCGTAGGCAGAGGTGAACAACGTGCGTATCTCGGTCAAAGCGCCCGCCAAAATTAATCTTACTCTTGATGTACTGGCCAAACGCCCTGACGGCTATCACGAAGTGGAAATGGTGATGACGACAGTAGACTTGGCGGACCGGGTTGATCTGACCTTGCGCGATGACGGGCGCATTTCACTTGATTGTTCGGCAAGCTTTGTACCGGATGACATTCGCAACCACGCTTACAAGGCGGCGCTGTTGCTGAAGGAACGCTATCAGGTGCCCTATGGGGTGCATTTGTACATAGATAAACAAATTCCCGTCGCTGCCGGGCTGGCAGGAGGAAGCAGCGATGCTGCGGCAACGCTCAGAGGGCTAAACCTTCTTTGGAATTTGGGGCTTAGCCTGGACGAGCTTGCAGAGGTGGGAGCGGAGATCGGCTCAGACGTACCGTTTTGCGTCTATGGCGGGACGGCAGTGGCCCGTGGACGCGGAGAGCAGATTACCCATCTGGCGCCGCCTCCCCCGTGCTGGGTCATCCTGGCGAAGCCGCCGATCGGCGTTTCCACGGCAGATGTGTACGGCAATTTGCGCGTGAAGGGGATTGAGCGCCATCCCTCCACGGAAAACATGCTGCGTGCGATACAGGAGCAGAATTTCTCCCTGATGTGCCGCACTTTGGGCAATGTGCTGGAAGAAGTAACGTTGAATATGCACCCGCAGGTACGGCAGATCAAGGACCTGATGGAGGCATCGGGAGCGGACGGAGTCTTGATGTCAGGCAGCGGCCCTACCGTTTTCGCCCTTGTCCAAAAGGAAGCAAAAGTGCATCGCATCTACAATGCCTTGCGTGGATTTGTAAAAGATGTGTTTGTGGCCCGTATGTTAGGTGTCCCTGAAAGGGGAAATGCTTGCACAAACACGTATGGAAATGATACATTAGCACCATAATATTCGGTTTTTTGGAGGAAGAAACATGAAGAAATTGCGCAGAAGTGCCCGTCTTGTCGATATGACGCAGCACTTGCTTGCCGAGCCCCACAAGCTGATTCCGCTTACCGTGTTCGCTGAGCAGTACGGGGCTGCGAAATCGTCTATTAGTGAGGACCTGTCGATCATTAAAGAAGCGTTTGAAAGCCAGGGTGTAGGCGTATTGACAACAGTGGCGGGAGCGGCCGGCGGAGTCAAGTACATTCCCAAGGTCAAGACGGACGATGCGCTTGCCTTCATGAACAATTTAATCGGCCACTTGGGCAATCCGGAACGTCTCTTGCCCGGCGGATACTTGTACATGTCAGATATATTGGGCGACCCCGCGACCATGTCGAAAATCGGCAAGCTGTTCGCTTCCGCTTTTGCGGACAAGAACGTCGAGCTGGTCATGACCGTCGAGACCAAGGGGATTCCACTCGCGTATGCGACGGCCGTCTATTTGAATGTACCGGTTGTCATCGTCCGGAGAGACAACAAGGTGACCGAGGGTTCGGTTGTGAGCATCAATTATGTATCCGGTTCCAGCAAGCGGATACAAACCATGTCGCTGGCTCGCCGCGCCTTGCCTGAGCAGTCCCGCGTTTTGATCGTGGACGACTTTATGAAGGCGGGAGGAACGGTTCGCGGCATGATCGATCTTTTGCAGGAGTTCCGGGCTACAGTGGTCGGCTGCGGTGTCCTTGTGGAAACGGCAGACGTATCCGAGAGACTCGTAGATGAATACGTCTCTCTGGCAAAGCTTCAGGAAGTAGACATCAAAGGCAAGCAGATCGAACTGGAATTGGGCAGTTATTTTCAAAAATAGAGAGGAGTAGAAGGGCATGGCAATCTCTTTTGTTTCGACAAATCAGGCTCCGGCAGCGATCGGGCCGTACAGCCAGGCGGTAAAGGCAGGTTCCTTCCTGTTTGCTTCCGGCCAGATTCCGCTTCGTCCGGACGGTACCTTGGTGGAAGGCGACATCGTGGAGCAGACTCACCAGGTTTTTGCCAACATCAAAGGCGTTTTGGCTGAGGCGGGATTGACGCTTTCCGATGTAGTGAAGGCAACGGTGTTCATCAAAGATATGAACGAATTCGGACGCCTGAATGAAGTGTATGGCGAATATTTTGGGGATCACAAGCCAGCCCGCTCTACAGTAGAAGTCGCAAGGCTCCCGCGCGACGTACAGGTGGAAATCGAAGTGATTGCGTACCTGGGAGAATAACGGACAGACAAGACAAAAATAGCTACGACAGCCCGACACAACTCGCGTGTCGGGCTTGTTTTTTGCTAGTAATTGGAGTATGCTGGATAAAATTATAGTTTTTTTTGCAAAATTTCGGTAAACGTAGCAGGAATATTTACCCAGTGCGTGGAAATACTCCTAAACGCTTTTTATAGATAAAGGGAGTGAACTTGATGGAAGTAACAGACGTCAGACTTCGCCGCGTGAATACGGATGGTCGCATGAAAGCCATTGCATCTATTACCATCGACCATGAATTCGTGGTTCATGATATCCGTGTAATTGACGGAAACAATGGCATGTTCGTAGCTATGCCGAGCAAGCGTACCCCAGACGGGGAATTCCGCGATATCGCTCATCCGATTTCCTCGGCGACACGCGAAAAGATCCAAGCTGCTGTACTGAGTGAGTACGAGCGTGTAGGTCAGGAAGAAGAGAGCACCATCGAAGCAGGCGCGTAACTAATGAAAAACAGGCACCCCGTCCTATGACAGGGTGCCTTGTTTTATTCATAACAAGCTTCTAGATCCCGGATGATTTTTTCCTTGTCCAATCCTTCGCCGATAAAGACCGCTACCATTTTGGGGCCAAAATTTTCAAAGGGGAACAAATGGACCTGATTATCGGTATGCTGAAACGAGATCAGCTCATCCCGCCCTTTAAACAGCACGTAGCCTTTTGCCCGGTACACATTTTTCGGCAGGTCCCAGAGAAAATCTTCAAATTTTTCTGGATCTACAGGATAGGTAAAATGGTAGGAAAATGTTTCGATGCTGTTGTACAAAGAAGGTTCGGAAGCAGAAAGTCCTAGCGATTGCTTGACCTTTTCAATTGCAGACATTTTGCCTATGCTTTTTTGCACAAAAGGACCTCTCGTCCGGTCGTCGGCCCGTTCGGAAGCGACCTTCTCGGCGATTCTCTTTACCTGCAGCAATTGATCCAGGTCCATATCGCCCTGTATGGTGACGTGAATGGGAGCGTATGGGTTTAGCTCGACCAACTTCGCTTTTACCTTTTCCAGAGCGTCCGGTGCGACCAGATCGCTTTTATTTAATAGAAGCAAGTCGGCGTATTTCACCTGATTGCGGACTGTTTTTACGAGCGAGCTTTTCGATTGGAAGCGGGAGTTCAGGTCCCGGAAGCGGGAAGCGTCCACGACGCTGACAATGCCCTTCAGCTCCATCCTGTCGTAAAGCTCGGGGTGCGTCAGGGCATCGACGACATCTACGGGATCAGCGACCCCGGTAGTTTCGATCAGGATATGGTCGGGGTTGATCGTGGAGAGAATTTCCTGCAGCCCTTCTGTCAGCTCGCCTTGAATGGAGCAGCAGATGCAGCCGTCCAGCAGCTTTTTTACGGGAAAGCCGTAGCCTTGCAGTTGTTCCCCGTCGATATCTTCTTCGCCCATTTCGTTCATCAGCACGACGACCTGTCCGTCTTGCTTGCGCAGATAGGCTAGCAGCTTTTGCAGCAGCGTCGTTTTTCCGCTGCCAAGATAGCCCGTCAAGATGTACACGCCGGCACTCATCGCATCCATCCTCCTTTGCCTTGCGTTCATTTGTCATCTTTTCCCTTTCCATCATAAGATAGGTGCAAACAGGCGTCAAACGTGGCAAAAGCGAGTCGTTGATTTGTTACGAAAATAGAATACTGCGCCTATTATCTTGAAATCCTTATATGATTTAAGATATAGTCATTGTGGAACTTCTACGCTGGAGGGTTGACATGTCTAAGATCCATGCCGTGGTATTGGCGGCAGGCCAAGGAACACGGATGAAATCGAAGCTGTACAAGGTTCTGCACCCTGTTTGCGGAAAGCCGATGGTCCAGCATGTAGTGGATACACTGGCTTCCATGAGGGTGGAGGATGTCGTTGTCGTCGTTGGTCACGGTGCCGACACCGTTCAGGCCACTTTAGGCGAGCGTGTCGCATACGCATTGCAAAAAGAACAGTTGGGAACGGCACATGCTGTGCAGCAAGCAGCGTCGTTTTTACAGGCGAAAGAAGGAACTACGTTTATTTTGTACGGAGACGTACCTCTGTTGTCAGAGGAAACGTTGACCGCTCTTTTGCATTTCCATGAAGACCAGAAGGCAGCCGCAACGGTATTGACCGCTGTCCTTCCGGATCCAACCGGTTACGGGCGTATTGTCCGCAACGATTCCGGAGAAGTGATGGAAATCGTTGAACACAAGGATGCGTCTGACGAGGTTCGGGCAATCAGAGAGATTAATACGGGAATATACTGTTTTGACAACCAAAAATTATGGAATGCGCTGGCCCAGGTGAAAAATGATAACGTGCAAGGAGAATACTATGTGACAGATTGCATTGGTATTCTGCGCCAAGCCGGCGAGAAGGTTGTTGCCTTCGAAGCCGCAGACCCCGATGAGACAATGGGCGTCAACGACCGGGCACAGCTTTCGGAAGCGGAAGCATACATGCGCAAGCGAATCGCTGTTCGGCACATGAAAAACGGCGTTTCTATCATTGATCCTCTGTCCACGTACATCGAGGCGGATGTGACAATCGGTTCCGATACGATTCTCCAGCCTGGTACGTATCTTCGCAGAGGGACAACCATCGGCAGCGATTGCGTCATTGGCCCGCAAGCTGACCTGAGCAATACCAAAGTGGCTGACGGGGTTACCATTTCATACTCGGTGCTGGTAGACGCAAAAGTGGATGAGCAGGCTACAGTCGGCCCGTTTGCTTATGTACGGCCGGGAACAGAAATTGGTCCCCAGACGAAGATCGGCGATTTTGTCGAATTGAAAAACGCAAAAATCGGCAAAGGAACGAAAATCCCCCATCTCAGCTATGTAGGCGACGCGGAAATTGGCGAAGGTGTCAACATTGGCTGCGGCACGATTACGGTAAATTATGACGGCGCTGTCAAACACAAGACTGTCGTGCAGGACGGTTCCTTTATCGGATGCAATACCAATCTTGTGGCGCCGGTGACCGTGGGCAAAAACGCATACGTAGCCGCCGGCTCGACGATCAATCAGGATGTGCCGGACGACGCCTTGGCGATTGCCCGCGAGCGTCAGGTGAACAAACCAGGATACGCGAACAAACTGCCGCGAAAAAGCAAAAAGGAATAACAACGGGAGGTTCTTGAAAGATAATGGCTAATTACCGCGACCCCAAACTGAAGGTCTTTACGTGTAATGCAAATCGGGAGCTGGCAAGAGAGATTGCCGAGCATATTGGCGTTCCTCTGGGCAATTCGGAGGCCATTCGCTTCAGTGATGGCGAGTGTCAAATCAAATTGAACGAAAGTGTTCGGGGTTGTGATGTATTCGTCATTCAGCCGACATCTGCTCCTGTAAACGAGCACCTGATGGAGCTTTTGGTTATGGTGGATGCCTTGAAACGCGCTTCGGCAAAGAGCATCAACGTGGTTATTCCTTACTACGGCTACGCTCGCCAAGATCGCAAAGCGCGCGCCCGCGATCCGATTACTGCCAAGCTGGTAGCCAATCTGATCGAAACAGCCGGTGCTCACCGTGTCATCACGATGGATTTGCACGCGACCCAGATCCAGGGATTCTTTGATATTCCGGTTGATCATTTGCTGGGTGTACCCATTTTGGGCAAGTATTTTTCCGAGAAGGGGCTGAAGGACATTGTTGTCGTCTCCCCTGACCACGGCGGTGTCACGCGCGCCCGCAGACTCGCAGAGCGTCTGGAGGCTCCGATCGCGATTATTGACAAGCGCCGTCCGGAACCAAACGTCGCGGAAGTTATGAACATTGTCGGTAACATTGAAGGCAAAACGGCGATCATCATCGATGACATCATCGATACGGCCGGTACGATTACACTGGCGGCAAGTGCCTTGATCGAGGCGGGTGCAAAAGATGTTTACGCATGCTGCACGCATCCGGTCTTGTCCGGCCCGGCTATCGAACGCATTGCCAACTCCAAAATCAGCGAGCTGGTCGTAACCAATTCGATTCCGTTGACCCAGGATCGAATGATTGACAAAATCAAGGTCCTGTCGGTTGCGCCTATCATTGGGGAAGCGATTATCCGCGTTCACGAAGAACTTTCCGTAAGCAAGCTGTTTGACTAGAAGCCTGACGTGATCTAGGCGTTGAACACTGCATGGGGATGGAAAAGACCTCCACTGGACAAGCTAGAAGGAAGAAACTTCTAATCTAGCTGCCAGAGGAGGTTTTTTTGTGGAAGCAATTCAGGCGATGATCCGTCGCAAGGGAGAGACCGCGAAGACGAACAATGAATTGCGGCGAAAGGGATGGATTCCTGCGGTGATCTACGGTTCGGAAACCCCCAACCTGTCGATTCAGGTAGAAGGACGTGTCCTCGACCAAGCCCTTCGCCAGCAGACGACAAACAAACCGTTTACACTGGTCATAAACGGAAACAAGCATACCGTGATGGTTTACGAGCTGCAGCGCCATCCTGTGATGGGAAACATCCTGCACGCCGACTTCAAGCAAATCAATATGAATGAGAAGGTTCATACGACGGTACCGATTCTGATGACGGGAGATCCCGAGCTGGGCGTCGCTACCCTGGTGCGCCACAGCGTGGAGGTATCCTGCCTCCCCGGCGACATCCCCGAATCGTTCACAGTCAATGTCGACGGACTGCAGATCGGAGATGTCGTCCTCGTAAAAGACTTGGATATTCCTACGACAGTCGATCTGGCATTGGACGAGATGGAAGTCGTCATCAGTGTCCTGCCTGTGAAAGCAAAATCAGATGAATCGATCGACGCCGAGCAGGCTGCCGAAGCGGTCTCTGAGGATGCCAAGGCCCAGACCGAGGAAGCGAAGAAAGTATAGAACAACGAATAATGAAAAATTACCGGTGAACAATGAACAAAGAAAACAAGCCTTCGACCCGCTTGTGCAGTGGGATTGAAGGTTTGTTTTCTTTTCCTATCCTTCTATTTCTCCTTTGAATTTGCTAATAAAGCTCCGGTAAAAGGAATAGCCGTAGAGATGAAAAAGGGAGAAAAAAGCGAGGGTCTTTGGGACACCTCCCAGGCTTTCTTTTCCAAGCGGAACCGTTTTTCGCGTCCAACTCTGAGAAACATCCCCGAACAGGCTGCTTTTGGACGCGGTTCCGCTTGGGAAAGAAAGCCGGACAGGCCGACCCCATGCACGTGTCCCACCGAACCCGAGCATTTTTCTCCCTTTTTCATCTCCTCCCCCCAAAGTCCCGGCCAAAGCGCAAATGAAAAGGCACCCCCGTTCCTTTTGTTCCGCCCTATAATTTAGTACAATGAAGAGAAGAACGAGGAGGGAACAAGCGTGAAAGTGATCGTCGGACTGGGCAACCCCGGCAAAAAATATGAAGATACAAGACATAATGCCGGTTTCATCGCCATAGATAAGATTAATGACAAATGGGGCATTCCCGTCGTGCAAAACAAGTTCCGCGCACTCATCGGCGAGGGACGGATCGAAGGGGAAAAGGTGCTCCTGGTAAAGCCGCAGACGTACATGAATCTCTCCGGCGAATCCATCGCGGAAATCTTGAAATTTTACAAGCTCACTCCGGAAGATGTCGTCGTTATTTACGACGATCTGGACCTGCCGCCCGGACAACTCCGCTTGCGGGAAAAAGGCAGCGCCGGCGGCCACAACGGAATCAAATCGTTGATTTTGCATATGGGTACACAAGAGTTTAAACGAATCAAAATCGGCATCGGTCGTCCGGAGCCGGGACGGAGCGTCAGCGATTATGTCCTTCATCCGTTTTCTACGGCAGAGCGCCCCTTGATCGATGAAGCTGCAGATCTGGCTGCTGCGGCAGCGGCGATGTGGACAAAAGAACCGTTTGTAAAAGTGATGAACCAGTACAACGTCTCCAAAAAACAAGGGTAGGCAAGGCTTTTCTCGCCTGTTCTACAAGAGTTGACACGTTAGTATGTTTTTCCACTCCCCCGGTCATACTAAGCCTAGGAATGACTGGGGGGTATGCGTGAATGAGCATTCGTTACGAGTGCCGCTGCTGTGGAGCGAGGATTGCGGAATTTGACGAAACCAGAGTGACGGAAGAACAACTGGGGTTGAACTCCTTGACCGCAGAAGAGCGTGCTCTTATAATATCCAAAGAACTAGGGGGAGACACGGTTGTGAGCATCACGTGCGGGTATTGCCGCGACGCGCTGCAATTAAACCCGGAGCTCTCACTTGTTGGCAACCCGCTTCAATAAAGGGGAAACGCTTTCGAAGGCTTGCAAATACAAGGCCTTGGCTTGATGAGCTAAGGCTTCTTTTCGCATGGTCGACTGGTGGCGGCATGGTCAGCATCTGATCTGCCTCGCCGACCGCCCGCAAAAGGAAAATCCAATGCACTGCCGATTTTGGCGAAACCAGATTTTCGACACAGAAAAACCTGAGAGGGGACTAGTGAATGCAAGTCATCATTAACCCGATGAAACAGGACGCCAATGTCGGGACAATCGTCGCTGGTCTGGAAAGAGGGCTGCACGAGCAGCTCGTTTCCGGACTGGCTGGCTCTGCGCGACAAGCGCTAATGGTCGCCTTGAAGCAAATGAGCGACCGTCCCGTCTGCGTCATTACCCATAACATGTTTCAGGCGCAAAAGGTGTACGAGGATTTGATCGAGCTCGTTCCTCCAGATGACGTCTTGCTCTACCCTGGAAACGAGTTGATCGGATCGGAGCTGGCGATCGCGAGTCCCGATATCCTGGCACAGCGCATTCATGTATGCAACCGTTTGGCCAAAGGCTTTACGGGTTTTTTGGTTGCGCCGTTTGCCGGTTTGCGCCGTCTTGCTGTTCCGCCTCATGTCTGGAAGGAAGCGCAAATCGAACTGAACGTAGGAGAAGAATTGGACATTGACGCCTTTTTGCTCCGATGCATCGAGCTCGGATATGAGCGAGTGGACATGGTGGAGAGAAAAGGCGAGTTAAGCGTGCGCGGCGGAATTATCGACCTGTACCCGATCGATTCGGAATGGCCGGTGAGAATCGAGCTGTTTGACGTGGACATCGATTCGATCCGTACCTTTGATATGGCTACACAGCGCTCGCTGGAATCGATCCAATCCTATACCATCGGCCCGGCGAAAGAAATGATCGCCTCCACAGCACTGCTGCAGGAATCGGCTGTCCGCCTGGAGCAGAAGCTGGGAGAGACTGTCGCCAAGCTGAAGGATGGGGCTGCAAAAGAAAAAGTGGTGGAATACATCGGCGGAGACGTTGAGCGCCTGAAGCAGGGACAGCGCTTTGCCCATCTGTACTCGTACATCTCCGTTATTTATCCGGCGAACGATACGCTGCTTTCCTACATGCCGTCCGACACGCTGTTGATCGTGGACGAACCGTCGCGTGTGCTGGATACAGCTGCACAACTGCAAAAGGAAGAAGGAGAGTGGCTGACTGGCCGAATTGCCGAAGGGGAGTTCATGGCGAATTTGACCTTGTCCCGTTCGTATGACGAGACCGTCGCCTCCAAGAAGCGCCAAATTGTGTATCTGTCGCTGTTTCTGCGTCAGTCCCCCAAGACCCAGCCGCAAAACATCGTCAACCTGACCTGCCGCACCATGCAAAATTTCCATGGGCAAATGAATGTTCTGAAAACAGAGCTGACCCGTTGGAAAAAGTCGCAGGACCAGATCGTGTTCGTGGCTGCCGATCTGGAGCGGGCAAAGCGGCTGGAGCGTGTGCTGCACGATTACGAGATGGAAGCCGATCTGCTGACGGATGAGGTGGAAGCCGTTCCGCCGGGCAGGCCGACCATTATTTTGGGGAATCTGCAAACGGGCTTTGAGCTTCCGTTAAACAAGCTGGTCGTCATCACGGAGGGCGAGGTCTTTACTGCCAAGCAGCGGAAAGCGCGCAAGGTGCAAAAGGCGATCACCAACGCGGAGCGGATCAAAAACTACCTGGAGCTGAAACCGGGAGACTACGTCGTTCATGTCAATCACGGGATCGGAAAGTATTTAGGGATAGAAACGAAAGAAATACTCGGAATTCATAAAGATTACCTTCATATTCAATACGCGGGCGGCGACAGTCTGTTTGTTCCGATCGAGCAGATTGACCATGTTCAAAAATACGTCGCCAGCGAGGAAAGCCAGCCGAAGATTTACAGCCTGGGCGGCAGCGAATGGAAGCGCGTCAAAACAAAGGTACAGTCATCCGTAAAAGACATCGCCGAGGATTTGATCAAGTTGTATGCCGCGCGCGAAGCAGCGGTCGGCCATGCCTTTTCCCGCGATACTGCGGAACAGCGCGAGTTTGAAGCAATGTTTCCGTACCAGGAGACGCCTGACCAGCTTCGGGCCATTGCCGAGGTCAAGTCCGACATGGAGAAAAGGCGTCCGATGGATCGTCTGGTCTGTGGAGACGTTGGCTACGGAAAGACAGAGGTGGCCATTCGTGCAGCCTTCAAGGCAGTCATGGACGGCAAGCAGGTCGCCGTGCTGGTTCCTACAACGATCCTCGCTCAGCAGCATTACGAAACCTTCCGCGAACGCTTTGCCGACTACCCGATACGGGTGGAGGTATTGAGCCGGTTCCGTTCCCGCAAGGAACAAAACGCGACGATGAAAGGGCTGAAGGAAGGTACGGTCGATGTCGTCATCGGGACGCATCGCCTCTTGTCCAAGGACATTCAGTTCCGCGAGCTGGGCATGCTGATCGTCGACGAGGAACAGCGTTTTGGGGTCAGCCACAAAGAAAAGCTGAAGCAGATGAAGACCAATGTCGATGTTCTGACATTGACGGCCACACCGATCCCGCGGACTTTGCACATGTCGATGCTCGGTGTGCGCGACTTGTCTGTCATCGAAACACCTCCGGAAAATCGCTTTCCGGTACAGACCTATGTCATGGAGTACAGCCCGGCGCTTGTTCGGGAAGCGATCGAGCGGGAAATGGCCCGGGGCGGACAAGTATTTTTCCTCTACAATCAGGTCCAGGGGATCGAGCAGATGGCCGAGCAAATTTCCATGCTGGTTCCCGATGCGCGTATCGCGGTAGCTCACGGACAGATGAACGAAAGCGAGCTGGAAACGGTCATCCTCGACTTTTTGGAAGGCAACTACGATGTGCTGGTAAGTACGACGATTATTGAAACAGGGGTGGACATCCCCAATGTGAACACGCTGATTATTCACAATGCGGACAAGATGGGTCTGTCCCAGTTGTACCAGCTTCGCGGACGTGTCGGACGTTCCAACCGGATCGCCTACGCGTACTTCACCTACCAGCGGGATAAGGTGCTGACAGAGGTGGCGGAAAAGCGTCTGCAGGCCATCAAGGAATTTACCGAATTGGGCTCCGGTTTCAAAATTGCCATGCGCGACCTGTCCATTCGCGGTGCGGGGAATCTGCTCGGGGCCGAGCAGCATGGCTTTATCAACTCTGTCGGGTTTGACCTGTACAGTCAGATGCTGAAAGACGCAATCGATGAGCTGAAAGGGGAAGTGAAGCAGGAAGCGGCTTCTCCGGTGGAGATCAACCTGCAAATCGATGCGTATCTCCCGTCCATGTACATCACCGACAGCCGGCAAAAAATCGAGATGTACAAAAAATTCGTCGCCGTCTCGTCACTGGAGGATGTGGACGATTTGGCGGAAGAGCTGTTGGACCGCTTTGGACCGTTGACCAAGCCGGTTGAGAACCTGCTGACCATCTCCCGATTGCGGGTATATGCCCTGGAGCATCGGATTACCGAGATCAGCCAAAAAAATCCGGACGAGATCAAACTGGTCTTTCACCCGAGCCAGAACAACAACATTGACGGCGGTGCGCTGTTCGCTCTTGCCAGCAATTGGAGCAGACGGGTAGGCTTGTCGGGTGGACAACAGATCACCATAACTGTTAAAGTAAAGGGGTTACGAGAAGACGAGGGTATACAGCTCGTCGAAAAGCTGCTCCGACAATTTCATTTGGTGCGTAAAGACACCAATACGGAAAGACCCGTGTCCTGACGGTTTACGGGCTTTCCTTGAGAAGGGAGAACCAAAATGAAACGATCTGTTGCTTTATTGTCATCAGCGGTACTGGCTGTATCTCTGTTGACCGGGTGTGGTACAGCAGCGGAAAAGGATTCCGCAGCGAAGCCGGCTGATCAAACACAGCAACCTGCGAACAACGGCGAACAGGCATCCCAGTCTGATGATGTGCTCGACCAGTTTAAAAAACTTACGCTGCCATATTCGGTTGATCCCAAAACCGCTATTGTGGAGTATCAGGGTGGAAAGTTGACCGCGCAAGAATTCGAGACATTCCTGCGTGTGATCAATTTCTTGAACCCGATGCAAGGGGCTATGATCGAAAGTGCCGATCAGGAGTCGCTGAAAATCTTTGCCCGTGAGTATACGGCTACGAAGATTCTCGCTTCCCGGGCAGATGCAGCGATGGAAAAAGAGTCTCAAGAGCTTGCGGAAAAGACCTTTGAAAATCTCAAAGGACAGTACTTGGGATTGCTCGGCAAAGACGAGTCCAAGTTTGCCAAGCTGATGGAAAAGGAAGCTATCGACAAGGACACAGTCGTCAAGCAAATGGCATTGATTAACAATTCCATGGCTGTGCTGAAAAAAGGCATTGATGACGCCAAGCTGAAGAAGGAATACCAAGGCCTGGACAAAGAATCTATTACCGTTGCTTCCGTCCGCCACATTCTGGTTTCCTTTGAAAAGCACAACAACAACCAAGAGGAAGCCTTGAAAGTGGCCAACGACCTCTTGGCCCGCCTGAAAAAGGGCGAGGACTTTGCGAAGCTGGCGAAGGAAAACACGGACGACCCAGGCAGCCAGGAAACTGGCGGTCTGTACGAAAACGCCGAAGTAAGCCAGTGGGTGCCGGAATTCAAAGAAGCGGCACTGAAGCTGCCGCTCAACCAGATCAGTGAGCCGGTCAAGACTTCTTACGGTTACCACATCATGAAAGTGGAAAGCCGCAAGGAAAGAACATTCGAGGAAATGAAGTCTGAGCTGCAAAATAAAATGCTGGAGCAGGAGTACGACAAATTTAACAAAGAAGAGCTGGACAAGCTGATTACGAAGTACAATATTCCACAGCCAAAACCAGCGTCTTAAGCGGCAAAACAGGGGCCCCCAGGGTTCCCTGTTTTTTCGTTTTCTCGCATATATTTGAAGTCCGGGTGAATACTATAGTCACTCGCTACCGCCCGGGGGAGAGTACAGAAACAAGCTGGAAAATGTTGCAGCCAAAGGTCCGTAGTTAAAATGAGAATCTGAGGAAAAAATACAGCTAACCACCAACTTATTCACAACCCACTTCTCAGGAAAGCGAGGCAACATGACATGAAAGCAACTGGTATTGTTCGTCGAATTGACGACCTCGGTCGGGTCGTGATACCAAAGGAAATTCGCCGTACACTGCGCATTCGTGAAGGTGATCCGCTTGAGATTTTCGTGGATCGCGATGGGGAAGTCATCCTGAAAAAGTACTCCCCGATCGGCGAACTGGGTGATTTCGCCAAGGAATATGCGGACTCTCTGTATGAGAGCTTGAACCATACCGTGCTGATTTCCGACCGCGACAGCGTCATTGCTGTATCGGGTGCATCCAAGAAAGAGTACATGGAGAAAGCAATCGGCAGCATTGTGGAGAAATGCCTGGAGGAGAGAAAAACGCGTCTGGAGAAAAACGCGGGTACTTACGAAATCTGTCGCGATTACAGCGAGAACTACGGTTCCTTCGTGGTCTCCCCGATCGTAGCTGGCGGCGACCCGATCGGCTCGGTTATTCTCCTCACCAAAAGCGAGACGACGAAAATGGGCGATCTGGAAACAAAAATGGCTGAAACCGCAGCAGGTTTCCTGGCCAAGCAAATGGAGCAATAGCCTGACCCAAAACAGCCTCGATGCGGGGCTGTTTTTTCTATGCGCGTGCGAGTGTTTTGCAACACTGAAGAAGAGGGTCGATACAAGCTAATTCCGCAAAGGTCCGGGGTGTATTGAGATTTTTTTGTGGAGAGATGGTTGTGGTATAATGTACGCAGTTTGTGTTTGGAGAGGGGAACGTTCACACACATGGCTCAAGAAAAGGCATCCGTACAATTTGTGAAAGGCGCCGCGATTTTGGGAGCGGCCGGTCTTGTCTCCAAGCTGCTGGGTGCGGTGTACCGGATTCCGTACCAAAACATTGCCGGTGACATCGGCTTGTATGTGTATATGCAGGTGTACCCGTTATATACGACCTTGTTGATTTTAGCTACAGCGGGCTTTCCAATCGCCATTTCCAAAATCGTTTCCGAGCGCATCGCTGTCGGTGATGCAGCGGGTGCGCGCAAGGCGTTTCGCGTAGCCAGTATAACACTGGTGATTCTCGGTCTCTTTTTCTTTGCGTTGCTATACGGTGGAGCGGGCCTGATCGCGCGGTTTATGGGTGATGAACATTTGACTCAGCCGCTGCAGGCAGTCGCCTGGTCGCTTCCGCTCGTACCGATGGTAGCTATTTTGCGCGGTTATTTTCAAGGACATCAAAACATGATGCCAACCGGTGTGTCCCAAGTGATGGAGCAGCTGGTTCGGGTCATCTTTATCCTGATTGCAGCATTCTGGGCGATGAATGTATACCAGGATGCGTATCTGGCCGGGACAGGGGCTGTATTTGCGGCGTTTCCCGGAGCGGTTACAGCTGTTCTCGTTCTGCTGTGGTACTGGAAAAAGGACAAGCAGACGGGACCGTTATCCGTGGCCGATGAGGACCAGGCCAGTCGATCAAGCTGGTCCAACCGTCAGGTGATTCGGAGCTTGCTCTATTACGCTCTGCCAATTTGCCTGGGGGCATTGGTGCTTCCGCTTGTTCCCCTGGTCGATTCACTGACCGTCGTCAATATGCTGCAGTGGAGCGGCATGCACGAAGATGTGGCCAAGCTTTTAAAAGGGGCATTTGACCGCAGTCAACCGCTGATTCAATTCGGAACGTTCTTTGCCACCTCCCTGTCGCTCGCGCTTGTCCCTGCGATCAGTGAAGCTGTCGCCCAGCGGCAGCAGCGGGTTATTGCAGGAAGGTCGGAAGTCGCCATCCGCTTGACCTTTTTGCTCGGTCTGCCGGCTTCCTTCGGTTTGGCGCTGCTGGCCGAACCGATCAACGTCATGCTGTACGGTGACGATAAAGGCACTCAGGCCTTGGCGATTCAATCCTTTACGATCCTGTTTGCTACCTTGAGCATTGCCAGCGCGGGCATCCTGCAAGGACTCGGGCGAGTCATGAGGCCTGCCCGCAACCTGTTTATCGGCGTGATGGTCAAGCTGGTCCTCAACCTGGCTCTGGTGCCGTTCTGGGGCATCTCCGGGGCTGCCGCCGCGACAGTGCTGGCGTATTTTGTGGCGATGGGATTGAATGTACTGGCTGTGCGGAAATATACCGGAGCCCGGATCGGACTCAAGCGGATCGCGTGGAGACCGTTTTTATCGGTCTTGGCGATGGCCGTTGTCGTACTTGTCGTAGAGTGGGGAATGCTTTTCCTGCTGGAGGGCGTTGTCGGATCCAATCGGATACTCCATACAATCGTCGGCCTGGTTGCTGTTGCGGCGGGGGGCGCAGTCTATCTAGTCGCTTTGCTCAAAACAGGCGGTCTGACGTTGGCCGACATCCGCTTCTTGCCAAAGGGTGAGCGCATCGCCTCTTTGCTCGTTCGTTTCAACCTTTTGCGCAAATAGTTCACTTGAAAGAAGGAGGCTACGCGCCTTTATGAATCCAAAAGGTACGATTAACGTTGTTGGCCTTGGCGCAGGCGATCTCGACCAGCTGCCGTACGGTCTGTATCGCACTCTCAAAGAAGCCGGCCACCTGTATGTACGGACCAGTGAGCATCCTGTTTTAGCGCAGCTGGCGGGGGAGGTTGCGTACACTGCATTTGACGATATATACGAGCGGCACGGCAGCTTTGACCAGGTATATGCAGAGATTGCAGAAACACTGCTGGCCAAAGCAGTCGAGGAGAAAGAGATCGTGTATGCGGTTCCCGGGCATCCGCTGGTCGCGGAGCGGACAGTTCAACTGCTGCTGGAAGAGGGGCCTGGCCGCGGCGTTCAAATCGAAATTGGGGGCGGACAGAGCTTTCTGGACCCGCTATTCGCTCGGCTGCGCATCGATCCGATCGAGGGATTTGCCCTGCTGGATGGTACGGCTCTGCAAGCCGGTCAGGTGCACCCCGGCTTACATACGATCATTGCACAGGTGTACGATAAGCTGGTTGCCTCCGAGGTCAAGCTTACGCTGATGGAGGTACTGCCGGACGAGTATCCGGTCACGGTAGCGACGGCCGTAGGCGTCAAAGATATGGAGCGGATCGATACGGTGCCGCTGTACGAGCTCGACCGGCTCGATCACTTCGGCAATTTGACGCTGGTCTACGTACCGCAGGCCAAGGATGAAGCTGTATTGTCCCGGCAATTCTCTTTCCTCAAGGACATTGTCGCCACGCTGCGCAGTCCAGAGGGCTGCCCTTGGGATCGGGAGCAGACCCACCAGAGTATCCGCAAGAATTTGATCGAAGAGACTTACGAGGTCTTGGAAACGATTGACGATGGAGATCCGGACGCCATGTGCGAGGAGCTGGGCGACCTTTTGATGCAAATCATGCTCCATTCGCAGATGGCTGCCGAAGAGGGGGATTTCACGGTAGATGACGTCGTGGCCGGCCTAAACCAGAAGCTGATTCGCCGCCATCCGCACGTCTTTGGCGACAAGAGCGCCGATGATGCCGGAGAGGCGTTGGCCAACTGGCAGGAAATCAAGGCACAGGAAAAAGCGGCAAAAGGGATCGATCCGGACCGACAGTCCAAGCTGGCTGGTATCCCCCGTGATTTGCCTGCCCTGATGTACGCCTACAAGCTGCAGAAAAAAGCAGCCCACGTCGGCTTTGATTGGGACGATATCGCTGATGTGTACAAAAAGATCGAAGAGGAATATCAGGAGCTGCGGACAGCGCCGGAAGAAGAGCGCGCCGGTGAACTGGGCGATCTGTTGTTTGCGGTCGTCAATCTGGCCCGTTTCCTCGGGCTTGATCCGGAAGAAGCGCTGGCCCTGACCAACCGGAAATTTACCAGCCGTTTTGCCTACATCGAGAAAAAGCTGCAAGAAGCGGGACGCAGCTTCGACGACACCAGCCTCGAAGAGATGGATAAGTGGTGGGAGGAAGCAAAACGCATGGGACGAGGGGAGAAATAGAAATGAGACTGGACAAATACCTCAAGGTATCGAGATTGATCAAACGGCGGACACTGGCTAAAGACGTGTGCGACCAGGGGCGTGTGGAGATCAATGACCGCCCGGCCAAGGCATCCAGCTCGGTAAAAATCGGCGACAAGCTGGCTATCCGCTTCGGACAGAAGATCGTGGTGGTAAAGGTGGAAGACATCAAGGAAAATCCGCGGAAGGAAGAGGCGGCTACGCTCTACTCCGTAATCGGCGAAGTACCGGTGCCGCGTGACGAAAAAGAAGAAAACGAATATTTGAAGGGATAGCGGGCCAAAGCCCGGCTCTCTTGAATCGGAAAAGAGGACACCTGGCTGAAGGTCGTCCTCTTTTTTGCCATGATTTGACAACCTATTTGCAAACTTCGTATAGTTTAGTAGGTAGAAAGAGTATCTGAGACGCAAAGGAATGAGACCGTGGGAAAAGTGATGCTGTTTTCTTTGCTGTGGTGGATAACGGGAAACCCGTTCGTGGCGATTCTGATCATCCTGATCGTTCTCTATGTACTGGATATGCGCTTTGTCCGGCTTTTTCCGGATGTCACCAAGCCGTTTCGGCGGAATCGGCGCCTGGCAGCTCTCAAGCGGACGCTCCAGCTGAACCCGCATGACTCATCTGCCAAGATGGAGGCAGCTCGCCTTTTGATGGAAAAAGGGGAGTACAAAGAGGCGCTGGACTATCTGGATCAAATATCACAAGTGATGCAGGAGTCGGCGGAGTACATCAGCGAGCGGGGTGCGTGCTTGTTGAAAACAGGACGGATCGCGGAAGGGGAAGAGACTCTGCTGCAAGCTCTAAAGCTGAATCCGCGGGTAAAATACGGCGAGCCGTATTTGCGTTTGGGGGAGGCTTTTGCCAAGGAGAACCGGCCGGAAAAAGCGCTCTCCTATCTGGAAGAGCTGGCTGGCATGCACAAGTCATCGGCTGAGGTGTATTACAAGCTCGGCAAGCTCTACGAAGACCTGAAGCAAAAGGAAAAGGCAAAGCAGGCATACAGGGAAGCCGTAGACGTATACCGGGGGTTGCCCAAGTACAAGAGACGGACAGAAAGGCGCTGGGCATTGCTCTCATGGTTAAAGGGCATGGGCTAGCAGAAACGAGAGCTGATCCCACAAATGCCAGGATCACGAAAAGACTGCGAAAGTGTGCAGTCTTTTTACTTTACTTTGGTGCTGAGGCCATGTCGCTGCCTGGCAATGGGCATATCGGGCATACTGCTTTTTTACCGCACCATGCCGCACCTTGCGGGAAGCGAACAGGAGACGCCGGTTAAGAAATCGTTACCTGTTTGTAACGATTTTTCCCTAGCCTTTTCCTATGATGGAGAGAGTTGCATGGAAAAGGAGGCGTTTGTGATGCACAAAAGCGCAAAAAAAGGTCTGGCTGCGCTGATGGCAGCCACGGTATTGACAGCACCGTTAGCCATGAGCCCGATGGCGGCTTATGCACTGTCCGTGGACGATGTATCCGCCGACAATACAGATACGGATGAAGAAACCGAATATACAATTGAATTTGAAATCGAGAAGGATTTGAAAAGAGGAGACACGATTACCGTTTCATTTCCTTCGGGGTACTCGCTGAAAAAAGTGAGGGAATCCGACGTCACCCTAAAGGATGACGACAAGAGCAAGGTCGACATCGATAAGGTCGACGTAGGTTCCAGAGAAATAAAAATAACGGTCGATGAAAAAATAAAAGCGGACACCGGGCTTATTCTCTACATCGACAGGGTCGTCAACCCGTCGAAAAAAGGCGATTATGCGATCAAGGTCAAAACAAACCGGGAAAGCTACGACGACGAAGACATCACGATCGGCAAAAGCTCTTCCTCCAAGGGCAGCTCCAAGGATTTTGACGTAAGCCAGGGCAACTACGAGGAAGGCGCAACCACTTCGATCACGCTGGGTAAATTCAGCCTGTCCAAGTCGGACAAATTGAAAAAGGGCAAATACATCTACGTCGATTTTCCCGACAAGGACATGCTGCCCAAAAAGATCGACAACTCCGATGTGAAGGTAAACGGGTCGAAGGCGGATGACGTACGGATTACTGACAGCGACTCGATCAGAATCGAGATACCGAAAGGGGCAGACGGTGACGACTATATCAAGCTGGAGTTTTCCTCTTCGGCTGAAATCAGAAACCCGTCCTCCGCAGGCAGCAAGTACACGTACAAGGTTTCTTACAACGACAGGGATTATGAGTCCAAAACCTTTGAAGTAAAGGGCGGCAAGAAGAAAGCGTTTGATGTTAAGCTTTCGGACAAGGGAGTAGGAGCGCGCACCGGCTACAGCTTTGACGTCAGCCTGAACGAAAAGGTGTATGCCAATACGCTCGTTACGGTCGACTTCCCTCGAGCAGAGATGGTCCCGCCGGTCTTGTCCAACCTGAACGTGAAAGTAAACGGCTCAGAGGTCATGTCGCTCGGCGTCAACGGCAGCCGGGTATCGTTCCGTACGCCAAGCGGTTTTGGCAGCAGCAGCAAGCTGAATATCGAGTTTGGCTACGATGCTTTCCTGCGCAACCCGAATACGCCGGGCTCTTATGAGATTGTCGTGACTGTTGACGGAAGAAAATACTACTCGGAAAGCTTTGAAATCTCCGGGGCTCCGATCACCAATCCGACAAATCCTACAAATCCGACGAATCCGGTAACGCCGGTGCCAGTCGACAACAGCACAGCTACGCTGACCTTGAGCAAAACGACTCCGCAAGCGGTCACTGGCATGCAGGTGGCGATCCGATCGCTCGGCGTTCCGCTGGTCAGGAACAGGGATTTTGTCGAGATCGTCTTGCCGGTCGGTTTCCGTGTGCCGGCGTACATCGCTCCACAGACGGTAACGGTTAACGGCGTAGCGGCAGCGTTTGTCGGCGTTCGCGGGCAAAACCTGATCATCGTTCCGTCGCAGGACATCCCTGCGAGATCTGGCGTGAACATCAATCTGCTGGAGACGGCCGGAATAGCCACGCCGGCTGCAGGAGGAGTCTACAGCATTGGCGTGTATTCTTCCGAAGAGCCGGGTCTGCTGTTTGCCCGCCCGGTAAATGTCGTACCGCCGAATTCCGTGACCTTCCAGGCGAGCGTCGGTTCATTCATGAAAAACGGCAAGAAAATTGCCCTGCCGGCAGCGCCATTTGCAGTAAATGGCCACACCTTGATGCCGGCGCCGTTCTTCCGTGACGGTCTGGGTGTCTCGACCACGTATACCAATGCCACCGCCAAGATCGTGGGCAATGGCAAAACGATTCAATTCAAGGTAGGCTCCAACGTTGCGACGGTCAATGGAAAAGCCGTTACCTTGCCGGTAGCGGTGCAAGCGAGAAACAACGTGCCAGTCGTTCCGCTCCGTTTTGTGCTGGATCAGTTGCAGTACAAGATTTCCTACAACAACGGCAGCTACGCAGTATTTAAATAAAACCTCCAACATGACAGGGCCGCATCGATGCAACCGGCTCTTCATGCAGCAATACAATCATCTGGAAGGGGAGTATCCTTCGGCAGAGGCCCGGAGGATACCCCTCTTTTTTTCTTGTCCCGGGAAAGAAGCTCGACAATCGTGAAGGCTTGTTGTTCTAAAAGGACATCCCCCTCCATATTTATGGTACAAGAACGAGGTACCGTGAGGAGGGCGAAAACGATGAACGACCACGTGAAGCGGCCACGTCACGAAGTCGTAATGATCAATCGCCGAAGTTTGGCGATTTCCGGTGTGAAGAACGTCGAGAGCTTTGATAGTGAAGAGTTTCTTTTGGAAACGGAAGGCGGCTTTTTAACCATACGTGGACAGAACCTGCATATGAAGAACCTGAGCCTGGAGACCGGTGAAGTGGCGATTGAGGGCTTGGTACACGAAATGGCTTATCTGGAGCAAGGGCAGGCTACAGACCGGTCGAGAGGATTCTTCGGGAAGTTATTCAAGTGAGTATCGCGGTTCAGTTGCAAACGGTTCTGGCCATGTCGGTTTGTGGGGCTTTAATGGGGATGGGGTATGATACGTATCACGTATTCACAGGAAAGGGCAGGCTTCCGGCTTGGGTGACCTTCTTTCTCGACATTTTGTTCTGGGTAGGCAGCATGGGTGTCGTCTTTTGGGTCCTCGTCCGGGTAAATGACGGGATTGTCAGATTGCCCATCTTCATCGGCATGCTTCTCGGAGCATGGGTGTATTTTGTCATAGGCAGTAAGAAGTATGTGCAATTTCTTCACGCCGTGATAAAATTCATACGGTGGTTATATCGAACCATAGTAGCAATAATCAATACGTTAATCGTCCGCCCTGTATTGCTTTTGTATAAATTGGTTTTCATGCTGGTCACTTTTCTGCTGACAATTGTGACGACCATTTTCGGCTATGGATGGAAGATCATTCGCACGCTTACGTCTCCTTTTGCCAGATGGGGTCAGCAATTGGGGAAAAATATATTCGGGAAATGGGCAGGGTTTCGGAGTCATTGGAAGAAATGGTTATTCGGGAAGAAGCAGAAGTAACAGCAATCGAGGTGGCAAACATGCGAACCGTATCCCCCCCTCAAGTGAATAATCGAAAGGGACAAAAGCGGAGAATCCGCCTTGTTCTCTTCTTCGTCCTCTGCCTGTTTGTTTGGGCCGGCTATACGCTTTATGTGCAAAGCGAGGATCTGGCCGGAAAGAAAGCCGAACTCGAAGCTCTCAAGCAGGAAATGAACGCCGTTCAGGCCGAGCAAGCGGAACTGACGTACAAGGCAAGCCGCCTATACGACCAGGACTACATCGCAGAGCTGGCACGAAAGCAATTCTTTTATACAAAGCCGGGCGAAAGTATATACGTGATTCCGGAGTAGACGTTCAGGGATATCTTCACCAAAGGGAGGCCTTTCACGTCCATGGGAGTCGAAGTAGGGAGCAAACTGGAAGGGAAAGTGACAGGCATCACAAAATTCGGTGCTTTCGTAGAATTGCCCGGTGGAGAAACGGGGCTTGTTCACATCAGTGAAATCGCGTCCACTTACGTAAAAGACATTAACGATCATCTCAAGCTTGGAGACAAGGTCACCGTCAAGGTGCTGAATATCCGTGACGGAAAAATCGGTCTTTCGATAAAAAAAGCGCAGGATAAAGAAAGGTCTCCCCGACATATGCGTGATCGGGCAGAAGGATTTGAAGACAAGCTCAACAGGTTTATCAAGGAAAGTGAAGACCGTCAGACAGCTCTCAGGAAGAAAAGGGACAAGAGAGGGCGGGGCCGTTGACCTGCAATAATGTCTGAGTATTGCGAGTTTTCTTATTTACAAAAATGCGCAAAATGACGAGAGAATGAGGAAGGGCATTTCAAAACGATGACGAATCTATAATGACAAGCCCGTTTCGCTAAGCGCGAATCACCTGTCAGCCGACGTAGACCGCCAAAACGTCGGTTCTTTTTTTTATCCAAAGCAATTCATCCCATGGCTTCGGCAAAAAGCTTGTCGAAGCCAAGTTTAATGGGGCCAATTGCGTCAATGATTTTGTCGCACGATTTTAGGAATACGCCTTGGTTTTTTGACAAATTTTACAGCACTGCCTCCGTATAATGGGAACCATTGAATACGTTAACGGGGTGGTGTAGCAAGATGATGATAAATAAAAACGTAACCAGTACAGGCAACATGTGGTCGAGGCGGGTTTCGGAGCAATGGAATGCCGCAACGGGAACATGGGGAGAACGCATTGCAGAAACAGCCGAGAAATGGAAGCTGCTGCCCTTCCTGATGGGTTTTTTACTGGGACGAGCTTTGATCCTGGAGGAATTGACTCCCTTTATCGTTCCGTATTTTATGGTCATGTACTACCTACGCAAGGATAGCATCCTCGCATGTGGGGTTGCTCTCGTTTTCGGGGCCTTTACCCATACCGTTCCGATGGGCTTGCAGGCCGTCATGAGCGTGGCGCTGGCACTGGCTGTTTGCAAATGGAGCGAGCGGCTGCGGCGCAAAGACTTCTCCAGGACTCCTCTGTTTGTCCTGATCACGGTTTTTGCCAGCCACCTGTTGTTTGACGCCATCACCAACCAGGTAACGACCTACAAGCTGGTTATGGTGGCGGTAGAGTCGGTGCTGAGCTTTGTCCTCACCTTGATTTTTATCCAATCCTTGTCCATCATCCATTTGGCAAAACCGTATGAGCCCCTGAAAAGCGAAGAGGTCGTCTCACTGGTGATCCTGCTCGCCTCATTGATGACGGGCACGGTAAACTGGACAGTTGAAGGCCTCTCCATGGAGCACGTCCTGTCGCGGTATTTGCTTCTCTTGTTTGCTTTTGCCGGGGGAGGAACGATCGGGGCCGCGGTCGGGGTGGTAACAGGCCTGATCCTCAGCCTGGCAAATGTAGGCGCGTTAATGCAAATCAATCTGCTCGCCTTTTCCGGTCTGCTCGCGGGCCTGTTGAAAGAAGGCGGCAAGGTTGGCGTATCTGCGGGATTATTGATCGGTACAGCCATCCTGGCCATTTACGGCGGAGCGGAAGAAACCCTCTATTTGTCACTGGTTGAGACCGGCCTTGCGATCATCTTGTTCTTGCTGACTCCGGCCAGCGTATGGAAAAACGTCTCGCGCTTTATTCCGGGGACAACAGAAAATCTGCAATCCCATCAAGAGTACATGCGGCGTGTCCGCGATGTGACGGCTGGCAAGATCCAGCAGTTCTCCGAGCTGTTTACCCAGTTGTCCCGCAGCTTTGCCCAGACGGCCGCCGATACGGAAGAACGCGATGAAGAAGCCGATGCATTTTTGAGCCGGGTGACCGAGTTTACTTGCCAAAAATGCTGGAAGCGCGAGCAATGCTGGGAAAAGGATCCGGAGGCGATCTATCAAGGCATGCGCTGGATGATCGACAAGCTGCAGGAGACCGGCTCGCTCGCCCATGTCACCCCTCCGCGCGATTGGGAGAGAAAGTGCGTCAAAACGGAAAAAGTGATGACCGTCATGGAGCAGGAGTACGATCGTCAGCTGGCGTTTGAGCTTTTGAAAAAGCAAGTGAAGGAAAGCCGCAAGCTGGTGGCGGATCAACTGTCCGGAGTATCGCGGGTCATGAGCGATTTTGCCCGTGAGATTCAGCGCGAAGGGATGGAGCTGAGCCTGCAGGAAAAACAGGTGTCCCAGGCGCTGGAGGGATTGGGATTGTCTGTGCGGCGGGTGGAGATCCACAATTTGGAGGAAGGGAAGGTTGACATTGAGATCAGCCAGCCTACCTGCTATGGAAGGGACGAGTGCGCCAAGATCGTCGCACCGATGCTGACGGAAATTTTAGGCGAGAACATCGTGGTGAAAGAGCGGCACTGTGAGGCGCAGAAGGACGGCAGCTGCACGATGTGCCTCGCTTCGGCAAAAACGTTCGAGGTCGACATCGGCATCGCGGGAGCCGCAAAAGACGGGAAGCTTCTATCCGGAGACAGCTTTCGGACGATGGACTTGGGGAATGGCAAGATGGCGCTTGCGATCAGCGACGGAATGGGCAATGGCGAGCGGGCGTTTCTGGAGAGTCAGTCCGCTCTGGACATGCTGCAACAACTGCTTCGTTCAGGCATCGATGAAAAGCTGTCGATCAAGACTGTCAACTCCGTTTTGGCGCTTCGCTCCACGGATGAAATGTTTGCAACGGTAGACCTGGCTTTGATTGACCTGCAAACGGCTCATACCCGATTCATAAAGATTGGATCGACACCGAGCTTCGTCAAGCGCGGATCAGATGTCATCACGATAACGGCCAACAACCTGCCGGTCGGCATTCTGGAGGATATCGAGGTCGATGTCGTCTCCCGCACCTTGAAGCCGGGCGACCTTTTGATCATGATGTCAGACGGAATCTATGAGGCACCACGGCATATCGAAAATCGCCAGGCCTGGATGAAGCGGATCCTTTCCGAATTTCAGACGAATGATCCCCAGGAAGTAGCCGATCTGCTGCTGGAGCGCGTGATCCGGCAGCACTCCGGCCAGATCGTCGACGATATGACTGTGCTGGTGGCGAGAATTGACAGATTTGTCCCGCAATGGTCGTCGATCCAGGTACACGGGATGCCCAAGCTGGAGCGGCCGAGAATTGTGAGTTAAGGAGTTCTAGGGAATAGATAAGGTAGCTGCTGATTCGAGCAAGCTGCCTTTTTTGTGGTTTGTTTTGAAAGAACATGACAGATTTCGTTGTGTTTTCTGATTGATAATGATTAATTGTGATTGTTTATGATCGTTTTTTGGATTATAATCGAGATGTAACAGCATCATGCTTTTTCTTTTCTGCTACGGAGGAAAGGAGGTTGTCATGCTAACCCCGGAACGTCATGAAATGATTTTGAAGGCACTCAAGGAAAAGGGTGTTGTCCGCATTCTTGAGCTGGTGGAGATGACCGGCGCATCGGAGTCTACGGTGAGGCGGGATCTCAGCGACCTGGAGGAACAGCGCCTGTTGAAGCGCGTCCATGGAGGCGCGGCTTTGCTGCAAAGCAAGATCGAAGAGCCCTCCATTCAAGAAAAAGCGGTAAAGCACGAGAAAGAAAAGGTGGCCATCGCCAAATATGCCGCAAGCCTGATCGAGGAAGGCGATTCTATTTTTATTGATGCGGGAACAACGACTTACCAGATGCTCGCTTTTATTCCTCATGAAAATATTATCGTGGTGACAAACGGAATCGACATCGCGCTGCAACTGAGCCAGCGGAAGATCAAGACCATTTTGCTCGGCGGTGAAATGAAAGCGGCTACATTGTCGCTGGTGGGCCGAGATGCCGTCAATACGATCAGCCAATACCGTTTCGACAAATGCTTTCTAGGCATGAACGGGATCGATAAAAAGCACGGACTGACCACTCCCGACCCGGATGAAGCGTATGTCAAGCAGTTGGCGCTTCACTACGCGGACGAGTGCTTTGTTCTGTGCGATTCAAACAAGTTTTCCCGCGTGACTTTTGCCAAAGTCGGGGACATGGATCGCGTCACCGTCATTACTGATGACGGTTTGCCCGATGAGGAACAGCGGGAATACGCAAAACTGACACAACTAAAAGTGGTGAAAGCATGATTTATACAGTGACCTTGAATCCTTCGATCGACTATCACGTCTGGATTGACTCTTGGGAAGAGGGACAGATTCACAAGGCACAAAAGGACAGGAAGGTTGCGGGAGGCAAGGGCATCAACGTGTCCAAGGTGCTTCGCAATCTGGAAATGGACAGTACGGCCCTGGGGTTTGTAGGAGGCTTCGCAGGAGCGTTTATCGCTGATCAACTGGAGCGGGACGGTATCCGGCACGAGTTGATTAAAATCGAACAGGAATCTCGGCTAAACATCAAAATCAAGGCCCATGTCGAGACCGATATTAGCGGAGTTCCGCCGGAAATTCCTGCAGAAGCGCTGGCCAAGCTGCACGGCCGGCTTGACCAACTGACGGATGAAGACTGCCTGGTTCTGGCCGGCAGCGTGCCACGCGGGGTTCCGAATGACATCTATCAAGCCATCATGAAGCGTCTGGTACCAAAGGGTGTCCGCATTTTTCTGGACGCGAGCGGAAAAGCGCTGGCAGACGGCTTGGCGGAGCGGCCATTTTTGATCAAGCCAAATCATCACGAGCTGGGCGAATTGTTCGGGGTGAACATTTTGTCGCCGGCTGACGCCATTTTTTACGGAAAAAAGGCGCTTGAGGCGGGAGCCCGGAACGTCATCGTCTCGATGGCGGAACAGGGCGCTGTCTTTGTCAACAGCAAGGCGGCTTTTGCGGCCCGTATCCCGAAGCAGGACCCGGTTAATTCCATCGGTGCCGGAGATTCTGTGGTAGCCGGCTTTTTGTACGCATACGAAAAGGGCATGGAGCTGGAAGACGCATTCCGCTTCGCCGTGGCGGCGGGGAGCGCCACAGCCTTGTCGGAAGGATTTTGCACACACGAGAAAATCAAAGCGTTTTCTCCGAAGATAACCATCAGCAGAGTGGAATGATAAGGGGGGTCACATATGTCTGATCAGATTCGCATTGGGGATTTGCTCAAAGAAGATACCATTATCCTATCGCTTGCGGCTTCAACAAAAGAAGAAGTCCTGGACGAGCTGATCGCCAAGCTGGATGAGGCGGGGCGATTGAACAGCAGGGACGGGATGAAAGAAGCTATTCTCGCCCGAGAAGCGCTCAGCTCGACAGGTATCGGCGAAGGCATTGCCATACCGCATGCAAAGACAGCGGCTGTGAAGACGCCCAGCATCGCGTTTGGCTTTTCCAAACAGGGAATCGACTTTCAGTCATTTGACGGAACCAAAGCCCATCTTTTTTTCATGATTGCGGCAACGGAGAATGCCAACCAGGCCCACCTGGAAACGCTGGCTCTGCTCTCCCAGATGCTGATGGATGAAGACCTCCGCAAGCGGCTGATGGCGGCCGGTTCAAAGGAAGAGGTGCTGGAGATCATCGCCGTCAAGGAGCGGGAGATCAACAGCGCGCAGGAGTCAGACGGAACAACAGCGGACGAATCAACGGGCAGCCAGACAACAGGGCAAGCCGGAGCAGAAAACGCTGCGGTGCACAGCGCCGAAGCGGGGGCTTCGCCAGATGCTATCCCCGCTGGCGAAACCGGGGATTCGCTCCCGGCACGGCCAAAGGTGGTCGCAGTGACAGCGTGTCCGACCGGAATCGCGCATACGTATATGGCTGCCGATGCCCTGAAGAAAAAGGCCGGAGAATTGGGGATACCCATCAAAGTCGAGACGAATGGCTCGGGTGGAGTTAAAAACAAGCTCACACCGGAGGATATTCGGGACGCCGCTGCCGTTATCGTCGCGGCCGACAAGCAAGTCGAGATGGAACGGTTCAAAGGCAAAGTGGTGATTGAAGTGCCGGTAGCCGAAGGGATCCGGCAACCGGAAGCCCTGTTGAATCGGGCAGTCAAACAAGAAGGAAGGACCTTCGAGGGCAACAGCGGTCAGAATGGCGAATCCGCCGAATCCACTGAAGAAAAGGGAGCAAAGCAATTCGCATTTTACAAGCACCTGATGAATGGCGTGTCCAACATGCTGCCATTTGTCGTGGGTGGCGGGATCATTATCGCGCTGAGCTTCATGTTTGGAATCAAGGCGTCTGACCCGAACGATCCTACCTTCCATCCATTCGCCAAGGCTTTGATGGACATCGGCAGCGGGACGGCGTTTGCACTGATGATTCCCGTCCTGGCCGGATTTATCGCCAAGAGCATCGCCGACCGTCCGGGCTTTGCGCCGGGTATGGTAGGCGGGATGCTGGCGGCTGCCAGCGGCGCCGGATTTTTGGGCGGACTGATCGCCGGTTTTCTTGCCGGGTATATCGTGCTCGGATTGAAAAAGCTGTTTGCAGGACTTCCTCAGTCCTTGGAAGGGCTAAAGCCGATGCTGATTTATCCGCTGCTCGGGATACTGCTGACGGGTCTGGTCATGGTCTACGTCATCTCCGAGCCTTTGGCGGCAATCAATACGGGTCTTAGCGACTGGCTGAAGAACATGAACCAGGGAAATGCGGTTATCCTCGGGGTTATCCTCGGAGCGATGATGGCCTTCGATATGGGCGGGCCGTTTAACAAAGCGGCGTTTACGTTCGGGATCGCCATGATTGCCGAAGGAAACTTCGGTCCGCATGCGGCGATCATGGCAGCAGGGATGACACCGCCACTTGGATTGGCGTTGGCAACCACGCTGTTTAAGAAGAAATTTACTGCCGAAGAACGACAAGCAGGGAAAACCGCATACGTTTTGGGGGCATCCTTCATTACCGAAGGAGCGATCCCGTTTGCCGCGGCTGATCCGACGCGCGTCATTCCGTCGACGATGGCCGGTTCGGCTGTGGCTGGCGGTCTGTCGATGTTCTTCGGGTGCACGCTGCCGGCACCGCATGGGGGCATATTCGTTCTCCCCGTTATCGGCAATGCCGGAATGTACGTAGTGTCGATTGTGGTCGGTACGATTGTAACGGCACTGATGATCAATCTTTTGAAAAAAGAAGCAGTCAAATAACTGGACAAGGAGTGAATCACGATGTTGACTCAAACTTTTACTATTAAAAATCCGACCGGGCTGCATGCCCGTCCTGCGTCCCTGTTCGTCCAAAAGGCGACAGCCTACGCCTGCGAGATCAATGTGATCAAAGGGACGAAAAAGGTAAACGGAAAAAGCATTATGGGTCTGATGACGCTTGGTGCGGCAAAAGGCGACGAGATTACGCTCGAAATCAATGGCGAAGGGGAGCAGCAAGCCATGGAGGAATTGGGAGGCCTGCTCGAAGCGGTCCATGAATAAGTAAGGGGCGATCACATGGTTATCCAGGGCATTGCGGCAGCTCCGGGAATCGTCATCGGACGTGCGGTGGTCAAAGGCAGCGAAGAAATCCGCTATGAACGCCGGACCATCGGTGAAGAACAGAGAGCTGCAGAAGTGGAACGGTTTCAACGGAGCATACAGGAGGCTCATCAAGAATTAGAGCTGATCAAGGAAAAGACGCGCAAGGACATCGGGGAGAAAGAAGCGGCCATTTTTGAAGCCCACCAGATGTTTTTGCAGGACCCCGACTTCATCAGTGCAATTGAGGCGAAAATTGCGAGCGAGGGGCTGAATGCGGAAGCCGCTGTGGAAGACGTTCGCGACAGCTTTGTCGTGTTATTCGAAAGCATGGATAACGAGTACATGCGGGAGCGGGCAGCCGATCTTCGCGATGTAAGCCAGCGTGTACTGAGAAAGCTGCTAGGCATCTCTGAACAGTTGGATACAAGCCTGGACGGCCCGATCGTTCTCGTCGTGCATGATCTGACCCCATCCGATACGGCACAGCTTGACCGCGACAAGGTGAAAGGCTTTTTGACCAATATCGGAGGCCGTACGTCTCACTCGGCAATTATGGCTCGCACGATGGAAATCCCGGCCGTAGTCGGGCTGTCTGCGATCACGGAGCAGGTTCAGACCGGGGATACGGTGATCGTCGACGGGCTGGAGGGAAAAGTGTTTATCCAGCCGGATGAGACAGTCATCCGTACGTATGAGGAAAAGCAAAAGGCCTACGCTGAGCAAAAAGAGAAGTGGGCCCGTCTGGTCAAGGAAGCGACGATAACGAAAGACGGCAAGCGGGTAGAACTGGCTGCCAATATCGGCAATCCGCAGGACGCCGTGCAAGCGCTTCAAAACGGAGCCGAGGCGATCGGGTTGTTCCGCACCGAGTTTTTGTACATGGGAAAAGCACAGTTTCCGACAGAAGAGGAGCAGTTTGAGGCTTACAAAGCTGCTGCGCAGGCGATGGGAGAAAAGCCTGTGGTGATCAGGACGCTGGATATTGGCGGGGACAAGGAGCTTTCCTATTTGGAGATGCCAAAGGAGCTGAATCCGTTTCTCGGCTATCGGGCCATCCGCCTTTGTCTGGACCGTCCCGAGCTGTTCAAGACACAGCTGCGTGCCTTGCTCAGAGCGAGTGCGTACGGGGGCATTAAAATCATGTACCCCATGATCGCGACGCTGCGAGAACTGCGCAGGGCAAACCAGTTGCTGGACGAAGTGAAAACGGATTTGCGCAATAACCACATTCCGTTTAACGAGAATCTCGAAGTGGGAATCATGATTGAGGTTCCGGCGGCTGCCATGATCGCCGACCAGTTGGCCAAGGAGGTCGACTTCTTCAGTATCGGCACGAACGATCTGATCCAGTATACGATGGCCGCCGACCGGATGAACGAGCAGGTCTCCTACTTGTACGATCCTTTTCATCCCGCTGTCCTGAGACTGATCCGCCAGGTGATCAAAGCGGCTCATCAAGAAGGGAAATGGGTAGGCATGTGCGGTGAAATGGCCGGAGAAGAGCTTGCGGTACCGATCCTGCTGGGCCTGGGCCTGGACGAGTTCAGCATGAGCGCGACCTCCATTCTGCGCACCCGCCATCTTCTGAAGCAATTGGACGCATCTGAGATGGTAGCCGTCGCCAAGCAAGCGCTGGCACTGGAGAGCGGAGAGGATATCCGGGCGTATATCCAGGAGCATGTGATCAGCAAGCTGTGACGATGAAGTGAACGATAGATAAAATGATGGATAAAAGAAGGGTTGCAGCGGGCTTCTGACAAGCCTGCGGCAATCCTTCTGGTATGTTTCCCCTTTGCACTGTCGATACTGGTTACCAATACAGGCAAGACAGAATGGGGAGATGACTAGTGAAAGAAGCAACCTTACGACAAATTTTGGTGGTGACGGACGGCTGCTCCAACTCCGGCATTAGTCCGGTTGCGGCTGCGACCCTGGCGAGGGAGCAGGGGATCACGGTAAACGTCATCGGCGTGGTTGAAAAAGGCGATATGGGCGAGCAGGGAGAGAAGGAAATTCGCGAAATAGCAGAAGCGGGCGGCGGTCTGTTTGACATCGTGTACCCCCAGCAGTTGGCCCAAACCGTACAGATGTTGACACGCAAGGCTATGACGCGGACGATCCACCAGGTAGTAAGCAAGGAATTGAAAGAGATTTTGGGCGATTCCGCCATGGAGGGATTGGTTCCCGAGAAAAGAGTCCAGGTCGCCGGGATGGTGGACGAGCTGGGCGAACGCAGTCGTCTCGATGTAGTGATGCTGGTCGATGCCTCCGGAAGCATGAAGCCGAAGCTGGCTGCTGTCCAGCAAGCCATCCACGACTTCAGCATCAGCCTTCGTTCGAGAAGCGGACAAAGCCGGATGGCTGTTTGTTCATTTCCTGGGAAACAAAATCACCTCGATGTCCGCATCCCGTGGACTGAGGAGGTGGATCAGGCTCATCAGTTGACTTCCGGACTGACGATGAGCGGGATTACACCGACTGGACCGGCGATTATCGAAGCGATTGCACTGTTTGAGCATGTCAAGCTCCCAACCGGCTTGCGCGATCGCTACGGGCATAATGAGCTCGAAGACGGTGACCAAGGCAGTTTGAGAGACCATGTCTTTTAATCGCGCCATTCCCAAGCTGCCTCCCCAATTTCGCGGCAAATGGAATCAGAAAACGTACCATGTCCTGCGGGAGCTGGGGCGTGGTGCCAACGGGGCGGTCTATCTGGTGTCCCAGGACGGGGTTCGGCGAGCCGTGAAAATCGGAGCGGAAGGCATGGATATTCTGATGGAAGTCCATGCGCTAAAAAGCGTTCAGCAGGGGCGGGATGCACGGGTAACCGTCGCTCCGCTCCTCTGCGACGTGGATGACCTCTATATTGACGGGCGGTCATGCACCTTTTACGCGATGGAATACCTCGATGGCGAGCAGCTGGATCAGTTCGTCCAGCGCACGGGAACGGATTGGGTGCCGGTTTTGATCATCCAGCTTTTGGCCAGACTGGCCGTCCTCCATCAAAGAGGATGGGTTTTCGGCGACTTGAAGCCGGAAAACGTGATTGTAACCCGTGCAGACAGTCAAGTGAGGCTGATCGATTTTGGAGGGGTTACGAAACATGGCTGTGCGGTCAGGCAATTTACGGAGGAGTATGACCGGGCTGCCTGGCATGCGGGTGACAGACGCGCAGAGCCGGCCTATGATCTCTTCTCGCTGGCCGTGATGACCGTCCGTCTGGCAAGCAGCCCGGAAGTTTGGAAGAGTTCTCGAACGGAGCCGCGTCAAACCAGTCTGCTCTGTGATATAATACGGAACAACGACAGCCTTTACCCATTTCGGGTTCCGCTCATCAAGGCTTTCCACGGACAGTACGCGGGAGCGGAAGAAATGAAAAGCGATATGCTGGCGATCGTGCAAGGCCGTACGACTGCAGTTCAGCAAAAAAAGGCGTCAGGGTCCGGTTCATCAGGCATCTGGATAGGCGGGTTGTTTGTCGCATCCATGCTGCTATTGGCCGGAACATTGTATTATGCATGGATGATGTAAGGGGTGTGACAATAGGTGTCCCCAGATCTTGTTATGGATACCTGCTTGTTGGCAGGCGAAATTATGTTGAAGAACGGCGGGGAAACGTATCGTACGGAAGAGACGATGTCGTGGATTGCCAAGGCGGCCGGCATGGATTCGGTTAACAGCTCCGCGACCCCGACCAGCATCATCTTGTCATTTCGTGCGAATGGACAAGATCATACACGCATGATCCGCACACCCAGCCGGACGATCAATTTGAGCAAGGTCACCTTGGCCAACGACGTCTCGCGCCGGTTTGTTTCGGGAGATATTACCATCTATGAAGCCTACAACCTGTTTCAGCAAATCGATCAGGGAAAACCGGTTTACCCCAAATGGATGCTGCATACGGCGGCTGGCGTTGCCAGCGGCTCTTTTGCCATGCTTGCGGGCGGTACTTGGTATGATCTGCTGCCCTCCGCATTGGCGGGACTGACGGTCAACCTCAGTCTGCAATTTTTTGAAAAGTTTCTACGGATCAAATTTTTTACTGAATTTGTATCAGCTTTGCTGGGCGGATTGTTTGCGCTCCTGTGCGCTACCTTTTTTACGGAGCTGCACCTCAGCATCCTGATCATCGGTGCCATGCTTCCTCTCTTCCCGGGGATCGCCATCACCAACTCGCTCAGGGATCTGATGGCCGGAGATCTCGTCGCGGGAGTCTCACGCGGGGCAGAAGCGCTTTTGACAGCACTTTCCGTTGCGGTAGCGACGGCTATTACCCTGTGGTTCGTGAGGTGAGAGACGAATGGTATTGTTGAAAGGATTGGGCCTCAGTCTGTTGTCTTCGATGGCGTGGGGATTGCTGTTTAATGTTCCGGTGCGCACCTTGCTGGCATGCGGCTTCGCCGGTTTGACCGGATGGCTTGTTTTCTCCATTCTCCCATATTTTGGGGCTGAGGTTATTTTATGCACGTTTGCGGCAGCGACAACCGTTTCCATATTAAGTCAAGTTTTGTCCGTCTGGCTGAGGGTCCCCTCCACCAACTTCAGTGTTGCCGGCATCATCCCTCTGGTGCCGGGATCTCTTGCTTACAAAGCGATGCTTGCCTTCGTAAATGGACAATATATGGAAGGAATCATGCTGGCCATGCAGACTGCGATGGTGGCAGGAGCGATCGCGTCCGGTCTGATCCTGGGAATTTCTTTATTTGCCATCTGGAGGGGAGCGCGCCATGCTAGAAAGCGTGCGCAATAACATCGAGCGCAGCAGGCTCCTGGAGCCGGGCGAGACAGTCGTGGTCGGCATCTCTGGCGGAAATGACTCGACTGCCCTTTTGCATATCTTGTGGGCTCTCAATTCACACTATCAGTACGGCTGGAAATTGCACGCTGTACACCTGAATCACGGTTTCCGCGGGGAGGAAGCGGGCAGGGACGCGGACTATGCCGGAGAGCTGTGCCAATCCCTCGGGGTTTCTTTTCACTTGTTTGAACGGAGCATTCCAGATGTCATGAAGGAGACCGGCATGGGGGCTCAGGAAGCGAGCCGCGCTGTGCGCTATGATCTCTACAAGCAGGTCGCGCTTCGTACAGGCGCTGCCAAAGTAGCCGTGGCGCATCATGCCGACGACCAGGTGGAGACGGTCTTGTTTCGGCTGTTGAGGGGAACGCGCCTCTCCGGTCTGACCGGGATGCCAGCCAGGCGCTGGCTGGTGGAGGGCCAGGTCGAGCTGATCCGGCCGCTTCTGCATGTGAGCAGAGCGGAGCTGGAGCGCTACTGTGAGGAAAACGCGCTATTCCCGCGAGAGGACAGCAGCAACCGCTCGCGCAAGTACGCCCGCAACCTGATCCGGCTGGAAGTAATGCCGCTGTTGGAGCAGGTAAACGAGCGCTACCGCGAGCACATCCTTTCCCTGTCAAAGGCCGTTCAGGAGGATGAAGCTTACCTGCAAAAGCAGAGTCGCGATCAGTTAAAAGCGGTTGTGATCAAGCAGAAAAAAGGCGACGTGACGATCGACGCCGACAAGTTTCAAAGTTGTGACGTTGCTTTACAAAGGAGAATGATTACTCTAATATTAAGTTATCTCTCAAGCCAAATCGAATGGTCTTCGCAACATGTGGAGGCCGTTTTGCGCATGATAGAGGGAAATCGTCCGTCTGCTGAACTGGATTTGCCCGGTGCCGTGACAGTGGCCAGGGCATATCGGCAGGTTCGCTTTCAGACGAATGGCCAGAAATTATATCGTCAGATTTTCTGCTACCAGCTTGCTGTTCCGGGAACAACACTGATTACGGAAAGTGGAGCAGCGGTACATACGTTTTATCGTGATGGCCCCATCGATTGGGCACGAGTTCCCGATCACGCGGCGGCTTTTGATGCCGATCGCCTTCCTGGGCCTTTATGCGTTCGCAATCGAAAGCAAGGTGACCGCATGCCTCTATGGGGAACAGCGGGGAGCAAAAAGCTGAAGGAACTGCTGATCGACGCCAAGGTGCCGCAGAAGTGGCGGGACAGACTGCCGATCCTGACTGCGGGCGACCAGGTGATCTGGGTTCCGGGCATCCGCCGATCCGCCATTGCGCCTGTAAGTGAACGGACCAAGCGGGTATTGTATGTGGAAGTGGAGTTTGGAGAAGAGTGGCGGGAGGTATTAACGTGAACCAAGACATCAAGGAGATTTTGCTCACCGAAGAACAAATTGCCAGCAAGGTTAAAGAGCTGGGCTCTATCTTGAGCGAAGAATACCGGGACAAAAACCCGTTGGTCATCTGCGTTTTGAAGGGCGCTGTCGTATTTATGGCCGATTTGCTTCGCCATATGGACATTCCCTGCGAAATGGACTTTATGGCCGTATCCAGCTATGGAAGCGGAACCGAGTCTTCCGGGATGGTGAAAATCCTGAAGGACCTCGACACTTCCGCCGAAGGCCGTCACGTCCTCGTTGTCGAGGACATCATGGACAGCGGTTTGACGCTGAGCAGGCTGATGGAGCTTCTGCGCCACCGCCAGGCGGCTTCCGTAAAGGTCGTGACGCTTCTCAACAAGCCGGATCGCCGCAAAGTAGACATCTCGCCAGATTACAGCGGATTTACGATTCCAGACGAATTCGTAGTCGGCTACGGTCTGGATTTTGCCGAGAAATATCGAAACCTGCCATTTATTGGCGTACTAAAACCGGAAGTTTACACGAACTAGCTTTGTTGTGAAGAACTGACTCCATATGGTAAAATGTGAAAAGTGTCTGTTCGTGAGAGGAGGTAAGGAATGAATCGCTTTTTTCGTAATACCGGGTTCTACCTACTAATCTTTCTTGTCACGGTCGGGATCGTGAATTTTATCCTCTCCGGTTCTGATAAGGTTGGGAAACTTACATATCAGGAATTCCGGGTACAGCTGTTAACCGATAACGTCTCCGAGCTTACGCTTCGTCCTGAGGGAGGAACGTATCGGGTAGACGGTATCCTGAAAGCAGCGAATCCGGGACAGGAAACCAAGTTTGTAACAAATGTACCGCTTTACGATTCGGATATCATCAAGCTGGTTAACGCGAAGATCGATGAGCAAAAAGTGAAAAGGGTTGAGGTCGCTCCGCAGGAAGGCAACAGCATCTGGCTGACGTTCCTGACATCGATCATTCCTTTCATCATCATCTTTATCCTGTTCTTCTTCCTGTTAAACCAGGCTCAGGGCGGCGGCAGCCGAGTGATGAACTTCGGGAAGAGCCGTGCGAAGCTATACAACGAAGAGAAAAAGCGCGTTACATTCAACGATGTTGCAGGAGCAGACGAAGAAAAGGCGGAGCTGGAGGAAGTGGTCGAGTTCCTCAAAGACCCGCGCAAGTTTGACGCAGTTGGCGCGCGCATTCCAAAAGGCGTGCTGCTCGTGGGTCCTCCTGGTACCGGTAAAACCTTGCTTGCCCGTGCTGTTGCCGGTGAAGCGGGTGTGCCGTTCTTCAGCATCTCCGGTTCTGACTTTGTAGAGATGTTTGTCGGGGTGGGTGCGTCCCGCGTGCGTGATTTGTTTGAAAACGCAAAGAAAAACGCGCCTTGCATTATCTTTATCGACGAGATTGACGCAGTCGGTCGTCAGCGTGGAGCAGGTCTTGGCGGCGGCCATGACGAGCGCGAGCAAACGCTGAACCAATTGCTTGTTGAAATGGACGGCTTCGGCGGCAACGAGGGCATTATCATCGTCGCTGCGACGAACCGCCCGGACATTCTGGACCCTGCGCTGCTGCGTCCAGGACGTTTTGACCGTCAAATTACGGTAGACCGCCCGGACATCAAGGGCCGCGAAGCTGTACTGAAGGTCCATGCCCGCAACAAACCGCTTGGCGAAGACGTGAAGCTGGATGTCATCGCACGCGGCACGTCGGGCTTCACCGGTGCCGATCTGGAGAACCTGCTGAATGAGGCAGCTCTTCTGACAGCACGGAAAAACAAGAAGCAAATCAACATGGCTGAAGTCGATGAAGCCATCGACCGCGTCATCGCCGGTCCGGCGAAAAAATCCCGCGTAGTGAGCGAAGACGAAAGACGTCTCGTGGCTTACCACGAAGCGGGCCATACGATTATCGGATACTACCTCAGAAATGCAGAAATGGTACATAAGGTAACCATCATTCCGCGCGGCCAAGCTGGTGGATACACAGTGATGCTGCCGAAAGAAGACCGTTTCTTTGCAACGAAGACCGACTTGCTCGACAAGATTACCGGTCTCTTGGGTGGACGCGTTGCAGAAGAGCTGGTGCTGGGCGATATCAGTACCGGCGCTCACAACGACTTCCAGCGTGCAACGGCGATTGCGCGCAGCATGATTACGGAATACGGGATGAGCCGACTGGGGCCAATGCAATTTGGCCGCAATCAGGGTCAAGTATTCCTGGGCCGCGATATTGGCCACGAGCGAAACTACTCCGAACAGATCGCTTACGAAATCGACCAGGAGATGCAAAGCATTATCAATGAGTGCTACGACAAGTGTAAAGAGCTGCTCACGAAGCACCGTGATCAGCTGGAGCTTGTAGCTACCACACTGCTAGAAGTCGAGACGCTTGACGCTGATCAAATCAAGCAGTTGATCGAGCACGGAAAGCTGGATCCGCATCCACTCGAAAACAAAGACGTGGTTGTGAATATCCAGCCAAAGAAAGACGAGCCGACCATCAGCGAAGCGACGGAAGCCAAAAAGGAAACCGTTGAAAACGCGGAAAGCACGACGGAAGGCAACACTGACAACAAAGCGGAAAACACTGCGGAGACGCCGAACAGTGGGTCCGAACAGGACGAGAAGAAACAATAAAATGATTATAGGTTGATCAAGTCGAGTTTGAATACGGTGATCGCTTCTGGGTGCTACCAAGGAGAGATCACCGTATTTTATTTGGAATTAGCGTATAAAAGTGAGGCAGTCAAAATTAATACCAGTAAAAATAACGAATAGTTAGTATAGTTTGACAAATAAATCTCAATATTTTATTATTGTATATAAATACAATTTATAGGAGGTATTAGGGTGAGAAAGATTATTAGCAGTGTTATCTCAGCGATCCTCTTAACCATCTCTGGTCAGTGGAGTTGTAGCGAAAGAATCAAAAACTTCATATGAAGTGACTTTTCAAGCGGAAGAAATTAATGATTTGAGTACATTGTTTATAAGGGCGAAAAATAATATCACAGATTATAAAAGTACTCCAAGTGCTGAGGCTAAGTTGCAAACTGATGGGGGTGTTGAGAAAAATTTGAAAGTTTATCATACGACACAACGTTTAAAAACCGAAAGAAATATTGCTACAAGTGAACAGAAAGAGAGCTACGTAACTTATTACTTCTATGGTATTCCTAAAGAAGTACTGGATAATAAATCAATATCCATTTTAGGGTCAACTTCTGATGAAGATTGGGATTCAAGTTATTCGGTCAAAGCATATTCTACATACTACTGGGATAAGTACAAATCTACTAACGGCGATGGATTTAAGAAATTGACCAAAGTAACTGGTGGCTGGACGATTAGTGATAATAAAGTGTCGATAACAAGCAGAGAAGTGAGATACGGCGCTTCAGGAGGAGCTTTGCGTGATGATGGAACACACGGAGGGTCTGTGATCCAAGATAGTGGACCTTTATACCCATCATCAAATTCTTTCTCATACGATGCCCCCAAAAACTGGAAGCCAGTTTCTGATTGGGCTAGTACAATTGGCGTCAACACAAAGGCAACGCTAAAATTGGGAACTGAAACTTGGACGTTAAAACTGGATAATTATAAGACCAATTAGCTCTGAAAAAGTAAAGCGAACACCAATATTGTCATAAAATTGGTGTTCGTTTTCTAATTGGGTTATTAAGGGGGGGCTTACTTGATTAAATCTTTATCAATCGGGATTGTTCTTGTCTTGTTATTTTTCGGGTACGCTCTTTATCAGGGAGATCTGATTGGTGTATGGATAAGGTTATCAGGTTATGCTGGCTTTGGATTGATCGTACTTGCACTTCTTATGCTGGGATCAACATTAGGAGTAGACAGGATTAATTTGGCGACACCAGATGTGAAAAGGGATTTTGTAGTGGATGATAACAACGAGGCAATGAGAAAAGAAAGAAAACTGGAGCAACGATGGGCACTCTATGTTTTATTGGCAGGGCTTCCGTCATTCGTGACGTGGATCATTCTTTATTATGGGAGGTGATTCTTCTTCCAGTCCCTATTTCCCGGCTGTCTATACGTGTAGTGTAAAGAAGATGATACTGTTTTTACCAAAGAGCCGTTTTCTATTTGTGCCTGGAATGAAAACGGCTTTTTTAATCCTCATAAAACCTACTTTACACATCGGAATTATATGTATATAATCATTTCCAGATGTTGCTTTTTTAACATGACGTTTTGAGGAGGATGTACGAATGAAAAAAGGATTGATTAGCGCGTTGCTGCTGATCCTGGTCGGAGCTGTATCCGTCTCCGGCTGCTCCACCCAGGAAAGCGCAAGCGACAATCAGACGCCTGCTGCACCGCAAGAGACGAGAACGGTCCAGAGCATTCCGGATTCGTTCTTTCCTGCGACGGATAAATCTAAATCGCCGGAAGCGGCAAAAAAGCGGACGGATACGGTTGTGGCTACGCTTACGGAGCCGGGCGGAGTATTTAACCCGTACTTTTACAAAAACGGCTACGACGGAAACGTGAGCGCGGCCATTTTTGCGCCGCTGGTGAGCGTCGACAAAAACGGCAAACCCATTCCCCGTCTGGCGGAAAAATGGGACATCTCGGACGATCAGCTAACCTACACCTTCCACCTGCGGCCAAACCTCAAATTCAGCGACGGCTCGCCACTGACAGCGGAAGACGTCGCCTTTACCCTGACGATTCTCCACGACAAGGCGTACGACGGAGACGAAGACATCTTTGAAACGCAGATCAAAGGCGGTCGGGCTTACAAAGAGGGCAAGGCAGATACCGTCGAGGGGATCAAAGTCATCGACCCGCAAACGATCCAAATCACGACGGAGAAAGTGAATGCCCGTTCGCTTCTCATCCTCGGCGGACCGGTGCTATCCAAAGCTTACTATGGCAAAGGCTATAAACCGGGCAACCTGGAGTATCTGCGGACGCTGCACGGAAAGCCGCTTGGAGCAGGCCCGTATAAGCTGGAGAAATACATCACCGGCCAAGAGGTCCGCTATCTGGCCAACGAACACTACTACGCTGGCAAGCCGGCGGTTGAGCACTTCATCTACAAGACGACAGAAGGAGATGCCCTGCAGTTTTTCCAGACAGGGGAGACTGATTACAACTCCTTTACAGCCAACGAGGACAATCTGGAGCTGCTGAAGAGCTTGGGCTACGCAAACATCAACGTGTACACGTCGACAGCTTACAGCTACATCAAATTCAACCACAGCAAGCCGTACTTCAAGGACAAGCGGGTGAGACAAGCGCTGATATACGGTCTGGATCGGCAAAAAATTGTCGACACGGCTTACCAAGGCTACGGCCAAGTAGCCAATGTCCCGGTCTCGCCTGTCTCCTGGGCCTATACAGAGGAGGTCAATCCGTATCACTACGATCTGGAAAAAGCGAAAGCGCTGCTGGATGAAGCAGGCTGGAAGGTCGGGGCGGACGGCATCCGCGAGAAGGACGGCCAAAAGCTGAAGCTGTACTACTTGACGACCAAAGGACCGCTGAGCGATGTGCTCATCCCGATCGCAAAAGAAAACTACAAGGAACTGGGCGTACAACTGGAAGCGGAGCTGATGGACTACAATGCATTGCTGGCACGCACAGCAAAAGGTGACCATGACCTCGCCTCCTTCTCTACCACGATGTTGACCGATCCGTCCGATGGCGTGATTCAATTTGGGTCGAACCGTTCAAGCAGCTTTACCGGCACGAACGGATACTCCAATCCAAAGGTAGACGAATTGCTGGAAAAGGGGATCAGCACGCTCGATATTGAAAAGCGGAAAGAAATTTACAAAGAGCTGTACAACGAGCTGAGCGACGATCCGCCGTACATTTTCCTCACCTATCGGAAGCTGCTGACCGCCCACAACGCGAGAGTGTCCGGATTTGATCCGAACGGATATACCGGCATTTCCGGCAATTTGCCCGATCTGAAGATTGAACCGATTCAATAGATCGAACGAAGATGCTCAGCCTCCGGGCTGGGCATATTCCTTGGGAGGCACAAGATGAAAGCCTATATCATCCGCAGACTGCTGTACATGGTCCTGACTCTGTTTGGGGCATCCGTTTTGATTTTTGGCCTGTACGCCCTGACACCGGGTGATTTTGTCGATAACAATCCGAAGCTGACTGACGAGCGAAAAGCGGAGCTAAAACAGATGTACGGTCTGGATAAACCGGTCGTGGAGCGCTATTTCGTCTGGCTCGGCAATGCCGTCCGGGGCGATTTTGGATATTCCCTTCAGTATCAGCAGCCGGTCACCTCGCTGCTCAGTCAGTACATCTGGAATTCCTTTTTGATTGCGTCCGCCTCTACCTTGTTTACTTGGCTGATCGCGATTGTGATCGGGGTCATCTCGGCGACCAGACAGTACTCATTCTTTGACTCAGCAGTGACGATCGGGGCATTTGCCGCGATGTCGTTTCCCTCGTTCTTCGCCGGGCTGTTGATCATCAAGTTTTTTGCGGTGGACCTTGGCTGGTTCCCGCCCGGGGGGATGATCACGACCGGCAGCAATGCGACCGGACTTGCATACGTGTGGGAGGTTATCGACCATATGTTTTTGCCGGTGCTTGTGCTCACAATGCTCGGGGTCGGCTCCCTGACCCGCTATTTTCGTACAAACATGCTGGAAATCATCCGGCAGGATTTCATCCGGACAGCAAGGGCCAAAGGCTTGAAGGAAAAAACAGTCGTCTACAAGCACGCCCTGCGAAACGCTTTGCTTCCCGCGATCACCCTGCTTGGCTTTGAGCTTCCGGCCCTGTTTGGCGGCGCGATCATCACGGAGAAGATTTTCAACTGGCCGGGGGTCGGGCAGCTGTACATGCAGGCGTTCAGCTTGCGCGACTACCCGCTGTTGATGGGATTTACGATGTTTTTGGCCATTTTGACCGTCGTCAGCAATCTGCTTGCCGACCTTTTGTACGGCGTGGCTGATCCGCGAGTGAGATTGAAATAGGAGGAGTCGACATTGTCATCCATCGTCACGGAGACAGCGGGACTGGCAGGCACGCGGACCGGTGCCCGGCGGTCTTCGCTCTGGAGAGATACGTTTGCCAAGCTGAAAAAGAACAAGGTCGCCATGTGCGGACTGGTGTTTCTGGTCATTATGTTTTTGTTCTGCTTCATCGGGCCGTTTTTTTCGCCCTACGCATCCGGAAAGGTCAATACGGTGATGATCAACAAGCCCCCCAGCATGGCTCATTGGCTGGGTACGGACAACCTGGGGCGGGACATATTGACCCGGCTGATGCAGGCCGGCCGCATCTCGCTGACGGTGGGACTGGCCGCCATGGTGCTGTCTGTCTTTATCGGCTCGGTTCTGGGAGTAGTAGCTGGCTATTACAGAGGGGTTGTCGATCAAATCGTGATGCGCTTTGCAGACATTCTGATGACGATTCCGGGACTTCCGCTGCTGTTTATTATCGGGGCGATCCTGTCCGAGTGGAAGGTGCCCACAGATTACCGGATCTACATCGTCATGCTGATGCTCAGCCTGATCGGCTGGCCGGAGCTGGCGAGACTGGTGCGAAGCCAGATTTTGAGTCTGCGCGAGCGGGAGTTCATGCAGGCCACCGAGTCTCTGGGGCTGCGCGATCACCGCAAGCTGTTTTTTCACCTGTTGCCCAATACAATCCCGATCCTGATCGTGGTAGCTACGCTGCGGGTCGGGGGAGCGATTCTGAGCGAGTCTGTACTCAGCTACCTGGGCCTGGGGGTCGTTCCCCCGACGCCGACGTGGGGCAATATGATCGATGCCGCGAATACGCTGATCGATTTTCAGAAACGGCCGTGGCTCTGGATTCCACCCGGCTTTGCCATATTTGCCACCGTAATTTCGATCAATCTGCTCGGTGACGGCCTCCGTGATGCGCTTGATCCGAAAATGAAGAGGTAGGAGAGACGGTTATGACAAACGCTTTGCTTACAATCGATCATCTGCAGACCCATTTTTTCACCCCGTCGGGAGTCGTCAAAGCGGTAAACGACATCAGTCTTCGCGTACGGGAGGGCGAGACGGTCTGCATCGTCGGGGAATCGGGCTGCGGTAAAAGCGTAACGGCCATGTCCGTGCTGGGGCTTGTAGCGGAGCCGCAAGGAAAAGTGGTTGGGGGAGACATCCGGTTCGATGGCGTAGACCTGCTGCAGCTCAGCCCACTGGAGAAGCAGCAGCTGCGCGGCAATGACATCGCGATGATTTTCCAGGAGCCGATGTCTTCGCTCAATCCCGTCTTGACCATAGGCGAACAGATCATGGAGCCTCTGTGGGAGCATCTTCTTCTCTCCAAAAAGGAAGCCAGAGCGAAAGCGATTGAACTGATTTCGCTGGTAGGCATCCCCCGTCCCGAGGAGATCATGAACGCGTACCCGCATCAGCTAAGCGGAGGCATGCTGCAGCGGATCATGATCGCCATCGCGATCAGCTGCAATCCGAGACTGCTGATCGCCGATGAACCGACGACAGCTTTGGATGTGACGATTCAGGCGCAAATTCTCGATCTTTTGCGCGAGATCAAGGAAACGTACAACACGGCGATATTGCTCATCACCCATGATCTGGGCGTCGTTGCCGAAATGGCCGACTATGTGGTCGTCATGTACGCGGGCAAGGTGATTGAAGAAGGGCCTGTCCTGGAGCTTTTCAGCAATCCCCGGCACCCGTATACCCGCGGGCTTTTGCAAGCAAAGCCGGTGATCGGCCAGCGGAAAAAACGGCTGAACTCCATCCCGGGCCAAGTACCGAATCTGATTGGTCTGGCTGATTCCTGCTACTTCCATGACCGCTGCGAGAGCTGCATGTCGGTTTGCCGACTGAAGCAGCCGGAATTGAAGCAAATCGACGACGGGCACAGGGTGGCGTGCTGGTTATACGAGGAGGAGAGCGGGCTTGCGTGAGGCATTGGTGGAAGTCAAGCAGTTGAAAAAGTACTACCCGATTACCGGGGGCATTTTTGGCAGGACCATTGGTCACGTCAAGGCAGTCGATGACGTCAGCTTTGCCATCCGGAAGGGAGAAGCCTTCGGTCTGGTCGGCGAGTCCGGGAGCGGCAAAAGCACGACGGGACGCACGATTTTGCGCCTTACCGATAAAACGGCGGGCGAGGTCAAGTACAAGGGAGTGGATTTGCATGCAGTAAGCAAGCAAGAGCTTCGTCGGCTTCGGCCCAGCATGCAGTTCATTTTTCAAGACCCGTACAGCTCGCTCAATCCCCGGCTTCGGGTAGGGGATGCGATCGGAGAAGCCCTCATGGACCACGGGCTGGCCGACAAGTCGGAGATACGGGAAAGGGTGCAGGAGGTGCTCTCTCTCTGCGGGTTGGCTCCGTATCACATCGACCGGTTTCCGCATGAATTCTCCGGCGGTCAGCGGCAGCGGATCGGTATTGCCCGCTCGATTATCCTGCAGCCGGAGTTTATTGTGGCCGATGAGCCTGTTTCTGCGCTGGATGTCTCCATACAGGCGCAAATCATCAATTTGTTTAGCGACCTGCAGGAGAAAAAAGAGCTTACGTACCTGTTCATCTCGCATGATTTGAGTGTGGTGGAGCACCTCTGCACCCGCATCGGCGTGATGTATTTGGGCTCTCTGGTGGAAATTGCGCCGCGGGATGAACTGTTTGCCCGTCCCTTGCACCCGTATTCGCGGGCGCTGTTGTCGGCGGTGCCTATCCCCGATCCGCGGCTCAAGCGGGAGAGGATCGTTCTGCGCGGAGACATTCCGAGTCCGGCGAATCCGCCGAAGGGCTGCAAATTCCATACGAGATGCCCGCTCGCGACTGACCGATGCAAGGAGGAAGTACCCGTTTTACGATTGGCGGACAGCGATCATCAGGTAGCTTGCCATCTCGTATAGCGGACTTTCGATTATGCAGGCGGAATGTCTGGCCCCGTATTGAATAACCTGGGCGAATAGGGTACATTGAAGGTGGAAGAATTCATAGTGATTTGGAAATAAAGTGCAGGATGTGGCGCCTGCGCTTTTCTTTTCATCAAAGGAGGAGATCGCCTTGTTTTCTAGGCTCCGTCTGGCAGCTTTTGATATGGATGGGACCCTGCTGAATGAACAGTCACAGATGACAGAGGCAACGAAGGAAGCCTGTAGGCTGCTGCAAGCCAGCGGCTGCAAGCTGGTGTTGTCGACCGGCCGCACCTATGCATCCGCGCAGCTGCCGATCGGCGGATTCGCGTTTGACGGATATGTATGCAGCAACGGCGCGACAGTTCTGGAGGCGGACGGAACATTGGTTCAGCATGCTGCTTTGCCGCTGGAAATGATCCAACAGGCTGTGCATACACTAAGGCAGGAACCAATCTACTATGAGCTGCACGACACCGAAAGCAATCGCTGGATGGTTCAGGAAGACAGGGAACGGATAGAAACATTGATTGAAGAAGATGCTTCGGTCGAAGGAGTGTCGCTGCGCCGCTTTTCCTTTTACGAGTGGTCACGGGTCGTTCCCTTGGCAGAAATGATGCAGCGGATCGCCACCGGCGAGTCGAAGATCGTCAAGCTGTTCGTCTGGCACCCCGTCCCGGAAGCGCTCGTGCCTGTCCGGGAACAGCTTGAGCGTTGGAGTGATCAGGCTGACATCACATCTTCAGGGAAGCACAATGTGGAGGTGATCCCGAAAGGCGTCTCCAAATGGGAGGGGCTCACTTATTTTTGTCGGAAATGGGGAATTGCGCCCGAACAAGTCATGGCGTTTGGCGATGCGGAAAATGACCGGGAAGCATTGTCCAACGTAGGGTTTCCTGTCGTCATGGAAAACGCCAGTCCGGCGATGAAAGAGCTGGCCCGTTTTATCGCTCCGCATCACGACGAGGACGGAGTGGCGCGCTTTATTCGCGAGCGCGTGCTGGCGGATGGGTAAATACAGCAGTCTCCCCAGCGGATATGCATTGACAAGCAAGTGGGTTGGGATTACAATGGCCCTAAATTATGACACCTACGTAGGGGGATAATATTCATGGAAGCCTTGGCGTTAGAAAAAAAGGCCCAGCGAAACGCTGAGTTGCGCGAACGGCTGATGCAATTGAAAAAAGAACGCAATGCCATCATTCTGGCCCATTTTTATCAGCGGCCGGAGATTCAGGAAGTGGCTGACTATATTGGAGATTCGTTCGGTTTGGCGCAAAAAGCCAAGGAAACCGACGCGGACGTCATCCTGTTTTGCGGCGTACACTTTATGGGGGAAAGTGCAAAAATTCTCAATCCCCAAAAGACCGTCATCATCCCGGATGAACGCGCCGGCTGTCCGATGGCCGACATGGTCAACGTGGAAGGCTTGCGCAAGCTGAAGGCGCAGCATCCGAATGCAAAGGTGGTTGCGTACATCAACACGTCCGCCGATGTGAAAGCGGAAACATACATTTGCTGTACGTCCTCCAACGCGAAACGGGTCATCGAGTCGATCGATTCCGACGAGATCATCTGGGTCCCGGATAAAAACCTGGGTCACTACGTTTCCCAGTTTACCGACAAGAAGATGATCATCTGGGAAGGGTACTGCAATACGCATGACCAGCTTTCCGTCCAGGACATCATGTCGCTGAAAGCGCAGCATCCAAATGCGCTCGTCGTCGTCCACCCCGAGTGCCGTCCGGAAGTAGTGGCGCTGGCCGATTACGTCGGTTCTACGACAGGCATTCTCAAATACTGCCGTGAATCCTCCCATAAAGAGTTCATCATCGGTACGGAAGACGGCACCCGCTACATGCTGGAGAAGGACAGCCCGGACAAGACGTTTATCTTTGCTTCCAAGTATCTGGTCTGCCCGAACATGAAGGTCAACAACCTGAAAAAATGCGTGGAAGCGCTGGAGAACATGAAGCCGGAGATTTACGTGCCGGAGGATATCGCGGACAAAGCACGTGCTTCCCTGGAGCGCATGCTGGCCGTGGCGCCAGCGTAATGCTGGAGCGGCCTGTTTTTCAGGAATCTGGTGAGAACGTGAGAAACAAGTAAAAACCCGAGATACAAGTAAAAACCTGCACCTCTTTTGTCAAAAAGGGGGCAGGTTTTTATTGTGAAAGCCAAAGTATTCACTGTAAAAGCTTTAAGAGGAGAGCGGCTGTCTCACGTCCTTTTGGCGGAAAATTCCAAGGACCAGACCCAGTATTGCCATGTGACTGATGAAGGTAAGACCGCCGTAGCTGATGAGCGGTATGGGTGCGGAAAAAAATGGGACCCACCCGAAGGCCATCAAAATCCCCCAAAAATACTCGGTAAAAAACATGGCCGCAAGTCCACACATAAGCAGTGCTCCGTAACGGTCGTTCGTTTGCTTGGCGGCTCGAAACAGTCGCATCAGCAAGAGCATGCCGATCAAGAGGACGCCGACCCCTGCAGCCAGCCCGAACGCGTACACCAGATAAACAAAAATGAAATCGGACCCCAGTGCTGCGGTATAACCCAACCCCTCCAGCTTGGTACCGAAACCATGTCCCCACAAGCCTGCGGATCTGATTGCCTCCAGGGACCGAATCAGCATATATCCTCTCCCCATAGGTTCTTCATACGGGTTGACCCAGTACAACAAGCGGTCTAGCTGATAGCGTTCCATCGTCAGAAGGAGTAATGCCACGGCTCCAATCAAGAGTGTGCCTAGGCTGATGCAAGCTTGACGCCTACTCGCCGGCGAGCGGAAAAGCAGAACGAAAAAACCGACGGAAAAAAGGATCCCGGCAAACAGGTCAGGTGCCTTGACATAAAACAGCAAAGGAACAAAATACAGCCCCAATACCAGCCACAGAGAGAGCTTCCTTTGCCAGTTCCAGTCTGAAAATATTCCCGCGAGCGAGATAATCAGCAAAAACGGACTCAGTCTGACAATATCGATGGGTATGCCGATATCCATGTACGGTTTTCCTGACATGGTCTTTCCTTGTGTAAACGCAAAAAAAACTGCGAGGAGAGTACCCATATACATGAGCAGGCCGTAAGCTTTCATTTTGCTGTAATTGGCGTAAAGCAGGGCGACAAACGCAGCAATTCCAAAGCAGACAAAGACGAGCTGTCTCTTCAGGAACTTGATATCTTCGGGATTGCCCGCAATAAGTGAGAGCAGAACGAGGAGTCCGATCCCAATCAATGCCGCCACCATCCCGACGACACTCCATTCCATCCGGGGCTTGTGTGCTTCATGCAGATGTTTTCCCACCGCGAACGGATCTCCCATTTCCGCCAGGGCTCGTTCGACAGCCTCGGCTTCCGTGCTGCCGGACTCCATCAAATCCTCCACCTTGTCGGCGATGTGGCTCTCCAGCTCCAGCGTTACGGCTGGATGCACGTCCTTGCAGCGAATCTGAGAGCAGACCTGCCGTATGTACGCCTGAATCTTGTCGTTTGGCGTCATGCCCGTCCCTCCCCAAGTACCTGATCAACAGCGGTGCGGAACGCGACCCACTCCTGTTTCTTTTCCTGCAGCCGTGCTTTTCCTTCTCTGGTGATCCGATAGTATTTCCGCTTCCGCTCGCCTTCGCCATCGCTCCAGTACGATTCGACAAGTCCCTCCGATTCCAGCGTGTGGAGGATAGGGTACAGGGTTCCTTCCTTCAAGGAAAGGATGCCGTTTGAGCTCTTTTCCATTTCTTTGCTCATCTCGTAGCCGTACATCGCTTTTCGTTCGAGAAGGGTCAGAATGAGGATGACCGTGCTGCCCTTCATCAGCTCCTTGTTGATTTTCATGATAGCCTCCTTTTGCATTGGAATTCGATACATCGAATATCTAGGTATAATCATACAAGAAGCCAGCCGCATTCGTAAAGGGGGAATGGCAAGAATCGGTCGAAACGTTTTTGGTTCCTTTTCGTCAAACTTTATGTTGGATAGTCTCCATTCAGTCGCCTGAACAAAAAACAGCAGCCCCAGATGGCCGCTGTCTGAAATCGCACCTGCTCTGCCGGGATGACGGTCATTCCCCTGTCGGGAGTCGCAAGGCGAAATCCCCTGGACAAACTGTCAGAACATCGATCCGTTTGCCATCATATCTCCGGGTATTCCTTCGTATTGGATGTAAAAAATCGGAATGTGCGCTTCTTGTGCTTTTTCGATCAAGGTTTGAATCACCGCAAAGGTTTCTTCGGTCTTGTAAGTTCCCCAAAGTGGTCCAACCTGCAAATCAATGAGGAGCAACGTGATTGCTGATCCGTCATGGGCAATATCCCCTTTTTATCTCCAGTGGACAGAGAGTTACTTCCATTTTATCAAACGCTTTGCAATCAACATACCGTATAGCTGTCGAAGTATGTTTTCGAGCTTTTACGTGGGGTTTAACATTTTTGTCGATTCTTTTTATCTTGCGGAAAAAAATAACTTTTTTCTTTTTAACGATTTGTAAATACATTTGCGATTGTACTTCTTATAATGGGAACGTACATAGGAAAGCTCTTCATATGAGGGACGGAAGGAGCGTTTGTCTTCGTGTGAAAACAATGTCGTTTTTTGGTGAAATCGCCTCAATCGAGGATTTTCCTTTCATATATACAAGTACACTAGAGGGGAAGGCAGACTGATCATGACAAGAGGGCAGCAAGAGTCAATTACAGCAAGAGCAGCAACACGCAGAGGGGGTGGACGAGATGCCTAAGCCGATCAAGGCAAACGGCCGCTACATGGCTGGCTTGGATGGGCTTAGAGCTTTGGCAGTGCTGGCCGTTATCGCTTACCACCTTCATCTGGATTGGACACCCGGAGGACTGCTGGGGGTCGGTGTATTTTTCGTTTTGTCCGGATATTTGATTACGGACATTCTCATCGCCGAGTGGAAACGAAGCGGCAGGCTCCATTTGGGCGATTTCTTGCTGAGGAGGGCGCGAAGGCTCCTGCCGGCGATGCTTGTCATGATGGCAGCGGTAGTTGGATGGCTTGCCATTAAGGATCCCTCCCGACTTTTGGCGATGAAAGAAGAAATCGGATCGGCGCTGCTCTATGTCAGCAACTGGTGGCTGATCTTTCATGAGGTCTCGTACTTCGAGAGCTTCGGTCCGCCTTCTCCGCTGGGCCATTTTTGGTCATTGGCTGTAGAGGAACAGTTTTACCTCATCTGGCCGCTGGTGCTCGTACTTGGGCTTAGCCTCCTGAGAAAACGGGGAAAGCTGCTTGGACTGACGCTGGCGGGAGCCGCCGCTTCAGCACTGGCGATGGGGCTGCTTTATGAGCCGGGGGCTGATCCGAGCCGGGTGTATTACGGGACTGACACCAGAGTTTTCGGTTTGCTCATCGGGGCTGCGCTCGCGATGGTATGGCCGAGCAGGAAGCTTTCCCACAACGTCTCGGCTGGCGTACGGTTGGCCCTCGATCTGGTCGGGGGAGCAGGTCTTTTGGTCGTCATTTCGATGATCTTCCATATAAATGAGTATGACGAGTTTCTCTATCAAGGCGGATTGGTCGTACTTTCTCTGGCAACGGCTGTCGTAGTAGCTGTGCTTGCCCACCCCGCCTCTTTGCTTGGCAAGCTGATGGGCGCAAAGCCTCTGCGGTGGTTTGGCGTTCGCTCGTACGGCATCTACCTGTGGCATTATCCCGTCATTGTGCTGACCAGCCCAGAGGTAAATACAGGGGGAGTGAACGTCCCGCTGGCATTTGTTCAGGTAACGGCAAGCGTCCTGCTCGCTGCCCTGTCGTGGAGATTCATTGAAGAACCGATTCGCCACGGCGGGTTGGGACGGTTGTGGAAACGCATCAAAGGACGGTCGGGGAGGAGCAGACGCGTCGCATGGATTGCTTCGATTGGGGCCTTGCTCGTGATCAGCCTTTCCTTTGCCGGGATGACGCATCTGTTCCCGATAGCTACCGCGAGTTCGTCTACTCCTGACAAGGTTTATGGCAAAACGGAAGCAGATCCAGCGTCCCTTGATCAAGCGCATGGGTCTGGAGCTGCTGCGGGAGCACAAACGCCCGGCGATGGAAAGGGACCCCAAATCCCAGGCAGTGCAGACAGTGCTGCTGCTGATAAAAGCGGACATGCAACAAAGCCGGCAGGCAATCAGGCAGTGAATGGAAAGCAAACCAATCAGCCCGGCAGTGGAGAAAGCGCGAAGGATACGGTGGCGGCCGGAAAGAACGGCGCCAAGGACGGCAAGCAATCTCCTGCTGGTGGAAAGAATGCGTCAAAGGAGAAGCAGACCCCTTCAGCAGCAGACAAATCTTCGAATGCTGATGCCGCAACGGGCGACAAGCAATCAGCGGGCAACAGCCAAGGCACGAGCACAGACCAACCCGACGGTTCGGCTGCGGAACAGCAGAAAGGCCAGGAGGGAAAAGCGGAAACACCTGTCATCGGGAACGGCCATGGCATTACCGTCATTGGGGATTCCGTAATTCTCGACGCGGAGCCTTACTTAAAAGAGATGCTGCCGGGAATTGTCATCGACGGAAAGGTTGGCCGACAGATGTCCCAAGCGCTGGAAGTGGCCAACCGCCTCCATGCGGAAGGGAAACTGGGCAAAACCGTGGTGCTGGAGCTTGGTTCAAACGGTGCTTTCACGAAGAAGCAGATGGATTCACTCTTGCACACACTCGGCAAAAACCGGCAGATCGTCCTGATCAACACCCGTGTCCCTCGTCCATGGGAGAGTACGGTCAACGAAGCACTGAAAGAGAGGGCCGACAGCTCTCCGCAAATTTCGCTGATCAACTGGCATGAGGCCAGCGCCAACCACGATGAGTATTTTGTAAAAGACGGCGTTCATCTCACCACCGAAGGAGCCAAGGTTTACGCATCGCTTTTGGCAAATGGCATCAAGTACCTCGGCGAAGAAAACTAGCGGAAAACAAGAACCCCTTCCTGCGCTTGGAAGGGGTTTTGTCATATGCTCCTGCAACCGAATCTTACGACGGCATGGGAGTCGGAGTCGGCTTTCCATAGCCGTCTTTATACGTATCGTCGATAAACGTGCGGATTTCTTTATCGGTTTTTCCATCCAGTTTCATCTTGGCAGAGACGACGGCGATTTCCATACATACGCCGCAGCGGGTGCCATGATCGTCCCAGACGATGGAGCCGTCTTCTTTTTCCTCTTTAATAAAGCAGTTTCCATTGTGCTGGTGGCCGGCACTTTCACCGCAGCCGCAGTAGCAAGGAATCACCTTGAGAAGCTCGCGATTGGCTGCAGCGACTTTATAGGCTGCGACGATTTGCGGGTCTTGGTTGTCCAAAAAGCTGGGCAGTTGATCCACCGAAGCGGTCATCTCCTGCAGGTCTCCATTTGGGGCGTGCTGCTGATGCGCTGCATGATCGCCCTGGGCTTTGTCTTGAGAGGCACAGCCGGAGACAAGGGCTGCAGCCAAAAGACCAATTACAAAGAAATGTTTCCGTTTCATCCTGGACAGACCTCCTTACCGGTATCATATCATAATGCGATGAAGAAATTGTGAAGAAACCGGCGCAAATCGGAATAAATCCTATTTACTTTATGGGCAGCTGCCCGTATAATAAAAAACGGTTGAGATACAAATCGGAATGATTATGAATTGGAAGAGGAGTGGAAGAAGGATGAAAAAAACGATGCTGGCTACGCTGACGATTGTGACCGCATTGGCTATGGCTGGCTGCGGCACAGCAAATACTGCCAATACGTCTCCGCAAACGGATGAGGGAACATCCAAAATAAAAGTATATACGACGCTTTACCCGCTGGAGTATGCGGCCAAGCGGATCGCTGGCGAATATGCCGACGTGGCGAATATCGTACCAGCCGGAGTGGAGCCTCATGATTTTGAGCCGACTGCCAAGGATATGGTCGCTCTGAGCAGTGCCGACCTGTTCATTTACAACGGGAGCGGGTTTGAGGCATGGGTGGACAACGCGGTAAAAGGCATGGACAAAAACAAGACGACAGTGGTCAATACAACGGAGGGACTTTCCCTGCTGGAAGCTGCGGGGGGACATGACCATGATCACGGACACGAGGGCGAGGCAGCCGAAGCAGGACATGACGACCACAAGGAAGGCTCCGGGGCTCAAGGACATGAGGAACACAAGGAAGGTTCCGAAGCCCAGGGTCACGAAGAACACAAGCAGGATGCGGCTGCTGCCACTGGCTCTACCGAGGAGCATGCCCATGAGCACGAGCATGATCACGGTGGTACCGATCCCCACGTGTGGCTCGATCCGACCATGCTGAAAGCACAGGCGGAGAAAATCAAGTCCGCTCTGGTTGAAAAGGACAAGGCGCATGCTGATGCCTACGAGAAGAACTACCAGCAGCTGGCCGCCGATCTGGATCAGCTGGACAAAGACTTTGCGGATATGGTAAGCAAATCCTCCAAAAAAGAGTTTATGGTCGCCCACAGCGCCTTTGCCTATCTGGCCAAGCGTTACGGACTGGAGCAGGTAGCAATCTCAGGGATTGATCCAGCCGACGAGCCGTCGCCGTCAGAGATGAAGGAGCTCGTCGAACACGTGAAGGAACACAACATTTCGTATGTCCTGTTTGAGACCCTGGCGTCGCCGAAGGTAGCCGAAGTGATTGCCAAAGAAGCAGGCGTCCAAACGGGAACGCTTAATCCTCTGGAAGGCTTGACGGAGGAAGAGGCGAAAGCGGGGAAAGACTATCTCTCTATTATGAAAGACAACCTCGAAATGCTGCGTGCGGCATTGAAATAGGAAACAGGAACGGAAGCTGTCCTTGGCGATCCATAGAGCCAAAGGGGCAGCTTCCTTTTTTCTATCTTTTATATCCGGATTTTACTGTTGCGGGGGCCAGACAACTCCACCGCTTCGATCGATATAGCCCCATGCTGTACCCGTTTGCACGTTAGCCAGGCCATGATGAAAGTCGTAAGCAAAATCAAATTGAGCCGGAATGACGATTTCTCCGCGTGCGTTGATAAACCCCCACTTTTCGTTAAGCTTTACTGCGGCAAGCCCCTCGGAAAAGGAACCCACCTCCGCAAATTGCGGGGCAATGGCTGTCTTTCCCGTCTTGTCGACAAATCCCCACCCTTGCCCTGTCTTGACCTCGGCCAATCCTTCGGAAAAAGCATGGGCCAATTCGTACGCGGGGGCTATTTTCATCGTACCCTGTCGATCGATAAATCCCCATTTGCCGTCGAGCTTCACCGCTGCGAATCCCTCTTGAAAAGAATGTGCACTCTGGAAGGTGGGCGGGATGACTGCCTTTCCGCTTTTGTCCAAAAAGCCGTATAGATTCCCTGTTTTTATAAAAGCCAAGCCTTCGGAGTAATCCCCCAGTTCTTGTACATTCGGAAACGGGATCTCGAAAGCCGGTTCTCCAGATCGGTTGATAAAGCGGAAGGAGTCGTGATCATGGACAGCAGCCAGCCCCTCGTGAAAGCTTCCGGCGAATTTAAATTGCGGTGTGATGACGACTTTGCCGGTCCGATCAATATAACCCCATCCTTCTCCGTTCGGGACCCGTACCGCAGCCAGCCCTTCCGAAAAATCCTGTGCATCGGGAAATTGAAAATCGATTCGAACGCTTCCTTGTTTATCGATGTACCCCAGCTTCCGATCGTCATTTTCTACAATGGCGAGACCCTCTGAAAAGGCAAAACCTTGGAGAAATGACGGCTCGATAACGACCTGTCTGCTCCGGTTGATATATCCTGCATGGTCCCTTTGTCTAATGGGGAAAAGCGCGTCGTCTTCGCTTGAGGGCTTGCCCTGTTTGACTTGCCCGGCAGGAGTTGAATGCGGGGGTGCATGATCTGGCATTTCCGTTTGCGGCTTTGGGGGAGAGCATCCAACCAATATGACCAGCAGTAGCATTCCAAGAGTATATAGGCGAAATATACTCACAGCGAAATCTCACCCCATGTATTTTCGAAATTTTACGTTTTGTTTTACGGATGGTTATTGTCGCCAAAACACCTGTTTTATATAACAAACAAAGGGGAGTTCATTTTTACGATAATCACCTTTGTTCGATAATAATCCCTCAATTCTGGTATTTATCCCTGTATTTACAATTAGTATGACGGTAATTACACCGGTTTGTTTCGCAAAAGAGAGATAAATAATCCTCAAAATTTCCTGATTCACGAAGGATGGGCTTGTAGAGCTGCCAAGCACAAAAAAACCGGAATCGGTTCGGCCCTCCTGATTCCGGTTGTATTCGTTTATTCGTTTGCTTGAGCCATCTGCTTTCCTTCACTCATCCGCAGCCTCAACAGAAACGCTGCAAGGATCGCCAGGACCACTCCGATCATGCCGAACCATGTAACCGATGACAACGACACTTGATCGATAATGATGCCTCCCATTCCTGCACCAGCCGCCATGGACAATTGCATCATGGATTGGTTAAGGCCCAGCATGATTCCCGAATAGTTTGGTTCAATCCGAACCAGATTAAATTGCTGCGTAGGACCGGTAGACCAGGCCGCAAACGACCACAAAACCAGTAAGACAGCAACAAGAAGCCACGAATGGGGCAAGGAAACGGAAACGGATAGCAAGATGAGGGCTGCTGCGTGCAGGAGCATGCCCCCGGTCAGCGTCGGGAACACGCCCCACTTGTCCGTGCTGAACCCGCCGAATTTGGATCCGGCCAAGCTGGCGATTCCGAACGCCAATAAAGCTGCGCTCAGCATGTCCTCCTTCAAGCCGGCGACATCGAGAAGATAAGGCGAGATATAGGTATAGGCGATGGAGTATCCGCCCAGCCAGAAGAAGGTAATGGCAAGCCCTAGCGCTACTTTTCCGTTTTTCAAAAAAGCAAGCTGCCTGGACAAGGGAACGGGATCGTCTCCTTTGACTCGAGGCAATACTGTGTAGAGAACAAACATCGCCAGCAAGCCTGCCAGTGCCAGGAAGCCGAACACAGACCGCCATCCGAACGCAGCCGCTGCAACTCGTCCAAGAGGAACCCCGATAATCAACGAAGCAGTAAATCCCATAACCACTGTGGCAAGGGCACTTGCTTGTTTTCCCGGGGCGGCAATTTTAGCGGCAATATCCAAGGCGGTGACAACCACCATTCCCGCGCCTAAAGCCATGATGACACGGGCTGCAACAAAAAGCTCGAACCCAGGCAGGACAAAAGACAAAACATTCCCTAACACGAAGATGCCCATTGCAGAAACCAGCAGCTTTTGCCTTTCCCATTTTGCCGTCAAAGCCATGAGTACCGGCGTGCAGACAGCATAAACAAATGAAAAGATCGTCACAAGCTGCCCAGTCAAAGTGACGGAGATACCCAGGGTCTCCGAAATCTTATCCAAGATGCCTGAAATGACATACTCGGATGTGCCGACTAAAAAACTGACTAATGCCAAAAAGTAAACCTTCCACGTATTGGACAATGAAATCACAACTCCTTTGTCGATTTTAGATCGATAAATTGAAAAATGTAGATACAAAAGACAAAACTATATGATAATACATATCGCGATATGTCGATTTGACAAACAAAACAAAAACCGAATACATTTTCGGCATTCAGTTATAGAATTAGAGCTCACTATTGAAAAAAGCAGCGAATTCACGTATTTTCTCTTCATTCCTTTTATAGTACGTAAATTTGCCGATCCGTTCTGTTTTTATCAGACCGGCTCGTTGAAGTATGGACAAATACTGGGAAACCGTTGATTGAGTCATCTTCAGCTTCTCTGTGACCTGACTCACGCAAACCCCGATTTTTCTCATATCAATCCCTTCGTGGGGCACAAAATGTTTTTCCGGCTCCTTTAACCATTGCAAAATTTGCAACCTCGACTCGTTAGACAATGCTTTAAACACTTCGATTGGCTCCATAATCATCATTATATCGACGATTTCCGATATGTCAACACGAATCAGTTGACCGTTGATTCTGGCGGCTTCTAATGCCTGCTTGCCGTACTGTGTTTGGCGTTCGCTCTGCGACCCGCCGTCAGAACGTGCGGGTCTTTAAGAGCGGAGAGGATGTTCTGGGAGTTGACGGCGGAAAAGCGGAATGCCGCATTTGACTTCTTGAGATTTTTGCCGAATCGTAGTACGATGTAACGTAGTAAATCAGAATAAATCCGATTTAAAGGAAGAAGGATGGCGTCATGGAAGCGAAACATGAGGATGCCGTAGTCAAGCTGACGTCGGTATTCTTTCAATATGAAGAGAAAGTCGTGCTGGAAAACATAAACTTCTCTCTGGAACGCGGAGACTTCGTCGGCATTGTCGGACCGAACGGCTCGGGCAAATCGACGCTGATGAAGCTGCTGCTCGGACTGCTTCCCGCCACGAAGGGGACGGTGGAGCTGTTTGGGCAGCCTTTGTCCAAGTTCCGGGACTGGAGCAAGATCGGTTACGTGGCCCAGCAGGTCGCTCACGGGGCAGGCGGCTTTCCGGCTACCGTACGGGAGGTAGTTGCTTCCGGTCTGGTGGGAAAGGTCGGTTTGTTCCGCCGCCTGCAAGGCAAGCACCACCAAAAAGTCGAAGAAGTCGTCGAACGCGTCGGCTTGACGGAAAAGCTGGACCAGCGGATCGGCAACCTGTCCGGCGGGCAGCTGCAGCGAGTCTTCATCGCCCGGGCATTGGTGGCGGAGCCGGAGCTGTTGATCCTCGACGAGCCTACCGTCGGTGTGGATCAGGAGTCAATTGAACAGTTTTACGAGCTGCTTCGCTCGCTGAAAGAAGAAAACGGCATGACGATGATGATCGTCAGCCACGATGTAGGCGTGATGACGCAGTGGGTCAACAAGGTAGCCTGCCTGCAGCGGAAGCTCCACTTCCACGGCTCCGCGCACGACTTTGCCCACAATCACGACAAGATTTTACAGCAGATGTACGGTGATTCGATCAAAATGCTCGCTCACCACCATTGAGTAGATTTGGAACGAAAGAAGGAGTAGAACCATGCTGGCTGACTGGTGGCAGTATGACTTTTTGCGGTATACCCTGTTTTCAGGGATACTGATTGGACTGATTTGTCCCATTCTCGGGACCTTTTTGATTGTGCGCCGCCTGTCGATGATGGCGGACGGCCTTTCGCATGTAACGCTTTCAGGAGTAGCGGCAGGCATGCTGATCTCAAAAAAGATTGCGCTGTTTCAGGCTGTTAATCCTCTGTTTTTCGGGATGCTGTTCTCGGTCATCGGCTCTCTGTTTATCGAGCGGCTGCGCAAGGTGTACAAATCGTATCAGGACTTGGCGATTCCGATCATCCTTTCGACCGGACTCGGGCTGTTTACTGTTTTGATCAGCATCGCCAAAGGCTTTAACACCGACCTGTATTCGTACTTGTTCGGTAAAATCGTGACGGTCAGCAAGGAAGATTTGTACGCGCTGATCGGCGTGGCGGCAGTCGTTCTCGGCACCGTTTTCCTCATTTACAAGGAGCTGTTTGCCGTATCGTTTGACGAGGAATTCGCCCGCGTCTCCGGAGTGGCCCGCCGCTCGATCAACCTCTGGTTTATGGTTCTGGTGGCGCTGACGATTGCCGCCTCCATGCGGATCGTGGGCGTGCTGTTGATCTCCGCCCTGATTACGCTGCCGGTAGCAGCCAGTCTGCAGATTGCCGGAAGCTTCCGCCAAACGATTTTGTACGCGATCGTCTTCGCCGAAACATCCGTTTTGGCCGGACTCTATTTTGCCTATCTGCTAGATTGGGCATCTGGTGGTACAATTGTATTGGTAGCCGTAAGCATCTTGTTGATCGTGCTCGGTGTGAAGAAAATCAAAGCGGCTCTGCGATAGCATGTGACCAATGCGGGAAGGAGCAAGGATGATGAAGGTAGAAGAAGCGTTGCAGATATTGAAGGAAAAAGGATATAAATACACGGGTAAACGGGAAAAGCTGATCCGCATCTGCGCGGCAGAGAGACGGTACCTGTCAGCCAAGGATATCATGGAACGGATCAAGGACGACTACCCCAATCTCAGCTTTGACACCGTTTATCGCAACATCTCGACATTCGTCGATCTGGGCATTCTGGAGGAGACGGAGCTGGATGGGGAAGGAAAATACAGGCTCGCTTGTTCGGCAGACGGCCACCATCACCACCACGTCATCTGCACCGAATGCGGCAAGACCTCCTCACTCCCCGGTTGCCCGATGAACATCATGTCGTCGATCCCCGAGGACTTCCAGGTCACCGGCCACAAATTCGAAGTATACGGCACCTGCTCCGACTGTGCGTCCGTGCCGTCTCATTCATAAACTTTCTACAGACTCCCTTTCAGCCTTTGCAGCGATGACAAGTTCATCGAAGCAAAGGATTTTTTATCTTTTGCTTTTAGGAAGACCGGGCGAAAACAATCGCTGTAGAGATGAAACAGGAGAAAAAGGCGAAGGTCTTTGGGACACCGGCCCAGGAGGAATGGAAAAAGGGGAACACGCTTTTCGCGTCCAACCTCTGAGACGCATCCTCGGGCAGGCTGCTTTTGGACGCGGTTTCCCTTTTGGAATGGAGCCGGACAGTATAAGCTTCCAAGCAAGTGTCCCACCGAACCTGGAGCCTTTTTCTCCTGTTTCATCTCCGCCACCGCAGCCCGGACAACGCCGCCCAAAACCCGAAAGCCTCGTAAAGCTTGCTAAGACTCGCAAAGCTTCAGGCTTACAAAAGAGCTGCGCCAACTCATTTTGCTACCAAGACGTATTTGTTATAATGGGTGAAACATAGATTTGATCACGGATGAGAGAAGGGACACAGGGAATGATCCCCCGCTATATTGCTGACTTTGATTTGCAAACATTGCCGCGGATGAAAACGGAAGTGGCGGTCATCGGCGCTGGCATCGCCGGGCTGTATACGGCCCTGCAAGCCAGTGAACAAAATGAAGTGGTATTGATCAGCAAAAAGAAACTCGACGACAGCAATACGCGCTGGGCGCAGGGCGGGATTGCCGCGGTCACGGCCAAGTCCGATTCGCCTGCGCTGCACCGTCAAGACACCTTGATTGCAGGTGCGGGCCTGTGCTCGTACGAAGCGGTGGAAGTCCTCGTCCACGAAGGGCCTGAACGCTTAAAAGAACTGATCGCCTACGGCACCGAGTTTGACAAGGACGCCGAGGGGCGGTACGAGCTGACCAAAGAAGGGGCGCACAGCAAGCGTCGTATTTTGCATGCCCACGGGGACGCAACGGGAGCGGAAATCGTCCGCGCCTTGTCCGCACGCGTTCGGGAGAAGTCCAACATCACCGTACTGGAAGACCACTTTGCGATTGATGTTGTGACACAGGACGGCGAATGCGTCGGAGTGATCGCCATGAAGCCGGACGGCGAACGCTTTTTCCTGGAAGCAAAGGCGACGGTGCTCGCGACCGGGGGAGCGGGTCAGCTCTACCGCTACACGACCAACCCGGAGATCGCGACAGCGGACGGAATCGCGATCGCGTATCGGGCCGGAGCGCGGATCAAGGATGTGGAGTTTATCCAGTTTCACCCGACAGCGCTGTATTATCCGGGTGCGCCGCGCTTTCTCATCTCGGAAGCAGTACGCGGGGAAGGGGCGATTCTCCGCAATACGAGCGGGGAGCGCTTCATGGAAAAGTACCATCCGCAAAAGGAATTGGCGCCGCGCGACGTCGTAGCCCGGGCGATCGTTTCCGAGATGGAGCGCACGCATTCGGCTTATGTTTATCTGGATATCACGCATGAGTCGGAGGAGCTGATCAAGCATCGCTTCCCAAACATTTACCAGTTCTGCCTCCAATACGGGCTGGACATGGTAACCGACTGGATTCCGGTCGCGCCTGCCTGCCACTATATCATGGGCGGAGTTCAGACCGATCTGAACGGAGAGACCTCTACCAAGCGCCTGTTTGCCTGCGGCGAGGTATCCTGCACGGGTGTGCACGGAGCGAACCGCCTGGCGAGCAACTCGCTGTCGGAAGCGGTTGTGTTTGGCCACCGGATTGTTCATCGCATCCGGGAGCTTCCGCCGTTGCCCGAAATACGTCCGTTGCAGGCAAAGGCAGAAAAACGGGGGAATCGGACCGTCAACACGAGAGAGCAGCGGGTCAAGCTGCAAAAGCTGATGCTGCGCCACGTCGGCGTAAAGCGGCAGGAAAAGGGACTGCAAAAGGCGTTGGAAGAGCTGGAGCGCATGCAGCGGTTTTACGCCTGCGAGCACCATGAAATCGAGGCATTCGAATTCCTCAACCTGCTCGGTACGGCCGTGCTGACGACACGCGCGGCATTGCGGCGGGAGGAAAGCCGGGGCGGACACTATCGCAATGATTTCCCGAACAAAGACGATTTGATTTGGCGCAAGCACATCATCCAGTCGATGGATGAGGGTGTACGTGAGGAGAGTGACCAGTACGATGTGGAATAAGCGGGAATTGCAACGCAAAATTGAAGAGTGGCTGCAAGAGGACATCGGCTTCGGAGACGTGACGACAATGAGCACGATTCCCGGGACGGAGACAGGGACGGGCATTCTGTACGCCAAGGAAGCAGGGATTATTGCCGGATTGTCCGTGGCGGAGCAGGTGTTTGCGACCGTAGATCCAGCCTTGTCCTTTACAAGCCGCGTCCAGGAAGGGGCGCGTGTCGAAAAAGGAGAGCAAATCGCAGACGTCAGCGGTTCGGTTCGCTCGATCTTGAGCGGTGAGCGTCTGGCGCTCAATCTGCTTCAGCGCATGTCCGGCATCGCGACGCTGACCAGGCAGTATGCCGACGCAGTCGCAGGAACGAAGGCGCGGGTGGTGGATACGCGAAAAACCACCCCGGGCCTGAGAATGCTGGAAAAATACGCAGTCCGCGTCGGGGGCGGACACAACCACCGCTACGGACTGTACGATGCCGTGATGATCAAGGATAACCACATCAAGGGAGCGGGCGGAATTGCTCAGGCAGTCGCGGCGGCCCGTGCCGCCATTCCGCATACGATGAAAATCGAAGTGGAGGCGGAGTCGCTGGGGCAGGTGCAGGAGGCACTGGCTGCCGGAGCCGATATCATCATGCTGGACAACATGCCAAACGAGACGATGCGTGAAGCCGTCGCCATGATCGGCGGCCGGGCTGTCGTGGAAGCCTCCGGCGGCGTCACGCTGGAGACGATCGGGGGCATTGCCCAAACTGGGGTGGACGTCATCTCGGTCGGAGCGCTGACGCACTCGGTAAAAGCGCTCGATATCAGTCTCGATTTAAACACCCGGAAACGGTAGGAGAAGCCTTATGCTACTGGTGATGGACATCGGAAATTCCAACATCGTGATGGGACTGTATGAGGGAGAAACGCTGCGTCATCATTGGCGCGTGGCTACGGACCGCAACAAAACAGAAGACGAATACGGCATGCTCGTCCGCAGCCTGTTTGACAGTGTCGGCCTGACGTTGGACAGCGTGGACGGTGTCATTATTTCCTCAGTCGTGCCGCCGATCAACGTGATGATGGAGCGGATGTGCGAGAAGTACTTGCGCCATAAGCCTTTGATCGTGGGACCCGGAATCAAGACCGGCCTCAACATCAAGTACGAGTATCCGCGCGAGGTCGGGACAGACCGCATCGTCAATGCGGTGGCCGCGATTCACGAGTACGGAACCCCGCTGATCGTCGTCGATTTTGGCACGGCCACCACCTTTTGCTATGTGGACGAGCGCGGACAGTACTGGGGCGGTGCCATAGCCCCGGGGATCGGCATTTCCACGGAGGCGCTGGTAAGCCGCGCTGCCAAGCTGCCCCGCATCGAGATCGCGAAGCCTTCGTCCGTGGTGGGGCGAAATACGATATCAGCGATGCAGGCCGGGATTTACTACGGCTTTGTCGGTCAGGTGGAGGGCATTGTCCGCCGGATCAAGGCCGAGTACGGTACACAGCCGACTGTTGTCGCGACAGGGGGCTTGGCTCCTTTGATTGCTAACGAAGCAGAGTGCATCGATGTTGTTGATGGCGACTTGACGCTGAAGGGCCTTCGTTTGATTTACGAACGGAATCAGTGAGATGTAAGCTTGTTCATAAAAAGAGAGCAGTTCTCTTGCAGGGAAATCGGCAGGAGGGTTGCTCTCTTTTATAATGGGAGCCTTTAAGATTCATCGACTCCTACTGCTTTTCTTGTTTTCACCTCGACCGAGGAGACAGGCGCTCGAAACTCTTTCTTTGTTTGCCGGGGGTTATCTCCAACAAAATGAGAAGATATGTTAGGAGAAATACTTCCACTAGTTTACCTCTATGTGTATCATATGGTAAAATATAGAAACATCAAAAAAGATATCTCTTTATCAAGAGTGACTTAACGTACTGAATAGTAATCACTTTGGGAGTAGGGGGAGTGTTTTTCTATGAGGCTGCAAGAGACGGTGCAACGGTCGTTGCGGTCAGAGATAGAAACGCATCAGAAGCAAAACGGTTATACATTAAGCAAGCTCAGCGAATTGTCCGGTATAAATCACGGACACCTTAGTGATATTTTACGTGGCAACCGCCCGATGACGATAGGACAATTGGATGCGTTGACTAAAGTTTTTGGAAAGCCTTTTGGGTGGCTCTATGAATTGTACACAGAAGAGTGTTTCGCAAAAGAGAGGGTATCTCGCCCGCGAGTGATTCCCTACCTGATCCGGTGCGCAGAAATTGGCCTGAAGGATTGTATTCAACAGATCGTTTCCAAATTGCTGGATGACCCCAAAAATGTAGGGATCCTTTTTTCAGTGGCAGAGCAGCTCTTTGAGGGCGGGAAACGGAAGGAGTCTGTTCCGTTCTATGAGTTCGTAATTGAAAATGAGAAGGACAGTCATTCCGACCGTTTTTTGATCAGTCAGTACCGGTTGTTCCGGGCAGCACAAGGGACAGATGCCGAAGAGAACTGGAAGGCGGTTATTCGGTTTGAACCTTATCGGAAGCGTTTGCCGGAAAATTTTCAGTTGGACGGGCTGTTACAATTGGCGAATGTGTGTTTTATGCAGCAAAAGTGGAGGGAAGTGGAGAAGTACGCAGACGAACTACGATCACTAGCCATGAAGGTCTATCAGGATGAGTTGCGTAAACAAAAAAACGGCAAGACCTGTGAGCCGTTAAGAACGGAACGCCATTTGGTTGTGTACTATGGACAAGGGTTTCTCGCAAAAGGTGTCGCATTACAAATGCAAGGGTTGTATAACGAAGCGAAAAAATACGTTCAAGGCTATGCTGACCTTGGATGGTTCGAACTCTTGGATGATATGGGAAAAAGAGAGGTTGAGAATTTCAAGACGTGGGCAAAAGCCAATTTGTACACGTATAATTTGCTGATGGGGGAAACCCATATTTTGCCTGAGTATTTGGAGTTTTTAGCCAATCATCCAGCGGAAATACCAGCGGGGCTTTTGACTCTCATGGAAGCGGCCAGTAAATATGACATTATTATCGAACCTATTTTAGAACAGTATTCTCTAGAAATAGAACGTTTTTATAAATATGAGGATCCGGTTAATATTGGCAGACATTATAATTTTAGGTATAATAAGATCGTCTATGAGTTAAAGAAAGGGCGCATTACCAATGCACTTGAAGAAATATTATGTTGTTTGGACCTAGCCGATAAGTTGAAGAATCAAGAAGCATTTAAACGATGTACTGCACTGTTTTGGGAACATCGACACCATGCATCGAAGCAGCATGAACGAATATATCAAGAAATAATAGGGAGGTTCAAAGAATGAAACGAAAGTTGTTTTCGTTATCACTCGCGCTAATTGTAAGCTTGTGCATCGGTATTGCAAACAATGAAACGTCAACTACTACAGTCACCCAAACAGTGCAAACCTACACACACGGAATGGGTGGATAATCAAAAGGCCAGTACCTTCAAACGGGTACTGGCTTTTTATATTTCCTTATTTTTTCAAAGCCGTATTTATTGGAGAATCTAGTATAGTTATAAATGCCCTTGTATTACATAATAAGGAAGGCGTGATATCCTATCGCTGTGAAAATTCTAGAATGGGACGTTCCCCTTATGTGCCCGTTAAAAGGAATGCCTACAAAAGGGGAATCGCTTGCTCCTAAAGGCAGGTGCATGATCCGGTTGGTAGGTGAACAAGAACAAAATCGGCATAATGAGACGGACTTAATAAGGATTATAGAGAGCTTGCGGGGACAATTAGTTGAACTTGTTCAGGAAAAAGGCTTTGACAACGGGGAAGTTGTAGAATTGAGCCAGCGTCTGGACCAGTATATTGTCCAGTATCAAAACAGAATGAAAATTAAGTCAATCAAATAAAATCATTGAAAACATGCATGGTCAAACGTAAGCAAAAACAGCCCAGCACGCCACGGTGCTGGGCTTGATATTCTCGCAGATGTTTTTCTCAAACGGATTAATGCCCCACCTGCCACGGACGGCTGGGTGCGTGCGAACGATAGGCCGGCTTGCCGGGACGAGAGGCATGGCCCGCATGGCTGTGTCCATGCGATCCGCAAGCATGCCCGTGAGCTTGAGCGCTGCCGCGTCTCTGGCCTTCCCCGGAACAGCCGGGAGTCTCCCTTTTCACCACCTTCGGCACCGCACTCTGCTCGATGCGGGTCCGCAGCGCTTTGGACGACGTAATCAGCCCGGCGGGCAAATAGAGCCGGACCGCAAGCTTTTGACATTCCGGACAATGGCCGGGGTCCCCGGCTTGTGCCATGCTGCGGTACAGATCAAAGACGCCGCAGGTTTCACATAAAAACGAGTAGGTCGGCATGACTGCATCCTCTCCTAAAAAGAAAGTGAAGGTTTGTTATTTCGGTGTGATAGCACGGTCAAAGATCGCCGTCGGTATGGCGAGCGTGCAGCACGCGTTCGGAATGTCGACGATGCCGCTGATCCGCCCTTCCACAGGTGCGGTGGAAAGCAGCATGTAGGCCTGCTCGCCGGTATATCCCAGCGTTTTCAAATACTCGATGGCGTTCAGGCAGGCACGACGATAGGCGAGATGAGCGTCAAGGTAGTGCTGCTTGCCGCTGAATTCGTCGACGGAAATGCCCTCAAAGACAAGGAATTCGGAATAGTGAGGCTCGACCGGACCTGGTTTGAAAACAGGATTGTTGACGATGCCGTATTTGGCCATGCCGCCCTTGATAATGTCCACGTGCAGATCGATGAAGCCCGCCATTTCGATCCCGCCGCAGAAAGAGATTTCGCCATCGCCCTGGGAAAAGTGGATGTCTCCCATCGACAGCTTCGCCCCTTTGACAAAGACGGGGAAGTAAATGCGGGAGCCTCTGGACAGGTTTTTGATATCGCAGTTTCCTCCGTTTTCCCGCGGCGGCACGGTACGGGCCCCCTCGGCTGCGATTCGCTCATACTCGGCACCGGTAAGCGAACCGAGCACAGTGCTCGTCGGATCGGGAAGAGTAGCCAGCTCCGGCACGCGATGCGGGTCTGTCGCGACCAGCTCCCTCTCACGCTTGTTCCACTTCGCAAGCAGCTCGTGGGAAGGGGCAACGCCGATCAGTCCGGGGTGGGTAATCCCGGCAAATCTGACTCCGGGTATGTGGCGCGAGGTGGTGTAGATACCGTGGAAATCCCAAATCGACTTGGCTGCCTCGGGATAATGCTCTGTGAGAAAGCCGCCGCCGTTTTCCCGGGCGAAAATGCCGGCAAAGCCCCACTCCGCCCCCTGCAGCGGGCCGATGTCGAGGATGTCAACGACGAGCAAATCGCCCGGCTCTGCCCCGTTTACCCAGATCGGTCCGCTGAGCACGTGGACGCGCTTTAGATTGACGTCGCGGATGTCGCTCGGATCGTCGTTGTTCTGGATCTGTCCATCCGTCCAGTCCTTGCACTCGATGCGAAACATAGCCCCCGGGTTGACCGCAGCCACGGCAGGAATATCGGGATGCCAGCGGTTGTGTCCGGGTAAATCCTGCTCCTCCATCGGTTTGGTCAAATCCACCTTGAACAGCACTTCAGGCATTTTGTCTCCCCCTTGTTTTCCTCATTTGCTCACCTGGTTTCACCTGTCCCCCCTTTGTTAAGTCCATATGCGTGAATGGTTCGATTTAAGCCTGTTATAAAATAGAAAAGCGTCTGTTTGTTTTTAAAGACAAGTCTACCTTCTTTTAATTTCGCCAAGGAGATTGTGAAAGATTTATTGATAGATGACAGACGAATGCAAATATATAGGCATTTTCTGTAAACTAAAAATTATATTCAGAGATTACCAATGTATGGTATATTTGCCTTATGCTTGCTATATATTCTACTTCTATACCCATTTTTCCCAAGAATACAGGTTCAGCAGTGACCAAAAAACCGACACAAATAAAGAACGCATAGCTTGCGTTCGAGAGCATTGTTAAGCACTCAGAAGGGCAGGGAATGTTACGATTGCAAAATATTGAAGGATCTTCCAACGCAGGAACTACATAAGGCTGGGGAAGCCCTTTACGGACTCCGTTTGCGAAGAGAGAGCGAGACATAACCGATGTTGTTTGCAATTACTTTGCGGATGGCTTTAGGACCAACTAGCTATTGATCTCGGAGTAAGGTTTTAAGGGCACTTTAGCGATATGTTCTTAGTAAGCAAACTATAATGTCTCTCGATTATTATTTGCGTGTCCAACCTCTAAAAAAGGGTGGTTTGTATGGAAATTGGAAAAAGAGTGCACGTAAAATACCTAATGTTTACATCCATAATCCTTCTGCTAATATCATGCCAGAGTAATCACGTTAGCAGTAATTCAACAGTTATAGACATCGACAAATTTAACAAAAGGTATCTGGATATTAAGACTAATTTTTCACTAGATGGTTATATTGAAATAACCGAAGACTGGGCTATTACGAATCTCGTTCGTAAATTTAAAGACAGTTCCGATTCAGAGCATAGCCTTTTTCAAGAAAACAACAAGACTTTAGTATATAAAAATGAGAGTGAAGGAATCGTTGTTATGGTTGGGCTTTCTCCCGGTATAGAAGAAAAATTCCAATGGAAAAATGCATTATCCTATTCATCTGGTTTTTATAATGCAACGAATGAAGATAGCGGAATCACAAAAGGATACAGTGAGATATATCCAAATACTGATTTTCTTATCTATAATTTTTCAGGTAAAGAACTAAATGCGAGTATTGTACTTATCGCAGACCACTCCAGAGATTTACATAACACTGAATTTTTACCCGAATTTATTAAATACCTTGAAAATATAAACTAGCTTGATCCTATATACGGTAATGAAAGAGGCGCATGACATCCATGCGCCCTCTCTGTTACCCGCAAAAAAGCTACCGAATAAACTCCACTTTATAGCCTTTTTGCTTCAATTGATCAATCACCATATTCTCGACCACAAAATGCCCGGCACCAATGACGACAAAGACAGTCGATTTGCCTTCCTTTTCAAGCAAGGAAGCCAGCTTCGCGGCCATGTTCTTGTCCCGTTCTCCGAACAACCCCTTCGCAAGAGCGCTCTCCATCATTTGCGGGGAGGAAGTAAATGATTTCGTAAAGCCGTCCAGATCCCCTTTTGCCCATAGCTGCTGCCACTCGATAAGCTGTTTCGCCGTGTTCTGCGAGGCGGCATCCGGATTCAAAACCGAGTCCAGCAGTTCATTCAATTCTTTTTCCTGCAGGTCAGGCGGTGCGTTGTTGAAAAGATCGGCTTGCAGCTTTATGCCTTCCAACTCGTGTATCGGTTTCCCGGAAAGAAGCGCGCTTTGCAGGAAGTACATGTCGACCCCCAAAGCCGAAGACTGAGGCTGCTCGCTTGGCGAGACTCTGGTGGAATTCAGGGACAGGCCGGTGGATACGGCCCAAGGCTTGTAGGAGTCGAAGGCATCCCGGGGAAGTTTCAGCTTGTCGGTAACCTTCTGCAGCTTCTCATACGTCGCTTTGGATACGTGATCCTTCAGTGTTGTGCCGTCGGTGTACATCATGGATTCTTTAAAGTATTCCAACGCCTCTTCATCGTCAGAGAGGAGATTCAGCTCCACCCAAAGGGTATCGGATGCGGCGAACGCGTCCCTGACGTTTTTTTGCATCGGGTACATATCCGGAGTGCCATAGTGAATCGAACCGAGCAGGTAAAGCGTGTTGCCCCCCTTGGTGGCCTTCCAGAGCAGCCCTTTTGCCCCTCCCTGGGCGGTATCGTATGTATAGGTTACAAGCCTGCTTGCAAAGACGGCGGCTTGCTCGACAGTGCATGGCTGGTTCAGTCCCAGGCTTTTAATGGTTCCGCTCACGATGCCTTTCTTTTGCAAATAATCAATCGGGGAAAGCTTGCCGATTTCGAAAGCTTCCGGCAGCTCGTACTGTGTGAGGACGCCGTACAGCGAGTTCAGGACCATTTCTCTCGTTATTGTATCTGTTGCTTTCGGGCCGCTGAAATCAGTCTTCTTGCTGAAGCCCAGCTTATCCAGCTTCGCTGCCGTGCTGGTCAGTAAAGCTTGAAATTTGTCCGTGGTAATCGGCTGCTGAAAGGTGCCGTCTTGATACCAGGCAAGCGGATAAATTCCGTATTTTTCGCCTTCGTGAAGGGTCTGGACGGCCCAGGGGCTGATTGCAGGCGCTGCGGCAGGCGCTTCGTTCGCCTGTACGGTCAATACGCTTCCGAGTATCGCGGTTATGCCGAGCAAGCCGCTGGCGAGTAGGCGTTGTAGTTTACTCCATTTACTGAGTCTCATGTAATACTCTCCCTTTCAGAGGGATTATACCCCAATATATTATGATGAAGATGGTGTATTATTTACACTATTCATAGATGTAATAAACACTTTTACGAAAACAAAACCTTGCGCTGAGTCTATCGCTGATCTCTCCGAGTTAATCCTGAACGGTACGAGGGAAAGCCATACGTTACTATGACGTACTTGGTGCAGATTACATGACGGCCTGCCAGCAATCTGGAAGGGCGGCTACGCAAACGATCCGAATTATCCCGAAAAGCGATCAGCCTGATAGAAAATTCGAGTTATACAATACGATGTTGTCAACAAGTCGGGGATAAAATTGTGGATTTACAAAGAAACTTTGAAGCTTGATGACTGGGAGCAAGTAAAATTGAAGGCAATCGATAGCCTTACTACAAAATGATTATTGAACAATCCTGACAGTTGAAAAAAGCAATTAGCCGACGATCCGGCAGGCATACTGAAGCAAATCACCTTGGCTTATGTTTACGATGTTAGACCGGATAACAGAAAAACAATAGCCAATGCCCTCCAGCGAATATTGCAAGAGGGCATTCCTATTATGGGCTTCAGTTTTCCAAAAGCGTTATAAGGACCAATAGATCCATAATGACATAAAGTGTTAGTGCGGCAAGAACTATTCCTTTAATTTGTTTAGTTTCTTTATAGTCCATTGTAAAAAAGGCAGCAGAGACCATCCATATTATACTTACCAAGAGGACTCCGAGAAAGGGGGAAAGTGGTAAATGAGAAATTAGCAAAATGGCAAGAAAGCCAAATACGTTATGAGTGATAAAGCGGGTTGCTATCAAGTACCGTCACCCCCTTTCTATGTATGAAGGGTAGAACGGAGTGTTCTACCCATTTAACCGAAATTATTAAGCAGAGTACACGTTAGGAACACCCGGAACCCCTACATGAAAGGTATCAATATAAACTCCATTTCCTTTGTCAATCTTGGTGACGACGTAAAGACTTAGTACTCCAGAACCAACGATGATTGAAGCCACCCAACCCGGAACCCCTAAACCTACAAGGATTCCTGCCGTTATGGTGCCAGCTCCACCAATTCCCATTGCTTCAGCTCGAATGTCTTGACATAACTCATGAGAGAGATAAAAGCGGTGTCCCCACCAGAAAAGTTCGTAATCCCAGTATGCATTAGTATCAATTGAATTGGCAACCATCTTTTGGTTAATTGATACTTTTTTACCATTTGCTATCAAGTTGCTTTTGTTCTTTTTAATCAAAGCATTCGTTTGATTAATGGCTGCTACTGCTTGAGAATACTCATTCGAAGACAAATGTTTTTTTGCATCACTTGTTAAGAAGAAACGCATAGTGTTGGCGTCTAATTTGACAAAAGGGTCAACTTTTTTCACGAATGCGTTATCCTGTTGATCGTTAACGGCAACTTGACTTAAGGATGATGCGGCAAAGCCATGGGTTGGTACTGAGGTGAGCAGAAAAGCAGAGCATAAAGAGAGAACTGCAAGTTTTCCAATTGTTTTTTTCATAGCAAAGCTCCTTTCTAATATTATGGGATTAATGTAATATATTAACTTTATAAAAAATACATTTTTTACATTAAATGTATAAATCGGGACATAGAATGCTAATAGAATGCATAAAGTGTACAAAGCCAAAAAAAAATGCTTTAGCAGAGATAAAATTAATCTGTATTTTCACGGCCACGGTAACTCGGTGAAGTTAGTTGGAACAACTTGGGAACCTGCATTTAGGTAGTAAAGAAGCGGACAGACGTAAAAAGCGAAGAATCAAATTTGAAACGATGTGGACAGAAACAACCATAGATTGGACTACAGTTTCAAAGAATGAAAGCAAGGGAAATGTGGTAATTGTGGGGTTATCACCAGGAGAAGAAAAGCAGTTTCAGTTGAAAAAGCCCCTCATTTTTACAACTCCAAGGACGAGGATAGAGTGATTGCTACAGTTTATAGCGACATCTATCCAAATACGCAAGTTTATGCTACTCCTTTTCTGGAAAAGGGTTAAACGTAACCCATCGTATTGATGGGAGACAACGGAAAAGAATCGAAAAAATAAGTTTTAGAGAGTTTATTCATGTCTACATTTATAGCGTTTTGGAAAAGAATAGGTGGGGCGAGCAATGTATAAGGCGCATGGAAATCATGCGTCCTTTTTTTTCAAAAAAGCTACCGAATAAACTCCACGTAATAGCCTTCTTGTTTCAATTGATCAATTACCATGTTCTCAAAAACAAAATGTCCGGCGCCAATGACGACAAAGGCGGTGGATTTCCCTCCCTGTTCAAGAAAGGTAGCCAGCTTTACGGCCATGTTCGTGTCCCGTTCTCCGAACAACGTCACTCTCCATTATTTGCTGGGAGGCAGTAAACGATTTCGTAAAGCCGCCCAGATCCTCTTTTGCCCACAGTCGCTGCCGTTTGTTAAACTCTTTAGCCGTATCGGGTGCCAGACGTAATAAAAGCCAATGCGAAGGCTGCGTAGCGGAAAAGCTTATGAAATAACAATCCGAGGCCCCCCAGCACTTCACCAGGACCGATTATGATCTGAAACCAATAAGGATATCCATACTGTTGAAAAGCGAGTGTAATGTCCGGATTTCCATTTAATTTAAAGAAACCAATGAAAAGAAAATAAAAGCAGGTTACAGATAACAGAGTCCATTTTGCAATACGAAGCCATTTTTTCATACTGAATCCCCCATTCATTCCCTAGATGGAACTAAGTGTAGCTTCCAAGGTATGACATCTAATGTCATATATGCGAAGCAAAAGTCCGAGGAGATAGACTCGTCTTTCCCTATTGCTGGAAAGCCGGCTTTTTTTGTCCCGTCCATCCTTTGTACGCTGGCAAAAACAGAGAAAGGAGGCAAAGGCATGTCCATCCATCCTCTGCGGCTGGTTGCCATCCTGCTCTTGGCTGCTTGCGTGGCGGCGGGAGCATATCACTTTTTGCAGCCGCAAACCTTTGTCTTTGTCAAGCTGAGGGGAAATGTGGCGAAGGAGAGCGGAGAAAAGCTGACTGCATCCGATCTTGAGCGCGGCGAGATTCAGGTGGGCGGCCTTGCCCGGGAGCAGTCTGCGGAGGCTTTCGGCTTGATCCCGTGGGAAGAAGCTCCGCGTTATCTGAACCGCCCTTTGTCCCGCAGGGTAGAAGGAGGAAGACCGCTTTTGCCGGGAGACGTTGAGGAGGCGGGGGAAGTTGCGAAAGGGCGGGAGCTGGAGCGGTCGATGACGGGCATCAGCATTCCGGTCAACAACGTCACGGGCATTAATCCGCATGTAGCGATTGGCGAGCGGGTGCATGTGTACGCATCGTTTGAAGACGACAGCGGCGCGCATACCGGATTGCTCCTGCGGAACATGCCGGTGATCGGGGTGCAGAGAGAGATGGACGGCGATATTCCCAGACTGGAGGCGGTCACGCTTTCGCTGCAGCTGAGGGAAGCCGTTTTGCTTACCCACGCCCTTCATTACGGAAAGATCCGCTTGGGAAAGGCGTCTTTCCTGGAGGAAGAAAACAGTGCGGGAGTCGGTGACGCGAGCTTTGCAGCGGCTCTGATGAAAACGAAAAAACGGTGGGGAGAGGAGGAGCAGTAAGTGAAAAAGCGATTGCTGATCGTGGATGATGATCCCGCTGTCGGCGCAGCCTTGCAAACACAGACGGCCGGAAGCCGGTGGCTGGAGGTGTGCGGACAAACGACAGGGGTAGAGGAGACGTGGCGGGCCCTTCATGAAAACAAACCGGACATCGTGCTGCTCGGGGGAGTGCAGGAAGCGGAAAGAGGGGTTTTGTGCCAGCAGTTCAGACTTGCTTTTCCGCACCTGTTGTTTATCGCCGCTTGCAGTGAACAGGAGCTGATATGGGAGCCATTTTTCCGCAATTTGGGCATGTGGGTGATCGCCAAGCCGATCCATTCTGGCCAATTGGAAGCGCTCGCGATGCAGCTCTCTTCCATGACAGCCATGTCCTCGATGCATGCCAGCATGCCGGCAGGCAGTGCGGCGATGGGAGGAATGAGCGGGACGGGAACAGGTCTGACCGGTATCGGAACGACAAGCAACGGTATGGGCGGAGCGGCTTTTCCGGGCGTGGAAGCAGGTATGCAGGCGGCTGGATTTTCTGGAGTCGCGGAGGCCAAGCCCCACCACCCCTATGTTGCAGGAAGCGGCCAACAGGCAAAAAAACAGCTCATTACCGTATACGGTCCAAAAGGGGGCGTCGGAAAAACCTTTCTTTCCCGCGAGCTCGCCATCTATTTTGCACAACGGAAGCTTGGCGGAAATCCTCTGAAGGTTCTGGCTGTCGACTTCAATTTGGACCTGGGAACCTTTGCGACTGCATTGAATTTGCCGCGTACTCCCAATCTGTATTCGTGGGTCCAGGATATCGACGAGCGGCTGCATGACTGGATTCGCTCCCAAGGCCGGGAACCGGGTGATTTGAGCCAGGAGGAGTGGCAGGTCCAGATCGGTAGTGTACAGCTTTCGCCGCAGGAAGTGGACAGGCATATCGTTGTCCACGAGGCAAGCGGCTTGCATGTTTTGACCTCTCCGCGCGATATCCGGCACAGCTTTGAGATCAAAGACTACCATCTGTATTTGATCCTGGATGCGCTCAAGAACAGCCACTATGATGTCATCCTGATCGATACGGCTCCAGATACGACGGATGCAACGATCCAGGCGCTGTTTTTTGCCGAGCAGGTCGTGATGGTCGGGAATCCCGTAGTTGATTCTATTGAAAATATTCAACGTATATTAAAACTCTTGCGGGAGGCGGATTATCCGGAAGAACGCATTTCTCTGTGCATGAACCGTTTGCAGCGAAAAGAGATGTTTACCCTGGATGAGATACGCGCCTATTTTCAACTCCATCCCAGCAAAAAGATATTTCCAATCCCCGATGACCAGGAAGTGAAAAAATCGATCAACACGGGCAATCCTGTCATGCTGCATCCGGGAAAGCTGGCGGCCAAGGATGCCATTGAAGCGCTGGGCAAAGCCCTTTTGCCTCTGGAAGAAGAGGCCGACGGTTCGGGAAAAAAGAAGGAGAAGGAACGCGCCTCCCTGTGGAAGTGGTTGAGGAGATAGGAAGGAGGAAGAGAGCTGGATGAACTTTGACAAAAAGACTTTGCTCGGAATTCAGGCTGTCACCCGTGAACGCCTTGATCTGCGAACACAGGCAAAGGAATCTGCTCGTGAATCGCAAACGCTGCAGGAGAGAATGCAGATGAAGCAGCATGCTCCTGTAGATAGAAGGCTGACTTTCGAGGCAGAGGCAGCCATTCGAACGCAGATCGTGGAGGAGCACGGAAAGCGTTTGTGGGAGGAAAAAGGACAAGCAGCCTATCTGCAAGAGCTGGCACGGGATATTCGCCTCCTTTTGGAAACGGGAACTCCGCTCGCTTCGGTTCAAATTGAGGCGGAGGTAGAGCGGCTGATCCGCTCCCTGACTGGCTGGGGGCCGCTTGATCCGCTGCTGGAGGACCCCGATATTACGGAAATCATGTTTCATCGCTACGATCACCTGGTCGTCGAGCGAAAGAGCACGGGGCGTTTGGAAGTACCGGATATACCGATCTTCCGCGATGAAGAGGAGATGCTGCGGCTTCTCGAACAGATGGCCGCCACTATGGGCCGCGAGTTTAACGAGACAAAGGCAGAGCTGAATACCCAACTGCCGGATGGTTCCAGGGTAGCGGCGACCCATCGCTCTATTTCTCCGGATGGCCACATGCTGACGATTCGAAAGCACCGCGATTTGCTGACAGAGGCGGATTACCTCGCATATGGCTCGATCTGCGAGCCTATGCTTACGTTCTTAAAATGGGCGATCAGTCTCTCTCGCGCTTCCGGCATCGTAAGCGGGGGGACCGGTTCAGGGAAAACGCACTTGCTCAACCTGATTTCGCAGTACGTCCCGCATCACCTCAGCATTATTACAATTGAAGACGTGCTGGAAATGAAGCTGCAGCATCCGTTTGTCCGGCGCTTTTTGGCCAAGCCTGCCAACTATGAGGGCAAGGGAGGCTTCTCTATAAAAGATTGCGTGCGGCTTTCTCTGAGAAAACGGCCGGATGTCATCATCGTCGGGGAGACGCGAGGAGGAGAAATCGTGGATATGCTTTGGGCGATGAACACGGACCACCCGGGCAGCTGGAGTACCGCTCACGCCAACTCCCCGCGGGCATTGATCGATTCGACCTTGCCGATTTTGTTCGCCAAGGCGGAGGAGTCATACAATACGACGGAAAGAAATCTGATGATCGGGTCGGCGCTGGACCTGATCGTCCAGGTGAAGCGATTCGAAGAAGACGGGAGCCGCAAAGTGGTGGCGATTACCGAAGTGATCGGGACGGGCCAGTCACATGAGGACCGCATCCGCCAAGCCTGCAACGTAAGGCAAATCCATCCGGACCGCGTTTACTTGCAGGATATTTACGTATACGAGCCTACGGGAGTAAAGGACGGACGGGTAGTAGGCCAGTACAGGTGGACAGGGTATAAACCGGAGAAACTGGTGCGGCGCTGGGCGGAAAAAGGACTGCAGCCAGAAGAGTGGGACCGGGTTTTCTTTTCGACGCCGATTCCGATGTAGGAGGTAGGTTGCGCGTGGCATTGGAGAGTGCATTGGTTGCGGCAGGGCTGGGAGCGGGAATTGTGCTTGTGGCTGTGCCGCGCTCTTTTATTTACCGGGAGCATCAGGACGAGCACGAGATTGTCCACCAACTTCGGCGGGACCGACAGACGATCTGGGACAGGCTTGGCGTCAGGCTGCAGCAATCTGGCTCCGGATTAGGCGTCAATCACTACATTGGACTTGCGTTTGTGCTGGGACTTGTTTCCTTTGGCGTGACACAAAAGCTCCTGCAGTCATGGATTCTGGCGCTGCCCGCTTTATTCGCCGGTGTTCTTTTCGTAGAGCGGATCGTCAGCATTCTGGGGGCAAGGAGAAAAGAGAGATTTGAGGTGGACAACGTAAAGGCGATTCGGTTGATGGCCAGTTCTCTGCGGACATCGCCTTCTTATCTGCATGCATTTGAGCAGGTGGCAGCGAGTCCCTATTTGGACAAGTCCGTAACGACGGAATACAGCAGAATCGTGGAGCTGTTGCGTGCTCAAGTGCCGCTGGAGCGAGTCATGAACATGTTCTACGAGCGAACAGGTTCAGCAGATGTCCGCTACCTGGCGACGATCGTCTACATCCAGCGAGAGATGGGCGGGGACATGGCCAAAACGCTTGATCTAGCTTCATCGACTATACTCCGAAGGAAGCAGGCGCTGCGAAGACAGCGAGCCGCCATGGCGCAAATTACGGCCCAGGTGAATCTGCTCAGTGTGATGCCGTTCGTGTTTATCATCGCTTTGTACGTGAACAACCCAAGTCATTTTGACCCGCTGACAGCCACCCTTTCCGGGAGATTTTTGATATTGGCGTCCCTCGGGTCGATACTGATGGGCGGAGAGGTCGTACGCCACCTTGCCCATAAAGGCATTCATAGAGGAGGGTGAAGCCATGTGGTGGCTGGGAGCGCTGGCCGGGATCGCGGTATTGTTCTGGGGATTGCCCGCTTGCTTGGAAAGAAGGGAGGAGGGTGTCCCGACTCTTTTGGGACGGATTGAGCAGGAACGTCACTCACATCTGGAGAGTGCATTCGGCAAGACGATCTCTCCCTGGAAGCTGGCCCGCTATCTGGAGCAGCATGATGATTTATTGGAGCTTGTCTGCAAGTGGACCGGAATCAACCGTACCCATACAGCCGATATCCTCTTCCGGCTGAATTCGCGCTATTCCTTGGCAGAGGTCGCGTTGGCAAAGGCGGTTGGCGGAATCGTGATGCTGGCGGTCGTGATCCAACTGGCGATTGCGTACACAGGGGGTCAGTCATTGAATACTACGGCTTATTTGCCGCTGATCATCGCGGTTTTATTGTTTCTGCTGCCGACGATGCTGCTGGACGTGGCAGACAAACGGGCCAAGGCTGAGATTCGCGAGCAGGTTCCGATTTTTTTTGGCATTGTACAGTCTCTGGTCGAGGCGGGCATGCCGATCCAGGCAGCCGTAAAGCAGACGGCACGCCGTTTTGACGGAAGACTGGGAAGGGAGCTGGCGCGGCTGGAAGTGGAGGAAAGACGCTACGGGACCTGGAGAAAAGCGCTGGAGGAATTGGCTTTTCGTTGGGAGGTAGATACCCTGTCGGCGATCTCGATGGAAATAAATGAGGCGATGAGCAAGGGCGTCAGCATCGCCAAGATGATCGCGGCGCAGGTGGAGGAGCAGGTCCGCCAGCAGGAGGACGAGGCATCCGATCACATGAATCGGCTTAATGTGCGTCTGCTTCCGTTCGTGATCGTTCTGATGGGGGTTCCGTTGCTGTTTCTGGTCATGGGCCCTATTTTTATCGGAATCGGGGAACGCTTGTAAAGTTTTTTTGCCGAGGGCTCTGTCTTTTGACAAAGTAAAAGTACAAATTGAAAAGGAGTGATTGCCATGACCTTGATCACTGATTACATCCGTCGGTTTGCAAAGGAGGAAGACGGTGTGACGATTGTGGAGATGGTGATTATCATCGCCATTATTCTGATCGTCCTGATTCCGACACTGCAAAATCTGGGCAGCGTAGAGGAAGCGAGGATTCAGGAACTGGAGACCCAACTCAGCAAATGACGGAAGCTGTAATCTTTTTGCTTCTGGGTATCGCCGCATACTTTGATTGGAAATGCCGCAAGATTCCAAATACGGTAACGTTTCCGGCCTTGGCTGCCGGCCTTGTTTATCAATGGCAGGCGGGGATGGGGTGGACAGCCGTTGCAGGAGTTGCGGGAGCCTTTTTGCTGACGGTGGTCCCGGTTGTTTTGCGCGGCATGGGGATGGGCGACCAAAAGCTGCTGATGGCGGTAGGGGCTTGGGTGGGCTGGTCGGGAGTGTACCCGCTTTTTTTACACTCGCTCTGGGTTTGTCTGGCGGTGGTTGTTTTTCTCCCTGGAACCTGGAGGCGTTTAGGCAGAAATATGCATGCAATCTTTGCAGGCTGGGTCGCACATCGGAAAATCTGGCTTCCCCGAAATAAAGAAGCAGCCCTGTCCTTTCCCTATGCCGTGCCCCTTTTGGGTGCGTATCTGGTGCAGCACTTGTGGAGGTAGCAAATGAAAAGAAATTGGTTCGGCTTGATCCGCAATGAGCGAGGGACGCAAATATTGGAGCTCATCCTTGCACTACCCCTGCTCTGGTTTGTGTTTATCTTTTCATTTGATCAATTTTCCATCCTGTACAACCGGCAAAAGGTTTTGGCTGCAGCCTATGAGGCAGGAAGAATCGCTGCCGTCCAGCCGAATTTCGGCTTAGCCAACTATCACGCGGCAGAGATGGGCCAAGCGGAGCTGAAGCAGGGGATCGGTATGACGGATAGCCGCGTTCGCCTCTATGTGCAAGGGGGATGGAAGAAAGGGAATCATTTTGAAGCTGAGGCGACAATGAAGTTTCATCTGCTCGCTACCGGAAAGCCTTTTGAATTGAAAGAGAGCTATCATCTGATGATTGAAAATGCGGAGAAGGGTGGCAGCCAATGAGGAGAAAGGGCGAGGAAAAGAAAAATTGGATGATACAGCAGCTGGCTGAGGAGCGCGGGACAATGACGGTTACCGCGCTCTTTTTTCTCATCTGCATGGGAGGATTATTGTCGATCATGCTCATACAAGGCCAGGCGAGCCTGGCGAGCATGCGCGTCCAGCAGACGGCTGACATTGTGTCAAAAGGAGCGCGAGCGGCGGGAGCATGGGAGTACCAGGATGCGGACGGGGAAACGAAAAAAATACTGGTCGCGACTAGCAGCGAGGCCAAACGGTACGAGGCCGATATTGTCCGGGGAGCTCGCGAAGAGGCCGGACTGCTATGGGAGTTGAATCGCCCGGCAGTGGAGCGGCAGGCGGAGTCAGCGACCGTGGTGCATCAGAAGGGCGAACGGAAAAGCTTGTATGGACAAGGAATCTACCATGTAAAAATAGAGGCCAGACAGAAGCTGCATCATCTGTGGGGAGAGTCGGATGTGACATTCCGAAGGGTGTCGCAATCCGGAATGTATGACTTTTAGATTGGTCGATATTGTAAACCCTGTTATTTTTGTCCTACCTTTTCATGGTAATTTGGATTCAAATTCCAAATTACAAAAGTGTGGGAGTGAGTGAGCCGTGCCGTCAACAATCGTCGAGCGGTACAAGCGCATCCTGAGTGGAGCACAAAAGCGCTTTTCGCCGTACGAATTTGAGGATATGCAGTATCGCAAACAAAAAGTTCAGCTAGTCATTCGATATGCGATAGAGCAAGTAAAAATGTGGACGCCGGAACAGGCACGTCGTGAGATGAGCATAAAAGATGTAAAGGAACTAAAGCTCCATTTGATTCGGGAATATGTTGAACCTCCTATTGAAGCGAAGGCTCAGGATGTCTACTACCTCGTGGAATACGCCTACCCGTATCTTCCGAAGCCGTCGGAGGAGCAAAAAATACTATGGGTTTACGAGGAGGTTCTTGCGGGCATTCGGCGCCATTTCCCCCCGCTGTACTTTCAAAGCGTAAAGGGGGAGGAGAGGGCAAAAATTTGTTTTGACTATATGTGCAACAAACTGATGAACATTAAAGACTTGCGCGAATTGCCGCGAATATTTGGAAAAACGGAGCAGGCTTACCACTATTTGCGGAAATACAAGCTCAAGATTCTTGTAGATACGCTGTACTTTTCCCCGTTTGACATGATTACGGACATGTACCCGGAGCTTGCCGATCCCCGCCTGTGGGAAGATGGATAAATTTATTTGCATCCATACGCTGTCTTTTTTTACGGTAAGGATAGTTTCATGAGCTTATAAGCGTATGAAACGGCCGTAAAAAATTGGTGAGAAAAGGAGGAGTTGCAATTGGCAACAGTTGAAGCTCACCAAGACCGCTCTACAGGAGTGGATGTGCTTTTGGGACGTCGCGTGCGTTACCAAAAGCACAAACCCGGCAGGCATCTGTCAGTGGACCGCATGCCTCAGGGAACCTTTCGGATCGAGTCCGTAAACCGATTCGGAGAAAGGATTGTCCTCAATGACGGGATCGTGGTTATGGAGAGTGCTCCGACTGTCATTGAGCGCGGGGGAAGAATTGCTCTTCTGCTCGCAACCGGGGAAGAGCTCTACTTTTTCGTAGAGTAACCCGCAAGCTCGCCTTGTACGGATGCGTCCAAGGCGGGCCCCTATCATTGAAGCAAAAATGGTTTGACGTATGGTGAAATATGTAGCAAAATGTCTACTAATGTATAAATATGTAATAATTGGGGGTAATTTGAAGTGACAGTGAAAAACGCAAGAGAACTGGTTAATCGCTGCTACGAACAAACGAATTGCCTAATGTCAGTAGAGGAATTAAAAGAAAGATTTATCCTGTTTGTCTTCGGTCCCTATCAAGATGAGATTGTTTCCCGCTATGGACTGGAGTACTTTTACAAACATTTGGACAGCATCAATCTCACGAATTGCCGAAAAGACTTTGACCGGGCCGTCGAAGAGTGGTACACGCACGAGCACGGCAAAAATGAACAGCAGGCCGATTACCATGATCTCCTTTTCACTTTGGTAAAGGATACGATCGTACATTATCAATCCGGTGATCGCAATATCCTCGTTCGTGATGTAACGAAAATGTTAACCTCCCCGACTGGTTATTATCGCCGCTGGAGATCTGGACAGCTCGGTGAGCGAAACCTCCCCGCCTACTTTAAATACCTGCTCCGGCTGGGAATACGTTCATTGGCGGATATTGAATCATTGGTAGATATGTGGCTGGTGGAGCAGCCCCATGCGTTTTGCAAAAAACAGCAGCAGCTGTTTGCCAAACCTCCACGAAGAGGCAGACCAAACAATGCCGAGCTGGCCCAATTGCAAGAAATGGTCGGCCAGATCAAGCAAAATCTCACCTTTCAGGAACGAGAAAGGCTGCGGAAAATATACTACTACCATCGTAAAAATCTCACGATGAAAGAGATGGTAGAAAAATTCAAAGAATACCTGCGAGCAAAACAAAACGAAAATGACACGCAGGCAGGCTAATGATGTTTCAGCAAGTAAACCGATTTGTCAGCAAGTTTCGCGAACTGGAGCAAAGAGATTTGATCCGTACCACGGAAGAAGAGCGACGCCTTGAAGAGCTGAAGGAGAAACTGACGAGCGTGGCAATCGAAGAGACGCGTAGACAGGATCGCCGATGCATTGCAGTTTTGAGCTTGTATCCTCAAGCTGGCGCCAGTTTTTTGGCTGGCAATGTCGCCTTTGCTATGGCAGGCAGCGGATCGGCTGTTACTCTTTGCGAACTGCCTGGCACAAGCTCCTACCTGTATTTTGCTCTCGACTTTGAACGGAGGGCACATCAAGCTGCACAAGAAGACTTGTCCTCCACTCTCTACATGCAAAATGATTGTCTTCGCATCCATGTTGATACCCCGCTGAAAAACAAGGATTCCTGCAGCGATGCTGTTGATTGGCTATTTCGCTTGAGCAAGGAGAGCTCCACTGTCCTGATCGATATATCCTCATCTTGGAAAAATCATCAGATTGAGCGATTGCTGACGATGCTTGATGAGATTTGGGTCGTATTTGACTCTGATATAGCACGGCTCACCCGGATGATTTTGACGGAAAAAGCTCCGAGCTGGTGGCAAGGCAATCAAAGCAAGATCAGGATGGTTGCGAATAAATGGAATGAAAAGTGGAATCGCACAGCCATTATGAAAAAAGTGGCTGGAACCCTGTCTCTTTGGAACGAGGGCAATTCTGCTCAAGTCCATACAGTAATCCCGCTTTTTGATGGTGATAAAACCTTTGCAGCCCACTCGAAGGCTATGCTGCTGCTAGAGCAGTTTCCAGAAGAGGAGAGCGGTTTTGCCTCACTTTTACATTAGCGAAGGAAGAGGGCTATGAAAAAACAGACGTTAATCATTATTAGCATCATTTCTTTTATACTGGCTGGCTCTTGCTTTTATGCGGCTACTCGATATATTGATGCAATTGCTCTCAAGCGATTGTTTGCCCCGGTGGTAAAGGTAGCCCCAGGCAAGGTAATTGCCCCGTACGAACCGATAACCAGAGCTGATCTCGTATTGGTTCAGGAGGGAATCGACAACATACTGCCCGATGCAATCAGGGACTTGGAGAGTGTCCTTGGAAAACGCAGCACGCAAACGATCTTTTCGGGTGAACAGATTTTACAGAGCAAGCTGACGGACAATCAGCTTCTCCCGGAAAAAGGAATGGCCCGCTATGAATTTCCTCTCACTTTTTTTAATCCCGTCACAGAATTGAGAAAAGGCGACTATGTGAAGGTATGGGTCACGTATAAACCACCTTCCGAATTGGAACATTTGCCTGAACCAAGTCATTTCAGGAAAAGCAATGGAACTGCGGATTTACTGTTCACGACCCAGCTGGCAACGGTGAGAGACAGCAATGGTACAGAAATTTATACGATCAGGCCCAATCCCCTTCCATCTCCCGACCATATGGATGCGATCTTTAATGGGTCACGAGAGAAACCGTTGCTAAACGGTGAAAAGCGTTACCAGGATTACCGTTCACAGCCGACTGCGCTTGCATCCTTTATCGGTTTGAATCTGACCGATCAACAATTTTCCGCGATTAGTGAGGCGTTTTTATACGGGATCGTCCAGATTGGTCAATTATCGAATCAGGAGGTGGAGATAACATCATGAAGACGATCGTCTGCTATCCGGTAAAATCTCTTGTTCACACGTATATGCCCATGGGTTGCCAGGTTCTGGTGTCAGAGTCTTCTGCCGATTTTTATCGTTTGGCTAAACTGTATCAACCAGAAGCAGCGGTACTGTTTGCCGAGATGTTTGAGACACCTGTCTGGGAGTGGCTGCCCTTGGCAAGGAGTACGTTGGATCCTCAAACACCGATTGTTGTCGTACCACTTTACCAAAATGAAAGCTTGATTAAGGAAGTGGTACAGAAGGCTGATCTGAGCGGTGTTTACATACTTTCCGCCAATCTGACCCAGGATGAGATACGAAAGGGGATTGGACAAATCCTGAGCCTGGACGATGAAGACGATACGGCTGGCCCATATGAAGGCCGGGGCATGATATACGCTTTGATGAGTCACGGAGGTGCAGGGGTAACGACCTTTTGCATCAACTACCCGATTTTATTGGCGAAGCAAAACCCTGATAAACAGATTCTCGTTCTTGATATGAATGTTCACAAGCAGGATTTGACCCGGTTTTTCAAGCTGCAGCAACATCAACTAAGCCAGTTCAGACCGGACCTGTTGGATTTGCGTACAGCTCGTTTGCGAACATGGCGAAAAATTTGCAAACAAAGCAACCAACTGCCCAACCTGTTTTATGCAAACGCCACAAGCAATTGGAGAAGCATGGAGATATCCAATTTGATGTCATCGCTGCGGGAACAGTTTGACTACATCTACATTGACTGGGGCTACAGCTTTCCCGAGACAGATGCGATGCAGAGATTGATTTACACCGCCGATCGCAATTTGCTGTTTGTCCGATCGGACCCGTTTAGCATCGAGGGAGCAAAAGAATGGATAAAAAGCTGGGAGAAGCGCGGGGTAGAGTATCAGGTCATGCTTAGCCATATCGATAAGGGGCAGAATCATCGTATCGGTGAAGGTATTTCTGTATACGGAGTGGTTCCACGCATTTCCGATGATCGTCTGCGGCAGTCACACCGAACCCATAGTGTGTTGGTAGAGGAATTTCTTCCTCCCAAGCCTTATGTCATGAGCCTGCAAGCCATTATGGAAACTGAAAAAATGGTAAGAGGAGCGGTCGTGTGTTGATGAATAAGGCGGTCAGACAATGGAATCCATCGGAGATAAAGACCATCGAAGATATCAAACAGGCGGCACGCGATTATTTAAACCACTTTGGCTCTACACGTGAAGAAAAGGTTGAAATGCAGCGAATTTTAACGTTAGCGGAAAAAGGCGACCGTGACAGCCATAGTCATATTATCCTTCGTCTGCAACACTACTTTGAAGAAGTGCTGAAACGCCCCGTCAAAGAAGAAATTCTTCCTCATGTCAATGCTTATGAAGGGCTTGCTTTCTCGACATACGGGTGGGGAATCATCGACGCAACACTACATCTCTCTCCGTGGGTAGAGGAAGTGAGGGTTTCTGCGGGCCGCCAGGTTGCCTATATTGAGCAGGGAGTGAAGAAGACGTTAAACTATATGCCCACATGGCAAGAGGTAGAGACGCTTCAACAGAAGCTGACTAATACGGCAGGCCTTTCTTTCCATGAAAAGAAGCCGCGCCTTAGTGGTTACCTGGAGTCTTTAAAAGCGCGGCTGACCATGTTTACCTTCCCGTATTCCCGAGTCCCTGTCATCATTGTACGGCGTTTTGCGACTCTTGCCTTTTCGCTGGATGATCTCCGCAAACAGGAGATGCCAACCTTTGATGAAAAGGTACAACTGTTGATCGAGCAGCAAGTGCACGGCCGGGGAAATGTGTTGGTCATTGGTCCTATGGCAGCCGGAAAGACGACCTTAATGCTGTGCATGCTCAAACTAAAGGACCCGCGAACCGAGTACATTACGATTTTTGAAAGCGAACATGAAATGAGATTTGGAGACGTGTGGAGCGGGGAAGTCATTGAGCTGCAAAATGTTGAAGAAATCGGTATCGAACTTGCGAATTCCTTTAAGGATATGTATCGTTCTACCGCCAATACGATCCTGATTGGAGAAATCAGGGAGCCGATCGAGGCCTATCACTTTATCAATGCAGGAGTGCGAGGAACAGACGCTACGATCGCTGCGATGCATGAACGGTTTCCCCATAAAGCCCTAAACGATTTGACCGATCTGGTTTATCAGTACGGCGGGCGAAGTGTCGAACTGACTCAGGAGAGGATCAGCCGTGCCGTCAATTTCGTGAATTCGCTCACTTATCGAAACAACGGACATCGCTTTATTGATGCCATTCACGTGACGGAATGGAATGATCTGATGAATCGAGTCGAGTCCGTACCGCTCGTATATCGCAACAGGATTAGCGGAGAGTACGAATGGACAGGGAAGCAGCTCGATGGGCACCTGGTCGAATACATGTGCTATGTAGGAAGGGCCGATTTGGACACCCTGAAAGAGCTGCGCCTGACGGATATGGGAAGGTTGATATGAAGCTATTTTTGTTCATCCCCATGTTTGTTTGCCTTTTGATCGGGTTTTACTTGCTAGGCTTGTATCTGTATCAGAAATGGTCCGCGCCCCCCGTGTTTTTTTCCAAAACGGTAGCAGCGTGGCGGGAAAAAATGCTTCAGCGAAAAACCAATCAATTCATATACAACCAGTACGAACGATGGTGTCAGGTGGCAGGGGGAGTTCCAGAAGTATACCTGATTCTTTCCGTGGTTGGGTCTGCGGCGGGCTTTGCTTCCGGCATCCTCCTTGGAAATATCGTCGTCTCACTCTCGCTGTTTGTTTTGCTGTTATTGCTTCCAACTCTTTTGCTGTACGCCCGTTATACCGTACTTATCAACCGAAAAATCATGTCATTTTGTCGCTTTGTCGACCTGTTCTCTCGCTATTACAGCAGCAGAAAAAACATTATTCTCTCTTTTCGGGATATGGTTGAGGAATGCCCGAAAGACTTATTGCCGGACCTTTTGCTGTTGACCAATAAGCTGTCGGATGGGGGAGATCCTGTCCTTGCTTTGAATCAGTTTGCGGAACGGTTGGACCATCCGTGGGCCTCTGATTTCGCAACCTATGTGGCAAGCGGACTGGAGGGAGAAACCGAAGATATTCAAACCGCGTTAAACCGGCTTACGAATGAAATGTTTATACAACAGGACGAAAAAGAGGAAAGAAACAGCGAAATTCATGCGATCTGGATTAGTTTGATTGTGGTGATCATCATTTGTATTTGTTTGATTCCTTACAATCAGAGTCTGCTTAAAGATTCTTACAGACTATACTTCTTTACCAATGATGGACAAGCGATTTTATCGCTGGCAGTTACCGTCTGGTCCATCTCCATCCTGCTGGCATTCATCTGGGGAAGGAGGTATCGCTAATGCCACAGGTTTACATGTATGTCACTTTGACCTTGGGTGCAGTCTTTGTCTTTATTGGTTGTCTGTTTATAGGGAGGTGCTTGATTGGCCTTCAACGTCCCAAGCTGTTTGTCTCCGTTCCCTGGAGAGATATTTGGACAAAAACGGTGAACGCAACTGAAGATCAAGCATGGGAGAAGCTTCTCGAACGCGCCGGACGGCCGTTTGGATGGGGCAAGCCTGAGTGGGTGTTCTCCCAGTTGGTCAGTGGAACAACTGTCTGCTTATTGATTCTGTTCGCTGCAATGTTTAGCCGCTCGCAGTCGTTTCCACTATGGACGCTGCTGATCGCTTCTACCCTCAGCTTTATGCTGCCGTATATCGGATTGAAAGTGTGGGCCGGGTACCGGGAGGAGGTGCTGAGTACCGATATTGCCCGTTTTATCAACAGATACGTCAATTTGTTGGAGAATCAGGTCCCCGTATACAGTGCCATGCTAAAGGCGGCACGGCCGACCCGTCTGTTAAAGGAATATGTTCCTAGTCTTTCCGAATGGAACAAGGATCCTGATGAAGCTTTGGAAACATTCAAGCGAAAACTGGGAGTTGAAGATGCGGTTATTCTGGTGTCCAGTATGAGAACTGTTGAAAACTTGAGTGAAAGTCAGGTTGCCCTGACCATGCAGCGATTGGAGTGGGCTGTCGATCATCGACGGATGTTTCGGCATCGAAAGAAAATCAAATCACTGGGGATCGGCTACAGTGTCATTGTTTATCCGGCATTTTATATGGGATTACTCGTAGCTATGTTTCCCTGGTATAAGCTGCTTACGGAAATTTTGGACAAATACCTGACTTGAGGAAGGGATAGGTATGAGCAAGTTGTTTTCGATTCTGATGTGTATTGTTTTCACACTGGGAATCATCGTAGCAAGCATGTCGTCGGTTAACGAGTCAATAGTCAGCGATGGCGGTTTGCGCGATCGAGCGGTCAACTGGATTGATCAAGCTATTCCGTAAGTGAAATGCGATTAAAAAACAGATGTGTTAGGTATGGCCAAAATTTTGATTGCTTCAAACAAAAATAAACAAGGAGAGTGTCTGTTATGTCAAAAATGTTTTTTATCTTTCTTGCATGCGTGATGGTTCTGGGGATCGGAGTGAGCTCCTACGGCAATGAACTAAGTCCCTCCGCGATCCAATCCGCCGAGAACATTCACAACTCTGTGACTTCCCTCAACTATGACACAAAAGGCGAAAACGTTCAGTTCAAGATGCAAAACGGCAACTCCTACTCAAGTCGATAATCTACTCCTATCGATTATGCTCCAACTACAAGTTTTTTTAATCATATTGGTCATGGTAGGGAGTCTGTGCGCTTTTTTATGGGGGAGCGATCCCCAGGGTCAGTTGAAGCAATCCCACAAGGAAAGGGTGTACAAGGCGGCGACCGTCAGCTTTCATTAGCCGAGTCTTATGATGGGCAGCGTTGGTCGTTGCCGGAGAAAACATGCTGAAATTGAAGGTTTTTCTCATCTGCCTGGCTGTTATGCTGATCCTTTTCTCCGCTATTGGGGCATACGAGATGTATGCCATGGAACGAGCCATTGCCCGCAGCATTTACGCGGACGCCTTTGATGACATGCAGGATATTGGCTATCTGGAGCCGCAACTTGCTGATTATTATGTTCAAAGGATGCGAGACTTGGGGTGGGACGTCTCTGGGGACGCCTTCTCCGGGAGTCATCCGCGGATGGAAGGCATACGGGCCCGAAAGGAACGAAACGAAATGGTCACCCTCTCGCTTTCTGTTTATCCATCACGTCTTTCTCAGTGGATGAATCGGTTTGTGGAGGGGGAGAAGGCCTTTACGTTTACCGGAAGCCGTCCTTCCGAGTATTTTGACCCGGGGTGGTAACTATGAACAAAATCCTTGCAATCCTGGGACTGATGGTACTGGTACTGCCGCTGACCGTCCACGTATTAATGACAGGTCCCGATAATCTGTTGGCTGTGAGTATGCAGTTTTTCGAAAAGCTTCTGCATAATGTGACAAGGTTCGGTACCGAGTGATGGGACAAGTCATCACAGTATTTTTGCAGGTGATGGTGCTGCTATTGGTTCCGATGGGCATTTTGCAGGTCCACACAGTGGTTCAAACGCATAACGAATTACTGGAGGTAAGCGCCGCCGCAACAAAATACATCAGTAATCACGGAGGCCGAGGGGATGCGGAGGTATTGGGGAAAGTCCGTGCCTTTATGTCACAGGAACTCGCAGAAAAATCGTTAACCCTTTCAGAAGAGGAATTGATCATCCACATTCAGCGGAGTCGGGCAGCAGACCCTGTTCTGTGGAGCCACGAAGACGAATTTGTCCTTCAGGCAGAGCTTCCGTTTCCTCTCTTTGTATCTTGGCTTCCCGGCGAGAAAACGATGAGAGTTGTGCGGCATGGGACGGTGAACATGATGGACTATGATTTGTAGTCACTCTGTACACTTCAGAGCTTTACGGCGTTTGATCGTGGTCGCTGATCGTTTCACTGAATGAAACATCGACCAATAGATTGTTTGGTGATGCTAGATCTGCGGCGTATTTTGAATACGATTCCGGAGGGATATGTACGGGAATAAACATATTGTCCATTTCGGCGCTGCTGTTCTTTCTATTAATAGGTGTATTTGTGGTCGATGCCGATCTGGCGATGCAGAAAAAAACGGAAGTCAAAATGTTGTTGGAACTGTCCAATCATCACGCCACTTTTGCGATAAATCCGGTTTTGAAGACCGAAGGCGTCATTGACTTACTAGAAAAAGAAGCGTTAGATCGGTTCGACAGGCGCATGCTGGAAAACGGCGGATATCGTCGGGAAGGCAACAAGTATCTTCCGTCCGGGCACAGCGTTACGACGGATTCATTGTCATTTGTACGGCATTACATCGATTTTGTATCATGGCGAAACGACCACCAGCTATTTCTCCGTTTCAATGGATCGGACTTCTCGCTCGACAGGGTTGTTACAGGAGCCAGAAGGCCAGCGGGAGGACTCCTGCAAATCACGGTAATGACGGAAAAAGGAGAAGAGCTCCGGCTGGCCCCAAAAACGATGGTAGGCCCCTCTCATATCGTCGTTGCCTATGTGAATGAACGCCCTTTTGTTCCCGTGCTGCCAGCACATGCTTTTCCGGTGGTCAGCGTAGAGGAGGTCAAATGGTGAAAAAAGAGTTGGCGAGAGAGATCATTTCCTGATCCAAATCATATAGAGCTGGCTCCATTTTAGCGACTGCAAAACAAATGCGGTCGCTTTGTTTTTTCATCCGAGGTTTTTATCTGACCAATCCAACTACGAAGTACCCAACACCAAAATCCCCAGTCTGAGGTCCCCCTTCACAAGGTATTCAGCACGAAGACCCAGCCACGAAGTACCCAGCTACAAATGCTTCCAACCACGAAGTACCCAGCTACGAAATACTCAGTCACGAAGTACCTAGTCACGAAGTATCCAGCACGAAGCACCCAGTCACAGAGTACCTAGCCAGGGTCCCAGCCCAAGATCCCGTCTTTGTCCCGCTACGAATCTATATCCTTTCCATATACCATAACAAGGAAATCGATACTTTTGAGAATGGGGCCTCTGTGTTAGCATAACGTCATAGTATCGCTGTCATGATGTATGGCTGATTGCGGAGGCGGTGTTCATGCTCGTTAAAAAGAAAGAAGCTGCCGTAACCCTTTTGTCCTCGGTGCAGTGGCTTTTTTTTATTTTTGCCAACACAGTTGTCGTGCCCATAACGGTCGGAGCGGCGTTTCAGCTTTCTGCGGAAGCGATTGAGGCGACGATCCGGTGCTCTTTTTTATTCACCGGCATCGCCTGCATTCTGCAAGGGTGGATCGGACATCGCTATCCGATCCTGGAGAGCCATTCCGGCCTGATGTGGGGACTCATCCTCAATATGGGTCTGTCCGCATCGGCGCTTGGAATGGATATACATGCGGTCGGGGGAGGAATCGCGACGGGGATTTTGCTGGCAGGTGCCACGATCATCCTGCTGGCTGTATTCAACCTCCTTCCGCTCGTACAAAAAATCATTACACCCATGGTGATGAGTGTCTATCTCTTCCTGTTGACCTTTCAGCTCATTTTTATTTTTTTCAAAGGAATGTTTATCACAACCGCGCAGGGCACCGTGGACATTCCAGTCGCGCTGTTCTCCATCGGGGTCGTCGTTTTCGTGAGTGTCTTGAAGATCAAAGGCAAAAAAGGATTGGGCAATTTTTCGATACTCATCGGCATGGTTGTCGGTTGGGCTTTCTATCGGATGCTGTTTCCGTCCGATCTTCCGACTCCGAGCAATGCGGACGTTACTTTCCGCATGTTCCCCTTCGGCTTTCCCAATCTGGAGTACGGAATCATTGCTGTCTCATTTTTTGCGGGACTGCTGAATCTGACCAATACGTTTGTTTCCATACAAGCTGCTGCCGACATTTACAAGGAGCAGGCGGACAATCGTCAATACAGGCGATCTACTCTCGTTACGGGCATTTTTGCTTTGATTTCGGCTATTTTTGGCTTGGTGCCGTATACTCCTTTTACGTCTTCCATCGGATTTCTGCAAAGCACCCAGCTGCTGAACCGAAAGCCGTTCATTATTAGCGGAATCATGTTTGCGTTTCTCGGGGTTATCCCGCCACTCAGCGCTTTTCTCGGAACGATGCCTCTGACCGTGGGCAATGCGGTCTTATTGGTTGCTTACCTTCAATTGTTCGGGACAGCGCTGCATACCATCAAAGGTACGATCTTTACGTCGGAGACGATCTTTCGGATTGCCGCTCCGGTGTTGATTGGCGTCAGTATCATGAATGTTCAGCCAGCCTTTTTCGGCAGTCTGCCTGTTTTGCTTCAGCCCGTCATCTCCAATGGTCTGATCATGGGCGTGTTTTTATCCATCCTGATGGAAAAGCTGGTCGACTGGGACAAATTGCTTGCCAAAATCGAAGTCAAACAAGAAGCAGGCCGCTCGTAAGCGGCTTTTCTTTTTTTACAGCCCGGACTGAAGGGACCGAAATAGACAGTCTGTAGGAGCGAATAACCAAGAGCGAGGATTATAAACAGTCTGTAGGAGCGAATAACCAAGACCGAGGATTATAAACAGTCTGTAGGAGCGGATAACCAAGACCGAGGATTATAAACAGTCTGTAGGAGCGGATAACCAAGACCGAGGATTAATAAACAGTCTGTAGGAGCGGATAACCAAGACCAAGGTTAAATAAACAAGCCCATGGGAGCCAATAAACAAGACTGAGGATCAAAATAAACAACTCTGAGCGATCGAACGAAGCACCTGTAAGCAAGCCCCAATATGATATGGTAAGGAGAGAGAATAGAAGTGATGGGTAAAAGGAGAAACGTAACATGGATGTCAGGCAGCTGCGTTACTTTATTGCCATTGCGGAGGAAGAGAATCTGACTGCTGCAGCGAAGCGGCTTCATATGTCCCAGCCCCCGCTCAGCCAACAGCTCGCGCAAATGGAAGAGGAGCTCGGGGTCCCCTTATTGATTCGCAAGGGTAGGAGGATGGAGCTGACCGAAGCGGGTGCGGAACTATACCGGCATGCCTTGCAGATCGTCAGGCAGATGGAGGAATCTGCTGTAAAAGTGAAGGAAGCGGGAATGGGTGTAAGAGGAAGGCTGCGCATCGGGGTAAATACATTGTCCGTGCCGGAACTGCCAGGGCTTCTGATGGACTTTCAGAGAGCCTATCCATATGTCACCTACAAAATTCAGCAAAATGAGACTACGCATCTATGCCAGTTGTTGCGAGACAGAGTGATCGATCTTGCGTTTATTCGTTTTCCGATCGATCTTTCTGATTTTTCTGTCCTGCATTATCAAACAGATACGTTCTATTATATTACCTCTAGTGAAGAAAGCCGTTTACATAGCGAACCGGTCACGCTGGAGGCCATCAGGGCTCAGCCGCTTATTTTGCCGAGCACCTCCGGCTCCGGTCTCTTTCATTATATTATGGAGCAATTTGCGAAACAGAATATCACTCCGAATGTACGCTGTGAATGCTCAGATATTCTGTTGCTGGGAGAACTGGTTGAAGCGGGCTTCGGAAGCTCGATCGTCCCCAAAAGCGTGTTTGAGTACTTGCAGAGAAATCATATTCATGCGTACGAAATAAAGGAGACCGATTTGGCAGCGAGCTACGGGATTATCTGGAACAAGGATGCCTATCTGGGGAAAACCGCCGAACAATTCATCAAAATGGTATCCGGTATAGGCCCAGGAGGGAGGGCACAGTAGCCTCACTCTATAAACAGTGGAGATCCACTCTGTTTCTACAGGTTTCGTCATGATTCGACGGATTGTTCTGCCCCTCTCAATCTCTTGAGCAGAAGCTATTTTGATGGAACAAACACAGATGAGCCAACGCCTGATAATGGAAGCGCTACCAGCAATAATTTGCTTACATTTCCGTTAATATTCTGTAAACAGGCAGGAATGATCTGCTTTTTGTCGAAATACGTTTACAGTACCATCGTGTAACAGCATGATCTTTTTTGCAAGCATTCAACAGGCTGAACCTCATCGTGGAAATTCATTCAAAAGAGTTTGTTCAAAAGGCTGACCACGCTTTGCTTTTTGAATATTCTCTCAGAGAAGTGAGGGTTGCATATGACTGTGAGTACATCTACTTTCCAGTCCACTCCCCGTCGCTGGCGGGAAGTTGAAGCTCAGTTGGGTATCGCCGTGCCGCGCTCCTTGCGGTCAGACACGTCGGCTCTGCTGTTTCTGGAAGGCGTCGCTGCAACACCCATGCTGGACAAAGAAGAAGAGTTGGACTGCCTGATTCGCTATCAGCGTGACGGAGACCTGGCTGCTCGTGAGACACTCGTTCGTGCCTATCTTCGGTACGTAGTCAGCACGGCTTTGCGCCATCTTCGAAAGGGAATGCCCTTCCTGGATTTGATACAGGAAGGAACGATTGGTCTGTTTACTGCCATTGACAAATTTGACGTGGAACGCGGTGTTCGCCTTTACCATTATTCGCACTGGTGGATCTCTCAGGCGATTACCCGGGCGATCAATGACAAGGGTGCATTGATTCGGATTCCTGTGCACATGCATGAGCAAATTCGGCAGTACCAAAAACAGGTGCTTCAGTTGGCCCATCTGCTCAGCCGTACGCCGGACCGACAGGAGATTGCCGCCTTGTTGGAGCTGCCTCTGGAAAAAGTGGAGGCGATTGAGTTTGCGTTGATGCTGAAAATGGAGTCGATTGATGACGAGCCGGATTCCGACAGCTTATGGGCAGAGCATGAGGATGAATACCTCAGCTATGCGGAAATTGTCGACGACCCGGAGACGTCGCTGGACGACTGGATTGAAAAGGTCGATCTTCGCTCCCAGATGCATGCCGCGCTGGAAAGGCTCAGCCCGCGCGCACAGGAGATTATCGCCATGCGCTACGGACTCTACAACGATCAGGTATACACCTTGGAAGAGGTCGGGAAGATGTTTGGCCTCACCCGCGAGCGGATTCGCCAGATCGAAGCGACGACGATTGATCGGCTGCGCAAGCAAAAAGGCTCTCGCGTCCTGAAGGATTATTTGACCTGACGAGCTTACTTAAAAAACACACTTTGCATATTCACCCCCTTGTCTGGAAGAAGGGGGTTTTTTTGCGTGTTGGTAAAAGGGGTACACTTACAAGCAGGGCTCGCTTGAGAAGTCCGGCCCTTCTTGTGGTAAACTGGTAGGAACATACTCTTCATTTCATCTATGAGAAGGAGGATCGCTTTATGAGCGATTATTTGATAAGAGCAACCGGATTTAACGGACATGTCCGCGCTTTTGCTGCCCGGACGACGAATGCCGTCGAGGAAATGCGCAGACGCCACGACATGTGGAATACGGCAGCTGCTGCTGCAGGCAGGACCTTGACCGCAACGCTGATGATGGGGGCGATGCTGAAAGGCGAGGAGCGAATTTCTGTAAAAATCAAAGGCGGAGGTCCGATCGGGCAGATCGTGGCAGAGGCCAATGCCCACGGGGAAGGAATTGCCTATGTGACGAATCCCCACGTGCACTTTGAGCTGAACGAGAAAGGGAAGCTCGACGTAGCCCGCGCGGTAGGAACAGATGGTTTTCTCAATGTGGCGAAGGACCTGGGCATGAAAGAACCATACCGCGGCAGCTCTCCGATCGTATCCGGCGAGATTGGCGAAGATTTCACCTACTATTTTGCGAGCTCAGAACAGACGCCTTCCGCGGTCGGCGTAGGGGTGCTGGTCAATCCGCAAGACCGCTCCGTACTGGCTGCGGGCGGCTTTATTCTTCAACTGCTGCCGAACACGCCAGATGATGTGATCGCGCAAATCGAAGAGCGCTTGGGCCAAATCCCGCAAATCTCCCGGATGATCGCGGATCAGCTGTCACCTGAAGAAATTCTGGCAAAAGTGTTGGATGAGCCGAAAATTCTCAGCCGTACCGAAATTCACTTTACGTGCTCCTGCTCTCACGAAAAGGTAAAAAGCGCGTTGATCAGCCTCGGAAAAGATGAGATGGACAGCATCATTTCCGAACAGGGCGAAGCAGAGGCTCACTGCCATTTCTGCAACGAGCGATACCTATTCGAGAAGCCGGAATTGGAGGAAATTCGCAGGAACATGTAAATGGCAGCCTCATTTCTGGCACTCCGGGATAGAGAAGCAGTCGGTCCCGAGGTACAGGGGTTGGTGACTTCGTGCGTTTGCGGTCCGTCCTCTTTGTCCTGCTAACTTTGTCCTGCTTGCGCTCCGCTGTATCCGTTTTGCGGCGGTACAAGTCTCAGCTCTGTTTTTGAATCGTTTGGAAAAGCAAGGGAGGAGATGGCGTGAACAATACAAAGACGCTGTGGGGATTGATTGCCGCCCTGGTGCTGCTGCTTTTGGCAGTGAGCTGGTCGTGGTACCAGTCCGCTGCCAAGCTGCATACGGCAGCCGTGGTGGGAGATCGGACGATCAGCGAGGCCGACTGGATCGAGATGTTGAAGGAAAAGCACGGCCAGCAGGTGCTTGCTGATATGATCAATCGGGAGGCCGTCTTTCAGGAGGCGAAGCGGCTGGGAATCACGATTGATCCCAAACGAATCAGCAAAGAAATGGACCAAATCCGGGAGAGCTACGGAAGCCAGACAGACAGCGAGTTTCGCGATGCCCTGAAGCAGCAGGGAGGCACGACTCCAGAAGCTGTAGAGCAGGAAATCACCTATCAAATGCTGCTGCAGGAGCTGGCTATCCAGGATATTTCCATTTCCGACGAAGAACTGCGGACGTACTACGCCACCCACGCTGACCGCTACACCCATCCGATGAAAGTGAGATTGTGGCAAATCGTCGTCGCTTCCCGCGAGGAATCCGAGCAGGTGCTGCAGGAATTGAAAAACGGGGCCAATTTTGCCACGCTCGCCAAGGAACGCTCCATCGATCCGCTCACGGCGCCAAACGGCGGGGATGCGGGCTGGGTCTCGCTTACAGACAGCAGCCTCACTGACGAGGCCAAAACCATTCTCTCTTCTCTGGAGCTGGAGAAAAACAGCCCCCCGGTGGAGAGCGGCGGGAAATACTACATTTATCGGCTTTCGGACCGGAAAGAAGCGGAGCAGATTACATTCGAGCAGGCGAAGGAAGACATTCGCAGGGAAATGGCATTGGCACAGGTTGAATCCCTCGATGCCGTACTGGAGCGATTGCGCCAATCCGTCGGGGTGAAGAATGGGCAAATGCCCAATTGACCTGATGGGCTTTCATTGATATAATTAACCAATAAAACCTACCAATTTACTCGGTTATTAAAAGGGGGACGGAGACATGCGTGTTGCCAATTCGATTACGGATTTGATCGGTTATACACCTCTGGTAAAGCTGAACCGGGTTGTCAGCGAAGACATGGCAGACATTTACCTGAAGCTGGAGTTCTTCAATCCGGGCAGCAGTGTCAAAGACAGGATTGCACTGGCTATGATTGAGGCAGCCGAGGCAGAGGGGAAACTGAAACCGGGCGATACCATCATTGAACCTACGAGCGGAAATACCGGTATCGGCCTGGCAATGGTAGCAGCTGCCAAAGGGTATCGGGCTATTTTGGTCATGCCTGAGACGATGAGTATGGAACGGCGCAATCTGCTCCGGGCGTATGGAGCTGAGCTGGTACTGACGCCTGGCGCAGAAGGAATGGGCGGAGCGATCCGAAAAGCGGAGGAGCTGGTTAAGGAGAACCCTTCCTATTTTATTCCGCAGCAGTTTAAAAATCCGGCCAATCCAAAGGTTCACCGTGAGACGACGGGACAAGAGCTGCTGGAGCAGGGCAAAGAGATTGGCGGCATCGACGCATTTATCTCCGGTGTCGGGACCGGTGGTACGATTACGGGCGTAGGTCAAGTGCTGCGCGAGAATTTTCCGGGCGTGCAGATCATCGCAGTCGAGCCGGCAGCTTCCCCTGTTCTCTCTGGAGGCAAGCCAGGTCCTCACAAGATTCAAGGAATCGGTGCCGGTTTTGTCCCCGATACGCTGGATACCGAGATTTACGACGAGATTATCAAGGTCGAAAACGAAGAAGCCTTTGAAACGGCCCGCAATGTAGCCCGCAACGAAGGAATTCTCGGCGGCATTTCTTCGGGAGCTGCCATTTATGCTGCGTTCAAGGTGGCCCAAAGGCTGGGCAAGGGGAAAAAGGTAGTAGTCGTCATTCCGAGCAACGGAGAACGCTACCTCTCCACTCCGCTGTATCAATTCGAAGAATAAGGACATCACAAAATGGCAAACAGAACGTCGGCTTCGGCCGGCGTCTTTTTTATGTACCGAAAAGGCTCTGTTTGGAAACAGTGGGGCGGGCTTTCCCGTGCAAAGTGACGACGGCAACCGCAGCCTAGAAGCAAGCCGTTTGGCAACAAACAGGAGCCAAGGACATTGGCAACAACAAACAGCTAAGGACATTGGCAACAAACAGCTAAGGACAAGGGCAGCGGTTATGATATGCTAGTGCTAGATGTTTTTAGTATGCATACCGGAGTGTGAACCTTGTGATCGTGCCTTCCTTTTCCGATCTGACCCAATATGCAGCTTCTTATCCTTACGTCCCGTTAGCAAAGCGTGTGGCATGGCCGGACAGCCTGGACCCCTGGGACCTTCTGCAAGCTCTGCAGCCGTCCTTGGAGGGGGCTGTACTCCTGGAAAGCGGCCGTGCAGGACGCTACACCTATCTCGCCTGTCAGCCGATCGCAACAGTCAGCAGCAGGAACAACTATACGGTGGTTGCTTATGCGGACGAGCGGACTGAGGCTCTCGAGGGAGAAAATCCGTTGGATGCGCTGCGGCGCTTTTTGGCCCGCTACCGGACACCGGCCATCCCGGACTTTCCCGACTTTTACGGAGGAGCAGTCGGCTACCTCAGCTACGAGATGAACCGCTTTTTTGAACCGGGCCTGCCGCAGATTGCCCTGGACGACTTACAGCTGCCCGATCTGTATGTTATGATAATGCAAGACGTTTTTGTCTTTGATCATGCGACACGTGAATGCTTTTGTCTGACGCATTTGCCCTCCGGTTCATTGACGGAAGATTCGTACCACGCTGCGCGGATTCGGCTGGAACGGCTGGCCGAGGAGCTGGATCGCGTTGCCTTGGCGGAAAAAGGCGAGGACGGCAGCGATTGGGATGCCTTGCGAAAACGCCCTCTGGAGTCCAAGGAACCTGTGCAGGTATCGTTTGCCCAGGAGCAGTTTGAGGAAGCGGTACGCCGGGTCCAGTCCTACATTTCGGCTGGCGACGTCTTTCAGGTGAACCTCTCTGTACGCCAGAGCAAGCCGATGCAAGTGTCGGCCCCGGAAGTGTACGATGTCCTTCGCAAGCTGAACCCGTCCCCTTACATGGGCTACCTCCATTTTCCCGAATTTCAGCTGGTCAGCGCCTCGCCGGAGCTGCTCATCAAGGCGAAGGGCGGAAAGGTCAGCACGCGCCCGATCGCCGGGACAAGACCCCGCGGGAAAAATGAGGCAGAGGACAACGCGCTCGTGCAAGAGCTGGTCGAAAACGAGAAGGAGAGGGCCGAGCACGTCATGCTGGTCGACCTGGAGCGAAACGATCTCGGGCGGGTCAGCCGCTATGGCAGCGTGCACGTCAGCGAGTTCATGGTCGTGGAAAAATACTCGCATGTCATGCATATCGTCTCTCACGTGGAAGGGGAGCTGGCGGAGGACAAGGATGCCTTTGACGCTGTGGCAGCCGCTTTTCCGGGCGGGACAATCACAGGAGCGCCCAAAGTCAGGACGATGGAAATCATCGAGGAGCTGGAGCCCGTCAAACGCGGCGTCTACACCGGTTCCATCGGCTGGTTTGGCTTTCACGGTGACGTGGAGACCAACATCGCGATCCGTACGATGGTCGTCAAGGACGGTATGGCGCATGTACAGGCAGGTGCAGGGATCGTCATTGATTCCAAGCCGCAGGCGGAGTATCTCGAGTCGCTGAAAAAGGCGGAAGCGTTGTGGAAGGCTTTGGAGTTGAGCGAGAACAGAAAGAAGAGTCGAGAGGAGAAGAGCGTATGATTCTGATGATTGACAATTACGATTCCTTTACGTACAACCTGGTGCAATATGTAGGCGAGCTGGGGCAGGAGCTGCAGGTCCGCCGCAATGACAAAATCACGCTGGAAGAAATCGAACAACTGGCCCCCGACTATTTGATGATTTCCCCCGGGCCTTGCACGCCCAACGAAGCGGGCATCAGCATGGAGGCGATTCGCCATTTCGCTGGGAAAATTCCGATCCTGGGCGTATGCCTGGGCCATCAGTCGATTGGTCAGGTGTTCGGAGGCAAGGTGCTTCGCGCGGAACGTCTGATGCACGGCAAGACGTCAGAGGTGTTCCACGACGGCAAGACGATCTTTGCCGGCATTCCGTCGCCGTTTACTGCTGCGCGATACCATTCGCTGATCGTGGAGGAAGCGACGCTGCCTCCCGAGCTTGAAGTGACCGCGAGAACGGCAGAAGGGGAAATCATGGCCCTGCGCCATCGCGAATATCCGATCGAGGGCGTGCAATTCCACCCGGAGTCGATCATTACCCAACACGGCAAGAAGCTGCTGCAAAACTTCCTGACAGCATACGCAAAGGAACCTGTGAAATAGAGTACAACAACACGATAGTCCAAGACTGCTCGTAAATTGCGAGCGGTCTTTTTTGTTTCTTTACAGAACATACAAACAGTTTTACGCATTCTTAATCATGCTTTCACAGTAACTAGACGAACGGCTTGTACAATCGGGAGGTGAGTAAAGAGACAAAGGAGCGAACGCGAATGGACGTGAACCGTCGACAATTTTTGACCTATCTGGGTGCAGGTACGGCAGCCCTTGCCTCTCTGGCTACAGGCATTCCTGCATTGGCTGCAGGGCAATCGATCTCCGGGAAAACGGCTGATCATCTGTTTGGGCTGGAAGACAAGAAGCACAAGTTCAATCCGAAATTCAAGCCGATTGAGCCATCCACCAAGGACGATGTTGTGCTGCCTAGCGGGTACAAGTATGATGTGATCGCAGTCTACGGAGACAGGATCAATCAGAACGGGGATACATTCGGGTTCAATGCTGATTTCACCTGCTTCCTGCCGATCGACGGCAGCGCCGATCACGGCCTCCTCTGGGTCAATCATGAATACTTGGGCGAGCTGGAGTACTACGTTACCGGCTACGATGTGCTGAATGCCGATCCGAAGCAAAACAAGCGCACCGCAGAGCAAGTCCAGAAGTATCTGTACGCACTGGGCGGCTCGGTCGTAGAGGTAAAACGCGAGGGCGGCAGATGGAAGCTGGTTCCAGACTCCAAATACGGCCGCCGTGTGAGCGGGCTGACCAAACATGAATTGACGGGCCCCGCCGCTTCCCTTGCCAAAGAAGTAATCGGTACCTTCGCCAACTGCTCCGGCGGAGTGACCTTGTGGAACACGATATTGTCCTGCGAAGAAAACTTCCAGGATGTCGTCGACGATTGCAGACTGAAGGATAATCGCCACTATGGCTGGGTTGTCGAGGTCGATCCTTTTGATCCCGCATCGACACCGAAGAAGCACACGGCCCTGGGACGGTTCTCTCATGAAAATACAGCGATGGTCATCGCTCCTACCGGACAGCTTGTCGTGTACATGGGCGATGACGCCAACGACCAGTACGTCTACAAGTACGTTTCCAAAGGAAAGTTCAATCCAAGCGCCGGCAAACAAAACTCCAAGCTGCTGGAGGAAGGCACGTTGTATGTAGCCAACTTCGGCAAAGGAAAGTGGATCGCACTTGATTTCGCCTCCAACGAAGCGCTGCAAAAAGCGACCGACAGTGACGGCAAAGCGTTGTTTGCCTCTCAGGCGGATGTGCTCGTGAATTGCCGCGAAGCTGCAAAAGCAGTGGGAGCGACTCCGATGGATCGCCCGGAGGACGTAGAAGTGCATCCAATCGACGGCAGTGTCTTTATCGCCATGACGAACAACTCCAAGCACGGAAATTTCTACGGCCAAATTGTCCGCCTGTTTGAAAAAGACGGCAACCATGCCGGTCTGGACTTCACCTTTGAAATCTTTGCCGCCGGCGGACCGCAAAGCGGATTTGCTGCTCCAGACAACATGGCGTTCGACAGCGCAGGCAACCTGTGGGTTGTGACGGACATTTCTTCCTCGTCCATGAACAGCGGCATTTACAAATCGTTTGGCAACAACGGCATCTTCTTTATCCCGACAACCGGGGCAAACAAAGGAGAAGTGGCACAATTTGCTTCTGCGCCAGTAGGAGCGGAAATGACCGGACCGTGGTTTACTCCGGATGAAACGACCCTGTTCCTGTCCGTCCAGCATCCTGGTGAAAACCTGAAATCCTACGATCAGCCGACCAGCCACTGGCCAAAAGGCGGCAATGCTGTCGCCATGCCGGGTGTTATCGCTGTTACCGGCTTCTAAAAAAGGGAGTGTAGCCAGCCATGTTGTCCAGCATCGGTATTCCCGGGCTTATCCTCATTTTGATCATTGCCCTCGTCATCTTCGGTCCGAGCAAGCTTCCTGAGATCGGGAGAGCCTTTGGGCGCACCCTGACCGAATTCAAGTCGGCTGCCAAAGATCTGACCAAGGACGAGGACGACGAGAAAAAGCAGAAGGACAAGGATACGCCTGACAAGGCAGTCGTCCTTGCCGGCAAAAACGGTGAAGAATCCTTGAATCGAGTTAACTAAACCATCTGCAGGGAGAAGGGTGGTGTGCCGCGCGCGCACTGCCCTTTGCCGCTGCCCGGCAGGATATATTGAGAAAACCCGGTCGTTTTAAGCCGCATTGTGCCATTTTTACCGGGCTTTGTGTACTTTTTCACGAGGAGGAGGAGTGAGCCATGGGGCGAGCCATGCCGTTTCTCGAACACCTGACCGATCTGCGCCGCCGACTGATCATCGTTCTGGCTTCCTTTGTCATCAGTCTCGTGACGTGCTTTTTGTTCGTAGATCACATCTATCATTTTTTGGCGAGCCGTTCGGAGGAAAAGCTGGCGATTCTCGGTCCCAACGACATTTTGTCGATCTACATCAAGCTTTCCGCAGTCGGAGCGATTGCCATCACCATCCCGATCATCGCTTATCAAGCCTGGCGTTTTGTCGTGCCGGCACTGACCGAGCAGGAGCGCAAAGTAGCCATGCTGTATATACCGGCGCTCTTTTTCCTGTTTTTGATCGGGCTCGGCTTTGCCTACTTCGTATTGTTTCCCTTGATGTATCAATTTGTGCTCGGATTGTCCAACGGCAATTTCGATCTCGTCATCACGGCGAATGACTACTTTACATTCATGCTCAATATTTGCGTTCCGTTTGGACTTTTGTTCGAGCTGCCTGTAATCGTGCTGTTTCTCAGCCATCTGGGCATTCTCAATCCGCACCGGCTGGCCAAGCTGCGAAAGCCGGCGTATTTTCTCCTTTCGGTCATTTCCATCACGATTACACCGCCTGATCTGGTCTCCGATGTGCTGGTGATCGTCCCTTTGATCGCTCTGTACGAAATGTCGATCACCATCTCCCGTTTCATCCACCGCAAACGGCTGGAGGAGACCGCGCAGATCGGCTGAGAAATATGGTATGATGCTCTCCAAGAAGGATAGCGGGAGAGAATGCCATGTACGTGTATGTGAATGGACAGATCGTCCCTGCCGAGCAGGCGGCGGTGTCTGTTTTGGACCATGGATTTTTGTACGGGATCGGCTTGTTTGAGACTGTGCGTGTCTATCAGGAACGGCTGTTTCTGTGGGATCAACACTTCGCCCGGTTATCCGCCGGGCTTTTGGCGTTGCACATAAGGAATGCCTGGAGCTCCGCAGAGCTGGAGGCGGCCATCCTGCAAACAGCCAAAGCGAACGGCCTTGCGGATGCATACGTGCGGATCAGCATAACGGGAGGCAACGAGGGTGTAGGACTGGTGACGGAAGGATATGCTCGTCCGTCCCTGTTTATTTTTGCAAAAAGCGTTCCGCCGATCGCGCTGCCCCCTCGTCCGAAGCGGCTGCAAGTATTGTCGATTCCCCGCCAGACAGCGGAAGGCCCGGTTCGCTTCAAGTCGCACAATTACTTGAACAATGCCCTGGCCCGTCTGGAGGTCGGGAACCAAACCGACGTCGAAGGCCTGCTTTTGACCCATGACGGCTATCTGGCCGAAGGGATCGTGAGCAATCTTTTCTGGATTCGAGACGGCAGCATGTTTACGCCCGCAGTCGAAACGGGCATACTGGACGGGGTCACGAGGAGGCACGTGCTGAATCTGGCCCAAAAGCTGGACATCCCTGTGCAAGAGGGCTTTTATCGCCTGGAGGAGCTGGAGGGTGCCAGCGAGGCGTTTGTGACGAATTCCGTCCAGGAGATCGTTCCGGTATCAGAGGTGAATGGAAAGGTACTTCCTGCCGCTTATGGAAGCTATACGCAGGCGCTGCACCTGGCGTACCGTGAGTCTGTAGCGTGTGGTGGGTAATTATGGTATGCTATCAGACAACATGTCAACGAGAGATTCAAGACGCGAAAGGAAGCAAGGCTCATGATTCATAATCCATTCGTGATTCACGCCCAAAACCGCATGGAAGTAGAAGAAGAGCTCGCCTGCCAAGGAGTCAAGCCTGCCGACAGGGAGCGTTTTGCCGATGCGGGAGAGCCATTGCAGATTCATGTCGAGAGGCTTGCTTTTGAAGAGGCGGCATTGCTGCGAAAAGAGATGCAGCTTCTCGGCGGAGACGCTGTCATGCACGACAATCCGGCTCTTCCCGATTTAACCGACCTATATATGAAGGGTACATACGGACAGTGGCAGGCATTGCTCGAACGCATCCCGGATCAGACAGACGGACTGCGGGTAGCGGCTGCGGAAGTGCGGGAGCTGCTCGCGATGCGTCGCCAGCTTCGGCAAAGAAAAGCCATTCACTGCAAAAGCCATGTGCTGCCGCTCGGACAAAAGACGCTTGTCATGGGGATTTTAAATGTCACGCCTGACTCCTTTTCCGATGGCGGCCGCTATACGGACATCGAGCGGGCGATAGCCCAGGCGCGTGCCCTGGTAGAAGCAGGTGCGGACATCATTGATATCGGCGGAGAATCGACCCGTCCGGGATCGGCTCCCGTAGAGCTGGCCGAGGAGCTGGACAGGGTGATTCCGGTTGTGCGTGCGCTGGTCGAGGAGCTTTCCGTTCCGTTGTCGGTCGATACGTACAAGTCCGAGGTAGCCGATCAGGCGATTCGTGCCGGCGCCCATATCATCAATGACGTCTGGGGAGCCAAAAAAGACAGAAGAATCGCAGAAGTGGCCGCCCAGCATGAGGTGCCGATTATTCTCATGCACAACCGCGAGGATACCGCCTACACCCACTTTTTCAGCGATATGGTCAGAGATTTGCGTAAGTCCGTCGCGATTGCCAGGGAAGCGGGGGTCCGTGACGAGATGATCATTCTCGATCCGGGCATCGGCTTTGCCAAATCGCTGGAGCAAAATCTCGAGGCGATGCGCCGATTGGATGACCTGGTGGCGCTTGGCTATCCGGTCCTGCTGGGAACATCGCGCAAATCGATGATCGGGCGCGTCCTGGATCTGCCGGTGGAGGAGCGCCTCGAAGGGACTGCCGCCACGGTAGCTTTAGGCGTAGCGAAGGGCTGCCAGATTGTTCGTGTCCACGACGTCAAGGAAATGAAGCGAGTGACCGCCATGATGGACGCGATGTTGAAAGGGGGCGGCCTAATTGGATAAAATTTATTTTAATGGAATGGCGTTCTACGGTTATCATGGAGTGTTTGAAGCCGAGGCCAAGCTGGGGCAGCGATTTTATGTCGATCTGGAACTGTCTATGGATTTGTCTCGGGCAGGAGCAAGCGACGACCTAAACGATACCGTGAATTACGCCGATGTATTTCATTGTGTGCAACAAATAGTAGAAAAAGAGCGTTACAACCTGGTGGAGGCATTGACCGCGCGGATTGCGGATCGATTGCTGCAGGCGTTTCCGTTTTCAGAAGTAAAAGTCAGGGTGACAAAGCCTGATCCTCCGATCAACGGCCACTATGATTCCGTTGCCATCGAGATGAGCCGCAAAAGAGAGGGTAGTGCCTAATGACGGTGCGTGCGTACTTGGCGCTCGGCTCCAACATGGGCGATCGGGCGGATAATTTGCGACAAGCAGTTGAAAAGCTGCACGGACGAGAAGGGATTTCGGTCGTCCGCATTTCACCTGCATACGAAACCGCTCCGGTCGGCTTTGTCGATCAGGAGGCGTTTCTGAATATGGCTGTTGCTGTAGAAACGGATCTGACTCCGGAGAAGCTGCTGGAGAGTGCACTGGCAGTCGAACAGGAGTTGGGACGTGTGCGAACGATTCGTTGGGGGCCACGGACCATTGACATCGATGTGCTGTTGTACGGAGACACAGCGCTGGATCAGGAGCATTTGACCATCCCTCATCCTGCAATGACAGAGCGGGCTTTCGTGCTCGTTCCTTTGCGCGACGTCTTGGAGGGTGGCTTGCTGCCTGTATTTAACCGGCCTTTAGACGATTTCCTCAGGTTGTTGCCGCAAGATGACAAGGGGGTACAAAAATGGGGAACAATCGTCTGGGAAACCGGATCCGGTCATTCCGCAAACTGAAAGGCTTGACACAGCAGTCGCTGGCAGAAAAGATGGGCGTCTCGCTCTCTTTTGTCGGATCGCTGGAAAGAGGAACGCGAATGCCGACCGAGCCTGTGCTGCGGAAGATCGCCAGCACTTTACAGGTTGATTATGAGGAATTATGTGCTATAAATAATAAATAACTTTTTTCTTGGGGCTTAGCCTCTCCATCCACTCGTCGGGCCGTGGTGTGTGTATGACTCCCTGCGGAACTGCGGGAAAAGGAGGTTGAATGATAAATGAAAATCGGAAACATTGAGTTGAAAAACAACGTCGTTCTTGCTCCGATGGCAGGGGTATGCAACCCTGCATTTCGTTTGATTGCAAAGGAGTTTGGCACAGGTCTCGTTTGCGCTGAAATGGTAAGCGACAAAGCGATCGTGCACGGAAACAAGAAGACGATGGATATGCTGTTTGTCGATGAGCGCGAAAAACCGCTAAGCCTGCAGATTTTTGGCGGCGACAAGGAAACGCTCGTAGCGGCGGCGAAACATGTCGATCAATATACAAACGCCGATATCATTGATATCAACATGGGGTGCCCGGTTCCGAAAATCGTCAGCTGCGATGCCGGTGCAAGGCTCCTGCTGGACCCGAACAAAATCTACGAAGTGGTTTCCGCTGTAGTGGATGCCGTAGAGAAGCCGGTTACCGTCAAAATGCGGCTTGGCTGGGACGAGGAGCACATGTACGCGATTGAAAACGCCCAGGCGATAGAACGTGCAGGGGCCAAGGCCGTTGCCGTTCACGGACGCACCCGTGTTCAAATGTACAAGGGGAAAGCGGATTGGGATTGGATTCGCCGCGTCAAGGAAGCGGTCTCCATTCCGGTCATCGGGAACGGTGACGTGGCTTCGCCGGAAGACGCTCGCCGCATGCTGGATACAACCGGCTGCGATGGCGTAATGATCGGTCGTGCAGCTTTGGGCAATCCGTGGATGCTGTACCGGACCGTCCAGTATCTCACCCGGGGAGAATTGCTGCCTGAGCCGACTCCGCGTGAAAAGATGGAGATTTGCATGCTGCATGCCGAGCGGCTGATCGCATTGAAAGGGCCGCGAGTAGGCGTGCTGGAAATGCGCAAACACGCCGCCTGGTACCTCAAAGGCTTAAAGGGTTCTACCCATACGAAAAACCTGATCAACGCTGTCGAGACAGAAGAAGAGCTTCGCCGCGTCCTGACGGAGTATGTGGAATGGGTCGAAAACCATGCAGACGATGTGGATGAAGAAGCAGCTCTGCCCCAGGAAGAAGCAGTGAGCTACTAACGGTATCCTAAACATTGACAAGGGTTCCTTCATATCCTATAATACGTCGTATTATCGGGACGTAAGCTGCCAGTTCACTCTGGCAGCTTTCCCTATGACAATTGGAGTCGACAGCTTGGCATTCACGTTCTGCCTGTATATTGTATAGAGCATCTACATATAATCCTTTGTACTTTACCCAGTGCGAAAGGAATTATTTTAAACGGGGGAATTGAACCATGTCGGAAAAAGAAGTGATTCTCACACCAGAAGGTTTGGCAAAACTCGAACAAGAGCTTGAAGATTTGAAAACGGTTAAACGCAAGGAAGTTGCAGCACGGATTAAAGAAGCGATCAGCTATGGAGATATTAGCGAGAACTCCGAGTACGAAGAGGCGAAGAACGAGCAGGCATTCATCGAAGGGCGTATTCTTACCCTGGAAAAGATGCTGCGCAACGCTCGCATCATTACGAACGAAGACGTGGACACCGGCGTCGTAAGCGTAGGATCCACAGTGAAGCTGAAAGATCTGGAGTTCGGAGACATTGTGATGTACACGATCGTAGGGTCGGCTGAATCCGATCCGATGAACAACAAGATCTCCAACGAATCTCCGGTAGGTCAGGCGTTGCTCGGAAAAGCAAAAGGATCCATTGTCGACGTGCAAGTTCCGGCAGGCGTTATCCAGTACGAAATTCTCGATATTAACTTGTAATCGGCTGAAACAAGGCGTACCTTGATAAAAGGGTACGCCGTATCGCTATTTATCCAGCCGCCCAAATCGTCACCAAGGTATGGTAAGGAGTGAATGAGGCTATGAATAACGAGCAAGACCAACAGCAGCAAGAACAGCAACAGGAAAGTCTTCATGAGTTGCTGCAAGTGCGCCATGACAAAATGAATCAGCTTCGAGAATGGGGCCTTGACCCATTTGGGAAGAAGTTTGAACAGAAAGATCACGCGGCCGATATTGTCAGCCGCTTTGGCGAAAAGACAAAGGAAGAGCTGGAACAAGAAGCTCCGACGGTCTCCATTGCCGGACGCCTGATGGCCAAACGGGATATGGGGAAAGCCAACTTTGCCCAGCTTTTGG
>NZ_CP150173.1:242500-307500 GCF_037964015.1 Brevibacillus sp. FSL K6-6036
CAGATGCTTTTATTGCGACGCATCCATTTGCCAGTTGCATGCTCTCCGTACTAAAAGGCCGAAACGATTGGAGAGAACCGATCTATACCATTATCACGGATTATACGATTCATCCATCATGGATTAATCATCACATTAACTATTACTTTATCGCTCATGAACAGCTGTACTATCTGGTGGACATTTATCGGCACAACCATGCCCAGTTCATTCCGATGGGCATACCCATCATGCGCAAATATAGCCAGCCTCTGGAGAAGGATAAGGTTCGGGAAAAACTCCAGGTACCCTCCGATCACTTGAGCATCATATTGTCAGGCGGGGGATTGGGCCTTGGATCAATGGAACAAGTTCTTGCCGGTCTGGAGCATATTGATATGCCAATAACCGCGTTTATCCTGACAGGGACGAATGACAAGCTGTATCGCAAGGTAACCGAGAATACGTATCGGCACAATGTGATACCGCTGCGCTTTGTCAACAACTTCCATGAGTATCTGGAGATTGCCGACCTGATTGTAACCAAATCAGGCGGCTTGACCTCGGCTGAGGTTATGAGCAAGCAGGTTCCCATGATTATTTACAACCCGCTCCCAGGACAGGAGGAGCGAAACAGCCATTTCTTGTTAAACAATGGATGTGCCGTTCACGCCCATGTATCCGAGCAGCTGATCTACTTTATTCACGAGATGCTCCATGATCCCACGAAGGTGGAATACATGAAGAGGATGGCTCAAAAAATAGCAAAACCGAAAGCGGCACAAAATATCGCTGAGTTTATCCGCAACGACATGCAAAGCTCGGCGGGAGAAGAAGGATAGGAGGACATCATGAGCATTCCCTGTGCAGTTCTTTTTGACATGGACGGTACGCTGCTGCAAACAGAGCGGCTCTCCACACCCGCATTCCAGAAGACATTTGAGGAGCTGCGAGAGAAAGGGCTCTGGAACGGAGCCACCCCCGATGAGCAGGAACTGACCAATGTATTGGGGATGACGATCGAACAACTGTGGGAGAAACTGCTTCCAGGAGCAAGCGAAGAGATCAAGAAAGTAGCAGACAAGCTGATGCTGAAGAATGAACTGATCTTGTTGAGACAAGGGATTGCGGACTTGTACCCGGGAGTTCGCGAGGTCTTGCAGGAGCTGCATGCCAACGGAACAGCACTTTTTGTCGCCAGCAACGGGTTGGAGCGCTATATCGACGAGATTTGCGAGCACTTCGGGATCAAACCATTGTTTACTGATCTTTACTCGGCTGGACGTTTTGGCACCCGATCCAAAAAGGACCTCGTGGCCAAGCTGCTTCAGGATTATCAGGTAAAACAAGCGGTCATGGTCGGGGATCGGCACTCCGATGTGGAGGCGGGGCTGGCTAACGGGTTAAAAACGATCGGGTGTGACTTCGGATTCGCCAAGCCAGGCGAGCTCGATGGTGCTGATGTGATCATTACACGATTTACCGATCTTTTGACCCACATACCTGATCGGCAGCACACATAAAAATAGACGTCTTGCCGGTCAATAAAAAAGCGTAATCGTTACAGCCATTCCATGAGGGATGGCTTTTCGTTTTGGTTTCAACTCCGTCCATTTTGCCAACACTAGAAAGTGTCTCCCCCTCTTGCAAACCCCAAAAAAACGCATTATAATTAAAGTCAAAGATAGTCAAAGTCAATAATTAAAGAGCAAACACTGTGAACAGGAGGCGACTAATGCGTAACATCTCGGACATCATAGAGCAGCATTTAAAGCGAATTTTAACGGAAAGTCCAGACGGCTCTATCGAGATCCAGCGTAGCGAGCTTGCCGACATCTTTCAGTGTGTGCCTTCTCAAATCAATTACGTCATCAATACCCGATTTACTGTAGAAAAGGGATACGTCGTCGAAAGCAAGCGTGGCGGCGGAGGCTACATCCGGATTCGAAAGGTACAGATTGTCAGCAAAGCCAAACTGCAGGAGCTGCTCACTGAAGAGCTGATTGGCGAAAGCATCACGCAAGGTGTCGGTTATGCGATCATCGACCGCCTTTTGGAGGAAAAGTTGGTCAGTCAACGGGAGGCGGCTCTCATGAAGATCGCTACTTCGCGCAGTGTGCTTTTAGTGGATGCTGAATTGAGAGACCGTTTACGGGCTACCATGTTAAAGCAGATGATCGCCACGATTTTATTGCGGTAACCAATGCATTGGCAGGAGGGACGATAGGATGAACTGTGAAGAATGCGGCAAACGACAGGCTACGCTTCATCTGACCAAGATCGTCAACGGTGAAAAAACCGAATACCATATTTGCGAGCAATGTGCCCAGGAAAAAGGAGACGTCTTTCCCGGTTTTCATAACTTCAGCATCCATAATCTCCTTTCCGGCCTGCTCCATTTCGATCCGGCACAGAAAAAAACACAGGACACTCCGGCAAACAAAGCGCTACGCTGCGAGACCTGCGGACTGACATACGCCCAATTCAGCAAGAGCGGCCGCTTTGGCTGCAGCGACTGCTACACGTTTTTGGGTGACCGCCTGGATCCGCTCTTCCGACGGATTCACGGGAATACGCAGCACATCGGCAAGGTTCCGGAACGTACCGGCGGCCAACTGAAGCGGCGCAAGGAGCTGGAGCAACTGAAACAAGCGCTTCAACGGCATATCGCCAGCGAAGAGTTTGAAAAAGCTGCGGAAATTCGCGACCGCATCAAGGCACTTGAACAAAAGCTGGGTCAATCGTAAACAGGGGAGGTGAGGAACATGTCCCAACAACAGTTTATGCAAAACCCTTGGAGCAACTGGATGAAGGGCGAGGGCCCTGATTCCGACATCGTCATCAGTACAAGGCTTCGGATCGCACGGAACCTTCGCCAGCATCCCTTCCCGCTTTTGGCTACTGACTCGCAGGCAGAGGAAGTGGTTCGCAAGGTGACAGAAGTGAGCGAGACCGAGGCGATGAAAAAGCTCGGACCACTCGAGCTCATCCAGATGGAACAGGTAAATCCGCTGGAAAAGCGCGTCCTCGTCGAGAAACACCTGATCAGCCCTCATTTGGCAGAAGAATCTCGAAAGGGAGCCGTGCTGTTAAGCAATGACGAATCGATCAGCATCATGGTAAACGAAGAAGACCACATTCGCATCCAGGTGCTGATGCCAGGCTTCCAACTCCAGCAGGCGTGGGATATGGGAACAAAAATCGACGACATTTTTGAAAAACATGTAAACTACGCATTCGATGAAAACAGAGGCTTTTTGACGAGCTGCCCGACCAATGTGGGAACAGGGATACGGGCATCGGTGATGCTTCACTTGCCGGCGCTCGTGATGACACAGCAGATCAACCGGATATTGCAGGCGATCAATCAAGTCGGATTGGTCGTGAGGGGCATCTACGGAGAGGGCAGCGAAGCGCTGGGCAACTTGTTCCAGCTCTCCAACCAGGTGACGCTCGGGATGTCCGAGTCGGATATCCTCTCCAACCTGTACGGTGTGGCAAGGCAGATCATCGAGCAGGAGCGAGTGGCTCGCCGGTACCTGGTTGAACACTCCAGAATCACTTTGGAGGACCGGATTCTCCGGTCGTACGGCATTCTTCAGTACGCCCGGACGGTTGAATCCAAGGAAGCAGCCCAAAGGCTTTCCGATGTCAGATTGGGGATTGATCTGGGGATTGTGAAAAACATTTCCCATCTCGTCTTAAATGAATTGCTCGTGACGACTCAGCCGGGCTTCCTGCAGCATCACGCAGGTCAAAAGCTGTCGCCCGACCAGCGGGACGAACGCAGAGCAAGGCTGATTCGGGAGAAACTGTCTGCTCGACAGTAAACAAGAATTTTCGCTGTCCATCATCGCTGTTATACGCAAAAATATAAGGAAACAACGCATAGAATATAAAGATGGTTACTGGAGGTGCAGAAGATATGATGTTTGGACGTTTTACCGAACGCGCGCAAAAAGTGTTGGCACTCGCCTTGGAAGAGGCCGTTAGATTGGGTCATAAGGATATCGGAACAGAGCATGTGCTGCTCGGTCTCATTCGTGAAGGAGAGGGGATTGCAGCCAAGGCGTTGCAGTCGCTCGGACTTGGTCTCGATAAAATTCAAAGTGAAGTAGAATCCTTGATTGGCCGCGGGACTGAGCAAGCGGGCGGAAACTATACCCCAAACTACACACCCCGTGCCAAAAAAGTGATTGAGCTTTCCATGGACGAAGCCCGAAAGCTGGGGCACACGTATGTGGGCACCGAGCATATCCTGCTTGGGTTGATTCGTGAAGGAGAAGGCATTGCCGCACGAATCATGAACAATCTGGGTGTAAGCCTGAACAAAGCCCGCCAACAAGTCCTTCAGCTTTTGGGAAGCTCGGAAATGATGAATTCCCACCAGCCGTCAGGCAGCAATCCTGCGGCCAATACGCCGACCCTGGACAGTCTGGCAAGAGACTTGACCGCAATCGCCCGTGATGGCGGACTTGATCCGGTGATCGGACGCCAAAAAGAGATTGAGCGAGTGATCCAGGTGTTGAGCCGCCGCACCAAGAACAACCCCGTGTTGATCGGGGAGCCTGGTGTCGGGAAGACGGCAATTGCCGAAGGACTTGCGCAAAAGATCATCAACAACGAAATCCCTGAAACGCTTCGCGACAAGCGCGTGATGACGCTGGACATGGGGACAGTCGTCGCCGGCACCAAGTATCGCGGGGAATTTGAAGACCGCCTGAAAAAAATCATGGATGAGATTCGTCAGGCCGGAAATATCATCCTCTTTATCGACGAGCTGCACACCTTGATCGGTGCAGGCGGAGCAGAGGGTGCGATTGATGCATCCAACATTTTGAAGCCAGCTCTGGCACGCGGTGAGCTTCAGTGTGTCGGCGCAACCACGCTGGATGAATACCGCAAGTATATTGAAAAGGACGCAGCCCTCGAGCGCCGTTTCCAGCCGATTCAGGTCGATCAGCCGAACACAGAGGACGCGATCAAAATCCTGCATGGCTTGCGTGATCGCTATGAGGCGCATCACCGTGTGAAAATTACCGATGAAGCGATTGAACAGGCGGTAAAACTGTCTGACCGTTACATTACAGACCGCTTCCTGCCGGACAAAGCAATTGACTTGATCGACGAAGCGGCGTCCAAAGTACGTCTCCAATCCTTTACTGTTCCGCCTAATCTGAAGGAACTGGAAGGGCGTCTGGAAGAAGTGCGCAAGGAAAAGGACGCGGCTGTCCAGTCTCAGGAGTTCGAAGAAGCAGCGTCTCTGCGCGACAAGGAGCAGAAGCTGCGCGAAGAACTGGAAAAAACGAAGAAGGACTGGAAAGAGCGTCAGGGCCAACTGAACATGGAGGTCACTCCTGAAGATATCGCCCACGTAGTGGCCAACTGGACCGGAATTCCGGTCGTCAAGCTGAAAGAAGAAGAGACAGAGCGCCTCTTGAAAATGGAAGAAATTCTGCATGATCGAGTGATCGGGCAGGATGAGGCAGTCAAATCGGTTGCTCGCGCCGTCCGCCGTGCTCGTGCCGGCTTGAAAGACCCGAAACGTCCGATCGGCTCCTTCATCTTCCTTGGCCCTACAGGGGTAGGGAAAACGGAATTGGCCCGGGCGGTTGCCGAGACGCTGTTTGGCGACGAGGACGCGATGATTCGGGTCGACATGTCGGAGTACATGGAGAAACATTCCACGGCGCGTCTGGTCGGAGCTCCTCCGGGATATGTCGGTTACGATGAAGGCGGTCAACTGACAGAGAAGGTCCGCCGCAAACCGTATTCCGTCATCCTTTTGGACGAAATTGAAAAGGCGCATCCGGATGTCTTCAACATTCTCCTGCAGGTGCTGGACGATGGACGCCTGACCGACTCCAAAGGCAGAACCGTTGATTTCCGCAACACGGTTGTGATTATGACATCCAACGTCGGAGCCAACCTGATCAAGAAAAACACAACGCTCGGCTTCACCGCCGGCAATGAAACAGAGAAGAAATACCAGGACATGAAAGACAAGGTCATGGAAGAACTGAAGAAAAGCTTCCGCCCCGAGTTCCTGAACCGGATTGACGAAGTCATCGTCTTCCACTCGCTGGAGCAGGAGCATATCGAGCAGATTGTTTCCTTGATGACCGAAGATCTTCGCAAGCGTCTGAGAGAGCAGGAGATCGATTTCCAACTTACCGATGCTGCCAAGAAAGTGCTGGCCAAGGAGGGCTTCGATCCCGCTTACGGGGCAAGGCCGCTGCGCCGCGCTATCCAGCGCAACATCGAAGACAGATTGTCCGAAGAACTTTTGAAAGGCAGCATCAGCAAAGGCGACACTGTTTCGATAGATGCTGAAGATGAAAAGCTTGTAGTAAAACGTCTGGAGAAAACAACCTCATAACCAGAGGTTTAGGCAAACGTTTAGAAAGGGTACCTCCTCAATATACAGGAGGTATTCTTTTTTTGTTTTCATCATGTATGATAATCGTATAGAGGAGAATCCCAAAACGAGGTACAAACTATGTCCAAGTATAAAACGAAATACGCGTGTCAAGAATGTGGCTATGAATCGCCCAAATGGATGGGGAAATGTCCTGGATGCAACAATTGGAATACGATGGTGGAAGAGGTTGCGGTAAAGACCGCCTCCCGTCATGAGAGTTTGCGTGGCGGACAGCGGCAAACAGCAGCCCTTCCGCTGACAGAGGTGGCCGGCGAAGAAGAGCCGCGGATGGATACAACGATAGGTGAATTAAACCGGGTTCTGGGCGGAGGGCTCGTTCCCGGCTCAATGGTTCTGGTCGGCGGAGACCCGGGGATCGGGAAGTCTACCTTGCTGTTGCAAACGTCGTTCGCGCTTGCACACGGGGGAATAAAGGTCTTGTACGTATCCGGCGAGGAGTCCGCCAAGCAAATCAAATTGCGTGCCGATCGGCTCGGAATGAGCACGCCGCCGATGTATGTGCTTGCAGAAAACGATTTGGAGCTCATTGAGCAGCACATTGCCCAGGTCGATCCCCAGGTCCTGATCATCGACTCGATTCAGACTGTCTTCCATCCCGCTGTCCAATCAGCGGCGGGGAGTGTCGCACAGGTAAGGGAAACAACCTCTCAACTGATGCGAATCGCCAAAGGAAAAGGAATCGCGACATTTATCGTCGGTCACGTGACGAAGGAAGGCGCGATTGCCGGGCCCCGCATGCTGGAGCATATGGTGGATGCGGTCTTGTACTTTGAAGGGGAACGGCATAATACGTTCCGCATTTTGCGAGCAGTAAAAAACCGCTTTGGCTCGACGAATGAAATCGGCATCTTTGAGATGAAAGAAAAGGGGCTGGAGGAAGTTGGAAACCCTTCGGAAATATTTTTGGCAGAACGTCCGGTCGGCGTCGCTGGCTCGACTGTAGTGGCCAGCATGGAGGGAACCAGGCCGGTTCTGGTAGAGCTTCAGGCGCTGGTTGCACCGACCAGCTTTGTGACCCCGCGTCGGATGGCTACCGGCGTGGATCACCAGCGAGTCGGCATGATCATGGCAGTGCTTGAGAAGCGCATGGGTCTCATGCTGCAAAATCAGGATGCCTATGTCAACGTGGCTGGCGGTGTTCGTTTGGATGAGCCCGCTGTCGATTTGGCGATAGCTGTCAGCATTGCCAGCAGCTTTCGCGATCACGCGACCAATCCCCATGATGTCGTGATCGGGGAAGTGGGATTAACGGGTGAAGTCCGCGGCGTGTCCCGGATTGAACAGCGGATTCGCGAAGCGCACAAGCTAGGATTCAAACGGGTGATCATCCCGTCCAAAAATATCCGCGGTCTTGACGTTCCATCGGACATCGAGGTAGTCGGTGTAAGCAATATTTCGGAAGCATTAAGCGAAGTGCTAAGGGGGTAGGGGCACCTGTATGCTTGATACAAACAAAAGAGAACCTGTCTACAGCGATGTGCTTCGTCTTGTTGCTCCCGGAACCCCGCTCCGAGAGGGATTGGAAAACGTGCTGCGGGCCAAAACCGGCGGTTTGATCGTTGTCGGATTCGGTCCGGATATGAAGAACATTGTCGACGGGGGGTTTTCCATTAATTGCGACTTCACTCCGGCACATTTATATGAATTGGCCAAGATGGACGGGGCGATCATAGTTAGTGAGGATGCAAAAAAAATCTTGTATGCCAATACCCAGTTGTTTCCTCCCGCTGCGATCCCTTCGAGTGAAACAGGGACCCGCCATCGAACGGCGCAAAGAACAGCACTGCACACAAACTATCTGGTCATCGCCATTTCCCAGCGCCGCAACGTCATTACCTTGTACCAAGGTCCATTCCGCTATGTCCTGAACGAGATCAGCGTGATTCTGGCCAAGGCCAACCAAGCGATTTCCACGCTGGAAAAGTACAAGGCTGTACTCGATCAGACCCTAACCAACCTCGGAGCGCTGGAGTTCGAAGAGCTGGTGACGCTCCATGAGGTAACCTCTGTGCTGCAGAGAATCGAAATGGTGCTGCGCATTAAAGCAGAGATCACCAAATATATATACGAATTAGGGACGGAAGGCCGGCTTGTCACCATGCAGCTGGAGGAATTGGTCGGCAATATCGAAGAAGAAGCGCACATGCTGATCCGCGATTACGCCAAAAATCCTGCCGTGCAGCCAGAGCAAGTCTTGAAGGAGATGAAAAAGCTCTCAGCAGAAGAGGTGCTCGAAATGGGGGCTTTTTTACGGATTCTCGGTTATTCGGCCAACCCGAACATGCTGGAAGAGTCTCTCTCGCCCCGCGGGTATCGGATCCTGCACAAAATTCCTCGCCTTCCCATTTCGATCATCTCAAATCTCGTTGAGCATTTTCACAATTTGCCCCGAATCATGATGGCAACGATCGAAGAACTGGACGAGGTTGACGGCATTGGAGAGGTTCGCGCACGGGCGATCAAAGACGGACTGAAGAGAATTCAAGAACAGGTGTTCATTGACAGACACATTTGAGTTAGAATAGGATAGAGACATTATTGTTTTGATATTGCCAAAGGATTACAAAGCAAGGGCTGGCAGAATTGCCATACCCGTTTCTCCTTTGCGCAGGAAACCAGGAGGTAGTCTATGTTCGTTAAATCGTTACCGAACATGCTAACCGTGAGCAATTTGTTCTTGGGTATCGTAGCCATCATTCTCGCCTTTCAGGGCAACCAATATGTGGAGTATGCTGCGATTACGGTAATTATTGGTATGTTGATGGATGGTCTGGATGGACGCGTGGCTCGCATGCTGAATGCACAGAGCGAATTTGGCAAAGAATTGGATTCTCTTTCCGACGTGATTACATTTGGAGTGGCCCCGGCTTTTATCATGTACGTGGTGGCCCTGCAAGATCTCAATTTGATCGGCATTTTCGTGACAGCCGTTTTCCCGATCTGCGGTGCTCTGCGACTGGCCCGTTTTAACGTACAAGCAGGTGTGCCAGGCTATTTTATCGGGTTGCCGATTACGGCTGCAGGCGGGGTGTTGGCTACGCTTGCGCTGTACCATCATGTGTTTAATGTAGCGTTGCTCGCGGTCAGCATGCTGCTGCTCGCTTTTCTGATGGTATCCAACATCAAGTACCCCAACTTCAAAAAAGTGGGGATTCCCAAAGCAGCGTATTGGATCACACCCATTATCGTTGCGATCGTAGTCGTTTTCGCGGTCAAATACCCGCAGCAGTTCCCGAAAATTGTCTTCTTGCCATTGGCATTTTACGCACTTTACGGGATAAAAAAAAACGTTGACCTACTCCTGAAAAAATTGCGAAAAGAAAAGAAGGAAGAAAACGAATCGCTGCCATTTGAATAACCGCGCGCAAAAAACCCGCTCTATGGAAGCGGGTTTTTTCTGTGAGCACGCAACTTTTTTGTTGTTTCATTCGTAATACCAAATGGGAGCTTTATGAAAGGTTAAATACACCAAGGGTATGTAACCGCTCCGATTCCTTTTGGATGACATCTTCGAGCCGGATATCAGTAATATTGCATAGCGCAGTGAGATAAAAGAGATTTTTGCCCAGTTCAGCGGTAACTACGTCACGGCAATGCTCGCACAAAGGGCCGGAAAAATGTGTGTCCAGCAGTGTCTGGTTATCCTGCAGGCTTTTTTGGGGATCGTAGGTTTGCTTTCTGGCCACTACTTCGACACAGCCGCATTCGGTGATGGCTTTGGTGAGTGAACGGTTGATGCGGGCTGCGCTTTCTTGAACTTTGGACATAACGTCCAGAACGCTGCGATGTCTGATCAGCAGCTCCGAAACTTGGGATTGAAAGTCGTCCACGTTTCGCTTTTCCATATGATTCACCTCTGCTTTAGGCTGCTACCATCTTCAGAATTTTTATTCAATGCATTACTGTCATTATAAGAAGGGAATCCGGCTGCTGTCAATTTGAAACCGAGGGAAACGGAAGTTCTCCATTGACGTTAAATTGCCATGTATGTTAAAATTTTTGGCTATTTGACACTAGAATTTAACTTTTGTTATAGTGAGGGAAAGTCTCGCAGCATATTCGTTAGCATTATGTTTTTGATAAGCAGGGTTTTTCAGCAAAGCTTCTGTCTATATTAATATCAAGGAGGTGAAAGCATGGTTCGCCGATTAGGGAAAATTTGTTTTATACTTGTCGGAGGAGGTTTGGGCTTCAAGTTTGGTCCTGATCTTTTTAACCTCTTGAACACGCTTTTAAATTTTGGTGACTTTAAGTACACAAGCTACATCGGAGCTGTTTTGGGAGCCGTGCTGTTCTTCTTCTTCGCCAACTGGTTTGTCGATTACACATTGAGAATCGTCCGCTGGGGTGAAGAGACGCTGTTAAAATTGCCGATCGTGGATGTCATGTTTGGAGCTTTGGGGTTGATTATTGGTCTTATCGTTGCCTTTTTATTATTTCTCCAGCTCAGCAACATCCCGATACCGGTAGTCAGCGATTTGCTGCCGCTGATGGTTTCCGCATTACTCGGCTATCTCGGCTTTCAGGTGGGATTCCGCAAGCGCGACGAGATCATGTCCGTCTTTTCCATCGGGCGCAAGGACAAGTCCAAGAAGGAAAGTGGCGGGTCTCCGTCCAACGTGGAGTACAAGATCCTGGATACAAGCGTGATTATTGACGGACGAATCGCCGACATTTGCCGGACCGGCTTTCTCGAGGGCGTACTCGTTATCCCCGGTTTTGTGCTGGAGGAGCTGCAGCATATCGCTGATTCTTCCGATGTACTGAAAAGAAACCGCGGACGTCGCGGTCTGGACATTCTAAACAAGATTCAAAAGGAAATGAAGGTAAAGGTTCAGATCTACGAGGGAGACTTTGAAGAAGTTTCGGAAGTGGACAGCAAGCTGATCAAGCTGGCGAAGGTGATGAACGGCAAAGTCGTCACCAATGATTTCAACCTGAACAAGGTGTGCGAGCTGCAGGGAGTGGCTGTCCTGAATATCAACGATCTGGCCAATGCAGTGAAACCGGTGGTGCTGCCGGGCGAAGAGCTGACTGTGCAAGTCATCAAGGACGGCAAGGAGCATGGCCAGGGAGTGGCTTATCTCGACGATGGCACGATGATCGTCGTTGAGGGCGGCCGCGACTACATCGGGCACGATCTGGAAGTGCTCGTAACCAGCGTATTGCAAACATCGGCTGGAAGGATGATCTTCGCCAAGCCGAAGCTTTTGGAAAAAGCGTTGTAAGGGATGAAGCGAAGGGGAGGGATGCAGCCTCCCTTTTCGAACATCCAGAGCAGAGAGACTGGAGAGGAAGTAACGTGGAAACGGGAGTCGTAATCGTTGCGGCTGGTTCCGGGAAGCGCATGGGAGCAGAACGTAACAAGCTTTGGCTGCCGCTTGGCGGTGAGCCGATCTTGACTCGTACGGTACGCCTGTTCACCAGCCATCCCGAAATCGGGGAAATTGTACTGGTGGTAAGCGCACAGGATCATGAAGAGGTACTGAAGTGGAAGCGCCAGGAGAAGCTGAAGCTGACCGTTGTGCTTGGCGGAGCCGAAAGGCAGGACAGCGTCAGAAACGGCTTGGCTGCTCTTTCCTCAGACTGCTCGTACGTGCTGGTACACGATGCTGCCCGTCCTTTCGTAACTCGTGAACAAATCAGCGAGATGATTCGGCAGGTGCGGCGTGATCGGGCTTCGATCATGGCCGTTCCCGTCAAGGATACCATCAAAGTGGTAGGGGCTGACGGAGTAGTCCAGTCGACCCCGGCACGCGAGAGCTTGTGGGCGGTCCAAACCCCACAAGCTTTTCTCGTTTCCTTGTTGCGAGAGGCGCATGAAGCGGCATTGCAGGCAGGCAAGACAGGTACCGACGACGCGATGCTGGTCGAATGGCTGGGGCATACCGTCAGTGTTGTCCGGGGAAGTTACGAAAACATCAAGATCACCACGCCGGATGATCTGTGGTTTGGAGAAGAAATCTTGCGGAGAAGAAAGGGAGAGGGATCATGAGAATCGGACAAGGCTTTGATGTACATCAATTAGTGGAGGGACGTCCTTGCATTATTGGCGGAGTAACGATCCCGTATGAAAAAGGGCTGCTCGGCCACTCGGACGCTGATGTCCTGCTGCACGCGATCAGCGACGCATTGCTCGGGGCGATTGGCGAGGGCGATATCGGCCGTCACTTTCCCGATACGGACCCTGCCTTTAAAGATGCCGACAGCGTCAAGCTGATGGAGCATGTGTGGGAGCTGGTTAAACAAAAGGGATACCGTCTGGGCAACCTCGACGCTACGATCATTGCGCAGGCTCCCAAAATGGCCCCTTATATTCCGCAGATGCGCGAGCTGATTGCCAGAGTGCTTGAAGCAGAGGATTTGTCGCAGGTTAACGTAAAGGCCACCACCTCGGAAAAATTGGGCTTTACCGGACGAGGAGAGGGAATTGCTGCCCAAGCCGCCTGCTTGCTTGTCAAGTAATGCGGACTGGGTGTAAGATTAACCCGTAGATACGAAGTGACAGAAGGAAGCGATTATTGCTTCACGAAAGGATGGCGCAATCATGGCTAAAGAAATCCGCACACGGTATGCTCCAAGTCCGACTGGACATTTACATATTGGCGGTGCGCGCACTGCACTTTTCAACTATTTGTTCGCCAAGCATCACGGAGGCTCTTTCATCGTTCGGATCGAGGATACGGATCAGACCCGGAACGTAGAAAACGCCGACGAAGAACAGATGAAAAATCTGAAGTGGCTGGGCATCACCTGGGAAGAGGGGACGGACATCGGCGGCCCGTACGGACCTTACCGCCAGATGGATCGTCTCGACATTTACCGCAAGTACATCGATCAGCTTCTGGCTGAAGGGAAAGCGTACTACTGTTACGCGACCAAGGAAGAGCTCGATGCGGAGCGTGAGGAACAGATCGCCCGTGGAGAAACGCCGCGCATCCTGGAGAAGCATCGCCATGTTACACCGGAACAGCGTGAACAGTACGAAAGGGAGGGCCGCACCCCATCCATCCACTTTATGGTGCCGGATGACAAACAGTACGTGGTCAACGATTTGATTCGCGGGCAGGTTACGTTTGATTCCAAAGAGATGGGCGACTTTGTCATCTGTCGACCGGACGGGATCCCGACTTACAATTTTGCTGTTGTCATTGACGACTACCTGATGAAGATCAGTCACGTCTTCCGTGGGGAGGAGCATCTGTCCAATACGCCTCGCCAGCTGATGATTTACGAAGCGTTTGGCTGGGAGCCGCCTCAGTTTGGCCATCTGGCGCTGATCCTCAATCAGGAAGGCAAAAAGATGTCCAAGCGCGACGAGAGCATCATCCAGTTTATTGAACAGTATCGCGAGCTCGGTTTCCTGCCGGACGCGATCGTCAACTTCCTGGTGCTGCTCGGCTGGTCTCCAGGCGGAGAAGAAGAGATCTTCTCGCTGGACGAGCTGATCAAGCTGTTCTCGGAAGAGCGCGTGAGCAAATCGCCGGCAGTGTTCGACTCCACGAAAATGAACTGGATGAACAACTTCTACATCAAACGTCAATCGGTTGATCTGATTACGGAGATGTGCATTCCTCATTTGCAAAAAGCCGGCTTTATCGATGAGGAACTGAGCGAGGAGAAAAAGGCGTGGGTACGCAGCATCGTCGCCCTCTATCAGGAGCAGATGTCGTACTGTGCGCAGATTGTGCCGCTGGCCGCTCTTTTCTTCCTCGAAGAAGTGGTGTACGATGAAGAGGCAAGAGCTGTACTCAAGGAACCGCAATTGCCGGAGGTATTGACTTCCTTTGCCAAACACCTTGAGGCGGCTGCTGAATATAATGCAGATACGATCAAGGCCATTTTGAAAGACGTGCAGAAAGAAACAGGCCATAAAGGAAAGGCTCTGTTCATGCCGGTCCGCGTTGCGGCCACCGGTCAGGCGCATGGCCGCGATCTGGCGGAAACGCTCTATCTGCTGGGACAACAGACCGTGCTTGAGCGTGTAAAGCGCGTATTGGCAAACGGCGAGTAAGGAAATGAATACTGCAAGGGCGGACGTTTTTGATCGCCTGATGCAATATAGCTATGACCAGGAGAGTACTGCAGCAAGTCTCGTCCAAAGAGAGGATGGAAAGGTGAGAGCCGTCCGGCGAGACCTGTCAGGAAATGCACCTGTGAGCTGTGACCCCGAACCCGGCGTCTATCTGTATTGACAAGACCGGCAGTAGGGCAATCGGTGGCCCGCCGTTATCGGGAAAGAGCGAGATTTGCCGTGTTCGTTCATTTTGACGGACAATTGGCGATCTAAGCAGAGTGGAACCGCGGTTCAACCCGTCTCTGCCTCCTTCTGATTCGAAGGCGGCAGAGGCGTTTTTGTTTTTCTACAATCATTTTTTTCAGCAATCATTTTTGGAGAGGTAAACGAAGCAGGAGGTGAAACCCTGTGCTTTCACAGATGAGGGATGACATTCAGGCAGTATTTGAGCGTGATCCGGCAGCACGCAGCACATTCGAAGTGGTGTTGACGTATTCCGGACTTCATGCGATATGGGGACATCGCATTGCCCATAAGTGCTGGAAAGCCGGTTGGTTTACGCTTGCGCGGGCTATTTCGCAGTTTTTCCGCTTCATCACCGGAATCGAGATTCATCCAGGGGCCAAGATCGGCAACCGGCTGTTTATTGACCACGGGATGGGTGTCGTGATCGGGGAGACCTGTGAGATCGGTGACAATGTCACCATTTATCAAGGGGTAACATTGGGCGGGACAGGCAAGGAAAAAGGGAAGCGGCATCCGACTGTAGGCAATAATGTAATTATCGCTTCAGGGGCTAAAGTGCTGGGTTCCTTTAAAATCGGAGATAATTCCAAGATCGGGGCAGGCTCGGTCGTGCTGCAGGAGGTGCCGCCCAATTCTACGGTCGTAGGTATTCCGGGCCGCATCCGCATACAGGACGGAAAAAAGGTCACGAATGATCTGGACCACGTCAATTTGCCCGACCCGGTGGCGGACATGATTCGGACCATGCAGCAGGAAATCGAGCAGTTGCGCAAAGAAGTGAGCGCTTTGAGGGAGGATAAGAAGGATAATGAGCATTCAGTTCACTAATACGCTGACCAAACAAAAGGAAGCGTTTGTTCCACTGGAACCCGGCAAAGTGAAGATGTACGTGTGTGGACCGACTGTGTACAACTACATCCACATCGGCAATGCCCGTCCGGCCATTGTGTTTGATACGCTCCGCCGCTACCTGAAATACCGGGGCTACGAGGTTACTTTTGTGCAAAATATTACAGATGTCGACGATAAGCTGATCCGGAAAGCCAACGAGGAGGGCATCACGGTAAAAGAGGTGGCAGATCGGTATACAGACGCCTTTAACGAAGATCTGCGTTCCCTCAATATCCTGCCGCCGGACATCCAGCCCAGGGTCATGCAGACCATTCCGGAGATCATTCAGTTTATCGAAGGACTGATTGAAAAAGGATATGCCTATGATAGTGAGGGTGACGTTTATTTCCGCACTGGCCGTTTCACCGAGTACGGCAAGCTGTCCCATCAGCCTCTCGATGAGCTGCAGGCGGGGGCACGCGTAGAGATCAATGAAAAGAAGGAAAATCCGCTTGATTTCGCCCTGTGGAAGGCAGCCAAGCCGGGTGAGGTAAGCTGGAGCAGTCCGTGGGGAGAAGGCCGTCCCGGCTGGCATATCGAGTGCTCGGCAATGGCATTGAAGTTTCTCGGAGACCAGATCGATATTCACGCGGGGGGAGCCGATCTTGTTTTCCCTCACCATGAAAATGAAATTGCTCAATCTGAGTGCTACACGGGAAAAGTATTTGCCCGCTACTGGCTTCACAACGGGATGCTCAACATCAACAATGAAAAAATGTCCAAGTCGCTCGGAAACTTCATCCTTGCACGCGACCTGATCCAGCATTACGGCGGAGAGCTGATCCGATTTTTCATGCTGCAGGGTCACTACCGCAATCCGATCAACTTCAGCGATGATCTTCTCGAACAGGCTGCCAATGGATTGGAGCGCATTAAGACGGCTTACGCCAATCTCCGCCATCGCCTGGAGACTGCCCGGCCGCAGGAGCCGAACGGGCTGGCCGAAGAACAGGCCCGCACGATCAGTCAGCTGCGGGAACAGTTCATTGCCGAGATGGACGACGATCTGAATACGGCCAATGCGATTACGGTCGTTTACGAGGTCGTCAAGGAAGCCAATCTGTACTTGCGCAATCAAAATGTCGGTCGGGAGCAAGTCGAGCAGTATCTCTCGCTGCTGACGGAGCTGACGAGCGTACTCGGCGTGCAGCTTGAACAGGCGGAGGAGCTGCTGGACAGCGAGGTGGAGGCGCTCATCGGAGAGCGTACGGAAGCGCGCCGCTTACGCAACTTTGCTCGTGCCGACGAGATTCGCGATCTCCTCAGCGAAAAGGGAATTGTACTGGAGGATACCCCTCAAGGTGTTCGCTGGCGCAGAAAATAAAGGGGCATAACAAAACATGCAAAAGGAAGAGCTATCAAAAGACCCGCATTTGTTAAATCCGCTGGTGCTCGCTTTTTTGGGCGACGCTACGTATTCGCATTGCGTTCGCTACCATTTAATCGCAAAAGGTCTGGTCAAGCCAAATGTGCTTCACAAGACGGCCAATCAGTACGTCTCTGCAAAAGCGCAGGCTAACATCCTGCTGACCCTGATGCCTCTGTTCACGGAAGAGGAGGCAGCGGTGGTGAGGCGCGGGCGCAACGCCAAATCCGGCTCCAGCGCAAAGAATGCCGATATTATCGATTACCGGCACGCTACCGCTTTTGAGGCGCTCGTCGGCTACTTGTATCTGTGCGGGAAAGAAGAGCGGCTGGCGGAGATTATGGAGCAGGCATTTGCCATTGTGGAAGGAGTATACGGACATGAGTGAAGAGTGGATTGTCGGAAAGAATCCGATTATCGAGGCGTTGCGGTCTGGCCGTACCATGAACAAGATATGGATAGCGGAAGGGACCAATAAAAATTTGATGGGACCCATTTTTTCCCTTGCCAAGGAGCAAGGGGTGATTGTCACCACGGCAAACCGCAAAAAGCTCGACCAGCTTTGCGGCACCGACAATCACCAGGGTGTGATTGCCTCAGTCGCCGCCTATGACTACGTCGAAGTGGAGGACATTCTGAAGAGAGCCGAGGAACGCAATGAACTGCCGTTCCTCATACTGCTTGATGAGCTCGAGGACCCCCACAACCTGGGGTCCATCATGCGGACGGCAGATGCGGTGGGAGCGCACGGAATTGTCATTCCGAAACGGCGTTCGGTCAGTTTGACGGCGACTGTAGCAAAGGCCTCCGCCGGCGCAATCAACTACGTCCCCGTAGCGCGGGTGACCAACCTGGTTCGTACGATGGAGGAACTGAAGGAAAAAGGCGTCTGGATCGCCGGGACGGACGCCAGTGCCAAACAAGACTTCCGCCAAGGCGATTACTCGATGCCGCTGGCGATCGTGATCGGCAGCGAAGGCAAGGGCATGAGCAGATTGGTAAAGGACAACTGTGATTTCCTGTACAGCCTGCCCATGGCGGGAAATGTCACCTCGCTGAATGCCTCAGTAGCTGCTGCCCTTCTCATGTACGAAGTTTACCGCGCGAGGAGTCCTTTGTCGGCACAGGTGAAGTGACATGGCAAAAAGGAAAGCCAAGCAACTTTTGATTGTTGACGGCTATAACATCATCGGAGCCTGGCCCGACCTGCGCGTTCTCAAAGAGGAGGAGCGCATGGACGAAGCCCGTGATCTGTTGATCTCCAAGCTGGCAGATTACCAGAGCTTTACGGGCATAAAGGTCATGATCGTATTTGATGCCTACAATGTGCCGGGTATCGGAAGACAGATGAGCGATTATCAGATAGACATCTATTTCACCAAGAAAAAAGAGACGGCCGATGAAAAAATTGAGCAGCTTGTGGCAGAACATTACGCGAAAAATCGACAAATTTATGTAGCGACCTCGGACTATACATCCCAGCGTGTCATTTTTGGCCAGGGAGCCTTGCGCAAGTCAGCGAGGGAGTTGCTTCATGACATGGAAAGTATCGGCAAGGAGATCAAAGAGCAGGTGGAGAAGACTCGTGAAGAACGCTTCTCCACGCGTATTTCCTTGGATGGGGAAATAGCGAAAATATTCGAAAAATGGCGAAGGGAATAACCTGGATTCGGTTGACGCTTTTTTACGGCGCATGTATAATAGCCCTATCTGTGGAATAACCGGATGGCGGGGGGATCATTGTGAGCGTTGACCTCAAGGAGCTGAAGCATGCCCAATATGAGTTAATGTCCGACGAAGAGGTAGTTGATCTGGTTCGTGACAATGATGCCGAAGCCTTAGAGTACTTGATCAACAAGTACAAGAATTTCGTAAGGGCAAAAGCGAGGTCCTATTTTCTCATTGGGGCAGACCGCGAAGACATCGTCCAAGAAGGCATGATTGGATTGTACAAGTCTATTCGCGACTTCCGAGGGGACAAGCTCACGTCGTTCAAGGCGTTTGCCGAATTGTGCATAACCCGTCAGATTATTACTGCGATTAAGACAGCAACCCGGCAAAAGCATATTCCGCTCAACTCGTATGTATCGCTGGACAAGCCTATATACGATGAAGATTCTGACCGCACCCTGCTCGATGTGATTTGCGGGACGAAGGTGACTGACCCTGAAGAATTGTTCATCAATCGCGAAGAATTCGACGACATCGAAGGGAAGATGAGCGAAATTCTGAGCGATCTGGAGCGTCAGGTATTGATGCTGTATTTGGACGGCCGATCCTATCAGCAAATTGCTGTAGAACTCAAGCGGCATGTCAAATCGATAGACAATGCCCTGCAGCGGGTAAAACGCAAATTGGAAAAGTATTTGGAAGGCAGAGAGATTCATCTGTAGCATCGCAGAATCTCTCTTTTCTTTTGGAACAAAATGCTTCCGCTTTGTCAAGACGTTTTGTTGACATGGGTTGACTGGTATGATAAATTTGTTTAGGTAACCATGGCCACATTTCTCTCTTGCCTATGGTTGCTTTGTTAAAATGGTCAGGAAAAAGTAGCGGTTTTCCCGTACTATTTTATCCTTGTTCTTTTGAATACGTAGGTTTGAAATGAGATGGAGGTGGCAATAAATGCGAGTAAACATCACGTTGGCGTGCACTGAGTGTGGCGAGCGTAACTATATCTCCACGAAAAACAAGCGCACTACTACTGAGCGTGTCGAGCTGAAAAAGTATTGCTCCCGTGACAAGAAGCAGACCCTTCATCGCGAAACGAAGTAATGAACGGAAGCGACGAAGTCAGGGGGTGGCAGTGTGGGTTTCCTAGCAAGAATAGGATCTAGTTTTCGCCGGACCGGTGAATTTTTCGGCGATGTGAAATCAGAACTGAAGAAGGTCCGCTGGCCAAACCGAAAGGAATTGACCACCTACACGGTCGTCGTTCTCATTACGGTTACGCTTCTCGCTGCTTTCTTCTTTGTCGTTGATCTGGGTATCTCGCGCCTTATTGATTTGATTTTAGGAACGTAATTTTGCACGCCTAGGAGGGACGGACGGATAACGTCCTTGTGGATATGGAAAAAGCATGGTATGTGGTTCATACGTACTCGGGTTATGAAAACAAGGTAAAGACAAATCTGGAGAAGCGCGTCGAGTCGATGGGCATGGAAGACAAGATCTTCCGCGTTCTCGTACCCACGGAAGAAGAAGTGGAGACGAAGGACGGCAAAAAGCGCACCGTCACGAAAAAGGTGTTTCCAGGATATGTCCTTGTTGAAATGGTGATGACCGACGACTCTTGGTATGTCGTGCGCAACACCCCTGGGGTTACCGGCTTTGTCGGATCCACGGGCGCTGGTTCCAAACCGACAGCGCTTCGTCCTGAAGAGGCCGATATGATCCTGCGTCAGATGGGGATCGAGATTCCCAAAATCAAAGTCGATTTTGATCTTCGTGACATGGTGCGCGTGACTGACGGTCCGTTCTCCAACCGTACCGGAGAAATCATCGAGATTCACCCTGACAGACAAAAGGTTCGCGTACTGGTCGATATCTTCGGTCGCGAAACGCCGGTCGAGCTAGACTTTACACAGATTCAAAAATTGGATTAGGATTCATCTTGAAAATGACCACGCTATGTGGTACATTTCATGTTGTTTCTTATTTCCCCAACCATAAGGGGTTTCTTGCACTCTCACTATAGATGGAAAGTCTACATAGGACTTTCGGCAAAACAGTGGGAGGGGGCATTCCCCCGTAATAACCACATGTGAAGTAAGGAGGTGTCTTACGTGGCTAAGAAGGTTATCCGCGTAATTAAATTGCAAATCCCGGCAGGTAAAGCGAATCCTGCACCTCCAGTAGGTCCGGCTCTCGGTCAAGCTGGTGTAAACATCATGGGATTCTGTAAAGAATTCAACGCTCGTACTGAGAGCGAAGTAGGAATGATCATTCCAGTAGAAATTACTGTTTTTGAAGACCGTTCCTTTACTTTCATTACGAAAACTCCGCCGGCTGCTGTTCTGCTGAAGAAAGCTGCTGGTATCGAGTCTGGTTCCGGCGTGCCGAACAAGACGAAAGTTGCTACCCTGAAACGCGATAAAGTTCGTGAAATCGCTGAACTGAAGCGCCCTGACCTGAACGCAGCAACCGTGGAAGCGGCTATGCGCATGGTGGAAGGTACCGCTCGTTCCATGGGTATCGTGATCGAAGACTAATTGTCTTTGTTGCAATGAGGGGTACACGAGCTGTGCCCCTTGTTTGTGGGAGGATCAAACCGCTACGACCACATTGAAGGGAGATTTTAAAACATGGCAAAACGTGGCAAGAAGTACCAAGAGGCTGCGAAGCTGATTGACAAGAACAAAGTATACGAAGTAGCAGAAGGTATCGAGCTGGTTAAAAAAGCAGCTTCTGCTAAGTTTGACGAATCCGTGGAAGCAGCATTCCGTCTGGGTGTAGACCCGAAGCGTGCTGACCAACAAATCCGCGGTGCAGTTGTTCTGCCGCACGGTACTGGTAAAGTACAGCGCGTTCTCGTTTTCGCGAAAGGCGAAAAAGCGAAAGAAGCAGAAGCAGCTGGTGCAGATTATGTCGGCGATGCAGACATGATCGCAAAAATTCAAGGCGGTTGGTTCGACTTTGACGTAGTCGTAGCTACCCCTGACATGATGGGTGAAGTAGGGAAACTGGGTCGCGTGCTCGGTCCAAAAGGCCTTATGCCAAACCCGAAAACCGGTACCGTTACATTTGATGTAACCAAAGCCGTTAACGAAATCAAAGCTGGTAAAATTGAGTACCGCGTTGACAAAGCAGGTAACATCCACGCTCCAATCGGTAAGGTTTCCTTTGATGCCGAGAAGCTGGCTGAAAACCTTGCTGCGCTGACTGAAGCGCTGAACCGTGCGAAACCAGCGGCAGCAAAAGGCGTTTACATGAAAAACGTATCCATCAGCTCCACGATGGGTCCTGGCGTTCGTGTAGCTGTAAAATAATGATAGTTGACTTCCCTGGTGGAAGTTGATAAGATAGTTCCTGTTGATGAAAAGAATATGCCATGCCGTAGACAGAAGGTGCAGAGCCCAAAAGCCCTGCTTAATATCCCTCCGAGGCGTGTAATGAAGCGGATAGAGGAAATGCTAGATTTCCTTTGACGATATACATTATGCCCTCGTAGATGCTACGAGGGCATTCTTTTTTCCAGGATAGAGCACGGGAGGTGTAACCATTGGCAGAAATTCGTCCAACCGTTATTCGTGAAGAGAAAGTACAAGCGGTAAATGAAATCGCTACAAAACTGCGCGCAAGCCAAACAACAGTAGTCGCTGATTACCGCGGTCTGACTGTAGCGCAAGTAACTGAGCTGCGTAGACAACTGCGTGAAGCAGGTATCGAATTCGTAGTTCTGAAAAACACACTGACTCGACTCGCTACAGCGAAAGAGAACCTGACTGAACTGGATCAGTACCTCACCGGTCCAAACGCAATCGCGTTCTCCACTGAAGATGTAATCGCTCCTGCGAAAATCATCGCTGAATTTGCGAAGAAAAACGAAAAGCTGGAAATCAAGGGTGGCGTAATCGAAGGAAAAGTAGTGGGCGCTGATGAAATCAAAGCGCTGGCAGCACTGCCTTCCCGCGAAGGTCTCCTGTCCATGCTTCTCAGCGTGCTGCAAGCTCCTGTGCGCAACTTCGCACTGGCAGTCAAAGCCGTTTCCGAGCAAAAAGAAGGCCAAGGCGCGTAATCGCCTGAACGGGTTACAAACCCAACTGGTTGTGTGAGCAACCGAACCAATACACTTATCCATGAATGGGAGGACAATAAGATGAGCAAAGAGCAAATCTTGGAAGTGATCAAAGGTATGTCCGTTCTCGAACTGAACGATCTGGTAAAAGCAATTGAAGAAGAATTCGGCGTAACTGCTGCTGCTCCTGTAGCTGTAGTTGCTGGTGGCGGAGCTGAAGCTGCTGCTGAGCAAACTGAATTCACTGTAAACCTGGTAAGCGGCGGCGCTTCCAAAATCAACGTTATCAAAGTTGTTCGCGAGCTGACTGGCCTGGGTCTGAAAGAAGCAAAAGACCTGGTAGACAACGCTCCAAAAACACTCAAAGAGGGCGTTTCCAAAGAAGAAGCAGAATCCCTCAAAGCAAAACTCGAAGAAGCTGGCGCAACTGTAGAAGTGAAGTAAGTTAGCTTCCTGAAAGTGGAATATATCCCCTTGCCTGCGGCAGGGGGATTTTCTGTAAGAAGGAACCAAGCCTATCGAAGAGGAAAGGTGGACCATACGTGGCAGATCACTACTACACGAGCCGCCCGGGAGCCAAGCATGACGAGCAGCAGTTTACGTTCACACTGCGGGGGCATGAGCTTCGTTTTATTACGGATGCGGGTGTATTCTCCCGGGATCGGGTTGATTTTGGCAGTCAGCTGCTAATCGAGACGATGGAGTTCGATGAGCATGCCCGCGTGCTGGATGTTGGCTGCGGGTACGGGCCGATGGGGCTAACTGCAGCCAAGCTGGCCAACAAGGGGCAGGTTACGATGCTCGATGTCAACGAGCGTGCAGTTGAACTGGCCCGTCGAAATGCTCAATTGAACGGGATCACGAATGTGGAGATCCTTGTCAGTGATGTGTACAGCGCTGTTCAGGGGCGGGTGTTTGACGTCATTGTAACCAATCCGCCGATTCGGGCCGGCAAGGAGATCGTCCATCGCATTTTTACGGAAGGGTACGAGCTGCTTGCCGAAGGCGGCGAGATGTGGGTAGTGATTCAGAAGAAACAAGGGGCGCCTTCCGCTTTGCGAAAGCTGCAGGAAGTCTACCGCGAAGTCGAAGAGGTAGACAAGAAAAAAGGGTATTCCATTTTTAGAGCGAGGAAGTAGCAGAACGCACATCTGCGCACGGCAGGCAAGAAATAAAAAATAGTCCCTTGACGTGCATATTTCAATATGTTAGCATTATAAAATGTCAATATGGGATTAATGTCTATTTTTTTAGCAGTTCTCATTATCAAAACGGCTTTCCTGCTTTTTTATCAAAGGAGGAATGACGGTGTAAAAAGATGGGAATTCTTATAAAATAGATTTCCTTTGGGTTAAAAATGGTAACGCTGCTTTAACCCATTTTTATTTTTGCTCGCACCAAGGCATTCGTCTGCTGAAAAGCTTGCCGGATGCCCAGTTTTCTATGTGTGAAAACACAACCTGAGGGGTGAATAAGTTGGCAGGTAAAGTGATTCAAAGTGGCCGACACCGCCAGCGTCGTACGTATTCGCGTATTAACGAAGTGCTGGGCCTTCCAAATCTGATCGAGATTCAGCAAAAGTCTTACCAGTGGTTCCTGGATGAAGGCTTGCGTGAAATGTTTCAGGACATTTCTCCGATCCAGGACTTTACGGGTAACCTTGTGCTGGAATTTATCGATTACAGCCTGGGTGAGCCCAAGTATGACGTGGACGAGTCGAAAGAACGTGACGTCACCTATGCAGCGCCTCTGCGCGTGAAGGTCCGCTTGCTTAACAAAGAGACGGGCGAAGTGAAGGAACAAGAAGTCTTCATGGGGGACTTCCCGCTCATGACCGAAACGGGAACCTTCATTATTAACGGGGCTGAGCGTGTCATTGTCAGCCAGCTTGTTCGTTCCCCCAGTGTATATTACAACACCAAAGTGGACAAAAACGGCAAGCAAACATTTACCGCTACCGTTATTCCAAACCGTGGCGCGTGGTTGGAGTTGGAGACGGACGCGAAGGATGTCATTTACGTCCGTATCGACCGTACCCGGAAGATCCCGGTAACGGTGCTTTTGCGCGCTCTCGGCTTTGGTTCCGACATCGAGATTCTCAACCTGCTGGGTGAGGACGAGTATATCAAAAATACGCTGGAGAAAGACAATACCGACTCTACGGAAAAGGCGCTGATTGAAATCTATGAGCGTCTGCGTCCGGGTGAGCCGCCGACAGTCGAGAACGCGAAGAGCTTGCTCATTTCCCGTTTCTTCGATCCGAAGCGCTACGACCTGGCATCCGTTGGTCGCTATAAAATGAACAAGAAGCTTCACCTGAAAAACCGTCTCTACAATCAGCGTCTGGCTGAGACGTTGGTAGATACGAGCACAGGTGAAATTATCGCAGAAGCAGGTCAAATGATTGACCGCCGGATTCTTGACCGGATTTTGCCGATGCTGGAAGAGAGCGTAGGGTTCGTAGATGTACGGACGCACGGCGGTGTTCTCGAAGAGGATATGATCCGTCTGCAATCCATCAACATCTTCTCTCCGCTTGACGACGGCAAAGTGATCAAGGTCATCGGCAATGGAAACGTCGATAAGACCGTTAAGCACATCACGCCTGCTGATATCGTTGCAGCGATCAACTATTTCATGAACCTGCTTCATGGAGTCGGTTCTACCGATGACATCGACCATTTGGGCAACCGTCGTCTGCGTTCCGTTGGTGAGCTGTTGCAGAACCAGTTCCGCATCGGTCTTTCCCGTATGGAGCGCGTAGTTCGCGAGCGGATGTCCATTCAGGATCAAAACCAGATCACGCCGCAAGCGCTGATCAACATCCGTCCGGTCATCGCAGCGATCAAGGAGTTCTTCGGAAGCTCCCAGTTGTCGCAGTTTATGGATCAGACCAACCCGCTTGCAGAGCTGACGCACAAACGCCGTCTGTCTGCACTCGGTCCCGGTGGTTTGACTCGTGAGCGCGCGGGCTTTGAAGTGCGTGACGTTCACCACTCTCACTACGGCCGTATGTGTCCGATTGAGACGCCGGAGGGTCCGAACATCGGTTTGATCAACTCGCTGTCTTCCTTTGCCCGGATCAATGACTATGGATTCATTGAAACGCCGCGTCGCAAGGTAGACCCGGAGACCGGTTACGTTCTGGATGAAATCGCCTATCTGACGGCGGATGAAGAAGACGTGTTCAACGTCGCTCAGGCCAACCAGCCTTTGGACGAAATGGGCCGCTTCATCAACGACATGGTTATTTGCCGACGCAAGGGCGACATCTTGAGTGTCCCTCGCGACAAGGTTGACTATATGGACGTATCTCCGAAGCAAGTCGTTTCGGTTGCGACCGCTTTGATTCCGTTCCTGGAAAACGACGACGCCAACCGCGCGCTGATGGGTTCCAACATGCAGCGGCAGGCTGTTCCATTGCTCATTCCGCAAGCGCCGTTTGTCGGTACCGGTATGGAGCATAAAGCAGCGCAAGACTCCGGCGTGGCGATCGTTGCCAAGCATCCGGGTCAGGTAGAGCGCGTGACAGCCCGCGAAATTTGGGTACGCCGCTATAAAGAGATCGACGGCAAGAAAGTAGCCGGCGATATCGACAAATACAAATTGCACAAGTTTATCCGTTCCAACCAGGGTACCTGCATCAACCAGCGCCCGATCGTCAGAAAAGGCGACTGGATTGAAAAAGGCGACATCATCGGTGACGGTCCGTCCACAGAAAAGGGCGAATTGGCACTGGGCCGCAACGTTATCGTTGCGTTCATGACCTGGGAAGGGTACAACTACGAGGACGCCATTCTCCTCAGCGAAAAGCTTGTAAAAGATGACGTGTATACGTCTATCCATATTGAAGAGTACGAGTCCGAAGCCCGTGACACCAAGCTCGGTCCGGAAGAAATCACCCGTGATATTCCGAACGTCGGCGAAGACGCTCTGAAAAATCTTGACGAGCGCGGTATCGTTCGCGTCGGTGCGGAAATTCAGGACGGCGACATCCTCGTCGGTAAAGTAACGCCGAAAGGGGTTACCGAGCTGACGGCGGAAGAGCGTTTGCTCCATGCCATCTTTGGTGAAAAGGCACGCGAGGTTCGCGACACATCCTTGCGCGTACCGCATGGCGGTTCCGGTATCGTTGTCGACGTGAAAGTGTTTACCCGCGAGAACGGCGACGAGCTGCCGCCGGGTGTCAACCAACTCGTCCGCGTCTACATCGCCCAAAAACGGAAAATTTCCGTGGGTGACAAAATGGCCGGTCGACATGGTAACAAAGGGGTTATTGCCCGGATCATGCCAGAGGAGGATATGCCGTTCTTGCCGGATGGCTCTCCTGTGGAAATCGTTCTGAACCCACTCGGGGTTCCGTCCCGGATGAACATCGGTCAGGTACTGGAAACGCACCTTGGCATGGCGGCGAAAATGCTCGGCATCCACGTAGCGACACCGGTATTTGACGGAGCTCGTCAGGAAGATGTGTTCGAGACGCTGGAAGAAGCCGGCCTCGACCGCGACGGAAAAACGATTTTGTACGATGGCCGCACAGGTGAACCGTTTGACCGCCGTGTAACGGTAGGTTGCGTGTACATGCTGAAGCTGGCTCACTTGGTGGACGACAAGATCCACGCTCGTTCCACTGGTCCATACTCGCTCGTTACGCAGCAGCCTCTGGGCGGTAAAGCTCAGTTTGGCGGACAGCGCTTCGGGGAGATGGAGGTTTGGGCACTCGAGGCTTATGGTGCCGCCTATACGCTGCAAGAAATTCTTACTGTCAAGTCGGACGACGTCGTTGGTCGGGTGAAGACCTACGAAGCGATCGTCAAAGGGGAAAACGTACCGGAGCCAGGTGTTCCTGAGTCCTTCAAGGTTCTCATCAAGGAACTGCAAAGCTTGGGTATGGACGTGAAAATCCTGTCCGAAGACGAGCAGGAAATTGAAATGCGTGAAATGGAAGAAGAGGACGAGGGCAGCGGTGAAAAGCTGAATCTCGTACTTGAAGGCGGAAGCTTGGACGAAGAGTAAGATTCCGGTACAAAGGGAGGTAACGCCCTGTGATAGACGTGAACAACTTCGAATATATGAAGATCGGCCTGGCTTCCCCGGACAAGATCCGCTCCTGGTCTTTCGGGGAAGTGAAAAAGCCGGAAACGATCAACTATCGTACGTTGAAACCGGAAAAGGACGGTTTGTTCTGCGAGCGTATTTTCGGTCCGACCAAGGACTGGGAGTGCCATTGCGGAAAATACAAGCGCGTTCGCTACAAAGGTGTCGTGTGCGATCGATGCGGCGTGGAAGTGACCCGCGCCAAAGTACGCCGTGAGCGGATGGGGCACATCGAGCTGGCTGCCCCAGTCTCTCACATCTGGTACTTCAAAGGAATCCCGAGCCGCATGGGCCTTGTTCTTGACATGTCCCCGCGTTCGCTCGAGGAAGTCATCTACTTTGCATCTTACGTGGTAACCGATGCGGGCGATACGCCGCTCGATAAAAAGCAGCTGTTGTCCGAAAAGGAATACCGCAATTACCGTGAAAAATACGGACATTCCTTCCAGGCGATGATGGGAGCAGAGGCGATCAAACGCCTTCTCCAGGAAATCGATCTGGAAAAAGAAGTAGAGACGCTGAAGGAAGATCTGAAAACGGCACAAGGCCAACGCCGCAACCGTGCGATCAAGCGTCTGGAAGTACTGGAGGCATTCCGCAATTCCGGCAACCGTCCTGACTGGATGGTTCTGGATGTACTGCCGGTCATTCCGCCAGAGCTGCGTCCGATGGTTCAGTTGGATGGGGGACGCTTTGCCACCTCCGACCTGAACGATCTGTACCGCCGCGTAATCAACCGCAACAACCGTCTGAAACGCCTGTTGGAACTCGGCGCACCGGACATTATCGTGCAAAACGAGAAACGCATGCTGCAGGAAGCAGTAGACGCGCTGATCGACAACGGTCGCCGCGGCCGTCCGGTGACAGGTCCGGGTAACCGTCCGCTGAAATCCCTCAGCCATATGCTGAAAGGGAAACAAGGACGCTTCCGTCAAAACCTGCTCGGTAAGCGTGTTGACTACTCCGGCCGTTCCGTTATCGTGGTTGGACCAAACCTGAAGATGTATCAGTGCGGTCTGCCGAAAGAAATGGCGCTGGAGCTGTTCAAGCCATTTGTAATGAAAGAGCTGGTGGCAAAAGGCCTCGCTCACAATATCAAGAGCGCAAAGCGCAAGGTAGAGCGCGTTCAGCCTGAGGTGTGGGATGTACTGGAAGATGTCATCCGCGAGCACCCGGTGCTTTTGAACCGCGCCCCCACGCTGCACAGACTTGGTATTCAGGCATTCGAACCTGTACTGGTTGAAGGCCGTGCGATTCGTTTGCATCCGCTCGTTTGTACGGCATACAACGCCGACTTTGACGGTGACCAGATGGCGGTTCACGTTCCCCTGTCCGCTGAGGCACAGGCAGAAGCCCGTATCCTCATGCTGGCAGCACAGAACATCTTGAACCCGAAAGATGGAAAACCGGTTGTAACGCCTTCTCAGGACATGGTTCTCGGTTCCTACTATCTGACGCTGGAGCGTGAAGGGGACATTGGCGAGGGTACGGTATACCGTGACTCTCACGATGCGATTGCCGCATACCAAAACGGCTTTATCAGCCTCCATACGCGCATTGCTCTGCCGGCGAAGGAATTGAACAAAACCAGCTTTACGGAAGAACAGCGCAACGCTCTGTTCGTGACGACGGTAGGGAAACTGATCTTCAACGAAATCTTCCCGCCGGAGCTGCCGTTTATCAACGTTCCGACGAAAGCGAACCTGCAAAAGGGCGTACCAAACGACTTCTTCATTTTTGATAAAGGCGTAAACGTAAAAGAGTTTATCGCCAAGCTGCCTGACCAGGGAGCTGTGAAAAAAGGTTTCTTGGGAACCATCATCTCCGAGTGCTTCCGCCGTTTTGGCACAATGGAAACCTCGAAGATTCTGGACAAAATCAAGGAACTCGGCTTCACGTACTCTACGAAAGCCGGTATTACGATCGCTGTTGCCGACATCGTCGTGCCTGAAAAGAAAAAGGAAATCCTCGAAGAAGCTGATCAAAAGGTACAAACCGTTATGGCGCAATACCGCCGCGGTCTGATTACCGAGGATGAGCGATACGACAGGGTTATCTCCATCTGGTCGAAGGCGAAGGACGAGGTAACCGAAGTGCTGATGAAGTCCATGGATAAGTTCAATGCGATCTTCATGATGGCGAACTCCGGTGCCCGCGGTAACGTGTCGCAGATCACACAGCTGGCTGGTATGCGCGGTCTGATGGCAAACCCGTCCGGTCGAATCATCGAGCTGCCGATCAAATCGAACTTCCGGGAAGGCCTGACCGTATTGGAGTACTTTATCTCCACGCACGGTGCGCGTAAAGGTCTTGCCGATACCGCTCTGCGTACCGCTGACTCGGGTTACCTGACCCGCCGTCTGGTTGACGTTGCGCAAGACGTGATCGTCCGCGAGATCGATTGCGGAACCGACAAGGGCATTCGCGTCACAGCGATCAAGGACGGCAAGGAAGAAATCGAGAAGCTTTCCGATCGCCTGATTGGCCGCACATGCTTTGAGACTGTGCGCCATCCGGAGACCGGCGAAGTCATCATCGGCCGCAACGAGGAAATTACAGAGGAAATTGCCGAGGTCATCGAAAAAGCTGGCATTACCGAGGTTTATATCCGCAACGTGCTTGCTTGCCGCACAAGCCATGGCGTCTGCAAGCGCTGCTACGGTCGCAACCTGGCTACCGGCGACGAGGTGGAAATCGGCGAAGCAGTCGGAATCATCGCCGCTCAATCCATCGGTGAGCCGGGAACCCAGCTGACGATGCGTACCTTCCATACCGGGGGGGTTGCGGGAGACGATATTACCCAAGGTTTGCCGCGTATTCAAGAGCTGTTTGAGGCGCGCAATCCGAAAGGGCAAGCAGTTATTTCCGAGATCGACGGTGAAGTCATCGATATCCGCGAAGGCAAAGACCGTCGTGAGATCGAGGTTCGCGGCGAGGCGGAAAACAAAGTGTACGCCGTACCGTACGGTTCCCGCATCAAGGTAGCCGTAGGCACCAAGCTCAGTGCCGGTGACGAGCTGACAGAGGGTTCCGTTGACCCGAAAGAAATGCTCAAGGTACGCGGCCAACGCGGCGTATCCAACTACATCCTGCAAGAGGTACAAAAAGTGTACCGGATGCAAGGGGTAGAAATTAACGACAAGCACGTCGAGGTCATGATCCGTCAGATGCTTCGCAAGCTGAGAGTCATCGACAGCGGCGAAACCGATCTCTTGCCAGGCTCCTATGTCGAAGTGCATGAGTTTGAGCAGGCAAACGCCAAAGCCTTTATGGAAGGAAAGAGCCCTGCTGTCGGTCGTCCAGTCCTCTTGGGGATCACCAAGGCTTCTCTGGAAACAGACTCCTTCCTGTCGGCAGCATCCTTCCAGGAAACAACACGTGTCCTGACCGATGCGGCGATCAAAGGCAAGGTGGACCGCCTCCTCGGCCTGAAGGAGAACGTCATCATCGGAAAACTGGTTCCAGCCGGTACCGGTATGTCCCGCTATCGCAATATCAAGGTAGCAAGCCGTGCAGACTACGAAGCGCAAGCTAGCGAGAACAACGAGCAGCGCGAAGCTGTGTCGGTAGAGTAGCGCCAAAGCAGGTCGGCGCAATAGACGCAACCAAGCAGGAAGTGCCCGTCCTCGTGATGGGCACTTCCCTTTACTAAATAAATAATAGAAAAATAATAGCATCGGGCGTTGACATTGACGGGCCCAACTGATATTATATTCAAGTGTGCCTGACATCTGTACTTTGGAGGATATGATTCTACATGTCTTATGAAAAAGTAGAGCGGGCCAAGGAGCTCACCATTGGCGTCAAACAGACGATGAAAGCCGTGGAGCACAATCAGGTTGAAGCGGTTTACATTGCAGTTGATGCTGATAGACGATTGACCCAAAAAGTCGAGCTTCTTTGCAAAGAGAAGGGTGTACCAGTCATCCGCGTCGATTCCATGCGCCGATTAGGCAAAGCGTGTGGGATAGAAGTGGGAGCGGCAACTGCCGCGATAAAGAAAAGTGGTTAACGATGTTTTTGTTTCCGGCCAACTTCGCGTTGGTTGTGTGGCAAAGACTTTCTATTTGACCAAAGATGACTCACCTGGATCTGTGGTCTTGAGATTGGGTAATAAGAAGGGAGGTAACATCCATGCCTACAATGAACCAATTGGTGCGCAAAGGTCGCAAGGACAAGGTTGTGAAGTCGAAGTCCCCAGCTCTGCAAAAGGGGTACAACAGCTTCAAAAAGGCTCAAACCAACCAAAGCTCTCCTCAAAAACGCGGTGTCTGCACTCGTGTGGGTACCATGACTCCGAAAAAACCAAACTCCGCGTTGCGTAAATACGCTCGTGTGCGTTTGACTAACGGTATTGAGGTTACTGCTTACATCGGTGGTATCGGCCACAACCTGCAAGAGCACAGCGTCGTGCTGGTTCGCGGCGGTCGTGTAAAAGACTTGCCAGGGGTTCGTTATCACATCGTTCGCGGTGCGCTTGACACTGCTGGTGTGAACAACCGCAAACAAGGTCGTTCCAAATATGGTACGAAGCGTCCGAAGCCGGGCCAAGCAGCAGCAAAAAAATAATCGCCTAGCTATGATGGCGTAATCTTAAATCTATACAGAAGGAGGGAATACGATGCCACGGAAAGGTCCTGTAACCCGTCGTGACGTACTGCCTGATCCGATTTACAACAGCAAGTTGGTCACTCGTCTGATCAACCGCTTGATGCTGGATGGCAAACGCGGTGTTGCGCAGAACATCCTGTACAATGCATTCAACATTATTCAGGAGCGTACTGGTCGCAACCCTATGGAAGTGTTTGAAGAAGCACTGAAAAACGTAATGCCTGTACTGGAGGTAAAAGCTCGTCGTGTTGGTGGTGCCAACTACCAAGTACCGATCGAGGTAAAACCTGAGCGCCGTACCACTCTCGGCCTGCGTTGGTTGGTTAACTACTCCCGCACTCGCGGTGAGAAAACCATGGAACAACGTCTGGCAAACGAGATCATGGACGCTGCGAACAACACAGGTGCAGCAGTGAAAAAGCGTGAAGACACGCACAAGATGGCTGAAGCAAACAAAGCGTTTGCACACTATCGCTGGTAGTAATAAGAGCGGGTGTTCGGTTTCGATACCCGCATATTCTTACATTCGAGTATGGAAGGAGCATACCCAATGGCTCGCGAGTTCTCTTTAGCGAATACGCGGAACATCGGTATCATGGCACACATTGATGCCGGTAAGACAACCACCACTGAGCGTATTCTGTTCTACACCGGTCGCGTGCACAAAATTGGTGAAACGCACGAAGGTGCGGCCACCATGGACTGGATGGAACAAGAGCAAGAACGCGGTATTACCATTACCTCGGCTGCTACCACGGCTCAATGGAAAGGCCATCGAATCAACATTATCGATACGCCTGGACACGTAGACTTCACTGTTGAAGTAGAGCGCTCCCTGCGCGTTTTGGACGGTGCCGTAACCGTTTTCGACGCGAAAGGCGGCGTTGAGCCTCAGACCGAAACCGTTTGGCGCCAAGCTGACCGGTATGGCGTACCTCGTATGTGCTACATCAACAAAATGGATATTATCGGCGCAAACTACGATATGTGCTTGGAGCAAATTCGTACCCGCCTGGGCGCAAACCCGGTAGCTGTTCAATATCCAATCGGTGCGGAAGACCAGTTCAAAGGTATGGTTGACCTGATCGAAATGAAGGCAATCATCTATACCGATGACCTCGGTAAAACCTCCGATGCTGTTGAAATCCCGGCTGAACTCAAAGACAAGTGCGAAGAGCTCCGTCTTGCACTGGTTGAAGCAGCTGCGGAACAAGATGAAGAATTGATGATGAAGTACCTGGAAGGCGAAGAGCTGACCAACGATGAAATTCGCGCAGCTCTGCGTAAAGGTACCATCGAGTGCAAAATCACGCCAGTCATGTGCGGATCTTCCTACCGTAACAAGGGTGTTCAACCAATGCTGGACAACGTAGTGGCATACCTGCCATCTCCGATCGATATTCCAGCAATCAAAGGTACGCTCCCTGACTCCGAGGATGAAGTAGAACGTCCGGCTGACGACAACGGTCCGTTCTCCGCTCTGGCGTTCAAAATCATGGCTGACCCGTACGTAGGTCGTCTGACATTCTTCCGCGTATACTCTGGTGTTCTGAGCTCCGGTTCTTACGTACTGAACTCCACCAAAGGCAAGCGCGAGCGTGTCGGTCGTATCCTGCAAATGCACGCAAACCACCGCGAAGAAATCCAACAGGTTTACTCCGGTGACATTGCAGCAGCTGTAGGTTTGAAAGACACTACGACTGGTGATACCCTCTGTGATGAGAAAGCCCCAGTAATTCTGGAGTCCATGACCTTCCCAGAGCCGGTTATCCACATTGCGATCGAGCCTAAATCCAAGGCCGACCAAGACAAAATGGGTGTTGCGCTTTCCAAGCTGTCCGAAGAGGATCCAACGTTCAGAACTCACACAGACGAAGAGACTGGTCAAACCATCATCTCCGGTATGGGTGAGCTTCACTTGGAGATCATCGTTGACCGCATGAAGCGTGAATTCAAAGTTGAAGCGAACGTAGGTGCTCCGCAGGTTGCTTACCGCGAGACATTCCGCAATGCAGCCAAAGTGGAAGGTAAATTCGTTCGTCAGTCCGGTGGTCGTGGTCAATACGGTCACGTTTGGGTGGAGTTCTCTCCACTGGAGCCGGGCAAAGGCTTCGAATTCGAAAACAAAATCGTCGGTGGTGTAGTACCGCGTGAATACATCCCTGCGGTACAAGCTGGTATCGAAGAAGCTATGAAAAATGGTGTTCTTGCCGGCTTCCCACTGGTAGATATCAAAGCAGCGCTGGTTGACGGTAGCTACCACGATGTCGACTCCTCCGAGATGGCATTTAAAGTGGCTGGTTCCCTCGCACTGAAAGAAGCTGCGAAGAAATGTGGCGCTACTCTTCTCGAGCCAATCATGAAGGTAGAAGTCACAATTCCGGAAGAGTACATGGGCGACGTTATGGGTGACCTGAACTCCCGCCGCGGTCGTATCGAAGGTATGGAAGCTCGTGCAAACGCACAAGTGATCCGTGCAATGGTACCACTGTCCGAGATGTTTGGTTACTCCACCGTATTGCGCTCCCGTACTCAAGGACGCGGTACGTACGCAATGGTACTCGACCATTACGAAGAAGTACCGAAGTTCATCGCTGATGAAATCGTCAAGAAGTCCAAAGGCGAATAATTGGCGCGCTTGACTTTATCTTGAAACGAGAAAGGTTTACAATATGATAGGGTAACCGTTGATAGGGTAAACCTTTCTTTACTCTAATAAAACCCTTATTAATGAGGAGGCTCACTCTCATGGCTAAAGAAAAATTTGAGCGGACGAAACCGCACGTAAACATTGGTACCATCGGTCACGTTGACCACGGTAAAACTACTCTGACTGCTGCTATCACCACTGTTTTGGCTCAAGCAGGTCAAGCGAAAGCAATGGCTTATGACAGCATCGACGCTGCTCCAGAAGAAAAAGAGCGCGGTATCACAATCAACACTGCTCACGTTGAGTACGAAACTGCAAACCGTCACTATGCACACGTTGACTGCCCTGGACACGCGGACTACGTGAAAAACATGATTACCGGTGCTGCTCAAATGGACGGCGCTATCCTGGTAGTATCTGCTGCAGATGGCCCAATGCCACAAACTCGTGAGCACATCCTGCTGTCCCGCCAAGTAGGCGTACCTTACATCGTAGTATTCATGAACAAATGCGACATGGTAGACGATGAAGAGCTCTTGGAACTGGTTGAAATGGAAATCCGCGACCTGCTGTCTCAATATGAGTTCCCAGGCGACGATATCCCAGTAATCAAAGGTTCTGCAAAAGAAGCTCTTGACAACCCATCCGGCGATTGGGCTAAGAAAATTCTCGAGCTCATGGAAGCTGTTGACACTTACATCCCAACTCCTGAGCGTGCAACTGACAAACCATTCCTGATGCCAGTTGAGGACGTATTCACCATTACTGGCCGTGGTACTGTTGCTACCGGTCGTGTAGAGCGCGGTGTAATTAAAGTTGGTGACCAAGTAGAAATCGTTGGTCTGGCTGAAGAAACAAAAACTACTACTGTAACTGGTGTTGAGATGTTCCGCAAACTGCTGGATCAAGCAGAAGCTGGTGACAACATCGGTGCTCTGCTCCGTGGTGTTGAGCGCAAAGACATCGAGCGCGGTCAAGTACTGGCGAAGCCAGCATCCGTTAAACCTTACACCAAGTTCAAAGCAGAAGTTTACGTTCTGTCCAAAGAAGAGGGCGGCCGTCACACTCCTTTCTTCTCCAACTACCGCCCACAATTCTACTTCCGTACAACTGACGTTACAGGTATCATCCAACTGCCAGAAGGCGTTGAAATGATCATGCCTGGCGACAACACTGAGTTCACCGTTGAACTGATCGCTCCAGTAGCGATGGAACAAGGTACTCGCTTCGCTATCCGCGAAGGTGGCCGTACAGTTGGTGCAGGCGTAGTTTCCTCCATCACTGAGTAATTGCCAAAAAAGCAAACCCGACAGCATAATGGTCAAGACCCCATTTAGTGGACAGTAAGAAAAAACCCGACCGTTAGACCGACAGCTGACGTCTGAATTCAACAGGCGTCAGCCTTTTTAATTTTCGTTGTGGTCGACTTTGGTTGTAGAATTGAATATATTCCTCAATTCGCCTTTGTGCCTCATCCACACTTCGGATATCATAAGGGTAGAGCCCTTCCGTTTTGAGATGCGAGAAGAAGCTCTCCATCGAGGCATTATCATAACAGTTGCCTCTCCGAGACATGCTGATTTGGGCGCCAACCTTCGGCAACATGTCGTGGTAAGCGTAGGACGTGTACTGGAATCCCTGATCGCTGTGAACGATCAGTCCAGTCACGTCTTTCGTCTTTTTAAAGGCTTTCTCAAAGGTCCGTAGGACCAACTGATTGTCGTTGCGAACTCCAATGTGGTAAGCCACAATCTCATTATTAAACAAATCCTTAATAGCAGACAGGTAGAGCCACGTATCCGCGACACGATACTGTGTGACATCGGTTACCCATTTTCGATTAGGTGCATCCGCTTTGAAATTCCGCTGCATCACATTCTCAGCGACTCGTCCACCTTCGGTTGAAGCATAGTGACCTCGATATTTGCGGCGTATTCGAGAACGGAGCTTCATTTCTTGCATCAGACGTAGTACCTTCTTATGGTTGACCCATACCCCGTGATCTCGTAAGAGAAACAGCTGGGTTTGTCGATACCCATATTTACCATCATACTTCTTATAAACTACTTTGATGAGGTCTTTCACGGGCTTGTCCCGGTCCGCTTGTTGCCGTTTCAAGTATGCATAGTATCCACTTCTTGAGACTCCAAACAGCTTGCAAAGTTCACTAGTCGTATACTCACCAGCTACTTGCTTGATCGCCTCATACTTATGGGCTGCACCTCCCGCATCCAGATTTTCAAACACTTTTTTAGCATCGAGTTCTCTCGTTTTAGCTTTTTAACATATCGATCTTGATCAACATATTCTTCACGTCTACCTCGTTGATCCATCAACCCAAATTCGCCTAACTGTTTATATTTTTTCATCCATACTTTAAGCCGGTGGCGGTCCGGAATCCCCAGATGCTCCATGATTCGACGGTATGTCCATCCTTCTTCGATATGCAGTCGTATGGCTTCCACCTTTAATTCGTGAGAATAACTTCTAAACGTTTGCCCCTTTTTCACCATAAAAAATGCACCCCTTAAATTTCATCGGATTTACCAGGGGTTTAATCCAATGTCCATTCTAAGGGGTGCACTTCATAAAGCTGTCGGGTTTTTTATTTTTCATGCGGCAAATTGCTGCTGCCTGTCACAACAACCAGTCCCTGATCGTCTTGTGAGTAGAACAGGACCCGAAAAGGGGAGAAGCCAAGTGGAGCATGTTGATGTGTGTGTAATCGGCGGCGGACTATCCGGATTGGCGTCGGCTGTCTGTTTGGCAGGGGCGGGTAAAACGGTTATGCTGGTGGAACAATCAGAACGGCTTGGCGGCCGTGCTTCCTCCGATGTTTATGAAGGGTGTTTTGTAAACCGGGGACCTCATGCCTTATGCCAAAAAGGGATAGGAATGAAGGTGCTGGGCCAACTGGGAATCGTTCCAAAAGGGGGCACGTTGGCTTTAGGTGGCACGCTAACAGAGCGGGAACATGAATATGAGCTGCCAATGACACCGCTCTCACTGCTGAAAACCAATGTTTTTACCTGGAAACAAAAGAAGGAATTTCTCAGTCTGTTGTTTCGCTTGACGAGGCAGGATTTGGAGTCAGTTTGTCAAATGACACTCTACGAATGGGCTAATCTAAACATAGCCGATGAACGTGTGAGACAACTGCTTTATACGCTGGTTCGCTTGTCCAGCTACTGCGATGATCCCGAGCGAGCGAGTGCAGGAGTACTTCTTCGGCAGCTTCGACTATCCGCAGTAGGTGGTGTAGCGTATCTCCACTACGGTTGGCAAAGCCTCATTAATGATTTGAGGGAACAGGCATTGAAGGCGGGTGTTACGATTCGGCTGAGGCAGCATGTGGCAACGATCGAAGGAGAAACGCCAGCGATAAAAGTCGGCCTGACAGAAACGAGATTTCTATCTGCGAAATACGTCATATCTTCGGCGGGCCCAGCGGCTACCTATCGTATGGTGAAACATGCAGAGAAGACGGTGTTGGCCAGGTGGAAATACACGCTCATACCGGTAAAAGGCGCCGCCCTGGACGTTATCGTCAAGAGGCTGCCGAATCCGGACATTTCCTTTGCCCTGGATCTGGAGCAGCCCCTGTATTTTTCGAATCATTCAGCCGCAGCAGTCTTTACGAATCATCCGGACTACCAGGTGATACACACATTCAAATATCATCGTGCTTCGGAAATCCCTGATTCCGACCAGGATCGCGAGCTGTTGGAAGCCTTTCTCGACAGGCTGCAGCCAGGCTGGCAAAACGAGGTTTTGAAAAAGCGCTATTTGCCAGCGATGACGGTTTCCCACAGTCTGGTGACACCGGAGCGAGCCGCCATGCTGTCCAAAGAAAGTCCGGCTATCAAGGAAATTCCCGGTCTTTACGCAGTTGGCGACTGGTTTGCACGCGAGGGGCTGTTGGCGGATGCGGCATTGGCTAGCGCGTATGAGGCTGTGCAAGACATTTTGAAGATGGAAGGCAAGTGAGGATGAGCCATGATGGATACACAGCAGCTCTACGTAACATACAAGCCGCTGCTTTTTTCGATTGCCTACCGCATGCTCGGAACAGTAGCGGATGCAGAGGATATTGTTCAAGATACGTTTTTGTCGCTTGAAAGATTTCAAAAAAAGAATGTCGAAAACATCAAAGCGTGGCTTTGCAAGACTTTGACAAATCGCTGCATTGACTTTTTGAGGTCTGCTCGGAAAAAGAGGGAAGTATACGTAGGACCTTGGCTGCCCGAACCCGTTGTTTTTCGGGATGAACAGCTTGGTCCAATGGAGCAGGTGATCCGGCAAGACCAACTGTCGATTGCGATGCTGGCCTTGATGGAAAGTCTCTCGCCTGTAGAAAGAGCCATCTTTATTTTGCGGGAGGTCCTCGATTTTGAATATGACGAGATTGCCGAGATAACGGGCAAGGAGACGGTGAACTGCCGCAAGATTTTCAGTCGGGTAAAACAAAAGCTCTCCAAAGAGCTGCCAGACAAAAGGATTGATTACGAGCAGCAGAGGATGCTGCTGGAGTCGTTTTTACAGGCGATTCATACGGAGGATTCGGCCACATTGCTGGAGCTGCTGTCTCCGGATGTGGTCCTCTACTCCGATGGCGGCGGAAAGGTAAAGGCCGCTCTCAGGCCTATTTTGTCGAGCGAGAGAGTTGTCGCGTTCTTGCTGGGAGTCACCCGAAAGCAATCTACAGATTATCGTGTGGAAATCGCAAACGTAAATGGCGAGGCTGGCATCATCGCCTATGAGGGAAATGAGGTTTACGGTATAAATACAATCAAGCTGGTAGACGGAAAAATCGCAGCCGTGTATATCATCCGGAATCCGGATAAACTCAAAAACGTTTGATGACTCAAGGTTAGTGCGCGCCGGTGGTCCTTATCAAATTTGCAAATGACGGCGATCAAAAAAAGGAAATTATGTGACGGCCATTCCTGTGCTACAATTACGAATGCGATTTGTAATGTAGAAAGGGAAGAAGGGCCAGTCATGCAAAACAATGAACGATGGTTGTATCTGATGCTTGCCGGTGTGGTCACACTGTGGGGCCTGAATGTCGTAATGGTAAAGTACCTTACCATGTTTCCGCCGCTCTACGTGGCAGCGATCAGGATGACTGTAGCAGGCCTTTGTTTGAGCCCGATTTTATGGATGTATCGGCACCAGTTGAGATTGAAAGGGACTGACTGGCTGCTCATCGCGGGAGTAGGCGCCAGTTCGATAGCGCTGCACCAGTTGACACTCGCTTTGGGAGTGCGATTTACGACTGCAGGAAACGCATCTCTGATTTTGGGACTCAATCCGTTGGCAACAGCTCTGCTTGCCATGCTTCTTCTGGGCGAAGGAATGTCCTGGCGGAAGGGGCTCGGGATCGGGGTTGGATTCAGCGGTGTTTTGATTGTCGTTTTGTCCCAGCATGGTTCAATCGAAATGAACGGCTGGGGAGACTTGATTATGTTCTCCTCGATGCTGATGTATGTCACGGGCGGACTATTGATTCGGAAGCTGACGACCCGGGGCGTTCCCGTTTTGTTGATTACAGCCGCTTCGCAGATGTTCGGGGTCCTCTTTTTATGGGGGGCGGCTCTGGTTGAACAGCCATTATCCTACTATGTATCACTGGAAGTAACACCGTTCCAATGGCTCGTCATTTTTGTGTCAGGCGGACTCTCGACGGCTGTAGGTTCGATGGGCTGGAATTACGGCATTCGCCAGTTGGGGGCAAGCCGGACGGCTGTATTTTTAAATGGAATGCCGCTCGCCAGCCTGTTTTTTGCCGCTTTGTTTCTCGGGGAGCGATTGCAGCTTTTGCATTTGCTCGCTCTGGTGATGATAGTCGCTGGCGTTTATTTGGGGTCGCGGCAGATTTCGGCAAGAGGGATCAAGCCAAAAACGGATGTCATGACAAAAGCGTAGGGGAGCTCCCTACGCTTTATCTGTTTCCCACTGGTTGACCATATGGTAGGCGGTCAGGCGCAAGCGCTCAAAGAACTGATCTCTGAGCTCGCCTTTCAGACCGATGCGATCCATAGCCTCGCTCATGCAAGAAAGCCATGCGGCTGCTTGCGTAGTGCCGATCGGAAACCGCATGTGGCGGGCGCGGAGCATGGGATGGCCATGCTTGTCGCTGTAGAGGGTGGGCCCGCCTAGAAATTGAGTGAGGAACTGATACTGTCTCTCCTTCACTTCGGTAAAATCGTCCGGAAAGAGCGGAGCGAGATCGGGATGCTTCGCTACGAGATCGTAAAACGTATCTACCAAACGGGTGAGAGTCTCGGCCCCGCCAATTTGTTCATAAGGTGTGACAAGCTTGTCGGACACTGCCGGTATCCTCCTTCTTTGCGAGAGTACGTTACCAGTATACCGTGTTTCTTCTTATATATATAGCCGGGAAGAGAAGGTTCTGTTTTTGCGCGGGCAGATAACAAAAAAACAAGCGAGACTGAGAGAGAAAAAATGAGTTTGGAAGTGAATCCCGCTTGCCTTTGGCCGGATAAATCAGTAAGATGGACAAAGTGAGCCAAAAAAGGCCGCTGTGTACGAAAAATGTGTGGAAAACCAAGAAAAAACTTGCGTTGCCCATTTCATTTTAGTACAATATTGAATGTTGGTCATGGACTTGCGATGATGTGGGAGGTTGCTGACACACCCGGCCCCTTTGCCATGACCGGGGTGCAGGATATTTCCACGGAGAAATGTCCGTTTCAAAAAATGGGCGAAAAAGGAGGGACTAAAATGGCAAAACAAAAGATTCGTATTCGTTTAAAGGCGTACGATCACAAAATCCTCGATCAGTCTGCTGAGAAAATTGTGGAGACTGCCAAGCGTTCCGGTGCCAATGTATCGGGTCCAATTCCGCTTCCAACGGAGAAAGTAGTTTACACGATTTTGCGTGCTGTTCACAAGTACAAAGATTCTCGTGAACAATTCGAGATGCGCACTCACAAACGCTTGATCGACATTTTGAATCCGACCCCACAAACGGTTGACGCGCTGATGCGTTTGGATCTGCCGTCCGGTGTGGACATCGAGATTAAACTGTAAGGTTCGAGTACGATACACGCGTAGGCGTTGTCTTAATAAGCGCGATCTATCAAGTCTTCAAACCCCGTAAACGGCGCCCCTGCGCATCGGCAGGGACCTTGATACAACAGTATGGTAAGTGGATATAAGCACAGGAGGTGGCACAAATGACCAAAGGAATCTTAGGCAGAAAGCTTGGCATGACCCAAGTTTTTGGTCCGAACGGATCGGCAATCGCTGTTACCGTCATCGAAGCAGGTCCTAACGTAGTACTGCAAAAGAAGGATCAAGAGAACGATGGATACGAAGCTATCCAGATCGGTTTCGAAGACAAAAAGGAACATCGAGCTAACAAGCCGGAAAAAGGACACGCAGCGAAAGCTAACACTGCACCTAAGCGCTTCATTCGCGAAATTCGCGGAGTAAACCTCGCAGATTACGAGGTAGGTCAAGAATTGAAAGCTGATATTTTTGCCGCAGGAGAGTTTGTAGACGTTGCCGGCGTAACCAAAGGTAAAGGTTTCCAAGGTGCGATTAAACGTCACAACCAAAGCCGCGGTCCGATGGCTCACGGTTCCCGTTACCATCGTGGTCCTGGTTCTCTCGGGGCTATCGATCCAGGCCGTGTATTCAAAGGCCAAACCCTGCCAGGTCAAATGGGTGGCGACAACGTAACCATTCAAAACCTGGAAGTAATCAAAGTTGATGCTGATCGCAATCTGATTTTGGTGAAAGGCTCCGTGCCTGGCCCGAAAAACAGCTACGTTCTAGTATCTACGGCAGTCAAGAAGAACTAGTTAAGGAAAGGAGGAACTGACATGCCAAAAGTAGCTCTTTACAATCAAGCTGGTTCACAAGTAGGCGAAATCGAACTGGCAGACAGTGTTTTCGGTATCGAGCCTAACAACGCTGTTCTTTTCGATGCTATCGTTATGCAGCAAGCGTCCCAACGCCAAGGCACGCATGATGTAAAGAACCGTTCTGAGGTTCGTGGCGGCGGCCGCAAGCCGTGGCGTCAAAAAGGTACCGGTCGTGCTCGTCAAGGTTCCATTCGCGCTCCGCAATGGAAGGGTGGCGGCGTAGTATTCGGTCCGACTCCACGCAAATACGGATACAAACTGAACCGTAAAGTTCGTCGTCTGGCGCTGAAATCCGCGCTGTCGACAAAAGTACAAAACAACGAACTGTTGGTATTGGATGCACTGAACTTCACTGCTCCAAAAACCAAAGAAATGGCTGTTGTACTGAACAACCTGAAAGTAGATCGCAAAGTGCTGATCGTAACCTCCGAGTTCGATCAAAACGTAGCGCTCTCTTCCCGCAATATCCCAGGCGCTAAATTCGTAGATGCAGCTGGCATTAACGTTCTGGACCTGGTTGCGCACGATAAAGTAATCGTAACGAAAGATGCGGTTGCGAAAGTAGAGGAGGTGCTCGCCTAATGAAGAGCCTTCACGACATCATCAAGCGCCCTATCATTACGGAGCGCACCACTGACATGATGGCTGAGAAGAAGTACGTTTTTGAAGTGCCGCTCAAAGCCAACAAAACCGAGATCAAGCAAGCCGTTGAAAAAGTATTCGGCGTAAAAGTAGAAGCAGTAAACACTTCCCGTGTTCCTGCGAAGCCAAAACGCTACGGCAAATACTCCGGTTACACCTCTGAGTGGAAAAAAGCGATCGTTAAGCTGACAGAAGACAGCAAAGAGCTGGCTTTCTACGAAGGCGTATAACCCCGACGACTACCGAAAAGGAGGGAATTTTAAATGGGTATCAAAAAGTTTAAACCGACTTCTCCTGGTCGTCGCCAAATGACGGTTTCTACTTTCGAGGAGATCACAACTTCGACTCCCGAAAAATCCCTGTTGGCGCCTCTGAGCAAGAAAGCTGGACGCAACAACCACGGGAAAATCACCGTTCGTCATCAAGGTGGCGGTCATAAACGCAAATATCGCATCATCGACTTCAAACGGAACAAAGATGGCATCGTAGGTCGCGTAGCTACTATCGAGTACGATCCAAACCGTTCCGCAAACATCGCTCTGATCAACTACATGGACGGGGAAAAGCGTTACATTATCGCTCCACACGGCCTGAAAGTTGGCGATGAAATCATTTCCGGCGCAGATGCTGACATCAAAACCGGTAATGCACTGCCACTGGCTAACATTCCAGTTGGTACTACCATTCACAACATCGAGCTGAAACCTGGCAAAGGCGGACAATTGGTTCGTGCAGCAGGTACTTCCGCTCAATTGCTCGGTCGCGATGGAGATTTCGTAATCGTGCGCCTGTCCTCCGGTGAAACTCGCCGCATCCATAACGTTTGCCGCGCTACCATCGGTCAAGTAGGCAACATCGACCACGAGCTGTTGAACATTGGTAAAGCTGGTCGTTCCCGTTGGTTGGGTATTCGTCCAACTGTACGTGGTAGCGTAATGAACCCGAACGATCACCCACACGGTGGTGGTGAAGGTCGCGCTCCGATCGGACGTAAAGCACCAGTTACTCCTTGGGGTAAACCGACTCTCGGTCTCAAAACCCGCAAGAAGAAAAACAAATCCGATCAATATATCATCCGCCGTCGCAAGAAGTAAGGCAGGGTGAGACAATAACCGAACGCCTTTGGCGAAGGGAGGTTCACACATGGGTCGCAGTTTGAAAAAGGGTCCTTTCGTAGATGATCACCTGATGAAAAAAGTAGTTGAACTGAACGAAAAGAACGAAAAACGCGTGGTGAAAACCTGGTCTCGTCGCTCCACAATCTTCCCTGATTTCGTAGGACACACGTTTGCTGTATATGACGGCCGCAAACATGTACCGGTATACGTTACAGAAGATATGGTAGGTCACAAACTGGGTGAATTTGCACCAACTCGTACCTTCAAGGGTCACGTCGATAACGACAAGAAATCCAAGAAGCGCTAATTTTCTCTTGACAGAGAGGAGGTACAAAGATGGAAGCTAAAGCAGTTGCTCGCTATATTCGCATTGCCCCTCGCAAAGTTCGCCTGGTGGTTGACTTGATTCGAGGCAAGCAAGTGGGTGAGGCGCTGGCGATCCTGAAACACACGCCGAAAGCGGCTTCTCCGGTAGTGGAGAAACTTCTGAAATCGGCGATCGCTAACGCTGAACACAACTATGAAATGGATCCGAACGGACTCGTTGTTGGAAAAATCTTCGTGGACCAAGGTCCAACACTGAAGCGTTTCCGCCCGCGTGCTATGGGTCGCGCAAGCCGCATCCATAAGCGCACCAGCCACATCACAGTGGTACTAAACGAGAAATAAGGAGGGATTACGTGTGGGTCAAAAGGTAAGCCCGGTTGGTCTTCGTATCGGCATTATCCGCGACTGGGAGTCCAAATGGTACGCTGACAAGGACTTCGCAGCTCTGTTGCACGAAGACCTGAGAATCCGCAAATTTGTAAAAGGGCGTCTGAAAGATGCTGCTGTTTCTACCATTGAAATCGAACGTGCAGCGAACCGCGTAAACGTTACGATTCACACCGCTAAGCCTGGTATGGTAATTGGTAAAGGTGGCTCGGAAGTAGAAGTTCTGCGCAAATCCTTGACCGAACTGACTGGCAAGCGCGTACACATCAACATCAACGAAGTGAAGAAGCCTGATTTGGATGCTACTTTGGTAGCTGAAAATATCGCTCGTCAACTGGAAAACCGTATTTCTTTCCGCCGTGCTCAAAAGCAATCGATTACTCGTTCGCTGCGCGCAGGTGCAAAAGGAATCAAAACTCTGGTCAGCGGTCGTCTTGGCGGAGCTGACATTGCACGTTCCGAAGGTTACAGCGAAGGTACTGTTCCGCTTCATACGCTCCGTGCTGACATCGACTATGGTACAGCCGAAGCACACACCACTTATGGCCGCATCGGCGTAAAAGTGTGGATCTACCGTGGAGAAGTCCTTCCTACGAAGAAGAACGTAGCGACTGAGGAAGGAGGCAAATAAACATGTTGACGCCAAAACGCGTGAAACACCGCAAACAGCACCGCGGAAAAATGGCTGGTAACGCAAAAGGCGGTACTACTGTTGCTTTCGGTGAATTCGGTCTGCAAGCTCTCGAACCGGCTTGGATTACCAACCGTCAAATCGAGGCTGCCCGTATTGCGATGACTCGTTACATCCGCCGTGGCGGTAAAGTATGGATCAAGATTTTCCCTGACAAACCAATTACACAAAAGCCGCTTGAAGTACGGATGGGTTCCGGTAAAGGTTCTCCTGAGTACTGGGTAGCTGTAGTGAAACCTGGCAAGATCATGTTTGAACTTGCTGGCGTATCCGAAGAAGTCGCTCGCGAGGCTATGCGCCTGGCAATGCACAAACTGCCTATTAAGTGCAAGTTCGTGAAGCGGGAAGAAGTGGGTGGTGACGCACATGAAGGCTAATGATTTTCGCAATTTGACCACTGCCGAGATCGAACAAAACGTTAACTCCTTGAAAGAAGAGCTGTTCAACCTTCGCTTCCAGTTGGCTACCGGTCAGCTCGAAATCACATCTCGCATTAAACAAGTGCGTAAGGATATTGCTCGTGCGAAAACCGTCCTGCGCCAAAGAGAATTAGGGATCGGCTAATTACAGGAAGGAGGTTCGAACATGACCGCAGAACGCAAAATGCGTAGAACCATGGTAGGTCGCGTTGTATCCGACAAAATGGATAAAACCATCGTTGTTCTGGTAGAGACCTACAAAAAGCATCCGCTGTACGGTAAACGTGTGAAGTATTCCAAGAAGTTCAAGGCTCACGACGAAAACAACTCTGCGAAAACAGGCGATATCGTGGAAATCATGGAAACTCGCCCGCTGTCTAAAGACAAGTGCTTCCGCTTGGTTCGTATCGTCGAAGAGGCAGTAATCGTATAACTCAGATTTTCGGGTAATTACATCCGAAAGGAGGAACAGTAAATGATCCAAACTCAGACGAGATTGGCTGTTGCTGACAACTCCGGTGCAAAAGAACTCATGTGCATCAAGGTTCTGGGCGGTTCCGGTCGCAAAACGGCGAACATCGGTGATGTTATCGTGTGCTCCGTTAAATCCGCTACACCCGGCGGCGTTGTCAAGAAAGGTCAAGTAGTTAAAGCGGTTGTAGTACGCAGCGTGCGCGGCGTTCGCCGTCAGGATGGTTCTTACATCCGTTTTGATGAAAACGCAGCAGTAATCATTAAAGAGGATAAATCACCTCGTGGTACCCGTATTTTTGGACCGGTAGCACGTGAACTTCGTGAAAAAGACTTCATGAAGATCATCTCCCTGGCTCCTGAGGTAATCTAATTGAACGGAAATACTCTGGTAGTTTGCTCGATAGGAGGTGCACCAAGCGATGCACGTTAAGAAAGGCGACACTGTTATCGTAATAACGGGTAAAGACAAGGGTAAAAAAGGTCGCGTTCTCGCTGCTTACCCGAAGAAAGATCGCGTCCTGGTTGAAGGAATCAACCTGGTGAAAAAACACTCTCGTCCGTCCCAATCCAATCCGCAAGGCGGCATTGTAACTCAAGAAGCACCGATTCATGTATCCAACGTATCTTTGATCGATCCGAAGTCCGGCAAAGCAACACGTATCGGTTACAAGGTACTGGATAACGGTAAAAAAGTTCGGTACGCGAAAAAATCTGGCGAAGTTCTCGACAAGTAGTCAGATCGGAAAGGAGGATGTCCTAGATGGCAGCAAGATTGAAAGAAAAATATACTAGCGAAATCGTGCCTAGCCTGATGAGCAAGTTTGGTTACTCTTCCATCATGCAGGTTCCGAAAGTAGAAAAAATCGTGATCAACATGGGTGTTGGTGAAGCGGTAGGCAACGCCAAGGCTCTGGATTCCGCGGTTGAAGATTTGCAAATTATCGCTGGTCAAAAGCCGGTTGTAACTCGTGCAAAGAACTCCATCGCTGGTTTCAAACTGCGTGAAGGTATGGCAATCGGTGCGAAAGTGACACTGCGCGGTGAGCGTATGTACCACTTCCTCGACAAACTGATGAACGTATCTCTCCCACGTGTACGTGACTTCCGTGGTGTATCTTCGAAAGCTTTCGATGGTCGCGGCAACTACACGCTCGGTCTGAAGGAACAGCTGATCTTCCCTGAGATCGAGTACGATAAAATCGACAAAGTTCGCGGTATGGACATCGTAATCGTCACTTCCGCGAAAACAGACGAAGAAGCTCGTGAATTGCTGACTCAAATGGGTATGCCATTCCGTAAATAAACCCCACAAACAAAGTAAGGAGGGAAGAATGTGGCAAAGAAATCGATGGTTATCAAGCAACAACGGAAACCGAAGTTTGCGGTTCGTGCTTACACCCGTTGTGAGCGCTGCGGACGTCCTCATTCCGTTTTGCGCAAATTTAAACTCTGCCGTATTTGCTTCCGTGAACTTGCTTATAAAGGCCAAATCCCTGGCGTGAAAAAAGCAAGCTGGTAATTTGAAACGGGAAGGAGGTTCTCTCTCATGGTTATGACTGATCCAATCGCTGACATGCTTACGCGCATTCGTAACGCCAACATGGTTCGCCACGAGAAAGTGGAGATCCCGGCGTCCACTATCAAGAAAGAAATTGCTCGCATCCTGAAGGAAGAAGGTTTCATTCGCGATGCTGAGTTCGTTGAAGATAACAAGCAAGGGATCATCCGTGTTTTCCTGAAATACGGTGCGAACAACGAGCGCGTAATCACCGGACTGAAGCGTATCTCCAAGCCAGGTCTGCGCGTATATGCGAAAAACACAGAGATCCCTAAAGTTCTTGGCGGTCTGGGTGTAGCCCTGATCTCTACGTCTGCTGGCGTAATGACCGACAAGCAAGCTCGCCAAGCTCATGTAGGTGGAGAAGTTCTCGCTTACGTTTGGTAATCACAGATTTGAAAAGCACAGGAGGTGCACCACATGTCTCGTGTCGGTAGAAAACCGATCGTGGTCCCTGCAGGCGTTACCCTCACTCTGAACGGTACTGAGCTGACGGTAAAGGGCCCTAAGGGTCAACTCGTTCGTAACTTCCATCCGGATATCAAAATCAATATCAACGATAACGAAGTAGTCGTTGAGCGTCCTAGCGATAACAAGCTTCACCGCTCTCTCCATGGTACGACTCGTGCGCTGGTTGCCAACATGGTAAAAGGCGTATCCGAAGGCTTTACTCGTACACTGGAGCTTGTAGGTGTAGGTTACCGCGCTGCGAAAGCAGGAAAAGGCGTAACTCTTTCTCTCGGTTTCTCTCACCCAGTTGAGGTAACTCCTGAAGAGGGTATTGAAATCGATGTACCAAACCAAACCACTCTGGTGGTTAAAGGTATCGACAAAGAGCGCGTAGGCCAAATCGCGTCTGAAATTCGCTCCCTCCGTAAGCCTGAGCCATACAAAGGCAAAGGGATTAAGTACAGCGACGAAGTTGTTCGCCGCAAAGAGGGTAAAAAAGGTAAATAAGCTTCGTAGTTTTATGAGAAGGGAGGCCGCGTAATGTTTACGAAAGCTGATAAAAACAAAGCTCGGAAAAAACGCCATCTGCGCATTCGCAAGCGTCTGGTCGGCTCTGCTGTACGTCCGCGTCTGAACGTATTCCGTTCTTCCAAGCACATCTATGCTCAACTGATCGATGATGCTACAGGCACTACTTTGGCACAAGCATCCTCTCTGGATAAAGAGCTTGGCCTGAAAAACGGTGCGAATGTAGAAGCAGCGACTGCTGTGGGTACACTGATTGCTAAGCGTGCACAAGAAAAAGGTCTGAATGACGTAATTTTCGACCGTGGTGGATATATTTATCATGGACGCATTAAAGCACTCGCAGAAGCAGCTCGTGAAGCTGGCCTGCAATTCTAACAACAAGGAGGGAAAGGAATGCGTATCGACTCTAGCAAATTGGAGCTGGAAGAAAAAGTAGTCGCCGTTAACCGTGTTGCGAAAACGGTTAAAGGTGGACGTCGCATGAGCTTCAGCGCTCTTGTGGTAGTCGGCGACCGCAACGGTCACGTAGGCGCTGGTATGGGTAAAGCCCAAGAAGTGCCGGACGCGATTCGTAAAGCGATTGACGATGCAAAGAAAAAATTGATCCGTGTACCGATGAAAGGAACGACCATTCCGCACGAAGTACTGTGCCACTTCGGTTCCGGTAAAGTGCTGATTAAACCTGCTTCCGAAGGTACCGGTGTTATTGCTGGCGGACCTGTCCGCGCGGTTCTGGAGCTTGCTGGTGTAGGTGACGTTTTGAGCAAGTCTCTCGGTTCCAACAACCCCATCAACATGGTCAACGCTACGCTGGAAGGCCTCGGCCGTCTGAAAACAGCGGAAGACGTCGCGAAACTGCGCGGTAAGACTGTTGACGAGTTGTTGGGTTAATAAGGAGGGAATGGACATGGCAAAATTGCAAATTACCCTCAAGCGCAGCGTGATCGGCCGCACAGTCGATCAAAAAGATACAGTAAAAGCTCTGGGTCTTCGCAAAATCAACCACACTGTGGTGAAAGAAGATAACGCTGCAATCCGCGGCATGATCTTCAAAGTGAAGCATCTGGTAGAAGTGAAAGAAGTAGAAGCGTAAACGTTGATTTTACACGGTTAGGAGGTGCAAGGAATGAAATTGCATGAACTGAAACCTGCAGAAGGGTCCCGCCATACTCGCAAGCGCCTTGGTCGCGGTATCGGTAGCGGTACTGGTAAAACAGCTGGTAAAGGTCATAAAGGTCAAAACGCTCGTTCCGGCGGCGGTGTTCGTCCTGGATTCGAGGGTGGTCAAAACCCACTGTTCCGTCGACTGCCTAAGCGCGGTTTCACTAACATTAACCGTAAGGAATACGCGGTTGTTAGCTTGGATGCGCTGAATCGTTTTGAAGAAGGCACTGTGGTTACACCTGAACTGTTGAAAGAAACTGGTGTAATCAGCGCTATGCGCGACGGTGTAAAAGTTCTTGCAAACGGTGAACTGACTGTGAAGCTGACTGTGAAAGCTCACAAGTTCTCCAATGCAGCTGCTGAGAAGATCGCTCAAGTCGGTGGAACAACCGAGGTGATCTAATGTTAGGCTCATTAACTAACATTTTTAAGATAGGCGACCTGCGTCGTAAGATATTCTTTACGCTGATGATGCTGGTCGTCTTCCGAATCGGGAGTTTCGTCCCTGCCCCTAACGTGAATGTCGAGTTGTTTCAGCAGAATACGAACCACTTGCTGGGATTGTTGAATACCTTCTCCGGTGGCGCACTGCAAAACTACTCGATTTTTGCAATGGGAATCATGCCGTACATTACGGCATCGATTATCATGCAGCTTCTGTCCATGGATGTTGTGCCTAAGTTTACGCAATGGGCTCGTGAAGGAGAAGTGGGACGCCGCAAAATCGCGACCGTCACGCGCTACTTCACCATTGTGCTTGCTTTGATCCAGTCTGTGGGGATGACGATCGGGTTTAACAACATGGCTCCAGGACTGCTTAACGATACGTCGATTGGCAGTTACGCATTGATCGCACTCACTCTGACAGCAGGAACCTCGTTTCTGATGTGGATGGGTGAACAAATTACAGAGAAGGGTATCGGAAACGGGATTTCGATTATCATCGTTGCTGGTATCGTTGCCAATATTCCTAGTGGGATTACGACAATTTACACGACGCAATTTGGCGACGCTTCTCAGAATCTGTTCTTTTCAATCGTAAAATTGCTGATTGTCCTTTTGGTGATCATCGCTATTATTGTTGGGGTCATCTTTATGCAGCAAGGTGTGCGCAAGATTCCGGTGCAATATGCAAAGCGTGTAGTTGGTCGCAAAATGTACGGTGGTCAATCCACCCACATTCCGCTCAAAATCAACTCTGCTGGTGTAATTCCCGTTATCTTTGCAATCTCGCTCGTAATCTTCCCTTCAACAATCGCGCAGTTCTGGGTAGATGGTTCCGGAACGGGTATCGCCAACTGGATCTACACACATTTCCAACCTAGCGCAGCGCTTGGGATGACGCTATACGCAATCTTGATTATCGGTTTCACGTATTTCTACACTTTTGTACAGATCAACCCTGTACAACTGGCGGAGAATATGAGGAAAAATGGCGGTTACATTCCTGGTATCCGACCCGGTAAAAACACCGAGGTGTACATTACCCGTACGTTGAACCGTCTTACATTGGCTGGCGCCTTGTTCCTGATGACAATTTCCATATTGCCATTCTTCTTCAGTAAGCTGGCCAACCTGCCTCAACAGATCTACATCGGCGGAACTTCTCTGCTGATCGTGATCGGTGTCGCTCTCGACACGATGAAGCAGATCGAAAGCCAGATGATCAAGCGCCATTACCAAGGGTTCATTAAGTAACCGAGGTAGTTGAAAAGCTTTCTGGTCGGGGATACGGCTCCGATTCAGGGTGCGTGAGAAGCTTTTCGGATGGGACGGAGGAATGAACGTGAATATAATCTTGATGGGACTGCCTGGTGCCGGTAAAGGCACACAGGCAGAACGAATCGTAAAAGAGTTTGACATCCCGCATATTTCAACCGGTGACATGTTCCGGGCAGCGGTCAAAAACGAAACGCCGCTCGGACTGAAAGCCAAGTCCTATATGGACCAGGGGCAGCTTGTTCCTGATGAGGTCGTCATCGGAATTGTGCGGGAACGCCTGGCAATGGAAGATTGCGAGAAGGGTTTCCTCCTCGATGGATTCCCGCGTACTGTTCCTCAGGCTGAGGCATTGACGGCGACAGTGAAGGAGCTGGGACGTGAGATTGATCACGTCATCAACATCAATGTTCGCCGTGAGCTTCTGATTGATCGTCTGACCGGCCGCTGGATTTGTCCAGTGTGCGGAGCGAGCTACCACACCATGTTCAATCCTCCGAAAGAGGCAGGAATTTGCGACAAGGATGGCGGCAAGCTCTATCAACGCGATGACGACAAGCTGGAAGTTGTTTCTCAACGCCTCGATGTCAATATTGCCCAAACACAGCTGCTGATCGATTACTACACGGAGCAAGGCCTTCTGCGTAGCATTGACGGCGAGCAGGATATCCAGGTTGTGTTTGAGGAGATTAAGTCTTTGTTGCGAGGGTAAGTGAATGATCATCCTAAAGTCGAAAGCAGAACTTGAGGTTATGCGCGAAGCTGGTCGGATCGTCGCACTCACCCATCAAGAACTGGCTAAGGCGATCAAGCCTGGCGTAACGACAAAGCAACTGGACGAACTCGCCGAAACCTTTATCCGCAGCAAGGGAGCGATTCCATCGTTTAAAGGCTACGGAGGCTTTCCAGGAAGTATCTGTGCTTCAGTCAATGAAGAACTCGTACACGGGATCCCAGGAAAACGGGTGCTGCAAGAAGGGGACATCATCAGCATCGATATTGGAGCTCAGTATCAGGGCTTTCATGGTGACTCTGCTTGGACGTACCCGGTCGGCAATATTGCAGAAGAAGATCAACGTTTGCTGCGAGTGACGGAAGAGTCGTTGTACAAGGGCCTGGAAAAGGCACTACCTGGTGCGCGGCTGTCCGATATTTCCCACGCGATTCAGATCCACGCAGAAGCTGCTGGCTTCACTCTCGTTCGCGAGTATGTGGGGCATGGGATCGGGCAAAACCTGCACGAAGATCCTCAGGTTCCCAACTACGGGCCGCCTGATCGAGGTCCTCGGTTGAAACCGGGAATGGTGTTGGCAATCGAACCAATGGTCAATGCCGGCGAACGTTATGTCCGCACTTTGGAGGACAATTGGACGGTTGTAACAGTGGATCGAAAAAGATGTGCTCACTTTGAACACACCATCGCGATTACGGAAGATGGCTATGAGATTTTTACAAGAGCGTAGCTGAGGCACAACGGTCGCTTCAGGATTGTCGTCCAACGTGTCGACGATAAGTTCGTTCCGTATTTCATATACCAAAAACTCATGGTCTGACTGAAGCTGCAGAAGAAAGGAGAGTGTACGATGGCGAAAGACGATGTAATTGAAGTGGAGGGTACGGTAATCGAACCTTTGCCCAACGCGATGTTTCGGGTAGAATTAGAGAATGGGCACAAAGTGCTCGCTCACGTTTCGGGAAAAATCCGCATGCATTTTATCCGCATTCTGCCAGGGGACAAGGTAACCGTTGAACTGTCGCCTTACGATTTGACTCGCGGACGCATTACGTACCGCTATAAATAACAAAATGCTTCCCAGCGTTTTGTAACCGCAGCGCGGTCTGATTATAGTTTTATGAAAAACGTCTCGACGTTTTTCACTACCCTAAAGAGGGAGGCAAGAACCATGAAAGTGAGACCGTCGGTTAAACCGATTTGCGAAAAATGCAAGGTTATCCGTCGCAAAGGTAACGTAATGGTTATTTGTGAAAACCCAAAGCATAAGCAAAAACAAGGATAAGTAAACAAGGAGGTGCTTTTGACACATGGCACGTATTGCAGGCGTTGACTTGCCTCGCGAAAAACGCGTGGAAATCGCTCTTACCTACATTTTCGGTATCGGCCGTCCCACGTCCCAAAAAATCCTGTCCGCTACCGGTGTTAACGCGGATACTCGCGTTCGTGATCTGACAGAAGAAGAAGTGGCAAAACTGCGTGAGTTCATCGATAAGAACATCAAGGTGGAAGGCGATCTTCGTCGTGAGATCTCCCTGAACATCAAGCGCCTGATGGAAATCGGTTGCTTCCGCGGAATCCGTCATCGTCGTGGCCTGCCTGTTCGCGGCCAACGTTCGAAAACAAATGCACGTACGCGCAAAGGTCCTCGCCGTACTGTAGCAAACAAGAAGAAGTAAAGGAGGGTAATGGGACATGGCGAAAAGAAAACAAGCGACGGCTACTCGTACCCGTCGTCGTGACCGTAAAAACGTTGAAGTCGGCGTAGCACATATCCGTTCTACGTTTAACAACACGATCGTGACTATCACTGATCCGCACGGCAACGCGATCTCTTGGTCCAGTGCCGGTGCCCTCGGCTTCAGAGGCTCCCGCAAGAGCACACCGTTTGCTGCGCAAATGGCTGCAGAATCTGCTGCCCGCGTAGCAATGGAACACGGCATGCGCTCTCTGGAAGTGCTGGTAAAAGGTCCGGGTGCAGGTCGTGAAGCAGCGATCCGTTCCCTGCAAGCAGCAGGTCTGGAAGTTAACATGATTAAAGACGTGACGCCGATTCCGCACAACGGTTGCCGTCCACCAAAACGTCGCCGCGTGTAACGGGTTTATAACGTTCAGAACATGTCCATACTAGAATGGTAAATTCTGATTTTAGCTTGTCATGCACGCAAACGGTAAACCGCCGGGGAAATTCATGAGTGGGCGGAACGCTTGCCCACCCAAGAATTTCGACGTTTTGAAGGAGGGTTTGTTTAATGATAGAAATAGAAAAACCGAAAATCGAGGTTGTGGAAGTAAGCGACGACAACTCGTACGGGAAGTTCGTTGTAGAACCTCTTGAGCGCGGATACGGCACCACTCTTGGCAACTCATTGAGACGGATTCTCCTCTCGTCCTTGCCAGGCGCGGCGGTACGCACCGTTCAGATTGACGGGGTCCTTCACGAGTTCTCTACGATTGAAGGCGTCGTGGAAGATGTAACAGAGATTATTCTCAACATCAAAGGCCTGGCACTTAAGATCCATTCCGATGAAGAAAAAGTCATCGAGATTGACGCTGAGGGCGAAGGCGTAGTCAAGGCGGGAGATATCCGCGCAGACAGTGATGTGGAGATCTTGAACCCTGATCTTCATATTGCAACGTTGGCAAACGGCGGTCGTCTGCACATTCGTATGACAGCTGGACGTGGACGTGGATACGTACAAGCAGATGGAAACAAGTCGGAGGATCTGCCGATTGGCGTGATTCCGATTGATTCGATCTATACGCCCATCAAGCGTGTCAACTATCAAGTGGAGAATACCCGCGTTGGTCAAATGACCAACTATGACAAGTTGACTCTTGAAGTGTGGACGAACGGCAGTATTAGTCCGGAAGAAGCCGTTAGTCTAGGCGCAAAAATCATGACCGAGCACCTCAACCTGTTCGTTGGCTTGACTGACGAGGCGAAGGATGCCGAGATCATGGTAGAGAAGGAAGAGGACAAGAAAGAGAAAGTGCTCGAGATGACAATCGAAGAGCTCGATCTCTCTGTCCGTTCCTACAACTGCTTGAAGCGTGCCGGTATCAACACCGTGCAAGAGCTGACGCAGAAGACCGAAGAGGACATGATGAAAGTGCGCAACCTCGGTCGCAAATCCTTGGAAGAGGTGCAAGAGAAGCTGGCAGAACTCGGCCTCTCTCTTCGCAGCGACGACTAGGGCACCTGCAGCATGTCTGGCAAGAGGCACCCAGTGGGCACTGCAGATCTCGCTCGACCTAAGCAGCAGAATCGACGTAGTGCTCGCGAGTAAGAAGCACCCGAGGGCACTGCAGATCTCGCTCGACCTAAGCAGCAAATCGACGTAGTGCTCGCGAGTAAGAAGGAGGTAAGAACATGGCATACCGTAAATTGGGTCGTCGCAGCTCTGCTCGCAAAGCGCTGTTCCGTGATCTGGTAACTGACTTGATCATCAACGAGCGCATCGAGACGACTGAGATGAAAGCGAAAGAACTGCGTTCCATCGCTGATCAAATGATCACGCTGGCAAAACGCGGTGACCTGCATGCACGCCGTCAGGTAGCTGCTTTCGTTCGTAAAGAAGTAGCTACAGAAGAAGGCCGCGATGCGGTTCAAAAGCTGTTTGATGACATCGCTCCTCGTTACAAAGAGCGCAATGGTGGATACACTCGTGTCCTGAAGACAGGTCCTCGTCGTGGGGATGCTGCTCCGATGGCTTACATCGAATTGGTGTAATATATCTGATCAAATCCGGGTTGTGTAAAAAGGCTATCTTTTTAGACAACCTGAAAAAGGGTGGGGGCAGACTCTGGTCTTGGGACTGGACTCTGATTCGTGCCCTTTTTCTTTATTTGTTTGTAAATCCCCTGTTTTAGCTGGGAGGATGTGGACACCTGATGACGGAGGAACGCCTACTGGCATTGCAAGAAGTCTCATTTGCCTACGAAGGCGAAGGAGGCCAAAAAGAAACGGTGCTGAATCGCATCAACCTTGATATTCACAAAGGGGCCTTTGTATCCGTTCTCGGGCATAACGGTTCAGGGAAGTCGACGCTGGCCAAGCTGATGAACGCACTATTGCTGCCGAAAGAGGGAACTGTTCTCGTTACCGGTATTGATACGCGTGACGGCGAGCTGATTTGGGAGGTTCGCCGGCATGTCGGCATGGTTTTTCAAAATCCGGACAACCAAATCGTTGGAGCAACGGTTGAGGACGATGTGGCGTTCGGTTTGGAAAACATGGGAACAGACCCTGCCGAGATGCGTACACGCATTCGGGAGTCGCTGCAAGCGGTCGGCATGGAAGCGCATCTGTATGACCAGCCGCATCGCTTGTCCGGGGGGCAAAAGCAGCGTGTCGCGATAGCCGGCATCATGGCGATGCGGCCCTCTGTTCTTATTCTGGATGAAGCGACAGCGATGCTTGACCCAATGGGGAGACGAGAGGTGTTGAATCTGGCCCGCCGTCTCAATCGGGAAGAGGGAATAACGGTTGTGAACATCACTCATTTTCCGGAGGAAGCAGTCTTCTCCGATCGGGTTATCGTCATGCGGGCCGGTCAGGTGGAATGGGATGGTACTGCAGCCGAGGTATTTGCTGATCCGGACCGGTTGCAGGCGTTGGGGCTCGATGTCCCGTTTGCCGTTCGTGTTCGTCATGCATTGGCCGCGGAAGGTGTATCCCTGCCGTTCATCCTGCACCAAGAGGAGCTGGTGGAGCACTTATGCAAATTACTTTTGAAGAGGTAAGTCATGTGTACGGGGTGGGTACACCATTTGAACGCCTCGCGCTGCAGGATGTTTCCATAAACATTCCATCCGGCTCTTTTGTGGGGATCATCGGACAGACTGGCTCGGGAAAATCCACGTTGATTCAGCATGTCAACGGTTTGCTTCAGCCGACGAAAGGAACAATCAGGCTGGGCGACGTTACGGTGACACCGACTCGAAAGCTGCCGCACGAAAGCAGACGCAACATAGGACTTGTTTTTCAGTACCCCGAGCATCAGTTGTTTGAGGAGACTGTCGCCAAAGACGTGGCTTTCGGGCCGCTGAACTTTGACATGCCTCCAGAGATGGCAGAGCTGCGGGTACGTGAAGCTTTGGAGATTGTCGGACTGGATTACCAGGAGATGAAGGATCGTTCCCCGTTTCTCTTGAGCGGCGGTCAAATGCGGCGTGTAGCTATAGCCGGTGTCCTGGCGATGCAGCCCAAAGTGTTGATATTGGACGAGCCGACAGCAGGACTCGACCCGGCGGGGAGAAAAGCGATTTTGGAGGCCATTTATCGCATTCACCGCGAGCAGTCGCTGACGACCTTGCTGGTGACGCACAGTATGGAGGAAGCCGCTCGTTATGCCGATCGGCTGATCGTCATGGCAGGAGGCAAGGTAATGCTGGAGGGAAAGCCTGATGAGGTATTTGCGCAGGCGGATACTCTTCGCGAGCTCGCTTTGGATGTGCCGGAAACGGTCTCCCTGATTTCACAGTTGAACAGGAAGCTGCCGGAAGAACAGCGCCTTCCATCTTCGGTTTACCGGGAAGAAGAACTGATCAGTCATCTGCTGGCACGGATTTCGGACCGAGGGGAGCGGTGACAGATGCTGCAAAATATTGCGATCGGGCAATACGTTCCGGGAACCTCATTTCTCCATCGGGCTGATCCGCGGAGCAAGATGCTGTTTATCATTCTGTTTGCCATCCTGGTCTTTCTGGCCAACAACGTGATCACCTACGCGATCTTGATTGCCTTTACGGTCATGACTGTAATGCTCTCACGCTTGTCGCTTGCCTATATTTTGAAAAGTTTGCGGCCTGTTTGGATCCTGGTCTTGTTTACCGTCATTCTTCACGTGTTGATTACCAAAGGCGGAGAGGTCTACTTTCAGTGGGGCTGGTTTTCCATTGAGGAGAAGGGCGTCACCCAAGCGATCTTTATCTCGCTTCGGGTCAGCCTGTTGGTGCTGGTAAGTTCGTTGTTGACGCTGACGACCTCGCCGATCGATCTGACGGAAGGGCTGGAGCGCTTGCTTGGCCCGTTTGGACGAATAGGCGTGCCGGTTCACGAAATTGCACTTATGATGTCTATTGCACTGAGGTTTATTCCCACGCTTATGGAAGAGACGGACAAGATCATCAAGGCGCAGACAGCACGCGGCGCAAATTTCACCAGCGGCAATTTGATCCGGCGTGCACAAAATTTGATACCGATCGTGATTCCTTTGTTTATCAGCGCTTTCAGGCGTGCCGAGGAGCTGGCTTTGGCCATGGAGGCGCGGGGGTATCGCGGCGGTGTTGGACGAACGAGACTGCGGACGTTGACGATGAGCTGGCGAGACGGCTCGATCGCCCTCGCTGCATGCGTCTTGCTGCTCGTGATCGGATGGTGGCGTACATGAGGCGGTTAAAGTGTGTGGTCGCTTATGACGGTACAGATTTCAGCGGCTTTCAGGTACAGCCGGATCAGGTCACGATCCAGGGGGAAATCGAGGCTGCCCTGCACCGGCTTACGGGGGAGACGATCCAGATTTCCGGTTCCGGCCGGACAGATGCTGGCGTCCATGCCCGCGGCCAAGTTTTTCACTTTGATACAAAAAGCGGCATTCCGCTGGACAAATGGCGGTTTGTTCTGAACAATCAGCTTCCGGATTCCATAGTGATACGATCCGTCGAAGAAGTATCATCGGAGTTCCATGCCCGCTTTGATGTCAAGGTCAAGGAGTACCGTTACTGCATCGACAACGGTGCTGTCCCGGATGTATTTCGCCACCGCTATGCCGATCATATCCGCTCTCCCCTGGATGTGGAAGCGATGCGCCAGGCTGCCCGGCATCTTGTCGGCAGGCACGACTTTACTTCCTTCTGCTCAGCCAAGACCGTTGTGGAAGACAAGGTGCGAACGGTGTACGATGTGAGGGTCGAGTCTGAAGGACAGGTGATCTGGGTGATTTGCAGGGGGAACGGCTTTCTGTACAACATGGTGCGCATTATCGTCGGAACCTTGGTAGAGGTAGGCCAAGGAAAGCGCCATCCAGATGAGCTGCGGACCATTTTGCTCGGGCGGAATCGCGAGCTTGCGGGGAAAACAGCCCCGGCCAAGGGTCTTACCATGTGGGAGGTTTCCTACGAGGAATAATGGTCTTTTTTGCGGATGATGATCCCGTAAAAAAACAGCCGTGCCAATGTTTAACATGCATGAGGGCACTTGACTCAAGAACTTCTATGTAGTACGATATTCCTTGGTATTTTCATACCCGCCTAGCCCCACTCTAGCCCCGGGATTGAAAAACAAGTTCGTTTTTTTTTGAAACACCTGGAGAAGTTGCTCTCCGTTACAAGACAGCTTTTCCAAACTGATTTTCCATGATTGTAAATGGATGTGTAAGATATTTAGGAGGGACAAACATGCGTACCACATATATGGCGAAACCGCTCGAAGTCGAGCGTAAATGGTACATCGTTGACGCAGAAGGTCAAACGCTTGGCCGTCTGGCTAGCGAAGTTGCTTCCATTCTGCGCGGCAAATTGAAACCGGAATTCACTCCGCACGTTGATGCTGGTGATTTCGTAATCGTAATCAACGCTGACAAAGTCAAGCTTTCCGGCAACAAGCTGCAAGACAAGAAATACTACTCCCACTCCCTCTATCCGGGTGGTCTGAAAGTAACCTCTGCAGGTGAAATGTTGAAAAACAAGCCAGCCCGCATGTTTGAAATCGCTGTTAAGGGCATGCTGCCTAAAAACAGCCTGGGACGTCAAATGTTCTCCAAGCTGAAAGTGTACGCTGGTACTGACCATCCACACGCAGCTCAAAAACCAGAAGTATGGCAAATCCGCGGTTAAGGTAAAGGGAGGAAAGACACGTGGCACAAGTACAATACTACGGCACAGGTCGTCGTAAGCACTCCGTCGCACGCGTTCGCCTGGTTCCAGGTGAAGGTCGCATCGTGATCAACAAGCGTGATATGGACACTTATTTTGGTCTGGAAACACTGAAACTGATCGTAAAACAACCACTCGTACTGACTGAAACACTGGGTCGTTACGACGTATTGGTTAACGTTAAAGGTGGCGGTACCACTGGTCAAGCTGGTGCGATCCGTCATGGCGTATCCCGCGCTCTCCTGAAGGCAGATCCGGAACTGCGTGGCGCTCTGAAACGCGCTGGCTTCCTGACTCGCGACCCTCGTATGAAAGAGCGTAAAAAATACGGTCTCAAAGCTGCTCGTCGCGCTCCTCAATTCTCCAAGCGCTAAGAGAGGCTTTATGCAAAACCCCTTGTTCTTTGTGTATGCAAAGGCAGGGGGTTTTTGTTTTTTCGCCAACGGATCTATTGTAGGGACGGATCAAGGTTTGGTTTATTGGGTAAGCGAACTCGAACAAGCCGTCATATTTGCGGCCCTTTGTCCATAAGATGAAACGAGAATGGACAAAGGGGACGGTGCAAGGTGGCTCGAAAAGTAACGGGATACATCTTATCATTTCTTCTGCTCGTGCTGTTGCTCACCTATGAAGCACCAGATCGTTCCTCCTGGACGACCTGGTCATTGCCCTTGGCAGGGACAGTCATCGCCATCGATCCTGGACATGGAGGAAAAGACGGCGGAGCTGTTTCGTCAGATGGCAGTGTCATCGAGAAAGAAGTGACATTGGCAATCAGTCTGTACTTGCGTGATTTTCTCCTGCAGTCAGGGGCGCACGTCATTATGACGCGGGAAGAGGACAAGGATCTGGCTTCCCCTGAGGCAGAACGGCTGCGGAAACGAAAATCAGAGGATATCCGAAACAGGGTCAAGTTTGTCAACGACAATTCCCCTGACTTTTTGGTAAGCGTTCATGTAAACTCGATTCCATCGCCAAAGTGGAAGGGGGCCCAGACGTTTTACTATCCTGCTTTCAAAAAGAGCGAGGAAATTTCCTACCTCATTCAGGATGAGATCAAGCGGGTACTAGAGAATACGGACCGGGTGCCGAGCAAAACGGACGACGTATTTTTGATACGCGAGGTAGATTGTCCCGCTGTATTGGTGGAGGTTGGTTTTGTCAGCAATGAGGCGGAAGCTAAACGCCTGCGCTCGGTTGATTACCAAAAGGCTATGGCCAATGCGATTTATCAAGGGATACTGCGGCATTACGCCGGGGAAAAGCCGCCGACTGCACCGTGATCAGCGTTTCCTTGCTGACGGTCTGACTGTTGCAATTTCGAAACACCCGCAGCCGTGTATGGTCCCGTCGGATATGCTATAATGGACGCGCATACCCTAAAGAGCTTCTGTTTACGTTTGTATCATATAAGATAGAGGTGGACGCGATGTTGACCAAAGAAAGCGTGCTGGAAGCGCTTCGTGATGTAAAAGACCCGGAAATCAACCGCAGCCTGGTCGAATTAAATATGATTCGGGACATCCAGATCGAGGGAGAAACTGTCAGTTTGACCGTTGTTCTCACGATTTCCGGCTGTCCGTTGAAAGCCAAAATCGAACAAGACGTGATTGCTGCCGTCAAAGAGCTGGGTGCCAAAGAAGTCCGTCTGCAATTCGGTTCCATGACCGATGAAGAACGTGCAGCGTTAAGCGCACAGTTGCGCGGAGGACAGGCGTCATCTCCGTCACCGGCAGGACAAGCGCCTGTTCTCAATCCGATTTTGGCAAAAGACTCGATGACCACGTTTATTGCCATCACCTCCGGAAAAGGGGGAGTGGGCAAATCGACGGTCACCGTCAACCTGGCCGTCTCGCTGGCGCGTTTAGGCAAAAAAGTCGGGATTATTGACGCCGATATTTACGGGTTCAGCGTGCCTGACATGATGAACATTGAGCAACGCCCAACTGTTATTGGCGAGACGATCCTGCCCGTCGACAAGTTTGGGGTAAAGGTCATGTCGATGGGATTCTTCGTGGAGGACAATTCCCCGATCATCTGGCGTGGACCGATGCTGGGCAAAATGTTGCGGAACTTCTTTACAGAAGTCCATTGGGGCGAAGACCTCGATTATCTCTTGCTTGATTTGCCTCCGGGTACGGGCGATATGGCCCTTGACGTCCATACCATGATCCCGCAAAGCAAGGAAATCGTTGTGACGACTCCGCATGCTACCGCTGCCTTCGTGGCCGCCCGTGCCGGCGCCATGGCGAAGAAGACGGGGCATGAAATTCTCGGTGTCGTCGAAAACATGGCATGGTATGAGGCGAAGGACGGTTCCAAGGAATACGTATTCGGCAGAGGCGGAGGAGCCAAGCTCGCCGAGACGCTTGCTACGGAATTGCTGGCGCAAATTCCGCTCGGTCAGCCGGAAAATCATCCAGCCGAGGCTGACTATTCTCCATCCGTTTACCGGCAGGATTCGGCGATTGGAAGCATTTATATGGATATGGCAAAGCTTGTGGCCGAGAAATGTGAAGCCACTGTCAATCAATAAACGCAACTATGGAAAAAGGTGGGCTCTTATTGGAGCTCACCTTTTTTATTACGATTGACCGCCGCCGCCGCTTTCGCCGCCACTTCCACCGCCACCACCGCCGCCTTCGCCCTGACCGCCTTTTTTCTGTCCTTTTTTCGCTTCTTTCGGCTGCATCATGTCTTCGGTGGCTTTTGTCATCAATTTCATGAGCTCTTCCTGGAACAGCGGGCTCTGCAGGGATTCCTTCATAATTTGCATGGTCTGCTTGCGATAGGCGGAGCTTCTCATCATTTCCATCAGATTTTTTTCAAATTCCGGGTCTTTCATTACGCTGATCAGCATTTTTTGATACTCGGGATCCTTCATCAGGTCTTTCATCAATGTTTTATGCTCATTTTTCATCGACTTAGCCAGGGTGCTGGCAAACTTCGGGTCTTTGAAGGCTTCTTTGATATGCCGGTTTTCCGGGTTGGTAATGCTTTGGATCAGCGTTGTCTTCACGGTTGACTCGTCCATGATGAGGTTCTGTGTAAATTTGTCGTCCTTCATCATTTTCGCAACGGAGTTTTTGGCCTCTTCCGTTTGCAGGATGTCGAGCACCATATCCTTTACACTCTTATAATCAGGCTGTGCCGGGCCCTGGGCTTGCCCTCCGTTGCCGCAGCTTGTCATGATCAGGCTGACCGCCAGCAACAGCCACAAAGAAACACTTTTCTTCCACATGAGGCGGTTACCCTCCTTTACCCTGTCTAATGAGTAACGTGCGCATTTTGTTTTGTTCTTACGCTAGTATTTTCTTGCATGGGTTGGTACAATCATAAGCGATGCAGATTGGAGGGACGTTCGGTGAGCTTGCGCAAGTACGGCTGGCTGTTTTTTACTACGTTGCTGCTTGGTGGATTGGGCGGCATTGTGGTAGGTCTTATCTTTGCTTCCGATAAATTGCTGGAAGGCACAATGGCCAACTTTTTTATGGGAACCTTTATGCAAATGCTGTATGGGATGACGATCAGCATTGTGGCTCAAATGGGCCTCTTTGCTTATATGACGATCAGTTACTTTGCCAGAGGACTTTTCAAGAACCCAGGCTTGTGGAAAAATATACAGATTTTCCTGGTGCTGTTCGCGTTTTTCGATATGGTTTACTTGCGGTATACGATGCTGGGAGAAGGAAAAGGGATATCGGAATTTTTCGTTGAGCCCATTCTCTTGCTCGTGATTGCCGTTGTAACGGCATATGCAAAGGCGAAGCTGACGAATCATAGCGCCTGGGTGCCGACATTGTTCTTTATGTTTGTTTTTTCTGCCATCGAGTGGATTCCAGCTCTCAAACAGCATAATTTTTATGCCACGATGTCGATGCTGGTTCCCTTATTGTTCTGCAATGTCTGGCAAGTCATGCAACTTCATCGAGTGGTAAAATAGGAAAAGCTGACCGGATCTGGTCAGCTTTTTCAATTAAC
>NZ_CP150173.1:315000-407500 GCF_037964015.1 Brevibacillus sp. FSL K6-6036
GATCGGTCGGGGGTTCGAGTCCCTCCCGAGGAGCCATATACTTGCTCCTGTAGCTCAGTCGGTAGAGCGTTTCCATGGTAAGGAAGAGGTCGCAGGTTCGATTCCTGTCGGGAGCACCATACCATTGAATATATGGCCCGTTGGTGAAGCGGTTTAACACAGCAGCCTTTCACGCTGTCATACAGGGGTTCGAATCCCCTACGGGTCACTTAAAACCCAACGAGTTGTTGGGACCCCCGCAAAGTACTCGGAATATGCTGCCAAGCATACCGTCACTTTGTGGGGATGATGGAGGCTTAGCTCAGCTGGGAGAGCATCTGCCTTACAAGCAGAGGGTCGGCGGTTCGATCCCGTCAGCCTCCACCATTTATTATTTTGTTCACAGGTATCGGTTACGGGTTGTCACCGTTCCGTAATTACTCTCGAAGAGCAAATGCGATGGGGAGATAGCGAAGAGGCTAAACGCGGCAGACTGTAAATCTGCTCCCTATGGGTTCGGCGGTTCGAATCCGTCTCTCCCCACCACTTCATATATATTGGGGTATAGCCAAGCGGTAAGGCAACGGACTTTGACTCCGTCATTCCTAGGTTCGAATCCTAGTACCCCAGCCACTTGTTTGAGCCATTAGCTCAGTTGGTAGAGCATCTGACTTTTAATCAGAGGGTCGAAGGTTCGAGTCCTTCATGGCTCACCAGTTTTTTTATTTTTAAAGTGAACGAGATGTGCCCTTAGCTCAGCTGGATAGAGCGTTTGACTACGAATCAAAAGGTCGGGAGTTCGAATCTCTCAGGGCACGCCATTTTTCCCCTAAAAATAATGCGAAGCTTTGTTCATCGCATAGTGTTGACATCGGGGATTAGACAATTGATTTTGTGTCGGGAAGTAGCTCAGCTTGGTAGAGTACTTGGCTTGGGACCAAGGGGTCGCAGGTTCGAATCCTGTCTTCCCGACCATTTCTTCTTATGATCCCGTGTATTCCATTGGGATTATATGCATTTTCAGGCGAATATTTCTTATGCGGGTGTAGTTCAATGGTAGAACTCCAGCCTTCCAAGCTGGTCGCGTGGGTTCGATTCCCATCACCCGCTCCATAAGTGTAAAGGACATGCCGTTGGCAGTCCTTTTTTATTTTTAGCGGCAGCTCGTTCTTTCTTTTTCCTAGGACCCATTTCCTATCGGTTTATTTATGCAGATTTGTGTCGAGTTGAGTCATTTCTTCTTTCAAGGCTACAATAAGTAACAAACATCAAGGTAACCGAGAGGAAGGGGTAACGAGTATGAACAAAAACATCAGTATCGTTGGTGTACCGCTTGATCTGGGAGCAGACCGCCGCGGTGTCGATATGGGGCCGAGTGCGATTCGTTACGCTGGAGTGATTGCCCGTCTGGAGCAAATGGGTTTGAACATCCAGGATAAAGGAGATATTCCCGTTACACGTCCTCGCAATTTTACAGAGACAGAGAACCATAAGTATTTGGACGAGGTAGTTGAAGCGAATCAAAAGCTCGCTGAGGTTGTAAGCGGTATCATGCAGGAAGGACGTTTCCCTTTGGTGCTGGGAGGGGACCACAGTATTGCTCTCGGGACAGTAGCAGGCGTGGCCAAGAACGTGAAAAATCTGGGGGTCATTTGGTTTGACGCTCACGGTGACCTGAATACGGGAGAGACTTCTCCATCGGGGAATATCCATGGCATGCCTCTGGCTGCGAGTCTAGGCTTTGGCCATGAACGTCTGGTCAATATCGGAGGCTTTGCACCGAAGCTGAAGCCAGAGAATGTGGTGATCATTGGTGCGCGGGATTTGGACAGAGGGGAAAGAGAATTGATCAAGAGGATCGGGCTCAAGGTGTTTACCATGCATGAGATCGACAAGCTGGGAATGGCTCGCGTAATGGAGGAAGCCATGGCTCACGTGTCCAAAAACACGGATGGGGTGCACCTCAGTCTGGATCTGGATGGTCTGGATCCTCATGACGCTCCGGGCGTAGGTACCCCGGTCATAGGCGGGATATCCTACCGGGAAGGACACCTGGCCCTGGAGATGCTGGCAGATGCGGACATACTCTGTTCGGCCGAATTTGTAGAGGTAAACCCAATCCTCGACCGGGAAAATGTGACGGCACGTGTAGCAGTAGCACTCATGAGTTCCGCTTTTGGCGACAAATTGTTATAAGGGCAAAAGGAGAGGGAAACAGGCCTCTCCTTTTTTGTTTCCACATCTTTACATGCGCCAGGGAAAGCGTTACAGTGACTAAGGATGGAAATGCAGTTGGTTAAGGAGATTGTCGAGGCGTACGCTCAGCTCGACCATTTCCGGAGTTATGGCTGCCAGTTCTTTATACCTGTCGTTTAACTCTTGACGAAGCTGTTCGATTTGGAACAGAACATCATCCTGACTCATTTAAACCACGCTCCCTTTACACCATCAGGATAAAAGAGGTACCATCACTACTATATAGAGTGAACCTTGATCTTTATTCCACTCATTCCCAGAAAATTGGCGGGATAAACATAATCAAAACTGAAACCATTTGAGGTATTATCCGTATATAAGGATTACGGTATTGCGGGGAGGATCGCATGGATTTTGTAGAAAAACGGTTGACTCAGCGCGCCAAACGCGGAGATCGCGAGGCTTTTGCTGAGTTGATCGAAATATATAAAGACAAGATATTTCAACTCGCATACCGGATGGTAGGTAACCGTCAGGATGCGGAGGATATCGCGCAGGAAACCTTTTTGCGGGTCTATGCCAATCTGCACACCTACGACGAGAGCTACAAGTTCTCCACGTGGATTTACAGGATTGCAACCAATCTGTGTATTGACCGGGGCAGAAAGAAAAGGCCTGACTTTTCCCTGGATGAAGAAGTAGAACCCGGACAGGGAATGGACTGGTATTCCCGCCTATCCTCAAACGAAAAGAACCCGGCAGACTCGCTTGTCACGCAAGAGCTGCAGGAGACCGTACAGGATGCCTTGTCGCATCTGGCACCAAAGTATAGGTCGATCATGATTTTGCGCTATATTGAAGACCTGTCGCTTCAGGAGATTAGCGATATCGTCAAATTGCCAGTCACAACCATCAAAACCCGTATCCATCGCGGTCGGGAAGCATTGCGCAGCAAGCTGCGATTCATGTAGGAAAGGAGAAAGTCACGATGGAATGCCGAGAAATGTCTGTTCTCATTCATGAGTTTCTGGACGGGGAAATTGACGAATTGTCCAATCAGAAATTACAGACCCACATGAGAACATGTGCCTCCTGTCGTCAACATCTTCAAGAGCTGCAAAGAGCGATCGCTTTTGTACAAAGCGCGTCACATATACAAGTATCTCCGGATTTTACAGCCCGGGTATTTGCGCAACTGCCAACGCCGACGAGGAAAAAACGTTTTTCTTCTTGGCTGCGCAATCATCCGTTTCTTACAGCTGCAGCTGTCTTTCTCTTCCTGATGACGGGGAGCACGATGGCCAACTGGTATGAACGGGACAATACACTGCAAATTGCCTCGTCCAACATGGATAAACTGAAGATTGACCGTACGCGCAATGTCGTCGTGGTTCCGGCCGGCACCACCATTGATGGAGATCTGGTCGTACGCAACGGCAATGTCGAGGTACAGGGCGAAGTGCGAGGGAACGTTGTGGCAATTGAGGGGAAGGTCGTTCTGGCATCGACTGCACACGTGGCAGGAAGCGCTGAATCGATCGAAGCCATTTTCGAATGGATTTGGTACGAAGTGAAAAATATTGGAAATGACTTGCTTCCCGTCTTCCCATAGGAGAAAATAAAGGGTACAACAATAATGAGCACGGCGCCAGAAGCCGTGCTTTTTCCGCAGGAATAAGAGCGACCGCATTGAGATGGAGCGAGATATGGGGGCTTCGTTATGATATCACTGGAATATGGGGATATATTGCGGTATGTGATCGATATTTCGCTCGTCACATACGTGATCTATAAATTAATTATGCTGATCCGGGGGACGCGGGCGGTCCAGCTGCTGAAAGGGATCATGGTGATTATCGTCACTTGGCTGCTGAGCAAGTACTTCGAGCTGAAGACCCTGCACTGGCTGATGTCCCAGGCGTTTACCTTCGGGGTACTGGCTATCGTGATCATCTTTCAGCCGGAGCTGCGGCGAGCGCTGGAGCAGTTGGGACGCGGGAAGCTGTTTTCTCGCACCAATACGATTCAGGATGAGGAAATGGTCAAGCGGGTCGTACAGGAAGTGTGCAAGTCCGTTACGTACATGGCCAAGCGTCGGATCGGGGCCTTGATCGTCATTGAACGGGAAACGGGCCTGAATGATTTTGTGGAGACGGGAATTGCCATCAATGGACGAGTCAGTTCAGAACTGTTGATCAATATTTTTATCCCAAATACACCTTTGCATGACGGGGCGGTCATCATGAGAAAAGATATTATCTTGGCAGCAGCGAGCTATTTGCCCCTCTCCGAAAACAATTCGATCTCAAAAGAGCTGGGAACCCGGCACAGAGCTGCGATCGGAGTAAGCGAGGTTTCCGACGGTATGGCGATTGTCGTTTCCGAAGAGACTGGACAAGTTTCCTTTACCGCGAACGGGCAAATGAACCGGAATTTGACTGAGGAGCAGTTGGCTGAATTGCTCACCGAGCAACTGCATCCGGCCCTGAAGAGCAAATCCATGGGAAGTCGTTGGCAATGGAGGCGAAAACAACATGGATAAATGGTTGAACAGTCACTGGTTTGCGCGCATTGTTGCTCTGTTGTTGGCCGTGATGATGTGGACGGTGGTCAATGTGGAAAGCGACACAACGCCGACCACGGATTCAGCGCCGCCGCTCTTGATCGACAGCGTCAACCTGCACGTAAAGTATGACACGGATCGTTATTACGTCGCCAAAATGCCGCGTACCGTGCAGCTTGCTCTGGAGACAAACAATCCGTTTTACAAGCATAATCTCGTGCCCCAGGACTCCAGAGAGGTGTATGTCGACCTCATGGACAAGGGGAAGGGGACACACCGTGTTCCGGTCCAGTACAAAGGATTTCCCGACGATGTGAAAGTCGGAATTATTCCCAGTATTGTCGAAATTACGCTCGAGGAAAAGAAAACCGTAGAGCGGGAAGTGACGGTCGAGCTGCTCGGCCAGGTCGCCCCCGGCTACAAAGCCGGAGAGCCGCTGGTCAAGCCGTTCCGCGTACTTGTCCGGGTACCGGAGAGTCAGGCCGACAAGGTAGCCGCAGTAAAGGCTCCCGTCGATCTGGAAGGGGCTACGTCTCCGATCAAGACGACAGTGCCGTTAAAGGTGATGGACAAGTCGGGGAATACGCTGCAGGGCGCGGAGGTTATCCCGCTCACGGCGGAGATCAGCGTGCCGGTGACAAGCCCGTATGTACAGGTGCCGATCAAATTAAACTTGACGAATGAATTGCCCGATGGATATAGTTTGGCTAGTGTGGATACGAATGTGGATGAGGTCACCGTATACGGTCCGAAGGAAGTCATCGATGCGATGAAATCGGAGACGTATCCGGGGCCGGAAATCGATCTGAGCGATGTGACCTCGGATCGCGTCATCGAACGAAAGATGCCGGTATTGGAGAACATCGTAAAGGTGGAGCCGGATTACCTGAAGGTAGCCCTGAAGGTCGTGCCGTCCGAAACCAAACGCTTGGAGAAGATTCCAATCCGCATCAGCGGTCTGGCCGAAGACATGGAGGCGCGCGTACTGTCCGGAACGGGGCAAGAGATGTCCACGATGGACGTCGACACGGTTGGAGCGCCGACCATACTGGAGAAACTAAGACCGGAGGATGTGCAGGTCGTGGCAGATGTCAGCAACATGCCGGCGGGAGTGTATGAGGTGCCGATCACCTACATCTTTAACCAGCCGGATTACGTCAAGACGGCCAAGAATGCGATCACGAAGGTTACTGTGGAAATCACCAAAAAATAGCGCTGGGCATAAGCTGTTTTGTACAAGGAAAGAAATGAGGGACAAACATGGGGAAGTATTTCGGAACTGATGGTGTGCGCGGTGTAGCCAATGCGCAGTTGACGCCGGAGCTGGCGTTTCGAATCGGGCGCGTAGGCGGTTACGTTCTCACCAGACATAAACAGGAAGGCAAGCCCAAGGTAGTCATTGGACGCGACACGCGCATTTCCGGTCAAATGCTGGAAAGCGCGCTGTTGGCCGGTCTCCTCTCTGTTGGAGCAGAAGTAGTTCGTCTGGGAGTAATCTCTACTTCCGGCGTTGCGTACTTGACACGAGCGCTTGGAGCTGATGCCGGTGTCATGATTTCCGCCTCACACAACCCTTACCCGGACAATGGAATCAAATTTTTCGGGAGCAACGGGTTCAAGCTTTCCGACGAGGTGGAAGCAGAGATCGAACAATACCTGGATGCGGCTGAAGACACGCTGCCGCGGCCGACTGGGGAGCACATCGGAGCGGTGCTGGACTTCCTGGAGGGTGGACAGAAGTATCTCTCCCATTTGAAAAGCTCAGTAACGGAACGTTTTGACGGGCTGAAGGTCGTGCTGGATTGTGCCAATGGTGCCGTTTCCTCGCTGGCTGCAAGGCTGTTTGCGGACGTGGAAGCAGAGGTGATCACCATCGGAGCGAATCCGAACGGGGTCAACATCAATGAGCAGTGCGGGTCCACGCATCCCGAACGCCTGCAGGAGGAAGTCGTCAAGCACAAGGCTCATCTGGGACTTTCCTTTGACGGCGATGCCGACCGCTGTATTGCGGTAGATGAGAACGGTGAAATTGTAGACGGCGACTACATCATGGCGATCTGCGCCCGGGCTCTCAAGGCAAAAGGCAAGCTGAACAACAACACGGTCGTGACGACGGTCATGGCGAACATGGGCTTTTTCAAAGGCATGGAAGAATGCGCGATCAACACGACCAAAACTGCGGTGGGAGACCGCTATGTCGTGGAAGAGATGCTGCGTGGCGGCTACAATCTCGGCGGCGAGCAGTCCGGACACATCGTGTTTCTCGATTACAACACGACGGGAGACGGCCTGTTGACCGGCCTTCAGCTCCTGAACATCATCAAGGAATCGGGCAAGCCCTTGTCTGAATTGAAGCAGGTTATGACCAAATACCCGCAGCTTTTGGTCAATGTCCGCGTAGAAGACAAGACCAAGCTGAACGGAAACGAAGCGATCGAACAGGCGATCCGTGAAGTGGAGGCCGAGCTGGCTGGCAACGGCCGCGTGCTCGTGCGTCCGTCCGGCACGGAGCCAATCGTCCGTGTCATGGCAGAAGGCCCAGACGAAGCACAACTGGATGAGCTGGTGAACCGCATCGTTGAGGTCGTGAAAAAGGAACTCGTGTAAAAAGTCAGGGGAGTGGTACAGCGCCACTCCCTTTTGCATACAAGTATAAGACAAAAGAATGATTGTGAAGGACAGGGATCTATGATAAAGTTTGGTTTGTGCCTGGGCTCACAATGAAAAAGGGGGAGTGCAGCGAAAAGAGACAATGACATAGCATCGATCTTGATGGGAAAGCGCCAGCACTGCAGCTGCCCGACGTGGAGTGCAGTGGACGAGGTGGAGGTTTATCGAAGCATTCGGCGGATGCCTCCCGGCCGAGTATCGCGGCCGCGGAGCGCGGGGGCAAAACAACAGGGCGACTTGTTGCACAAGACCCGCGCATGATACAGATGATTGTTTTATGGAATGGTTTTATCGAAAAAATCAAGCTGACCACATATACAATTGGAATGGCGGGGGAGCAACCCCCGTACCATTGACAACTGGGTTGTGTCCCCCGTCATAGGGAAGGGGACAAACACACATGTGCGGAATTGTAGGATACATTGGCGATAAACAAGCGCAAGAGGTAATTATCGGAGGTCTTCGCAAGCTGGAGTACCGCGGGTATGACTCGGCCGGAATCGCGGTATTGACCGAGCAGGGGCTGCTCGTAGACAAGGCAAAAGGACGCCTCGCTGTTTTGGAAGGAAAGCTGGCAGCACAGCCGCTGGCCGGAAATGCAGGGATCGGACACACGCGTTGGGCGACGCACGGAAAACCGTCTGACGAAAACTCCCACCCGCATACGGATTCGAGCCACAAGTTTGCTGTCGTCCATAACGGCATCATCGAAAACTTTCTGCCGATCAAGGAAGAGCTGATCGCAAAAGGATACGCCTTTACCTCGGAGACGGACACCGAAGTAATCGCGCACCTGCTCGCGGATCTCTACGACGGGGACATCGTGTCTACCGCCCGCAAGGCCGTACAGCGCATGCGCGGTGCCTACGCATTGGGAATCATGACGGAGCACGAGCCGGATAAGCTGGTAGCAGTGCGTCTCGCAAGTCCGCTCATCGTCGGAATCGGAGAGGGAGAGAGCTTCATCGGCTCGGACATCCCGGCTCTCCTGGAGCACACGCGCGATGTCTATATCCTCAATGAAGGCGAAATGGCGGTATTGACCCGGGAAGGCGTTCAGCTGATGGATGCCCAAAGCGGCGAGAAGATCGAGCGCGATGTGTTCCACGTAGACTGGGATCTGGTCCAAGCAGAAAAAGGCGGGTACGATTCGTTCATGCTCAAGGAAATCTATGAGCAGCCGCAAGCCGTACGCGACACGATGGGCGCACGGATCGACCAGGAGAAAAAGCAGGTCATCCTGCCTGAGCTGAATATGAGCGATGCGGAGCTGGCCTCCTACGACCGCCTCTATATCGTGGCGTGCGGAACGTCCATGCACGCTGGACTGGTCGGGAAGGACGTCCTGGAAAAGTGGACCCGCGTACCGGTAGAGGTGGCCGTCGCGTCGGAATTCCGCTACCGCGATCCGATCTACACCGACAAGACGCTGATGATCGTCATCAGCCAGTCCGGTGAGACGGCAGACACGCTGGCCGCGCTCCGCGAGGCGAAGAAGAGCGGGGTCAAAGTTCTGGCGATCACCAACGTCGTCGGCAGCTCCGTAGCCCGCGAGGCGGACGAAGTAATCTTTACCTGGGCCGGCCCGGAAGTGGCGGTGGCCTCGACGAAAGCCTATACGTCCCAGGTGATTGCCCTGTACCTGTTTGCGCTGTACTTCGCGCAGGTAAAAGGGACACTGGCGGCTGCAGAGATCGCAGAGGTAGTCGAGCATCTGCAGGAGCTGCCGGCGAAGATCGGCGCCATCCTGGCCAACGTCGAGCCGATCCGCCAGTTTGCCCAAAGCATCCAGGACGCGACCAGCCTGTTCTTTATCGGACGGGGACTGGACTATGCGGTCTCCCTGGAGGGCTCGCTCAAGCTCAAGGAGATCTCCTATATTCACTCCGAAGCGTACGCGGCGGGAGAACTGAAGCACGGTACGCTTGCGCTGATTGAAGAAAACGTCCCGGTGGTGGCGCTGGCTACCCAACCGGACATTTACGAAAAAATGGTCAGCAATATCGTGGAAGTCAAAGCCCGCGGCGCCCATGTGCTCGGCTTTGCTCTCGAAGGAGACCGCGACCTGGCCAAATCGGTGGACGGCGTTATCCACGTCCCAGCCACCACGCCGATGTTAACGCCAATTTTGACCGTCATTCCATTGCAATTGCTGGCGTACTACACTTCTGCTGCGCGCGGGCTTGATGTTGATAAGCCGCGGAATCTGGCGAAGAGTGTTACGGTGGAGTAAGGGGTTTTTGAAGTAGCATAAGTGCAAAAAGCAAATAAAGTCCTATACCAGCAGTTTAAACTTGTGCTGAAGCAATTAAAAGTCGCATTAAGCCGGGCAGATCAGGATTATTTTCTGACATTTGCTCGGCTTTTTTCATGTCCTGCATTTTTCCTTACGCCATTTGTAAGTGTTTCTCGTCTTTCGTACTGACTATAATGTGTATAGCTCAATTCGATTCTAGTTGTTGAAGAAAGGAGCCTTATACAGTGGTCAGACAAGGAAAATTACTAGAGGTTCAAGACTTGCAAAAAAACTACGGGAAGAAGAACAATATAACAAAAGCTTTAAACAGTGTCAGTTTTGATGTTCTCCCCGGAGAATTCTTAGGAATAATGGGACCAAGCGGTTCTGGCAAAACTACGTTATTAAACTGCATTGCAACCATAATAAAACCAACATCTGGGCGTGTACTTTTACATGGAAAAAATATCAGTGCTTTCGACAGTAAGGATTTAGCTGAGTATCGCGGCAGTCGGATTGGATATTTGTTTCAAGACTTTGAATTGCTGGATAATCTAACGGGACAAGAAAATATACTATTGCCTTTATCGATTCATGGGGTGGATTTTACAAAAGCACGAGTTAAATTAGATGAGCTAGCCGGTTTTTTAGAAATTACGGATATCCTTCATAAATTCCCGTCTCAGATGTCTGGGGGACAGAAGCAAAGGGTAGCTGCCGCACGTTGTTTCATTACTGATCCAGATATCGTTCTTGCGGATGAACCGACAGGGGCATTGGACACGCGCTCTGCAAGAACTTTAATGAATAAGCTGGAAGGTATGAATAGAACGAGCGGAAGAACTATTTTAATGGTCAGCCACGATCCTAATGCAGCAAGTTTTTGCTCAAGAATCCTTTTTATTCAAGATGGTGTGATATTTCATGAACTGCGTCGCAAACATGATGAGACTCGCGAGAAATTTTATGAAAGAATCTTGCAGGTACTAGCTCAGCTTGGGGGAGGAAGCGCAAATGTTCTCTAAGCTGATTTATCGCAATGCGAAACGAAGTCGCAAGGAGAATCTCATTTACTTTGCAACACTTGTAATCGCAATAGCGTCGTTTTATATCATTCTTTCACTGGGCAGACAAGATGTTATTTTGTTCTTAAAGGAGTTTGAAAGTGATTCGATCGACAAGCTTTTAGCTCAAATGCCCATTGTGTATCTATTTGCGTTATTTTTATTGTTTTTCTTGATTTTATTTGCGAATCGGTACCAATTAAATCGAAGGAGTAAAGAGTTTGGCCTCTATCTCTTGTTGGGAATGCGTAAGAAACGCCTTGTTCTTCAACTATTGGCAGAGGGGTTCATTACTTCTATTTTGGCACTCATTGCAGGGCTCTTGATTGGTGGATTCTTAGCAGAAATCATCAGCTTGACGGTTTCTAAACTAGTCGGACAGGGAATTATCGGTCATCAAATAAGCTTGTCGGCAGGTGCGATTTTCTTTACCATCATCGGTTTTTTATCCATTCAGTTTATAGCACTGGCCATTCTTGGCGGAAGGTTGTTTAAACAAGAGGTGCATCAATTACTTTATGAGCAAATGGATAAGAAACAAGATATGGGGCATTTTACGGGCAATGTACTCACTTTATTGGCAGGCGCTGTTTTCCTGGGTGTCGCATATTGGGTTGCTTTATATCGTTTCACGGATATTGCCGGACTGCTTCTGTTTGTGGCAGTGGCTCTCGGAAGTTTAGGTACGGTCCTTTTTATGAGGGGTTTTGGGAAATTGCTAGGCTTATTGGCAAGCTTGTCTAAAAATAAATCTACAAAAGGTCTGCACACATTTACAGTAAGGCAGTTTCAAGAAAACGTAGCCAATAGATCTACTTCTGTTGCAGTAACATCTATTCTAATCACGTTGTCTATCATTTTGATAGCAGATGGTGCTTCAACTTTTATAGGGTTAGAAAATGTTTTTGCTAGGAGTTCCTCTGTCTATGATTTTACTGTTAATGGAGATAGTCAAAAAATTGAGCAATTTCTTGCTTCGGAAAAAATGGAACCATATGTAGAGGACTTAAACCTGCTGAAAATTGGGAGAATGAAATATAAGGATGAACGCGGCGAAGACGGCATCCCTTTGTCTTTGGTAGACTGGTCTGCATTGAGAGAACAAATGATTATGGCTCTGCCAGACAACTATAAAGAGCAAGTTTTATCGGGAGAAATACAGAATTACAGTTTCAGTTCGGAAAACCCTGAAGCACTTAATCTTTTTGGGGTTCTGGAGACGGATACAACAGCACCTTACCTCATTCCAGAATCATCTTATAATGGTCTTTTAAAAGCCGTAGGAAAAAAACCGTTGAACCTGCATTCAGATGAAATTGCTTTATACTTTAATCCGGATTTTATGCCGATGGATAATCTGGAAAGCATGCCTGTACTAGATCATATTCTTGAAAAGGCTGCCAAAGAGGGCAAAAGCTTGATGAGCATTCATGGTCAGGCGGTATATATACACCCCTCAATTCCAATGAGAGGTTTAGTAGCAGACCGCTCCGTACAAATTTTTTCAGCATTTATCGTCCCTGATCATATGTTTGAACAATTAATGAATACGGAAACCTATGTGGCGTATTGGAATTTTCGAATCCCGCAAAAGCTGCAAGACCAGGAAGGTTTACTGAAACCAATGATGGAGGCCAGAGATTTATTAAAAGCTTCAGGCTTCACGTTTGAAAGTTATTTGCAAAACTTTGGACGCAAACTCTTCTATGTTGTTGCTGGGAGTTATGCAACACTATATATGGGATTCTTGTTTTTGATTATTGCTTGTACGGTATTGGCTTTACAATTTTTGACACAGGTGAAACAGACTGGACAACGCTATGTAACGCTTTCCATGTTGGGGGCAAAACGTAATCAAATGAAGAAATCCATCCACAGACAGGTGTTGCTGACTTTTCTGTTACCTGTATCTCTTGCATGCGTGAGTGGAGCTGTTGGCATAAGGGCTATGATTGCATTTGTTATGATTCACATCGATGACAAAGCGTCCCTTTATCCGATTGCCCTTGCCTCTGCCTGTATTGTAATCGTAATTTTGGGGATTTATGGAGTAGCAGTTGCCCGTTCAGCAGATCATGAACTAGATAAATTGCGTTGGAAACCAAATATAGAGTAAAAAACAGTTGCAATTTACATCGAAGGGTGGTGCTGAAGTGGCGAGGATTACCATTGTTGAAGATGATCCGCTGATGAGGGAAGAATTAATCGATATACTGCAAAAAGCTGGTTATGAAGTGGCTGCCATTGCGGACTTCCAAGATATAGTGGCTCAAATAGCCACTTTGGCACCAGACTTAGTCTTGTTGGACATCAATTTACCGGGACAATCGGGATTTGAAATTTGCAAAAGTCTAAAATCACAAGGAACTGGTCCCATATTGATTCTTACATCTAGAGATAAGTTGCAGGATGAATTGCATGGTCTTGATTTAGGTGCAGATGATTATCTCACAAAACCGTGCAATCGAGATAGATTGTTGGCTCGCATTCAAAACCTGCTAAGAAGATTTGAAGGACGACCAGGCTTGATAAATGGCGGCAGTTTTTTCCTAGACCCCAATACCTTTACCTTGTATAAGGGATCTCAATCGATAGTATTATCAGCAAATGAAGGAAAAATTTTATTGACTTTAGTGCAGCATAGACCTGAGATTGTATCCAAGTCTACATTACGTGAACTTTTATGGGGAACAGACCAATATATCGACGAAAATGCACTTCAAGTAAATCTGACTCGCTTGCGCAAAACGCTACGACAGTTAAACTTGGAAGATCAAATTGAGACTATAAGAGGTCAAGGTTATCGACTTAGGGGTAGGTGAAGGCATGAAATGGATAAAGCAAATCTTTGATTGTTTTCATGCTTATAAACAATGGTTTCTTATTTTCATTACTACAGATCTTCTGTTTATCTTTTTCGCTTGGCTGGCCTACCCGGAAACCTTTAAGGTGTTAGTAGGACTCATGATTGTTTTTACTCTAGCAATGATATCGTTGTCAGTATTCATTATCATCAGAAAGCAAAAAATAATCGAAGCGGCCTTTGAAGATTTTTTGGTAGAGGCGAATGAGACGAACGAAGAAATATTATGCAGGCTATCTCCGAAGACATATTGGCCGTTTATCCGTAGAATGGGGAGCGTCATAAGGTCTTATCAGGCGCAGCTTAATGAGCAAGTTATTGAGTTGACCGATTATGAAAACTATATAGAAGGATGGGTTCATGAAATTAAAAAGCCTCTGTCACTAATGACATTGGTATTAGATAACCGGAGTGATGAAATGTCTCCCCTTGTTAGACAGCGTATGATTCATATTAGAGATCAAATGCTTGGAGACGTAGGGCGAATTTTGTATTTTGCAAGACTAGGGGCTACTCATAAAGATTATTTTTTTGAACCTATCGACTTACTGGCTTTTTGTAAACAGACAATTGAAGATCATCAAACGCTACTGGATGAATCCGGTTTTCAAATACAATTCATAGGTGAGGAGCGGGAAATTCTTTCCGACCGCAAAGGGCTAGCTTTTATATTGGAACAAATAATCGCTAATAGTACAAAACATGTTGCACAGAATCAGGATAGTCCCATTTTGAAGTTTGAAACGGTTTACGACAAAGGGAGTGATCAGACTATTTTACATATTAGTGATAATGGGCCTGGTGTACCTCAAGAAGATTTGCCATTTATATTTGATAAGGGCTTTACCGGAAGGCGAGGTACTTGTACAAGGCAAGCTACGGGGATGGGACTCTTTTTGGTAAGCAAGATGGCCTATGATTTAGCCATTCAGTTGGATGCAAAATCAGCGCTTGGTTCAGGTCTGACCATATCACTAATATTTCCGCATGTGAAACAATAAGCTATGCATCGTGGAGAAAGTTTATCAAGCTGAATAGGCAGGCTGGCCGCATTCGTATGCAGCCCTGATGCATCCGCATGTAAAGGTTCTCCAATCCGTATGGATGGGGGCATGGTGCCTACCATTTTTTAATAGGAATTCTATTAACGTTCCGTACGTCTATAGTACAAGGCATGTGGCATCACCGGAAGGACCAGGCATCGTTCAACGATACAAAGCCCTTCCGGCTTTTCCCATCAGGCCAAGCCGAGTGCCAGAGCCAGCGAGGCGGCTGCTACGCCGCCAGCAAGCGATCCGGCGACATTGACGGTATCGTTGCTCCAGCCGGAGCGGCCGCGGATCCGCTCGGCTGGCCTGCCGCAGTGGCGGACCTGCTCGATCTCCCGGCCGCAAGCGGGGCAACGGTACATTTGCTGCCATGTCGCACCGATCCACGAATCGGCCAGCGATCCAATGATGCCCGCCAGACCGGCTATTCCGATCCAGGCCGCCGGTCTAAGAGCCGCCGAGGTCGTATCCGGTGCGGATTGGCCGGGCACCACCACAAGCAGCATCCACGCTGCAACGCCAATAAATAGGCCGCCAGCCAGCGAAGCGACCATACCGAGGCCTGAGACGCCTCCGGACGTGCCGGGCGGAACGCGCCGACCCGTCTTGATCGATATTGGAGGCGTCCTGCTCAAGCCGCCGATTTCTGTCGCCCACGTATCGGCTGTGACCGCCGCCATTACGCCGAGGAAGGCGTACCACCAAAGCGGATGCGGATACGCCCAGTTTGCCGCGCATAACAGCAGCCCCACTCCTCCATTCGCCAGCACCTGGCCCGCATCGCGCCTCCCGGTTTTCTCGTAACCGCTCTCTGCCTCTGCCTTTGCATGCTTTTTCCACTTGGACCATAACGTCGACGAAACAAAAAAAGCGATAAGGGAGCCGAACCAGACCGCGCTGCCGAGCGCGTACATCACCGTGCCCAGCATCACCGCCGCGAAAAAGCCGGAACCGGACAGCGACCGTTTTGCATAAGCCGCTCCAGCAATCCCGGCGCTGCAGGCCAGACCTATTAACCACTCCACCGCTCTCCGCCCCCTTTGCTTACACTATTATACATTAGCTCAGCGGGCTTTCGAAAATGAGAAGGGAATGAAACGTAGATACCGCTGGACGTTTGACTTCTCCTTTATGACGCCTCCTAGGTTATCCATTTTTTGCGGATGAAAATCTCTGCCAATCCCAGATTGAGCAGCATGCTCCCCCATACGGCGAACGCATACGCAGAGGCGTACGTAAGCCCGATTGCGTGCTGGCCGAGCGGGAGCAGGAGATGAATGGCCAGATTCGCGTAAGTAAGAAAAAAGCTGCGTGTGATCCACTTGGAATGCTCGGCAATTTGCTTGCGGCGAATATGGAGATATCCGAGCCAAGTGGTCCCGAGCCAGAGCAAATTCAAGAGGAGGAAACCGGCAACTGTCAAGCCTCCCGCCGCAAACCACGAAACGTAAAGCCCGGGAATGAAGTTCAGCAAGATAGAAACGACGTAGATTCGCCCATTCCATCGATGCCAGGCGATTGACCGGGTACGTATGTTTCGCAGCATGCCGACAGGCCCCGTAATCAAAGAGACAATCGCAAGCACAATATGCGCCCTCAGCAGGAACAACCACAATGCCCGGTCGGCGGTAAAGGAATCCCTGGTTGCAAGAAGCTTGATGAATTCGGGATCAGACACGAAATTTTTGGTTACCGTATGCATGATCCACATCAACGCGACGACTGACAGCAGAATAACAACGCCATTCTTTTCTTTCGTTCGATTTTTCACACTGGCAAACCATCCTTTGCTGTTTTTATGTATAATAGATCAGACCGGACCGTCCGGTCTGAACGGTTTCATTATACGGTGTCTTCTGCTAATTTAAAATAGACAGCTTCTCGTAATTCGTGACAATATGAAGAAGTCGCGGAAGGTTCTAATGAATAGGACTGCCTGCCAGGGGGATGAATCATATGAAGAAATCAGATGAGATAAAGGAAAAGATCGTTAATGCCGCCATGCTTTTGTTTAATACGAAAGGCATTGCTCAAACGTCGATACAAGAAATCATGCAAGCAACCGGTTTGCCGAAGGGAGCCATTTACCGGCGGTTTGAAACCAAGGAACTGATTGTGCTGGCTGCCTTTGAGAGAGCGGGGCAAATCATGCAGCAGTTTTTTACACAAGCTGTGGGAGAGGGGACGAGTACGCTCGATAAATTGCTGAAAATCTCGGCGGTTTACCAGGATGCCGTCCACAACCCCCCCATACCCGGCGGATGTCCGCTGCTGAATACGGCGGTAGAAAGCGACGGAACGTTCCCCGAACTCCGTCAGAAGGCCGCAGGAGCTTACGCGGGCATGGTCAAGTTCGTTCAATCGATCATTGAGCAAGGCATACGCAACAAGGAGTTCCGTCCGGATATGGATGCTGCCGAAATGGCCGCTTTTTTGATCGATTCCATGGAAGGGGCCATCATGGCGAGCCGTTTGACGGGCAGCAATGCCCCGATCGAACGCAATATGAAGTATACGGAAAGGCTACTCAAGAGCTACTTGATTGCATAGCCGTTGAACAACAAGCTTGTGACGAAAAATGGAGCCAAGACAGACGGTTGAATCTCAACTGCCCTACAAATATCTTGGCGAAAGAAAATCACAAAGTGAAAACGGGACGTTACCGTTTGGGGGCTGCCGAGAAAACGATCGGCAGCCCGCTTGGCAAGAAAGAGATCAATCACAAATGCGATCCCCTGCTAGCATCGATGCACTGTCCAGTAATCCACCGGCTTTCCGGAGAGGCCAGGAAAGCTGCGACATCCGCAAATGTTGCTCTCCTATTCGGCAGGCGTATCGGCATGAGACAACCTAGAGAGGCAGCTAACTCTTTCAAACACAAAAAAATCCTCATTCGCCAGATGAGGATTTTTTCAACGCATGGCTTCATTTAAAGGAAATGGTTTTCTTATGTTGCACGGCCGTAACCCATTTTGCTTGAAGCAACGTAAGTACAAGTGCGATCAGCAAAAATCCCGCGATCATACCGACGACTCCGCCCCATCCTTGGGAAGACCAAAACACGCCGGCTGTCGTCCCTCCGATACTGGAGCCTATATAGTAAAAGAAAAGGTAGAGCGAAGAAGCTTGCGCCTTATCGTGATGAGCGCGGTATCCCACCCAACTGCTGGCGATGGAGTGGCTGCCGAAAAATCCGAAAGACACGATCGGCAAGCCCAATATTTTGAGCCACACATGGGAATCCAATGTCAGAATGACTCCGGCCAAGGTAATCAGCAAAGAGAGCAAAAGCGCCTTCTGTCTACCGTATTTGCTTGCCATTTTTGCCATCCAGACGGAACTGAACATGCCTACGAGATAGACGATAAAAATCCAGCCGATCACCGTCTGGCTCAATGAGTAGGGTGGCGCGGTCAGGACATACCCGATGTAGTTAAACAAGGCAATGTTGCTGCCAAGGATGAGAAACCCGATGACATAGAGCGAAAGCAATGCCGGATTTTTCAAGTGATCAACCAGAGACGCAAGCAGCTTGCCAATTTCAGGAGAACGCGGGTGAAAGTTTTGGGACTTGGGCAAACTCGCAAAAAATATCAGGCTGGCCACAATGCTGATGACGCTAATGGTTCCCAGCGCTGCGTGCCAGTTGAACATGTCTGTCATCATTCCGGCAATGATTCTGCCTGCTACGGCTCCCAGCGAGTTTCCACTGATGTACAGGCCCATCGCCACACCGAGACTGGCTGGTTCCATCTCCTCTCCCAAATAGGCCATTGCGATGGAGGGGAGTCCGCCTAAAGCGAATCCCTGAATCACCCGGAAGACCAGCAGGCTTTCATACGTTGTACTGAAGGCAGTCAAAATGGACAAGACGGAGGCGGATAGCATGGAGATCATCATGATTCGCTTGCGTCCCCATACTTCCGATATCGAGCCAAACAACAGCATACTAACCGCCAGAGATATGGTGGTCAAAGAAAGGGACAGGCTGGCCATTGCAGGGGAGATGTGAAATTCCTTGGTGAATTCCGGCATTAATGGCTGCGTGCTGTAAAGAATCGCAAACGTGTTGAATCCGGCTGCAAAAAAGGCCAGGTTCGATTTGCGAAAAGCAGCGGTGCCTTGTTGAATGTAACCCATGACAAGAACCTCCTTACCTTCTTCCGTACGCATTTTTATACTATCACCGGCAACTCATGATGTATAATTCATTGTAATTATGTTTTTCATGCACACGGGTAATAGATAAATCAGCACACGATGTTTACAGAAAGGAGGATTCAAACATGGAGTGGCAACAGCTCGAATACTTTCAAACCTTGGCTCACTTGCAGCATGTGACGCGTGCGGCCGAGTACCTGTCCATTTCCCAGCCAGCCCTCAGCCGTTCCATTGCCCGACTGGAGGAGGAGCTTGGGGTACCGTTATTCAACCGACAAGGGCGTACCATTGTGCTGAATCGATATGGCCAGCTCTTTTTGAAGCGGGTGAATCGCATTTTGATGGAATTTGACGTTGGGAAGCGGGAGCTGCACGATATGGTGAATCCGGAGCATGGAGAAGTCGCGTTAGGGTTCTTGCATACGCTCGGCACCAGCCTGATCCCTGACTTGCTTGGCGCCTTCCGTGTCCATTCCCCGGCGATCCGTTTTCAGCTGACCCAAAATCACAGCTACTCGCTGTTAGAGCAGATGAACGCCGCCAAGCTCGACCTTTGTCTTGTAGCAGAGCCAACCGAAACAAAAGTGCCGATCCAATGGAAGCCTCTCTGGAGCGAGGAGATTTTTGTGATCCTGCCCACGAATCATCGGTTGGCTCATGCCCAGAGCATTTCGATGGAAGAAATAGCGGACGAACCCTTTATCTTTTTGAAAAAGGGGTACGCGCTGCGTGAAACTACCGATGGTTTGTTCCGGCAATTGGGAATGAATCCGAAAGTTACGTTCGAAGGAGAAGAAGTGTCTACCGTTGCAGGGCTGGTCGCCGCTGGTCTGGGCCTCTCGCTTCTCCCCGACGTAGGGTTGGACAAGAGCAAAATCGTGTATATCCCGATCCGGCAGCCAAAGTGCAGACGCGTGATCGGGATCGCGTATGTTGAGGATCGGTACTTGTCGCCTGCCGCCTTGCGATTCAAGCAGTTTGTGATCAACTATTTTGGCAGGATGGAATCGATTTGACGGTACGGTATCGATCTTAGTACGGCATTGGGCTGAAGCTTCCATCAGCCCGCCGCTTCAGGCTTCTCCACATACATTCTGAATAACTGAATGTATAGCGCGGTGCTGATCAAGGCGAGCGCCAAAATGAGGCTGAATATTCCCATAGGCGGCATCCACCCGGACAGGAAGACGGTGACCGGGGCCAAAAATTTCCCGATCGTGGCCTGCAAGCTGTCAGCACCCATGTATTGCCCCCTGGCGTGCTCCGGGGCATAGCGGCTGATAAAGCTCTGTGTCACGGGTGAGCGCACGATCTCGCCAAAGGTGAAGATAACCGTAACGAAAAACAGGAACCATATATTCGTGCTGATCCCGACGAGGAATGTGCCCCCGCCGGCCAACAGCGTCGACAGAATAAAGACATTGCGCTCCTGCCAATGGTTGAACCACTTCGTGACAGGCAGGATGAAGAGGACAAACAAAAGACCGTTAAATCCCAGCAGCCATCCATATATCTCCGTACCGGAAAGCAAAAGGGTATCGCCATTCCACGGGAACAGTGGCTGGGCAGGGACTTCATTGATCACGTATACTGACAAATACAGATCCAGCTGCATGATCGGGATCAGCGCAAAGATGCCTGCCAACGTATACACCAGAAACACTTTGTCGCGAAGAATAACGCCGTAGCCTTTCCATTGTTCCTTGAAAGCGCGGGAAATCGAAGCCGGCGCTTCCGGGTTTTTCGCCGACCGCGGCAATGTTTCATGGACGATTGCATACATGGCAATGAAATACAGCAGCAAGACCAGTGCGCAGGTCCACAGCAGCTCTTGCCGGTAATGAAAGAAGAAAACGGCTCCAAGTGCAGGTCCGAGAACCGCTCCTATGTTGTTGGCCGTCGCAAACGTTGCGAATACTTGGCGGCGGGATTGTGCGGGAACCAGATCGGCAACCATAGCGGAGCTTGCCGGCCTGTAAATGGCTCCTCCCAGACCAAGACCGATGAATGCGATATAATCGATCCAATGGGACCAAGACACGGCAAACAAGGCAAACATCACCGTCTGAAGAAAAGCGCCCAGCAGCATGACAGGACGCCTTCCCCACCGGTCGGCCAAAGCTCCTCCGAGCAGACTCCCGATCAGGCTGAAGATCGGAGGGACCGTCATCAAAATGCCAGCGATGTGATTGCCCAATGCCGCACCAAAATATACAGTGATAAACGGAAAGTACATCCAAAACAGCATGTTAAACAGTGCTTCCCCGATTAACCGGGTTTTCAAATTGTTATTCCATGAACGTATTTTCATCCATATCCTCCTCATTATTGTCAAAGCAGGCATGTTCCTGTTTACAAACAGATACACACCACAAGTTTTCCGGCCGGGTATACAAACTTTAAAGCATTTTTTCAAGTAAATATAGACTTATAATTCAGAATGGTTTATACTACTAATATGAAGGTCGAATATACGTCTGGTTAGTTTGGATGTTTCAAAAAAAGAACACATGTTCGGAATGCTAAAAGACGCTCCTCACGGAAGCGTCTTTTTTGATGCCTGCGCCGCGGCCATAAGCGATTCGAAAACTGGTAAAACGAGTACTTGCGGCAATGCCAAATGGGCAGGCAAAGGAAAGGCTGACGGGAATAACAGGGCAGGCAAGCTATGAAGCCAACTCGCCAAAATGTTATGATGAATGGATAAGTGAGCTTTTGGAGGAGAGTCTATGTCAGAAATTACAGTACATAATCACAAAATGATATTTGGCTGGGAAGAGGATAATGGCTTGGGCGAGAGATTGATTCAGCAAATCCTCAGGGGGGAGAAAACGGCTACTTGTGCACCCAAAGAAGAATATTCCGCAGAAGAATTGCAGCAAACATACGAGCCGGTCGGAAAAATTGTCACCGTCTATGACAAGCATGGCAATCCCAGATGCAATGTGAGACTGAAGGAGGTTTTTGAAACGACGTTTGGAAACCCAGATATGCGGCTTGTCCAAGGAGAAGGAAACGGAGACGATGTCGCTCAATTCCAGGAGGACCATCGGCTTGCTTGGAAAGATATCGGGATTACGTTAACAGATGATACGGTTTTGATTGTCGAATTATTTGAGTTAATCCATGAATAACGAGATGGTGAAGCCGACGAAAAAGATGGAGGGCCTGTGTTTCAACACCAACCAGACTAAGCCTCTTGGCATATCGCTTTCGATTCAAGAATAAAAAAGGATGCCAAATCGGCACCTTTTTTTCTTGTAAGATAACACGATGAGAAGGTCCTTTTTACATAAAAGACGAGAGGATCCTTTTTACCTGGCGCCGATTTTTTACAATACGTCTTTTGTTGATGACCTTGTTCCGCTTTGAGCGAAATTTGCTTGTCGTATTGCCCGAGTGGATGACGTGCACATAGTTGCGCAAACGCAATTTGTCATGGCGCAGGCGGATGACGGCGGGATGTCCCCCGGCAAGCCGATACCGTTTTCCTTTCAAATAATCTTTTACTTTATAGATTAACGTATAGAATGCCGGCGACTTTGCATACATCGGCGCAATTCGCTTCTTTTTCGAGTCATACATGTAGCCAAATTGGTTGATCACCGCGGACGTTCCCTTTCTTCTGCGGTGATTCTTGAGCTGCTGGATATAGCTTCGGCGGTACAAATCGTCTGAATCCAACCGCACCAAATACAAATAATGATAGCCCTTGAGGCGCTTCCTGATACTTTTCTGGTACTTGCTTTTGGGGATGAATTTGATATTTTTAGGGAGCTTGCTGTACTTGCGCAGCTCTTTTTTTATTTTCCTTCGGGAGCGGTCCTCATACTCCACGAGAGCGACAAAGCCTTGATTGGTCTGTCTTTGCAAACTTCTCCGCGTATACCGCATAAATATTTTCATCCGGCTTTTAATCCATTTCGTCGTAAATCTCTTCTTGCGGTTGTACTTTAGCTTTTTGGAGTTAAAGGCAATCCGGACGATGATCTTCTTTCGTTTTGCCAAGAAGTCCTCACTCTCCTTTACCAAGCAAAGCTGTAAATATTACATGGTATTGGAGTTTTCCAGGTTTTGCTGTAGTCGGATACCTCTCGGTGATATCCGCACACAAATGCCCCTGGTCTTAGCTGAAGAGACTCTCCCGGTTTCGCCCTGAAAAAAGGAAGGGATATAATGTATGCAGGCCACGGCATGCAAAGCAAAAAGCGATGCATCCAACAATCCTGATTCGGGAGGCAAGCGATGAAAATACTTTTAATAGAAGACGATGTGAAGCTGATCAAATATATCAAGCAGTATTTGACCGCATACGATTATGAAGTTTTCATTGTCGGGGATTTTGAGCGGGTCGTGGAAACAGTTGACCGGGTAGAACCTCATCTGATCATTCTGGATATCAATTTGCCGACGTTTGATGGTTTTTATTACTTGAAACAAATCAGGAAAACCCACGCCGTACCGATCATCATATTATCCGCCAGGAATGAAGAAGGAGAACAAATCAGAGGAATGGAGCTAGGGGCGGATGACTATATCACCAAACCGTTTGGTGTCGGGATTCTTATGGCCAAAATTAACGTGGCCTTGCGGAGGTCCATGCAATACTCGGATGGGGTCAGGATCGAAGAGGGGAAGCTGGTGCTGCTGGAGGACAGTTTAAAGCTGCAGTATGAAAATCAAACCGTAGAGCTTTCGAAGAATGAGTATAAAATCATCAAATTATTGATGCAAAACAGAGGGAAACTGGTGAGCAGAGATGATCTGTTTGATGTGCTGACCGATTATAACACCTTCGTGGCGGAAAATACGCTCAATGTCAATATGTCCAGAATAAAGGGAAAGCTGAGGGAATTGGGGCTTGAGGATGTCATCACGACGAAAAGGGGGTTGGGATATGTCTTTCATTCCGTTACTGATTGAAGTGATCCAGGACAAGAAAGTGACGATCTTCGTGTACACGATGAATACGTTCTTGATCATTTTATTTTATATGCTTTTGCTGGATAGCGCGGAGTATGTATATCCGATCCTGTTGAGCAGTACTCTGCTCATTCTTTATGTAGGCTACGAAGTATACAAATATCATCAATTTGTAAGCGAGATCGAGGACGGAGGGAAGAGTCCGGACTACGCCAAGCATGTCTCGAATCACAAAGACAAGCTTGTTTTTCAGACGCTCTCCAAACTCCATCGTCACTATAACGCAAGGCTTTATGATAACAAAGTCAAACAGAACAATAAAAATGCCTTGTTTTCACAATGGATCCACAACATGAAAACATCGGTTTCCGTCATCCACCTGGCTTGTGAAATCGGACTTGCGGAAAGAGAAAATGATGAGTATTTGGAAGACATCAAGGAAGAGAATGAAGGATTGAAAAAGAACCTGGAGGAAGCTCTGAACTTGCTTAGAATCGAAGAGTTTTCCAGGGATTTTATCGCTCAGCGCATGCCGTTGAAGCAACTCGTCTATCAAGCCTTGAACGAAAGAAGAAGAGAAATCAGGTATAAAGGAATCGAACCGATTGTGGATATACCGGAAGAATTTGAAATCTTGACCGATAAAAAATGGGCACAGTATATGCTTGAGCAAGTCCTGTCAAACGCCATCAAGTATTCCATAGCAGAGCGGAGCGAATCAATCATGATTCGCGCAAGAAAAGAACGGGACAAGGTGATTCTATCGATTATTGATGAGGGGATTGGGATTGACGAAAAGGATCTCCATCGCGTATTTGATCCATTTTTTACGGGAGATGGCGGGAGACGGGACAGAAATGCCACAGGAATCGGGCTTTATATGGTCAAGCTTATTTCGGATCGATTGGGACATCACATTCACATTCAATCACAAAAGAATAAAGGAACGACGGTCGACATCGGTTTTCTTTCAAAACTGTAAGACTTTGAGAGCAAAATCGATATTTTGTTATCCATTCCTCCTATAAACTTCTGCTTAGAACAGAACAAACGTTGCGTATTGGAGGTTTTCTTTCTGATGGAAGTATTAAAAGTAAATGACCTGTCAAAAGTGTACAACTCGTTTAAAGGAGCCAAAGAAGTTACGGCTTTGCATGGAATAAACCTCAGTGTGAGGAGAGGCGATTTTGTTGGCATTATGGGGCCGAGCGGTAGCGGCAAAACCACTTTGCTGAATTTGCTGTCTGGTATCGATCAATGCACGTCGGGAGAAATCTTTATCGAGGACAAAAACATCACAAACCTGTCGAAGGAGGAAATGGCGCTTTTTCGGAGGCACAGTGTAGGCTACGTATTTCAGGACTTTAACTTGCTGGACAGCCTGACGATCTCGGAAAACATCTCCCTTCCCTTGATACTGGACAAGATCGACCCGGCAACAATTAACGGAAAAGTTCAGGAGCTTGCAGCATTTTTCGAAATCGAGCATATCCAAAATAAATATCCTTATCATATATCGGGTGGACAAAAGCAAAGAGCAGCTGTGGCCAGAGCGTTGATCAATGACCCCGCCATCGTATTCGCCGATGAACCGACGGGCAATCTCGATTCAAAATCCTCCAAAAATATTATGAATACGCTGAAAAAGATCAATGAAGAAAGAAACAGCACGGTTTTCATGGTCAGTCATGACCCCTTTGCTGCGTCTTTTTGCAAAAGAATCATTTTTATCAAAGATGGAGCGATCAAGATGGAAATCGCATCGAATGGCGACAGAAAGGAATTTTTTGACCGCATCCTGGAAGCTGAAAGCATGATTGGGGGAGAGCTCCAATGACGTTTTCCGCGATAGTATATAAAAATTTGAAGTACAACCTCGCCCGTTATATCTCCTTTTATCTCGTAAACAGTTTTATTGTCGCTGTTCTATTTATGTATGGAACCTTGTTTTTTAACGACAGCATCCCGGACAACACGAAAAGTGTGTTCAATTTTTCGTTTGTGGCGATCGTGCTGTTCTGTATCGTTTTTATCTCCTACACGCAAACGTATTTTGTAAAATTCCGAGGAAAAGAATTTGGCGTCTATTTGACATTGGGGATGACTGCCAGAGACCTCAAAAAGATGACGCGACGAGAAAATATCATCATTATCTCCATCTCATTGCTAACCGGAATTACGGCAGGATTGCTTTTTTCGAGGATGTTTTACCTGATTCTGGGCAAATTGCTGAAAACTATCGAATACAGCATCGGCTTTGATTCTTTTTTGCTGACGATCGGTGTCTTTTTGCCGATTTATATCATCAGCACATTTTTTACAGAGAGATATTTGACCAAACTGTCCATCATTGAAGTCATTCAATCCAGCTCGAAAAAAGAAGTAGCCACTGCCAATCCCTTCGTCGGCTTGGTATCTATCCTGTTATTTGGACTAGCCTTGTACCTATTGCCGAAAATTTACACGGATGAAATCTTTGATGGTAGCAAGGCGATGCTTGCGCTTTGTGCGATGGTGGTATTAGCTAGTCCATTCTTCATTTTCGGTACATTGATCAGCACATGCCAATTGTTCATTCGTAAATTTCCGAGGGTGTACAATAACAACTTGCTGGTTCTGTCTAATCTTGCACACCGTTTTTTATCCTACCGGACGATTCTTTACGTGGTTTCCCTCATGGTGTCACTGGGTGTTTTTCTGATCGGAGTCGGTTACACGATCCATAAAAATACCGTTACATTCAATGATTTGGAGAGGCCGTATGACTTCATGTTCGTTGAAGATGGTATATACAATCATGTTTCGCCAGATGAGATGCGGGAAGTCATTGAAGATAGCGGCGGAAAGCTCGAGAAATATGCGGTCTTGGAGTATCTTTCCTTACCGATTTACAAAATGAAGGATGGCAAAGTGAAAACGGGTGAGCGTACGTATTTCAACGGTGTCCTTGTTAGCGAAAGGAATTACAACAAGCATATGGCTGCAAACAAGGACGTAAAACAAGGCTACATGCTGGATGTATTTCTTGATGGCGGAGAGATTCAAACGAAACCTGCTGAAGATGTCATGTTTTTGATGAATAAAAAAAGCGTGCAAAGCCCAGGCACATCATTCGATGAGGCGAATATAACAATGAGCTCTTCAGACTTCTTTCGTCAGGTCGACCCTGCCGATGTATTTACCGTCTCGAAAGATCGGATTCAAAGTGATATGGCTCAGTTTGCAAATTTAGAGTATACCAATGCGTATTCAACGTATCACATCTATGTAGTCGATGATGCAGACTATGAAATGATCCGCAGAAAGAGCGGCTATCCCGATACTTCCAAGTATCATTTGATCAACCTCGCCAGCGGTGATAAAAACAAGATATTTGCTGAGATGCTCCGCACTTTGCGGGAAGCGAATCACGCTGATGAGTCCATCTGGAAGGACAAAACCTTTTTGGGTGGACCGAAAAACGAAAGGACCTTGCTGGAAGCATATCGCCCTTTCTCCAAGGCCGAGAAAGTAGAAATAGATGTACAAATAAATGGTGTCTTTTACTTCTCCATGGCGTTTTTGGGAGCGTTGCTCCTGATCTCCTCAAGTATTGTGCTGTTCTATAAAATTGTTACAGATATTGCGGAAGAAACGCAGAGAATCACGATACTGAGAAAAATCGGGATCACCAACCGCGAGATGACGCAAAATCTGACGAAACAGTTAAAATTGATCTTTTCGGTACCAGCCATCTTTGGTGTTGCTATGGCTTTGTACTATATCGCATTGGTGAATACCAACTACTCAAAAATCCATTATACGATGCTGCAGGCGTTGTATGTGGTGGCCGTGTACCTTTTCTTGCAGGTTCTTTTTTACTTCGGGTTAAAGAGAAAGTATCTTTCCAGTCTAAACGACTAGTCAAATTCTGCCGTTCTGGCTGCCTGAAGAAGGCTCTTTCAACTTTCCAGCGTGAATGAAAGTTGAAAGAGTCTCTTGCTTATCTGCACTCTTCCTGTTCCCAAATAGCCAAGAGGGGTTCCTTACATCACCATGATTTGGTATGGGACTGCCTTTTTCCTATAGACAAGTGGAAACGAGAATGGTAGAAAAGAGAGAATAAGCAAGTCCTTTCGTTCAACGGGAGAGGGAAAGAGAAATAAATCCTGAAAAATTATCATAAGATGCAAGATGGCGTGAGCTTGAAGCCGGTTCCTCCTGTAGGGTCATTTACTCGGTCAAGTAGTCCAAATATTCAATTTTGCAGAAAGAAGGTGAAGCTTATGGATACACACGTGATGCCCGTCTTCGGACAATGGATAGCATTCGCACAATCTCCCCCTTATGCGTCCTGAAGAGGACAACCGAAAATAGGGGCTGACCACCCCAACACAACAGGGGGAACCAATCATGATAAAGAAGTTTTTTTCAAGCCCGGTAACGGTTCAGTATGCCGTTTTCATGCTGGGCCTGGCTGTGATGGGCTTTGGAATCGGGATGATGATCGAAGCGAATCTCGGTGTGGCTCCGTGGGATACATTGCACATTGGATTGCAAAAGACATTTGGACTGACCATCGGCAGTTGGTCGCAAATCGTTGGAGCGCTCATCATACTCGCGTCTTACGTAATCGGAAAGATCAGGCCAAACGTGGGCATGTTTTTAAACATGTTTTTCTTCGGGCTGTTCATTGACTTATTCTTGTGGCTGGAATGGATTCCTACCGGCGAAACCTTGACGGAGCGCGTCGTCTTGTTCGCGGGCGGGCTTCTGATCTATACGTTCGGAACAGGGATGTACATTTCGCCGCGAATCGGGGCCGGACCCCGCGACAGCTTTATGCTGGCGCTGCATGAACGAATGGGCTGGGGGATCGGCAAAGTCAGGGTCGGGATCGAATGTACAGTTGCGCTCGTGGGCTTTCTCTTGGGAGGGCCGGTTTCGATCGGTACACTGGTGACGGCAGTAGCGATCGGGCCGTTGATCAAGCAGTTTATCCCGATGTGGGAGCGAATGATGGCCGTCCCGTACGGAAGAGCGCCAAAGAAAACAGCGGTTTAACCTGGCACAAAGCAAAACCACCACGCAAGCATTTCGTTTCCGTGGTGGTTTTTTTAAAAGTACGGTTTGATGGTCGAAAGGAGAGATGTACGATGAAAGTGGCAGCACTTTATGACATCCATGGCAATTTGCCAGCCCTACACGCTGTGTTGGATGAGCTTGAAGACGTGAAACCGGACTTGCTTGTCATTGGGGGAGATATCGTCTCTGGGCCAATGCCTGCACAGACGATCGAGCGTCTTTTCCGGCTGGAAACGAAGGTCCGCTTCATACGTGGCAACTGTGATCGCGAAGTCGTCATGGCTTTTGACGGTGAGCCGCTTCGTCCCGGAATGTCAGCGAAGGGGCGTGAAAAGACGGAATGGGTCGCCAAACAGTTGACACGCGCTCAGCGCGATTTTTTGTCGCAGATGCCGCAACTGTTTGTCCAATATATCGAAGGGATTGGGGAGGTATTGTTCTGTCATGCGACCCCGCATAGCGACGAGGTGATTTTTACACCGCTCACGCAGCAGGAAAGGCTGGACGCTATCTTTCAGGGAGTTGAGCAAGGAACGGTTGTTTGCGGGCACACGCATATTCAGTTTGAACTGCTTGCCGGAAAAACTCGCGTCATCAATGCAGGAAGCGTGGGTATGCCCTATGCCGACCAGCCCGGTGCCTATTGGCTGCTGCTTGGCCCGAACGGATGCGAGTTTCGGCGGACGGCTTACGACGTAGAAGCTGCCGCAAGCGAAATTAGAAGAAGTGACGATCCACAAGCCCATGAGTTCGCAGAGGAGAATGTCGTCCAGGTTCCCACGGCTGCTCAAGCAATGGAAGTGTTTGAGCGTATGTCTGGATAGCCGCTTTTTTAGCGAGGCATGAAAGCGCAAAGGGGTGTGTCCGGCGCTGCACATTGAGCATTTTTTCGATAAGGCATTGATATCGGAATGGGAAGGGCTGCGAAAGCCAGACCCGGCGATTTTTCTTCGGGCGCTTGCAAAGCTTGGCGTTCCGGCAGAAGATGCTCTATTTGTAGGGGATCATCCGGAGAACGATGTCAGAGCCAGCCGGGCTGTCGGAATGAAGGCGGTTTGGAAGAGAAATGAACAGTTTGAAACTGTAGCAGAGGCGGATGCTGTCATTGACGATTTGGGGGAGCTAATCCATATTGTATGGCACGATCATGTTCATCCCTTATTTCCGTATAGATGATCACAAACGCCCAACCCTGCATTTGACATGCTGCCCCCTCCCATCAGGGGAAACCTATTCTTCCTGACGAGGGGGCTGGAGCATGCTTTGCAGCGCTTTTCCAAATAAATCGGGAGGAGCGGCGTTTTCCACAATAGAAGAAAAGATAGCCATGCCATTTTCCAGCGACAATAGAGTCCACGCCATTTCTTCCGCAGATAAAGACGCCTCGCAATGCTCCTTTGCCATCATTTCCTCGATTGTCTTTGAGAGTTGTTCTGCCGATTCCAAGATCATGCTCGACCACTTCTGGCGAACCGATTCCTCTCGCATCGCATATAAAAGAAATTCCATGTTCAGCATGCTCCAGGTCCGGGTTTGCTGTCTGGCTGAATGGAAATAGCGGTTCATCGTCTCATGAAAATGCTCAAGTGAAGGCTGTTGGCTAATAATTTTATGGATAGTGTGCACATGCAATTTCATTTGCTGTTCCAATATAGCAAGAAACAGCTCTTCCTTGGACTGAAAATGGGCGTAAACGGCTCCTTTGCTAAACCCGGCAAACTCCGCGATTTTATCGACAGAGGCCCCGTGAAAACCGAGCTGGGCAAAAGTCTTCGCTGCCGATTCCAGAGCAATTGCCGTGTTTCCTGCTTGCGCTCCTCTTGGGTCAATCGTCGTCTCGTCACCGCTCGTCCTTCCTTTCTTGACTGCCGTCCCATATACTATTAATATACCGATTAGTATGTAAATTCCAATGAGTATATAAGGAAACATCTGTATTTTTCTACTTTAAATCGTTATTTGCAGCGTCTTTCGGGATAGTCATTTCCCATTTGGCAGGTACTGGTGTGTGCCAATTGTTTGAACTCGCAACATAATGAATGATAAATTGATATACTAGGTAGGAGTAAAAAGAGCTGGTCACATTTCGGGTAGATTAGAAAAGGAAGATAGGGAAAATGCAAAAGGACGAAAAAATCGATACGAACATACAACAAGCCCTCTCAACGGCTCCGAAACAGACATTGTCAAAGATTTTGGCGCAAACCGTGAAGACGGGGATTATCAAGTCGAATTTGATTCCGATGTTTGCGGGATTGACATTGGCCTTATATACGTACAAGATCAGCCCGTTTGAAAAGCTTCCGGAAATCATCTTGGCTTTCGTCGGTTCGAGTCTGGTAATGGGGGCGGCGGGGGCTTTTAATAACCTGTATGACCGCGACATTGACTCTGTGATGGAGAGGACCAAAAACAGACCTACTGTAACAGGGGAAATAGAGCCGAAGACGGTATTGTGGCTGGGGATTGTCATGACGATCCTGGGACTGGCGGCTCTCGCATGGACTACTCCGCTTGCGGCATTGCTGGGGTTTTTGGGACTGTTTTTTTATGTCGTCCCTTATACGATGTGGACGAAACGAAGGACGATCTACAATACAGAGGTGGGAAGCATCTCTGGAGCAGCTCCTCCGCTCATCGGGTGGGCAGCGATTCATCCGGATATCACGCATCCGGCGATCCTGGGCCTCTTTGTGATCATGGTAATTTGGCAAATGCCCCATTTCTATGCAATCGCGATCCGCAAGCACGATGAGTACAAGGCAGCGAAGGTTCCCATGCTGCCTGTAGTCAAGGGCGTCCGCAGAACCTATATCCAAACGAATGTGTATTTGGTCGTATTGATCGCGACCAGCTTTCTGCTTGGCTCGCTTAGCCTCGGACTGATGCTGGTGGCTCTTTTGTTGAGTGTCGCATGGCTGATTTTAAGTGTGTATGGCTATAAAAAAATGGACCCGGAGAAGTGGGCAAAATCGCTGTTCCTGTTTTCACTGCTGCACATGACCGTCTTGTTTTCTACCGTGATTCTTTATTCGCTGGTGGGCGTCTTTCTGGAATTGTAAGCATACCAGTCCGACAAATTCATATGTTGGCGGGTATTCGCAATGGCAAAGGCAGGCTCTGAAAAGGGGCTGTCTTTTTCTATTCCCGGATAAAAATTGAGCTGCCCGATATAAAGAGAAGGACTTAGGCAGCAGAATGGACAAATAGTAAGTATTCCCTGGCGGACTGCAACTATGGAAGGCAGCGGCTGCGCGAGCAACATGCCAGAGGGGATGCAAAAGAGTGGCTGATTCCCCCAGGCCAAATCCGCGCCCTTGATGGTTCGGCACAAGCCGTCGTACCAAAGCTGGGCGGCTTGTGCCTGTAGCCTTTCGGACAAGAGGCTGGATCGCCTATTTCGGCGCTTCTTTTCCCGCATCCTCGGATTCTTTGTCCAGATTGGTCCGAATGCCAATGATTGGACCTTGGGGAGGCGGGGCGATCACGCGGTCGGTCAACTGTTTAAAATCGGGCAAATGGTCCTCGCGGTGTGTGTCGATGGGGAACAATCCTCCTTTCATGTATGGACAATGAATTTGGACTTAGTATATCCAAAGCAAGGCTGTCCATTTAGAACAAAGGGAGAGTAGCTGGATTGTCGGTCTTCTTGTGGGGGCCAGTTAAGTACGGGAGGAAGACAATGAATATAAAAATAGCGGAACTGAAGGACGCTCACGGAGATTACCGCGTGGATAGCATCGATGGCAGCTTCCTCGTTGATTCCGAGCTTGTCCTATCCGTAACCGATGGGCGAATCGGGTATACAGTCAGAGAAGTGCCTGCTTATCAGAAAAGCTATTTGGAAGAGGAAGACGTGGACTATTCCGAATACATCGGCAATCCCGATCAAATCATCTATGTCGCACTGGCAGACGATAAAGTCGCGGGCCTGATTGTGTTGAAGCGGAATTGGAACCATTTCGCTTATATAGAAGACATCAAAGTAGACAAAAGCTGCAGAAGGTTTGGTATCGGCCGCAAATTAATCGAGCAGGCCGTGCTTTGGGCGAAGGCGGGCGGAATGGCCGGCATCATGCTGGAGACGCAAAGCAACAATGTAAACGCATGCAAATTTTACGAGAGCTGCGGCTTTGTCATAGGCGGCTTTGATTTTTTTGTGTATAAAGGCATTCCCGAAAGCAGCGGCGAGACTGCGCTGTACTGGTACCTTCATTTTGATCGGGAGCGAACAAATCGCCATGGAAAGGAATGAGAATATGGCTGTAGTGCCTTATTTTTCGCAATGGGAATCTCGGGAGCTGGTGCCGGATTTTTTGTCCGGGCGCATGCTTCCTGCCGATGACCCCCTGTGGCATCTGTCCGGCGCCTCCAACCGGGAGGAATATGCGACCTGGAGCGCTCACATCTGCGGCATGGCCTGCCTGAAAATGCTGCTCGCCCATCGGCAAAAGCAAATCATTCCAACCATCGAGTTAATGAAACAATGCCGGGAATACGGAGGGTATGTCGAGAACGGGGACGGGACGATCAAAGGCTTGTTCTACCGTCCCTTTGTTTCCTTTGTCGCGGACAAATTCGGGCTTGCAGCCGAGGTCAAGGAGCATACACCGATTGAAGAGATCGGCGAATTGCTCGATCAAGGCCAAGTCTTCTTTGCTTCTGTCCACCCGAGTATCCGCACGCCTGAGGTGACGCCGCCCCGGCAAGGCGGGCATCTGGTGTATGTATTTGGCGGCAATGCTCAAACCCGGGAGGTCGTTTTTCACAATCCATCCGGGGACACGCCCGCCAGTCAGGAAAATGTCCGGTTAAGCTTCGAGGTCTTCGCCCGTTTTTACGCCGGGCGGGGGGGATTGATCAAGCCTTCGCAATAAAGGTAATAGAAATGGATAGAGCTTCAGTTGATGCCTGAAACTCTATCCATTTTTTGTTTGTTTCAGCTAAACTTGTTTACTGCAAAATTCATACGGAGGGACAGTCCGGGATTTGCTCTCCGGCGCCAATGCGTCGGTCGCCTGCGTTTTTATTTCGCCAATTCCAGAGCTATGGCCGCGGAATCCGCTTCGGAGTACACATAGTCTGCGGCGGTCTGGCACTCGGTACCGTCCCAGCCTTTCTCCACAGCGATCCGGTAATAATGCTTGGCGCGCTCCTTCTCGCCGATCCGGTAGAACAGGCAGGCCGCATTCCAATACAGCGAGGCCATGCCGTCCCAGTCCCAGCCTTTGTCAAGGGCCTGGGCGTAGCTCCATGCGGCGCGGGCATAATCCTTTTGAGTGCCCACAGTCCCGTCTCCTTGCATGTAATAATTGCCGTTTACGAGAAAATTGTTCAGCGGATTCGTCCACCCGAACAGGACCGGGTATTCGGCAAGCGGCTTGAATCCGACAGAAAGGGCCGTTCGTCGAGAGGCTGCATTGCTGGACCAGCACTGCCAGCCTGCTCGTGTGAGGCCCCGTTTCCGGGCCAGTGCGAGAGCGCCTGCGGCTGTCTTTTTGGCCCAGCCTTTTTCCCGGTAGCCTTCTGCGGTTTCAACGCCCAGCTCGCACTCGCTGCCGACCACCCAATCTGTCAGGCACCAGCTGACAATGACCGGTCCTCGCTCTGTTTCCTCAATGCCGACGCATCCGAAACCTTTGTCTAGAAATGCCTCCAGCGAAGGCCATTGGTTCGAGATTTCCTCCAAAACGTCGTCCACACCGATGCAATCCTCGCGTGCCAGCAGCTTTTGATCCACAGGGATGACACCGTCGGCAAGCGGTGCATCCGTGTTGCCCAGATCGTGAGAAAAGGTCATTCTGCCGCTTTTCATCGCGTACAGATCTTTCATCACGATATCCATTTTCGCTTCCCACAGCGGGCTTTGCGGGTAATAGACGACATAGTCCAGCACATCGTCGGTGTCAAGCTTGGGAAAAATCTCATGGCGTAACAGGCTGTTCATCTCCCGTAAAAACAGATCATTATCGGGATTGCCGCCCAGATATATTCCTTCTGTGCTTGCCACCATGGCCGTAGCAGAATCATCCGCCATAAAAATTCGGCCGGGTATGAGGCCACGGATCACTCCGTGAATACACAAGTGGTTCTTGCAATCCTGAAAAATGTCCAGGGCCTTTGTATAGTTTTTGCTTTGCAGCTCCATGAAGCAAAACCTCCTTTTGTTTGGGAAAAGCATAAAATCGCATAACGGCTAAAACGCTGTTCCATGACGGCAACTGCCTTGCTTGCGCATCGCCCGGATTTTGATAAAATCGCGGCCTTTTCGTTCCGTAATCTCTGCGTACGCCTGTTTTTGGGCGCAAAAAGACCGCAGACAACGCCTGCGGTCTCTATCGGCCTATTGTTGCCGGGTTTATCTGCAAAGCAAATAAACCCCCTTTTTATAGGAGCCATGAGCAGCGATATCCTTATAAAACTGCAGAGGAAGCACCATCTGCACTATTTAGTTCATCATCATTCCATAAGGAAAATAAGCCCGGCGTTTCATGCCAATCATTCCCTTCAAAAGCGAGATGCCATTAGAATAACGCAAATGGATTGCAGATACAACCTGTATTTTCCAAAAAAGGGTACAGCTTCAGGCTTACAGCAGCAAAGATGGTCTGGAATGAAAATGATCCTTTTTCCCTTGAAGAAAGACAATGCACCGGGCGATTTGTTCGACCCCGCGGCCAATCTGCTCCTCGCTCACCTGGGAGATGCAGAGGCGCAGCATATTTTCCTGGCGATATTCAGGCAAAAACATGCGCACCGCGTCATCGACGTAGACATTTGCCCGGAGCAGCAAATCGGCCATCCGCCCGGCCTTCACATGTTCAGGGAGAGAGACGGCCAGATAAAAACCGGAAGTCGGCCTGGAGATGGAAGCGCCGGGGGGCAAGTGGATGTCGCAGGCTTCTTGAAGCAGCTTCATCTTTCGTTGATAAAGCTTTTTTATTCTTTTGATGTGTCCCTGGAACATGCCGCTCTTCAAATAAATTTCCAAGGCTCCTTGAGAAAGTGCGGAGCTGTTGAAATCTGCACTGAATTTATGGCGCGAAAATGTGTGGATCATGAGCTTGGGCAGGACGACGGCGGCAAGTCTTAGTCCGGGCAGCATGATTTTCGAAAAGCTTTTGAGATAGATCACTCGCCCGGAAGGATCGTAGGAGAACATGGGGTCATGCCTGGGGTTCGGATCAAGATCGCCCAGAAAATCATCCTCAACGATGTACACATCGTATTTTTGCGCCAGCTTCACAATCTGTTTTTTCTCTTCATTTGTATAGCTGTGACCAAGCGGATTGTGAAACCGCGGGACGGTATAAAAAAATTTGATGTCATTGTTTCGGAACATATATTCCAAACGGTCGAGATCAAGTCCTTTCATTGTCCGTTCGATGCCCAATGCCGTGGCGCTCTGAAGCTCCACTGCCTCGATAAACCCGAAGTAGGTTGGCTGTTCCATAAGGATATTCCTTTTGCCGTTGGGAAATGGCATAGACACCAGCAGATGGAGAGCCTGCTGCGCTCCCGACGTGATGAAAAGCCTCTCCGGGTCTGTAAACACCTGCAGATTTTGCAAGTATTTGATGAGCTGGAGGCGCAGGGAATAAAAGCCTTGGCGATCGGAATAACTGAACAGCTCTTCTTTGTAAATGTCGATGGCCTGGTTGATGCAATGCTGAAACTCAATGTAAGGCATCGCTTCCCTGTCCGGACCGGCGGAATAAAAATCAACCTTTTTGTTTGCAAGCTCATCATGCGGCGAGCGGTATTCGTTCACCACATAGTACCCGCTTTTCGGAACGGAATACACCAGATGCTCTTTTTCCAACTCGCTGTAAGCCTGAATGACGGTATTTTTGCTGCAGGAAAATCGGTCGGCCAGCATGCGGACCGAGGGAAGCTTGCTTCCGGGACCGATTGTTCCGTTTGCCACCTGCTGCTTGATTACGCTCATAATCATCTCGTATTTTGCGGCCACAAGGTAAACCTCCCGATTCTGTACCAGGACAGATGAGGAAAAGCGCGATTTCAATCGCTGTCTGTCTCCCCTATAGTGTAATTATTCTGACATGTCTTTGGAAGCAATGTATAAAAATTTGGAGTGGTACAGTTCATTTATTTCGCTTGCAGCTTGGGCAAACGGGGGACAGATGCCTGACCCCCGGCTGCGAGCAAAAAGTGGGGGATTGTCATGCTGGGAGAAAAACAGGAAAAGAAAGAACGGCTAGGGTTGTTGCTCGGTGTAATCGGGGTGTTTTGCTTTAGTTTAACGCTTCCGACCACGCGAATAGCGGTCGAATATTTCGGCCCCACTGTTGTCGGGCTGGGAAGAACGGTGATCGCTTCGGTCCTGGTTGCGATTGTCTTATTGATTCGGAGGGAGAAGCTTCCGTCTGCCAAACAGTTTAAAGGACTGATTGTCGTCGCTCTCGGTGCTGTCCTGGGCTTTCCTTTACTCACATCCTGGGCGATGGAGAGATTGCCTGCTTCTCACGGAGCCGTAGTCGTCGCCTTGTTGCCATTGGCTACTGCAGGCTGCGCCATGCTTCGCGCAAGAGAGCTTCCTTCCTTCAAGTATTGGGTGGCCAGTGTGGTAGGCTTTCTGGCGGTTATCGCGTACGCCTTCCACCTCGGATTCGGCCAATTGCAGTATGCGGATTTCGCGCTGCTTGCGGCAGTCATCCTCCTCGCCTTCAGCTATGCCGAGGGAGGGCTGCTGGCACGGGACTTGGGCGCTTGGCAGGTAATAGCCTGGGCACTAGTCATTGCGGTTCCGTTTATCGTCGTCCCTGTCCTGATGAACGTCACAGGGGAAATACTGCATGCCCCCCTGAAAGCCTGGATCAGTTTTATCTACCTTGCCGTCGTCAGTCAGTTTTTGGCATACGTAGCGTGGTATAGCGGCCTTGCCATGGGGGGAATTTCGCGGGTGAGCCAGATGCAGTATTTGCAGCCCTTTTTGATGATTCTGTTCTCCGCTCTTTTGTTGAACGAATCGATCACGCTTTTCACGATAGCAACCTCTGTCATTGTCGTGCTTTCCGTAATGGTAGGGAAGAATGCGCCCGTGAGAAAGGTTCAGGCCACATCACATTCCAAATCGATGAAATAGTCGGCAGAGGGAGCGGGGCTTGTGCGATTGGTTCAAACAGAAACCGGGCAAAACTCGGGCAAAACCCTGGCAAAACGAAGACCAAATCGCGCAAGCCCCGGTGCATTGCTTGTTATCAGCCGCTTTTTGTGAGCGGCATGATACCTAGCCTATGTGTCTGTTCTATTTTCAGGCCGCGTTTTCTTTTGCTGCAACGGACCTCAGTACACCGCTGCTTGCCCACAAGAGCAGCGAAAGGGCGAAGCATATCGCTGTAAACCTGCTGTGGCAATTCCCATCGCCTTCATGATGTTTTGAGGGGAACAAGCGCGGGGATAGCCGCCCAGACCTGCGGGGTGACGAAAGCGGCAGAAATCCCTGCCAGCGCCCGAAACAGGATCATCGACCAAAAGCCCGTGAATAGGTCAGAAAGGAATAACAATGATGAAGAAACTGTATGTTTACCTTCTTGCATTCGGCGTTTTTTTCACAGCGACTTCTGAACTGGTGGTATCCGGAATCCTGAATGTCATCGCCGAAGAATTGCATATATCCACCGCTCTGGCGGGGCAGCTGATCACCGCTTATTCGCTCGCGTTTGCGATTGGAACCCCGATCATTGTGTCGTTTACGTCCCGTATGGAGCGCAAACAGGTTCTGGTTGGTTCACTTGCTGTGTTTATCCTCGGGTGTCTCGTCTCGTTTGCTAGCGCCCAGTATGCGACCCTGATGGTATCTCGAATGATCCTGGGTGCAAGCTCGGGCGTATATCTTGTCGTCGCACTCGGCTCTGTCGCAAAACTGGTGCCTGCCGATAAAATGGGCGGCGCGATTGGAACGGTCATCCTTGGGTTCAGCAGTGCGATGGTATTGGGAGTGCCGATCGGGATAGCCATTGCCGGCTGGCTTGGCTGGCAAGCCATTTTTCTCATATTGGGCCTCTTCAGTCTGCTTGTCATGGTTGTCATTTTCCGCAGGTTCCCCAAGATTGAGGGAGACGCTCCCGTTTCGTTCAAAGACCAGTTTAAGGTACTGGGGAATCTCGTCATCGTAAGCGGTTTGTTCCTGACTTTTTTCAGGGAATCGGGAAATTCCGTCATGTTTACGTATTTGACGCCGTTTTTGCAGTCCATTTTGCAGATGAAGCTCTCTACGGTCGGTATGCTGATGCTCGTGTTTGGCATATTTGGCGTGATCGGGTCGCGATTGGGCGGATTTGTCGTCGACAAGTGGGGAGTTGTTCGGATGATTTTGATCGGATTGGCTGTTCATGTGGTATCATTGGCGCTCTTGCCTCTGTTTTCCTCATTGCCGGCAATCGGTTGCCTCCTGATAGCCGTCATCGTGCTTGCCATGTTTACGACCGCTCCTGCGATTCAAACGTTCTTTATTCAGCAGGCCCCTCAGTCAGCGAATCTCGTACTTTCCTTGCAAACATCGATTATTCATTTGGGATTGGCGGCTGGAGCGGGAGCAGGGGGAGTCATGGTCAATGCGGCTTCAACCGTCCTTTACAATCCGTGGCTGGCGAGCTTGATTGTAGGGCTCGGATTGGTTGCCGCCCTCGCTTGTGTTTCACTGAGCGGGAGAAATGATGCAAAGCCGGCTCAAAATTAAAAATATAGATGATCAAAACTTCCCTGACCGCCGATGTCAGGGAAGCTGTTTTATGATGGCTACATACTGATGCAGACGATGGGTTTCCGAAAAAGGGAGGAACTATTATGGAAAAGCTTGTATTCAATATGTACGACTACCATGTATGGGCAAATCAAACCATTTTCAATCACTTAAAACAACTGCCCCAAGACGTATACACGATGGAGATGCAAAGCGTCTTTCCTTCCGTTTCAAAAGTAATGTCCCATATTTATATGGTCGATCACTGTTGGTATGACATTCTTTCCGGCAAAAGCATGAATGAAGCGCTGGCATCTGCCAATCAGCTGATAGAACAGGCGGAAGCCAAAAGCATCGAGGAGCTGGACGCGTTGTTTTCAGACTTGTCGGAGCGGTACAAAGCAGTTTTCAGCAGGCAGGACAACATGGACCAGACGATCGAGCTTGACAATCCATATGCAGGGTTCCGGAAAACGAGCTATGCCGAAATTGTTTTGCAGGTCGTAAACCATGGCACGTATCATCGCGGCAATATTTCCGCCATGCTGCGGCAAATCGGCCACGCCTCGGTCATGACAGAATTTGCGCTTTTTTGGTACGCGAAGCAGGACGAATAGGTTGATCGAGTTTGGCGGCAGCGTTTAGACGGCTCGGTTTGGACGGCTGCGTTTGACTGGTGCATATGACAAGCTCCGGCGTGTTTGCCACTTCCGGCATTTGGGGAGGAAGCGGCCAACAGAAAAATGTAATGCAATTCCTTTGAAGGTCGACCGGATTGTACCGGTTGACCGTTTGCTTTTCTGGAAATGAGCATACAAATTTTCGGTTAGAATATTCTGAATAGTGTGTTGTACGTGCTTTTGAGGAAGCTTATAATAAAATCCTAGCCAACGGAACAAGAACAAATGCTGCTCGATACTGTCGTACAAAAAACGTCGCTATCGATTGATATTCTTCTTTTCCAACTGACAAAAAACTCGCGGAGAGGGGAGGTGCCTGAATGGCAGCAGAGCAGCTACGCAGGCTGGTCGACGAGATTCAGATGGAGGTCATCGAATGGCGCAGGTATTTGCACCGGTATCCAGAGCTGTCCTACCAGGAGGAAAAAACAGCCCAGTTCGTCTGCGACACACTCACCTCATTTGGAGGATTGGAACTGTCCAGGCCGACCCAAACAAGCGTAATGGCCCGTTTGCGCGGAGCACGGCCGGGACCGGTCATCGCCATTCGGGCCGATATGGATGCCCTGCCGATTGCGGAGGAAAACACGTTTGATTTTGTCTCGCAAAATCCTGGCGTCATGCATGCCTGCGGTCATGACGGCCATACGGCAATGCTGCTGGGCACGGCCAAAATACTGTCCGGAAGCAAAAGCAGGCTGAACGGTGAGGTCCGTTTTCTCTTTCAGCACGCGGAAGAGTCGCCGCCGGGCGGGGCAGAAGAGATGGTTCGTGCAGGAGTGCTGGACGGAGTAGACATGATCGTCGGCGCCCATCTATGGTCCCCTTTGGAATACGGCAAAATTGGTATTCTCTACGGTCCGGCTATGGCCGCTGGCGATTCTTTTACGATCAGGATTCATGGAAAAGGCGGCCACGCTGCAATGCCCCATCTGTCCGTTGACAGTATCGCGGTTGCCGCCCAAGTCGTCAGCAACCTCCAGCAGATCGTTTCCCGCAATACCGATCCGTTGGAAACGCTGGTTCTGTCGATTACGAAGTTTCAGGCTGGAACGGCTTTTCATGTCATCCCCGGCACGGTCGAAATTTTGGGGACGGTGCGGTATTTTCAGCCTGAGTTTCGCGAACAAGTCCCTCCGCAGATGGAGCGTATCGTAAAAGGGATCGCGGAAGCCCACGGCGCTTCTTATGAATTCCGCTACGATTTTGGATACCGGGCAGTCATAAACGATGAGGAGGTGACCAGGCAGGTAGAAGCTGCTGTACGAGAGTATTGCGGAGAAAATGCGATCGAACGGATGGCGCCGGTTATGGCAGCGGAAGACTTTTCTTCATTCCAGCAGAAAACCCCCGGCTGCTTTCTCTTGATCGGGGCAGGCAACAAAGAGAAGGGCATCACTTTTCCCCATCATCATCCGCGCTTTACGATTGATGAGGATGCCTTGGCCGTAGGGGTCGGCATATTTGCCCGGCTCGTTGAGAGACTGTGCCTTGCTTCCTGACAACTGCCGAATAGGAGGTGGATTCATGCCAATAGTACAGATTCAGGTATTGGAAGGAAGAGACAAACAGCAAATCGCCCGATTGATCGCGAGTGTCACCGAAGCTGTCGTCGCAAGCCTGGAGGTCAAGCCTGAACAGGTGCGCGTATTAGTGTCGGAGGTTCCGCCCACGCACTGGGGTGTAGGCGGCGTCACCAAAGAGAAGCAATCTTGAGTTCACATTAGATGCTGCAAACGAAGCATGAAAAGATGAAAGGAGGGCCTTATCGCGAATTCAACGTTACCCGTGACCAAATGCTTTGCCGAAGAGCTCTACGCCCGGAAGATCATGCGCATTGAATTTCGCGAAAAGTTCGGAAATACGTGCAGTGTGGTTGCCTAGCGTTTGGAAAAAGGGGGAGCTGCGATGTCGGAGAAGAACGTTCATTTTCAAGATATTATGGAGCGGGAGAAAGGGCTGCAGCGCGGGTTGACGACCCGCCAGCTCACGATGATTGCCATCGGCGGAGCGATCGGAACCGGGCTCTTTCTCGGAAGCGGGATGGCAATCGGCTTCGCCGGTCCCGGTGTCATCGTCAGCTATCTGATCGGCGCAGTCATTGCTCTGCTATTGATGGGCTGCCTGGCTGAAATGACGGTCGCTCATCCCACCACAGGCTCATTCGGAGCACACGCCGAGCGGTATATCAACTCGTGGGCTGGCTTTACAGTCCGGTATTCGTACTGGTTCAGCCTGGTGTGTGCGGTCGGAACCGAGGTATCAGCGATGTCCGTCTACATGAAATACTGGTTTCCCGCTGTGCCGGGAGTTGTCTGGATTTTGATTTTCTCCGCCGTCCTCATTTATGTAAACGCAACCAGTGTCAATTTGTTCGGTACTGTTGAATACTGGTTCTCTATGATTAAAGTAACGGCTATTATCCTGTTTATCGTATTGGGAGCCTTTGTCGTATTCGGGAGCAGCAGCCATCCGGAAATGGGCATCCAGAATCTCACGGCCAACGGCGGGTTTTTCCCCAATGGATTCTGGGGCATGTGGATTGCCATTTTCATCTCGCTGTTCAGCTACCTCAGCATCGAAATGATCGCGGTCAGCGCCGGGGAAGCAAAGGAACCGGAGAAGGCCGTACCCATCGCATTAAAATCAGCTGTTGTCCGGCTGGTGCTCTTCTACATCCTGACGCTTGCCCTGATGCTGATGATCGTGCCCTGGAACGAGACGGGAAGCGATCGGAGCCCATTTGTAAAGGTGTTCGAGCTCATCCACATTCCGGGCGCAGCAGGAATTATGAACTTCGTCGTCCTGACGGCAGCTCTCTCGGCAATGAACAGCCAGCTGTATATCTCGACCCGGATGGTATTCTCGCTGTCCCGTGGAGGCTTTGCCCCGAAAAAATTGGGCGAACTGAGCAAAAAAGGCGTTCCGGTAAAGGCGCTTGCTTTGTCTACGATCGGGATTGCAATTGCGACGATCGTAGGCATGGTGGTGCCGGACAGCTCCTTTGCCGTCATGATCTCGCTTTCCAGCTTCGGTGCGATGTTCGCCTGGTTCATGGTATTCGTGACGCACCTGTTCTTCCGCCGGAAATGGGAGCAAATGGGGGGGCGAAAGCTGCCCGTGAGGATGATCGGCTATCCGTATTTGAGTGTCCTGGGAGCCGTTTTGCTTGCGTCTGTCGTCTTGTCGACCTGGTTTCAGCCGGAGTTTAAGGACACGCTGAGGCTCGGTTTTCCGTGGCTGATCCTGATCACGATTTGTTACTTTATTTGGAAGAAGGCCAATCCGACAGCCTTTCAGCAACCGACAGATCCAATAGACAAAGAGATCTCGTCGTAGCAGTTGCCCGGATACGCTAGAGCCATCCAGCGCTGCGTGCCATGAAGGGGGGCGAATCCGCTATGGAGCGTCCTCTTTTTTGGATTGTCTACCTCGCAGCAAACGGCTTTTATATTGCAGAAGGTTCTCTCCAAAGCGAGTGGAATCGTTTCTTCATGGAAATGCTATGACAGATAGTTAGAGTGATCGAATGTGGGGGAGTCGTCATGGAATGGTACGAGCGTTTAAGCGAATATTTTCCTGAGCAGGAGATGAAGGACCCGCGCCAGCTGCAGGCTCTGATCGAGGACAAGGATGTTTACCACAAGGAAGAGACAGAGGACTATCTGCTGTTGTATGCGGAATTTCCGACCTTTCTCTTCATCGATTACCTGCTGATCAACCCGGAGACGAGAGGGAAAGGGATCGGAACCAAGCTGCTCAACCGGCTGAAAGAAAAAGGAAAGACGATCATCCTCGAAGTGGAGCCGATCGACCGGGAAGACGAGGACACGTGGAAACGGGTCAACTTTTATCGGAAAAACGGGTTTGTAAAGGCGGACCGGATCCAGTACCGCCGGGAGGATGACAGCGGCGAGACGTACGAGATGAAGATTTACTACTGGAGTCCGGATCAGGACGAGCCGCAAGAGGTCATTTTGGAAAAAATGGCGAAGGCTTGCCAGGAAATCCACAACTTCCGTGCCAAGCGATATTACGGGCGAGACGTGGCCGATCCGGATGAAGTATTGGATTTGAAGCAATAAATACGGGACTGAACATAACTGAATACGCGAATAAAACGTATAGAGAGATAAAACAGAGGAAAGCGGGTTGCCGATGATTCGGCAGCCTTTTTGCCGTGACACTGACCAGAAGCCAATCGCTCCCCTTTTCAAAACTGCCAGCCGAGAACTCCATTTTCAAATTTTAGGAAGATTGGTATGATAGCATGTATCGCAAAGGTAACGAAGCAGGAAGGAAGTGATCCCGAATTGATCAAGCGCTTTTTCTCTTATTACCGTCCCTATAAAGGACTTTTTTTGTTGGACTTCTCGTGTGCGGTGATCGCCGGCTTGCTTGAGCTTGGCTTTCCGCTGGCTGTCAATCAGTTCGTCGACAAGCTCTTGCCCGGCAAAGACTGGTCGCTGATTCTTTTGGCATGTTTGGGCCTGCTTGCCATCTATGCGCTGAACACGGTCCTCCAGTATATCGTCACCTATTGGGGACATATGCTCGGGGTCAACATCGAGACAGATATGCGAAGAAAGCTGTTTGAGCATCTCCAGAAGCTGTCGTTTCGTTTTTTCGACAACAACAAAAAAGGGCATTTGATCGGCCGGATTACAAATGATTTGAACGAGATCGGGGAAATTGCCCACCACGGACCCGAAGATATTTTCATCGCGGTCATGACACTGATCGGCTCATTCGGACTGATGGCATACATTCATCTGGAGCTGGCGATTTTAACGTTCCTGGTCGTTCCACTGATGGCTGTCGTTGCGACTGTTTACAGCAAAAAAATGACCAAGACATACCGCCGTTTGTTTGGCGATGTGGGTGAGTTCAACGCGAGGGTGGAGGACAATGTCAGCGGCATTCGCGTGGTTCAGGCATTTGCCAATGAAGCCTACGAAAAAGAGCTGTTTGCCGTCAATAATCAGCAGTTCCGCCAGACAAAGCTGCTCGCATACAAAATCATGGCCAAAAGCTTGTCGATCAGCTACATGATGATGCGTCTCATCTCCCTGTTTGTCATGATCTGCGGTACGTGGTTTGTGATCAGAGGCGAGCTGTCGTATGGAGAGTTTGTCGGGTTCCTGCTGTTGACCAATGTCTTTTTCCGCCCGATCGAGAAAATCAACGCGGTGATTGAGAGCTATCCGAAGGGAATCGCCGGGTTTAAACGCTATGTAGAGATTCTCGACACAGAACCGGATGTGGCAGATGCGCCCGATGCGATTGAAGTGGCAAACCTGAAGGGGGATATTCGCTACAACGGGGTGACATTCGGGTACGAAGAGGGCAGGAGCATTCTGCGAAACATCGACCTGTCCATTCGCGCCGGAGAAACCGTTGCTTTCGTCGGGCCATCGGGTGCGGGTAAGACGACGATCTGCAGTCTTTTGCCGCGGTTCTACGAGGTGAATGAAGGCAGCATTACCATCGACGGAATCGATATCCGCAAGATGACTTTAGCTTCGCTCAGAAAGCAGATCGGGATTGTTCAGCAGGATGTATTCCTGTTCTCGGGGACGATTCGGGAAAATATCGCGTACGGCAAGCTCGATGCCAGTATGGACGAGATTTGGGAAGCAGCGAGACGAGCCCGTCTGGATGACGTGATCCGGAACCTGCCGGAAGGGATGGATACTGTGATCGGAGAGCGGGGCGTGAAGCTTTCCGGCGGACAAAAACAGCGTTTGGCCATCGCCCGCATGTTTTTGAAAAATCCGCCGATCCTTATTTTGGATGAAGCCACCTCGGCGCTGGATACAGAGACGGAGCTGGCGATCCAGCAGTCGCTTTCCGAGCTGTCCCAGGGGCGTACGACCCTCGTCGTGGCGCACCGTCTGACGACGATCAAAAATGCGGACCGAATCGTCGTGGTCAATGAAGACGGTGTTGCTGAGCAGGGACGGCACCAGGAGCTGATCGCTGCGGGCGGCATTTACCACCGGCTGCACCAGGCTCAGTTTGGCGCGGTATACCAGTAAGAAAACGGCAAAAAGGTTTGGGTTGGCTCCGCAAGTCCGAGGGAGTCTGTAGGTGCAACAGAAAGAGCGTTGTCTACAGACTCCCCCAAAGAGAAACAAATAAAGTATAGGTAAACAAAGTAAAGGCAGAAAAAACGAGAAGAACAGCATTTCCCCAGATACCGATGAATCGAAGCACTCCTTTTTCACCGAGGTAGACTCCAACCAACGACAGTCCCAAACCTAACGGCGGCACCAGGATCGCGTAATAGACGGAGAGTGTGGATTGGGGAAATCCAGCCAGTGCTATCGCAAGCGTAGACAAAAATAACAAGCTGGATATTTTGCTAAACAGCTTTTCGGCAAGCATGCGATCACTCCTGAAACAAGGTGTCTAGTACTATAATAAAAGAGCCTCATCGGAATGTAACGAAATTCCATTTGATCCAATGCGGCAAAAGGGGGAGAGGTACATGAAAGCAGTTCTTGTCACAGCTTTTGGCGGAACCGAGGGCATGGTGTATACGGAAGTCGAGATGCCGTCCATACACCCAAAGCAGGTATTGATCCGGGTAGAAAAAACGAGCGTCAATTTTGCGGATATCAAATCGCGCTACGGAAAAAAGGGCGGAGGAAATCTGCCGTTTATTCCCGGTCTCGACGCAGCCGGCGTGATTGAGAGAGTCGGTTCCGAGGTGCAGTCGCTGCATGTGGGCCAGCGGGTCATCGCATTCCCTCATAACGGCTCATATGCGGAGTATATCGTTGCCGACGAGAATCTCGCGTTTGCTATTCCGGATCAGCTCGACTTTGACACCGCAGCGGCTTGCCCGATCGTTTCGTTTACATCCTACAAGCTCCTCGCTGATGTAGCGCGGCTGGAAAAGGGAGAAACCGTCCTGATCCACGCCGCGGCGGGAGGCATTGGTACGACCGCAATCCAGCTAGCGAAGCTGCTGGGGGCAGGGAAGGTCATCGGGACAGTGGGCAGCGAGAGCAAGGCGGCGATCGCGCTGGAAGCCGGTGCCGATCATGTGATTTGTACGGATAGAGAAGACTTTGCCGAAAAGGTAAACGAATGGACGGACGGCGAAGGGGCCAATGTTATTCTGGACTCGATCGCTGGCCGGGTCACGGAAAAGAGCATGGAGTGTCTGGCTCCGTACGGACGGCTGGTTCACTTTGGAAATGCGAGCGGGGAAGTCGGACAAATCAGAACAATTGATTTGCATGCCAGTTGCCGCTCCGTGCTGGGCTTCAGCCTGGGAACGACCCGCAGCAAACGGCCGCAGCTTTTGCGCGAGACAGCGGAGCGGGTGCTGCCGTATTTGGCGGATGGGCGCCTCAAGATCAAAGTCGGGAGACGCTTTGCTCTCGCCGAGGCGGCCAAGGCCCACGAGTGGGTAGAAAGCAGGCAGAGTACGGGAAAAGTGTTGCTGGATGTACGCTGAGAGGGGGGAGCCCTCTCTTTTTTTTTGCCTACACTTGCTGCATTGATCTATCGGGATATAAGGATATAATAAAGGGCATGGATCCCCTTCTCATTTTCAAGGCTTTATCTAATGAAACGCGTTTGCAAATTCTGGACTGGCTGAAGGAACCGGAGAAACACTTCCCCCCGCAAGAAGGAGGAGATTGCCGAAAAATCGGGGTATGTGTAAGCCACATTCAGGAAAAGGCTGGCTTATCGCAATCGACCGTTTCCCAGTACCTTTTGACACTTCAGCGGGCAGGCCTATTGGAAGTATACCGATACGGCCAGTGGACCTACTACAAGCGAAATGAGCAGAAGTTGAAAGAGCTGGCTGCGTTTATCCAACACGACTTGTAGCTGCCTGTCCAGACAGCCGAAATGTACATGGATGTGTTTCCGCGTTGCTGCGAGACCCAGCCATGTATGCGGATGTTCTATCATCTATAAATCTAGATATTCAGATATGTAATTTTGTAAGAATGATCAGGGGAACGATCTTCTCATAGCAAAGGATGAAAACAATGGCCAAGCAGACTGAAAGAAACAAACAGCTTCGCGACATTCCGCTCTCCGTACTGGATCTCGTGCCTGTCCTGGAGGGAGGGACACCGGCCGATTCCTTCCGAAACACGCTGGATCTGGCCCGGCATGCGGAAAAGTGGGGGTACAACCGCTACTGGCTGGCTGAGCACCACAATATGCCGGGAATCGCCAGCTCTGCGACCTCCGTGGTGATTGGATATGTGGCGGCAGGCACCTCGACGATCCGGGTCGGTTCCGGCGGCATCATGCTGCCCAACCATGCCCCGCTCGTCGTCGCCGAGCAGTTCGGCACACTGGAGTCCATGTTTCCGGGCCGCATCGATCTTGGACTGGGGCGAGCGCCGGGTACGGATCACCTCACGGCCCGCGCGCTTCGCCGAGACAGCAAGAGCGGCGGTGAAGACTTCCCGGAACAGCTAGCGGAGCTGCGGGAATATTTGAACCCGACTTCCACAGAGGGTTCGGATGGGCCGCGCGTTCGGGCTGTTCCCGGCGAAGGCATGAACATCCCGATCTGGCTCTTGGGCTCCAGTCTGTATAATGCCCAGCTGGCTGGTCTTTTGGGCTTGCCCTTCGCTTTCGCGGGCCAGTTTTCGCCGGACAATATCTTGCCGGCGCTCCGGCTGTACAGGAGTGCCTTCCGCCCATCCGAAGTGCTGGAGGAGCCGTATGCGATGGTCGGGGTAAACGTGATCGCAGCGGATGACGATGAAACGGCGAAACGTCTGGCAACCTCGCAGCAACTCAATTTCCTCAGCCTGGTAAGAGGCCGTCCGCAAAAATTTCAGCCGCCGGTCGAGAGCATGGAGGGAATTTGGGCCGATTATGAGAAAGCGAGCATAGATGCCCAACTGCGGGCGTCGATTATCGGCAGTCCCGCGGTCGTCAAAGAAAAGCTGCAGGAGCTGCTGGATGCCACGCAAGCCGACGAGATCATCATCAACGGCGCGATTTACGATCATCAGGCTCGCCTGCGCTCCTTTGAGATCGTAAAACAGGTTGCAGCGGAGTAAAGGCTGGATCCCAGGCAAGAATATGATGGGGAGACTCGGGCATACCTGAAGGGACGAGATACGCGAGCAGTGATTGGAGAGCAAAAGCCAAATTGGACAGCAGGAGCTGGAATATGATGGGAGTGTACCGTACATGAAAGAAAAATATATGCCTTTGTTTGAGCCCTTTTCTTTTCGCAGCGGAATTACATTGAAAAACCGGATCGTCATGGCTCCGCTGACCAATTATTCTTCGAATGACGACGGGACCGTTTCCGATGCGGAACTTCGCTACTATTCCCGTCGCGCTACCGGCGTAGGCATGGTGATTACCGCCTGCATCTATGTGACAGAGAACGGCAAAGGCTTCCCCGGCGAATTTTCTGGAACCAGTGACGAAATGATCCCGAGCATGCGCCGATTGGCTTCGACCATTAAGGAAAAGGGAGCGCAGGCAGTCCTGCAAATATTTCATGCCGGACGAATGGCTCCGCCGGAGCTTGTTCCCGGAGGAGAGATCGTCAGCGCAAGTGAAGTCGCTGATGACAATGCGCCCATTCCCCGTGCGCTGACGGATGAAGAGGTTCAGGAGATCATTCGCGCATACGGAGAAACGACCCGCCGCGCCATCGAAGCCGGCTTTGACGGTGTAGAAATTCACGGCGCCAACTTCTACCTGGTCCAGCAATTCTTCTCCGGCCATACGAACCGCCGTACGGACCGCTGGGGAGGCAGCCTGGAAAAACGCCTTGCCTTTCCGCTCGCCGTCGTAGACGAGGTAAAGCGAGTGGTGGCCAAACACGCAGACCGCCCGTTCCTCGTAGGATATCGCTTTTCACCGGAAGAGCCATATGAAAAGGGAATTACGATGGACGACACGTTCGTTTTGGTGGACGCTCTCGCAGATAAGGAACTCGACTATCTACATGTGTCGCTGCAGGATTTTTGGTCCAAGCCGAGACGGGGCGGCGATTCGACCCGCACGCGAATCGAGCAGATACGAGAGCGGATCGGTGATCGCACGGCGGTAATCGGCGTCGGTTCCTTGTATACGGCAGACGATGTGCTGGCCGCCAGACAGACGGGAGTGCCGCTGATCGCGCTGGGACGCGGAATCATTATCGAACCGGAATGGGTGGAAAAAGTGATGGACGGCAAAGAGGACGAAATCGCCACCACGGTGGGTCCAAACGACCAGGAGAAACTGGAAATTCCCGATCCGTTGTGGGAGCGCATCATGACCGTCGAAGGCTGGTTTCCGGTGAAAAAAGAAACGCCTGTCAAGTAAGCCGGCTGTCACTGATCGCGGGCAGCTGATCTGCGCTTTGTATTCGCCAGCTTTTTGACCGTTTCCGCCAGGCGGCAAATTCCTTGGTCAATATCCTCGTCCTTTGTGTTCGACACATTGATCTTCAGGAGATTTTCTTTTGGATAGGCAGTCAAATAATGCTTGTCGATCGGCTCGATTACGACGCCGTCCTTTTTCAGAAGGGAAATGACTCTCGGGACGGAAATGCTCCGATCCAACGCAACATGGGTATGAATCATCGGCTGGCTGGCATCGCAGATAGCGGAAATGTCGCTCAATGGCCCGAAATGATGTTTGATCGACGCTGCCAATACGTTCGACCTCCTGGCGTAGGACGCGCGAATTTTGTGCCGGTGCCGCTCAAACATCCCGCTTTTGATGTAGATCTCAAGCGCTGCTTGGGACAGCATCGAGGTATCGATGTCCAGTAATCGCTTGTACCGCTGAAAGACATCGACCAACTGGTCCGGGACAACGGCGACTCCCACCCGCAGGCCGGGCAGAAGGATTTTCGAATAGCTTTTCAAATAAATGACGCGGGCGGACCTGTCGTAGGCAAACAAAGGGTCCGCCTTGCTGTCTTGTTCAAAATCGGCCATGTGGTCGTCTTCTACGACAAACACGTCGTATTTCTCGGCCAATTCGATGATGGCGAGCTTTTCCCGTTTTGTATAAGACGTACCCAAGGGAGAGTGGAATCTCGGCATCGCATAGAAAAATTTGACGTCCCCTCCGCGAAAAATTCTCTCCAGCTCCTCCAGGTCCAGTCCTTTTGCGGTTCGCCCTACACCTACGACCGGGATGTTGTGCGTCTCAAGGTATTCAATTAACAAGTGATAGCCGGGCTGCTCGAGGACGACCTTTGACTTTCGGTTAGGAAAAGGCATCCCAGCGAGAACGGCCAAGGCTTGTTGAACGCCCGAGGTAATAAAGATCTGTTTCGGGCTGGCAAAAACCTGATAATCGGCAAATTGCTTTTGGACAACCTGGATCAGGGTCTCCAGCCCTTGCGGTGTCCCGTACACGAACAAGTCGCTGCTGTAAGTGTCGATGGCCTTGTTGATGCAGTGCTGAAAATCGAGATAGGGAAAGACGCTGCGATCCGGAGCGGAAGTAGCGAAGTCGATGACGCCAGTACCTTCCTTGGGTGAGGCAAGCGCCCCCTTCACTACATAGTAGCCGCTTTTCGGGACCGAATAGATGACGTGGCGCCTCTCCAGTTCATTCAGAGCGCGGATAACTGTACTGTGGCTGCATCCATACCTGTCTGCAAGGACCCTGATGGAGGGAAGCTTATTTCCATCTGTCCATTGGCGGCTTTCGATTTTTGATTCCAGCTCGCTTAGCAGCTGCAAATATTTGTGCATCATCTCACTCCAGAACAAATCTGTACCGATACAGATTTGTTTTTTTTGAATTGTAGCACACGTGCCTGCCATTTACGATAGAGCCATGACCGGTCATGAAATCACAGTTACGCCATGCATGAGGAGGCAAACATATGACACAAAAGACAATTCAAAAAGCGTATCTGGCGGCGATGTTGAACGCTCTTATCGTCGGATTGTCGTTTTTGTTCGTGAAGGTGGCGCTTGCGATCAGCGATCCGCTGGATACGTTGGCTCACCGGTTTACCCTGTCGTTTTTGGCGGCTTCGATTCCCGTTCTGCTGGGCTGGGTCAGGCTGCGGACCACGCTGCGGGACATCGTTTCATTTTTGCCTGTGGCACTGTTCTATCCCGTCATCTTCTTTGCTCTGCAGGCGTTTGGCCTGGTCTATACGTCGTCATCGGAGGCAGGGATTATTCAGGCTACCGTACCGATCTTCACCATGATCCTGGCCGCTTATTTCCTAAAGGAGTATACGAATGGGATGCAAAAGGTGTTTACGTTGTTGTCCGTAGCGGGAGTGGTTTACATCTTCGCCTCCAAAGGGGTCGACCTGCAATCCGCCAATCTGACGGGAACCGTTTTGGTGTTTTTGTCCGCTCTTTCCTTGTCAGCTTATGGCGTGATGGCCCGCAAGGTTGTGAAGAAACACCACTACATGGATGTCACGTATGCAATGACCGTGTTCGGCTTCCTGTTTTTCAACGGCATGTCCGTTGTCAGCCATATCTCGGCGGGGACGCTCGCCGCTTTCTTTCAGCCTTTGGCGAATCCGTCCTTTCTGGTCAGCGTCCTGTACCTGGGCGTGCTGTCGTCGCTCGTTACCTCCTTTTTGTCCAATTATGCCTTGTCGCATATCGAAGCCTCCAAAATGAGTGTATGCAATCAAATATCGACGCTGGTGACCATAATTGCGGGCGTGATCTGGTTAAACGAGAGAGTGGAGATTTTCCATGTCGTTGGCGGCGCTTTGATCCTCATCGGGGTTGTCGGGGCGAATGTGTTCTCGTCCGGCAGAAAGAGTACGCTTTCAGGTGATAAAGCTTTGGACCAATGAATGGTTTAGGTTCATACCATCCGACCCTTGTGAAGGAGCTCATCATTTTTTGGTTGATTTATAAACTAAATGATTGAAATAGTATAGTAAGTTGCCTATACTGTATGTATAGCAAAGTTTGATCCAGGCTGTTTTCTGTTTGCATAGAAGGCGCATTCCTCTCTGGTACGTCCACTTGTCTCCCAGAAGGGCCTTTTCATGGGGAAAACAGCCGTCTTCTTTTTCTGCATCACCTATTCCATCGGCAGCCTTTTGCCGAAAGGGGCGCTAGCGCATGAAACTAACAGTTACACAGTCGGCACTTGCCTGGTTCGAGGAGGAGTGCGGCTTTCAATCGGGGGACTACGTTCGTTTTTTTGCCCGCTATGGCGGCAGCAGCACGATTCAGGACTCGTTTTCCATGGGATTCACCAAAGAAGAGCCGGACAATATCGGTCTCTCCACTGAAGTGAACGGCATTACCTTTTACATCGTAGAGGATGAAATCTGGTATCTGGACGGCAAGGACATGCTGGTGGATTACCGGAAGGACCGGGATGAGATTGTATACTTGTACGCTTGATTCGCTATTGGCTTTTTTGTTTAAAAGCGATGAGTGGAATTTTTTGTTTCGTCGATGATCGGATACGCTGGAAGATTTGACGGGATTTGACGGGGAGAGTTTAGTGAAGGCGCATAAAAGCGCCTTCACTTTAAATAGCAGTACGGATATAATTGTTAGAAATATCGGACATTTTAAGTGCTGAAAACGAGGAAAGGTATCAGAAGCTGCAAAAGGCAAGGCAGTTTAGCTGGAGTAGACATCTGGAGCAATGTAATGACAGTAAAGGAGTTACTACATAAGTAAAAGTGAGGAAAAATCGTGAACCGCAATCTTAAACTGCTTTGGTTTCCAGATGCTTCGTCTATTTTCGGCACATCGGTCTATACGCTTGCACTGACACTGGTCCCTGCAATACAGCGACAGTGCACTGGGAGCGGGAGCGGTGCTGTTTGTCTCCGTAGATTCCTTATTTTTTCTCGGAATCATAGGCGGTGTCATTGTCGATCGAGTAGACCGCAAAGCGATCATGCTGTTTTGCGGTTGGACACGGGGATTGCTTACCTTGTCCATTCCCATTGCTCATGCTGCCGATGTGTTGACATTGGAGCACATCATGATCGTCAGCTTTGTCATGACCTGCCTGCGGGCCTTTTTCTTTCCGGCTATTCAAGCGAGCATCCCGTTGCTGGCTGTTGACAAAAAAGATTTAAACATTTCTATCGGCGTTGATCCAAGGCTTTGGAAATACGATATCCGGCACGACATTGACGACTGTTCTGCAGCTGAGGACCCCCAACGAAATGTTGGGAAAGGTGATGGCCCTCCGCTCCAGCGTCGGCAATGTGTCTGATGCCTTTGCCTGCCTGTTGATTGGCGGTCTTTTGTCCGCATTCTCACTGCCTCTCGCTTTTACGGCAGTGACCGTGTATGTGTTTGGGACAACGGCAATGTTTTACGGCCTGCGGTTGCGGCATGCAAGGCAGCAAACCCGAATGGAGACAACGGGACAATCTGTTGGAAAGTAAGGCGGGAGCTGACTTGCGGTATCTGAGCATCAATAAGAGAGGAGAATGATCTGATGCGAATTTTGCTCATATCGGGAAGTGTAGCAGAGCCTGCGCATACAACGGCTTTGATTGAGGAGATCGCCGCACGGCTGCGGGAAAAAGGCTGTGAAGCGAATGTCTGGGATTTGCGGGTACGTCCGCTGCCTATCGCCGATCCGAAATATCACTATGAACCGGAAAAGCACCCCGATGAAACCGCTCGCGAGCTGATCCGGCTGGCCGGGCAAGCAGATGCATTTGTACTCGGGTCGCCCAATTACCACAATTCGTATTCGGGTGTCCTGAAAAATGCGTTGGATATTCTCAATATGGATATGTTCCGGGACAAACCGGTGGGGCTCGTAGGCAATGGGGGCGGCATCCGCAGTACGCAGCCGATCGATCATCTGCGCATTGTCGTGAGGGGACTGTTGGGCGTAGCGATCCCCATGCAGGTGGCGTCTTGCAAAAGCGATTTTATACTTGAGAATGGACGGTACGCCGTTACAGCCGAGGATTTGAAGCAAAGGCTGGACGCATTTGCTGCCCAGTTGGTTGCGTACACCGAAAAGCTGAGATAGGAAGATGTAAAAGGATAAAGCCCGGGGCGCCGCTCCGGGTTTTTTATAATGGACGCATCAAGAGCACATCCGCCACTGAGAATTCTAATCATTCTCATTGACTGTATGTAAATGAATGGGTATAATACTCAATGTAATCAGATGATAATGAATATCATTATTGGATGCCGGAAGTACATATTCTTGTGCTTCATAGGCATTTTGACTGAGAATCTTACCTGACCACAAAGGAAAGAGCCAATGAAAATCGGATATTTGTTTCTTGCACTGCTTCTATTCTCATTCGGGTCTGTCTTTATCGGTGTAAAGGACATTTCCCCGCTGGATGTATTCCAGCTGACAGACGACCAGGTCGAAATACTGCTCGTGAGCAGGCTTCCCCGTCTGATCAGCATTATTATTGCAGGCGTCAGCATGAGTATTTGCGGTCTGATCATGCAGCAGCTGAGCCGGAATAAATTTGTTTCTCCCACGACAGCAGGGACGCTAGATTCCGCCAGATTGGGGATTCTCGTATCGCTGATGCTGTTTACCACGGCAAGTCCGTTGGTCAAGATGCTGATTTCTTTCGTCTTTGCCTTGCTGGGCACTTTTGTGTTCATGAGAATCCTGGAGAAGATCAAGTACAAGGATACGATCTTCATCCCGCTCGTCGGACTGATGTTCGGGAACATCATCAGCTCCTTCGCTACCTTTATCGCGTATAAGTACGACCTGATCCAGAACATGTCGGCATGGCTGCAGGGCGATTTTTCCATGATCATGAAAGGGCGCTACGAGCTGATGTACATCAGCATTCCGCTGCTTGTTATCGCATACCTGTACGCCAACAAATTTACGATAGCCGGGATGGGCGAGGACTTTTCCAAGAATTTGGGCCTGAATTACAGGCGGGTGGTCAACATCGGATTGGTGATTGTTGCCCTGGTCACCGCGTCCGTCGTGTTGACTGTGGGGATGATTCCGTTTCTGGGCCTGATCATCCCGAACATCGTTTCGATCTATCGTGGCGACAACCTGAAAAACAGCCTTTCTCATACCGCTTTATTGGGAGCCGTATTCGTACTCTTCTGCGACATCCTTGGCCGGGTCATCATCTACCCATACGAAATTTCCATCAGCCTGACCGTCGGGGTGCTCGGAAGTGGTATCTTTGCTTATTTACTGATGAGGAGAAAGGCATATGGCATATAAAAAGAAAATGGTCTGGTTGGCAGCGGCGGCCCTCGTTTTGATCGCCATTTTTATGACAATCAAAGCAGGGGGCAACTGGGATTACATCCTTCCCCGGCGGAGCTTGAAGGTACTGGCGATTATTCTGACGGGAACAGCCATCGCCTACTCGACACTGGTGTTTCAGACGATTACGAACAACCGAATCCTGACACCGAGCATCATGGGCCTGGATTCGCTTTATATGCTGATCCAAACCTTCGTCATTTACGTATTCGGCTCCAAGTCGCTCACCATGGTAGACAACAATTTGAACTTTCTGTTGTGCGTGGGCCTGATGGTTCTGTTCTCGGCTGTTTTGTACAAGATCCTGTTTAAACGGGATCAGCAAAATATTTACTATCTGCTGCTGATCGGCATCATCTTCGGGACATTGTTCCAGAGCATGGCGACGTTCATGCAGGTGCTGGTCGATCCGAACGAGTTTCAGGTCATCCAGGACAAGAGTTTCGCCAGCTTCAACAACATCAACAACAATCTGATCGGCATCGCCGGTATCCTGATGGTGCTTGTATTCGCTTATTTTTGGCGGTTCAATAAATACCTCAATGTCCTGTCATTGGGGAGAGATCAAGCCATAAACCTGGGGGTTGATTACGACTATGTAGTCAAAAGGCTGCTGGTCGCCGTAGCGATTCTGATCTCGATCTCGACTGCTTTGGTCGGGCCGATCACCTTCCTGGGACTGCTTGTGGTCAACGTCACGTACGAATTCATGAGAACCTACAACCACAAGTATTTGATTCTCGGTTCCATCTTCATCAGCGTGATTGCACTCGTCGGAGGGCAGCTCATCGTAGAGAGGGTGTTTACCTTCTCGACAACCCTTAGCGTCATCATCAACTTTGTCGGCGGCGTGTATTTTATCTATCTACTATTGAAGGAGAATAAATCATGGTAGAGGTAAGAAGCGTGTCCAAAAAATACGGACAGAAAAAAGTAGTGGAAAACGTCTCTGTAAAAATCCCCAAAGGGAAAATCACCTCCTTTATCGGTCCAAACGGGGCAGGCAAAAGCACATTGCTGTCGATGATCAGCCGCTTGATCGCCATGGACGAAGGGGATATCTACATTGACGGTCAGGAAGTCGGCAAGTGCAAAAGCAACGACCTGGCCAAAAAGATTTCCATTCTGAAGCAGTCCAATCACATCAATCTGCGGCTGACGGTCCGCGAGCTGGTTTCCTTTGGACGCTTCCCCTATTCGCAGGGACGGCTGACAGAGGAGGATTGGAAGCATGTCGACGAAGCGATCCGCTATATGGAGCTTCATGACATGCAGGACAAATATTTGGACCAGCTCAGCGGGGGACAGAAGCAGCGCGCCTATATCGCGATGGTCATTGCTCAGGACACCGAATACATCCTGCTGGATGAGCCGCTCAACAATCTCGACATGAAGCATTCCGTACAGATCATGAAGATTGTCCGCAGACTGGTGGATGAGCTGGGGAAAACAGTGGTGATCGTCATCCATGACATCAATTTCGCCTCCTGTTACTCCGATTACATCGTGGCGCTCAAGGACGGAAAGATCGTCCGGGAGGGAACGATCGAGGAGATTATCACGTCTCCCGTGTTGAAAGAGGTCTATGACATGGACATTCCGATCCAGCACATCGATGACAATAAAATCTGTATTTACTTCTCTTGATGAAAATCTATTGTGTCAGGCATCATTTCGATGGTGTCTGAAAAAGAGAAATCCCGTTTTTAAATGGGCTGGCAGCAAGCCAGACTCTTTTCCAGACAATCATCGATGCAATATAAAAAATCCCTTTTAGAGGTGACGACATGAAGAAGGTAGCACTATATCTCATGATTGCCGTACTGGCAGTCTTCGCAGTAGCATGCGGTTCGGGCGGTTCCAGCACGACCGGCAGCACCAATGGCACGGCGGAGCAGCCGCAAGCACAAGGAGCGCAAGGAACTCCGGCAACGGAAGCGCAAAGTGAAGAGTTGACGATCAAACACCAACTGGGCGAAACCAAAGTGAAGAAAAACCCGAAAAAAGTAGTTGTCTTTGACTTCGGTACGCTGGATACGCTGGATAAGCTGGGCGTTGAAGTAGCGGCGCTGCCAAAAACAAGCATTCCTACTTACCTCGAAAAATACAAGGATGACAAGTATGTGAATGTAGGAAGCCTGAAAGAGCCTGATTTTGAGAAAATCAACGAAGTGAAGCCTGACCTGATCATCATCTCCGGACGCCAACAGGCTATGTATGAAGAATTCAAAGCGATCGCACCAACGATCTACCAGGGCGTGGACACCTCCCGCTATATGGAGTCCTTTACCGAGAACGCAAAAACGATTGGCCAAATTTTTGGCAAAGAAGCAGCCGTTGAAGAAGAACTGGCGAAAATCAATGAATCGATCAAAAAACTGAACGCAGAAGCAACAGCCAGCGGCAAAAACGCGCTGATCATTCTGGCCAACGACGGCAAAGTAAGCGCGTATGGAGCAGGCTCCCGTTTCGGTATTATTCACGACGTGTTTGGCTTTACACCGGCAGATAAGAACATCGAGGTATCCACTCACGGTCAAAGCATCTCTTTTGAATACATCGTGGAGAAAGACCCGGACTTCTTGTTCGTCATCGACCGCACCGCTGCAGTTGGGGGAGAATCCTCCGCGAAGGGTGTAGTTGAAAACGAACTGGTGAAGAAAACGAAAGCCTTTAAAGAAGGGCACATCGTTTATCTCAAACCGGACTTCTGGTATCTGTCCGGCGGCGGACTCGTCTCCGTCGACGCAATGGTAAAAGAAGTAGAGGGCGCTTTGAAATAATAGCGTCAGGCTATGAGTACTGATAGTAGAGGCGCTATGCCTTTGGCGCAATACAAAAGAATAGTGGGAAAAACAGCGGGGCCTTCTTTATGAAGGCCCTTTCTCAGTGAGTTACAAGCCGACAGAAATCCTGTATAATGCCCATAAGGAGGGGAACAGCGGAATGGAAAAGCTCCTGTTGGAAATCGCGGAAGGCATGAAGCGGATGGGAGAAAGGTTCGATCAACTGGAGGAGCGTTTTGACCGCTTGGAGGCAAAGGTAGACCGACAAGAGGAACATTTTGACCGGTTGGAGGCAAAGGTAGACCGACAAGAGGAGCGTTTTGACCGGTTGGAGGCCAAAGTAGACGAATTAAAAGTTGTGCTGCATTCTCAGCACATAGCCAATATTAATAGCGATAATTTGGTACTGTCCGAGATTCGCGACATGAAAGAGAAAATACGGTATGTAAACCGAAGGGTTGCAGACGTGGAACTGGATATAATCGGAAAGCATGCGAAGGACCCGAACTGACGTGTTCTTCTTTTTTTCTATTTCTTTCGAGTCTGTAAAATATTTTGTGTAAACTCTCAACCTCTAAACTACAATTAGGAGTAGAAAGGTTGGGAGATTTTTATGATGTCAAAAGAGCAGATCAAGCAGTGGATCAAAGAGAAAAACATGAAGTCAGTGGACGACGTACAGTCAGCGTTAAAGGATCTATTCGCAGACACAATCCAAGAAATGCTGGAAGCTGAAATCGAGTCCTCTCTTGGATACGCCAAGCATGACATGAAAAACAAGCGGACAACCAACAGCCGCAATGGGTATAGCAAGAAAACCGTCCGTTCTGAGTACGGGGATGTTGACATCCAAGTCCCTCGGGATCGAGAGGGTGATTTTGAGCCAAACATTGTAAAGAAACATCAGTCCAACGTGACAGGGATCGAAGATCAAATTCTTGCCCTCTATGCCAAAGGCGTATCCACACGCGATATCCAAGACCATCTGCAGCAGCTCTATGGCATCGAAGTCTCACCAACGCTCATATCGAATGTAACCAATAAGATTGTACCGATGATCAAAGAGTGGCAAAATCGCCCCTTGCAAGCGGTTTATGCTGTTGTTTTCCTTGACGCCATTCACTTTAAGGTAAAACAGGACGGAGCTATCGTCAATAAAGCCGCCTATATGGTCATTGGTATTGACCTTGACGGTCATAAAGATGTGCTTGGGATCTGGATTGGGGAGAATGAATCGGCAAAATTCTGGCTGCATGTCCTCAACGAACTGAAAAATCGTGGAGTCCAGGATATTCTCATTACAAGCGTCGATAATCTTCGTGGCTTTACAGAAGCCATCTCTGCATGTTATCCGAAGACGGAGATTCAGAAATGTGTTATCCATCAAATCCGAAATTCCATCAAGTATGTTTCCTATAAGGATCTCAAAAAGATCACGTCCGAGCTAAAACCTATCTATAAGGCTCCAACGGAGCAAGCCGCGTTGGAAGAACTCGATCAGTTTGAACAAACCTGGGGCAGTAGATATCCCTTGATGGTTCGTTCCTGGCGGAATAACTGGGACGAGATTGCCACTTTCTTTAAATATCCTCCAGAGATTCGAAAGCTGATTTATACAACTAACGTGATCGAGAGTTATCATCGACAGCTTCGAAAGGTGACAAAAGGAAAAGCCATGTTTCCCACAGATGATGCCCTTTTGAAGATGTTATATCTCGTAACCATGGATGTTCTACGAAAGTGGACGGGACGAGTTCAGAACTGGGGCCAGATTCTCTTACAGCTATCCGTTTTCTTTGAAGATCGGGTACAGCCGTACATCCGTTAGCAAATGAAAGGCTTCATCCCCGAAGGGATTATCTTTTTCTCCACCAACGCGTCAAGGGTTCGCTTCGCCTCACGCCCTTGACTCTATTGGCTCCGAAAAAGATGTCCCAATTAGGGGGATGAAACCTGTTCATATATCGGTTGATTGAGTTTACACAAAAATCTTGACAGACCCTTTCTTTCTCGTAATAAAATAACGAAATGAATTGGATTGAAAATGATGGAAGAAGCAAAAATTTTATTCCTAGTTCTGATTCGAGAAAGTAAAAGGCTTATCTTTAGCAAAGTCAATGTTGCTTTATTATTCATTCTTTATTTCCTTTTACCACTAATAACTTCGTCCTTAATAGTTGTGTTATTAATTATTTACATACTTATTCTGTTAGCTATTGTTTTATTTAGTTGTGGAACATCATCAAAAATTTTTTATCCCTATCGAATATTTTGCCAATTGTTATTGTTAGTTTCTTACTGGACTACTCTTTTATTCATATTTTTTCTTGTTAATGAGTTAATTTGGCGGGATGAATACGTCGTAAAAATATTGTTTTTTATTATAAGTTTGCTTCCCCCTTTTCACTTTGCGATAAAAAACCTAATAGAATCTACGCTAATTATTATTAATGGTTTTCATGAAATAAAACCGAAAGACTTAAAGAAAAACTTTGTTCTTACAATTGTAGGTATTATATTTGTCGTGTTTTTAACTGATTTTATTTTTAGTATTATTTACTCATTTGTCTTGTTATTAGGTGATTTATTCGGTTACCTCACGGACAAACCTAACTTTCATTCCATAACGGAAGCAATCAATTCGGGATCATTCTCAGCATTTTTCAATCTGTTTTATTTCACATTCTCTATACATTATGCCGTTCCATTTTCCGGAGATTCGATCTTCGTAAAATTTCAAGAGTTAATCAATAATAGTACAATACTAATGATCACACAGATTATTCATATGCTTTTTGCTAAAGCTGTAGATCTATTAATTCTAGGCGTTGTTGCGAACAGATTTTTTACATATTATAAAGCGCAACAGGAAACCGAAGAATCGTTCTAAATTTCCCTCTTACAGGCTGTGTATGCTTCTGCCGAGTTGAGAATGGTACACTAAAAAAGCATCAGTCCCAGACAATCAACGGGAACGATGCTTTTTTTGCGTGGAACAAGGGAAAAACGAGCAGGTTTATAGTACCTGCATGGATAATTGTATAACAATTCCACATAAAAAAGAGAACCGGTTTGTAATGCAATGAACCAGAAATACCGGTACCCCGCCAACAGGAAAGGAGCACTTCATAACATGTCAAAAGCCGACAACATGCTTTCCATCTTGTGGCTCCTGAAAACAGGGAGACGGATGACGGCCAAGAAGCTGGCAGAGACGCTGGAGATTCATATCCGGACCGTCTACCGCTACATCGATGCCTTGTGCGCGAGCGGCGTGCCGATCATCGCCGATTCCGGTCACAATGGCGGATATACCCTGCCCGATCACTTCATCGAGGCTCCTTTGTTTTTCGACCTGGACGAGCAGAAGGCGCTGATTCATGCAGCCATTTTTGCGAAAGAGGCCGGTTATCCTTTTGGCGAGGCGTTGGACAGTGCCGTGTCCAAGCTGAAGAGGTACACCAATCAGGAGCAGTTGCATCATATTCAGCGGAATGAACGCGGTTTCGATGTGATTAACCCGCCACCGAATCCTGCGATAGAGTCAGTTTTGCAAGAGCTGCAGCGAGCGGTAGCGGATGGGTATACGCTGTCCATGGCCTATCAAAAGGGCCGTGATCCGTCTCCGCAGGTCCGCGATGTCGATCCATACGGGCTGGTTTACTGGAAGAACAAGTGGTACGTCGTCGGCTATTGCCATCTGCGATGCGAGATCCGCAGCTTTCGCGTAGACAGAATTCATCACGTATCCCGGACTGATGCTTTGTTCCAACCACCCGACGATTTTTCCGCAAGGCAGTTTTTCATGCAAAACTTGCTGCCCGATGCGGAGAGGAAAAAGCTCATTGCCGTTCGGATCAAGGGAAAACCCCATGCCATACGCGACCTTTGCGAACATTGGCTGTTCGGACACGCTCTGGTGGAGCGGTCGGAGGGTGAGGCCCGCTTTCAACTGGATGAAGAATCGATCTCGGGTTACGTACCGTACTTTCTGCTGCCGTACGGTGGAGCGATTCAAGTGCTGGAGCCGAAGCTGCTTCGGGAAAGAATGGTGAGTGTCACGAAGGCATTGCTTGTGCATTACGAAACGTATTCATCTTGACTGACTGTATTTGTCAGTGAATCTCGGTTATGCTGTGGACATGAAAAGGTTAGGCGAATGGAGGCGTATCTGAAATGAAGCACCACGCAGTACAATTGTACGAATACCACATATGGGCCAATGAGAGGATTTTTCAACAACTGAAGGAATTGCCCGAAGAAGCCTGCCGTCAAGAGATTCAGAGCATTTTTCCTTCTGTTTACAGTGCACTGGTTCATATCTATACGGCAGATCATATTTGGCTGTACGCGATGGCTGGCGAAAGCTTTGAGAAGATAAGAGAGGCGATCGGGGGCATCACCGAGGAGACGAATGGCAAAAGCGCAGAGGAACTCCAGCAGCTGTTCCGCACTGCCTCCGAGAGGTACAAGGAGTTTTTGGCGGGTTTGCCAGATCTGGACGCGACGACTCAATACCGCCATCCTACTTACGGGGTGCTGGAGGCCAGGTATTCTGATATCGTGCAGCACGTCGTCAACCATGGCACATACCATCGCGGGAATATTGCGGCGATGCTCAGACAGCAGGGGTACGCAGGCGTGCCGACGGACTACGTGTTTTATTTGTATGAGCTTTCTCAGCAAGCACAAGCATAAGAACAGAAAAACGGACTTTGCCCAAGTCCGTTTTTTTGTTCAAAAAACGCTCTTAATGATAGGCGGCAGGAGTAAACTGGACCGGCAGCTCCTTTACGCCGTAAACAAAAGTGCTGGGGATCGCCTCCAGCTTCGTTCCCTCGGGCAGCCTCATGTCGTGGAAATGAGCGAGGATGAGCGGCAGGGCGATCAATGCCTCCAGTCTGGCGAGCGGGGCGCCCAGGCAAAAATGGATGCCCTGTCCGAAAGCGAGATGGGCATTGGGCGTGCGGTCGACGATAAAACGGTCGGCGTCCGGGAATTTTTCCTCATCCCGGTTGGCGGAACCGATCCAGGTCACGACGAGGTCGCCCTTTTTCACCTGCTTCCCGCCGATTTCCACATCCTTTGTCGCATAGCGGTTCATCGCCAGAATGGGCGAGTAGTAGCGCAGAACCTCTTCGATCGCCCCCTTCATCAGCTCCGGCTGCTGCCTCAGCTTTTCCTGGAGACTCGGCTCTTCCATAAAGATGCGAACAGCATTCGTAATCAGGTTGGTCGTCGTCTCGTTGCCGGCACCCAAAAGCAGAATGCAGAACTCCATGATTTCCTCGTCCGTCAGTTTCTCCCCGTCTACTTCTGCTTGCACCAGCTTGGTGATCAAATCATCCTCGGGCTGTTTTCTCCGCTCCAGCGTTACTTTCATGAAATAATCGTCAAGCTCGCGGCGTACCTTTTCTTTATCAGCGAGAAATTTTTGGATGGCTGCTTCGGAGTCGTCCTCGACCGACTCGGCGATTCGATCCGACCAGTCCTTGAACAGCTGGCGATCTGCCGCAGGAACGCCGAGAAGCTCGGCGATCACGATGACAGGCAGCGGGATCGAAATGCTTTGGAGCAGATCGATCTCGGTTTTCCCTTCTGTTTGTGCGATCAGCTCACCCATGATCTCTGTAATGCGTGGCTCCAGTTCAGCGATTGAACGGGGTGTAAACGCTTTGCTCACGATATTTCTCATCTGATGGTGCTTCGGTGGGTCCATCCCCAAAATACTTCCCAACAAAACAGGGCCCTGCTGCGGCCTCACCGATGAAAAGGCAGCGGGGTCCTTGAGAACGGCCAGAATATCGTCGTAGCGGAAGAGGTCCCAGGAGTTTCGCTTGGCATCAAAGGAAACAGGGGATTCCTTCCGCATTTTTTGAAACCAGGCAAAAGGCTGCAACCGCTCTTCCGGGGACTTCAATCCTTCCACCGGTATGACAAAACCAGAGACTTTTGATTGGGAGGACAGGTCCATAAGTAATCTCCTTGGGCTAGTTTTTTGCTTATTTTCCCGTTTTCCTCCAGTTCTTATGTACAGGTATTCCCATTGAATCCATCAGGATATGCGACAATGCTTAGAAAAAACACCCAATTTTTTTCATAAAAAATGGTGTTTTTTTCTTACTTTTTGCAACCAATCTTTGGGTTTTTCGGTCTATAGAGGAAATGTATTGAAACGATGGCAATGTCATAGCAGGAGGAACTCATATGTTTGCGAAAGTGGGCTGGCGTATTTTCTTTATTTTAGTGAGTGCAGGAGCTATCGCATATTCCGTGTACGAATATTTGGATTCGTTGCGCCAAACGACGGTGGTCATTGTCGCGGCCAAGGAAATTCCGGCACACACGCTCATTACCGAAGACATGGTAAAGCCCGTCGAGGTAGCGGCTGACTCGGCACGATTGCTGATTACCAAGCCCGTTACCGTCAAGGAAGATGTCGTAGGCGGCATCACCCTGCAAAAAATCGAAGCGGGCAAACCGATGGAACTGGACCCCAAAGCGCTCATCTTTCCTGAACAGCGAAGCATGTATTTGCGCAAGGACGGCAGCGTGGATATGACCTACTTCATTCCAAAAGAAAAGCGCTTGATATCCGTCGCGCTGCCACCGGCTTCCGTGGTGGACAACAGACTGAGCAAAGGGGATTGGGTCGACGTGATCTACACCTCCAAATCAGACTCGAAAGCGATAGGAGAATCTGTTTCCCACATGATTCTGCAGCAGGTCGAGGTGTTTGACATCGAGCGTGTGAATGTGAAGGGCGAAGGAAGGGAGAGCGTCATGCAGCACGTCACGCTGCTCGTTTCTCCGCAGGAAGCCGTCAAACTCTCGCTCGCCAAGCACAAGGGTGATATCGATCTGATCCTGAACCCTTGGAACGGAGACCGGGAGAGGGTTACTCCGGTAACAGATTCGCTGCTGCTGAAATAAGGATCGCAAAAGAAGGTGAAAAGAGATGGAGTACGACAACACGACTGCAAGCGCAACCTCGTTTATCCGAGTGGCTGTAGCGGATACGGATCGTGAGCATACACAGGACATTCAACACTATTTTGAACAAAATCACCCGACCATTCGCGTGGTTGCGCAAGTCCGTTCCCTGGCAGAGCTGTATGCCTACTGCGGGGCCCATGATGTAGATGTGGTATTGATCAACCTGGATTTGATGCCGAACCCGCAAGAGGAGATCATTCAGATCAGGAATCGCCGGGTAGCCAAGATCATGATTTGGACGGACCAGATGGAAAAGCTGCGGAAGCTGCAGGTGGATCTCCACGGCGGAACCGTAGAGTTCGTCTATAAATACATCCCGTACGATTTGCTGGCTCCCCGGATCTATTCTTTTACGCCGGGACATACGCAGCCTGTCCAAAGCAAGGCGGCGGTGAACGAGTTTCTGGGCAATCAGGAAACGCGAAAAGTATTGTTCTTTTCTCCGAAGGGAGGGGTAGGGAAGACGACGCTGGCGATCAACACGGCCTGCCAGCTGGCACTAAAAGATAAGAAGGTGCTGCTTGTCGACTTCGCTACCTTCGGACAAATATCTGCCTATCTGTATTTGCCCCGGACCCGGGGATTGACAGATGCGATCAGGATGATCGAGCAGGGAATCGGACAAAAGGATGACCTCGTGGCGACTCTCAAAGAGTCGGTTCACCAGGTCGAGGTAGAGGGGAAAAAGCTGCATGTTCTGAGTGCGGCTACGCATTTCAAGATGAGCAACATGACGCTGGACATGACCGACAAAATATTGGAGGGATTGGAGGCGCTCGACTACGAGGTAATCGTCATGGATACATCGACCGACCTCTCCCCGAAAAATATCGCTCTGCTGAGCGCAGCGACCGATCTGTTCTACGTGACGACGACGGATGTGGTCGCCAACTGGTCGCTCTTGTCCACCTTTGATATCGTCGAAAAGCTGAACCGGCCGCTCCAATCCCGTTATTTGGTGCTCAATCGCTACCATTCGTCGATCGGGTTCCCGACCTCGGAGCTGGAGGAGATCCTCTCCATGCCAATCGCGGAAACCATCCCGGATATGTATCAGCAGATACAAGGCTTTACGAACCGGGGAATCTCGCTCGTCGAGAGACCCCATCTGAAGATCAACAGGTACTACCGGCGTATTGCACACTTCATCTGTCCGGTTTTTACAAAAAGAGAGCTGGGCAAGGGCTTCAGCTTGCGGGGGGTGTTTACACGTGCGGGTAGAAGAGGCCATTAGGCAAAAGAAGGCGGGTGCGACCGGCGAGGGCCCGGCAGAAGGGCGTGCGCAGGAAACCGTCCAGCTTCCCGAGCTGAAACAGGCTGTCCGCGAGCGAATCATCGAGCAGAACAAAAAGGATCAACAGCTGCTGAGCCAGCCGGAGCTGCTTCGCCAGGTGATCTGGAAAGTGCTTGAAGAGGAGAGCGAGTCCCGCTTCGGCCATGCCCTTCTCACCTTGGAAGAAAAGCGGACAATGGTCGAAGAAATTGTCCAGCAGCTAGTCGGCTACGGAATTATTGATCCGTTGGTGAAGAACGAGCAGATCACAGAGATCATGATCAACGGAATTGAACGGATTTTCATTGAGGAAAAAGGGAGAATGCGCCGGGCGATGACGGAAAAAGGCGCCCCGCTGCAGTTCGAGTCCGAGTCGGAGCTGCTGCACCTGATCGAAAAAATCGTGGCCCCGATCAACCGCAAAGTGGATGAAAGCGATCCGATCGTGGATGCCCGGCTCGCCGACGGTTCGCGCGTAAACGTAGTCATCCGTCCGATCTCGCTGTCCGGGCCGATCGTAACGATTCGGAAGTTTCCTGAAAATCCTTACACCATGCAGGAGCTGGTGGAGCTGGGGGCCCTTTCCCCTCAAATAGCAGAGTGGCTCGAAAAGCTGATTTGTGCCCGGTACAACATCGTGGTTTCCGGGGGAACCGGCTCGGGGAAGACCACGTTTCTCAATGCGCTCAGCATGTTCATTCCGCAGACGGAGCGGGTGATTACGGTAGAGGATGCGGCCGAGCTGAAGGTCACTCATATTGAAAACCTTGTCCGCCTGGAGACGCGGCCGCCCAACGTAGAAGGGAAAGGCGCCATCGCCATTCGCGACCTGGTACGGACAGCGCTCCGGATGCGTCCTGACCGGATTGTCGTCGGGGAGGTCCGCGGAGGAGAGGCCGTTGACATGCTGCAGGCGATGAATACGGGCCACGACGGCTCGCTGACGACGGGCCACGCCAACTCGGCGCGCGACATGCTGTCTCGTCTCGAGACGATGGTACTGATGTCGGGACTGGAACTGCCTCTCCCCGCCATCCGCAGGCAGATTGCCTCTGCGGTAGAGATTATCGTTCACCTGGGCCGCCTTCGCGACGGCTCCCGCAAGGTCCTGCAAATCTCGGAAATCCGTGATTACGTCGATGGCGAAATCGAGTGCGTCGACCTGTTTCGCTGGAGGATGGAAGGCATGGATGAGGACGGTCGGCTGCGGGGGGCTCTCGTTCCGACCGGCGAGCCGGTCATGCAGATGGAGAAATGGCTGTCCAGGGGATACGGAGAAACCATGTTTGAAGCGGAGGAGTTGAGATGCTAGGGACATATGTAGCGGTCATGGTCTCTTTGTACGTATTGCTCCGTTCCTTCATCGAGCTTTTGTACGTGCTGATTTACGGGGAATTTCCGCAAAAAAAGTGGCTGACCCGGCAGTTTGACCGCTTGCGTCATATTGAAACAAAGAAGGAGCGGGCCGGGCTGTCGCGATGGCTGCAACTGGGATCGTCGTCGGATACGAAGCTGCTTGACTATCTCTTGATCGCCGTTTCGGTCGTGTCGCTGTTTTTCTTTGGCATGCTGCTGTTCCAAAACGAGTTTTACGCAGCCTTGTTTGGCGTACTTGGGCTTTTCGTTCCGCGGGCCATAAAGAAAAGAAGGCAGGAAAAACTGCGTCAGATCATGGTTCTCCAGTTTCGCGAGGCGATTTTGTCCATCGCAAGCTCGCTGAAGGCAGGTTCCTCCCTGCAGGTCGCGCTCCTGCGCAGTCAGCAAGACTTGGCGAAGCAGCTCGGCCATAAAAAGGATCGCCCCATGCTGGATGAACTGGAAAAGCTCAATCGGGACATCCATTTTGGCGTATCGCTGGAGGAAGCGCTGCAAAAATTCCGCGATGCGGTCAATCAGGAGGACGTCACGCAATTCGTCAACGCGGCCCTCATCACGAAATCGCGCGGCGGCAACCTGGCCGAGGTCATTCAAAATACGACGATGATGATCACCGACAAGATTACGGTCCAGCAGGAAATCATGGTGGCGACAGCTCAAAAGCGAATGGAGGCAAAAATGCTCACATTCATGCCCCTCGGTATTGTGCTGGCGATCATGGCGCTCAATCCGGGCTATATGCAGCCGATGTACGATTCCTGGGTCGGGTCGTCATTGATGTTCCTAGCCGCTCTGATGCTGGTCGCCAACTACTTCCTCGGCCGCGCCATCACGAAGATCAATATATAGTGGGTGAATGTTTATGCCGACGCTGATTGCCTGCTTCACATTCGTACTGGTCGTCATGCTCTTTTTGCCGACCAAATGGCTGCAGGTGCAAAAAGTAAAAAAGGGCTTTGTCTTTATGTCATCCTACGTGACTTCTTCCACCACTCGAAAAACCGGTCTCGTACACCTCATCACTCCTTTCGTGATGAGCATGATGGCTGCTTTGCGGCTTCGCATCCGTCCGAAACAGCGCAAGGATATCCAAACCAAGCTGATTCACGCAGGGTTGGCCGAGAACTGGACCGTGGAGAATTTCGTAAGCGTCCAGGCGGGATCGGCTGTACTGGCCGGCTTGTACTTTCTGTTTCTGGGCTGGGCAAACGGGAATTCCGACTATTACCTCATCGCCATAGGAGCCGTACTGATTGGATACTTCCTGCCGCAGCAATGGATCAGGCAAAAGATCAAAAGCAGGCAGGAATCGATACGCCGTGAGCTTCCGCATCTGCTAAACGCTGTCGCTATCATGTGCGAGGCGGGACTTCATCTCTTTCCCGCTCTCCGCGAAGTAGCGACTCGCCAAAAGGGAGTGCTCGCCCGGGAGCTGTTGACGGTCGTCAATGATGTGGCCTACGGCGTGGGACAAATCGAGGCTTTGGAGCGGATGGCCGATCGCTGTCAGGTAGAAGAGGTAAGCCGGTTTGTCTCGGCCCTGTCGCAGACGATCGAGCGGGGGGCTTCCGGGATCACCGGCGTGCTTCGCCAGCAAGCCTCGGAGGTGTGGGAGGACCGCAAGAAAAAAGCGCAAAGACTGGGTGCGGAAGCTTCTTTGAAGCTGTTCCTGCCTTTGCTGCTGCTTGCCTTTCCGGCGATGACCATATTTATGCTGGGACCTGTGTTTATTGAGTTGGCTCGGTTTGTCATGAATTAAGCGATTTGTCCATGTACGAACAAGGAGGACTGACAATGAAATTGCTATGGATCATGTCGCCGGCAAAGGGTGTTTTCAAAACAGCGCTGTCCCCGTTTAAGCGCGGCTTGCAGCAGATATACATGAGCTCGGAGATGGTTGTGGACGGCGAAGCTTATCGTCTGGTGGGCATCTATCCAATGTCTGTGCTGCTTCGGATGGAAACGAATTTTGAGAAATTCGCCATCGTGGATCAAACAGGCCGGTTGGTCCCAGACCAGAACGTGACGCAGCGCTGTCTGCGAATGTACCAGTTGATCGTGACACTCGACAACAACGCCGGTTATCTCAAAAAAAATTTGGCTGTCGATCCTCAGTCGTTTGTGCCGATCATCCGGCACGTGGAGGAATTGGGAAAGAAGGTGCTGGATCGTCTCGGGGAGGAGCAGGGGAGAGCGGCACAGGCTCACCTGGATGGCTACAAGCAGTACCTGAAACAAGGAGCACAGCTCGGTGAGCGCATTAACTCATCGGGAAGAGAGGTTTTGCGGCGGCTCGAGCCGATCAAGGCGGGCCAGCCGCTGAGGGAGCAAGAGGTGGCTCAGCTTGACAAAGCGATGCTGGATTTCATGGATGACTCGCGGAAAAGAGTGCTGGTCCTTCTGGAGTCGCATACAGCCCGCACGGAAACAAAGCGACTGCTCTCTGAAGCGCTGGCCCAGAAATGGCTTGGTGCCGGTGAGGAGAAGCTAGCTCAGAACATCGTCGCTTTACTGGAGAATTCCTTTCAGGTGGAGCGGGTCTCAATAGCGGAGCGCGGTGCGCAAACACTTGAGCAGGCAATCTGGACAGCCAAGAACGAAACAAGGGATTTTATCGGCAAGCATACCGCTGATTTGCTGAGGCAAAAATGGCTCCTCGGAGCGGAAGGAAGCAGCATACAGGCATGACTGACCATCCGAGAGGAGCGCGTAGAAAGGGGGGTGGTAGCTGCGATAACAAATACAAAATCTGTTGGAGGAGGTGGATCTCTCCCTATACGACCGCATAAAAACCTTCCGGCAAAGCACTATTCATTCATCCTTGCAAAGTCTTCGATGGAGGTTTTTTTACTAAGCAGGAAGGAAGGTAGATCATGTACAGGTGGTTCAGGAAAAAACAGAGTAGGCGTCTGATCGCCGGTGTGTCTGTTTTCCTCATCGTGCTGCTCAACTTGCTATGGTTTGCCGTGCCTTCAGAGATGGTGTCGGCAAACGAGAAACCCACTCCCAACATGATCAAGGCAGATGAAAAGAACGACGTAAAGCCGGGATCTGGAGCAAACGGGGCAGCACCCGGAGCCTTGCCGGATGGAAAGGGACAGGACGACACTGCCTACAAGGCCGGAAAGACATTCAATAATACATTTACGTATGTACTGGAGGTCGCCAAGGCAGTAGAGAGCATCAGCAGCTCCCCGAGCGGAGGCAACATCATTGTGGGAACCCTCGGCGTCGTAGCCTCCGGGTCAAAGATTTTCAACGAAGCAGGAGATACCCACTGGAGCGTGCAGCTGATCGAGAAAGGGATAGACCCTGCTCTCAAGGCTGTGGAATTCCGGGCAGCTTTCAACTATCAAACCGTGTTTACAGGCGCAGTCAATACCGCCGCGAATGTAAGCTGGTGGACGAAGCTGAAAAACGAGTTCGCCTGGACGACGCTGCAAAACGGGCCAGCCAGCGTTTTTCTGGCCAAAGTCGGGGCGCCGTTCGCCGCGATTTCCGCTGGATTCGGTGTGTATGATGTCGTTCAGGGAGCGAAGAACAACGACGGCTGGAAAATCGCAGAGGGCTCCGTCGATATCATCGGAGGTCTTGCCGGAGTGGCGTTGCCGTTCCTGCTTGCGACGCCTGCTGCACCGATCGTGGCGGGGATTGCACTTGGAGCGGCAGTTGTGTCCACAGCTCTGAAGTATCGGAAAGAAATTGCCGCAGCCGCCAAATGGGTGTGGAACAAAGGCAAAGAATTGGGCCGATACGCATGGAACGCGACGAAAAACTTTGCCGCAAATACGTGGTCCGCAATAAAGAAGACAGCGAGCCAGGCTTGGAGTGCAACAAAGCAGGCTGCAAGCAGGGCGTGGGCCGCGACGAAGAAGACAGCTAGTCGTGCTTGGGCCGCGACGAAGAAGACAGCGAGCCGTGCTTGGGCCGCGACGAAGAAGACAGCGAGCCGTGCTTGGGCCGCGACGAAGAAGACAGCGAGCCGTGCTTGGTCTGCAACGAAGAAAACAGCGAGCCGCGCATGGTCCGCAACGAAGAAGACAGCGAGCCGCGCATGGTCCGCAACGAAAAAGACAGCGAGCCGCGCATGGTCCGCAACGAAAAAGACAGCGAGCCGCGCATGGTCCGCAACGAAGAAGACAGCAAGCCGTGCCTGGTCTGCAACGAAGAAGACAGCGAGCCGCGCATGGTCTGCAACGAAAAAGACAGCGAGCCGCGCATGGTCCGCAACGAAAAAGACAGCGAGCCGCGCATGGTCCGCAACGAAGAAGACAGCGAGCCGCGCATGGTCCGCAACGAAGAAGACAGCAAGCCGTGCTTGGTCCTCGACAAAGAAGACAGCAAGCCGTGCATGGTCTGCAACGAAGAAGACAGCAAGCCGTGCTTGGTCTGCAACGAAGAAGACAGCGAGCCATGCTTGGTCTTCGACGAAGAAGACGGCGAACCGCGCATGGTCTTCGACGAAGAAGACAGCAAGCCGGGCGTGGAGCTCGACACGCAAGGCAGCCAGCTCTGCACGAAACGCAATCGGAGGCTTCTTCAGCAATGTACGAAAGTCATTTGGTTGAGTCGACCGGATGATGGAAAGGACGTTACCATGCAACTGAAAAAGATAAGCAGCATCATGATGGCGACGTGCCTGCTCCTCTTTCTCGCCGCTTGCGGCGGGGAGAGCAGCACGTCCGCCCCTGCTACCGGACCGGAGAACGGAGCTGACCGGAAGCTTCAGTATCGCGCTGAACAACTGGCGAATCTGCAGCAAGAAGATCTGGAGGAGCGGATAAAGCAGTTGGAAGCGGTAAAGGATCAGCTAAAAGCAAAAAGGGATGAAATCATCGGCCAAGGCGGAAAGTGGGTCGAATCGAAGCTTTCCGTATTGGAGCATCAAGAACCATTTCGAACAGAGGAAATGAAAAAATATTTGACGACACTGATGGATCTCTATCTGCCGCTGGCTGAAGGCAGCGTGGATGTCGTTCCAGTGACGGCAGCCTACCAGGAGGACGGCTCGCTTCTCGCGGTGATGCTGCTGCGAAATGGCGTACCAGGGAAAACACTGACGTCTGCCGATCTTTCGAAAGCTGTGCTGACGATTTACCAAGCAGATGGACAAAAGGTAGTCGAGGTTCCGTTTGCTCCGAATGCTCAGGACATTGGCAGTCTTTCGACAGGGGAAGCACGTCCGCTCAGCATCGTCGTTGACAAGAAGGACGTTCTGAACAGCAATTATTCATTCCAGCAGGAAGGGTATGTTTTTACACTGCAAGGCTTCTAAATCAATCAACCATTCAATGGAGGGATTCGCAATGAAACAAGCACTGGTGAAATTTTGGAAAGAAGAAGAAGGACAGGCGCTCAGCGAGTACGGCTTGATTCTCGGCATTATCGCGATTGCCGCCATCGCTGGCCTGGTCGCCATGAAGGATAAGATTGTCAAAGTATTTAAAGATATTGCTGACGGTCTTGGCAAGGGCAGCTGAGTTTGGAAATGTTCACGTACGGTCTTTGTCTGTTCGGTCTGACGATCGCGCTTATCTTTGACGTGTGGAAATATCGAATCCCCAACCTGTTGACGGTATCGCTCGCGCTGGCCGGACTGGCAAACGGCACCATTCTGTACGGCTGGTCCGGCTTCGTGGAGCATCTTTTGGGCTTGCTGGCCGGACTTGGAATATTTCTTGTCCCTTACCTGATGGGAGCCTTTGGCGCCGGTGATGTAAAAATGATGGGCAGCATCGGTGCGGTCATGGGTCTTCCCTTTATCGTCACCAACAGTTTTGTCGTGATCGCAGTCGGCGGAGTCATCGCAGCCGGGATCGTTGTCGCTGCGCGAGGCTTTAAAGGGACATGCGAGTTGCTCTATCTCTTTATTGTCTATTTGTGTAGCGGAAAGCTGAAGGACTTTTTACATGTGCTGAAAGATCGCTCCCAGCCGGTATTTCCGTACGGCATCGCAATATTTATCGGAACGGTGGTGACCATGTATTGGGGATCCGCAATCGTCTGAGACAACTTGTCAAAAGAGAAGAAGGGCAGGCCATCACGGAATTTGCGATTGTCCTGCCTGTCATGATCCTGCTGATCACGGGCATCCTCGTTTTTGGACATATGATGTACGCCAAAACCCTCGTGGTCTTGTCTGCCAGCCAGGGAGCGCGGGTGGGCGGCGCTGTCTGGGATGATGAGGGGGCAGGAGCCGCGCGGGCCAAAATCCGCAACACCGCCCTGTCCATTCTAACGAACGGCTTGAGCGGGTCTCACGATGTCCAGATCCGGGAAACGGGAAATGACATCAGCGTGACAGTCACTTATGACTACCCGGTGACGATCCCGATCATCAGCGCGTTTTTCTCCAATCCTGTTGTAAAGCTTGAGCATACGGCTGTCTATAAAGTGCTATAGCGGTGGGACAAAAATCCTGAGCAGGAAAGAATGAGGTCAGATGAAAATACCAGCGAAGTGGAAAAAGGAATGGAAACGAAAGTGGGGCCGGTGGAAACGGGACGAAAAGGGCGGCGCCCTGGTGCTGTTCGCCGCTTTTCTTCCTGTCCTTGTGGCTGTGGCCGGGCTGGTCATTGACACCGGGGTGATCGCCTATCATCAGGCGAAGCTGTCCGAGGCCACTGACGCTGCTGCCTGGGCGGGACTGGATTCGTATGACCGCGATCTCTGGAATGTAGAGCCGCCCGAAGAACCGCAGGTCGTGCTTGTACCGGGCGAAGCACGGTCGCTAGCAGCCAGCTACCTGGCGATCAATTATCCCCAGGCTCAGCTTACCGGTGTAGAGGTGAGCGGTGGCACCATTGTCGTGAAAGCGGAAGCGGAGTGCCAGTTTTTCTTCATGAAAATGTTTGGCATCCAGGGGACCACCTTGTCCGCATCTGCGGAGGCGAGGATGGAAGAGTAAAGGACGGCCACCCGCGACCGTCCGTACAAGATACGGTATTACATTCTGCTGCTCTCCTCTTGGTATACGTCGAAATCGAATGCTTCTTTTCTTGTGCGAAGCTCCAGGTACAGCAGGTAGTAGGCGGCGCCCTCAAACGGCAATATCAGCATTTCGCGTATGAGGAAGAGCAGGAAGGCTATCGCCGGCTGACTGGCAATTGCCGGAAACAAAAAGCCGGGCAAGTATTGCAATACTGCTCTCACGACGGCAAAGATCAGGATGATGCCCAGGACGCGAAGCGTGGAGCCCTTTACCAAAAAGAGACTTCGCTTCAGTGCCGCGATCGCCCCCATCCCTTCAAAGGCGATCACCTGAGGAAAGACGGTAAACCAGATCATGAGCAAAATGCCCGGAATAATCAGCAGTAGCGTACCTAATGCCACCCCTGCAAATTCAAGCAGGCTGGCAAGGATAACGACGGGCACCAGGCTGCCAAAGGCCGTCAGCGCCTGAAGCTGCTGATCCCATTGTGTTCCCAAATGAGATCGTTTCAAAACGATTCCCACGTAGACGAAATAGAGGGACAGCAGAATGCCGTTGACCGGCGTCATGATCAGCGGGCTGAACGCTTCCTTCAACTGCTGGGACTGTGCCCATCCTGTCAGCGCTTGCTCTGACCAAAAGAGAAGGGAAACGATCAGGAACAGGAAGGGAAACTGGCTGAGCCAGATCCGTTTCCCCGTTTTCAGACTATGGCCCAGAAGAACTGAAATGGGCTGAGGTTGGATATTCGATGGCTGAATGATCATGGTCACGATTCCTTTCGTTAGCTTGTAATTTCCAGTCGATCGCCTATTTCAGTCTGCGTGTTGCGGATCGTATGGGCAGGCAGTTCGATAACATAGGCCGCCCTTTTTATAAACGGAGTATACCGCCATGGTTGCAGCTCCTCCATGAGATGGACGATCTCGCCGTGTTGATCGACAAACAGACAGTCAATGGAAAAACGCATAAACCAGGTATGGACAGCCTTGCACGGGTTTATGATCAATGCCTGTCCCTCCGGGAGCGTGCTTCTCCCGAGCAAGCCGAGCATCCTTGTGACCGACGTGTCGGCACATTTGGCCTGCTGTGCGATCATTCTGTTTTTCGTTGCATTCCAAATCTTCATAAACGCCCCTCCGGGCTGGATATTTTGCCCAATCTGGCATTTGTTCTACATCATAACAATTCTGGATTTTTCTATCAAGCCCATTGAGACGAGGCGGGATGACGAAAGGAAACGATTCAGACATGGCATGGAAAAAGTGGATGCGCATTCTCTTTCCGGAGCTTCAACTGCTTGACCATATACGGGAGCGAGGGTTTTCGGGGAAAAAGGCAGAGCGTCAGCAACAGCCCGAAACATCGCCATTTCGGCAGAGCGGGATGGCCGGGCAAAGCCAATCGCTAGCCTCGTCTGCGGGAAAAGAGACCTTTGGCCCTTTGGCCAGCGGAAGAGAGGCAGTGGCAGATACCGTCCGGGGGTGGAACAAGCATGCCTGGGTCCGGTCCCGGGCCGAGCTGGAGGATCTTTTCCCGGCCATCATCGAAGAGGTTAACGGGCAAATCAACCGGCAGGAGCCGTTCGTCTACGAAGTGGCGATCGCCTACAAAAAAAGCTTTTTGCTTCGGGAAAGCGGAAAAGTCCAGCACAGGCTCCTGCTGGCCGGACCCGAAGGGACGGGCAAGCTGCGAACATTATCTTTGCTGCTCGATCAGTTTTGCCGAAAGCGGCTGTTGCCGTACGGCCACGTCACGACGGTCGATTTGGACAGATATGGTGAGCGGGAGGCACATACGCTGTTTCTCCTCGACTGTGCAAATGCCTTTCGGGACGGAATCGGGACGGTTTGCTTCAGAGGCATTGAGCGGGCTGGCCCGGAAATCGTCCAGTACGTTACGAAGCTGTTTGCAGATGGCTTGATCCGGACTCCGGAGGGGGGACAGATAGAGGCCTCCGACTACTTCCTGGTCCTCCATGTGGACCAGCCGTCTCCCAAAAGCGAAACAGCAGGAGCCGCTGAACAAATGGAGCGAAGGACGCTGGAGAAAATGATTTCGCCAGCCGTTCCGCAAGCCCTGGTAAAAAGTCTGGATACGTGCGCGTTCACTGCTGCCCCCGGCCTTGATACTCTGGCGAAGCTGCTGGGAGAAAGGTGTCTGGCGCAAGCAGAAAGGCTCGAAGCGGATATCCGGCTGACCCTTTCTTTTGAAGAGTCCGTTTTTCAAGAGCTCGCCAAACAGGTAGAACAGACAAAACGGTACGAGAAGGCGATTGAGGAATGGGTCACACATGTATTTACCCCGCAATTGCTGGACTGGAGAGCGAGAGGAGTGCTTCGTTCCGATCAGGAGGCGCTGGTGGCTTTCCGGGAGGGAGAGCTCGTTCTCGTCAGCGGAGCGGTCAGCTTGCCGCTGCCGGGTTTGGCGAGAGGGCAGGAGCAGGAGCTTTCAGAAGCTTTGCTGGAGCTGGAGCAGTTGACCGGATTGGACGCCGTTAAGAAATTCGTTCGAGAATGCCTGGATGTCGTGACGGCTGAAAAAAAGCGAAGCCTGACAGGCCAAACGAAGCTTCCCATGTCGATGCACATGGTGTTCTCAGGCAATCCGGGTACGGGAAAAACAACCGTAGCCAGGCTCGTGGCCCGCATCTGGAAAAGCATGGGGCTGCTGTCGGGCGGTCAGTTGGTCGAGGTGACCAGACAGGATCTCGTAGGCGAGTATATCGGCTCCACAGCCGCCAAAACCGCAGAAAGGATAAAGGAGGCGATTGGCGGCGTGCTGTTTATTGATGAGGCATACACACTGTCCCGGGACCCTGCCGATCTGTACGGCCGGGAAGCCATCGATACACTGGTCAAAGCGATGGAGGACCACCGGGACCAGATGATCGTTATCCTGGCCGGCTATACACGGGAGATGGACGCCTTTCTGAAAGTGAATCCCGGTCTTCGCTCCCGCTTTCCGCTGCAGATCGAATTCCCCGACTACACGCCGGAAGAGATGGCGGAGCTTCTGGAGAGAATGGTAATCGTCCGCGGGTACGAAATCCATCCCGATGCCCGTCAGCATTTGCTCGGAATGATTGAAGGCAAGCAGGTACGGGGCCGAAGCGATACCGGAAACGGGCGTCTGGTTCGCAACCTGTTTGAGGAAGCTGTGAGGAGGCAATCAGCTCGTCTGGCCCAGTTGGAAGCGGGGGCGGAAGAGTGGAGGTGGCTGCGAGCTGAAGACTGGGGCATCGGTGATAAGGAGTGCGGTACTGCAGAGAACATAATGGCCGAGCTGGAGGAGGAACTGGCTGCCGTCGTGGGATTGGAGCCGGTCAAATACATGGTCAGGTCTTTGGCGGCACAAATCCAGATCGCACAGCGGCGGAAAGCGGCCGGAATACCCGATGCGGCGGGACAGACGCTGCACATGATTTTCCAAGGGAATCCCGGAACAGGCAAGACGACGGTGGCCCGGATCATTGCGCGGCAGTTGTATCGATTGGGCGTAATCAAGCGGGATGAGCTGATTGAAACGGATCGCTCCGGGCTCGTCGCCGGTTATGTGGGGCAAACGGCACTCAAAACGCGGGAAGTCATCGAGCGTGCGCTGGGGGGTGTGCTCTTTATCGATGGAGCATACGCACTGGCGGGGGCCGAAGGTGACTTTGGCCGGGAAGCGATCGACACGCTGGTCAAGGCGATGGATGATTTTCGCGACAGTCTCGTCGTCATTCTGGCAGGCTACGGCGAGGATATGACCGGGTTTTTGGCAAGCAATCCCGGCTTGCGTTCACGGTTTCCGACGATCATTGAGTTTCCGGATTATACACCTGATGAATTGCTGCAAATCACCCGGCAATTGTTGGCGCAGCGAGGCTATGAGGCTTCTGCTGCGGCAGAGCGAGCCATACGGCAGCAGTTTGTTCAGACGCAAGGGGACAAGATGGCGGGGAACGGACGCTTTGTCAGGAATCTGTGTGAACGGGCAATACGCTCGCACGCCATGCGCCTGAGCCGAAACAAACACGCAACCATACAAGAGCTGGCCATGTTGGAAGAATGCGATGTGGTGGAGGAGGCTATCTATGAAAGCAGCTAAGGCGATGTTCGCGGTCTGTTTCTATCTGCTCCTGCTCCCCTGTGTACTGATCCTGGTCACCATGCCGCTGTTCTCTATCCTCGACATGATCGAGGTAGCCAAGTACGAGGCTCCCCGTCTGGGGTATCCCCTGATTGTGCTGGGAGTGATCGGCGGACTGTTGTTCGCATCCGTCCGGGTGGGAGCCTTGCGAACCTTGTACCGAAAATACCCGGTTTTGCTGCCTTTCCTGCATATCGCTTACTTTATGGCGATTGGAACATCTGCAGGTCTGGAAGTGATGAACCAGTGGGCAGACAGCTTGTTGTTTCCGAAGTGGCTGGCGATAGGAGGAGCGGTCGTGATTGTTCTGGTGACCCGGGTCTTCTTGTCTTACTGGTACTGCAAATATCCGATTAGTCTCACCGTGAGAAAGCAGGGGTGATGCAAGTGGAAGAGTCGCGCCGCATGTCAAGCAAGTCGGAGACGAGGGGAGATGCGCCTCGGTCATACGCTCCGGACAGCAGAAGCAAACCCGAGCCCCATGATGCGGTCCCCGGCGAAAAAGGAATCGGAAAATCATTTTTGCTGGCAACCATTTTGATTGCCGCGGCCGTCTTCTTTACGGGGGGACAACTGCCGGAGGGGGATGCCGCTCAGATCGTCAATAGCCGGGTCAGCACGTCCGTCGCAGCCGGTGAACAGTTGTTTGCCGAAGAGAATACGGCCGGTTTGGAAGCGAAGGATTTTGTCGTAGAGAGCCCTGCCGACGAAGCGGGGGAGGCAACCATGCTGATTTGGGATTTCAACGCCGAAGACGGAGATCAGATCGAGATCCTTGTCAATGGAAAGTCGGTATACCCCGTACTTACTTTGACGAATCAGCCGGCAGCGATCAGCGTTCCCGTCCCGAGCGTAGTGACGGTAAAAGGCCTAAAAGATGCCGGAGGAGGCATTTCGTACGCTGTGAAGCTTCCTCAGTCCGGTCTTGCTTACTTTAACGCCGTTTCTGTTCAAGGTGTAAATACCTATACGATAAACCTGAAGAATTAGGGGGTGCCACCATGTCCATACAATCGAATACCGGGGAGCCTACTACCCATTACATCAAAGTCGTACCGGCTGAATTGGAGCTGCATCCCGGTCAAACCGCACAGTTGAAGGCGTACCTCGTCTGGATGGATGGACGGGAGGAGGACATTACTGAGCAAGTACGCTGGAGCACAGATCAGCCACAGATTGGCACAGTAACCAAGGCAGGTGCTGTAACTGTAGGTGTGGTCGGAAACATGGTCGTCCTGGCCCAGTATGAGGGGCAGCGGACGGAAACGCACATCCAGGTGACGGCCGCCGCCGGACCAGTCAAAAAAAAGAAGAGCTGGGGCAATCGCAAAAGCCTGATCATCGGAGGAGCGATCGTGGCAGTCACGCTGATTATTAACGGCGTCGCACTGTCCCAGATGAGCGGCGGAAAAGGCGATTCGGCAAGTGCCCAGCCAGAACCCGCTCCGGCCAACCAGACCTCCGAGAGCAAAGAACTGCCAGCAGAGGAGACGGAGGAGCCCAATGGGTCCAGCCCCGCAAGTGACGGAGATAGAAAAGATATGCGCTCGTCCCTGTTTGGATTTGCCAAGGAAAAGGCAGTTGCAGCCATAGAGACAGCGTCCAGTCTCAGCGGGCAGGGGAAAGAGCTGATGCCATCTGTTCCCTCAATGCCGCAGCCAGAGCTGCCAGCGGAACAGGCGGTACAACCGCCAGCAGAAGCGGCAGCGACGCCCAGCCCGGCGGCGACAGCGGAGACTGCCGCAAAAGCCGCTCCTCCGACAGTCGCAAAAAAAGAAGCCGCCCCCAGACCGAAGAAAGAAAGCCCAAAAAAGCAAAGCACGCCGACTCCTAGCATACAGCCGCAACCACAACCAGCAAAGCCCAGTCAGGTTGCGGCAAAGCCCGCCCAGCCAAAGCCGCAGCCAAAAGCCGCACCAGCCCCTGTGCTTGTGCCGGTCCAGCAGAACGGGAAATGGGGCTATGTCAAACAGATCAATCCGTTTGACAAGGAGCTGGCGATTGCGTATCAATTCGACCATGCGACAAGCTTTTCCGAAGGGCTCGCTGTCGTGAAAAAGGGCGGGAAGTTCGGGTACATCAACGCCGAGGGAAGCCTCGTCATCGATTGCCAGTACGAGTACGCCACGCCTTTTAAAAATGGCGTCGCCACAGTCAAACAGAACGGGAAGCTGATCCAGATCGATAAAACAGGAGCAGTCCACAAGTAAACGGAAATCCGATAATCGCATGGTATTCCCGTCCGTCAGCATCAGCACGATCACTTACCTAGGGAAAATGTTGCCCGAAGCATTATTTGGAAAGGAGTACTGAGAAATGTACAAACGTTATCTTGCCTGGATCGTTATGTTCGGTCTGTTCGTCCAAAGCTTTTTTGTCCCCGGCGCTTCTGCGGCTCCCGCATACTATGAGGATATTCAGGGGCATTGGGCCCAAAAGGAAATCGAGGAACTGAGCGCACTGAATGTTTACCGCCTCAAGTACGGGTATTTTCATCCGGACAATCCGGTTACCAGGGGCGAAGCGCTGGCTTTGCTGAACCGGGTGCTGGAAGGCATCTATGGTCCCTTGGAAACAGCCAAGCCAAATACGCATGTGGATCAACGGTTCTCTTATAAACAGGAAACGGAACAACTCCTTGCCAATATGCGCGCCATGCTAGACATACAAACCGGATTTGTCAATTCCTTCGATCCGGGAGAAAGCATGCTGTACTACCTGCACTTATCCGAACGTGGAGGTATGAAGCAGCCACAGAAGAACAACATCGACTGGTGGCTGTCCTCCGATTATTTGCAAAAGCCGTTGACCAGAGAAGAAGCGAGCATGATCCTGTTCCATGTCCTGGCTCCTTACAAAATGCGGGCGACAACCCTCAAGCTGGATGAAGTGAAGCCTTACTATACGGGCTACTATCTGTGGAAGCACGATCCCAAATACGAGGATACGGCATCGCCCTATGCGGCAGCGATTTCCGAATTCTATCTCTTTAACGCAGACAAAAATTTTGACCCGAAAAAACAAATGACACGAGCGCAGTTTGCCATCGTCCTGAAACGCTTGCATGATCTTTGGAAACGCGATACGCCTCAGCAGTTCAAGGAAACGCAGCTTCGCCAGAAAAACATCGTCAACCTCTTCCTCACCGCCGCCAATCAGGCGTATGTCCAGAAGGACCCGTCGCGGATCGGGCAGTTTTTCAGCAAGGACGCCCAAGAGTCACTGGAAGAGATCGCTCCGCTCCCTCTGCATGATTACAGCGGCAGCCTGGTGGTCAGGAAAGATGACAGCAATCCGAAGCGATTGTGGGTGACAGGAAGCTATCAGCATACGCTGACAGGAAATTATCAGGTGGAATACTCTTTGGAACAGGAAGAATCAAGCCCGTATGGCTGGAAGATCGTAAGAGTAAATTACCAGCAGAAGTAGTTGGGAATTTGTAGGGGGATTGGTCAGGCGCTGGCTTTAGCAGTTGCAGTCCAGGTGAAAAATGCAATGGCTGCACATCCAACTAAAGCGATAAACAGCGATTGACCCGTAAAGCGAGCAAAAGAAGCGGACGGCCCATTCGAGAGCTGTCCGCTTTTCATTTTTCATCTTCTGCGGGAAACCGGGATGATTTGATCACGGGGATAGCGAATATTCCGGAAAAGGCAAAGGAGAGGTGCAAATGACAGAATCAACGGAAAGGGACTGCTTTCAAAGATTGGTTCAAAGGCTTGAACCCCAAAGCAAGCTGGTTCGCTCCTGGGAGTTGAAAGGCGGTGTCTCAGCGCAGGTGACGGCGCTTGAAATCGAGCAGCTTGACGGCAAAAGGAAAAAAATGGTTGTGCGCCGGCACGGTGCGGCAGACATTTCACAGAATCCCCATGTGGCAGCAGATGAATTCAAGCTGATGGAACTCCTGAAGTCTGTGGGGGTGGCCGCGCCAGTGCCATTTTTCCTGGATCAATCAGGCGAGATTTTTTCCACGCCGTACGTCGTGATTGAATACATCGAGGGAAAGACTGAGTTCACTCCTGCCGATGTGACCGACCACGTTTTCCAGCTAGCTGCGCAGCTTTCCAGGATTCATAGTGTGGACGTCTCGAAGCTGGATTTGTCCTTTTTGCCCAAACTGGAGAAGGCATGTACCGAGAAAATCGAAAAACGGCCGGCAATCACAGATGAATCGCTGGGTGAGGGACGCATTCGGGATGTTCTGGAGGCAGTTTGGCCATTTCCTTCGCGGAATCCATGCGTACTGCTGCATGGAGATTTTTGGCCAGGAAATGTAATGTGGAGGGACGGACAGCTTGCTGCAGTGATCGACTGGGAGGACGCGCAGCTCGGAGATCCGCTCGCGGATGTTGCCAACGCCAGACTGGAGATTCTGTGGGCATTCGGCATCGAGGCGATGCTTCGTTTTACCGGTCGCTATCAATCCTTGACGAAGTTCGATTTTACAGACCTGTCTTACTGGGATCTGTTCGCAGCTTTGCGCCCGGCTTCCAAAATATCCGACTGGGGACTCGATGCGTCTACGGAACAAAAGATGCGGGAGGAGCACAGTTGGTTTGTCGCCCAGGCATTTGAAAAGATAGGGACAGGGAAGGGGAAAAAATCCTAGTTGACAGGTTTGAAAGCAGCCATTATATTCTGTATATACAAAAGGTTTTGATATGAGAATATGAACTCTTATCCAGAGAAGGCTGAGGGACTGGCCCAATGAAGCCCGGCAACCTAGCGCAAAGGAACACGTTTCTTTTGAGCCAAGGTGCTAACTCCTACAGGTAGCGATACCTGACAGATGAGAGGCGAAAATCCGCTGATTTAAGCCTCTTTCATCTGGAAAGAGGCTTTTTTGATGGAGCAAATGGATGTCGATTCCGGTTCAAAACCGCAGAACAGCGTACCGTGTTACTTTAAAAAGGGGGTTTTCCGATATGAAAAAGAAGTTTAGTTTGATTGGATCGCTTATCCTTTCTGTGTCTCTTTTGCTGACAGCTTGCGGCGGGGGCAACAGCGCGTCTTCCGGAAACGGCGGAGCGGGTGGCGGCTCCGGCGAGAAAGCAAAACGGATCGCGCTCGTGATGCGGCAAAACGTAGGCACATTCTCGGCTCAGTACATTGCCGGCGTCAAAGCCGAAGTAGAAAAGAACGGCGGAGAGCTGACTGTTTTCAACGCAGATACCGATCTGTCCAAAATGGCTTCCAACCTGGATGCGGCGGTCAACCAGCGTTTCGACGGCATTCTGATTGACCACGGCACTGCAGAAGCACTGCAGCAAGGAGCAGAAAAGGCTGTGAAGCAAAACATCCCGCTCGTGCTGTTTGATACAGACATCAAGCTTCCCGGGGTTCCTGTAGTAGAGCAGGATGACCAGAAGCTGGCTGAGCTTAGCCTGGAGAAGCTGGCTGAAGATACCGGCGGCAAAGGAAACATCGTGAAAATTTGGGTGGCTGGCTTTGCACCGATGGAAAAACGCCAGATCACGTACGAAGCCTTTTTGAAGAAATATCCGGATATCAAGGAGGTTGCCGCTTTCGGCAGCGCCACCAACAACACCGCGCTGGATACGCAATCGCAGATGGAAGCCATTCTGAAGAAGTATCCAAACAAAGGAGATATTACAGCGGTCTGGGCTTCCTGGGATGAGTTCGCCAAAGGAGCGACCCGCGCCATTCAGCAAGCCGGCCGTACCGAGATCAAAGTATACTCGATCGATTTGAGCGACGAAGACCTGCAGCTCATGCAGGATCCCTCTACCTCGTGGGTAGCGACTGCAGCGGTAGACCCGGGCAACATCGGACGGATTCAAGCCCAAACCGTCTTCAAAAAAATCAACGGCGAGCAGGTGCCGGACAGCGTCAAACTGAATCCTGTGCTGGTCAAGCGAGACGATTTGCCGACGGACAAGAAAATCACGATGGGAGATCTCTCCCAGTACGTGAAAGAATGGGGCAAGTAATCCTGCATAGATGGTGTAGCGTAATCCCGTTGATCATCCATCAACGGGATTCTTCCTTAATAAGGGGGGACAGAAAATGACGACTTTGCAGATGAACGGCATCATGAAGCAGTTCTCTGGCGTACCCGCGCTCCGTTCCGTCGATTTCGAAGTGAAAGCGGGAGAAGTTCACGCTCTGCTCGGAGCCAACGGAGCGGGGAAGAGCACGCTGATGAAGATTTTGACGGGAGCCTATGTGGCGGACGGAGGCTCCATTGTGATTGATGGCAGGGAGGCCGCGATCCAGTCGCCGCAGGATGCCAAAGCGCTCGGGATTCAATGCGTCTATCAGGAAGTGGATACGGCGCTGATCCCGTACCTCAGTGTAGCGGAAAACATATTGCTCGATCGCCAAATCCAAGCAAAGGGCTTGATCAGCTGGCGCCGCTTGTATGAAGAGGCGGAAGCGATTCTCGCAAGGTTTGGCTTTTCCATTCCTGTGAAAAAGCAGGTGGAAGCCTGTACGCTGTCCGAAAAGCAGCTGATCCTGATCGCCCGGGCGACGGTACAGCAGGCCCGATTCATTATTTTTGACGAACCGACAGCTCCGCTCAGCAACACGGAAACAGAGCGGCTGTTTCAGATCATCGAGCAGTGCAAGCAAGCGGGGTTGGGCATTATCTACATCTCCCACCGGCTGCCGGAAATTTTTCAAATCTGCGACCGGATCACCGTCATGCGCGATGGACAACGGATCTCTACCAAAGAGACGGCGGACACAACGATGGACGAGGTCATCGCCGCGATGCTGGGCAAGACATTCTCCGAGGAGTTCCCGAAGACCCAGGTGCCGATCGGCGAGACCATCCTGGAAGTGAAAAACGCCAGAGGAGGCAAGGTTCGCCGAGCGGACCTGCATGTGCGCGAGGGAGAAATCGTCGGTGTCGTCGGCCTGGTTGGAGCAGGGAAGACGGAGCTGGCACGTCTGCTGTTCGGCGCGGATGAGTGGGAGGATGGCAAGCTGATTGTAAACGGCAGGGCTTTGCGGCTTCGCACGCCGAAAGAGGCAGTCCAGGCGGGGATCGTCCTCGTGCCGGAGGAGCGCCGCAAGGAAGGGATATTCGTAGAGGAGTCGGTCGCCCGCAATCTGTCGGTGGCTACCCTGGCCAAATGGTCGCCAAGGGGCTTTGTGAAGCAAAGACTGGAGTCGGAGCAAGCCGAGAAGATCGTCCGAAAACTGGGGGTAAAGACAGCGGGCATTCGTCAGCCTGTCGGCCACTTGAGCGGGGGAAACCAGCAGAAGGTCGCTATCGGAAAATGGCTGGATACGGATGCGCGCATCTTTATGTTCGACGAGCCGACGAAGGGTGTGGACATCGGGGCGAAAAGCGACATTTACCGCCTGATCGGCTCGCTCGCCGCGGAGAAAAAAGGCATCCTGTATTTTTCCTGCGAGTTTCCCGAGGTGCTGGGGATTGCGGACCGGATCCTCGTCATGTTCGAGGGACAAATCGTAAAAGAGCTGAGCCGGGAAGAAGCGACCCAGGAGTCAATCATGTATTACGCAAGCGGGGGTGAATAAGATGGAAGCAAAAAAATACAGCTTGTTTGATTTTGTCTACAAATACGGAACGGTTGCCGTGATCGCCATCGTCATCCTGCTTTTTAGCCTGACCAATCCTTATTTCTTTACCTATGCCAACATCACGGATATTTTGCGCTCCATCTCCATCGTCACATTTGTGGCCGTCGGTGTTACGTTTTCCTTGATTGTCGGCGGATTCGACCTGTCTGTCGGTTCGACCGTCTCCTTGACTACCGTTGTCTCCGCATCGATGATGGTCTGGTACGAACAAGGAGCGGTCGCGACATTGACGGTTCCGATCGTTCTGGCCGTTCTGGTGGGCTTGATCAACGCGCTGTTGGTCGTGAAGATTCGGATTCCCGACCTGTTGGCGACCTTGGCGATGCTGTACATCGTAAACGGCGTCCATATGACCTATTCAAAGGGCTACTCGATCTACGCCAATATGCCGATGGAGGACGGGACGACTGCTCCGGGCAAATTTCAGGAATGGTTTCTCTGGCTGGGGCAAGGCGAGATTCTCTCCGTACCGGTGCCTGTGCTGCTTACCTTTTTGCTGGTGGCGGTCACGCATATTTATTTGACCTATACGAGACAAGGGCGCATGCTTTATATGACCGGAGGGAATGTGGAAGCGGCACGGCTCTCCGGAATACCCGTGAACCGGTACCGGACGCTTGCTTACGTGCTCTCTGCCCTGTTTGCCGGACTCGGAGGGATGCTCTTGGCTGCGCGAATCGGAACCGGTCAGGTGAGCAGCGGAGGCTCCATGCTGATGGATGCGGTGGCCGCGGCGTTTGTCGGTTTCTCTGTATTTGGCGCAGGCAAGCCCAATGTATTCGGCACCTTCGTCGGGGCCATCCTGATCGGTGTCCTGCTGAACGGCATGACGATGCTGAATCTTCCTTATTATGCGTATGACATCATTAAAGGAATTGTCCTGGCGCTGGCATTGGCAGTCACGTACTATCAATTGCGCAGAAAGCGGGCGTAGGAAGGATTGGAGTCAATCCTTTGCTGACTTGGAAGCCAAATGAAAGTCGCTACATACAGGGCGCAGCAGAAGAAGCCAGTTTTCAGGCTCACTTTAGGCTGTGCCCTGTAGCGGTTTTGCCGACCAACATCTCCAGAGTGTTACACATTCGTATGTGGCATGAAATTCCCTCTCTAATGGTTTCGCAGACAATTTTTGCATAAAGCTACCCCCGCAGGAAGATATTACATATGTGCAACCAAAAAACGTGCAAGCAAGCTATTTGACTGAAAGCGGGGGAATGCAATGAGTGATGTTCATCAGGAACGAGGAGCGTCAGCGGAAGGAGAGAACGGGACCTCGGTAATGGGTGCCGGCGGCGTATACGACAAAAGAATGACTGCGGGGGAGGGCGAAGATTCTCTCACCAACCGGCAAGGACACCCCATTACGGACAATCAGAACATGAGGACGGTGGGCAGAAGAGGCCCCACGACACTGGAGAACTACGATTTTCTGGAAAAAATCACCCATTTTGACAGGGAACGCATTCCGGAGAGGGTCGTTCATGCGCGCGGGACAGGTGCCCATGGCTATTTTGAAGCGTACGGCAAAGTGGGAGACGAGCCTATAGCCAAGTACACCAGGGCCAAGCTGTTTCAGGAAGCGGGCAAGCGCACACCCGTGTTTGTCCGGTTTTCCACGGTCACCCACGGCATCCACTCGCCGGAGACATTGCGCGATCCGCGCGGCTTTGCCGTCAAATTCTATACGGAAGACGGCAACTGGGATCTGGTAGGCAACAACCTGAAAGTGTTTTTCATTCGGGATGCGATGAAGTTTCCGGACCTGATTCACGCGTTCAAACCGGACCCGGTGACCAATATTCAGGACCAGGAGCGCATCTTTGACTTCATCTCCAACACCCCGGAAGCCATGCATATGATTACGTTTCTTTTCTCTCCGTGGGGCATCCCGGCCAATTATCGCCAGATGCAGGGCTCGGGCGTCAATACGTACAAGTGGGTCAACAAAGAGGGCGAAGCCGTTCTGGTGAAGTACCATTGGCAGCCGCTTTCCCAAGGCATCAAGAACCTCACGCAAAAGGAAGCCCAAAAAATTCAGGCACAAAATTTCAACCACGCTACTCAGGACTTGTACGAAGCAATCGAGCGAGGCGAGTACCCGGAGTGGGAGCTCTGTGTCCAGATCATGAGCGATGACGAGCATCCGGAGCTTGATTTTGATCCATTGGACCCGACCAAGCTTTGGCCGGAGGAACAATTTCCGTTTCTCCCTGTAGGCAAAATGGTGTTGAACAAAAATCCGGAAAACTACTTTGCGGAGGTAGAGCAAGCATCCTTCGGGACGGGCGTACTGGTCGACGGACTGGATTTTTCCGATGACAAGCTGCTGCAGGGGCGGACGTTTTCCTACTCTGACACACAGCGTTATCGGGTAGGCGCCAATTATTTGCAGCTTCCGATCAACGCTCCGAAAAAACGCGTAGCCACCAATCAGGAAGGCGGTCAAATGCTCTACCATGTGGACAGGACCAATCCGCATATCAACTACGAGCCGTCCACGATTGGGGGACTGCGTGAGGTCGTGCAGGAAGAAAAGGACCACGAGCCGTACGTAGCGGGAAATGTGGTGCGGCAAAAAATTGACCGGACCAATGACTTCAAACAGGCCGGGGAGCGTTACCGGATGTTCGAGGACTGGGAGCGGGACGATCTGATCGAAAATCTGGTAAACGCCTTGCGCGTCTGCAGGAAGGAAATTCAGGACAAGATGATCGAGATGCTAACAAAATGCGATCCCGATTACGGTCGTCGCGTCCGGGAGGGTCTGGAGCAGGCCGGCAGCAAGGATTCGGGAAAATTGGGGACGGGCGGTCCGATCGGCACAGAAAACGCTGGAGCAGCAGTGAAGGAAGCCGAAAGAAAAGGGCATCAGGCTGATCCCTATTAAGGATGGAAAGGCCGTTTCGCACGAGAGCGTGACGGCCTTTTTATATTGTTTATCAATAATGGAAGTATTTGTATCGGGTGTTTGTAATAGCCAAGACATCAAAACAGAACAGGGAATGGTAAGAAAGTCCCGTTTTCGCTGCTTCTTTTGCCCGAATACCCACATAAAATAAAGAAAAGGACAACCCGCAGAAATCGTCACAATCCACCATGTTTCTTGAAGTTTTTTACATTTGATGTAGAATGATGAGAGGTTGCAAACGAATATCCGAAACTGGATGCACGCGTCAAGATAGAAGACCATGGATGAATGGCGGTGAACACGCTTTGGAAAAAATACAATGGCTGCGTCAAATGGCGGCAAAGCATCCCGAAGACGCCCAAACGCACTTCTGGTTAGGAAAGGAACTGGCCGAAAACGGTTTGTGGCTGGAAGCGATCAGTTCATATTCTGCAGGACTCACATATTGCGAGAATGAGGAATTGCGCAATGACTTTATTCGGGAGCTGTCACTGGCCACACAACAGCTGCAGCAACAGGCAACGGGCAGTGCTGCTGCCCCGGCTGTCCAGAAGAACTCCTCCGCCGCCTCGGCTACAGGGATGAGCAATGTCGCGCCTCTGGCCAAAGGGATGGAAACAGAAAACATCGGAGAGAAAAACGAGGCTCCCCCCCAAGAAACAGATCATAAAAGAGATGGCCGCAACCATTCGCTGCAAAATGATTTCGGGGAAGACGATGAGAAATACGATGAAGCCGATGACGACAACAGCGATTACGAGGATGACCGTTATGCTGGCAGCCAGGGAACTGGAGCGGGCAGACAAAACCACTCCTACAAAGTAAAGAACCATCCGGGCCTAAAAATTATCGATGGCGGCCAACGGGAGAAAAAAGAGGAACTGCCAACGTTAAACAAGGTCACGTTTGAGGATGTGGCAGGCCTGCATGAATTGAAGAAAACGATTCGCTTGCGGATAATAAGCCCGTTTTTCAATCAAGGCCTGTTCTCCAAGTTCCGCAAAAAAGTGGGCGGCGGCGTATTGCTGTACGGCCCTCCCGGTTGCGGGAAAACGTTCGTGGCGAGAGCGACTGCAGGAGAATGCAAAGCCACCTTCGTCCCGGTGCACATCACCGATATTCTGGACCCGTATATCGGAGTGAGCGAGCAGAATCTGAAAGCCATGTTTGACAAGGCGCGTCACCATAAACCGAGCATTATGTTTTTTGATGAGATCGATACGATCGGCTACAATCGTTCAAAATCTTCATCCAATTACATGCGGGGCGTGATCGATACCTTTTTGTCGGAAATGGAAGGCATTGATACCAGCACCGATCAGGTTTTGATCATTGGAGCTACCAATCTCCCTTGGGATGTAGACAATGCACTGAAGCGGCCGGGGCGGTTTGACCGGTTGATTTTTGTTGCGCCGCCAGATTTGGAAGCGCGTGAGCAAATGTTCACGCTGAAGCTGCACGGACGATTTGCCAAAGGAATCGATCCCCATTGGCTGGCCAAGCACACGGAGTTCTTTTCCGGGGCTGACATTGAAAATGTGTGTGAGCGGGCAGCGGAGCTTGTTCTGGAGGAAATCTTGGAGACCGGCGTGGAGCGCCCGATCATGATGAAGGATTTGGAGACGGTTTTGAGCGAGGTGAAGCCGACCACCCTGGACTGGCTGCGCACGGCGAAGAACTATGTCAAATATTCCAACCACAGCGGGCTTTACAACGATATAGAGGCGTATTTGCGCAAGTTTGGCAGACAGATTTAATTTTCACCCAGGAGTTGAGAGAGATGGAAGAAAGGATACAAAACGATTCCGAAGAGCTAGTGGAAAGACTGGTAGACAGCATCGAGTACCATTTTGACAATGACAATTATGAGACGGTGATCGCGGAGGCCAAGGAGCTGCTCGCGGTGGAACCTGACCATTTTTATGCACTGCTGCAAATGGGCTACTCTTATTTGAATCTCGACAGAATGGATGAGGCCAAAGAAACCGCCCAATACATGCTGGGATTGTGGCCTTCCCACCCGAGGGTGTTTCACCTTTACGGATGTGTGTGCAGATATAGCGGGGATTACAGCCGGGCTGTGGAAAGCTTCAAGCAGGCTATCGAGCTGAGACCGCTCAATATCGTCCATTACTGTGAGCTGGTGGAGACGATCTATTACTCCCAGACCGATTCC
>NZ_CP150173.1:415000-592500 GCF_037964015.1 Brevibacillus sp. FSL K6-6036
AAGCGTTACGGCAACGGCCGGAACTCATTACAGCCGAGATCGTGGACGGCCTGGTCCATGTATTGGAATTGACTACGCAGGACAGACAGAACCGATATTGGGGCATCGATAACTACTTTGAAGTAACCGAACCGGATGTCCGGCCATTTGTTCCCCCCTATCGAGACACTGTCGATATGGCGCAGCGTGCATTTGAAGAGCTTCATACAGTATCAGCAGGAAGAAAGATCGATGGCGTCATGTACCATTTCGCCGGAGAAACCGAGCACAGCATTACGTTTGCGCAAGCACTTACCGACCTGGAACGCTTCGGTTATAAGGACTTGGTCGATGCAGGCATGATTAACCACCGCATACAAATGTACCTCAATCGCCAAATGCCTGAGGAGGTACGAAGGGACCAAGTGCATGAACCGGAGTTTTCATCTGTTCTTGCACCGGAATATTGGGAGAAGACATACGAAGATCCGCATGCGTTAAAAGTGCCTTACGCCGCGCTCGACCTGTTAAAGCGAATTCCCGAGGGGGACAGGGAGAAGGCTGAGTATGGGGTTTGCAAATTGTTGACCATCATGAAATAATAAGGTGTACGGGATGTGCTGCGGAATCGGCACATCCTTTTTCGATGGATAAAAGCTATGAAGGACTTTTGCCTGCCTATCAGAAAAAGCGCTTTTGTTTTTGCAAGGATCACCCGATGCCGGTATTTAAAAAAGCCTCGGAAAGCAACGGAATGTATCGGAAAGCAATGGAATGCATCGGATTGTACCAGAAAATCCAGCCCCATCCTGTACTGGGGAATCATACTATGGCGGCATGACTTATGCAGGTCCACAAGCAAGCTATTATATGTTACCATGATAAAAATTTATGCTTTTCTGCTTACGGATGGCAGGCACTGTCCACAGAAGGGAGGTTGTTGACCATGATAAATACGAAAGTGTTAGTCGCGGACGACGATCCAAATGTGTGCGAAATTATCCGTCTGTTCTTTTCCAAACAACAAATTGATTTAGTCGTGGCAAACGACGGGAAGCAAGCCTTGGAGCTTGTGGAAAAGGAGATTCCCGATCTCATCGTTCTCGATGTGATGATGCCCCATATGGATGGCTTTGAAGCGTGCAGAGAAATCCGCAAGAAATGGGATACTCCGATTATCATGCTGACGGCCAAAGATGAAGAATTCGACCGGGTGCTTGGCCTCGAGCTGGGCGCCGATGATTATGTAACCAAACCGTTCAGTCCCCGGGAGCTTGTGGCCCGGATCCGGGCGATCTTGAGACGGACGCAGCCGAGAGAAAAGCAGGAAGAGGATACGGCGAAGGTACTTACCTTTGATCGGCTCATGATTGATATTGAAAAACGGGAAGTGCTGGCTGCAGACGAGAAAATCAGTTTTCGTCCAAAGGAGTTTGACCTGCTGGTGCACATGGCGAAGTCACCGGGCACCGTGTTTTCACGTGAGCAATTATTGGAACAGATATGGGGTTTTGACTATTTCGGAGATGCCCGTACGATTGATGTGCACGTCAAAAAAATCAGGCAAAGGCTCCAGGTGCTTCCTTATGAATGCATACACACCGTGTGGGGGATCGGCTACAAATTCGGAGTGGATGAAGCATGATGGGGATGTCAAAAAGCATCTTCCGCCGTCTGCTGTTCAGCTTTTTGGCTACGGTCCTCATCGGCTTGGGCTTTTCCGGCATCCTGATCTCCTTTCTCGCAAAGGAGTACATTTACGGTGCCCAAAAAGAAGAGATGCTTCGTCAGGCGAAGCGAGTGAATGCCGCCATCCAAGACAGCAATGTAATCAACCCGGCACTGCTTGGAAAATTGGCCTCGCTCGATGAGTCCTTTAACATGCGCATCTGGCTGTTTGACCAAAAAGGCAAGATTGTGGCGACTTCTATGAAGGATGAGGTATTTACGGGAAAAGCGGTTGCCCACTCCATTGCCGATTCCGTATTAAAAGGAAAGAATGCGGTTACGGAGTTAAAGATGGAAGGCTTGGAAGATCCGATGCTATCCGTATCTATCCCTTGGGGCAAAGGGGAAAAGGTGTACGGGGGGATCATTCTGCATGCGCCGATTGAGGGAGTGGAGCGGACCTTTGCCCAGATGAGGGAAACGATTCTCTGGGCGACCTTGTTTGGCGTGCTCTTGTCTACGGCGATGGTTTCGTATTTGTCCTGGTCCATTTCCAGGCCGCTCAGAAATATCGAACGGACGACAGCGGAGATCGGACGGGGGAACTACTCCGAACGTGTACAGGTAGACACTGCCGACGAGATTGGCGACCTGGCCCAGACGATCAATACGCTCGCCGGCAAATTGGAGCGTGTAGAACAGGAGCGGCAGCACCTGGAGCAAGTTCGGAACGATTTTCTTGCGAATGTCTCGCATGAATTGCGGACGCCGCTGACGGCGATGCAAGGCTTTTTGGAGGCGCTGCAGGACGGGCTGGTCGAGGAAGAGGAAGCCCGTCAGAAATACTACGCGGTCATGTATTCGGAGACCTTGCACATCAGTCGGCTGGTCGATGATCTGATGGACTTGATGAAACTGGAGAACAATGAAGTAACGCTGGCGAAATTCCCTGTTGATGTGGAAACGCTGATGAACAAGGTGGCGTTTTCCTTCAGCCCGGAAGCCGAGGAAAAGGGCATTGAGATCATCGTAGAGCAGCCGAAGGGCCTTCCCAAGGTGTACGCCGATAAAGACAGGGTCGCACAAATTTTGAAAAACCTCGTGAAAAATGCGATCAAGTTCACCGATGAGGGGACGATTCGCCTCTCGGCCCGAAGCAATGGACAGTGGGTGGAAATCTCCGTCAGCGATACGGGGATCGGCATCTCGCCGGACGATCAGGAGCGGATCTGGGAGCGCTTTTTCAAGGTTGACCGCGGCCGTTCCAAAAAGAACAAGGGGACAGGGCTTGGACTTGCGATCGTCAAAGAATTGGTTGAGCTGCACGACGGACAGGTAACACTGGAGAGCGAGCCGGGGAAGGGAAGCGTGTTTATCGTCCGGCTGCCGGCACTGAACTGCGAACGGTCGGTTTCCTGACAGTCTGACAGTTTGAGAAGGTCATCGTTTTTTCATATTTTGTTCATGGTTTTTTCCCACTCTCCTCACAGGATGATCATCTTTCCCAGCTACGATATACATGTGGCCGAAAGAAGTCACAAAGTAAAGACAGGAAAGGGGAGTTCAATCATGAACAAACGATGGATATCCTTAGCGGCAGTCGCACTTCTTCTGTCCGGCAGCTTGGTGGCTTGCTCCAGCCCGACCAGCAACCCGGAACCAGCGACACAACAAGACGGAAGCGCAACGACCCCTGGCTCTTCCTCCACAACCGAAACTGATCAGTCTACAGATAGTTCTGTTTCCCAAGATCAATCGACTCCTGACGCGTCGACGGGAGCTTCGGATTCCACACCGGGGTCTTCTGATGCGTCGACTGGATCGGATTCCACAACCGATTCAACGGATGCGTCGAAAGGTTCTTCCGATGCATCGACAGGTTCGGCTGATTCTCAGTCCGGAGATGCTGATGCAAGCAAAACTGAAGGTGGTACAACCGACCCAGCTGCTTCAACGGGTTCCGGCAACTAAGCTGTACATCTAGTACGACATAACGTTCAAGTCGCGTCTGAGTGCTTTCAAACTACTTCCCTCCCACATTGATATACGGGGTGGCCTATGCCACCCCTTTTTGTTGTCTTCATAAACGAAGAGAGGGCACCTGTGAGATTTATCACAATCTCCTGCTCCAAATTCAATTACCATGAGGGTGTAACTTCCTCAAGGAGGATGAGTGCTCATGGTAAAGAAAATACAATTGCCGCTGCAGACCGCCAGTCTGGTCGTCGGGTTTATGGTCTGGGTGATCCTATCATCATTGATGCCATTTATGAAAGAAAGCTTGTCGCTCGAACAGGGGCAAATCGCCTGGATTACGGCCATTCCGGTTTTGCTCGGTTCCCTTTTGCGGATACCGGTCGGCTATCTGGCGAACCGTTACGGGGCGAGGCTGCTGTTTGCCATCAGTTTTTTGATCCTGTTGGTCCCCGTGTATTACATCAGCGAGGCTACGAGTGCAGCCGACCTGATGATCGGAGGACTGTTTCTGGGCATCTCGGGAGCAGTCTTTTCCGTCGGGGTGACGTCGCTTCCCAAGTATTATCCAAAGGAAAAGCTGGGCTCCGTCAACGGGATATACGGAATGGGCAATATCGGGACAGCGATCAGCTCTTTCGGGGCGCCTGTCATCGCAAGCTATTGGGGATGGTCGGCAACGGTTCAACTGTACATGGTGCTGCTAGCCGGATTTGCGGCGCTGAATCTCTTGCTCGGCGATAAAGCGGAACCGCGGGTAACCGTTTCCTTGAAGGAGCAGATCAAAAGCGTCTACAAAAACGAAAGACTCTGGTTTTTAAGTCTCTTCTACTTCGTTACGTTCGGCTCGTTTGTAGCCTTTACCGTCTATTTGCCTAACTTTTTGGTCGCCCATTTTGAACTGGACAAAGTGGATGCGGGGCTGCGCACAGCAGGATTTATCGTGCTCGCTACGCTGGCCCGCCCGATAGGCGGGTGGCTCGGTGACCGCTGGGATTCGTTCAAGGTGCTGATGGTCGTCTTTACCGGAATGACCGCAGCGGGCATCCTGCTGTCCTTCTCGCTGTCGATCCAGCTGTATACAGTAGGCTGTCTGGTGATTGCAGCCTGCGCGGGTATCGGAAACGGAGCCGTCTTTAAACTGGTGCCGATGTATTTTTCCAAGCAAGCGGGAATTGTAAACGGAATTGTCTCTGCCATGGGCGGTTTGGGCGGTTTTTTCCCGCCGCTGATGCTGACCCTGCTGTTCAATCTGACCGGACATTACGCGATCGGCTTCATGGCGCTTTCCCAGGTGGCGCTCTGCTGCTTCATCATCGTGATGTGGATGTACTACCAGGATCGGCTTACGCTCGCGCTCAGCATCGTGGAAAACACGGTCGAGGCGATCGTCGTTACGGATAAAAAAGGGACGATCACTTTTGTGAATCCTGCATTTGAACAAGTGACCGGGTACAAAAAAGAGGAGGTCATCGGCAAGAACCCCAGCATTCTCAAGTCCGGCAAGCAAGATCGGGCGTTTTACGACAGGATGTGGAAAGCGATTGAGGAGCAGGGGTATTGGGCCGGGGAGATATGGAACAAGCGAAAAGACAATGGCCTGTTTTTGGAGTGGCTCACGATCAGCGCGATCCGCAATGACGTCGGTGAGGTGAAGTACTATGCCGGGATGTTTAGCGATGTGACCCAGCAAAGAGCAGAAAAGGCTTCCGGGTGAAAAGGGCGGCAGGTGAGGCAGAAGTTGAGGGTAGAGGTGTGTAAAGCTGGGCGAAAGAACGATACAGCTTCCATGGAAGAAAGATAAAGGGGTGACAGACAAACAAATACAGGCAGACGCATACAGGCAGACGCATACAGGCAGGCGCATACAGGCGGTCGTATGTGCCTGTCTTTTTTCATGTACGGACTTGCAAGTACGAGCCGACCGGTTTGTGAAGAAGTGATGACAAAACGAGCAGGATTCGACAAAAGAGGCCGTCCCGGGCCGACGCAAGTGACAAACATCACAACCGGCAAAAGGCCGGGTTGATAGAATGAAGCCGTCAAGAGAACGAACGCTTTCCCGAAAGAGAAGGAGGGTTTCCCGTGAATCACGCGTTTGCTTCCAAATTGGCTCAAAGGGCATTTGTCATCGTCTGTATCCTGTTTGTGTTGAGCTATCTGGGATCTCAATTCTTTACGCATATCGACCTGGCCCTGTACGGCTACATCGTCGGGACGCTGGTGTTTATCGGCGGGTTTCTGTACCGTTTCTCCGCCTGGGCGGAGCGGCCGCCCACCAAGCTGATTTTGAAAAAGGGCCTCAAGCTGCTGTTTCGCCGCGGTACGAGCAAAACGTCGGCGGAGCATCTGCTCACGTACCGCTTCATCTGGAATCGCGGCTGGTTTCGCTGGACACAGCACTTCCTGGTGGGGTGGGGCTGCATCCTCTCAGCGCTTGTCACGTTCCCGCTTGTGTTTGGCTGGATGTACTTCACGATGGAAGACAACGGCTATTACCACGTCGTCGCGATGGGCATCGACGTAATGAAAATCAAAGCAGACGGTCTGCTCGCCTACCTGTTTTACAATGCGCTGAATATTTCCGCCTTCATGGTCATTGCCGGCGTATGCATGGCTCTGTACCGTCGCCTCAAGAACATGCAGGCTCGGGCGGAGCAAACCTTCTTTTACGACTTCCTGCCGCTTTACATGCTGCTGTTCGTCAGTGTGACCGGACTTGCGTTGACCGGCGTCAATATGTTTGCCGGAGGGTTTGGCCATCCGGTGCTCACGATCATTCACCAGTTTGCCGTGATCGTGACGCTGATCTACCTGCCGTTTGGCAAACTGGCGCACATCCCGTTCCGTCCGATGAGCGTTCTCGCCCGCAACTACCGGGAGCATTACGGTGCGCTGGAGCAGAAGGCGTGCAAGGCATGCGGCACAGGCTTCGTTTCGGCCGAGCAGTCTGCCGATGTGGTTGAGGTGCTTGCGAAAAACGACCTTTCATTTCGGACCGAGCACGGGTACCATCTGGCCGAACTGTGCCTCCCCTGCCGACGCAAGTACCGCATGTTCCGGTTTACCGGCATTCCGACACACCAGATAGACGCCAAGGAGGCGAACCAGCATGCAAACGGATAAATTTTTCAAAGAGATACAAAATGTCGTGCATCCTCATGAAAAGCTGGTGTCCACGCATTGCTGCTACTGCGGAATGCAGTGCGGGATGAAGCTGAGGGTGGATACGAATACAAATACGATCGTCGGAGTGGAGCCGCGCTACGACTTTCCGGTCAACCTCGGCAAAATGTGCCCCAAAGGCGTGACGGCTTACCAGCAGGTAAACCATCCGGATCGGATCAAACGTCCGCTTGTGCGGAAGAATCCGGCTTTAAAAGGAACGCCGGATGGCTTCGAGGAGGTCTCGTGGGAAGAAGCGCTCAGCCTGATCACAGACCGGTTCCGGGACATGCAGGGGAAATACGGCAAAGACACCCTGTCTGTCTTCTCCGGCGTTTCCATGACAAATGAAAAGTGCTATTTGACAGGGAAATTCGCCAGGGTGGCACTGCAAACCCGCTATGTCGATTACAACGGGCGATTTTGCATGTCGTCGGCAGCAGCAGGCCTCAACCGCAGTCTGGGCATTGACCGGGGCTCTACCGTTCCGTGGACCGACCTGCATCAGACGGATTGCCTGTTTATCGCCGGCTCCAATGCAGCGGAATGCCATCCGACCAGCATGTTTCGCATCTGGGAGGTGCAGAATCGGGGCGGCTACCTGATCGTCGCCGATCCGCGCGAGACTCCGCTTGCCCGCCGGGCGGACATCCACCTCGATCTGCGGCCCGGCACCGATCTGGCCTTGGCAAACGGAATCGTTCATCTGCTGATCAAAAACGGCTACGTAGACGAGGAATTTGTGCGCAACCACACCAATGGCTTCGCGGAGACAAAAGAGCTGTTGGAAGCCTACACACCGGAATACGTCAGCGGCATTACCGGGATCGCCACAGAGAAAATCATCCGGGCTGCCGAGATCTACGGCAAGGCACCGGAAGCGATCGTCATGTTCTGCCGAGGAGCCGAACAGCAATCCAAGGGGACGGACAACGTATCGGCCTACACCAACATGGCGCTGGTGACAGGAAAGATCGGCCGGCCGAAATCAGGCGTGGCCACGTTTACCGGACAGGGAAACGGCCAGGGCGGACGCGAGCACGGGCAAAAAGCGGACCAACTGCCCGGGTACCGCAAGATGGACAACCCGGAGCACGTAAAAGAAGTGGCTTGCGCCTGGGGGATCCCCGTGGAGGAGATGCCGCAAAAAGGAGTTTCCGCCTACGAAATGTTCGGGCTGATGCTGGACAAAACGATTCGCGGGCTGTACCTGCTCTGCTCCAATCCGGCCGTAAGCGCGCCCAACCAGAACCACGTCCGGGCCGCACTGCAAAGCCTCGACTTCATGGTCTGCTGCGACTTCTATCTGTCCGAGTCGGCTGAATACGCCGATGTGGTGCTTCCTGTGACGACATGGGCCGAAGACGACGGCACGACGACCAATCTCGAGGGACGCATCATCCGCCACGTAAAGGCCCAGGAGTGGTACGCCGAATCGAAGCCGGACTGGTGGATTCAAATCGAGATCGCCAAACGAATGGGGCGGGGACAGTATTTTGAACATCTGAAGGACCCGCAGGATATTTTCGACGAGCTGCGCCGTGTCTCCAAGGGTGGGGTGGCCGACTATTCCGGCGTCACCTACGAAAAAATCGAGAAAAACAACGGGGTTTTTTGGCCGTGTGTCTCCGAGGAAGACCAAGGGATGCCCCATCTGTTTTTGGACAAAAAGTTCTACCATCCGGACGGAAAGGCGAAGATATGCGCCCTGCCGTACCGTCCTCCCGCCGAGGAGCCGGATGAGGAATATCCGCTTCGCCTGACGACTGGCCGTGTCGTGTACCACTACCTGTCGGGAAATCAGACGCGACGCATTCCGTTTTTGCATGCCATGTACCCGGACCCGCTGCTGGAAATTCACCCCGAGACAGCTGAACGGTACGGCCTCCAAAACGGAGAGAAGGTTTTGCTGAAAACCCGGCGGGGAGAAGCTCCCTACAAAGTAAAAGTCATTGCGGCAATCCGTCCGGATACGGTCTTTGTCCCTTATCACTGGGGCAAGCATGAATCGATCAACCTTTTGACCAATCCAGCGCTTGATCCGTACAGCAAGATGCCGGAGTTCAAGGCATGCGCCGCACAAATCATCAAGCTGGGGAGGGAGGAGCGCCGACATGGGTAAGCAAGTGCTCTACATCGAAATGGACAACTGCATCGGCTGTCGAAGCTGTCTGGCTGCCTGCACGCAGTGCGGAGGTCATGACAATCGCAACCGCAACTACGTAATGGACGTCGATCCTTTTCACACGCGGCAAACGATCCCGCTGATGTGCCTGCATTGCGTCGATCCGGCTTGTGCCCGCAGCTGTCCGGCGCAAGCAATCCAGATCGCCGACAACGGCGCTGTCCTCTCGGCGCTGGTCGAAAAGTGCATCGGCTGCCAGAATTGTACGATCGCCTGCCCCTACGGTATCCCGAAATTTGATCAGGAGCAAAACCTGATGTACAAATGCGATCTTTGCTACGACCGTACAAAGGACGGCATTCCGCCCATGTGCGCATCTGTCTGCCCGACCAACACCCTGCAGTGGATCGACGAAGCGGAGCTCGCACGGAAACAGGAGCAGCACCTCCTGTCCAACGGCAAATGGGTTGCAAGCCAGCCGTTCAATCCGCTTGAGGGCGAAACAAACGTGAGGATCAGCTTGCCAGGCATTCTGCAGGGAAGGGAGAAGCTCTTTTAGCCGCATGGTGCGGTTCGCGGTATAGGCGACAAGACGACAAGCGCTGCTTGAAGTCCTTGAGTGCGGCGGCTGCCAGGCAACAGAGCCGAACGGAACGATTGCTTTGAAAAGGGGGAAGGACAGGATGAGTGACGACAAAAGAAGGAACGTGCCGGAGCGGGACGACAATTATACGCACAATATCCATCGGTCGAATGAACGTTCGCTGGACCGCAGGGCTTTTATGAAAACGGTGCTGGGCGGTGTCGGATTGTTCGCAGTCTCCACATTGCCTTGGGGGACGCTGGCTGCCAAACAATTGCTGGCGCCGGGAAGCGAGAAATACCCCCGGAAAAAGATCGTCGAAGCGGGAGCTGTGAAAACTGGGGAGGCAGTAGAATTCTTCTATCCAAGCGACCACGAAGGGGCATTGCTCGTACGGGTAGGAGAGGACGAGTGGAGGGCCTATCAAAATGCCTGCACCCATTTAAAATGTCCGGTTTTCTGGAGTACAGAAAAAAACGAGCTGCTCTGCCCGTGCCATCACGGCAAATTTGACGTCATGACCGGCGAACCGTTAGCCGGGCCGCCGAGAAGGGCGCTGCCCGAAATAGAGCTGGAGATCGAAGGGGGAAGTATTTACGCAATCGGGGTGAAACCGTATGAAACATAATGTCAGAGGCATCATCCTGCTGGCTTTGGTGCTTTTGGGAAGCATCATTTGTACGCAGTATACGGTAAATATGTACTTCGCCGAGCGATATGAAGTGAGCGTTATGCTTTCAGTTGTCAATCTTCTGCTGTTTCCGCTTGCATATATGATTTATCGGCGAGAGCGGGGGCGGGAGTAGGAAAAAGAGTCAGAAGTGAGTCAGTTTAGTGAGTCAGAACTGAGTTAGAATAGGTCAGAACTGAGCCGAAAAGTGCGTCAGTAGAGAGTCGCAAGAGACAGACAGCGGCTTGCCAGGCAATCGAACACCCTGCCAATGGAGACGGCAGGGTGCTTTTTGCTTGCAGCTATATTTGGCAAATTTCCGGCGGGCAATCGTCACAGCAAATCGTTTCCTTCAGATAGGTCAGATCCTTGATCAGGATATGTCCATGCGGCAGCAAATCAATCACTTGCTGCTTCTTCAGGTCTGACAGCATCCGGTTTACGCTTTCTCTGGTCAAGCCGATAAAATGAGCAAGGTCACGGTTGGTCAAAGAAAGATTGATATAAATGCCCTCGGACCGCTCTTCTCCGTAAGTATTGCACATGCGAATCAACGTGGAATACAAGGCGCCGACTTTTCCGTTCAACAACAGGTCGCGGAATTTTGATTGCATGCGCCGGTTCATGATTCCCATCCAACGCATGAAGTCTACGCAATACTCCCCGTTTTTTATCAGAATCTGTTCCAGGCCAGCGCGCGGGATCACTCGGACCGCTCCGTCTTCCAGTATGGCCGCGCTGGCAGTGTGGACCAGCTCTGCTTCAAACAAGCCGGCCAACCCGACGAGCTCGCCTGAACCGAATACTTGCAGGGTAAGCTCTTTTCCATCAACCGTGGTCTTCGTCAGCTTTACTTGCCCGGACGAGATGAGATAAAGGTATTCAGCAGGGTCGCCATCCATGTAGAGAACGGCTCCGGCCGGGAAATTTCTCTCCGTGGCGAGAGTATACAGCCTCGCCAGGAAGTCAGGCGAGATCTGCTGGACAAAGGTAAGGCTTTTAGCCAATCGCGCTCCCCCATTTCATACGAGCAGACGTCGATACTTGTTGAGTAGTCCAAACCATTCTATCGGATGGAGCTGTGGAAATGCAGTGACTACAGTCACATTTCAAGAAAAATCATGTATTTTTGAGCAGATTGTGACGATCCTCACTATGGAGGCGAGGAACGGGGTCTATCATGAATGTTGTGGAAAGGGGGGAATGTGCGACATTGCTGCGATATTTTCGCGGGGAACACGACCATTTGTTGCAGCAGCTAGAAACACTGAAAAAACTCCTATACTCCGGTTCCAATTGGGATGCGGAGAAGGAAGAGCAGATTGTGGCCCTTACAGCCGACCTGGTGCAAAATATGCTCCACCACTTTACGGAAGAGGAAGAGATTTTGTTTCCTCTGATCACACAAGCGAACCTTACCCTTGTTCACCCGGTCTCTGCAATGAAAAAGGAGCACGAACGGATTCGCGCCACCCTTCTGCAGCTTCAATCTGAAACGGAATGCTGTCAAAAGACCAAACAGAGCAGCCACCGGCTGATTGCCTTGATGCGTGAGGCGTGGCAGCTCGTTTTGGACCACCTGAGCAAAGAAAATCTGATGTTAATTCCGATGGCCAATCAATTGCTGCATGAAAACGAAAGGGAAGCCGTGTTGAAAAAGGTAGGCAGAAAATAACGTGAGATGATACAGGTTGAATCAGCCCGTACCGGTTATGCAAGGGACGGGCTTTTTGCCGTTATTCATAAGAGTCGCAAGCAGGGTACAGGAGATTGTCGGAGCTGTTCGAAGAAAATAATGTTGCAGACTCGGAAAGATACTGGCGGAACCGAGGAGTAAATGGTATGGCATTATAAACGAAAAGTGCAGACAAAGGCCTTCATAACAAAATGAATCATCCAACATTTTGTGATAATGAAAGCGCAAGATCTTGAAACGTAAGTTCCCCTATACTAAAAATGCAAATTTGAATGGCAATGAGTTGTGACGAAAATGGGGGAACGAGCATGAGTAACAAGGCAGAAGGATTGTTAACGAACACAGATTTTCGCAGGCTCTGGATTGGGCAAACTGCATCACAGTTTGGGACTCAGGTAGCATTATTAGGAATGCCATTAGTGGCAGCTCTCTATTTAGGGGCCAGTCCCATGCAAATGGGGTTGCTTGGTTTTGCCGAGTATGCGCCATTTATCATTTTCGGTTTGCTCGCTGGTGTATGGATAGACAGATTTCCCCGGCGCCCCATTCTTGTCGCCGCTAACTTTGTCAGGGGTGCATTACTGCTCATTGTGCCGCTGACAGCCTTGATTGGATTCCTGAATATGACAGTTCTATATTTAATAGCCTTCATAGTGGGTATCTGTACTGTCTTTTTTGATGTTGCCTATACATCCTTTTTGCCTTCCGTCGTGAGCAAGGAGCAGCTTGTTGATGGAAATAGCAAACTAGAGACAAGTAAATCTGCCGCACAAATTGCTGGGCCGGGTTTATCAGGTGGATTGGAACAGGTAATCACCGCTCCTTTTGCAATATTGTTCACGTCGGTATCCTTTTTTGTATCCGCTGTGTACATAGCCCGGATTCGCAAGTTGGAGAAAGTCGTGACAGATGCGAAAAAACCAAAAAACATGTGGCTGGAAATGAAAGAAGGGCTGCATACGGTTTACACAAAACCGTTGCTGTGGGGAGTGGTGCGCTGCTCAACAGTCTTTAACCTTTCCTGGAATGTTATTTTTAGTGTTTATGTTCTATATGCATCGCAGGAACTCAAAATCAGTGCGAGCATTCTCGGCATCATTTATGGAACGCTAGGAGTAGGGTACCTATTTGGCTCTCTGCTTGCCCAAAGGGCTGTACATCGTTTTGGAGTAGGTCCGACAATTGTGGGTTCCGCTACGATCGCAGCAAGTGGCGGTTTGCTTGCTCCATTAGCAGTAGGATCAGAATTAAGTATTGCGTTGATTATGATGCTCGGACAGCTTCTTTTCGGAATGGGGGTCTCAATGTTTAGCATTAGTACCATCAGTTTACGTCAAGTAATTGTACCCGATGCCCTGCAAGGTCGCGTGAACGCTACATTTCGATTTATCTCGTGGGGTTCTTTACCTCTTGGTTCGTTAATGGGAGGGATGATCGGGGGAGCAATGGGTTTACGGTTCGCTTTATTTGCGGGTGGCATTGGATTGTTAGCTTCGGCTTGTACATTATGGTTCACCCCATTTTTACAGCTACGCGTGAAATCATTTCACGAATTAACATTGGAAAAAGATGTGTCTATAAAGAGCCAAGGAGTGACGTAAGAAGTATCCAACCAACGGGATCGATAGCTTTAATAAAACTGCGGGAGTCTGGGACTTTGTTTTCTGGTCCGTGGCTTCCGCTGTTTTGTTTGGGAGCAAATCAACGGATACAGTCTAAAACTTTATTTTCTGCGAACAGAAGCAGAATACAACAGCTCCTGCCATAATTTAACATGGTCAAACTTTGCCTATATCCTTTATAATATGTTTTCGTATTCAACGGCCCCGACTTTCTTGCGAGGAGAAAGTCAATGTGTTTTTCGGCAAAATCAAAAGCTTGAACGAGACTCGGAAAATTTAGCAGAAAAGAGGTCATGCATTGATTACTTCACAACTGAAAAAGACTTGGCTATGCAACCTGCGGGGTGATGTGCTCGCGGGAGTGACGGTAGCTCTCGCTTTGATTCCTGAAGCGATCGCCTTTTCGATCATCGCCGGAGTCGATCCGATGGTGGGTTTGTATGCGTCGTTTTGCATCGCCTGTGTGATCGCATTTACGGGTGGGCGTCCAGGGATGATCTCCGCTGCGACAGGCGCAATGGCGCTGCTGATGGTGACGCTGGTCAAGGACCATGGCATCGAGTACCTGTTTGCCGCGACTGTGCTGACAGGGGTTCTCCAGTTCATCATGGGCGTGTTCAGGATCGGCCGGTTTATTACCTTCGTGCCGCACTCTGTCATGATCGGCTTCGTCAATGCGCTGGCGATCCTGATATTTATGGCGCAGCTTCCGCATTTTGTCGGCGAATCTTGGATCATGTACGCAATGGTCGCGGGAACATTGGCCATTATTTATTTGCTGCCTCTCGTCACAAAAGCGGTGCCGGCTCCATTGATCGCGATCATCGTGATGACGGTTCTGGCCATCTGGGCAGGTCTGGATGTGCGGACAGTAGGTGACATGGGGGAAATAACGCGGACCCTGCCGGTATTTCATGTTGCAGATGTCCCGTTTAGCTGGGAGACCTTGACGATCATCTTCCCGTATTCCTTTGCACTTGCTCTCGTCGGGATTTTGGAATCGCTTTTGACAGCGACCATCATCGATGAGATGACGGAGACGAAAAGCGACAAGAACCGGGAAGTAAAGGGCCAGGGCATCGCCAATATCGTGACCGGATTTTTTGGCGGAATGGCCGGATGCGCGATGATCGGCCAATCGGTGATCAATGTGAAATCGGGAGGCCGCGGAAGACTGTCTACACTGGTGGCTGGACTGTTCCTGCTGTTTTTGATCATGGTGCTGGGCGACGTCGTCAAGCAGATCCCTATGGGAGCGCTCGTTGGCGTCATGATGATGGTCTCCATCAGCACGTTTGACTGGAAGTCTCTCGTCAATTTGCGCCGTGTGCCTTTCAGCGACGCAGTCGTGATGATTGTCACCGTAGCGATTGTGGTCGCTACGCACGATCTGTCCAAAGGCGTTATCGCCGGAGTGGTCATTAGCGCTCTCGTATTTGGCTGGAAGATGGCTCGCTTGAAGACAAATGTGCTGTACGATAAAAATGGTGTGAAGGTATACACGGTATCCGGACAGCTGTTTTTTGGAACGATGAGTCATTTTGTCGAACAGTTCGATGTCCAGTCCGACCCTGAGCGGGTGGTAGTCGATTTCCGGCATTCGCATGTGTGGGATCAATCGGCGGTAACGGCCATTTCCAAGGTAGTGGCTGCTTATCGGCAGGCCGGCAAAGAGATTGTGCTCGAAGGGCTGAATGAAGAAAGCCAAAAGCTGATTGAGCGGATCGGGCTCGCTTTGCCGTCTGGGCACTAGAAAAAATGTATCGGAACGCAAATGAAATTGGAAAAGTCTTGGCAGTAGTAACCTTGAGTTGCTACTGTCAGGACTTTTTTTGGGTGACAGAACCAAGCTGGTGCTTGTGGGCCAAAATCGGGGAACTCGGGCAAGCGAAAATCTGGCTGCAGCTGAAAAAAGACGGAACAGGAATAGAGATGGTTCTTTGTTTCTTCGGAACAAAAGATTCCCTCTTTTTTGTTGAGTGAAAACATTTTCAGTTGTTTGAATATAGTCAATATTTTATAATTAAACAAGATCATATAATGATTAGGAAGAGGGGGTCATTTTTTGGAGGCGTTCGTTAACTGGTTAAACGGCATTATTTGGAGCCAGGGATTGATTTATCTTTGCCTGGGAGCCGGCTTGTTTTACTCGCTTGCAACCCGCTTCATGCAGGTCAGGCACATCAAGGACATGGTCAAATTAATGTTCGATGGAAAAAGCTCAGAGGCAGGGGTTTCTTCCTTCCAGGCTTTGTCCATGGCCTTGTCCGGACGTGTCGGTACCGGTAATATCGCCGGTGTTGCAACCGCTATCGCTTACGGGGGTCCAGGGGCTGTCTTCTGGATGTGGCTGATCGCCTTCCTCGGGGCCGGATCAGGCTTTGTCGAAGCGACGCTCGGCCAAGTGTACAAGACAAAGCAAGACGGACAATTCCGAGGCGGTCCTGCTTACTACATTGAAAAGGGTCTCAAGCTGAAGTGGTACGCAGTGTTGTTTGCCATCGTGACGGTTTTTGCTACAGGCATGCTTTTGCCTGGCGTTCAGGCGAACAGCATTGCCGCAGGGATGGAAAACGCTTTCGGGATTCATCCGGCAATTACAGGCATTTTCCTCGTTGCTGTGCTTGCCTTCATCATTTTTGGCGGTGTGAAACGGATTGCAAACGTTGCCCAGATCGTAGTGCCTTTCATGGCTCTCGGGTATATTTTGGTTGCCTTAATCATTGTCATTCTGAATATTTCTCAATTGCCAGCTGTTCTGTCTTTGATTTTTTCAAGCGCTTTCGGAGCGGACGCGGCCTTCGGCGGCATCATCGGTTCTGCTATCGCCTGGGGGGTAAAACGCGGAATCTACTCCAACGAAGCCGGACAGGGAACGGCTCCTCACGCAGCGGCTGCGGCGGAAGTGTCGCACCCGGCGAAGCAAGGGCTTGTTCAGGCTTTTTCCGTTTATGTCGATACCCTTTTCGTCTGTACTGCAACCGCTTTCATGATTCTTTTTACCGGGATGTACAACGTAACGCCTGAAGGTGCTCCCGCGATTGTAAACAACCTGGGCGATGTGGAGCCGGGACCTGTTTACACCCAACAGGCTGTCGAATCGGTGCTGCCCGGATTTGGGGCTCCGTTCGTCGCGATCGCCCTGTTGTTCTTCGCATTTACGACGATTATGGCTTACTACTACATGGCCGAGACCAATCTGGCCTACTTGAACCGCACGGTGAAACGAATCTGGTCGGATTACGCATTGAAGATCGTGATTCTCGGCGTCGTTTTCTACGGAAGCGTGAAATCGGCCAGTCTCGCCTGGACGCTTGGCGATATCGGGGTAGGAAGCATGGCCTGGCTGAACGTCATCGCCATACTTCTTTTGACGAAGCCGGCGCTGAAGGTGCTGAAGGATTACGAGGATCAGAAAAAACAAGGAAAAGACCCTGTGTTCGATCCGGTAAAGCTGGGAATCAAGGATGCGGATTTCTGGGAAAAGGAATACAAATACCACGATGCGTCTGAGCCGAAGCGGAAATCTTCCTGATGGTTTAGCACGCGAAAAACTGCTCGCTTCTTTGCTTGGGAAAACATCGAATCGTTTGCTGGCATTGCCTCGTGCGATGCCAGTTTTTTGTGTCTGATTTTCCAACAGAATGCAGCTGTGTCATTTCCGTGTCTCGTGCTCACAGCGGGTAAAATTGTGGTTTAATAGAGATGAGAAACAGGATACAGAGGGATGATCTATGGAGAAAACATTGGTGCCCGAAGTACTGCAAATGATCGGAGAGGTAATACCGGACGGCGTTTCTGTTGCGATTTCGGAAGGCGGACGCTATATCTACTATCAGCCGAGCGCAAGCATTGATCTGAAAATCAAACCGGGAGATCAGGTGCGAGAAGGGTCAGCGACGTACAGAGCGTTGACGGCCAGGCAAAAAGTATCGGAGTATGTGGAAAGCGGTGTTTTTGGCATCCCGTACTACGGGGTTTCCCTTCCGTTGCTGCGCAGCGGCCGCGTAGAAGGATGCATTACAGCGATCTACCCCAAGCAGTTCATGCCGCAGCCGAAAGTGCTGATCGGCAAAGGAGAGGATGGCTGGCTGCCCATTCCGATATCCGATATCATGTACATCCGCTCCCAGGAAGGGAAGACATTGCTGCATACAGCGACGGATTCGTATGCAAACCGCTACAGCCTGTCAGAGCTGGAGCAAATGCTGTCACCCGCCAGCTTTATTCGCTGCCACCGCTCTTTTCTGGTCAATCTGGAGGCGATCGGTTATATCCACCCTCACTTCCATTCAACCTTTCTATTAGAGATGAAAGACAAGCAGCGCACCCGCGTGCCTGTCAGCCAGTCGTATGCGAGTTCATTTCGACAAATATTGGGATTTTAAACGGCAAGCCGGTCATCGGCTTGCTTTTTTACATTCAGGTTGAGGGTGCCTCTCTCGCTGATATCGCTGCAGAAGTGGGGATTAAAAAACTGTCTATTTATAATCACTTCAAAGGCTTATCTGCTGTTGCCGGGGGGATTATTTTTAGCTTCATTTGTTTGACTTTTTCAATGAGAAGTCTTCCTATGGGTACGGCTTACGCGATATGGACGGGGATTGGTACTGTGGGAGGCGCTTTAGTTGGCATGCTTTTCTTCGGTGAATCAAAAGAATGGCGTCGTATCCTGTTCATGGCCATGGTGCTAGCTGCTGCCATCGGACTGAAACTCATCTCTTAAACGTTTGTTTTTCTCTGATTGAAGAAAGCATGAAAGACAATACAAGCTGTAGAGATGAAAAAGCAGAAAACGCGAAAGTCTTTGGGACACCGCCCAGGCGGAACGGAAAGAGCGGAACACGCTCTCAGCGTCCAACTCTGAACAGCTTCCCCCGAAACCGCTGCTTTTGGACGCGGTTCCGCTTTTGGAGTGCAGCCGGACAGTGTTACCCGCAGCAAGTGTCCCACCGTACTGGAGCGTTTTCTGCTTTTTCATCTCCTCCACTAAAGTCCGACCCACAGGCAATAAATGAAACAGCAGAGAGTAATGACAACCAGTTCCGGAATCTATCATTCACCAGCCGAACAACTAACTGCCAAATTTTCTGTTTCACCGCGAATTCTTCTGCTTCGACCCAAATCGAGTGCCCGCTCAGCGACCGTGTGATACTGTAAAGAAAACAAGATCGAAAGTGGCAGGTGGTCATACATGGTATGGGAGCGCTTACGCGATAAACGCCTTCACGATAAAATTGTTCAAGCAGAAGAAGCAGCAAGCTGGATCGAAGACGGCATGACATTGGGTTTGAGCGGCTTTACCCGGGCGGGAGATGCCAAGGTAGTTCCGGTCGCGCTGGCCGAACGGGCAAAGCGGGAAGGAAAACCGTTTTCCGTCAATGTATATACAGGGGCATCGCTCGGTTCCGATGTAGACGCCGTTATGGCCGAGGCAGGCATTGTTCGCAAGCGGCTGCCGTTTCAAGCAGATCCGGTCATGCGCAAAAAAATCAACAGCGGCGAAATGATGTTTATCGATCAGCATTTATCCCACACTGCCGAATGGATTCGTTCCGGCGTGCTGGATCCGATTGATTACGCCATTGTGGAAGCGGTTGCAGTAACCGAAGACGGATACATCATTCCCGCCACGTCGGTCGGGAACTCCAATATATTTGTCGAGTACGCCAAGCATGTCATCATTGAATTGAACATGGTGCAATCTGCCGCTTTGGAAGGCTTGCACGACGTGTATACGCCGGGAAAACAGGGCGAGCGCGAGCCAATCCCGCTGACCAAGGTAGACCAGCGCATCGGCCAAATCGGCATACCGGTAGATCCGGCGAAGGTAAAAGGAATCGTTATCACCAATCAAATGGATTCTCCGTCTACCATCGTCGAACCGGATGAGGAGACGGCGGTCATGGCAGGCCACCTGATCCGCTTTTTGCGCGAAGAGGTGGAAAAGGGCCGCTTGCCGCGCAATCTCGCTCCGCTTCAATCGGGGATCGGAACGGTTGCAAACGCGGTGTTCAACGGATTTTTGGATTCCGAGTTTTCCGACTTGACGGTGTTTTCGGAAGTGCTGCAAGACGCTGTATTCGACCTTCTGGATGCGGGCAAGATCGCTTTTGCCTCGGGCTGCTCCATCACGCTGACGGCTGAAAAGATGAAGCACGTCATGGAAAACCTGGACCAGTATCGCGACAAGCTGCTGCTTCGGCCGCAGGAGATCACCAACCATCCCGAACTGATTCGCCGCATGGGCTTGATCTCCATCAACACGGCTCTGGAAGTGGATATCTACGGCAACGTCAATTCGACCAACGTATCCGGCACACGCATGATGAACGGCATCGGCGGATCGGGCGATTTTGCCCGGAATGCCCGCCTCGCCATCTTTGTCACCAAGTCGATTGCCAAAAACGGACACATCTCCAGTATCGTTCCGTTTGTATCCCATGTGGACCACACCGAGCACGACGTAGACATCATCGTGACCGAGCAAGGGCTGGCTGATCTGCGCGGACTGGCTCCCCGCGAGAGAGCCCGCCTGATCATTGAAAACTGTGCGCATCCGCTGTACCGGGATCAGCTCCGCGATTATTTCGAGGAAGCGCTGACCCGCGGCGGCCATACACCGCATGTACTCGAAAAAGCCTTTTCCTGGCATACGCAATATGCCCAGGAAGGCAGCATGCTTGCAAAAGAGACAGCTTCCTCCCGTTAATCGGGGGGAGGCTTTTTTTATGCCAGAAAAGACGGAGCAGACCCCACGCAGGTTATTTTTGCTGAATATACTGTTCATCTTTCATAAACATCCGCCAGAAGAAAACAAACCCGGGGATGAGGATGGCGAAGCCGACCAGATAGCTCACGAACAAAGCCCGGAACGTGTTGGGGTGAGTAAAACCGGATTCGATCGTAACGGTAGGGTACACGATATAGGGCAGACGGGCGGCTCCGTAGGCGTAGCTTGCCAAGAGATATTGAATAATGACGCCGACAACGGCAAGTCGCGGCGCATAGGCAAGCCGTTTTTGCTCCGGCGGGATCAACAGAGCGATATAACCGACCAAAAACCACGCGACGGAAGCAATCAGCCACGGGAGATAGGCAAGCAGCCTCTCATAGAGCCAGCTCGCCTCCGTTTTCATCGTGACGACTGTCAAAACGGCGGCAAGCAAGGTGAGGGGACCGATGAGAATGGCGTCGCGACGGTAGACGCGAAAGGCTTGCTGTGCGTTGGCTACGCGGGAGTAGTCCGCGAGCAGCAGCGAGGAGAGAAAGAGGGTGCTGCTCACAGCCAGTCCTACATAGGCGTATACATGCGGACTCGTCAGCAGCGCTCCCCAGTCCAGTCTTTCCACCCCATCGATCGTCTGAATAAATCCGCCCTGCGTCAGCGGCAGGACCAGGATCAGCAGAGCCGGGATGAAAAGGCCGCTGATTCCGGAAAAGAAGGCGAGCGTTTTATCGTATTTGCGGACGAGATGGGAGAAAACCATAAAGGCGCTGCGGATCAAAATCAGCAGGAGGATGAGGCTTCCGGGGATGAGCAGCACGGTGCCGAGCGTGTAGGTGGCTCCGGGAAAAAACGTGACCAGCCCGACGACGATCAGCACGATAAATACGTTGACAACCTCCCATGACGGGGACAGGTAACGGTTGGCGATGCTTGTCGCCTTTGTATCTATGCGGTTTACATAAACCATCGACCAGAAGCCGGCGCCGAAGTCAAAGGATGCGGCTACTGCGTAAATCACCACAAAGATCCACACCAGCGTAATCGCCAAAATCGTGTCCGTCATGAACAGAAGCCTCCTTGGATCAAATTAGGGGGCTGTTTCTCTCGACGGCCGGTCCGTTGGATGAAGCTCCAGCGGGTGGCGGCCAAAATAGCTGCGAAAGACCAGAATGGTCACGATGCCGAGAAACAGGTAAACGGCGAGAAAGGTGAAAAACAGCGGGCCGATCCCGGCTGACTGGGTGACAGAGTCGGTCGTGCGCATCACCCGGTAGATGACCCAGGGCTGGCGGCCCGTACAGGCAAAGATCCAGCCGAATTCGATGCCGAGCAAAGCCAGCGGGCCGCTAAGGACAAAGATGCCCAGCACCCAGCGCGGAAACACGGAGCGGCGCAGCAGTTTTTTCCAGGCAAAGCCGAGCAATCCGACGACGATCAGAAGGGAGCCGATTCCCACCATGCCGTTAAACAAGGTGTGGATATAGAGGGGAGGCCAGTACTCCCGAGGGAAGTCATTGAGCCCGACCACCACCTCGTCAAAGCGGTTTCCCGCCAAAAAGCTGAGCATCCAGGGAATTTCGATTCCGTATTTCACTTCCTGGGTTTCCGGATCGGTAAAACCTCCGACGGCCAGCGGGGCATAGGCCTGGGTCTGGAAAAGACCTTCGGCTGCCGCCAGCTTCTCAGGCTGATAGCGGTGCAGCAGTTGGGCCGATTCGTGGCCGTTCAAGGCGGTGAGGAGCGAGAAAGACCCGCCGACGATCAAGCCGAGGAGCAGCGCTTTTTGGTGGAAGGCGTATTCCCGGCTCTCCTGATCGGACTTGATCATTTTCCAGGCAGCGACGGATGCGATGGCAAAAGCGCCTGTCATAAAGGCGGAGACGACGACATGGCCCGCAGTGACGAAAAAGCTCGGATTAAAAAATGCCGCCCAGGGGTCCACATCCACGACCTCTCCGTTTTCAATGCGAAAACCGGCGGGCGTACCCTCAAAAGCATGGACATTGGTGATGAGAACCGCTGAAGCAGCAGCCCCAAGCAGGATCATAAAAACGGAAACGAGCCGCATCAGCGGGGTCAATCGATCGGCGGCATAGACGTAGATGGACATGAAGAGCGCCTCCAGGAAAAAGGCGAAAATTTCGATTTGAAACGGCAGGGAGATCACTTTCCCGACTACTTCCATAAAGCCGGGCCACAAAAGGGACAACTGTACACCTGCGATGGTGCCGGAGGGAATGGCCACACCGAGCAAAATGGCCTGTCCTTTTGTCCAGCGTTTGGCCATCAGCTCGTAGTCGCGGTCCCGGGTGCGCTGGAAGAGAATTTCGGCCAGCAAAATCATCAGGGGCAGCCCTACGCCCAAAGTGGCAAAGATGATGTGAAAGGCCATCGTAGTGCCAAATGTGGCTCGCGCCAGTACAAGATCGTCCACCGTATAACGTCCTTTCACTGTGATGCTTTGTCAAACATTCCCTTTTATTGTCTCTTGGGAGGGGCCGGAATATGCAAAGGCAAACAAACAGGCCGCTCCAGTCAGCGGAGCGGCCTGTTCAATCGTACGGTTTGGAAGGTTGCCTAGTTGTTTACTTTCGGTATAGCGGGTAGTCCACCTCTGACGGCACCTGAATCGCAACGAGGCGGAGCGATTCACCGGAAGGGGCGCTAAACCGGAGCTCTCCGGCCTGATCCGAGGACACCACGGCAAAATCGCCGCCGTGAAGGCCACTCGCTCCTTCTGCCGAATGCAGCTCCCCTTTGCCCGAAACGACAACTGCTGCCAGGGAATACCCCTTTGGAAGCTGCCAACGATAGGAATGATTGGCCGGGATGATGATATCTCTCATCAAAGAGTCGGTCACGAGAGAAATCGGCGCATCCGTACCGATCACCCGTTTCACCTGTACGCCGTCAATCACATCGAGCGGAAACTCTTCATGATTGTACTGGTTGTAAGTGGGCGGCACCTTGACCGCCTGGGAGAGATGAGGCTCAAACCAGATTTGAAACATTTCCGTGCCTGTACTCATTTCTTCGGCGTGATAAGCTCCTGATCCGGTCTGCATTACTTGCGCTCCGCCGGTGGATACTTGCTGCAAATTGCCTAGTGTATCGCGGTGACCAACCGTTCCGTTTAGCACGTACGAAACGATTTCAAAGCCGGAGTGCGGATGCAGCGGTATTTCAAACGTCGTCAGCGATTTGGCCCAAGCCCAGTAAAAGAGGGGGCCGACGCGCTTGACAGCCGTTTCCTCGTGGGGAAAAGCAATCGGTTTGCTCTCCACGATTTCGCCATTGCCGAAATGGCCTTTTCCTTGCTGGTCCGGTGTATAGATGGAAATGTGCATAATGGCCTCCTTGTTATGGGACATATATGACAAAGAAAGTAGCTTCTATGCTAGCTGTTGTTTTGCATAAGGGCAAGGCATAACATGCTGATTGTTTTTGATTAGAACAGCGTATAGGCACCAGGACCGATCAGAGCAACGCCCAAAGCGACAGCAATCAGGGTCAGATTGTATTCGTAGCCGTTTTGTGTTGCCCAGTATCCGTTAGGGCCGTGGACTTTTACAATCGCTACAAGCATCGTGCCGATGATCAGCACAGCGCCTACCCAGGTGCCGACTCCGGCAGCAAACAGCAGTCCGCCAATCAGTTCACTCAAACCAGCCATCAGAGCCATGGCGACGCCGGGCTTCATGCCGATGGATTCAAACCATCCGCCCGTACCCTTTAATCCGTGACCGCCAAACCAACCAAACAATTTTTGTGTACCGTGAGCTGCAAAAGTAAGACCGACAACAAGACGAATGATCAACAAACCTACATCTACCATCATACATTCACTCCTTGTAAAATAATTTTAAATTAGAGTATTTTAAATTTGAGATATTAGTCCAAAAAAAGGCCGGCGGGCCTTAGAAGGATTCCGCCAGTTTTACAGCCTTTTCAATGCCTTCTTGAATAAGTGCTTCCGCTTTGTCAGGGGACGCATTGTGGCCTTCTACGATGACAGTGGACATGTCTTTCACGCCCAGGAAGCCCAGAATGGTTTGCACGTATTTAACAGCCATTTCAACATTGGCAGCAGGACCTTCGGAGTATACGCCGCCGCGTGCGTTCAGCAGAGCCACTTTTTTGTTGTTCAACAGCCCAACTGGACCTTCTGCAGTGTAGCGGAACGTTTTGCCTGCTTGGCACAGGTAGTCGAAATACGTGTGAAGGACAGCAGGTACAGTGAAGTTCCACAGCGGGAATGCGATCATCACTTTGTCGGCTTCGATAAACTGGTTCAGATATTTGTTAACCAGCTCAGCTGCTTTTTGATCTTCAGCAGTCATTTCCATTCCTTTGCCTTGTTTGAACATGGCATTGATTTTTTCTACATCGTAGTATGGCAGGTTTTCTGCGAACAAATCCAGTTCTACGATCTCGTCTTGTGGATGGGTCTCCTTATAAGAGTCCACGAAAGCTTGGTACAGCTTTACGCTGACTGCTTGCTCCACGGGACGGTTGTTGGCTTTGATAAATAATACTTTACTCATGCTTTTCTTATTCCCCTTTCAAAAGGAAAGTATATAACCTTGAAATATTAAATCTTGATTTTAAGATTATTACGTATCGAGGATCTTGTCAAGAGTTTTTACACTTCCATGTTTTTTTATTTATGAAAGCGCTCTTGAGCAGAATGCCCCAACTTTTTTAACAGCTCGATTGCGCTTCTCTTTTCCTCCGGATTGAGGCCACTGACGGCTTGCTCAATGGCTATTTTATGGGAGGGAAAGATGGAAGCCAGAAACTGTTGACCTTTTTCCGTCAGTTCTGCGTAAATAACCCGCCGGTCTTCGGCACATGGCTTGCGGACCAGAAGCTGCTTCTTTTCTAGTTTGTCCACGACGTACGTAATGTTACCGCTCGAGATCAGGATCTTTTCGCCAATTTGCTGGAGAGGCTGGGGACCTTTATGGTACAGCACCTCAAGTACGCCAAACTCGGTGGGATTCAACCCATGCTGGCGGATTTCCCGCGTGGTATGTGCCGTTACCCAGTTATAGGCACGGGCCAAAACCACCATCAGCAAAAGCGAGTCGTCACGATGTTGCTGTTCTTCGGGCATTTGCGTGCACCCCCTTTAGGATTTAGTTCAGTACATATCTCAAATTTAAGATAATTATACACCTCTTAGTGGTGCTTGTCAAAGAAGCGGACAAAACGGCAGCAACGTATCCCGCATCAAATGTAGAAAGGGAAAGCAGGAAAAAGCTCCGGCCATTTGTTTTCATAGCCGGAGCCGGTTCCAGGTTGATTTTAATATTCCACTTTTGTTACCTCTTCCAGAGGTCCAAGAGGATTTTCGTGACCTTCCTTCAATTCCTTTTCCAAGAGCTTCTCATGGTGCTCGTCTGACAGATCAAAGTAGAAGAACTCGCCTTCCTGCTTGTCTTCGCCTTTTGCCTGCGCGTTGTTGTATCGTCCGTCTGTTTGATTCGACACCATCATCCCACCCATTTTTTTCGGTAGTATGTGCCGATGGACAGCAAATCATCCTTTCGCCGGGGGAATCGGCAAGCCGGGACAGCTTCCACGAGTTTTTCAGCAAGACGCAGACAGAGGGCGTTCAAACATGACCATGTCCCATGCCCGGATCCCGTTTTCAATCACGGGCTCGGGATAGGAACAGAAAAAATCCTTGCGAATTTCTGTCATGCGGAAGCCCGCCTTTTGGTAAAAAGCCAGATTGTCGATGCTGGAATTGGCGGTGCCTACTATGATCCGTGAAAAGCCTTTGGAGGCGAAGCGGCTGCAAAGCTCTTCAATTATGGCCTTCCCCACTCCCTGTCCGCGGAATTCCGGCCGGACGGCGAGGTTCTTGATCTCCGCTTCCTCGGGGGACAAAGCGTGCATCAGACAAACGCCCAGCACTTGGTCCTGCTGATCCTGGGCGATATACAGCTCTCCTTCGTACATGTACTGGTCAACGGCCTCGGCCCAGTCATCTGCCAAAAGCAAAAGAGAGCGGTATGCCTTTCTTTCTTCATTCGACTCAATCAGGGAAAGCTTTAGCCAGGGTCTATTCATCAGTCGTCTCCTTTGTTTGCTTTTTCCAGTTGGCGTGCTACCTCATGCATGGGTCTGAGCCAGTTTTGCGTCATCGCTTCGACAGCGGCCGCCGCATTTTTGTCGCGGAGGGCCTGAATCAGTAGACGATGCTCTTCTACTGAAGTGCGGGCAGGCAAAAAATGCTGGAAGAAGACAAATTTTAACCGGCGCAAATGCATGTGCAAGAGGGAGGTAAAGGATGATATGTACGTATTTCCGGCCGTTTCGTGGATCAGCTTGTGAAACGCCTCGTCCAGCTCCATGGCGGCATATGACTGGCTTGTCTCGATCGCTTCGGAAAACTGCCTGTTCAGCTCGGTCAATTCGTCCAGCACCGCATCGGTGATCTTGGGCACGACCAGCTCCGCAGCCAGCGCTTCCAAGGCGATGAGCGGCCGGTAGATGTTGGGGACGTCTTCGGGAGCCAGCTTGGTCACTCGCGTCTCCACACCGGGCTGCATCTCTACAAAGCCCTGCAGCTCCAGGATTTGCAGCGCCTCCCGTACAGGCGTCCGGCTGACTCCTATCGCGTCGGCCAGCTCCGTATCCAATATTTTTTCGCCCGGCTGCAGGGTACCGTCTATGATCCAGGTCTGCAGCTGCTGCAATACCTTGTTTTTCGCGGAGGTTCGTTCGACCTTTCGCAAATTGGGGGGAAGAGGCATGACAAGTCCTCCTTAGAAGGCGTTTTGGTAAAAGAAGCATCTTCTTGTATTTTACAGCAGAATGCGATATATTGCATAATATATTGGATGGGAGAGGAGAAAAAACACCATGATTTCTTCATTACGCGTCCGCGGCTTTACAATGGTGATTGTCGCTTCGATCTTATGGGGAGTCTCAGGCACCGTGGCCCAATCGCTCATGCAGCATTATCAGTTTCAGACGGATTGGCTGGTAGCGTCACGGTTGCTCGCCTCCGGATTGATCCTGCTCGCGCTGTCATTATGTGGGCCGCATCGTCAGAATGTTTGGCGGATTTTGTTCTCCGGCGGTGATTTGGCCCGGCTCCTGCTGTTTTCGATCGCAGGCATGCTCGCGGTCCAGTATACGTATTTTGCCTCGATCGAAGCGGGCAATGCGGCGACTGCGACGCTGCTGCAGTATTTGGGGCCCGTTTTTCTGGTTGTGTATCTCGTCATCAAACTTCGGCAGTTGCCTTCAGCAGCACAGGTGACGGCTCTGATCCTGGCTCTCGGGGGGACGTATCTGCTCATCACGGGAGGAAATCCGGGGAAGCTGACGATTTCCGCTGCCGCCGTTATTTGGGGGCTGGCCTCGGCGCTGGCGCTTGCTTTTTACACCGTATACCCGAAGCCGCTTCTGGGGCGCTGGGGGTCTACAGTCGTCCTTGGCTGGGCGATGCTGATCGGGGGCATCGGTCTTTGCCTGGCAAAACAGCCCTGGCAAGCAACTGACATGATCTGGTCGGTTCCATCGGTTCTGGCTGTTGTCTTCATCGTCTTGTTTGGGACCTTGATTCCCTTTTATCTGTACGTAGACAGTCTGAACTATATCCGCCCGACAGAAACCAGCCTGCTTGCCTGCGCGGAACCATTGTCTGCCGTGATTACGACCGTTGTTTGGCTGCATGTGTCGTTCGGGATGTTTGAGTGGATCGGCGGTTTGTGCATTATCGGGACGATTTTTGCCCTGTCCCGCCATCGGGAAAAAGCGAAGGAGCCGGCGCTGCAGAATGCCGTAGGATCGTAAAAAAGGGCGGGCATAGAGGTCGGAAAATGCAGGCGATCAAAAGCGATCAACCATGGATTAGCAAAAAAGCAACATAACACAGCATAGCCGTTATAGAAGCGCATTCTTGTGACCATCTTTTCGCGGATGGTCAAAGAATGCGTTTTTTCTTGCGGCACCATTATTTTCTCTTTGAAAACTTTTGTCTATGTGATAAACTTTTGTTTGTAAAGAGAAGCAGTTCGAGTTGCAAATGCTACTAAGGCAGAAAGGAGGAGGGCCGTGGACAAAGAAAAACAAATCCTCCGCTACATTCGTGAAAATCCGTTCGTCAGCCAACAGGAGCTGGCTGACAAGATGGGCATTTCCCGGTCGGCGGTGGCTGGCTATATCGCGCAGCTGACCAAGCGCGGCGAAATCAAAGGACGGGCCTATATTCTTCGCGACGAAGAGCTGATCGTCTGCATCGGCGGAGCCAATCTGGACCGGAAAGCGCGGGCCAAGCAGCAAGTGCGGCTCCACTCATCGAATCCGGTAACCATCTCTGAATCATGCGGAGGGGTCGGCCGCAATATCGCGGAAAATCTCGGTCGGCTTGGCTGCAATGTCTCGCTGATCAGCTGTGTCGGGGAAGACAAGGAAGGCGACTGGATTTTGCAGGAAACGAAAAAGCACGGGGTCGATATCAGCCAGGTGTGGCGGTTGCCCACTCAGCGAACCGGTACGTACACGGCGCTTTTGGACAAGGAAGGCGAAATGGTCGTCTCCCTGGCGAATATGGATATTTACGATACGCTCACGCCGCAAATGTTTGCGGAACGGTGGTCCCATATCGCAGCCGCCCGGGCCGTTTACCTCGATACGAACCTTCCTGCAGACTGTTTGGCATACGTGATCGGACGCTGCCGGGATGAGGGCATCGCGCTGTTCGTCGATCCGGTTTCTTCTGCCAAGGCGGAAAAACTGCCCGAGCGTTTGGACGGAGTCGAAGCAATCCTGCCGAATCGCGAGGAAGCCGAGCTTTTGTCAGGCATGGAGATCAAAACCATGCAGGACTGCGAAGAAGCGTGCCGGAAAATCAGGGCACGAGGCGTGAAAAGTGTCGTGGTGACGCTCGGCGAACAGGGCATTTATTATCAATCGGAGGACCAGGCGGAGAAGCTGGCCCCCTACCCGACAGAGGTAGTGGACGTGACGGGAGCGGGCGACGCTTTTGCCTCCGGTCTTTTGTACGGGGTCGTAAACGGTGAGCCGCTGGGCAGAGCGTGCCGGCTCGGCATGGCTGCTTCGGCCTTGACGCTGCAGACCGAGTATTCGGTATCGCCGCTGCTGAAGCCGGAGGAACTGGAACAAACGATAAACCAATACGAAGAGGAGCGATAACGGATGAAACAATACCTGACTTTTACAGATGAAGTGCGCCATGCATTGGACAATAACTTGCCAGTTGTAGCCCTGGAAACAACAATCATTTCCCACGGGATGCCGTATCCGCAAAATATCGAGATGGCGAAGGAAGTCGAGCAGATCATCCGTGACAACGGCGCGGTACCGGCAACGATCGGGATTATGGACGGAAAAATCAAGATCGGGCTGTCGGAAAGTGAACTGGAAGAGTTCGCGACGAACAAATCCGTTGAAAAAGTAAGCCGACGCGATTTCCCGTACATTCTCGCCAGCGGCAAAATCGGGGCGACGACGGTAGCCGGTACGATGATCGCAGCCCAGCTGGCAGGCATCCGCGTTTTTGCCACAGGCGGCATCGGCGGTGTTCACCGCGAAGGCGAAATCACCTGGGACGTGTCTGCTGACCTGACCGAGCTGGCGCAAACGGGCCTCGCAGTCGTATGCGCCGGATGCAAGTCGATTCTCGATATCGGCCGTACCCTCGAATACTTGGAGACACAAGGGGTGCCTGTCGTCGGCTATCGCACGGATGAGTTCCCTTCCTTCTTCGCAAGAGAGAGCGGCTTTGGCGTCGATTTCCGTCTGGATGCTCCAGAAGAAGTCGCAACCGTGATGGATACGAAGTGGAAGCTCGGTCTGGACGGCGGTCTTGTCATCGCCAACCCGGTACCGGAGAAGGATGCGCTTGATCACGGCAAGATCGAGGCAGTCATTCTGCAAGCGCTGAAGGAAGCGAAAGAAAACGGAATCGCCGGCAAAAAGGTAACGCCGTTCTTGCTCTCGAAAGTAAAAGAACTGACAGAAGGCAAAAGCCTGCAAACCAATATTGCCCTGGTGAAGCACAATGCAGCCGTGGCTGCGCAGATTGCCGCCGCTTATCATAAAAAGCAAGGGTAAATAAATACGCAAGGCTAATGAATATGCAAGGCTCAAAAGCAAATGCGGGAAGCCCTGTTCCGAATGGGAGGAGCAGGGCTTTTTGCCATTTCAAAAAGGTGACGAACAGACAAAAACGGGCTTGCGATTTCAAGGAAGAGGGTCCGAAAACATTTACAAGTGAACCTTGCAGCTTTATGATGTAGCGGAGTACGTCTGCCATGCTGATCGCCCGTGACGGGGTCGCATGTGGCATACTAAGAAAGCAGAAGGCGTGAGAGTGTGTTAAAAGATTTCGGTACCAATCTGGCTACCTTGATTTCGTGCTTCTTGATCATCGGTCATATTTACAAAGGAAAGCTGGTCGTACCCCAGTCCCCCATCCGCATCCGTCTGGTGTATGGCGGTTTGCTTGGCATGGTAGGTGTCTTGCTGATGCTGTATGCGATCAGAGTCTCTCCTTCTGTGGTGGCGGATTTGCGACATATAGTGATTGTGTTGTCAGCTTTTTTCGGAGGGATGCCTGCGGCCCTGGCTTCAGCCGTCATCATCGCGGTCGGACGGGTGGGATTGTATGGTGTAAGTGCCGCCTCGCTGACTGCTGCATTTTTTGCCATCCTGATCGGAATCGGGTGTGGCGCCCTGTCGTATTTCCGAATGCAGCCCTGGAGCAGGATTATCCTTTTGAACTTCTACGGGATTGTCGTGGCCACATCTTCTCTGTACATGAATCTTCCCGATACATCTTTGTTAATGCAAGTGGCGATGTATCAGTGGCCAATATCCCTCATGGGGGGGATCCTCAGTTATTTGGTCATGACGTATATTCGCCGGACCAATCACCTGCTTTACGAGCTTGAGGAGAGCGAGGAGCGCTACCGGCGCTTGGTGCAGCTCTCTCCAGACGGAGTGCTTGTGGTGTCGGAAGGCAGAGTTGTGTTGGCCAACGACGCTGCTTTAAAGCTTTTGGGACTGGAAAAAAGGGAGCAGCTGCTGGGAAAACCGCTGTATACCTTTACGAAAGAGGAGTGGCGAGCCGAAGCCTGTCGCGATACGTATGCGCATAAGCATATGGAGTCTGTCACGGATCTGATCGAGACGAGGTTTCGCCGCCAGGATGGCAGCGAGGTGGATGTCGAGACAGCGAGTACATGGATTTCCTATCGAGGCGAGCCGGCCCAATTGATTCATTTTCGCGACATTACGCTTAGGAAGCGGGCAGAGGAGCAGCTGATGTCAGCCAACCAGCTTTTGCGCGATTTGACCAATATGGACGGATTGACTGGCGTAGCCAACAGGCGCTGCTTCGACGAGCGAATTCGCGCGGAGTGGGAAGCATGTCAATCGAGTGGGGTTCCGTTCTCGCTCATTATGTTTGATCTCGATTATTTTAAAATGTACAACGATACCTACGGGCATCAACCGGGAGACAGGTGTTTGCGGGAAGCAGCAGGAGCAGCTGCAGCAGCCGTATCTGCGCTGAAGCTTCAGGGAGTGATGGTCGCCCGTTATGGTGGAGAAGAATTTGCGGTGCTGCTGCCGGGTACAGACGCAGATCGGGCCCTTGGAATAGCGGAGGATGTGAGGGAGCGAATCGTATCTCTGGCCATTCCGCACAGCGGCTCAAAGGCAAGCAGTGTGGTGACGGTGAGCGTAGGCGTCTCAACGCTCCTGCCTGCCGAGGCAATATCCCCGGAAAATGCCATAGAGCGAGCCGACCAGGCTCTTTATGAAGCAAAAAAAGCAGGGCGCAACTGCGTTCGGATGGCTTCGCAGACCCCGTTTTGCTGAAATGGACAAGCGGGGAAATTTTTTTGAAAAAAACGCTTGATATACCCTATGGGGGTATTGTATACTGAAGTTGCGATAAGAAAAGACGTAAGGGGAATACTAATAAAAATATACCCCATATGGGTATTTGATTCGGAGGAATCAACATGAGCGGCAAAGTAAAAGAAGCGACAGTCGCCATATCCGGCATGACATGTGCAGCGTGTGCCATTCGGATCGAAAAAGGTCTGCAAAAGCTCGAAGGCGTCGAGTCCGCAAGCGTCAACCTCGCCCTGGAAAAATCGACAGTTGTCTATGACGCCGAAAAAATGAGCTTTCAGGACATCCAGAAAAAAATCGAGGATTTGGGGTACGGAGTGATCACCGACAAGGTAGAGCTCAACATCTCGGGAATGACCTGCGCTGCCTGCGCGACCCGGATTGAAAAAGGGCTGCAAAAGGTACCGGGCGTCATCCAGGCGCATGTCAACCTCGCCTTGGAAACAGGCTCTGTCGAGTACGACGCGAGCCAGGCGAGCGTCGCCGACCTGATCAGGCAGGTGGAAAAGCTGGGGTATCAGGCCGTACGCAAGGATGAGCAGTCCGAGGCGGAAACGGCGGACCGCCGGGCCCAGGAAATCGAACGGCAGACCGGAAAGTTTCTCTTTTCCCTGATCCTTTCCCTGCCGCTTCTGTGGGCGATGGTGAGCCACTTTTCCTTTACCTCGTTCATCTGGCTGCCCGATATGCTGATGAACCCGTGGGTGCAGCTGGCTTTGGCGACACCGGTTCAGTTCGTTGTCGGTAAACAATTTTATGTTGGAGCATACAAGGCTTTGCGCAACAAAAGCGCCAACATGGATGTGCTGGTCGCACTCGGCACCTCGGCCGCTTACTTCTACAGTTTGTACATGGCGATCCAATCCATCGGCACAGGGGCCCACATGATTGAGCTGTATTTTGAGACCAGCGCGGTATTGATTACCTTGATCCTGCTCGGCAAGCTGTTCGAAGCCAAGGCAAAGGGCCGCTCCTCGGAGGCGATTCGCAAGCTGATGGGCTTGCAGGCCAAGACGGCAGTGGTCATACGGTACGGAGAGGAAATGACGATTCCGGTAGACGAAGTGCGCCCGGGGGACATCGTCTATGTAAAGCCAGGAGAAAAGGTGCCGGTAGATGGCGTCGTTTTGGAAGGACAGTCGGCTGTCGATGAATCGATGCTGACTGGTGAAAGCATTCCGGTGGATAAGACTGTCGGAGACAACGTGATCGGCGCGACACTGAACAAAAACGGTTTTCTCCAGATTCAGGCGACCAAGGTCGGAAAAGAAACGGCACTGGCTCAAATCATCCGCGTAGTCGAGGAAGCGCAAGGCTCCAAGGCTCCGATCCAGCGCCTGGCGGACAGCATATCCGGCGTGTTCGTTCCGGTTGTAGTCGGGATTGCCGTCCTCACCTTCGTGATCTGGTACTGGTTCGTTTCGCCGGGCGATTTCGCCTCGGCATTGGAAAAGGGAATCGCGGTGCTCGTCATTGCCTGCCCGTGCGCATTGGGACTGGCTACGCCTACTTCGATCATGGCCGGTTCGGGCCGCGCGGCAGAGCTGGGCATCCTGTTTAAAGGCGGAGAGCATCTGGAAACGGCGCACCGATTGGATACCATTGTACTGGACAAAACGGGTACCGTAACGAAAGGCGAGCCCGAGCTCACGGACGTCTTTGCTTATGACATGGACGAAAGCGAGCTGCTGGCACTGGTCGGAGCCGCCGAGAAAAATTCGGAGCATCCGCTGGCCCAGGCGATTGTCAAAGGGATTGGCGAAAAAGGAGTTTCACTGGGGGCTGCTGAAGCGTTTGAAGCGATTCCCGGATTCGGGATCCGCGCGGTCGTAAACGGCAGGGAGGTTCTCGTCGGAACGCGCCGCCTGCTTGCCGAAAAATCGATTTCCTATGAACAGGCCGCAGATGTCATGTCTTCCTTGGAGAAGGAAGGAAAAACAGCGATGCTCGCTGCTGTCGATGGACGCCTGGCTGGTATGGTCGCCGTGGCAGACACGATCAAGCCGACTTCCCGCGAAGCGGTAAAGCGGATGAAGGAAATGGGCCTGACTGTCATCATGATGACCGGGGACAACAGGCAGACGGCAGAAGCGATTGCCCGTCAGGCGGGGATTGACCAGGTGATTGCCGAGGTGTTGCCGGAAGGAAAAGCGGACGAAGTGAAAAAGCTGCAGCAGCAAGGCCGCAAAGTAGCGATGGTGGGAGACGGCATCAACGATGCGCCCGCACTGGCTACAGCCGACATCGGCATGGCCATCGGCACCGGAACGGATGTGGCGATGGAAGCGGCGGACATCACGCTGATGCGCGGAGAGTTGACCAGTGTCGCCGACGCGATCGTGATGAGCCACAAGACGATCCGCAACATCAAGCAAAATCTGTTTTGGGCATTCGCCTACAATACAGTCGGGATTCCGTTCGCAGCACTCGGTTTTCTCGCGCCGTGGCTGGCCGGGGCCGCAATGGCCTTCAGCTCTGTCTCTGTCGTGCTGAACGCCCTGCGCCTGCAGCGGGTGAAATTGTAATGGGAAAGGGGAAACGAGGATGAATCTCAAAACAAAATGGGCGCTCTCGGCAATCGTCTATCTGCTGCTCGTCATCGGCGGCTATCAGCTGTACACAGTCTGGGCCGGTCCCGACGAGGCTCCTCACCAGCAACCGGCTGGCCATGCCATAGAACAAGGCAAGACCCATCTGTCTCATCCCCAGGGTTGACCTTGGGAGCGGTGAGGCGGCATGGTTATCATATAAAAAGGAAAATTGAGAAGGAGAGATCATGATGCAAAACGTAACGCTGAAAGTAGAAGGAATGTCCTGCAACCACTGCGTAAACTCGATTGAAAAAGCGCTGAAGGAGCTGGGTGCGGCAGGCAAAGTTGACCTGGCGGCAAAAACGGTCGAGGTGTCTTTCGACGAAGGCAAACTGACTGTGGATGCGATCAAGGAAGCGATTGAAGATCAGGGCTACGATGTTGTAGCGTAAAACGGTTTTTGGAAGTAAAGAAGCCGCGTATCGGGTGATGGCAAACGTCACTCGCATACGCGGCTTTTTTTGTATTTTTGGGGTGGATGAACGCTGCTGTGACAAACCTCACTTGCTTCCATTGCCATCTTCCACGGGAATATAGGCGTCATAACCGATGCTGTCCACAGAATCGGTAATAAGCGTCTGCCGGTCATACTTCCGCAGTGTCCACAGGATGTAAACATCGCCAAAGCTGCCGGCTATCATAAAAAAGCTCCACAAGTACCAAAAAAGCGAATGTCCCATAAGGGAAAGACAAAAAGGGACCAATCCCAAGATCAAGCCGGGCAGCAGTACTGCGAACCGGTAGCGGGATACCGCAATCGGTTTTGCGCAGCAGCAGTAGAAAACCAGTTTCTTCGGTACAAATCCAAAGCGGATGTCGGAGAACGAGACTTCCCTGCTGAGCAAAAAGCCAATCCCGTGCAAGCATTCATGGACGACAATCCCGGCGACCACCAATAGCAGAAAGAGAAAAAGACCTTGGATCGACACGGAAAACGTCACCTCGCCGCCGTACAGGAAAAGGGCAGCGATGAAAAAAGCGATGGAAAAGAAGATACTGTAAATGTTTGCTTTCAGAGGATCGAGCACCACCTGCTGCCTCCGATACTTTTCGTTCAAGCTTTGTTCCCTCCAAACGGCGATGACTCACTAGAGTTTAGCTTTTCATGTCCAACAGCGCCTTCTCCAAATCCTTGTTCAGCACGTAAACCTCGATCCGCTCGCCCATTTTTGTGCTGATATCGCTGTGGCTGGAAAGCACCCTGCAGCCGGTGATGGTTTCGACGATCTCCTCGCACTCCTTGCTGTACATCTCGCGCAGGACCTCTCGCATTTCCTTGACCACGCGGCGTCCCTTTTCATGATGAGCCAAATGCTTTTCCTCGACAGTGAGGACGCCTTTGAAGCGGCAGATCACCATATCGCCGACGATGTACGATTTTCCTTCCTGCGGGCCGCGTCCGATCAGTTCGCGCTGAAACTTGATAAACGCTTCGCTGATCTCGGCTTCCATTTTCTTCTTGTGGGAAACGGCCAAACCAATTCCTCCCTATCTTGTCATTGAGCCCTATCTTACTGAGCGCCAGAGAGGCTGTCAACGCGAGAATGGAGAAAAAAGGAAACGGGAGATAACGGGCAAAATAATTTGATCGCTTGAGAGAATGAACGATTTATCCGTTTTCATTCCGATTTTTCTCCCAAAAGAATCGGAAATCGGTCAAAATCAGCCGTTCACAACCAATCGCGTCCGACTTATAATGACACATAACAACCAATTGCAAATCTGGCCTAGTCCCGGGGCGCCCGGGAGCGGAGGACCCAATCAGTAGGGGTTAATTCCACGGTTTTTGTGGAAGGGATGAGAAACTCTTTCGCCATCCTACCCGTCAGCTAACTTCGTCGGCTAAAGCGAGGGAGGTCAAAAGACCGCCTGTTCGAGGAGGCTTTTTTTGTTGCCCAAATGCGGCAGCAATCCGCCTGTTCGATCTGATTTGCAGGTCTTTTCGTTTTTCTGTCAGTAAAAATCGTCTGTTTTGGAAAAAGGAACAGGGAGACAGAGCGCAAAGAGGGCAATGGATTGCCGGCTGGGCGTTAGGTAGACCAATGAGTACTTTTTCCCCGACAAGGCAAAGCAAGAGACACAACCGGCGGATCGAAGGGAGAAGCGATTCTGGATGAATCGCCGTCCGGCCCGATCCGTTTGCGAGCGGCTGTTTTTTTGGCTGCCCGCAGTGGCCTGTGCTTGTTTGTCGCCTGGGGAAGGAGTAAGCATTGGTCTATTTTTTTACCCAAAGGCACCGCTCCGGGCATCGCTTGGGAGAGGGGCAGAGGCGTAAGCGAAAGAGTCCGCTCGGCTCATACACGACAAGTCAAAGGGAGGATGAAAGCAAGCAAGTATTCCGGGTGGATTGGACTATAAGCAATTTCCTGAGCATGGAGGGAGGCTCGAAGATGGACGCGGTTTCCGTATTGCTGATCGCCTTGTCGTTTGCGATTTTTTACGGCGTCGTCAAGTTTTGCGAGGCAGTAGCAGAAGAGCAGGAGGGGAAGAAGGAATGAGCGTTTTGCTGTTGATCGCCGCCGGGCTGATCGTATACCTGTGCCACGCCCTTGTTTATCCGGAGAAATACTAGAGTCCGTCTGTTTGAAACATGTGAGGAGGAGCTTGTTGTGGACTTCATCCAAATTTCGTTGTTTTTGGCCTTGCTGCTTGCGGCCGCCATCCCGATGGGCCGTTATCTGGAGAGGGCCTTTGCCCTTGAGAGGACCAGGATGGACAAAGTGTTCGGCGGCGTAGAGCAGGCCCTCTATAAGGTGTCCGGCATTCGGACAGGGGACATGAACTGGAAGCAGTATGTTGTGGCTCTGCTGGCCAGCAACCTGGCGATGGCCGCCATCTGCTATCTGATTTTGCGGCTGCAGGGGATTTTGCCGGGCAATCCGGCGGGCATCGGCGCGATGGAACCGCTGCTGGCATTCAATACCGTCACATCCTTTCTGACCAATACGAACCTGCAGCATTACAGCGGCGAGACAGGACTTTCCTATCTGTCGCAAATGGCTGTCATTATGTACCTGATGTTTACTACGCCAGCGACGGGAATCGCCGCCGTGATGGCATTCATGCGGGGAGTGACCGGCCAAAAAAGCCTCGGCAACTTTTACGTCGACCTGGTGCGTGCCCATACACGGCTGCTGATCCCGCTGGCTGTCGTCGTCACGCTGGTACTGGTCAGCCAGGGAGTACCGCAGACGCTGGAGCCGGCGGCGACCGCCCATACGCTCGAAGGCGTGGAACAGCAGATCGCGCGAGGGCCTGTAGCTTCCCAGGTTGCGATCAAGCATCTGGGAACGAACGGAGGCGGCTTTTTCGGCGTCAACTCGTCCCATCCGTTTGAAAACCCGACGCCGTTTACCAATGTGCTGGAAATGCTCTCGATGTTTGTCATCCCGGCCGCGCTGCCGATTGCGTTTGGGCACATGGCGAAAAGCCGCAAGCAGGGGTGGATTTTGTTTGCCGCTATGGGGCTGATGTTCCTTGCCTTTTAAACCATGGTGTACATCAGTGAAACGAACGGCAACCCGGCTCTGGCAAAAGCGGGCCTCTCTCAGGAGATGGGCAGCATGGAAGGAAAGGAAGTACGCTTCGGCATCGTGCAAAGCGCCCTGTTTACCGCGGTGACCACAGCCGCCACGACCGGCACGGTCAACAACATGCACGACACCCTGACGCCGCTGGGCGGCCTGGTTCCGCTCGCGCAGATGATGCTCAACTGCGTCTTTGGCGGCGACGGAGTCGGCATGGTCAACATCCTGATGTACGCCTTGCTGGCGGTGTTTCTGGCCGGGCTGATGGTCGGGAGGACGCCCGAGTTTCTGGGCCGCAAGATCGAGGCAAAGGAGATGAAGCTGATCGCGCTCACGCTTCTCGTCCACCCGTTGATCATTTTGGCGCCGTCCGCCGTGGCTCTTGCCACCGAGATGGGCAGCACCGCCATCTCCAATCCCGGCTTTCACGGCATTTCGCAGGTCGTCTACGAATTCACGTCCTCGGCTGCCAACAACGGCTCGGGCTTTGAAGGGCTGGGGGACAACACGCCGTTTTGGAATATTTCGACCGGCTTGGTCATGCTGTTTGGGCGGTACATCTCCATCATCACGATGGTTGCGGTAGCCGGGTCGCTGCTCAGAAAAACGCCGGTGCCGGTGACCTTGGGCACGCTACAGACCGACAGCAGCGTCTTTTTGCTTATTCTCTTGGCGACAGTCCTGATCGTCGGGGCGCTGACCTTTTTCCCGGTCGTTGCGCTGGGTCCAGTGGCCGAGTGGCTGACGATCCGATAGACACGTGTATGTAATTGATATGGCTGACCTTGGATTATTGCCGACCCGGAGTATAAACAAAGCGGCTCCGGGGGAAGGAGACTTTCGATGAGTACACAGCGCAAAACCGCGCTTTCCCATGATTTGTACAAACGGGCTCTGCTGGATTCATTCCGGAAGCTGGACCCGCGCGTGATGTGCAAAAATCCGGTGATGTTCGTCGTCGAAGCAGGATTTTTGATCACGCTGCTCTTGGCTTTTTTTCCGACCTCTTTTGGCGGCCAGTCCGATCCGGGCTACAATGCGGCCGTCAGCTTGATCCTGCTGTTCACGATCCTCTTTGCCAACTTTGCCGAGGCGCTCGCCGAAGGCCGGGGCAGGGCGCAGGCGGACAGCCTGAAAAAAACGAAACAGGATGCGGTGGGCCGGCTCGTCCAAAAGGATGGAAGCGTCAAAGCGATCCCGGCCACCAAGCTGCGAAAGGGCGATCTCGTGATCGTCGAGGCGGGCGAAATGATCCCGGGCGACGGCGAAATTGTCGAAGGCGTCGCGTCGGTGGATGAATCGGCGATCACCGGAGAGTCCGCCCCCGTGATCAAGGAGGCGGGCGGGGATTTCAGCTCGGTCACCGGCGGAACGCGGGTCGTCAGCGACACGATCAAGGTGCGGATCACTGCCGATCCGGGCGAATCGTTCCTGGATCGCATGATCAGTCTCGTAGAAGGGGCCAAGCGGCAAAAAACGCCGAACGAAATCGCATTGAGCACGCTCCTCGTCACGCTGACGCTGATTTTTCTGATCGTCTGCACGACGCTTTTGCCGATCGCCGGTTACGTGAATGCAGCTATCCCCATGGCGACGCTGATCGCGCTGCTGGTCTGCCTGATTCCTACCACCATCGGGGGGCTTTTGTCAGCCATCGGCATCGCCGGCATGGATCGCGTCACGCAGTTCCATGTGATCGCCAAATCGGGGAAAGCGGTAGAGGCCGCAGGCGACATCAACACGATTATTTTGGACAAAACCGGAACGATTACGTTTGGGAACCGGATGGCCGCGGCCTTTTTCCCGGTCGGGAATGCGAGCGAGGAGGAATTGAGCCTGGCTGCGGCGCAAAGCTCCATCTTTGACGAGACGCCGGAGGGAAGGTCTATTATCGAACTGGCAAAGCGGCAGGGAGTTTCTTCGCCTGTTCTGGATATCCCTCGGGCAGTGGGAATCGAATTTCGGGCGGAGACGAGAATGAGCGGCACGCTGCTTCCGGACGGGCGTGAAATACGCAAAGGAGCTGTCGATGCGATCAAGGCGCATATCGCAGAAAAAGGCGGTCAGATTCCCGCGGAGCTGGAGGAGAAAATGCGGCTGATCGCCACAGAGGGCGGCACGCCTTTGGCTGTAGCCGTGGACGAACGCATCCTCGGGCTGATCTATCTCAAAGATACAGTCAAGCCGGGTATGCGGGAGCGCTTCGAGGAGCTGCGGCGGATGGGCATCCGCACCGTCATGTGCACGGGCGACAATCCGCTGACGGCGGCGACGATTGCCCGTGAGGCGGGGGTAGACGACTTCGTTGCGGAGGCGAAGCCGGAAGACAAGATTTCCTTGATCAAAAAAGAGCAGGCGCAAGGGAAGCTGGTCGCTATGACGGGAGACGGCACCAACGACGCTCCGGCGCTGGCCCAGGCGGACGTCGGGCTGGCGATGAACAGCGGTACCGTGGCGGCGAAGGAAGCAGCCAACATGGTGGATCTCGATTCCGATCCGACCAAAATCATCGAGGTGGTAGCGATTGGCAAGCAGCTTTTGATGACCCGCGGAGCATTGACGACGTTCAGCATCGCCAACGACGTCGCCAAGTATTTCGCGATCATCCCGGCGATGTTCATGCTGGCAATTCCGCAGATGTCGGCGCTCAACATCATGCAGCTGGCTACACCGCAAAGCGCCATACTGTCCGCGCTGATCTTCAATGCCGTCATCATCCCGATCCTGATTCCGCTGGCGATGAAAGGGGTCAAATACGTCCCGATGAGCGCAAGCAGGCTGCTTGGCCGCAATCTTGCCTTATACGGATTGGGCGGAATCGCCGCTCCGTTTGTCGGCATCAAGCTGATCGACTTGGCGCTGGTCTCGCTGAGCCTGGTCTAAATCGTCACGACACCCATAATGGAAAGGAATAGGTGAATGTCCATGCTGCAAAATGTTCGTCTCAGTGTCGTTCTGCTTTTGATCTGCGGGCTTGCCTACCCGCTGGCGATGACCGGCATCTCCAAGCTGGCGATGCCCGCCAAGGCGAGCGGCAGCCTGATCGTGGATGACAAGGGAAACGTGATCGGTTCAGAGCTGATCGGCCAAGCGTTTACAGACCCGAAGTATTTTACGGGACGCATTTCTTCTATTGAATATAATGCGGCAAGCTCCGGCTCCAACAACTACGCCCCGTCCAATCCGGCTTTGGCCGGGCGGACGACAAAGGACATAGAGGCTTTTCTGAAGGCCAATCCGACAGTCAAGCGGGAAGAGATCCCCGCCGATCTCTTGACCAACTCCGGCTCCGGGCTGGACCCGCACATTTCCCCCGAGGCGGCTCGCGTACAGGTAGAGCGCATCGCAAAAGCGAGGAATCTCGATCAGGCTAGGCTGAACGCCTTGATTGACGAGTATACCGAGGAGCGGAGTCTGGGTGTCTTTGGACAGCCCCGGGTGAATGTACTCAAGCTGAATATTGCGCTCGACCGGATGAAGTAGAGGGCAGGCCAAAGGAGCTGGCAGACCAAAATGAACTGGCAGATAAAAATGAGTGGCAGGCCAAAATGAGCCGGCAGGAAAAAAGGAGCGGGAAAGACCGTGAAGTCTGCTTCTTTTTTCCTTCAGGAAAGCAGGCTTGCCAGTGACTTGCCGCAAGTCAGCTACCGTGTGCATTCCCGGAAGCTGACCCGGAAAGGAGCGCCAATTAAACGATCGATTAACAAGGCGGTAAGAGGCAGGCGGCGTTCCTCCATGATCGTTTCGTGAACAATTGCCGGTGCCACTCGCGCAGCCACCCAGCTTTTGCTACACTGGATATATTAGCGTTCGTTTATTTGATAAGGAGGAACCCGTCATGTTCAAAAAGTTGATGGCCAAATTCGGCGTAGGCGCAGCAACCGTGGATCTTCGGCTGGATCAGCCGGCTTATCGCCTGGGTGAAACCGTGACCGGACACATTCATATCGAAGGCGGGAACGTGGAGCAGCGGATTACAGAGCTGAGCGTTCTTTTGATGATGAACGCCCGGGTCAAAGGGCAAATCGTAACCCGTCAGGTGCATTCCGTCCAGGTTGCCCACAGCTTTAAGGTACTGCCAAAGCCTTACACAGTGGACATCCCCGTTTCCTTTGAGCTTCCGCAGGGGCTGGCGATCTCGTCGCCGTCTATCCAGTACGGCTTGCAGACAAAGCTGGACGTGGAAATGGCGCTTGATCCGACTGACATGGATCGGGTGGAGGTGCTGCCGCCGGAGCCGGTGGAGCGGGTACTGAACGCCCTGAACCGGCTGGACCTGCGGCAAAAGCCGGACTCCGGCGGTCTGACTCCTTATGGACAAGAGTTTTCGTTCTTTACAGGGCAGTCGCTGGGGATACCGCTGCGCGAGCTGGATGTCGTCTTTTTCTCCACGCCTGGCGAAATGCGGCTGCTGCTCGAGCTCGACTTGACCGTGCCGGGCATGCTGATGGGACGCCAGAAGGAGTACAAGGCAGAGCTCATCGTGCCGCAGGAGCTGCTTGCCGCAGAGAAGGAAGAGGAGCTGTCCCGCTTTTTGCTGGAAAAACTGCGCGAGTACGCGGAAAATCCGCAAGCCATCCCGTATGTGTCCATGGCTTCCTATGGGCAAATGCATGGAGGTCGTTCCGGCATGGGCGGCATGATCGGCGGAATGGCTGCGGGCCTCCTGGGAGCAATGCTCTTGGGCGAGCTCATGTCGGATGCGGGTGAGCTTGCCTTCGGGGAGTCGGGCGAAGAGTCCGGCGGCGATGAAGGCGGAGACGATTTTGACTTTGGCGGCTTTGATGATCTGTAAACACGCAAGTTTTTGGCCCGGGGCATACCCTCCGGGCTTTTCTTTTTGCTTGAAACATATCTTGTTTACAGATGAGCGAAAGCTGCGGGAAAACGCCCCTGGTCAAAAAGGGCACATCGGATAAGCGCGGAGCGTATTCTAAAGGGCAACGGGAAAGAGAGGTGATGGCATCATGAGCGGCTGGCTCTCGCTTCTTCTTGTGTCCCTGGCGATTAGCATGGATAGCGTCACCGTTGGATTGACATACGGTCTTCGGAATATGCGGATTCCTCTGATATCCCTTGCCGTCGTCGCCGGTTGTTCCTTTGCCGTGGTGTATACGGTAATGGCAGTAGGTTCGACGCTTGTATTCTGGCTGTCACCGGAGTGGGGCAAACAAATCGGAGCGGCTGTACTGATCGGGATGGGCTCATTTACCTTGTGGCGGCTGGTCTCTGCCCGTTCAGCCAAAAAGGACCAGACAAGTGCAGGCGAGTCTGAACAAAGCGGCGATCCGGCGCTCGTATCCCAATTCCGCATTTTTGGGCTGATCATCCAGATCCTCAGAGACCCCTCTTATGCGGATGCCGACAAATCGGGGCATATTACGGGCAGGGAAGCGGTTTTGCTGGGATTGGCGCTGTCGCTGGACGCTTTTGGCGCGGGGATCAGTTTGACATTCTTAGGCTATTCTCCCCTGACGGTAGCTGCATGTATCGCCGCGATGAGCGGTGGCCTGCTGTATCTTGGCGTGGTATTGGGGCAACAGGCCGGAAGGTGGAAGTGGCTGTCGCGGCTTACCTGGTTTCCCCCCATCCTGCTCATCTGTATCGGTTTGTTCAAAAGCTTCACGTGAGATCGTAAATCGACCCGTCCTTTCTGCAAGCAAGGACGGGTTGTTTGTGTGTTCCCCGGACAAGTGGGTTATTTTGGGGCCTGTCTGCATACATATGAGATGAAGTGTGAACGGGATGGAGGAGATTCAGGTGGACACAAGGCCCAATCAAAAATGGTACACGCTTGCGGCTGCTGATGTGACGAGAGCGCTGAACAGCGACGCCAGAGAAGGACTGTCCCAGAGTGAAGCGGAGCGCAGACTGGCCAAGATCGGCGCCAACCAGTTGGCCGCGAACAAGCGCAAGCCGCTGTTTACGGTCTTGCTTGACCAGTTTAAAGATTTCATGGTGCTGATTCTGTTCGTTGCCACGTTGATTTCTTATTTTCTCGGAGAGTATCTCGATGCCATCACGATTATCGCCATCATTTTCATTAACGGGGTGCTGGGCTTTATTCAGGAAGCCAAGGCAGAACGGTCCCTGCAGGCCTTAAAGGATTTGGCCTCCCCGATGGCCCGCGTGATGCGCGACGGCCAGCTTTTCCTGATCCCGGCATCCCGGCTCGTTCCCGGCGATCTGGTGCTGCTGGAAGCAGGGGATCGGGTCCCGGCTGACCTGCGTCTGTTTTCAGCCAATCGGCTAGAGATCGAGGAGTCGGCATTGACAGGGGAGTCTGTTCCGGTTTCCAAAACCGCGGGGGCGCTCTCGGCTGTGTCCGATGATGCGGTGCCGCTCGGAGACCAGAAAAACCTTGCATTCATGGGCACGATGGTGACCGGAGGGACCGGGCAAGGGCTGGTCGTCTCCACAGGAATGGATACCGAGATCGGAAAGATCGCCCATATGATGAATCAGGCGGAGATAGCCGAGACTCCTTTGCAGATCCGCTTGGAGCAAATGGGGAAAATCCTCGTAGTCGTCGCCGTTCTGCTCACGCTGGTCGTGATCGGAGCAGGGGTATGGCATGGTCATGAGTTGTTTACGATGTTTCTCGCCGGTGTGAGTTTGGCGGTCGCCGCGATCCCGGAAGGTTTGCCGGCCATCGTGACTGTTGCCCTGGCTTTGGGGGTACAGCGGATGATCAGGCGAAACGCAATCGTCCGCAAGCTGCCGTCCGTAGAAACGCTTGGATGTGCCTCAGTCATTTGCTCCGACAAGACAGGAACCTTGACGCAGAACAAAATGACCGTCACCCACATCTGGCATAGCAACACGACCTATCAGGTAACCGGCAGCGGCTACGAGCCGCATGGCGCCTTTCTTCTGCAGGGCAAGCAAATTGCTCCCGACCGCGATCAGGCGCTGGTTCAGTTGCTGCAGATCGCCCAGCGCTGCAACAACGCCCAGCTCTCCTGCGAAGAGGAGAAGGCGCGCAGACTGCTTGGCATGGGGAAAGCGGTGAAGCGGTGGCAGGTGGTGGGAGATCCTACGGAAGGCGCACTCAAGGTACTGGCGGCCAAGGGCCTCGGCTTCGATCCGGAGACAGGCAAAGGGCGTCAGGAGGGTGTTCGCGTAGACGAACTGCCTTTTGACTCCGACCGCAAAATGATGTCGGTCGTGGAGCAAAAAAGCGACGGAAGCTATGTCCTGTTGACCAAGGGGGCGGCGGAAGCGCTGCTTTCCAGATGCAGCCACATCATGTGGAACGGCCAGGTGCAGCCCCTGTCCGCCACGATGCGCCACCGGATTTTGGACCAGACAGAGGAAATGGCCGCCCAGGCTTTGCGGGTCCTGGGATTCGCCTACAAGCCGCTGCAAGGCTATCGCAGGGGTCAATCGGCCGAAATAAAGGAAACCGACCTGATCTTTGTCGGACTGGCGGGCATGATTGACCCGCCGCGCGAGGAAGTGCGCCCGGCGATCAATCTGTGTCATCAAGCAGGCATCAAGACGGTGATGATTACCGGCGACCATCGCATTACCGCTGAGGCGATTGCCCGCCAAATCGGGCTGATGCGCGGCTACGGAGAGATCATGGAGGGGCGCGAGCTGGATCGATTGACCGACGAAGAGCTGGCCGAACGGGCCGAGCGGGTCGCGGTCTATGCCCGGGTCTCGCCGGAGCACAAGCTTCGGATCGTCCGCGCCTTGCAAAGCAACGGGCATGTAGTGGCGATGACTGGCGACGGCGTAAACGACGCGCCTGCGATCAAAACGGCAGATATCGGGATTGCCATGGGGATTACCGGTACCGATGTGACCAAGGAAGCCGCCGATCTCGTTTTGCGTGATGACAATTTTGCCACGATCGTTGCTGCGGTCGAAGAGGGCCGCAACATTTACGACAACATCCGGAAATTTATTCGCTATTTGCTCGCCTCCAACGTGGGTGAGATTCTGGTCATGTTCTTCGCCATGATTTTGGGGATGCCGCTGCCCCTGGTGCCGATCCAGATTCTCTGGGTGAACCTGGTGACGGATGGGCTGCCGGCGATGGCACTGGGGGTCGATCCGCCCGAGGCAGACACGATGTACCAGCGGCCGCGCAACAAGCATGAGAACATTTTCGCCAGGGGATTGGGATGGAAGATTGTCAGCCGCGGCTTTTTGATCGGCCTCATGACGCTTCTGGCCTTCTGGCTGACCTGGCGGGAGAACCCGGATGACCTCGTCCACGCGCAGACTGTCGCATTTGTCACACTCGTCATGGCCCAGTTGATCCACGTCTTTGACTGCCGCAGCCAGCACAGCGTTTTCCATCGCAATATTTTTGAAAACAAGTATCTTGTATGGGCCGTGCTTTCCTCGATCGTGCTCGTGCTTGGGGTCGTGTATCTGGATGCGCTGCAGCCGATTTTCAAAACGACCGATCTGTACTTCCGCGATTGGGCACTGATTATCGTAGCGGCCGGCATACCTACATTCGTCGCGGGTATGGGAGGTGTGCTGCGGCGCGGACGTCCGCGCCCAGCGAACAAATCGACTGCAGGGACAGTGCGTTCCTGATCCCGCTGCAAGGCAGATGTCAAAAAGCCGGGAGAGAGCGAAATCGTGGTTCGCTATAGAAAAGGAGGCTGGCGGCGGAGGGGGAGACGATTCTTCCTGACGCTTGTCGCGCTGCTTATCGCGTTTATGGTCCTGTTCGTGATCGTCGAGAAACGGATCGAACCGACCTTGCTGTTGATTGCGACCCAGAAAGCGGATCAGGTGGCGAAGCTCGCGATCACGGACGTGGTTACCAAGCGGCTGACCCAGCAGGGAGTGGACTTCAACGAAATTATCGTCATGGAAAAGGACAACGAGGGAAACGTCAAGGCGATGAATTTCAATTTTGAACAGTACGCCCGGATTGTGGGGGAAACGACCACCCGGATTCAAAACCGGATGAAGGAGTTCGAGGAGGAGAACGTCAAGATTACCGTCCCGCTTGGCCTGGCGACCAAAAGCGTGTTTCTCGAGCATTACGGTCCTGAAATCCCTGTCTCTTTTGTCCCGGTTGGTTCGGTAAAGACCAGGCTGGAGACGGGGATGAAGCAGGCCGGAATCAACATGGTGCTGGTCACGGTCTACATCCAGGTGGAGGTTACGCTCAGGATTGTCATCCCTTTTGCCACCGAGGAAAAAACGGTAGTGACCCAGATCCCGATCACGGAAGCGCTCGTCGTGGGCAAGGTGCCCGATTATCTGTACAACAACCCCGCCGGCAAGCCGGATGTGCCGTATCCGCGGGCTCCGCAGGCTCCGCAGGGCGTGGCAAACCCTTAAATCAGGGGAGAAGCTTGAACTATAAACACTCCGTTTTCAAAAATCGTGAAACGTTTTTTTCTTTGCTGTCGTCCCAATAGCAGGACAACATCCAAACAAGAGATGAATGGGAGATGACAGCATGAAAAAAATGAAATCTGTTTCCATAACTTTGTTGGCAGCAGCAGTCCTCACGATGAATGGAGTCAGCGCATTCGCTACGTCTGAGCCCGTACGCGAACTGTCCGTACAGGTAAAAGGACAGGAAATTGGCAAGCTCGCCATTGACGATAAGCAGCAACAGACGATTCTGGTACCGCTTCGGGAAGTAGCGGAGTCGCTCGGATATGAAGTAAGCTGGAACAGCCAGACCAAAGCGGCTGAAGTGAAAAAGGGGGCCGTTTGGAGCTATGCCAAAGCTGGCGAGGACCGTTATCCCTTTGCCCGCATGTACAAATCGGTGGGAGCGACGCCAAAGCTGATTAACGGCAACACCTATGTGCCGGTCGCCTTTGTGGAGCAAATTTTGCAAACACCGGTGCAGGTGTCCGGAAACTCTGTCAGTGTTGCGGCAGAAGAGGAGCAGGATTATACAAAGAAGGCGGGAACGATCACCAGTATCCGCAACACGGACGGCAAAGTATCGATTTTGCTGAATGGCTATCAGCGGGGCATCCTGCTGCATGTAGCGGATGAAACGAAAATCGTCACAGCGGACGGCAAGGAAGCCAAGGCAGCAGACTTGAAGCTGGGCATGGAAATCGAGGTTGTCCACGAGAAATTCATGGCGATGAGCCTGCCGCCGCAAACGGCGGCGAAAGAGATCGTCATCAAGAACAGCATGCAGACCGAGGACGTTCTCGGAACATTCGGGTCTGTCGCCAGTGTCGAGGACAACAAGGATGGCGGAGTGCGAATCGCTGTCGAGGGCGAGCGTCTGACCGACAATTCGTTTGAAAAGATCCACCTGCTCGTAAACGACCAGACGAAGATTGTCACTACAGATGGCAACAAAGCGCTTGCGATCGCTGATCTGAAAAAGGATGCGAAAGTGTTTGCTTTCTACAGTCCAAAGCTGACCCGCAGCGCCATTCCGCAGGGCGTGGCAGAGAAAATCGTCGTGGAGCCGGCTGACAACCTGGTGACCGTGGAGCCGGCGGCAGCTGAGGAGCCGAAAAAATAAGAGTGAAAACAAAGAAGCGGTCCAGCTTGTCATGCTGGCCCGCTTTTCTTTTTGGGGCTGAGAGGGCTTCCCGGTACGGTTTTTGAGTCGGATCAGTTAGGCACTGAAACCCCGCCAGCTAGGCACGATCTTTGCTGAGGAGCATGCCGACAGTATTGCCGATAAATTCAAACACAAAGATAAACAGCTCCATGCATCCCACCCCATTTTTTCCATTTGATGGAAAATACGGAGGCCGCAGAAAATAGTTTCGGAAAATGGTGCAAGAAGCAAGATCGGTGATTGCAACATCGATTTTTCATACAAGGGCTACAGGGCTAAAGCCATGTAGTCTTCGTCCGAATAAACGCCGTTTTGCTTGAGGGCATTCTTTTCCGTGCCGAATACTTGAAAGCCCAAGGAGAGGTAGAGATGGCGCGCAGCCTCATTGTCGCTGGCTACGGTCAGATTGATCTGTTCAAGACCGTCCAGCTCTTTTGCCTTCTCGATAATGGCTGAAATCAGCTTTTTGGCGATGCCCTTCCCGCGCTGGGCAGGGGTGGTGTAGACGCCTACCAGAGAAGCCTTGTGCCGCAGTTTTACATACGTTTCCCGTTTGAGCGTGGCTACAGCGACCAAGGTATCGCCGACAAATGCGCCCATCGTGAACAAATCCAGGGTGGGGGTCAAGCGGGTTTTCCATGTGTCCAACAGGTTTTTGTCCTGGATCGTTTCTTCATAGGTGGTCGAGAAAGCTTCCGGATTTGCTTTCAAAGCCTCCAGGCGCAAGGCTATGAATCGTTCGGCATCTTCTGATCCGAGTGTTCTGATCGTGATATTATGTAACTCGCTCATCGATCTTCCTTCTTTCGAAAAGAATTTGCTAAATTATAACACGCAAAATACAGAAAAACAGATTTCATTTTTATAGGTGATCAGGGGGCGCATTCCTCACCTGTTTGCCTACAAATCCCATGCTCAACACTCCGGCCCCGAGCGCAAATCCTCCGCAAATCAGCGCCAGCGCAGTAAACCCCCATAGCTGATAAACCGGTCCGCCCAAATAAGAACCGAGCGTCATCCCGATGTACATGCCGGTAATGTTCCAGGACATGATTCTGCCCGTTTCGCCCGGATACTCATTGGACAAGCGCGATTGGTAGGACGGCACGAAGGCATACCCGACCAACGCCCACAGAAACAGGAGCGGATAAAGCCAATTTGACGAGGGAAGCGTACCGACCAGAGATAGAAAGGGGACGAGCACAAGCAGGCTGGCAGTAGAAACGGGACGCTCTCCAATCCAGTCGGCGAGCCTTCCGCCGCTCAAGCTCCCCAGCATCGCTCCGACTCCGTATGCCGTCAGCGATACGGCAAGCTGTGCGGACGTAAACTCGTTCTGCTGGGCAAGGGCCGTTCCCAAAAAGGTATACACCCCGTACATCGCCATCGACCACAATATGGTTACCACGACAGAGCGCAGGACATCGCAGAGAGGGCGGCGCTTTGTCTGGGGCATCAGAGTGTTTTTCCGCATCTTTGGCCATACGCGCCCATTCAGGAGTGCAAGCAGCAAGCTTCCTGCGGCTATACAGAGAAACGGCAAGCGCCAGCCTTCCCAGCCTGCAAGCAAAGTGCCGAGCGGCGTACCGACCCACAAGCCGGTGAGATTGCCGGAGACGACAACAGACAGCCATGCCGCCCGCCGGTTGGCAGGAGCGAGACCGCTGACAAAGGCGTAGACGGAAGGGGCGATAGCGGCCAGCGAAAGTCCGGCTGCCAACCGGCTGCCGAGCAGTAGCAGAAAGCTGTCGGCAAGCGCTGTCCCCAGATTGGCAAGCGCAAAACAGACTAATCCTGCCACCAATACATAGCTGCGCCTTTCCTGAAGCCTGTCAAATAATGTACCGGCCCAGGGAGAGCCGCATGCATACATGACCGCCATGACCGTTACCAGCCAGCCCGCGGCAGCCGGTGTCACACCAAACTCAGCGGATATAGCAGGCAGCAGCGGCGACATGATAAAGACATCGGTTCCGACCAAAAACAGAGTAGCGGCTCCAGTAAACAGCCAGATTGCTTGATTCCCTGACATGCATAGCTCCCCCGGTGTGCCAACGCACAGTTGTTTTTATCAGCTATATGGCGTGCAAGGAAGGAGGTGCCGGGTTGCTCATGTTTTCCCGCAAAGAAAGCCGCCCAGTTTTTGCTTAGGCAAGACAGTGGAGCGTCGCCCGGTGCATAAACCGTGCCTCCAGTCCCATTAACAGGTGGATGGAGGGCGGAGGTTAAGGGAATTCCCTGATACACTTTCCCCGGCCCACAGCCTACAATAGCAATATGGATGTTTGTCTGCGAGGAGGAACAAGGTGAACGCGTGGAAGGAAGAACGGGGTACGTCTCAAGAGACCGTCTCGCTGCTGCAGTCGATTTTTACGAACATCAGCGATGCTGTTCTCGTCGTCGATCACAGCGGGATGATCGTGACCGTCAATGCCGCTATGGAACGGATATCCGGATGGTCGCAGGACGAACTGGTCGGGAAAAAACATATATGCGAAGTATGTCTGGGCATGGCGACATGTCAGGAGGAGAGCACCTGTACAGACTGCTTTTTCAAACGCTCGCAAATGCCTTCCTTTGAGATGCGGCTCAGGACAAAAGAGGGCCGGGAATATCCCGTGGCTGCCAGTTCGACCAGACTTCCGGAAGGGGCGCCAGGCAAAATGGTGATGATCCTCCGCGACATGACTGATCAACAGCGGGCGGAAAAAGAACGGTACCAGCATAAGTTGACCAATTTCGTCATCCAGGCTCAGGAGGAAGAGCGGAAACGCATCTCCCGGGAGCTTCACGATGGCGTAGGGCAGGCTTTGTACAGCATTCTTGTCGGCTTGAACGTCCTTGGACAGAGCAAGCTGAGCGGGGCGATGAAGCAGCATGTCGCGGATGTCCAGCAACTGACGGCCAAAGCGATGGAAGAAGTAAAGCGGATGGCTCTGGAGCTGCGCCCCTCAGCCCTGGATGATCTCGGGCTTTTGCCGGCTCTGCGCTCCCTGATCAAACGGGTGGAAAAGAGCTTTGGCCTCACCGTGGATCTCCATGTGCAGGGTGCAAGGCGCCGCTACCAGGCAGCGATGGAAACAGCTCTCTACCGCATCGTCCAGGAGGCGATGACGAATACAGCCAAATACGCCCAGGCGGAAAAGCTGGGTATCGTCTTTGAAGACAGAGAAAAAGAAGTGGTGGTTACTATCGTGGACGACGGTGTCGGCTTTGACGTGGAAGCAGCCGAGCACAGAGGCTCCGGGCTGGGATTGTTCGGGATGAAGGAAAGGGCCCAACTGCTGGGAGGAAGCGTCGATGTCCGTTCTGCGATCGGGGAAGGCACCACTGTCATTGTTCGCATACCATTGCCAAAGGGGGAAGCAGAACATGGGGATACGCGTCCTGATCGCTGACGACCATGCCGTGGTCCGCTCCGGTCTGGGCATGCTGATCGACGCCCAGCCGGATTTGGAAGTCGTAGGCTATGCCGCAGACGGGAAAGAGGCTTTTGACAAGGCCTTGGAAATCAAGCCGGATGTGGTTTTGATGGATCTCAGCATGCCGCCGGGCGAAAACGGACTTTCTGCCACGGGGAGATTGAAGGAGGCCGCTCCCGACATCCAGGTGCTCGTGTTGACCATGCATGACGACGAAGAGTACCTGTTCCGGGTGCTGCAGGCAGGGGCTGCGGGCTACATTTTAAAGAGCGCTCCCGATCTCGACCTGATCGCCGCCATCCGGACCGTGTCCAAAGGGATGGCGTACCTGTATCCGTCGGCGACCAAATCGCTGATCGAGGAATTTTTGCAAATGGTGAAAAACGGCGAGGAGCAGGCAAAATACGAGATTTTGACGGAGCGGGAAAAGGAAGTCCTGATCCTGATCGCCAAGGGCTTCAGCAACAAGGAAATTGCCGAGCAATTGACGGTTTCTGTCAAGACCGTGGAATCTCACAAGGCGCACATCATGGAGAAGCTTCATCTGCGTACCCGGCCTGATCTGGTCCGGTATGCGATCAAAAAGGGATGGCTTGATTTTGAATAACAATGCAGAAGGGCAAGCGCAGATGCTTGCCCTTTTTTATGCTCTTTTCTGCCTCGCTTGCTCCGCGCCTTTCATCCGGTTTTGCTTATGTCCAAAATGTGTCAGGAATCGGGGAATATCGGGAGGTTCCCGGAGCATTTTAGGGGTTTTCCCTGAATTACACCGCAACTGGCCGGGGGGTAGAATGAAGGCGTAAAAAGGAATAACGCCGGTCACGGTTTCAGGAAAGGAGGAGTGAGCCGTGGAGACGAGAACAGATACGCAGCGCCAAAACGACAAGGCGAAAAAGACACAGCCGGAGTCGCAAAACCTGAAAGGGACATTTATCGCTGTATTGCTGGTGGGCGCAATCATACTCCTAAGCTGGTTTGGTGTGTTCGGACTATTCCTGGGTCGTGCATAGAAGAGCAAGTTCAATGAGAAGGGAGAGGAAACGATGCATCTGCACCGTTATGAAAAAATCTGGCTGTCTCTGGGAGCAGGGGGCCTCGCATTGTTCATCGTGCTGCTGTGCGTGAACGCCTTCGCGATGGGAATGGCTCCTCCGAGCAACATGGAAATGATTGACCCGGCCAAAGTGACAGAAACTCCTCCGTTCGACAACCCTGGCCTGAAAAAGCTGAGTGACAACGAGTACGATGCGTACATGACGGCGTTTGCTTTCGGCTTTGCGCCCAATAAAATGGAAGTTCCGGTCGGTTCCAAGGTGAATTTTCACGTCACCAGTCCGGATGTCGTCCACGGATTTCAAATACCGGGAACCAACGTCAACTTCATGGTAATGCCGGGCCATATCAACTCTGCATCCTACACCTTTGACAAACCGGGAGAATACCTGATCTTGTGCAACGAATACTGCGGCGCCGGCCACCAGGTGATGGCGACCACCATTATTGTGAAATAGAGGCAGGTGAATAACATGAATCATACAACAATCGGGCAGGCGCAAGTCGACCGTCCTACGGCTCGTCTCAGTCTCGCTTACGTTTGGGTCGCATACGCGGCGTTTGGCTTGGCTGCACTGGCCGGGATGCTCCAAGGAATGGTGCGGGGCGGACTTGTCGAACTGCCCAGTTGGACGAATTACTATCAGATTTTGACCGCGCACGGAGTGTTAATGGCACTTATTTTTACGACGTATTTCATCATCGGATTCCTCTTGTCCGGGGTAGCCAAAACGACGGGAGGCTCTCTGCACGGAACTGCCCGCGGGCTCGGCTGGACAGGATGGGTGCTGATGACGGTCGGGACGGCAATGGCTGTCGTGACGATTGTTACGAACGACGCTTCCGTTCTCTACACCTTTTACGCGCCGCTGAAGGCGTCGCCGTACTTCTACATCGGCGCTGCGCTCCTGGTTGTCGGGAGCTGGTTTGGCGGGTTTGCGATTTTTAGCAGCTACCGCAAATGGAGACGGGAAAACAGAGGCAAGCTGTCTCCACTGTTCGTCTACATGTCGGTCACGACTTTTGTTCTGTGGTTGATCGCAACCGTTCCGGTTGCTGTCGAAGTTCTGTTCCAGCTTATTCCCTGGTCTTTGGGCTGGACACCGAGCATTAACGTCATGCTCAGCCGTACCTTGTTCTGGTTCTTCGGCCATCCGCTGGTGTACTTCTGGCTGATGCCTGCGTATATCGCCTGGTACGTCTGCGTTCCGCGCGTCATCGGCGGCCATGTATTCAGCGATTCGCTCGCTCGGCTTGCTTTTATCTCGCTGCTTCTGTTCTCCATGCCGGTCGGCTTCCACCATCAGCTGATGGAGCCGGGTATTTCCGCAGGCTGGAAAATGATACACGTCATTTTGACGCTGATCGTTGTCGTACCGTCGCTGATGACTGCCTTCTCCATGTTCGCCACCTTTGAAACAACGGGGCGGAAAAAGGGAGGAGTGGGACTGTTCGGCTGGTTTAAAAAGCTGCCGTGGTCCGATGTCCGCTTCTTCGCGCCATTCGTCGGCATGCTCTTCTTTATCCCGGCAGGTGCCGGCGGGATCATCAACGCCAGCAACCAGATGAACGCGGTCGTACACAATACGATCTTTGTCACCGGCCATTTCCACATTACAGTAGGTGCCGCTGTCGCTCTGACCTTCTTCGGTGTCAGCTATTGGCTTATCCCTGTGCTGACCGGGCGGACATTGACCCGTACAGCCAACCGCATGGGGATGGTGCAAACCGTATTCTGGTCGGTGGGAATGTTCCTGATGTCGTTTGCGATGCACTATTTGGGCCTGCAAGGAACGCCTCGCCGGACGGATTATACCACCTACATGGATCATCCGCTGGCGCTCGGCTGGATGGATTACCAACGCGTCATGGCGTTTGGCGGCGGGCTGCTGTTCGTAGCGGCTGTACTGCTGATCCTGATCCTGGGCTACCTGACCTTCTATGCCCCGAAAGGAAAGACCGAATACCCGATCGCGGAAACAGAGGCGGAGCAGCATACGCCCCGGATTCTGGAACGCTGGCCGGTATGGGTGGGCGTACTGCTCTTCCTGATCGTGATGGCATACGGCATTCCGATCGCCGATCAGCTGACCCACAATCCGCCTGGTTCGCCACCAATTCGCACCTGGTAAACGTTGGGACAAATGTAAAAAGCAAAGGCAGAAGCAGAAGCAAAAGCAAAAGCAGAAGCCACAACAAAAGCCACTCGGTTTTACGCCGAGTGGCTTTTCAATTTGAGTGAAGAAATTTTTGTCCATAGAATTTGTACATAGAAAGAAAAACCGCCTTCCTGCATATGGAGAAAGGCGGCTCAACGAAATAATCGAAAGCGAAGTTCGTTAGAGAGCGAAGTCAAGGCAGATAAATCATTTTCCGAGTCATGCCCCCGTCGAGGACGAGCTCGGTACCGGTGACAAAGTCGTTCTCGTCGTCGGTCAAAAATAGGCAGGCCCGGGCGACGTCTTCCGGACGTCCTACGCGGCCGGCGGGATGCTGCTCATGATCCTCCGGACGGAGTGCTTCTTCGTCGCCCGTTTCGATCCAGCCAGGGGAGATGGCGTTGACGCGAATACGGTCCGGACCGAGGGAAAGCGCCAGAGCGTGAGTCAGAGCAAGAATGCCGCCTTTGGAAGCGGCGTATGCCTCGGAGTGGGGCTCGGACATGTGGGCGCGCGTGGAGGAGAGGTTGACGATCGCGCCTCCGCCGGTTCTCCGCATCAACAGTGCGGCTTCCCGCGAGCAGAGAAAGACACTGCGGAGATTGGTATTGATCACTTGGTCCCATTCCTCTACGGACAGCTCATACGGAGACTTCCATGTGGATACCCCGGCGTTGTTAATCAGGATGTCCAAATGGCCCCAGCGCTCCGCGACTTCCTCCATCAGCCGAATAATATCGGCAGGAGAGCTAACATCCACTTGCTGAAAAAAGACGTTTCCTCCGGCATGGCTGATTTTTGTCGCAGCCCGTTCCCCCAATTCCCGGTTTTTTTCGGCAATGCAGACTCTTGCACCCCGGGCGGCATACATGGCGGCGACAGCATAGCCGATACCTTGTCCTGCACCGGTAACGACGACAACTTTTTCGGAAAACGGCATAACGGAACCCTCCTAATGAAGTAGATATAGCGGTGCATGAAATAGCAAGGATAGCTGAAAACTGAAAGCGAAGCGTACCTTCATACATACAACTGCAAGATATACAAAAATAGGCTGGAAATGCAGTATGTAACTATAGTAAAGTAAGTATTGACTTTGCTACTTGATGAAATAAAGGAGGATGTATATCATGCAAACAGACATGAAACTCACTGCTGAGCAAGCTATGGAAGCGCGTCACAGCGTCCGAAAGTACGATCCCAATGAAGCGATTCCGAGAGGAGTACTGAATGAAATCCTGCGGTTAGCAGCTACAGCTCCATCCTCCTGGAATCTGCAGCACTGGCGCTTTCTGGTAGTAACGGATCAGGCTCACAAGGAACGCCTGCTGCCGATCGCCCACGGTCAGGAACAAGTGGTGAAAGCTCATGCAGCGATTGTGATTTTGGCTGATCTGGAGGCCGACAAGTCGGCTCGCCCCGTTTACGATGGAGCTTTGGCTCAAGGCTACGTAAGCGAGCAGGTGCGCGACTCGATGATCAGCCAAATCGAGAACGCATACCGAGACAACCCGCAGCTCGCCCGCGATGAAGCGATCCGCAACTCTTCCCTGGCAGCCATGCAGCTGATGTTGGCCGCCAAGGCAAAAGGCTACGACACTTGCCCGATGTGTGGATTCGACAGAGAGAAGCTGATCCAGGCTTTCAATATTCCTAGCCGCTACTTGCCTTCGATGATCATTACTTTGGGCAAGGCGAGCGCTCCTGCCCATCCTACGCAGCGATTCGGACTGGATGAATTGGTGATTGAAAACAGCTTTTAATACGGATGAAAGAAGGAAAACGCTCGCGTGGTCGGGCGTTTTTTGTTGGCTGAATTTGTTTGTTGGTTGGCCAAATATCGGCTATACGCTTTTCTCCTCAGGGGTGAGGCTTTGTGCCAGCGGCAGCTCGACCGTTACCGTCGTTCCTTTGCCCAAGGTGCTCGACACGGAAAATTGGCCGCCGTGCAGGTGAACGATCTCTTTGCAAATGGCAAGACCGAGACCGCTGCCTGATCGCTTGGATTGTCCCTTGAAAAACCTTTCCGTTATATGGGGCAAATCTTTCGGGGCGATGCCTTCCCCTGTGTCGCTGACCAGCACTTTTACATGCGTCTCATCCGTCTGACATGAAATCTGGATAGAGCCTCCGCGTAAAGTGAATTTGAAAGCATTGTCCAGCAGGTTTACGAAGATCTGCTTCATCCGATTGGGGTCCACCTGCACGGGAACAGGAGAGGGCGGGATATGGACGAAAAAGTCAATGCCCTCGTCCTGTGCCCGAAGGCCGAATTGAATCCGCACATCCTCTACAATATCGCGCAGATCGAGGCGCTCCGTCGATAATTTCAGTTCACCGGACTGAAACTTCGAGAAATCGAGCAGCTCTTCTACCAGACCAATCAACCGGTCCGTCTCCTTGGAGATGACCTCCAGCCCCAGCATCGTCTCTTCCTTGTCCTCCAGCCCTCCGGAAATCAACGTCTCGCCCCAGCCTTTGATCGAGGTAAGCGGCGTCCGCAGTTCATGGGAAACCGATGAGATAAAGTTGTTTTTCATCTGTTCATTCTTGCTTATCTCCGCTGCCATGTAGTTAAACGCCTCGGCTAAAGTACCGACTTCGTCATTAAATTGCTTTTTTGCCCGCGCGGAGAAATTTCCGGTCGCCATCTGTGTAGCCGCCCGGGTCAGCTCCTGAATCGGGCCGACGATGCGCTTGGCGATGATCAGGCTCAACGTGAAGGCGAATAACACCACGATCACCCCGACTCCCGCACCGTACATCGCAATCCGGTATACGGCAGCGTACAGCGGCTCGGCTGAAATCGAGTAGCGCAGGACACCTACCTGCTCTCCCATGTAGACAAGCGGATTGGATACCGCGATCACCCTCTCCCGCGTGTACGGAGACTTGCCGACATACAACCCCATGCCGGTTTGCAAGGCATTGAGCACATCTGGCGTTTCGATGACCTCTGCCGTCTGAAAGCCGTAAGAGTTGAGAATGACTTTTCCAGTCAGATCAAGGACTTCCACTTTGGCGGTTTCTTCTTTTGAGACGTTTTCCAATATATAGCGGGCTTTGTCTCTCAAGTGGTAGCTGTCCGCGTACTTGTTGATAAAGTTGGTGAAGGTCGTCGATCTCGTCACCAGAGTCTCTGTGGCCGTGCCGAAATAGTAGGTACGCACAGCCCAGTAGAACAGCCCCTCAAGGACGAGGACGATCAACAGCAGGATCAGGCCAAAATGAATGACGAGCCGCGCTCTAATTCCCCTCATCAGCGGTTTCCTTTCGCCATAAATAACCATAGCCCCAGACCGTCTCGACGTATGCGGGATGGGCCGGATCGTCTTCGATTTTTTGCCGGATTCGACGGATGTTCACGTCCACTACCTTTAGATCGCCGATATAGAACTGTCCCCACACTTCGGTCAAAATGTCGTCGCGGCTAATTGCTTTGTTGGCGTTCTCTGCAAGCAGCTTGATGATGGCAAATTCTTTCGGCGTCAAATCGATTTCCTGTTTGTGCTTGATCAGCTTCCGCTCGTCGAGAAGCAGTTGGAAAGGAGGAATGTCGATAATGCGGGAATCTTCCTCCTGCACCTCGAGCGCAGTAAGCCTGCGGTGCAGGGCTTTTACCCGGGCGAGCAGCTCTGCCGGGCTGAATGGTTTGACGACGTAGTCATCTGCGCCAAACTCCAGCCCCATCACTTTGTCCAGCTCCTGGCTCTTCGCCGTCAGCATAATGATTCCCATGCGGGGAAACTTGCGGCGGAGCTGTCCGCACACTTCAAATCCGTCGATTCCCGGCAGCATGACGTCCAGGATGGCGATCTCGATATTCGGTTGGCTGTCCGCAATGGTCAACGCCTCTTCGCCAGAGGCGGCCTCGATGACGTCGCATCCCTCGCGCTTGAGATTGATGCGGACAAAATCGCGGATTGATTTTTCATCTTCTAACAGCAGTACTTTCATGTTCTCGTCTCCTTAGAAAACCGAACCGGCCGAGCTTAGAGCTGCATTTTCAACGGTCGGAACAACTGTCTGATTTCGTCCGAGGTCAGCAGCATGGCGTTGTATTCGCGCAAAGCGGCACTGCTCAGATTGTCAGGCTTTTGCGGCTGGATCGCCACGAGCACTTGCTTGCCCTGTTCTGACAATACCAGATACGGCGTCTGCTTGCCCTCAGAGGATTTTTCCATTTTCGCCCACTCCTGCTGAGGGATCGATTGGAAGGTGAGGAGGGTCGCTTTCTGCTCGCCGTTCTGACCGTAGTAGACCATGTGGGCCACGGTCGAATTGGAATCGGGATTTCGCTCAACCGTAAACTTGTCCTTCCATTTATCCGGGATGCGAAAATCGATGCCAAGCCTGGTGCTTTGGAAATGATCCTCCATATGCTTTAGGCCGCTTTTGCCATCCCACTGATAGTAGGAAGAGATCCAGGGGATTTCCGCCATGGCCATTTCGTCCGTGCCTGGCGGCTGTGTATGAATTCCTATTTCTATAATCCCGTCATCGTTAATATCTTCACTATATAGGCTGTATGGTTTAAAAGTCAGTTCCATTTCTTCCCGGGTGCCAGCCAATGGACGGAGCAATTGGCCATTTTCCAGGATCAACAGCTCGGTCATAGCGGAATGGGCTCCGAGGCCGGCTTCGATGAAAATGCCATTTTTTGTCGGGGACGCCTTGCCGATGACTGCCTGCTCGTAGCCGTTTACATTGCCGTCCAGTTGGATCTCCGTCCATTTGGACAGTTTCCCGTCCGTTGGGCCGTACACCTCTGCTTTGGATACCAGATTGTTGTTGTCGTGAACGACGAGGGCCAGCTCTTGCTCCTGATTTCCGGCAAGATCTCCTACCGCCATGACCGAATAAGGCTGCTTCAGCAGTTCCACGGGCTGATTTTCTTTTAGGGAATAGACGGAAAGCTCCTTGTTCAGGCCGTCTCCGCCGCCCCATCCGATCAGCATCTCGGGAATTCCGTCGCCGGTCATGTCAACGTAATCGACATAGTCCAATTCCCGGCCGATCCCGGTGAAAGAGGCAGTCTTTTTCCAGTTTCCGCCACTCTGTGACAAGACCAGGACGCCGATCTCGTAGTCGGTTTTTTCCGTCTTGTAAAAGGCGATCACCTCAGGCGAGCCGTTGCCTGTCAAGTCGTGAAGGGCGACAGCACTAGACTCTGCCGGGTTCAACGGCACGGTCAGCTGTGAGCCGGGGGGGAGAAACTGCATGACCGCCTGATTGATCGACTGCTGGTTGACGTCGGCCGCAGGCGCACGCATCAGTTCGTTGGGAGTATCGGTAAAGCCGCAGCCGCCGCCGGTCAGCGCGACAGACAAGACAGCCAAATACAGCCAGATTTTTTTCATCTGTCTTTTCGTTCCTTTCTGTTGGTGCTCAAATAGACGCATGATTTCATTCCCACTCTATTGTAGCTTGCCCGAGAGGTGAATTTGTTGCAAACCGGTAAAAAAAACAGACCCGCTTAAAAAAAGAATGGGCATGGAGAAACCTGCCTGCAACAATTTAGGAGGTTATACCGTTTATGATTACAGAGAAATGAAACCCATCCATTGCGAAATATGGCGGATAAGTGGATGGGACATACATGAAAAGAGGCATGACTCTGGACCTGTGCTAATGATAACAGGAGAAAAAGAGCAGGAAAGCCTGGGTACTAAGGGAGGAAGAAAGAAATGAAAGCATGGCAACGAGCGTTATGTACAGTTGTTTTGGGGGGAGCAGTCACATTGACCTCTACGTGGACGGGAGCACCCGTTCAGGCACAAGCAAGTCAGCAGACAGCAGTTCAGATCGTACGGATTGCGCCGGAGGAGTCGATCTTGTTCACGATCCAGTTCATTGACGGATTCCGCGCCAAAGTCGTGGACAACAAGACGAGAGCGACGACCTATATCGATATCAAGGAAAACAAAGACGAGTACCTGCGCAGAGGGATTTATAACAAGCAGGGGAAAGTGACGCAGCCGACTAACGGATTTTCCGACAAGCTGGCTGAGCTGGTTCCCTATGTGACCGAGAACGGGTCGATTCAATACGTGGGGCGTCAAAGAATGTGGGGACTGCACGGAAACGACCAGATCGCTCACGCTACAAGCATTTGGAAGCTGGAAAACCAGAAGCCGAAGCTTGTCGGCCTGACTGTAAGCCCGGGGGAATCAGACAACTTTCCGTCTCCTGATGTGTTCCTCAATACGGGAATCTCTCTGGATAAAGACATCACATTTGTACTCGACACCAAGTATGCCGATGTGAACGGTGACGGCATCAAAGACCATGTCATGCTGGTCGGACACAAAGAGGGAGCTGCGTTTGGCCTGCCGGTCGATGATCTGCGCATCGTCGTTCGCGAAGGAAGAAGGGGCCAGCATTTCTTTGCTTCCGTAGGCAAGCTGGATGCCGGATACCTGCCGAAGCTGAACATCGGCTATATCAACTCGGACAAAGTAAAAGACATCCTTGTGACCATTCCGACCAAAAATGGCCGCGTATACAGCGCCCTGACGTGGAAGTATACCAAGTTTGTACCTTTGATCGATCAAGCAGCGCTCAATAACCCGAAACAGTACAAGGTAACATTAGATGGCCAAGGAGTCGGGACTTCGGTTCAGAGCGTTCGGTCCGCAAAAAAATAAACATGTGAGCTTGCAAGAAAGCCGAAGATAGGAAACAGCTCCTGTCGAGCACTTTTTCATTGAATACTGACGGTTAAGGGCTGTCCCTTGTCTATCGCAGACGGGGACAGCTTTTTTTGTTTCCAGCAGAGGAGGAGCAAATAGATTCAGGCAGTTATTAAATCGTAATGAATACGATTTATCTTGACAACTTTTGTTTGCGGGGTGTAGGATGATTGTTAAATCGTAATTGTTACGATTTATTTGTTGCGCATCACAATCCACAAACAGGGAGTTGTACATAGGCATGAGTGACAATCGGATTCCGGTAACAGTACTGAGCGGGTATTTGGGAGCAGGCAAAACAACATTGCTCAACCACGTGTTGAACAATCGGGAAGGGATGCGAGTCGCGGTCATCGTGAATGATTTGAGCGAAGTGAATATTGACGGGGAGCTGATTGCCCAGGGAGGCGGGCTGTCCCGGGTCGAGGAAAAGGTAGTGGAGATGTCCAATGGCTGCATCTGCTGCACATTGCGGGAGGATTTGCTGACAGAGGTGGAGCGTTTGGCCACTGAAGGGAAGTATGACTACATTCTGATCGAATCGACCGGGATTGGCGAACCGGTGCCAGTTGCCCAAACCTTCACGTATGTCGACGAGGAAATGGGCATCGACCTGTCCCGCGTTTGCCGGCTGGACACGATGGTGACGGTCGTAGACGCCAACCGTTTTTGGCACGACTTTTCCTCCGGAGAAAGCCTGCTGGAGCGCGGTCAGGCTGCTGCAGAGGAAGATCGCCGCGATGTCGTGGATCTTTTGATCAGCCAGATCGAGTTTTGTGATGTGCTGATCCTAAACAAGTGCGACCTGGTGGAGCCGGAACAACTGGATGAACTGGAAGCGGTCCTGCGCAAATTGCAGCCGGATGCCAAGCTGATCCGGACCAGCCGGGGGCATATACACCCGAGGGATATCCTGAATACCGGCTTGTTTGACTTTGAAAAAGCAAGCCGTTCTGCCGGCTGGATCAAAGAGCTGGAGCAGGGAGAGCATACGCCGGAAACGGATGAGTACGGCATCTCTTCCTTTGTCTACCGACGCAAAAGACCGTTTCACCCGGAGCGCTTTGCGAGCTGGCTGGAGGACTGGCCGGAAGAGGTGGTGCGGGCCAAGGGCTTTTTCTGGATCGCGACGCGCAATGACCTGGCCATGACGCTGAGCCAGGCAGGAACTTCGATTGAAATCGGCGCCGCCGGGTACTGGGCCGCAGCTCTGCCTGAAGCGGAGCGGGAGGCCATCCTGGCAGAAGATCCGGAGTGGGCGAAAACATGGGATGCCGACCATGGAGATCGCCAAACCGAGCTGGTGTTTATCGGCATGGAGATGAACAGGGAAGAGATTGAGCAGAAGCTGGATCGGTGCTTGCTGACTGAGGATGAGTACCGCGGAGATTGGAGCGCGATTGCCGATCCGCTCCCGACAGCAGATACTGTCGTGGAAACAGTGCTGTGAGAAACAGCCGAATCATCAATGGGCTTTCAAAGGATGCAGCCCAAAAAGGAGGAGCGTAGATGCGCGTACAGGTAACGCTGCAATGCACAGAGTCAGGAGACCGGAACTACATCACGACGAAGAACAAGCGGAATCACCCCGAGCGGCTTGAATTAAAAAAATACTCTCCCCGCTTAAAAAAGCACACTTTGCACCGCGAAACTAAGTAAAGCTGCGGCATCCATGAAAAAACTCTCTGCCGGTTCGTCCCGGGCAGAGAGTTTCTTTGTATGCTGAAGCCAGTTGGTTCTTGGCAGATGCATTGCATGAAGCTACGCTTCTTTTCTCAGGGCAATTTGCTCTTTCCCTGTCTCTTTTTCAGAGAAGAAGATCTTCATCATCGGCGGGGTCACGATCGTGGTCACAAGGACGACGACGATCAATACAGCAAACATGCTGTCAGCCAAAAGCCCCGCCTCAAGTCCAATCGATGCAATGATCAAGGCGACCTCACCGCGAGACACCATCGCGGACCCGATGCCCCACGAGCTGCGCCAGCCGAATCCGGACACCTTTGCGCCGAGTGCTCCGCCGATAAACTTCGTCAGGACGGCCAAAATGCTAAGGCCGACAATCAGCCAGAGATGATCGACAATGCCGTTGAATTGGGCCGACACCCCGATTGAGGTGAAGAAGACCGGTACGAAGATGGAATAACTGATCGTTTCCACTTTTTCCGTTACTTCATGGCGATAATTGGTCAGGCTGATGGCGATGCCGGCGATGTACGCGCCGATAATGGCGGCCACTCCGGTGTATTCCGCCAGGTAGGCGAACAGGAAACAGATAATGAGGGCGGCCGTTACGACCGCTTCCGTCACTTTCAACGGAGCAAATTTCCGCAAGACCCACGGAACGACTTTCCAGGAGAGCAGGATGACGACCGCGAAGAAGGCCACTTTCTTGAGTACGACCATTCCCAGATTGACATCACCGCCCGCAAAGCTCATGACAAATGCGAGTGCGATGATGACCAGCACGTCGTCAATGACGGCGGCCCCCAGGATGGTTGCGCCTTCTTTTGATTTCAGCTTGCCGAGCTCCTTCAAAGCCTGGACGGAGATGCTCACACTGGTGGCAGAAAGCAGCAGACCCAGGAATACAGACTCCAGTGTGGGCAGTCCCATGGCCATTCCGGCAGCGTATCCGAGAGCGAGCGGAACGACGATGCCGACGACGCCGACATTCATGGAGGATTTTCCGCTTCGTTTAAATTCGTCTATATCGGTCTCCAACCCGGCAATAAACATCAGGAGGATGACACCGATTTGGCTGATCTCTTTCAGAATCTCCGTATTTGAGATCAGGCCGAGCACCGAAGGGCCCAGGATAATCCCAATCAGCAATTTCCCGAGGACGGAAGGCTGTCCGAGCTTGGAGCTCACTTCTCCGGCAATTTTGGAGGCGAGCAGGATCACAGCCAGTTGGAAGATTAGCATACAGTATCCCCACCTTTTTCTAAATTGTTTGCAAATGGAAAACAAGCAAAAAGAGCCTGCCACCACTGGCTCTTTTGCGAAAAAAGGCAAAAGAAAGCCACTGGTGACAGGCTCCTCCTAAAAGTTCGTGCTTTTTAAATTATATAATCATTATATCCGAATGCCGAGGTAAAGTAAAGACGTATTCCTCATTTTGCGAATGGGAAAACGTGGGATTTGGACGAGAAGAAAAACCAGCCTGACCGTAATGCTGCGGCCAGGCTGGTTGCCTATTTCCAATAATATGTTCATTTAAAGTAATCGGTCATCTGAGCAAACACATCAGCGAGAGCGTGCAAGCTTTCTGCTGTCTGGTAAGCAAACAGCGGGAGTGCAATTACAGCCAACAAAGCTTCTCCGATATACTTGGCGATCATACTGATCAACCTCCTTATTTACGACAGATTTTCTGATCATGCCGGAAACAGGAGTGCCGAGCCGTCGTTGTCGCTGTCTGCATACCGCAAGCGTCGCAGAATCAGTCTGCGCTGCGGCTGCCTTGCCGCCGTCGGATACGTCTCGACCAAGCAACGATTGATAGAAGGTTCGTAAGTATCGCTAGAACGCCAGCCATTAGGCAATCTCTGCGGACGACACCAGTTCTGTATGTAGGAAACAGAGGTGTAGCAGCCCGCGAACAAGGCGAGCAAGGCGAAGAAATCATCCAGCGAAAACAGAAGAATCAGATCTTCCATCGGTGATTTCCCCCCTTTTGATTGGCGCTGGCAAGAACCTCGGTTCTTGGTACCCCATATTGTAACTCCGTTCCGGGAGTGGGTGCAACCCACAAAATCTGGAGCAGCTTTATCACTGGCTGATACATGGATTGCAAAAAAAGGCCTTTCCACCATTTGACAAAAGGGAGATCCACGTAATAAAATATTTTTACGTGAACAATAAGTTTTCCGAGGTGTATATAATGGATCAACAAGTATTGGAAACGTATGTCGTCGAGTCGCCGGATCAGGCCATGGCTCTGCTCAATCCGCTGCGGGCGGAAATCCTCGGCCGATTGACCGAACCTGCCTCCGCGGCCGAACTGGCCCGCGGGATCAACGAAATCCCCCAACGGGTCAATTACCATCTCAAGGCGCTGGAAAAGGTCGGTTTGGTACGCCGGGTCGGTACGCGGCAGGTGAGAAATCTGGTAGAGGTGCTGTACCAGGCTATCGCCCGGACCTACATTTTGTCGGAGACGCTTAACTGGCCGAAAGAGACCGTCGACCGGATCAAGGATCAAGGGTCGCTGTCCCATCTGATCACGGCCGCCGAACGGATCAAACGGGATGCCCTTACACTCCTGGAGAGATCGGATCAGCAGGAGGAGGTCCCGAGTGCGACGGTCGATACCAGTATCCGGCTGGCAACAAAGGAGCAGCGCAGCGCTTTTGTGCAGGAGTACGTGCAGTTGGTAAGCCAGCTTGTCGAGAAATATCAAGCACATGACGAGACAGAGGAAGCGTATCAAGTTGTGCTGGCTGTTTATCCCCAAATCGCCCAAGGAGGAGAAGAGAAATGATGCCGGTAATGAAAAAGCAAGCAGTAGTCATTTGGGAAAGTGATGTCAGGCAGCAGGATCGTTCGGTCATTCCCTTTCCTACGCGTGAGAGCGGCCGTGGAACAGTGGAGCAGGAAGCGACGGTAACCAGTTGGACAGTCGGGCCCAAAGAGAATCCCGCTACTGTCACCATCGTGTCGTCCGGATTTGAAGCGGCTGAGCGCAAACAGGCAGCCCCTCAGGCTATGCTGGGCAGGAGAGCTGCCGCGTAACTCTTCGTTGTGTGGAAATGAGTAAACAAGAAGACAGGAGGCATGAACATGAATCTGATACCGGTTGTAGTGGAGCAAACCAGCTATGGAGAGCGTTCTTACGATATTTACTCCCGTCTGTTAAAAGACCGGATCATCTTTTTGGGCAGCGCAATCGACGATCAAGTAGCCAATGCGGTAGTCGCCCAAATGCTGTTTCTGACAGCGGAGGACCCGGAAAAGGATATTCATCTGTACATCAATTCCCCGGGGGGCTCTATCACGGCGGGGATGGCCATTTACGATACGATGCAATTCATTAAGCCTGCGGTTTCTACGATATGCATCGGGTCTGCCGCCTCGATGGGTTCTTTCCTGCTGCTGGCAGGAGCTCCGGGTAAACGCTACGCCCTGCCCAATGCGGAGATCATGATTCATCAGCCGTGGGGCGGGAGCCAGGGACAGGCAAGCGACATCAAAATCCAGGCAGATCGGATCCTGAACCATCGCCGCTTGCTGTTTGAGATTATCGCAAAGCGGACCGGGCAGCCGGTTGAAAAAGTGGAACGGGATGCCGACCGCGATTATTTCATGACCGCAGAGGAAGCAAGAGCGTACGGAATTGTCGACAAGGTAATCGAAAAACTGTAACGCGGGGGAGAGATGGGAGATGAAAGTCCTGGTGTTGGGAGGGACTCGTTTTATCGGCCCGCATGTGGTCAGACAGCTTGTCTCGGCCGGTCACGAAGTAGCGGTGTTCAACCGCGGCGAGTTGAAAGCAGATGGTGGATTTCCTGATGAGGTCAGACGAATCATCGGGGACCGAGTGCAGCTGCAAAGCTATCGCCAGCAGTTTGCCGAGTATCAGGCAGATGTCGTGATTGACATGTTTCCTTATACCGAGTCCGATGCGACGAGTATGATGACTGTTTTCGACGGAATTGCCGATCGTGTCGTAGCGATCAGCAGCTGTGATGTATACAGGGCGTTTCAGATCCTGAACCGGATCGAGGACGGCCCTGTCGAGCGCGGGCTGCTGACGGAGGAGTCGCCGCTGGGCGAGAAGCGTTATCCGTTCCGCGGCATGAGAGAAGACAGACAGGATTACGACAAGGTGCTCGTAGAAAGGGTCGTCATGAGCAGCCCCAGCCTGCCGGGAACAGTACTCCGCCTGCCGATGGTATACGGCCCCGGAGACTATCAAAACCGCATGTATCCGTATCTGAAGCCGATGATGGACGGCAGACGGTACATCCTGCTGGAAGAGGGGCTGGACGATTGGCGCTGGACTCGCGGATACGTGGAGGATGTGGCGGCAGCCATCGTTTTGGCAGCGGAGGACGAACGGGCAAAGGGGGAAATCTTCAACGTCGGGGAGTCGGACAGCTACTCGCTGCGTGACTGGATCATGGGCATCGCGGCACAAGTTGGCTGGCAGGGTAGTATCGTAACGGCAGCTCCCGACATGCTGCCCCCCTCCTTGCAACTGGGGATAGAGACCAGCCAACACATCGAGATCGATACGGGGAAGATTCGCCGTCTGCTCGGTTTTTCCGAAAAAGTTTCACGCGCAGAAGCTTTTGCCCGGACGATCGCCTGGGAATCCTCCCATCCTCCCGCAGCAGGGGGACCAGACTCACGTTTATATGCGATTGAAGATGAGATTCTCACTGCTTTGGGGAAACTTGCGTAGAGGGAAATGATGGCGATTATCGTGGAGGGTGAAGATCTCCAACCCTCCATGGGCAGCAGGGAATAAACGGATGAAACAATAGAGAAGGGCTTCCCCGTCCAGTAGGTTCCTACTTTTCGGGGACAGCCCTTCTTGCGGTGTTATCGCGATTCTTCTCCAGCTTCCAGCTTCACTTTTACTTTCACTTTTTCAGTTTGATCCGGGTTGTCTTTGGATGCAATCGTAACCCAGAGTGTGACGGTTTCATTGCCTTCTTCCGGCAATGCAAGCAGTACGCCCGCATTGTCGATCAGCTCGGGATGGGAGCTTTCGGTGACGGCATAGGTCACTGCATCAGAGTCTTCCGGCAGTTCCAGAACAGCCTCGCCTACTTTGTCAGTATTGACGACATTGCCTTCAAATTCCTCAGCCGCTTGCTTCAGGCTATCGTCGTTCTTCTCCGTTGTCCGCTTGCCTTTTTCCGTTTCGTTGATTTCCAGCTTGAACGACTTCCAGATCTCATACGTTTCGACGACCTGTTCGCCTCTCGGCAGATCAGGGTCGACTACTTGTGCCACCAGGCGCAGCTTGTAGACGCCTGGATCCAGCTTCTTCGGTATGAGAGAACCGTTCACGTACGTGCCGTCGATGTTGGAGAAGGTGATCGGGCCGGGAGCAAATGGTTTGTAATCGTTAAACAGAGCAGCCATCGTACCGATGTACGTGTCATCCATGCTCCAGGCTTCCAGCTCGATCACATTGACGCCTTCAGCCTGGAGCAATGCTTCTACAGTGATCGTATCGTTTTCGCCGTCACCGTCCGGAGACAGGATGGCGCTGGACAGCTTCATATTGTCGAGGCCAAAGTGGGTATCCTCCGGCTTGTCGCCCACGTGGATGACGAACGGAAGATGGAGCTTGGGAATGCTGCGATCGGAGCTGCGCAGGACAACTTCACCTTCGTACACGCCTTCCTCCGCATCCTCCTGCGGCTCTACAGTCAGGGTAAAGGTTTCGATCTCGCCGCCGTCTACGGTGATATTCTTGGTCGACAGCTTGACATCGATGTTGTTCGGGTCCGGTGTATCCTTTGGACGATAAGGATCGGTGGTTACCGAGCTGTGCATGTTGACCTCGGCTCTGTAGCTCACTTCTTTATCGGACGTGTTCTTGACTTGCAGCGTTTGCGAAACAGGCTTGCTGCCTGCTTTCAGCAGACCGAAGCTGTAGTTGGAGCCGTTGTATTCGATCGTCTCCGCTTCAAAATCTTCGTTTAAGATGGTGAGCTGCTCTACTGTCTGCAGCAGGGCAGGAGTTTTCATCGCCGCAAATCCATCGACGCGGCCTGCTCCCTGGGAGTAGACATCGTAGAGAACATCCTCTTCCTCATACAGCGGCTTTGCCGTATTGGACAGAGCGGCTTTTACGTCAAAGGGAGTCCATTCCGGATGGGCCTCCTTCAACAGGAGAGCAAGGCCGGCAACATGCGGGGTCGCCATGCTGGTTCCGTTGGAGCGAGCGTATGCCTTCTCGTAGCTGGCACCGTCGATCAGCTTGGACCATGCCGGATAAGCGGACAGAATGGAAACCCCTGGGGCGCCTACATCCGGCTTGATCGAGTAATTGTCGCCAAGCACGGGACCGCGGGAGCTGAAGCTGGCTACCTTGTCTCCATTGTCACTGGTGGTCGGATAGTCGCTGGAGAAGGTAAGGGTGACAGGGCTGGACGGATTGTTCAGGAGCTGCAAGGCGAGAGCCCGTCCTTCCGTTCCCTTCATGTCAAAGGTAGGGATAGCATCCATCTGGTCGCCCAGTATGGTGTCCACATAACCGCCGCGATCTTCCGGCGGGAGATTGAGGTCTGCTTGTCCATCGCCGTCTTTGTCGTTTCCATTAAAGACGATTACCGCTACAGCGCCAGCCTTTTTCGCGTTGATGATTTTGTCAGTGAAGGCGAGGGTGCCGCGGGACACGAGAGCGACCTTGCCAGCTACGTCTACCTTCTCAAAATCTTGAACCGAGCCCAGGTTGGCGTACACGACAGGGAGCGGATTTGTGCCGATCAGCTCGCTGAAATTGTCTTCCCTGATCTGCCAGGCCATGACGTGGAATTGGTAGTCTTGGCCGAGAGATGAGCTGGCGGAAGCGTCGTACAGAACGCTTGGAGAATTCACTGCCGCGACAGAGATCGGCAGCTTCGCTCCTGCCGGGGAGCCGGCCGTGTAGTAAAATCTGCCCGGCTCGTCGGAGGCGGCATTGCCGTTGGCGACTACAGTGATGACGCCTGCGCGCATCGCGTTGTTGACCGCAATCGAGTCGGGGGAGTCGGCATTCTTTTCGATGTCTGCCCCGAGTGACAGGTTGATTACGTCCATGCCGTCTCTCACCGCTTTTTCGATACCGTCGATCACCTGTGCGGAGCTGCCGCCTTTTCGTCCGAGTACCCGGTACACGTAGAGATCGGCCTCATAGGCGATCCCCTTTACCTGCACATCGGACGTTTTGTTCTTGGCGCGGCCCACAATCGTCCCGGAGACGTGCGTACCGTGCGAGGAGCCCTCGTAGCCGCCTTCGCCTTTTGCATCGTCATCGGGCGAGATGGGCGCCTCTTCATACGGGTCCTTGTCATTGTCGTAGGAGTCGTAGCCGCCTTTGTAGGCATCCTTCAGGTCAGGATGCAGATAGTCGACACCTGTATCGATGACACCGACCTTCAACCCTTTTCCGGTGAGACCTGCATCCCACATATCCAGGACGCCAATCTGCTTGAGGGGAGCGATATCGTACTTGAATTCGCGGCCATTCATCGCGTCAAGCTCGACATCGGGGATGGTGTAGATCGTGTTTTCATAAACCGCTTTTACCTGCGGCAGGCTGGCCAGACTCTCGATTTCGTTGGCAGGCAGCGTCATTTCCATCCCGTTGAAGACATGTGAAAAAGTGCGTTCTACATGTAGATCGATATTTTTCTTGCGCGCTTCCTTCAAGAAGGAGGTTTGTTCGCGGGAGACACGCGATTCAGCCGAGCGCGTGGCAGAAGAGCGCGAACCGCGTTTGTAGGACGCTTCGCTCGCGGCAGGTTCTCCTTGCAGCTGGACGATGACGCTTACCTCTTTCCGCGATGTTGTGTTCAGGCGGGGAGAGATTTTGGCTGTTGCTGCTCCCTGCTCCACTACTGCATTGGTGACGCTGTTCAGCTTTGACAGCTCCCGTTTGCTCAGATCCTCGGAAGCGTAGACACCGCCGGGAGCAACGCTGAACAATAAGGCTGCGGAGAGGGATAAGGGAATGAACGATTTCGCTTGTTTTTTCACACATTCTCCTCCTGTCATTTGATAGAATTCTAAATATTGGTAATTATTCGTCTGGAGAAACTGTATTCCTTCAAAGGAAAAGTAATTTTTTATATTCATTGCAAGGTTTTGCCATTTTTTTATCGACAAAAAAACCTCTTTCTTCAAAAGAAAGAGGTTTTTTGTCGAATCATCCGAACGAAAGCCCGGGTTTATTGCATAGGAGGCATGAACTCTTGGAACAGCTCCATGTTTTTCATCATAAACTGTTGGGCAGCAGTGCCTACTTCCTGCTGAATCTGCATCATTTCTTCTTCTGTCACAGTCGCGACGTTGACCGCATTGTCAGCGCTCAAGCTCGGCATGGTAATTGCCTTGCCGAATTCTTCCTTGAACTTGAGGTTCATGCTCAAGCTCTTTGGCATGTCAGGAGTGGATTGTTCAAAGTTCACCTTGAACGTGCCGTCAGTATCGCGTCCGTTTTCTGTTTTGGTTACGGCTGATGTCACTTGGCCGGTCAGGGAGATCGTCTCTGGATCAGAATCGGACTTGGCTTTCAGCGTGAAGTCGTACGTGCCGTTTTCCTTGTCGGCTTGCTTCGTTGTCTCGAATTTGGTTGTCAAGTCGAGCAATACGTCCGGCTGGGCGTCAAACAGGAAAGCTACCGTTCCTGTTGTTTTGTCGCCTTGTTTGTTTGCTTTGTAGCTGAGGGTCATTTCGCCTTTTTCGCCGCCATCCTCAACGAACAGGGAGTAGCGTTGGTACGTGTCTGCTCCGTTTTTGAAGCCTACGCTGGACCAGATGTTTTGTTCTTTCTGGTTCTCTTCGACAAATACCAGCTTGCGGGAAAGAATCTGATGGTCTCCATCTACGAGAACGATCATTTTCAGCTGTTCTTTGGAGTCTTTTGTATCTTTCAGATCCTTCAGTGCATCGTCGAAAGCTTTTTCGTATTCCTTCTTGAACTCATCCTTGGAAAGCTCCTGTACGTCAGGGTAACCGCTGTCGATGAGCAGTGCTGATACGTTGTGGTAGCGGTTGTAGATCAGGTCGAACAGCTTTTCATCCGCTTTTGCCTTTTCGGCCATTTTCGTAAACAGCGCTTTCGCTTCCTCGGCGTTGAAGGTGACAGTGATTTCGCGTGCGTCTGTCTTGTAGCCTTCCTCGGAGAAAGAGGCGTTTTTGTTCATCGCGATCTGGGAGTCTTTCAAGCTTTCAGCGTACATCAGCGCATACGGAGCGAAAATGCTGGATACCTCTTCGCGGCTGAATTTGATCGCTTCATACATATCTTTGTTGGTAACCAGGCGCTTCGGCAGCTCTTCGCCGAGCTTTTCCTTGATCACATCGCGGTCTTTCAAATCAACATAGCCGTACTTGGGGTAGAAGTCAGGGAAACGGAAGCCCATCTTCGTATCGTCGACAAAATACTCCATGTTGATCAGCTTGTTGTCTTTGAGATGGATTTCAAAGTTGCCGGACTGCTGCCGCTTTTGTTCATCCGCATTCGCTTCAACGACAAGCTTGGCGCTCTTCAACAGGTCCAAAACCTTTTGAGCCTGCGGGTCCGGAATATCTGCGTCAATGTTGAATTGGCTCAGTTCCATCGTGGAGTGAACAGGCTTCTCCAGGTAAGGCTTGATATATTTTTCGTATTCTCCAAAGGACTGGGAGGCATCGTCTGCCAGTTGCTTGACATTGTTGGCCTCTGCCTCTAAATAAATCGTTTTGGCACTTTTGAACAGGTCCAGCTTGGCGTACGCAGTACCCAATCCGCCTAGAATCGCAACCCCGACTGCACCGGCGATCAGCAGCGCCTTTTTCGAGCTTTTGCGAGGCGGGGTCACGTTTGTGGTGGTCTCCATTTTCTTCCTCCTCAAATATTTTCTCTCTGTAGGGGCAAAAAAAGACGTTTCTCGCCCCGATTTCGTATTGTACCACATAAAGAGGGCAAAGATGTCGAAAATTGGTAATATGTTTAAAAAAGAGGAAGATGGAACCAGGAGAAAAGGGGGGGTATCCTGTCCGTTGGCTGGATTTCCTGTCGTGTTTCGTGATAATGGTAGACAAGAGAACGGCTGACAAGACGGCAAAAGTCCCGGATATTTCCGGTCGGTGGACACTGCCTGTGACAAATGTGGCGATGGCTTGCGCAAAAAAAGGAGTCTTCCCTTCCTGTACGCCTGTCTGCATGGCAAAATAAGAAGTGCCGAGCCTAAAGCAAGTAGCAGGTGCTTCGCAATATTGGCAGCAGCATGGGGACGTTTTTCTTTGCGATATAGAATAGAATGGTGAGAACCCGGTACGACCCGATCATATATACAAGGGTCAAGCCTGCAAGGATAAAGGAGGGGGACCTTTGGATTTTCGCGTTTTGCAGACGTTTGTGATGGCTGCAACCACAGAGAATTTCCATCAGACCGCGGAGGCGTTGTTTATCGCGCAGCCAACAGTCAGCCAACATATTCGCATTCTCGAGACCGAACTGGGGTTGAAGCTGTTTGAACGCGTCGGAAAGCGGGTCCGCTTGACGCCCGCAGGCAAGCGCTACCTGCCGCACGCAAGAGGACTATTGGAGCAGTGGCATCACGGATTGGAAGATCTGATGGCGTGGCGGCAGGGCTACCGCGAGAAGCTTCAATTGGCTGTCTCGCCGATCATTGCCCGAACCCGGTTGTCCCATTTGATTCATCGCTACACCAAGCTTTATCCGGATGTGGACTTGTCGATCAAGCTGGCTGATTCCGTCGAGATTGGGCCATTCGTTCAGAGTGGACAGGCTGATATCGGATTGACGCGAATGATTCCGGGTGAGCTGCAGCTTTCCGCCTACAAACTGTACGAAGACCCGGTCGTATTTGCCGTGCCGCATTACGGTGGAGACATGGAGGCACCGCTGCCTGACTGGGAGCAGGAGCTGCAAACGAAGCGACTGTTGACCCACAATCACCCCGGCTACTGGGACGATCTGCTTTTGCTGCTCAGACAGCGGGGCTTGTCGCTTCGGACCATGGCCGTTTCCCAGGTCGATATTACCAAATGGTTTATTGAAGAAGGTCTCGGGGTTTCCTTTTTGCCACGGTCAGCGATCAGCCGGGAGCTGTTTGAGAACCGCTTTATCGAGCTGCCTACTCCCGGGCTGACTGTTCCCAGTGCGGCTTCCTACCTGCTCGTTCCGAAAACAGGCTTGAGCGAGGCCGCACAGCACTTTGTCGATATTTTGGAGGCCTTGTACTCACCGATGGAGACTGTGCATTAGCGTGCCCCGGTAGAGAAAAACGAACAGAGATTACAAAGCTGTAAGCAAACTGTAAGGAATATCGCTGGAACAGCTTTCTTTTCTTTTAGTATACTCCTTTTTGTTTAGTGTGATTAAACAAAGGGGTTGAAACCAATGGGGGCGGAACCCATCGCTAAAAGAGATCGGATCTTTTCCATCGACATCGTCAGGGGGATTGCTCTGTTTGGCATTTTGATCGTAAACATGCCCTCTTTTCTTATTTATACGGAAGAGATGCCGATGCCGGAAGAGACGGGGATTAATGCGCTTTTGAGACTGCTGTACGATGTAATGATTCAGACCAAGTTCTATAGTATTTTTTCATTCCTGTTCGGCCTGGGATTTTTTATTTTCATGTCTCGTGCTGAGCAGCGGAGGGACAAAGTGTATTGGCGCTTTACCCGGAGGCTGCTGGCCCTGCTTTTGATTGGTATTGTGCATATGGTGATTTGGTTTGGGGACATTCTGACCGTTTATGCTGTCATCGGATTTTTGTTGATACCGTTTTATCGGAGAAAGACATCAACCATCCTGGCTTGGGCGGGAGGCACAGGGCTTCTGTACACGGTGGCAAAGGCGATCGTGCTTTGGCAAACGCTGTCGGGCGTGGAAATAAACACCTGGGCAAGCGCTATTGGCAGCGACATTCTCGCCATTTTCACGATGTTCCTGCTGGGCTTGTATGCAGGGAAACGAGGCCTGATCAGTGCTGTGGCTACGCACGTTAAGCTTTTGAAAAGCGTCTGTCTGACCGCACTGGTGCTAAGCATTCCAGTAGAATGCGCCATGATTTGGACTTATGTACATCCGGGAGAAACGATGGACGCTGCCCGAGAAATTATGGTCAATCTGGGAACTCTGCCGACTGCCTTGTTTTTTATTGCGGGCCTGTTTGTTCTGTTGACGAAAGAAAGGATCCAGCGCGTGCTGCGACCTTTTGGATACGCAGGTCAAATGGCGTTGAGCAACTATCTCGGGCAGACATTTCTCGTGATGACGATCATTCATTTCTTCCACATCCAGCCGATGCCGCTTGTTCAGTGGCTGTACCTGGCTATCGGCATCTATGTCTTTCAGTTGGTCGCAAGCACGATCTGGATGAGATATTTCGAACGAGGTCCGATGGAAACCGTCTGGCGCTTCATGACGTATGGGCGTCGAAGGACAAAGCCGGCGACGCCTGCCAATTGATTGCAGAAAGTGATCAAAACCCCTGATTTCTTCTATTTCCCTTTGTGTTTTTTAATCGATATACTTAAGGGAAAGATACGGAGAAAAAAGGAGTGGTGATCATGACAACACATGCGTTAGCAATCGGTTTAGACGGGATTGCCGTAGCCGAAACGGATTTAAGTCTGGTGGATGGCCAAAACGGACTCCTGGTTTACCGCGGCCACTGGGCGCGGGATCTGGCGATTCATCACACCTTTGAGGAAGTCGCTCACCTGCTCTGGTACGGGCACCTGCCGAGCGCACAGGAGCTTGCCGAGCTGCAAGACAAAATGAAGGCCAACCGGGAACTGCCTGCACATGTAAAAGGCATTCTCGATCTGATACCTGCGGATGTCGATATGATGAGTGTGCTGAGGACCGGCGTCTCTGCGCTGGCTGCTCCCGATCACGCATGGCCGCCAAGCCTCGATCAGGTGATTTCTCTGACCGCGAAAATGCCGACAATCGTCGCTCACCGCTTTGCCCGCCTGGCTGGACGCGAACCGCTCAATCCCCGCCAGGACCTGAATCATACAGCCAACTACCTGTATATGCTGAAAGGTCAGGAGCCGAGTCCGGCGCATGTCCGGGCCCTGGATGCCTACCTGATCCTCACCCAGGAGCATGGCATGAACGCATCGACATTCTCCGGACGAGTCGTCGCCTCGACTCAATCGGACCTGATCTCTTCGATCACAGCGGCAATCGGCGCATTGAAAGGACCGCTGCATGGCGGCGCTCCTTCTGAAGTAACGGAAATGATCGAAGCCATCGGCACGAAGGAAAACGCAGAGCCTTGGCTCCGCGCCAAGCTGGAAAACGGCGAGCGTTTGATGGGCTTTGGCCATCGCGTTTACAAGACAATCGATCCACGGGCGACAGCGCTTCGCGTGGTAGCTTCCCAGCTCTCTGCCGACGATCCGTGGTTTGACCTGGCGACCCACGTGGAACAAGTCGGCTTGAAGCTTTTGGACGAATATAAACCGGGCCGCAAGCTGCATACCAACGTAGAGTTTTTTGCCGCAGCAGTGATGCGTGCCGTGGGCCTGGATGACTTCCTGTTCACGCCGACCTTCGCCGTGAGCCGTGTGGTAGGCTGGAGCGCTCACGTCCTGGAGCAGGCGAGCAACAACCGGATTATCCGCCCGCAGTCCAACTATATCGGTTCCATGCCGGAATAAAGGAAATAGGAAAAGTTTTTGACGACCCCCGAAAGGCGGCCATACAGGTTGCCCAAGGGGGTTTTTTCGCTTCCTGTAACGAAGAATCTGCTCTTCGAAGAGCTTCAATGGAAGCTTTCTTTATGTTTGTCTATGATATTTATTTACAGAAAATAGTGAATTCAGCTCGGATGGCGTATAATGAAGGGGAGGCGGAAGGGGGTTGTCATGAAACAGATTGCATACCTAATAGTGGCTATCGCAATTCTAACGGGCTGTACCACAGAGAAGACGCAGCCTCAGGATGTGTTTGATCAAAGGACCGCATCCGTCCAGGGACAGCAGGAAGCAAAGGAAACACCCGTACCGGATACTGCTAAGCCGGGTGCCAATCCAGAGCAGGGCACGGGGGCTGCCGCAGCCGGCAGCGAACCTGGTCAAATTGAAAATGCAGCAACGGGACTATTTGATATTACATTAATTGCGGGCAAGACGGAAGAAGAGGTTTCCGCAGTACTGGGGACACCGATTCAATCCGAGAATGGCGAAAGGATACTGACGTCCACAGAAAAGCAGATGCCGTACAGACAAAATGATTATACGGTTGGAATCGGGACGATCAGCGTCATATTTATGGACGGGAAAGCCGTGCGGATTAAGCTGTCGATAGAGAAGGGAGCGCCTTACAAATATCCGGATGATATCATGAAGGTGATGGGAGCGTTGGGGCTGACGGTCAATTCGGCAGGCGTGCCGGCAAAAAAGGACGCCGTCTCCGCTTCCTTTACATATGTGGACGGCTTTTATCTGCTTGAGATGAAAAGCGACTCTCCTGACAATCCAGGCCACCTCGGCGAGGTTGTTCTCATTACAGAAGATCTGTATGAATGAGGAGCACTGGACTGCCCGCAAGTCGGAACGCTTCGGCTTGTGGGCTTTTGTTTTTCTTGATTGAGGAAAATGGCGGGCCATCAGAGAATGGCGGAAGGCCGCACCAGTTGTATCGGGTGTCTCCTCCTGTCAAAACTGCAACGAAAGTGTCAAGAAGCTTTGCCAATCGGGGGCGCTTTTGAGATGATAAACGTACCGAAAGAAAAGGAAGGAGCTGGAGCTAACAGTATGGCTATGATCAAGCTGGATTCCCCATTTCAGTACAAAGGGTTGTCGCTCAAAAACCGTATCGTCATGCCCCCGATGTGCCAGTATTCCGTAGAGGCCAAGGACGGCGCGCCGAACGATTGGCATTTCGTCCACTACGTATCCCGGGCTGTCGGCGGTACCGGACTGATCATCATGGAAATGACCGATGTGGACCCGGACGGACGGATTACCGATTACGATCTCGGCCTGTGGTCTGACGAGCAAGTTCCCGCCTTCGCAAGAATCATCTCCGAAGTGCAGAAATACGGAACGAAGATCGGCATCCAGATCGCTCATGCTGGACGCAAGGCGCAGGATGCGGAAGTGCCTGTCGCACCGTCGCCTATCGCATTCAGCGATCAGTTCAAGACGCCGCGTGCCCTCACCACGGACGAGGTGAAGGAAATGGTCGGGCTGTTCCGCGATGCAGCGCGGCGGGCTGTCGAAGCTGGCGTAGACACCATCGAGCTGCACGGGGCGCACGGCTATTTGATCCACCAGTTCCACTCCCCGGCTACCAACAAGCGGAGCGACGAGTACGGCCAGGACCCCGCGCTGTTCGGCATCGAAGTCATCCAGGCTGTCAAAAGCGTGCTGCCGCCGGAAATGCCGCTGATCATGCGGATATCGGCAGTCGAGTATATCGACGGCGGCTACGGATTGGAATACAGCACCGAGCTTTGCCGGCGTTACCGGGAGGCGGGCGTGGACATCTTCCACATCACCAGCGGCGGAGAAGGCCCGATTGGTTCGGGTGGCCGCCCCGGCATCCATCCCGGCTACCAGGTCCCGATGGCCCGTGCGATCAAGGAAGCGCTTGACGTCCCGGTCATCGCCGTAGGCATCCTCGACGACCCCCATCTTGCCGCAGCGACGCTCGGCAACGGTGACGCTGATCTGGTCGCCGTCGGCCGCGCCATGCTCCGCGACCCGTACTGGGCGCTGCACGCGATCAAGCAGCTAAATGGCGAGCTCGTGCCTCCGAAGCAATACGGACGGGCTTTTTAAGGAATGCTGTTTTGTCTCAGTTAGATAAACAAAGCAAAAACGATTGGCGTGACCGACCCGTTGCGATATCGGAACGAAGCTTTGTTTCCACAAGCAGATGAATAAAAGTCTAAAGAAACAAGAAGCAAGGAAAGGCCTTCCCAATAAGAAGGTCTTTCTTTTTTGCGTCTTCCTTGATTCTCCTTCTAAAAATACCGGTAAAAACGAAAAGCTGTAGAGATGAAACAGGGAGAAAACAGCGAAGGTCTTTGGGACACCGCCCAGGCTCCATTCCAAAAGCGGAAGCTGCCCTTAGCGTCCAACTCTGAATCGCATCTTTGAAAATACTGCTTTTGGACGCGGCTTCCGCTTTTGAAATGGGGCCGGCCAGTACAGCCCCCCAGCAAGTGTCCCACCGAACCTGAAGTGTTTTCTCCCTGTTTCATCTCCTCCACTATCGCGCGAACACCCACCATTTTTAAAAGCACGAAACAACGATGAATTGCAATTAATTACCAGCGGAAACAGTTCACACCACAAACAGCCGTTGACAGGCAACAACGAACTTTTTATAATGATGTAAAAACCTATAAAAATACTTGGAATTACGCGCGAACACTGCGAAACCGACTGGACAACTGGAGGTTTCCCCGCAACCAAGGGGCTCTGCTTGTCTTTTGACGATCAGGAATACACGAGAACAGCAAGCGAACAGAAATCACGAACGGATTGTACGGTATTGAAAAAAGGAAAAGGTCTGGAGGGAGAAGCGATGTCAGCAGTTTTGGTCATTGGCGGAGACCGCTTGGGCAATATCACCGATGTGCTCCACGGACGCGGTTACCGGCGAATTTATCACGTCACGGGACGCAAACATTCCCAGTACAAAGTGAACATCCCCGCTGATACGAAAATGATCGTAGTGTTTACGGATTTCGTCAATCACAATCTGTCTTGTCACGTAAAGAGCCAGGCGAAAGCCAAAAAGCTTCCGATTGTCTTTTGCAGACGCTCGTGTACGATGATGGAAAAGGTGTTGTAGTACTTTTTTGGCCTTTAAATCCGACTTATATGATATGAATAATGCAGATTATTCATTTCTTTAATCGCGCCAGGTCCGGATAACCCGCGACCATGCAATCGAGAAAGCAAATCAAATCGGGCATAAACAGGAGTGGAACGTATGTCGAACAAAGGACATGGAAATTCCGTTGACACCCGTCTGGAGATGATTTTGCAAGCTCTTGAGGGGCTGGAGTACGGGACGCTGAACATCATCGTGCACGAATCGCAGATCACCCAGATCGAGCGGACCGAGAAAAAGCGGTTTCCGCTGGAAAAAACGGCCACGCCCAAGGAGTGGCTGCCGGTCGGACGCACACGGCAAGGCGGGTGATTCGCACAATCGACAGAAAGCTTCCTTACATACAAAAACATAGGCAGGATAGCTCTGCTTCTTGGCTAAGAAATGAGCTATCTTTTTTTGTTCTCGTCCGCAGTGGTAATATGTGGCAACCTGTGTCAGGAAGGAGCCATACCGTGATCATCGCCAAACAAGTATCTTACGTAATTGGGCTGCATTATACGATTCGATCCGCCGTCCATTCCCGTGGAAAACCGCCCAGTCTCTACAGCCACCACCGTGTCTGAGAAATAAGCTTCACATCAGATTTCTCATCGGCGCCCAGCGCTTCCGCTTCACGCATTCGGTCGACCACATCCCCGCAGCCGGGAACGATGGCAATGCACTGAATCTTCTCTCGCTGTTTCCCTCAAAGTCAACGCAGGGGATGGCGAAAATCGATGTTAAACGATCGATTAAACACGGGGTATCCGTCTCTTTTACCCGGCAAATCATGCCGACATGCCCGTTTCCTTCCCGCCAGAAAGGCTGCATAGCTTGGGCTTCCAACGCTTCCATGATCGTACCGCCAGTACTGATGGGCCGGCTGGTGTCCATGGGCAAGTGACAGGTAAAGACCGAGAGCTGCTTCTTGCGGATTGCCTGCAAGAGCTCGGGGCGGATCGGGAGAAAGCTTCTTCCCCACACCCCGCGAGGATCGCCGCATTCCATCAGGAGCGCATGGGATTTTAGATAGAAAAAGGGAACGGCGAGGTGGATGGCGTGCCCGTATTTGTGAGCCATGACGGCAAGGGACAGGATCGCGTTTTGTTTCGGAAGGAATTCCGGTAGCTGCTATGCCAGAAAAAAGCCCGAGCAAATGAAAGAAAACAAAGCAAACAGCCACCGACTCTGGTGGCTGTTTTGTCTGAAAAAAACGGAAGAAACCCGAGGGCAAAGTAAAGGCAAAGGCAAGGCTATACGGCTCATTTGCGGCCTTTTCATCGCAGCTTGAAACCACGGCTGCTTTCGCGCACCCGGCCGATACGGGAGGTGTGGTGGTCGGGATTGGCGAGGACGTGCAGGCTGAGAAAAAGCGCTTTTGCGGGAAGGTAAGAGATTGTCACCCGCTTGCCAAGCCACTGCTGCAAGCCCTGCATGATTTCCTCTCCTCTTCCATTAACCATTTGGTTCATTCATTTTTAAAAATGGCAAAAGCGAAGACAGACATTATTCACGGGAAGGGGGGCTGTCAACGGAAGCCTTGCGAAGCTGCGGCGGGAGATGAGCAGCATGCGAACGAGCCCAGGGCATGAACAACACTTGAGCGATCCCAGGCCCTGAGCAACACGGGAACAAGTCCGGGACATAAGCAACACGTGAGCGAGTCCTCGACCTCGAACAACACTTGAGCCAGTCAGTCTTGATAGGGTGATAGGTGGAATAGATAAAAAAACGTTGAAAACTAAACCGTCCAGACGGTACACTAATGATGTGGACAAAACAGGGGGGGCATGACATATGCGTTCATCTAAACGCGTTGACATAATCGAGGCCGCGACTCGCGTCATTCTTTCCGAAGGAGCAGCCCAGCTCACTTTGGATGCCGTTGCCAAGGAGGCCCAGGTAAGCAAGGGAGGCCTTTTGTATCACTTCTCAACCAAAGAAGCCTTGATCGAAGCCATCGTCATCTATGCCAAGGAACAAGTCGAAAAGCAATTCCAAGCCATTTACGATGAAGACGATGACCCTCGCGGAAGATGGACTCGGACGTACTTGAAGCTGACGGGCGACGACAAGTCAAAAAATAATGAGCTGTATTCGGCATTGTTCAGTGGAGTGATGGAGAACCGAGAGCTGCTCCGTCCTTTGGAGGACTGTTTTTTGCAGTTCTACGCCAAGACCGGAGAAGACCAGATCGACCCTGTGTTAGCCAATATCATCTACCTCGTCGCGGATGGACTGTGGTATAACGACATGTTCCAGTTCAATCCTGTAAATGACGAGATGAAAGCGAAAGTCATCGCGAGATTAATCCAGCTCACCAAGGGAGAATCGGATTGAGCGGAGCTGGCCTGGAATTGCACGTACACAAATGAGAGGGGAAAAGAATCATGGCCTATGTATTTCTGGGGGCAGCGATTGTCCTGGAGGTATTCGCTTCTACCATGTTAAAGCTGTCCAACGGTTTTTCGCGCTTTTTGCCGAGTGTCGGCGTGGTGATCGGTTACGGAGCGGCCTTCTATGCATTGTCCCTGGCGCTGAAAGCACTTCCGCTGGGGCTTTCGTATGCGACCTGGAGCGGCGTCGGGACGATTCTGACCGTGCTTGTGGGCGTGTACCTGTTTAGAGAAAAAGTAAACAAGCAAGCGATCGCAGGCATTGCCATCCTGATCATTGGCATTGTCCTGCTGAATCTTGCGAAATAAGTGGGAGGTTATCGGTTGTGACAGGTGTGATCTATTTAAGCTTGGCGATAGCGCTGGAGACGTTCGGCTCTACGATGCTGAAAATATCGGAAGGCTTTACGGTTCTCTGGCCCTCCATCGGTGTGGCCATCGGTTTTTTGGCCTCGTTTACGTGTCTGAGCTTTGCCCTCAAGACGATTCCGCTCTCCACGGCCTATGCAACCTGGTCAGGAGTAGGAACGGCTTTGACTGCTTTGATCGGGGTGTTCGCTTTTCAGGAAAGCCTGAGCCTGATCAAGGTTGTTGCGCTCGTCCTTGTTATCGTGGGAATTGTCATTTTGAACAAAGCGAAGGAAAAATCGGATGGAGAGGCAGAAGAAGCCGCCTAGATGTCACTTCCGGTTTGGCGGGGAAAAGGAAAACCCCGCGTGAGGAAGAGAGGCGTATTCCTTGCTTCATTTGGCGATTAGTCCGGTATACTACGGTGCGAAGACGCATGAAAGAGAGGGTGTCCCAGTCGGGCACCCTCTTTCCTATTCCATAGTCTTTTGTATCGTTTCCACACAATCCCGCAGGTCGGCCAATTCCTCCGAAGACAGCGGCTTTTCCAAATACCGGTACTGCTCATAGTACCGCGTGATGCGTCCAGCCAATTCGAGCGCGTCCGGATGAGGCCACTCTCGGCGCAGGCGTCGCAAATACTCCTGGCTTGTCTCGAAGGGCTCGATTCGCAAGCCGGCATCTGCCATGTGCAGCAAAAAGCGGTAGTAGCTGTAGCGAACCGGGTCTTCCTCGGGGCCTGCCGTCTTTTTCCGCAGCTCGTCCAAATTCCAGATCGGCCGTCCTTCATTAGCTCCTTCATCGGTCAGTTCCTGCAAGGCGGTTTCAGCCTGGACGGGGATGTCAGCAGCGCTCAGACTTGCAGTCCGCCGTCTCCGCTTCCAAATCGCCCAGCCCACCGAGGCCGCCACAACGACAACAATACCCCCGATGAGATACGGCTCCCAAAGCGAAAATAATGGCTCTCCGGCAAACTCCATCTCGTCCAGCGGGAGTTCATCCGTTGCTTCCGTAGACTCGTTCATCAGGTCATTCACTCTTTGGTTGTTCCCCAGAGCGCCTGCCAGCTGTTCTATCAAATTTCCGGCCGCTCGCAAAGCAGGCCCGAACAACCAGTAGAGCGCGTCGCCGAGCGGCTTTTTGGCAACCCCCCAAAGGAAGCTCAAGACAAGCAGCAAAAGACCTGTCACCGCCGTATAGCCAAGGGCCAGCAGCAGGCGCGATCCGAGCAATTGCCCGCCCAGAGATGCAGCATACGCTGACGGCGGAAAAGCTCCCTTCGTGTCCTGCCGCGTCAAATACTCACCTATACTGGAGAGCAAATAGCCGCCGAGTATCAGCACCAAAACGGGGGACAGCTGCTTTGCGTCGTAGACCGCGTCTTTCATCATCGACCCGAACAAGGCGAGAATCGCCAAATGGAAGAGCGAGATGCAGAGCGCGATCACGAACAGCCGCTGCAGTGTGGCCCGGGTATATGTGAGCGTCGAGAGGGCATGGACCCGCCAGAAAAATAGCGCTGCAGCAAGAGCGGCAAGCAGCAGGGAGCCAAACAAATAGTACACGAGAACACCAGCCGCAATCACCAGCGGATAGAGCAAAAAGTGAAGCATGATATGACGTCCGCCGCCCTCGTACAGCCAGAGGCCCAGAGCGAGAAGAGCAGTGGCGCCGCAGGCAAAGCCGGCTACGCTACCCGGCAGGGAGGGAAGCCAGCCGATCAGCATCAACAGCACAGCGGCCAGGACGGATTCCTGCCAGAAGAGAAAAGACTGGCGGATCAGAAAGGATCGGCTCATCGGCAGCTCACCCTCCTTTGATTGGCAGCAGCAAGTCCGTAACGGCGAATGACAGGCTGGTCCTGCGACACGTCCAGCACCGTGATGTGATGGCCGCGCCGAGTCAGCCGCTCGATCATTTCCAATGCCGGTTCATCCAGCCGGGGGGTCACGATGACGATTCGCGCTTCTGCGGCGCTTTGCTGCTCAAGCCGGTGCAGGACAGCGGCGAGGGATGTCGGCGCGTACTGGTGGAGCTTGGCCAGATGGGTCATGATCTGGATGTGATGCGCCTTGCCGCTTCCGGCAGTCTGGTGGTAATGCTCCCGGCCGCGCTGCCGGACCGTCAGCAACAGCTCGTAGGACAGCGATTGTCGGCGGCAAAGGACGGACAGCGCTGCCAGGCCGGAGATAGTCCGTTCGTTGACGGCATCGTTGTGTTTCTGCAGAACCGGCTCGTAGGAGGGCAGGATGTGACCGATCACGATCCACTTCGGATTTGCCGTCGGCTCAAACAGCCTTGTTTGCAAGAGTCCGGTTTTGGCGCTCGCCTTCCAGTGAATATGCTTCAGGCGATCGCCGGGGGAATACGCTCTGACGCCCCGCAAAAAGGTAACGTCCTCTATCGGGTGGCTTCGCGTGACACGGCTGCCCTCCGGCTCGCTTGTTCCCGTATCCAATGGGGGAATGGGCAGCGGCAGCGGATACACGAGCACCGAAAAGGAGAAGGGGAGCACAAGAGCCTCCGCTTCTTCGCCAAACAGCGGAATGGTTTCAAACTGGGCTTCGCCAAGCCAGAGCACGCCTCGTTTGTGCGGAGTGATCACGAATGTCCGCTCCGCGGTTTTTCGCATCGGCAGATGAAAGCGAAAGCGTATCCAGGTTCGCGCATTTCGCTCCACCACCTCGTCTGCCTGCTCTGGGACAACATGGTCGGGCAGGGAAAATTGGACCAGCGTCCCCGGAAGCGGCAGCCAGGAACGGTTGTGAAGCCGCAGCCGGACGGTGATCGGCGTGCCGGGCATGACCCGGCTTTGATCAGCAGACCATTCCACCTGCACCCACCGGGTCAGGTTTCTAGCCCACCAGCTAGCGAGCCCGGACATAAAAAAGAAGAACCCGCCGAACAGCCAAAGAAACCAATTGCCTGAAAACAGGGCAAAGATCAGAAGTATAAAGCCCAAACCGTGGTACGTCTGCCGCGTGCTCATGCTTTAGACGCCCTCTTCGACCGGCGCGTGGACTTCCCGGAGGATTTCCTGGATGATTTCCTGTTCGGTGACGTGCAGCTCCGCTTCCATCGACAGACGGATGCGATGGACCGCCAGGGGAGGAAATACTTGTTTGACGTCATCTGGAAGGACATAGCTGCGGCCGTCGAGCAGGGCAGCGGCCTGGGCGGAGCGCAGGAGCGCGAGCATGGCGCGCGGACTGAGTCCCACTTCCACTGAGCGGTGATTCCGGGTCGCTTCCGTCAGGTCGATGACGTATTCTTCGACAGCGGGACTGACGTGGATGGCCGTCGTCTCCCGCTGCAAGGCCGCGATCTCGTCGGGGCTGACGACAGCATGCACCTGTTCCAGCGGAGACTGGCCGCGAAAACGCCGCAGAATTTCACGCGCATCCTCTCTGCTTCCGTATCCGAGCGCCAGACGGAACAAAAAGCGGTCCAGCTGCGCCTCCGGAAGCGGATATGTACCCTCGGATTCAATCGGGTTTTGGGTCGCGATCACCAGCAGCGAGGACGGCAGCGGCAGGGTCACGCCCTCGATAGTCACTTGACGCTCTTCCATGCATTCCAACAGACCGGATTGTGTACGGGGCGTCGCCCGGTTGATTTCGTCCGCCAAAAGCACATCGGCAAAAACGGGTCCGCGGCGCAGCTCAAATTCATTGGTGCGGGGGTTGAACACATGCAGACCGACGACGTCCGAAGGCAAAAGGTCTGCGGTAAACTGCACGCGGTTGTAGGTGCCGCCAATCGCTTGGGCCAACGTTTTGGCCAGAACAGTCTTGCCCATCCCGGGCAGGTCCTCCAGCAGGACATGGCCGCGTGCGAGCATAGCCGTCAAAAGGAGCCGAACCTGATCCTCCTTGCCTACGATCACTCTGTTTATTGTATCCAGCAAAGATTCCAGCTTTGGATGTGTCATTCTCAGAAAAACCCCTTTTTTATCCGATGTTTTTGCAAAAAAACAACTCGTCATCCATTATACAATCAAGTATCCTGATATCGCCAGATTTTCATAAAATTTTATAGATTGATCAAGGGGTGTTGACTGTTCTCTCGCATTGTCCGGCTTCGAGCAGGCGGGCCCGGAGAGGCAGCAGCACAGTGGCGATCACGATCAAAAGTCCCATACCTGCATAGACGAAGCGAATCCCCGCCTGTTCCCCCAGCAGTCCGCCCAGCCAGACGCCGAGCGGCATCGTGACGCGAATAATCAGCAGGCGGACAGAGAGCACACGTCCCAGCAGTTGCCGGGGAACCCTTGTCTGGTACAGGCTGGTGTTGTGCACATGGAAAAAGGGAGCTGTGATGCCGGCGATGATTTCGATGCATACGGCGAGCCAGATCGAGTGGACCAGTGCCAGCGCGACAAAGCTTGTGCCGCCCAGGAGCAGGGAGAGCATCATGATGACAGAACGCGGCCACCGTTTGGACAAGGTTGGAACCAGCATCGAACCAAAGGCGTAGCCCAGCGGGAAGCCAGCCAATAACAGACCGGCGTGGGAAGCTGTTCCATGCAGCTCGTCCACCACATAAGGCAAGGTCAGCACCATCTGGACCCCCACGGCGAACTGGACAAATGACAGCAGCACTCCGAGACGCAAAAGCAGCGGCTCTTTGCCAAAAAAACGAAGACCCTCGGCAAACATCGAGATCCAGGCCTCCCGCTTCGCCCGTTCACTGACAGACCTGCTCTGGCAAAAAGCCAAAAGAGTGCCGCTTGCGGCAAAGGCGGCCGCAGTCAGAGCGAGTGCTGCCGTACCGCCGAAAATGCCGATCAAAAGCCCGCCGAGCGACGGGCCGCCGACCATCGCCAGACGCAAGGTGCCGTCAAGCGTGGCATTGGCCCGGGTCAACGCCTCCGGCTTTACGACAGAGGGCAGGAGCGACAGGCTGGCAGGGACGTACAACGGTTGAACCAGGCCGTTTACCAAAGACGTGAGGTAGACAGGCCAGACTCCGCCCAAGCCCGTCAGCGCAGCCGCAAAGCTGCACGCAAACGCTGCGCTTCTCGCCAATTGGGAAACTATCATGACTCGCTTCGGGTCCCAGCGGTCCAGATACGGTCCGATAAACAACTGTACGGCGAGCGAGGGGAGAAAGTACAAAAGCCACATGCTGCCCACTGCTGCGGGAGAACCGGTCGCCTCCAGCAGAAGCCAGCTGTTTGCCAGCGTTCCCAGGCTCGCCCCCATTTCGGAGACGGCTTGTCCCGAGACAATCAGCCAAAATGAAGGGTTCGCCCCCAGCTTCCAACACCTCATCGGCTGCAGTCCTTGTCCAGATATTCCGACAGGAAAAGCGAGAGCTGGTCGACATGAGTCCGCCGAAGCTGGTATTTGGAGGCGTCCATTTCGATCAAGCGGGCCGAGCGGAGCATGGAGAGATGGTGGTGGAGCGTCGACTTCGCCATGTCCATCCGTACCGCCAGCTCCTGCAGGCTGTGAGCGCGCTCTGCCAGATGCTTGACGATGCGCAGGCGATGTTCATCGCCCAATGCCTTGCAGGCCTGAACGAGCAGATGCGGCGGCTGGTACGGATCGACCTGCTCTGCCATGTTTTCGTCTGCGACCGGGTAATAAAACACCTTGGTGTCGGGAGCGTCAGCCTGGATCGTCCACGGGCGGTACAGCGTATGGGGAACCAGCAGTACGCGAGCGACGGAAGGCTCGGGCTCGTATTTTCCCCCTGTCGCCCATTCGACGAGCGCTTCCGGAGAGAGCTTTTGCTGCATGGCGCGCTTCTGTTCGCAGTCGCGCTGCAAGAGGCTGCCCAGCTCCGTTTCTTGCGGACGTACGTGGATGCTGTACCAGCCACGGAAAAGCGTTATCAAATGGCGTCGCAATTCATTTGCATCCACCTCGGAGACATGGGAGATGTACGCGGGGAAAAACTTGTGGCCCGCACAAGCCTGCAGGAGTTCTGCCACTGCTAGGCGGTTTCCTGTTGACGCAAGATAGCGCGCATCCTCGCGTTCTCTCCCGAGGTAGGGCAATGCTTCCAGACGAAGCTGCTGCCCGGGCAATCCTTCCAGATAGGAAAGGAATGCAGCGAGATCGGGAAAAGGGCGAGCATGCAGCAGTTGCAAAAGCGTTTTCCAAGTATGATGCCGCTGCGCGTCGTACAGTTCTGTTTGAACGTCAGGCGGGAGAGCGTCGATCATCGCCAGCCAATGCTCCCTCGGCTTTTCCAGAGTAGGATGGATTTCATCATAAGTAGCAGCCGCGATCCCCAAGGCTGCTTCGAACAGAGGAGAGGAATGCAGTGTCACCTGATAGCTGCTGCGGCCATAGCTCATATCCAAAAGCTTCATCGAATGAACATCCTTCCCGAATCGTAGTTGTTTATATTCTATATTTAACGAATAAATTGTTCAATAAAAACCGAATACCGAAATTTGGCCGGATCTTTTTCGTCGAATCTGTAAGGTTCCGTCGAAAAGGCTGGAAATATCAGCAGCTGTTCGACATTTTACACTTGTTGTAAATGACTGGAAACTGGGATACGATTAGGTCGTCTGCATCATATCAGTCGATATTTACTCTGACGAAGCTTTTGAGGGTAATCGGAATGAACCAATTGTTAAAAGAAATTCGTCTGATGCTGTATCTTTTGCAGTGGGTCTTGTTTCTCTCCTTTTTTTCCTTCTACATGCAGTCGTCAGCCAATCACGACACGTTTTATTTTCTCCTTTTGGGGCTGGTTGTCGTCTATGCAGGGGTGCTCTGGTACGCGCTCCCCCGGAAGTCGTGGTTCTTTCTGGGATTGGTCGATCTGGGAGTGGCGCTGCTGTTTATCGTCCTGACAGGAAAGTCGAACAGTCCGTTCATGCTGTATGCCTATACAACGCTGCTTTGGCTGACGGCTGTTTTGCGATTGGAACAGTTTCTCCTGGTCGCCGCTCTTTTTCTCCTCGCTTACTTCGTTCTTCAAGCATGGATACCTCACGATTTGCTGCTGCCGCAACCCTATCTCGATCACCTTCGCTTGCTGCTCGACATATTGCTTTGGATCAGTCTGTCTTATTGGGTCTTTACGATGATCAAACAATTGAAAGGGGCCTATTCTAAATGTTTGCAAATATATCTGTTTATGAGACGGATGTCGGAGAAAGAGCAGAATATCTATCTTACTAATGAGTCGGAAAAGGCGGTCAAACGGATGTTTCGCGCGGAAAACGCCTATTTATGTCTGTTTGAGGAGCGGGAAGGAGATGGGAACTGGCGGAGAGACTACTTTGTTCAGCGCTTGCTCGATCTGGGAGCGGAAGGGCTGGAGCATTTGACCCTTTTGCCTTTGCATGACTTTACAGGCAGAGAAGACACGTATGCTTGCATGCCGCTTAGGCAGGATGGCCGTTCCGTGGGATGCCTGTTGTTTTCAGTTCCGCACGAACGGCTAGTGAGCCGCTATGAACAACTTCTGCTGCGAATGATGGCTGTCGTCATTTGCCAGCACGTAAAGCAAAATCGCGTCCGCTATGAAATGGCTCGTTCCCTCCACCGGGAAATGCGGCGAAAGCTGGCCCAAGACATGCATGACGGGTTGGCTCAACAGCTGTTTTTCCTTTCTGCCCAATTGTTTCACATCAAGCAGACGCTGCCTTCGGAGGCGAGGGAGAGCTCTTTGGAAAGGCTGCAGCAGATGGAGGAGCGAATTCAGTGGTGTCATAGCGAGGTTCGCGAGTACATTACACACCTGCGGGATGTCCGACCGACGCAAAGGATAACCGAGGCCGTCCAGCAATTGCTGAAGAGAATCACGGTGGGGACCGATCTTGACGTGGATTTTGTGACGCGCGGCAGGCTGGGAGAGGAACCTCTGCCGATCCTCGATGCGATTTACCGACTGGTGGAGGAGGCTTCCGCCAATGTGGTGAAACACGCCGCCGCGTCCCGTCTGGAAGTGAGCGTGGAGGCGTCCTCCCTGCAAATCACAGTGCGCATCAAGGACGACGGGATTGGTTTTTTGCCGGAAGAAAAGGCGGACCTGAAGAACAGCTACGGGCTTCTGGGGATGAGAGAGAGGATTGCTGAAGTGGGTGGGACCCTGCACATTCAATCCATACCGAATGAAGGAACCGAGATTGTGGCGATTGTACCGAAAAAGGGAGTGGAAATGTATGGATAAGGTAAGATTGCTGCTGGCGGACGACCACCGGATCGTCCGGGAGGGCCTGAAAATGATCCTGGAAAGTTCGCCTCGTTATACAGTGGTCGAGGAAGCCAACAACGGAGACGAACTTGTGGCAAAGGCGATGAGCAGCAAACCGGACCTGATCATATCCGATCTGAAAATGCCGGGCATCTCCGTAATCGACAGCTGCAAATCGATGAAGGAGCAGCTGCCTGAACTGAAAGTGATGATTTTGACTGCCTATGATGAGAGCGAGGACGTTTTTCGGGCATTGGACTCCCATGTCGACGGGTACGTCATGAAGGACACGGGACCAGAGCAAATCCTTCACACCATGGACATGGTCATGATGGGCTATTCCTGCTTTCAATCCAAGCTCCAGCGGAAACGCAAGGAAGAGGCCGATGTCGTATTTACAGAGCGGGAGCAAGAGATTTTTGAATTGATTGTCGAAAATCTCAGCAATCAGGAAATCGCTCACAGGCTATACATATCAGAGGCGACCGTCAAAACCCATGTCAGCAGCATTCTCAGAAAGACGGGCCAGCCCAATCGATCGCAAGCAGTGCTGTACGGTTTGAAAAAAGGCATGGTCAGGGTGCCGCGGTAGATAAGCAAATAAAGCCGATTGTAAAAACGGTAAAGAGGGTCTTACATGGAACTGCGAAAGAGGAAAGGAAATCATACCGAATTTCTGGCGGACAGGATGTTTTATTGGCTGGCTGTGCTGGTCACGGTCGATGCGCTGATTGCAGTGCTTCTGGCAGTAACCAATGCCATCTCTTCTCCATGGGTACATGTTATGGGCTTGGTCATCGGTGGAGCGGTATCCTGGACCGTCTACCTGCTGCACAAGCGCTATGTGCTGCCGGACGCCAGATCACCGCACGTGTCCGCTTTTCTCGTCACCGCCTTGCTGTTGTTTCTTTGTCTGTCCAACCGGCAGTATGATGCGGGATTGTGGAACATTTTTCTGATTTATCCGCTGTATCTCACATTCTTTCACAACCGGATGTTGCTGCTTATATGGGGAACCGTGAGCTGTTTGATCTACGCTTTTTCACTCGGTGTAAAACTGGAGCAAGCTGCCGCGATGGATGTGTTTGCCCACCTTTCGCTCGCGGCTGGAAGCGGCATCTGCGCTTGGCTCGGGTACTACTCCCTGAACAGATGGGTCGGCGGTGCCAGGCGGGCGGCAGACGAGAGGAAACGCGAATACGCGATGACCCTGCTAAACGAGCTTGTGCCCACGGTCGAGCGAAAAACGCGGATCAGCTCCCGGGAGATCGAGCAGATGGGCAGGCTGATCAAGCGGATGCTCCGCGAGTTTCCGGAGGAGAAGGTGAGCGATTGGGAGGTGAATTTGCTGTCCCTCCTGCATTACGTCAGCCGGATCAAGTGGCCTGATTATGTATTTGAAAAGGAAGGCAAGCTGACCACTTACGAATATCAGGTCATTCAGGAGCACTGCTTCATCGGGACGGAGCTGTTCAAGGACGATCCGGCCTGTCAGCGCGTGGTTGCTGCGCTGCATTCGCATCATGAGCGCTACGATGGCACCGGTTACCCCACTCAATTGAAGGCGAATGAAATTCCAGTGCTCGCACAGGCTTTAGGGATTGTGGAATGCTATCTGGCCATGACCACCTTCCGGTCCTATCGCGAGCCGCTAACGGTGGAGGAAGCCTGCGAGCAAATCCGCCTGATGGCAGGAACGGTATACGATGAGCGTGTGGTTTGCGCTTTTTCGCGCTCGATACAGATGCCCCTTCCCGTCACCGTTTCCAATGTCCCGCCGATGGTTGGCTAAATCTCCGCCTGAAGGATAGGAGAAAACAGCCTGAAGCCTGATGCAGATGGTATAAATAAATGGTAATCATAACGTATGAACTGTCGGTCAGGAGGGAAGGCAAGTGTGGCAGAAGAAATGCGGGAAATGCCAAAAGCGATCGTATAGCAGCGCAGAACGGTACGAATGGATCTGCCCCTATTGCGGCAAAGACCTTTCCCGTATCCGTGCCACTCCGGCCACCCTCTCGTATGTTCCCATTCGTCCTGTGCAGCCGCCCCGAAAAATAGAAGAAATTGAACTGACAGCTTGCCGAACACTCCCCGAGAGGTGAGATCTGCAAGCTTTTTTGTTTCCCTCATCCTTCAGTCTGAGATCGTCTCATCCCGGCGAATAAAAATCTTCCTCCCAATGTGTATGCGCAGTCCTTCCGGCGATGGAAGATGGGCCCCTGACTTCCGCGTAAAATGAAAAAAAGAGGTGATCGGCGTGGCAGCTCGCTGGGGAAAGAGAAGCGGTATTTTTATCCTGATCGTCTTTGTCATCCTCAATCTTTTTTTGTTCGCAACCAGCCGCTTAAACGATGACCGCATGCCGGGGATCGGCAGCTGGCGGGTGCTTTCTGTGCTTACGGGAAGCATGTCCCCCGCGATAAATGCCGGCGATATGGTCATCGTTCGCAGGTACGGGGAAGAGCAGCCGCGCGTGGGCGATATCATTACGTACTGGCAAGAGCAAAATGGCCTTTCCCTTACGACTCACCGCATCGTGCATCGAATGGAAAACGGTTATCTGCAAACGAAAGGAGACGCCAATCAAGGTGAGGATGGAGGGTGGACCGATCCGGACCGCGTTGTCGGCAAAGTGGTCGTCACCATTCCGTACGCGGCTGCAGTCCAGGAGGGACTTCGGAAGCCGCCTGTCTTGCTCGCATTGGCTGCCTTTATCGTGGCTTTGGCGTATTCGCATCGGAAGGGCCAGAGTCGGTCGAAGCGTACGCAAACTGAGACAATTGAGGGGGAACTTTCATGAAGTGGGAACAGGTCAAAAATTGGCCGTGGAAGCGAATCGCGATGGGGACGGCTGTTCTGACTTCCATCGTAGCCAGTACCAGCTTTGGCACGTACGCCTACTTTACGAGCCAAGTGGAAGATTCCAGTACATTTGCGGCAGGAAAGCTGGAAATTTCCCTCGGAGAGACGAAAGCCAGGTTTCAAGCCGCCGACGATCAGCCGTTTTTGCCCGGAGTCCGGTTTGAAAAGACGCTGACGGTCCACAATCAGAGTGATGTCCCGGTGAAATACGCGCTTTTGGCTGAGAAGGAAGGCGGAGACGACATCGTGTACGATCGGCTGGTCGTGGAAGTGCGAAGGGAAAATGAAGGCGGCGAGCTGCTTTACCACGGGCGGGTCAGCCAGCTTACTTTGGCCAATGTGATCATTCCGGAGCTGCCCAAGGATGCCAGCGACGATCTGCATTTTTCCGTATACCTTCCGGAGAGCACCGGAAATGAAGTGCAGCAGAAGTCGGCCGATGTGACCTTTGGTTTCCTGGCTACCCAGCAGGATAATGGCCATTACTTTGCTCAGGGCGGTCCTGTCATGACGTTCACACCGCAGGATTTGAACGGCACCAAGCTGGTGGAAACGCTGCGGATGGCCAGCAAGGAAGCGGAAAAGGACAGCGTGACGGGATTGACCTTTATCCTCGAAGAAGGAAGCTACGATCTTTCCGACATGAAGCTGCCGGAAAAGGTGACGTGGAAAGCGGCTCCCGGCAAGGAAGGCAAGGTCGTCGTCCGGGCAGATGAGCTGCAGGTGAGCAACGCCGCTTTTGAAGGCATTCGCTTTGAAGGCAGCGGGACAGGCTTGTACGTCGGCTCCAACGTCAGCTTCAGCGGCTGCACGTTTGACGGCCGGTTCGACGCGGCAATCCGGACGATGCCCGATCTGAGCGGAGAGAAGACGCTGGAGGGGCTGACGGTAAAAGACAGCACATTTGCCGGAGCCGAGGCAGCGATCTTGCTGGATCAGACGATCAAAGGGGCATTCATCGCAAACAATTCGTTTTCGGGCGTTCAACACGCTGTGGTCGTAGCAAACGACCGGGAGACCGAAGTGCAGATCGTCGGCAATGACTTTGCCAACGTAAATAAATACGCAGTGGACAGCGGCGGCGTTCAAGTGGGCGATGGCATTGAAGGATTCAAGGAGACAAGCGAGGAGAACGGGGATGCGAAGAAACTTGCCCTCCATCTGTTCAAGGCAGACCTCTACCTGGAAGACAACAAATATGATTGAGCGGCGAAGCGGACAAAGACCCAAAAAGGAACGCCTGCGGCTTGCCGAACAATGGGCAGGCGGTATTTTTCTGCTGGGGCTGACCGCCTCGCTTTGGGTACAGCCAGCCGGCACCTATAGCTGGATGTGGAAGGGGGTCAAAGATACAGGCAACCAATTTGCCATCGGGCTTTTGGACATTACAAGCAGCGTGTTTGGCGAAAAGTGGCGGGTGATTGAAGGGGGCAACCAGGCAGTCGACTTGTTCCGGATGATCCCGGGAGACGCCCGCCAGCTGGAGGCGACCCTTTCCAGCGGAGAGAGCGATCTGGAATTTATCTACAAGATTGTGGCTGAGGTGAAGGAAGCGGGCAAGCCGGAAGACGTGCAGAAGCTGGAAGAAGTTCTGCGCATCCGGATTGAAAGCGGCGGCAGCGTCATTTATGACGGGCTGGTCCGGGGGCTGCATCAGGAGCAGCCCGGGCTGAAGCATGTGAACGGAACGGAAGAGCATTTCTCTCCCCATCAGCGAAGCAAGACGTTTGCGATCACCGTCTATTTGCCAAAGGAAGGCGTAGATCACAGCTTTCAAGCGCTGAAGGGGAACCTGGAAATACGCTTCCTGGCCAAACAGGCCACGCTGGATGCCATTTTTGCGGAATAGGGGGGACGAATGGTGAAAAAGCTGGTGTCGGGCCTCATGGCTTTCGCATTGATCTTCGCGCTCCTCCCCCTCGAAGGTACAGTTGCCTTTTTGACCAGTGAGAAAAAGCAGACAGTCCCTGTCAGTCTGGGAACCAATGAAGACGTCTTTACAACGGAAACGGAAGCGATTCGCCTCGTGACAGAGGTGGAGAAGCACGTAACGATTACCAGAGTAAAGACGGAAGCAGGAAAAAGCACGGAGGAACGCGATGTAGACATTAGCATCGACGAGGGCACCTTTACGCTCGTATTCAAGCCGCAGCGTCCGCATCTCGATCTGGACGTGGAAAATCTGAAAGTGACGGGTGAGCCGGAGGGGCGCCTCGAGATCAGCCGGGAAGGCGGCGGGAACGGCATCGAGTTTCGCATCGGCCATATACGGGATCAAGTCAAGCGCGAACATGAAACACTGGAAGGGGAACTGCACATAACAGCCTTGGGCGGTTTTTACCGGCACGTGATTCCGTTGACGGTCGTTACGGAATACAAGGAAAGCTCGAGTGTCGTGGAGGTGAGCCCGCCACCTCCGCCCGCCAAACCTGGACCGGGGACTGGTACGCCGGGCTCTCCGCCGCCGGGGACGGAAACCCCTGTACCGCCTCCGCCGGGTGCAGGGGGAGAAGCACCGAAGCCGCCGGGAGCAGGAGGAGAAATTCCGCAACCGCCGGGAGCAGGGGGAGAAGCACCGAAGCCGCCGGGAGCAGGAGGAGAAATTCCGCAGCCACCGGGGGCGGGTGGAGAAGCACCGAAGCCGCCGGGAGCAGGAGGAGAAATTCCGCAACCGCCGGGAGCAGGGGGAGAAGCACCGCAACCGCCGGGAGCAGGGGGAGAAGCACCGAAGCCGCCGGGAGCAGGAGGAGAAATTCCGCAGCCACCGGACACAGGAGAAGAACCTCAGTCTCCGAGCACAGGGGAAAAGACGCCGCAGCCTCCAGGCGGAGAAGGCGAGGATCAGCCGCCTCCGAGCCCGGGAGAAGACAATACTCCGCCGTCGAACCAAGACGGCGAGAGTCTGCCAGCCTCGACAGGCTGAGTGCTTTAGCAGCGTGCATTCAAACAAAGTGTAAACGGATCAAACAGAAACGGATCAAACAAGACCGGCGGGTCACCACTCGCTGGTTTTTTCATGCCAAAAGTCGTTTCCGTCGTTCCACTGCACAATGAAAAGCTGAGATAAGGTCATCCCTCGGTATGAAAATGCAGCCATACTTTCCGGTGCTTCGGATCATCCCGGACAGTCAGGAAGTTCACCCTGACGCAGGAAGATGGGAAAACGGAAAATCCGTAAGATGAGAACTGTGAACGGCATACAGCCGAACGCCAAGGAAAGCGGGGAGATCATCCAGTGGTCCTGTTGAAAAAGTGCATATCCATTCTGACGAGTCTGTTTTTAATCGCGGTCATCGCCATCACGGGTCTTCTCTTCGTCAGCAAGATAAACGGAGGGAAAACGGTTCTGTTCGGCAACCAGATCATGGTCGTGCTCAGCGGATCGATGGCTCCCGCCTTCAACACGGGAAGCATCGTCGCGGTAAAGCCGGTCGACTTCAAGGAGGTCAAAGAAAAGGACATCATTACCTTCAAGGACCCGGAAGGCCTCACGATTACGCACCGCGTCATCGAGAAACGCGATGGCCAGTTGATTACCAAGGGCGACGCCAACGACGGAAAGGACACAGCCCCGGTCACGCCAGACCGGTTTATCGGCAAAGTGCAGTACTCCGTTCCGCTCATCGGTTACTTTATCGAGTTTGCCAGATCGGGACTCGGCATGCTGCTGATGCTGGGCTTGCCCGGACTCTACCTGATCGTCAGCCAGGTCTGGAAGCTCTTGCGAATGATCAAGGAAGAGGAAGCGAAAACGGCGGCAAAGCCGCAGCCGTAAATCACCCTCGCGGTGATACCTTGGGGGCTGATAGCAGTTCTTTCTGGTATCAGGCTTCAAGTCATCATAAATATCATGAATGCGTGGGAGGAAGAAAAACATGAGCTTGAAAAAGCAATTTGCGGTAACCTTGGCATCCGTAGGACTTGGCGCGGCACTGATCGGCGGAGGCACCTTCGCATGGTTCAATGCCACAAGCGAAATCAAGGACAATACGTTTGCCGCCGGTAAAATGGAAATCGGCGCAACACCAGCCGAGTCCGTCTTCCAAGTGGAAAACATGAAGCCCGGTGATTGGTTTGAAAGAACATTTGACATCACCAACACAGGGACTATCGACATCAATAAACTGCTGATGAGCGTAGATTACACGGTAGCCGACAAAAACGGCGACAACGGCTCTGATGATCTCGACAATCACCTGAAGGTTTACTGGCTGTCCAGCGCAGATCCGAGCATCCCGATCTCCGAGCGGGTCATCGTCCATCCGCTGAACGGCAAATCGCTGAAGGAACTGAAAGACAGCGGTCAAGTGGATATCAGCAGCTGGGCTACCAAGCTCCTCACGCTGCCGCCTGACACGACAGACCGCATTTACATGGGTATTGAATTCGCAGATGACGGCAATGATCAAAACCGCTTCCAGGAAGACAGCGTAAACCTGACGCTGAAGCTGGAAGGCAAGCAAACAGCCGGCGAGCCGAAATAATTGGTTGGCTGCCGCAAAAAGAAATCCTCACTCAAAGACGAGTGGGGATTTTTTGGCAAGTACTACTGGCCGGGACGGACGACATTTGAAGCGGTGTGGAAACGAATCCAGCCAACCCATGCAGAGACGGCGATAAACAGCCCGGCAAAGCCAAATTCCAGCCAGCTGTCCCCCAGCTTGAACAGGAAGGCACCGATTACGGGGCCCGCCGCCATCCCTATGTAGCGGACAAAATTGTAGCAGCCGATGGCTGTAGCCCGTTCATTGAGGAAAGCCTCGGACAAAAGCGTCGTATGCAAAGGCATGCCGATCCCCAGCGTCAAAACGTACGCCATGCTGCCGAAAATCAGGGCGGTCAGCGATATGTTGGTCAGCAGCATGAAGAGAACGGTGGCAGCGGCATTCGCGATGGCGGTCATCAACAAAGCGCGCTCAAGCCTGAAGCGCTTCAACAGAAGACGGCTCATTTTGCTGCTTGCAATGAATACGAGCGAAATGCACAGAAACAATACGCCGATCTCATTCGGATCCAGTCCAAAGGAGTGAGTGGCCTGCACAGGCAGGAACACGAGGAAACTGTAATAGGTGAACATTTGCGCAAAAGCGATAAAAATGATCGCTCCTCCCACTGGATGGGTCAAAATAGAGGCAAACGGTCGCCCCTCTTTTTTCGTCGCCAACAAGCCGGACGGCCTGGTTTCCGGGAGCAGCCAGGCGTTGGCGCCAAAAAGAATCAGCGAGCTGACAGCGAGAAACAGAAAAATGACCGGATGTCCGCCAAGTCCCCCCAGCCAGCCGCCCAGCAGCGGCCCAAGCGCCGGGCCCAATCCCAGCATCATTTGATAGGTGCCCATCGCTTCTGCTCTTTTTGCCCCCTCAAACAGGTCCCCGATGACCGTCGCAGTTGCGATCGGAATCGCGGCAAAGCCGATACCCTGGAGCGCCCGGAAGAACAGTAAATAGGCAAGAGAAGGGGCATAAGCGCAGCCGATGGAGGCGGCCACAAACAGGAGCAGGGCAGGAAGCAGGACTCTCCGGCGGCCGAGGCGGTCAACCAGAGGGCCGTACACGAGCTGCATCACGGCAAGCATCAGCGTAAAAACGGAAACGGTCAGATTGATCGCAAAAGCGGAAGCATGGAAGGTTTGCTGCATATCGGTCAAAATCGGCAAGAATAGATTTTGGGCAAAGGTACCGATTAAAATCGTAATCCCCAGCAGGTATAAAATAGTAGACGAGCCAACCGTTTGTTTTTGTATCATGGTTGTTTTCCTCCTTTTTTGTTTCCGTGGAAACAATATGTTCAAAAGTAATGCGACGAAGATCGAATGTCATTCATCGCGTTGTTTTTGATCAGCCAGTTCCAGTGCATCCTGCAGCAAGCGGTGCAAAAAGGCGAGCTCCTCTGCGGTGTACCGCCCCAGAAACGCCTTCCACTCGCTGCTGATGTTTTGATGCTGCTGCTCATGGATGGAGAAAACCGCTTCTCCCTGTCGTGAAAGCCGAAAATAGACTTCCTTTTGATTGCCGTGAAGCTGGTAGCGCGTGATGAGTCCTTTTGTGAGCAGCTTTGCCGTGATTTTGGAAACAGCGCTTTTCGTCACCCCGATTTTTTGAGAGATCGCCGTCACGTTTGCATCGCCGCCGAGACCGATGCATTGAATCACGTGCAGCTCGGTGAGGCTCAAATTTTTGCATGGCGCACAGTCGGGAGCAAGTCGGTTGATTTCATCGAGCAATCGGTCGTGTCTCTGTTTTCTTCGCTCCTCCTGCTTATGAGACAGAACGAGAATTTGCTGGAAGATGCTTTCCTTCACATCCAATGTCGAGCAGCCTCCTCCTCAGTATTGTTTCCAAGGAAACAATACCAATGTACCACAAGCTTCGGTAGCATTGCAAGCAAGCCGACGAAATTGTCGTTCTGACAGAGTCTGTTAACATACGTCGTCTGTTAAAAGTACATCGCTTGTTGTAAGAAAGATTACCCACAGCGTATAGTAGAAAGAATAGATTGGCCAAAACCAGCAGTTGGGGGTGTCTGCTATGTTTCGTGAAGTAGAGGTTGAAGAATGCAATCGCATTGCCGAGCATGTTGAGAGGCTTTCGGAGATTTTGGTAAAGGTTGTCGAGGATGGTGCGTCTGTCGGTTTTCTCCCGCCGATGGAGCAGGCAGAGGCAAGGCGGTACTGGGAGAACGTATTGCAGCCCGGGGTCATTCTGCTTGTGGCCAAAATCAACAATGAGATTGTCGGAAGCGTCCAGTTGCATGCATCCACGAAGCAAAACGGCAGACACAGGGCGGAAATCGCCAAACTGATGGCCCATCCGGATTATCGCCGCAAGGGAATCGGCCGCAGATTGATGCAAGCAGCGGAGGCGAGGGCGAAGCAGGCGGGGCGGACGCTCCTTGTTCTCGACACGAGAGAAGGAGATCCTTCCAACCTGCTCTATGCCTCACTCGGATATAAGGAAGCGGGCCGCATCCCTGACTACGCCAGATCGGCGGATGGGGAATTGCATGCAACTGTTTTTTACTATAAATCTATTTGAGCTCACCTTGGCCCCTCTGCCAAGGAAAAGGAAAAAGGGAAGACCATCGTCCGCGTCATTCGCGACAGAGGGTCGTCCCTTTTGCTATGGCGGGTTCAGGAAAAAGGCTGTTCCCGGCTCGTTAAATGTTCAGCTACACCTTGCTGACCGCTACCGCCGCATGGAGTGCCTGCTCCAGATCAGCGATGATGTCGTCGATGGCTTCCGTACCGACGGAAATGCGGATCATGCCAGGGGTCACACCGGCAGCAAGCTGCTCGGATTCGTTCATTTGCTGATGAGTGGTGCTAGCCGGGTGGATGATGAGCGACTTGGAATCGCCGACGTTTGCCAAATGGGAGAACAGCTTCACCGACTCGATCAGCTTTTTGCCCTCGGCAACACCGCCGCGAATGCCAAAGGTGAGGATTGCTCCCGCTCCTTTCGGCAGGTACTTTTTCGCGAGTTCGTGGTAAGGACTGTCCTCCAGGCCAGGGTAGTTGACCCACTCGACCGCGGGATGCTGCTGAAGATAGCGGGCTACCGCCAATGCGTTTTGGCTGTGGCGTTCAATCCGCAGGTGAAGCGTCTCCAGCCCTTGCAGGAACAAAAAGGAATTGAAAGGAGCCACGGCCGCGCCGATATCGCGCTGGAGCTGCACGCGCGCTTTGATAATGTAGGCAAGCGGTCCGACAGCCTCCGTGTAGACGACGCCGTGGTAGCTCGGGTCCGGTGTGGTCAACCCGGGGAACTTTCCGTTGTTCCAGTCAAACTTGCCGGAATCGACGATGATTCCTCCGATCGCGGTGCCGTGTCCGCCAATAAACTTGGTCGTGGAGTGAACGACAATATCGGCACCGTAGTCAAACGGTCGGCAAAGCAGCGGCGTGGCAAACGTATTGTCTACGATCAGCGGAACTCCGTTTTCGTGGGCGATGGCCGCAATCGCTTCGATATCGGCGACGTCAATTCGCGGATTTCCGATTGTTTCGGTGAAAAGAGCTTTCGTATTTTCGTTGATCTTGGCCCGGAAATTCTCCGGATCGGACGGATCGACGAAATGAACCTTGATCCCCAGTCTGCCCAGTGTATGGGCAAACAGATTGTAGGTGCCGCCATACAGGTTGCTGGAGGAGACGATCTCGTCACCCGCCTGGGCGATGTTCAGGATGGCGAATGTAATCGCAGCCTGGCCGGACGAAGTGGCAAGTGCCCCGACCCCGCCCTCCAAAAGGGCAACGCGCTGTTCAAATACATCCTGCGTCGGATTCATGATCCGCGTGTAAATGTTGCCTGGCTCCTTGAGGCCAAACAGGTTGGCCGCATGCTCCGTATCGCGGAACACATAGGACGTCGTCTGGTAGATCGGCACTGCTCGCGATCCTGTCACAGGATCGACGGATTGGCCGCCGTGCAGGGCAAGGGTTTCCGGTTTCCACTGTTGCTGGTCTGACATGGGCATCTCTTCCTCTCGTCAAAAGATATAAAGAAAACGAAGCCTTCTCCTGAGAGGGGAAGGCTTCGGACATGCCGGGCGGTTTCATCTCTCAGAATCAGCGATTCTGCAGGATTTGGCACCATGCGTCCTTGCGCAGGTTGCCGGGTTTCATCGGGCCTGTCCCTCCACCACTCTTGATGAAATGTTTGCAATTTTCTTATAGTGCTTATTTGGTATTATAAGGGGACAATTTCGGAAGGTCAATCAAATTTCCGACTAAATGGGTGGTTTTTCTGTGATTTCGAGAACGCTGCAATTGCATACTCCGTATATGGCGGTGGCAGCAGCTTTAAAACGCTCGCCCATATAGAACGCAGACACGTAGAACAGCAAGCCATGGAGAGGAGCAGGGGCTGAAGAACCCTTCTGTTCCCGGTGCTGCTGCTGGATTTTCCGGTTTGCCTTACAATAACAATCAGGAGGAGGGGAAAAAGCCATGGAGAACGAGTTTGTAGTAGGCTGGGGAACTTTGTCCTTGATCAATGCGGGATTGGCGCAGGGAAAGAATCGGAGCGGGCGCAACTGGTTTTTTTTGTCGCTTTTCCTGGGCCCGATCGCAACGCTGATCATCGTCGTATGGGACAAGCTGCCGGAAAAAAAGGAGTAGGTGACGGGTCAACATAGAGTGAATCGGACTATTGGAACTGGCTTTGTCCGGAGAATGGCAGGGATAAATAGCCGTTGCAGCCCAAGAGATGAACAAAGTACAAGCAAAGCTCAAGCGAAGTATCAAGCAGAGTTCAAGTAAAGTGCAAGCAAGTCTGGAATTTGGCAAGGGGAGAGCATGACAAGCTCTCCCTTTGCCTGTTAATAGCGGCGTGCCCCAATCCATTAATCTGTCTTTTGCATCACGTAAAACACGTAGCCGTAATAGCTGGAATACTTTCGGTACAGCTCAACTTCCCGGCTGGCTTCTTTCAGCGTCGCGAGCGCGTCCCGGTCGTTCTTGTACCGATCCTGCAGATGACTGATCCGCTCACACATCGGTTCATAGTAGTCATCCCACCAGGCCGAATCCGGCAGAACAAAATGCTCCTGCAAGGTGTAGCCTGCCTCAGCGATTATCCGCAGGTTTTGTTCAACCGTTTTCATGCTCGGGTAAGCCTCAGCCCAAAACCGCTCCACTTCGTCAGGACGTTCATCCCGAAGCCAGCAAAGCTCTGTTGCAGCCAGGTATCCTCCTGATTTCAGCAGAGGACGCCATGCCCGCAGCCCTTCGCCAAAGCCCATGATGTAGATCGCTCCCTCCGACCAGATCACGTCAAAGGAAAGAGGCTCAAAGGGCAACGCAAACATCGAGGCATTTACAGGCGTTATCCGATGGGAAACCCCTGCTTCCGCAGCTCGCCGGGCCAGTTCGTCCAGAAACGGCTGATGCGTATCGACTGCCGTTATCGGGCCGTCCGAAAGCTTTGCCAGCTCCATGGTCTGCATGCCCGGACCGCAGCCAACATCGAGAATGCGAGCATCGCCCGGAATGTTTTTGACATACGAAAAAGCTTTTCGGGTCGAATCATTGTTTCCGGGGCCTTCCCGGGGCAGATTGCTGTGAATGTCAAAGAAAATCTCCATGCTCATGATCAAATTCCCCCTGTTTGTCCTGCTTTCTGTTCATTCAGATGAAGAGGGGACAGGGAAACAATTTTCTGAATGAAGACAAGAAGTTATGATCCCCATCCCTCTTGAATACGAGTAAAAGAGCACGTGCAAAATGCGGACATCCCAACCACTCCTTTTCCGTTTCGTTGCTTCAAATCATACCACAGCAGAGGCGCTTTGGCCGATGACCGAGCATCGCCTTATTTTCGTAACCAATTCGCCGTTTTTCCGTAACCAATTCGTCCTTCGTTGTTCACAGCATAATGCATGCACAAGCCATATGATAAAGAGGATTGTGATCACATTCACATATAACCACTGTGAAAATGTTGTTTTCGGGAGGGGAGACAACGTATGGAACTGGACAACACGATGCTGGCTCGTATCTTGACCTCGTTGACGCTTGGGTTTCACATCATTTTTGCCGCTATGGGCGTAGGCATTCCCGTAATCATTTCGATTGCCGAATGGCTGGGCATCCGGCGCAAAGATCCAATGTACACGCTGATGGCCCGCCGCTGGGTAAAGGGCTTTACCGTGACCGTTGCGGTCGGTGTCGTGACAGGCACCTGTATCGGGCTTCAGCTCAGCCTGCTTTGGCCAAGCTTCATGAAGGTGGCCGGCGAGGCGATTGCGCTGCCGCTGTTTTTGGAGACGTTTGCCTTTTTCTTTGAAGCGATTTTCCTGGGGATCTATTTGTATACCTGGGACCGCTTTAAAAATCCGTATATCCACTGGTTGTTCTCGATCCCGGTCGTGATTGGCTCGACGGCCTCTGCCTTCTTCATCATGACGGTGAACGCGTTTATGAATGCGCCGCAGGGCTTTACGCTCGCAAATGGCGCTATCGTCGACGTGCAGCCGCTCACGGCCATGTTCAACCCGGCTACGCCGACAAAGGCGGGGCACATGATTCTGTCCTCGTATGCAACTTCTGCTTTTATCCTTGCCGCCATCGCTGCATGGAAGCTGCTCAAAGGCAACCGTCACGAGTACTACCGCAAAGCGCTTCACTTCACGGTGGCCCTGGCGCTGCTTTTTTCCTTCGGGACGGCCCTGTACGGCGATTTTGCCGGAAAGTACCTGGCCAAATACCAGCCGGCCAAGCTGGCGGCAGCAGAATGGCACTTTGAGACGAAGCCGCAGGCCGAGCTGATCTTTGGCGGCGTTCTGGACCGGGAGACGCTTGAAGTGAAGGGAGCCGTGAAGCTGCCCTATGCGCTCAGCATTCTCGCGACCGGTTCGCCAAACGGCGAAGTGATGGGGCTGGATCAAATTCCTCGCGAGCTTTGGCCGCCTCTGGTTATCCACTACTTCTTTGACGGCATGGTGGCGATCGGGATGTACATGCTGGTTGTGCCGCTTCTCTATTTTGCTGTTCGCCGCTGGAAAAAGGGGAACGTCCCGAGGCCGCTGTTGCATGCGATTTTCTGGGGAGCGCCGCTTTCAATTCTCGCCATCGAGCTGGGCTGGATTTTTTCGGAGATCGGGCGGCAGCCGTGGATTCTCGTCGGCTACATGAAAACGCAGCACGCGGCTACGACGGCGGACAACGTCGGTGAGATGCTGGTGATGTTCAGTCTTCTGTACGCATTTTTGGCCATCGTTTGCTCGCTTGTGTTGAAGCGGATGTTCAAGAACAAGCCGATTGAAGCCGAGCTGAAGTAGCGGGAAGGGAGGGTATGCGACATGGCTCTGGAAACATTGGCCATTACGGTGCTGTGGATCTTTTTGTACGGCTATATCATTATTGCGTCGATTGACTTCGGAGCGGGGTTCTTCTCGTTTTTCTGCAAAGTCACGCGGCGGGATCATATCGTCAACGCGATCATTGAACGGTATTTGTCGCCTGTGTGGGAAGTCACGAACGTCTTTTTGATTTTCTTCATGGTCGGGCTCATCGGGTTTTTCCCGGATACGGCGTATTACTACGGAACAGCCTTGCTTGTACCGGGCAGCATCTTTCTCGTCCTGCAGTCGCTCCGGGGGTCGTTCTACGCCTTTGCCCATTACGGAGCGCGCAACAGCACGGCCTACTTGTTCGTCTACGGCGTGACCGGGCTGTTTATCCCGGCTTCCCTGTCCACGGTCCTGACAATTTCCGAAGGGGGCTATATCGAGCAGATGGCTGGCGGAGAAATCGTCCTGAATATGGGCAAGCTTTTGACCAGCTCGTATTCGTGGTCGGTCGTAGCCCTTGCGCTGGTGAGCGTGCTGTACATCAGCGCGAGCTTCCTGACCTTTTATGCGGACCGGGCAAAAGACACAGCCGCGGTCAAGCTGCTTCGTTCCTTTGCGATTGCCTGGAGCCTGCCGACGATCTTCGCCAGCTTCCTGGTGTTCCTTTCCATTCACTGGCACAACCCGGAGCATTTTGACAAGATGATGGACATCAGCTGGCTGTTCCTTTTGTCCTTTGCCTGCTTTTGCGGTGCGCTTGCCCTGCAGTTGCAAAAGCGCAGCTACGGCTGGGCGTTCATTCTCGTGATGCTGCAGTTTGCCTTCGCGTTCTTTGGCTATGGAATGGCCCATTTGCCGTACCTGCTCTACCCGTACATTACGATCACGGACAGCATCAACAGCCCCGCGATGGGCAAGGCTCTGGTGATCGGACTGATCGCCGGTCTTTTCCTGCTGATTCCGTCGCTTTTGCTGCTGCTCAAGCTGTTCCTTTTTGACGCCAAGTACGTGCAGGGTCGTCCGATTCAAAAATAGCGTCCGCATATGGTATGATGGGAGACAGTGAAAGCAAGGTGAAAACCTGAGCATACAGGAGGCTGTTTGCAGATGAGCGATCAAGGCGTAAAGGAAATGACCCCGCAGGAGCTGATGGAGAAGCTGGCGGCGAAAGAAGAGCTGCAAGTCGTAGATGTGCGTGAAGTAGAAGAATGGAATGCCGGCCATATCAAGGAGGCCAGGCTGATTCCGCTCGGCTTTTTGCCGCACCGCGTAGACGAGCTGGACAAGGACGTGCCCGTTGTGCTCGTCTGCCGGAGCGGAGCACGCAGCCACATGGCGACCGAGTACTTGACCAATCTCGGGTTTGACGCGGCCAATATGGTAGGCGGAATGCTGGCTTGGCCGGGAGAGACAGAGCAATAGAGAACAGGTAAGCAACAATTGATAGGGAGAGGATTGTCGTGAGTGAAGGAAAACGGGAGCAGGCGACCTTTTTGCAGCGGCACTGGTTTACGCTGGTAGCTGCAGTGCTGATCCTGCTGATCGCCGCCGTGTTTGGCTACCAATACTGGCAAAAGAACCAGCTGCCTGTATTGAAGCAAGTGAATGACTTTTCGCTGGACAACATCGACGGCACGAAGTACACGCTGTCGGAGCACAACGGCAAGGTACGGCTGGTGGAATTCATGTTTACCCACTGCCCGGATATTTGCCCTGCGACCACGTTCAATATGTCCAAGCTGCAGGAGCAGCTGAAGGAAAAGGGAAGCTTCGGAAACAAGGTAGAATTTGTCACCATTACGTTTGACCCCGAGCGCGATACGGCGGACGTGCTGAAAAAATACGCCGAGCAATTCAACGTCGATTTCAGCGGCTGGCAATTCCTCAGAGGAGAGCAGGCCGACATCGACAAGGTGACAAAAGACTTCGGGATGGCGACCCTGAAACAGCCGGACGGCTCCTACGTCCACACCGCCCGCATCTTCCTCCTCGATCAGGACGGAAAAATGCGCCGCGCTTACGGAATGGCGTCCGATATGGACATGGACCAAATCCTGAACGAAATGATTCAACTGGCTGACTGATAAAAATCTAAGGGCGAGCATCAATATCGTCCCGACATGAACAATCCCTCCCGTGCAGTGCGTGGCTTGCAGCCGTGCCCTTGCAGGGGAGGGATTGTTATTTATGAAAAGACGATTTTGTTCAGGAGCGGAGCAGCTCTAGTATTCTTTTCTTCTCCTGCCCCCCAAAGCCCGACCCAGCAGGCCTTTCAAATTCATGTCTCCAATAGTCAGTCACCTTCCCCCCCAAAATAAAAGAGCCCATCCGCATACGCAAACAGGCTCACCGACTATCGCTATTCTCCGCGCTTCTTTTTCTTCCACTCCAGCTTTTCCACCCTGGCGACCGCCCAGTCTCCGCCGTTCTTTTCCAGAACATGCACATAGGAAATGCCGTCCTCCGTCGTCTCCAGCACATACCCCTCATCTTCATCGTCGCTTACGTAGAGCGAGGTAATTACGCTGTTCTTTTGTTTGCTTGCAACGACTGAACGAACAGCGTCTTCATACGCTTCCGTTTTGTCATTGCCCATGATGATCCGCACGGGAATGGCATTGTAGTTCAGGAAATTGGGGCTGATCGGCCGGGAGTCAGAATCCTTGCTTTTGTCATATGCAAATCGTTCCAACGGCAGTTCTCCGGTAAATTCTTCTTCTGCAGCACTGGTTGTCGAGTGATTCCAGCCGAGTGTCCCGGCTACCAACAGGGTACATGCTCCTGCCACAGCAATCCTTTTCATCACGCTACCACCCGCTTTTTTTGACCGGATATGTGGGACTTGCATCTTTCGCTGATCCATGGAAAAAGTAAGCAAGCACCCTAAATAGGATATCATGAAAACGGACATTTGTAAATTTATTCCAGTGCCCCGTTGTTGGATCAAAGCTTATGTCTTGCTTGGGTTACTTATAATACTTATGTAGGATGTGCAGGTGGTATGCTTAAAGCGTGTATGCAAACGTAGAATCCAGACGGACCGACTTTCCTTTCGGATGCATTTTGGCTAGACTGAATGAAAAGAACGTGCTGGGTTGTGATACAATAAATATGGCATGCATTGGTTCGGGTTTCCAACAAAACATGCACGTTGAGGTAGGAGGAAAGAAGTTGAGCGAAGTTAAGATTTTCGCGATGGGCGGTCTCGGCGAAATCGGAAAAAATATGTACTGTGTCGAGTATGAAGACGAGATCGTGATCATCGACTGTGGGGTGAAATTCCCCGAGAATGAGATGTTTGGGATCGACCTGGTCATTCCGGACGTTTCTTACTTGATCAGCAATCAGCACAAAATCAAGGCGCTCTTGTTGACACACGGCCATGAGGATCACATCGGCGCCATTCCGTACATTCTGAAGCAGATCAAGATGCCGATCTACGGCGGACGCCTTACCCTGGGCTTGGTCAAGGCAAAGCTGGAAGAGCACCGCATGCAAAACGAGGTCCAATTGATCCCGATCTCGGAGGAAACGGAGATTCCGTTCCAAAACATGAAGGCCACATTCTTCAGAACCAATCACAGCATTCCGGATTCGCTCGGAATCGTGCTGGAGACGCCGGAGGGCTTGGTCGTTCACACGGGTGACTTCAAGTTCGACATGACCCCTGTCGGAAAAACAACCGAGTACGGGAAGATTGCCAAGATCGGCAGCTCGGGAAATGTGCTGGCGCTGCTCTCCGACAGCACGAACAGTGAGCGCTACGGCTTTACAATGTCCGAGCGCACTGTAGGCGAAGGCATTCTGGACGTGGTGAGAAAGGCGCGGGGCCGTATTATTTTGGCTACGTTCGCGTCTAATGTGCATCGTCTGCAGCAAGTGGTCGATGCCGCCGCCGAGTGCAACCGCAAAGTGGCGGTAATCGGGCGCAGCATGGAAAAGGTGTTTTTGATCGGACAAGAGCTGGGCTACATCACTATGCCGGAGGGCATGCTGATCGACATCAAGCACATCGACAACTACGCGGACAACCAGGTGCTGATTATTTGTACAGGCAGCCAGGGTGAGCCGATGGCAGCCCTAACCCGGATCGCGTCCGGCTCTCATCGCAGTGTTTCGATTTACCCGGAGGACACGGTGATCATTTCCGCGTCGCCGATTCCCGGCAATACGGTCAACGTGAGCCGCACGATAGACAAGCTGTACCGGGCAGGAGCCAATGTCGTTCTCAACTCGGCCTTTGACATTCACGCGTCGGGCCACGGAAGCAGCGAAGAGCTGAAGCTGATGCTCAACTTTATCCGGCCGAAGTACTTCATCCCGATTCACGGGGAGTACAGGATGCTGAAGACTCATTCCAAGCTTGCCCAGCAGGTCGGCATCGAGGAAAGCAACATCTTTATCATGGACAACGGCGATGTGCTGAACTGCACCCGCGAGAAGGCGTGGTTGAGCAAGGTTCCGGCCGGCATCGTCCTGATCGATGGCAGCGGAGTGGGCGACGTGGGCAACATCGTGCTCAGGGACCGCAAGCATTTGGCCGAGGATGGCTTGATGGTCGTCGTAGTCAGCCTGGATATGAAAAACTTCAAGATTCTCACCGGCCCCGACATCGTCAGCCGCGGCTTCGTCTACGTGCGCGGATCCGAGTCGTTGATCCAGGAGGCGACCGTTCTCGTCCGCCAGCGCCTGCAGGAAGCGCTGGACAAGAAAATCAAGGAATGGTCCGAGCTGAAATCCCAGATCAACGAAGTGATCAAGCCGTTCATTTACGAAAAAACGGGCCGCAACCCGATGATCCTGACGATCCTCATGGAAGTGTAGGTAAAGAACATTCTAGCGCCAAAAGGTTGTTCAATAGGAAAGGCCATTGTCATTACACTAACTTGACGATGGCCTTTTCAACATGCGGTCCGACGATGGCAGTCTTTCATACGTTGTTTTCATCAACACGTACTCTCGAAAAAAAGCCCGTAGACTGCATTTCATGATGGCAATTTCAAATTCAGTCAATTATAATAAATACTAATTTTTTAATTATAGATAAACTAAGGAGTGCTACAAGTGGAATCGTTAGAAAAGTTAAGCAATTTCGTCGGCAAAACATTTGCCATCTGGGTGCTGTTGTTTGCGGCCCTGGCCTTCTTTTCCCCCGACGCATTCAAATGGATCGGAAAGTACATTACGCCGTTGCTCGGCATTATCATGTTCGGTATGGGGTTAACCGTATCGCCGTCCGACTTCCGGGAAGTGTTCCGCCGTCCCAAGGACGTAGCGGTCGGCGTACTCGGACAGTTCCTGATCATGCCGCTGCTCGCTTTCGGCTTGGCGAAGGGATTGCAGCTTCCTCCTGAGATCGCTGTCGGCGTCATCCTCGTCGGCTGCTGCCCGGGCGGTACTGCCTCCAACGTCATGACGTATCTGGCAAAAGGGGATGTCCCGTTGTCTGTAGCGGTTACTTCTGTCACCACGCTGCTGGCGCCAATCGTAACGCCTGCGCTCATCCTGCTGTTTGCAAGCCAATGGGTACCGGTGGATGCGCTGGCCCTGCTCTGGTCCATTCTGCAAATTGTCATCATTCCGATCGTTCTTGGATTTATCGTCAAAACGTTGTTCAAAAAACCGGCGGAAGCGGGAGCAAAGGCACTGCCGCTGGTCTCCACCATCGCCATCGTTGCGATCGTAGCAGCTGTCGTAGCCGGAAGCCAGCAAAAAATCGCGACGACCGGTCTTGCTATTTTCGGCGTCGTCATGCTGCACAATGGTCTCGGACTTTTGCTCGGCTACTTGTTTGGAAAACTGTTCGGCATGAACAGAGCGAAACAAAAAGCGATCTCCATCGAGGTCGGCATGCAAAACTCCGGCTTGGGCGTAGCAATCGCCACGGCCCATTTCTCCCCATTGGCTGCAGTTCCGAGCGCGATCTTCAGCGTTTGGCACAACATCTCCGGCCCAATCGTGGCGACGATCTTCAGCCGGATGAAAAACGAACAGCAAAGCCTGGACAAAAACACCTGATCAAGGTGTTTTTGTGTTTTTGCACTTCCGACATTCTCCTTGGGCACAAGAGAGGGTATAATAGGGATAAGTGAATCGTGATCCACAAAGGAGAGAATGCCAAATGATGTCCTATGAGGCATATATGAGCCAAGTCATTCAACCGATGCGTGACGAGCTGACACGTGTAGGTTTTACCGAATTGAAGACGGCGGAAGAAGTTGAAAAAGCCTTTTCAGAAATGAAGGGGACGGCTCTTGTCGTCGTCAACTCCGTATGCGGCTGCGCGGCTGGTCTTGCCCGTCCGGCTGTCGCTTATTCGATCAACCACGAGAAAAAGCCGGACCATCTGTACACGGTCTTCGCGGGCCAAGATAAAGAAGCGACGGCAAAAGCGCGCGAGTACTTCGAAGGCTACCCGCCATCCTCTCCGTCCTTTGCTTTGATGAAAGACGGCAAAATCATGACCATGATTGAGCGCCATCAGATCGAAAACAACGATTTGCCGACCATCGCCAAGCTGCTGACCGACGCATACGACAAATACTGCGGATAACGTGCAGCACATCATAACAGACTGTCAACAAGACGCTCCGAAGGGGGCGTCTTGTTAAATCGTAGCCCCTTTTTCACTTGGAAAGGATGAGAACAATGCTTACCCGTTCGTTTGGACGAGACTCCCACCAGGTTTCCTTGCTTGGCTTTGGCGCCCAGCGGATTGTAGACGAGCATGATTGCACGGAGGAACAGGCGATTGCGATCATCAGGCGCGCTGTAGAGCTCGGAGTCAATTACTTTGATACAGCACCCAGCTACAGCGACGGACAGTCCGAATCGCGGGTCGGGCTGGGCTTGCGCGGATTGCGGGACAAGGTGTGGATCGCCACAAAAACCGGAGGCCGTACGAGGGATCTGGCTTTGCGAGACTTGGAGGGCAGTCTGAAGCGGCTCGGGACAGACTACGTGGATGAATGGCGGGTGCATAACGTCATGCAGCCGCATGATCTGGAAGCCGTTTTTGCCAAAGGCGGGGCGCTGGAAGCGCTGATCGAGGCGCGGGAACAGGGAATGGTCAGAAAGCTCAGCATCAGCGGACATACCGACCCCCGGCTGCTCGCCGAAGCGATCCGCCGTTTTCCGTTTGACAGCGCTTTGGTCGCTCTATCCGCACTTGATCATTTCATCTACAGCTTTGCCCATGAGTTCGTGCCGCTGGCGGTGGAAAGAGGGGTCGCTGTGATCGGCATGAAAGTAATGGCGCTGGGACAGTTGGCCCCCTGGACCGAGCAGGCGCTGCGCTATACGTGGAGCTTGCCTGTATCGACTGCCGTCTTGGGCGTCAGCAAAATGAACGAGCTGGAAGCCGATGTAGCCGCAGCGAATCGTTTTGTTCCGATGACGGACATCGAACGGGTCAGCTTCTTTCAACAGATCATGCCGCTGGTCCGTGCGGATGTGCTGCGCTGGAAAGCAGGCGAATGGATGTCCGGAGAGTGGTACCGGCAGCCGAAGCTGGCGTGGGAAGAGTAGAAGAGAAGCAAGCTTGACTATAAATACACAAAAAAATAAATACACAAAAAAGAACGCGGGATTGTCATTGAACTACTCCTCATTTGTTAGACATATCGAAACAAATGGAGAGGCAGTTTATGATGCCGCGTTCTTTTGCTTTCATGAATCAGTTTTGCCGGAAGCCTCCACACGTCCCTTTCGCTCCCGATGGAACGATGCATGGATCAGACACAGCACGACTGCAGCCGACGAGACTACTGTCGCCAGCGTAAGCGCAGGAACAATCCCGCCCGCGTCGTACATCTGCCCGAAAAAAAGCGGTCCAAGCAAGCGGCCTCCTGATGTAATGGCCCCTACGGCTCCGAGATAAAACGGGGCCGATTCCCCGGTTTTCTCGCTGATAAAAGTCGGGACAGTAGGAGCGATCAGCATTTCTCCAAAGGTCGTAATAATCATACCGATGATAAAAGCCGCATAATTGTCATGAAAGAACAGCATAAACCCGAATCCCCCGCCGTAAGCGATGGCACTGACGACAAGCTGGGAGGACAGATTTTGCTTTACCAGCCTTTTCAACCAGGAGGTGACGGGCTGTCCGGCAAATATGACGATGCCGTTGATCGTCCACAGCCAGCTGTAGGCAGCCAGCGGCATGCCTGACGAGGTGAGGTGGGGAGCGACGCCCGTGTTCCAAACGGTCGTGGAGAAGAAAATGAAGGCAGAACCAAGCGCCATAAACAGGTATATTTGATAACGCAGAAGCAGCCGCATCGAGCCTTGGCTCCGTTTTTCCGTTTTTTCGCTCATCGTGCCGACCAGTTCATCGTGAGACATGTTCCGCATGAAGAAAAAGAAAAAGCCGGCAAAAAGAAACGTGCTCACACCGTTGAACAAAAACGTAAAGTGAAAGGAAATGGCCGCAATCACGCCAGCCAGCGCGGTACCTACGGCCATGCCGAGGTTGTTGCCCACATACACGATGTTGAACAGTTCACGCCGCTGCTCCTTCCAGCGAAAGCCGATAAACGCCTGGATAGCGGGATTCGACACGTTAAACAAAAAGCCAAGACCGATCATAAATCCGATGTATAGATACCAGTTGCCCAAGAGCAGGATTCCGAGCATACAGCAAGCCTGCAGCAGGAGTGAGCCTACGATCAGCCGCTTGGCTCCGACCCGATGAAACAAGGATCCTCCGGTAAATTGACCGACGATGCCTGCCAGCGATTGCAGCATGAGCACAAAACCGGCCTCCGTCATCGAACGGTGCAGCTGGGTATGGACATATAAGGTCGTCAAGGGCCACATAAAGGCACTGCCGGAAGAGTTGAGAAAGCTGGCGGCAAGAAACAGCCAGGCTTCCCGGGGATAGCGGTGGAGCCATGCCCTTGGTGAGATCATGCTGGGCTTCCCCCTTTGCGGTACGTTTTGGAAGTAGTATAGCTGAATTATTAAATATTGTAAACTAAAAAGTTTATAAAGTAGCTGCCATCAGGCAAATAAAGGCTGCCCCATCTCGACGTGATTCGAGTATACTAGACAAAGTGGGAGTTGACCGCATTCAGACAGAAACAAAGGTGGAGTTATGCTTGATTCGTACATTAAAACGACTGTTGTTTATGCTTCTCCTCGTCGTCATTGTGGCAGGAGGTTATTACGGATACGCATTTTATCAGTTTGCTGAAGACATACAAGCGCCCAACGTCATCGAACATCGGCAGGAGCCGGGGGAGACGACCAAGGCAGCGGAGATGCCTGTATGGGATGGAAAGGACCGGGTCAATATTCTCCTCATGGGGGTAGACCGGCGCGGCATGAAGAACAATGGGCTTCCCCGTTCAGACTCCATGATGCTTGTGAGCGTTGACCCGGTGACCAAAAGATACGATTTGTTTTCCATTTTGCGCGATACGTATGTAGAGATACCCGGTCACGGCAGTTCACGCATCAATGCTGCTATCGTAGAGGGCGGACCGGAATTGGCGATGAAAACGGTCAGCCAACTGACGGGTCTTTCCGTTGACAGATATGTCATTACTGATTTTGAAGGCTTCAGGCACCTGATCGATGCTGTCGGCGGTGTGGAGATCGATGTGGAAAAAAACATGCGCTACCGCGACCCGACAGACAAAGGCATGTATGACATCGATCTGAAAAAAGGACTGCAACGGCTTGATGGAACCAAAGCGCTGCAATACGTTCGTTTCCGCCATGACGCTACTTCCGACTACACCCGGACAGAGCGGCAGCGCAAGCTGATGGCTGCTCTTGCCAGCCAGATGAAAAACGGAACGACCCTGATTCAGCTTCCTTCCATTTTAAAACAGATCACTCCATACGTGCAGACGAACATCAGCTCTATGGATATGTTGAAGCTGGCCGGATTGGGGCTTTCGCTGGACACGCAGCAGCCGGGGCAGTATCAGCTGCCGCCGATGGGAACTTTCCGTGAATCTCATCGGGCCGGCTCGGTATTGATTCCCGACGTGGACAAGGTGCAAGCGTTTATTCAGGAAGCGCTGCAGCCTCCGCTCAAAGAAGAAAAAGAGACGTCTTCCATTCCGCAGCAAACAAGCAGCGACACGCAAAGATAAGCGTGTCGTTTTTTTTTGCCATCAATCGGAGAGATTGGGGAAAACTAGCCGTATCCCATGTGTTAGGAGGGGAAGTGGTGGCTTCCGATGTCATCCGTGACTGGTTTTCCCATACAGCAGACCTGATTGTCGAGCATGTTGACGAACAAGAAGGCCGTGTACGGATTTATTTTCTGTCCAGCATGGCTGACAACAAGGTTGTCTACACAAAGGTTTTGCCGGAGCTGAGGCAGCTCGATCTCCAGAACGCAACGATCAGCGAGGTGGAAAATCGGCTCGGTGTCCCGGCCTCTCAGCGGATAATCCCGGCAGGAGCAGGTCATCAACCAGTTGCTCAAGGGTGCCATTTACATTCATGTAAGCGGAGCTCCCTATGGATTGGCGATACCTGCCAGCGGGGTGGCAACACGCAATTTGCAAAGGCCGGAAATCGAGACCAACGTACTTGGCCCGCAAGTAGCGTTCGTTGAAGATCTTGATATGAATCTGTCGATCATTCGCAAATACCTTGCCTCCCCTCAGCTATTTCACGAGCAGCTATGGGTTGGGAAAAGCGTGCCGCAGGAAGTCGCCATCCTGTACATGGAGGGAACGGCGAATCCGGAGCATGTTCAAACCATCCGTCAACGGATACAAGATTTGGAGGTGGATGGACTTGTTGAAGTCAACATTTTGACTCAGTACATAGCGGACAATGAAATTACCGTTTTTCCCACATTGCTGCAAACGGAGCGGCCGGATCGCGTCTCAAGCGCTTTGCGGAAGGGTCAGGTGGCCATATTGATGCAGGGAAGTCCGTTTGTGCTGCTTGGGCCAACTGCGTTAATCCACTTTTTTGAGTCGCCGGATGACTATTACTTCCGTTGGAGCATTGCCACGTTTAACCGGGTTCTCCGTGTCTCCGCGATGATCGCTTCCCTGCTATTTACACCGCTTTACGTGGCGGCACTCACTTTTCACTACGAAATGATTCCGGCTGATCTCCTTTGTCACTCGCACAGTCCCGGGCCAGAGTCCCATTTCCGCCTCTGTTTGAAGCTTTGATGATGGAGATTATTATTGAACTCTTGAGAGAAGCAGGGGCAAGGCTTCCTACCAAAGTAGGACAGACGATCGGCATCGTTGGCGGTATCGTGATTGGGCAAGCATCCGTGCAGGCGGGCTTTACCAGCAACATCTTGATTATCATTGTTGCGCTCGGAGCCTTGTCATCCTTTATCGCTCCCAGCTACGTGATCGGCTCTACGATCCGCGTGATTCGCTTTCCCATCATTTTGATGGCGGGGCTGCTTGGTCTGATCGGAATCATGATGGCGGTCAGCTTCCTCATCAGCCATCTCTTGCGGCTGACGAGCTTGGGAAGACCGTACCTCTCCCCGCTTTATCCGGTTCGCCTCATCGACTGGAAAAACAGCTTCATCCGGGCTCCCTTTGCGTTCCTTGCCAAACGTCTCGAGTTTTTTCAAAACGGCAAGCCTTATCGCTACAACAAGCAACGAGCACGCCAAATCCATAATTTTGATGAAGATGAGTAGGGAGGAGCCATGAAGATCAATGTTCAGCCCAAACCAACGACGACCATAGCTCCTTACATGACCGGCTTCGTTGTCATGTCGACGCAAATAGGGGTAGGAATATTAGGCTATCAGCGGGTGGTCGCAGCCGAATCCGGCCATGACGCATGGATTTCCGTAGCCATCGCGGGACTGCTGTCGCATCTTACGATTTGGATCATATGCCGGACACTGAGGCACTACCCGTCCGCAGATTTATTCGGGATACATCGGGATGTGTACGGGAAAATCATCGGCAACCTATTCAGCCTTCTGTACATCCTCTACTTCATCGCAATGGCGATGGTCATCCTGCGGGGGTACATAGAAGTCGTACAATCATGGATTTTTCCAGGGATTCCGATCTGGATACTTGGCTCGATATTGTTATTTCTTGCGATGTACACTGTCCTCGGTGGTATTCGGGTGATTACCGGCTACGCGATCATTTCGGTGTTTATCACGATCTGGCTTTTTTTTGATCTCTACTTCACGTTGGAATACGCCCGCTGGCACTATCTTTTGCCGGTTATGGAGGCAGATTTCAAGCAGCTTCTAAAGGGGGCACTGATCATGGCCTTTACCTCCGTCGGGTATGAAGTGTTGTATTCGATTTACCCCTACGTCGGAGATAAAACGCGTTTGCATCGGCATGCCCAGTGGGGAGCGTTCATTACCAATTTCATCTACGTCGTCCTGATGATCATCTCGCTCATATTCTTCAGCGAAGGCCAGCTCATACGAACGATATGGCCAACGCTGCAGATCAAGACCGTCGTGTATTTCCCGTTTCTGGAGCGGTTCGAGTACCTTGCCATCTCCCTGTGGATGCTGATCATCCTGCCCAACGTCATGCTGTATATGTGGTCCGCCTCCAGGGGGTGCAAAAGAATGTTTGGCTGGAACCAGAAGCGGGTTTTGTACATCATCGGCGCGGTCATCTTTATTGCGATGCAATTGTCTCGAGACATGCAGCCAATTACATCATCGATCGCATGTCGTACGTTAGCTTGTACATGGCTGTGATTTACCCTTATGTCCTATTGTTGGGAGTTCTGATCAAACGGCGGTGGAACAGGAGGGAGGATTCATCGTGCCGAGATCCGGAAATAAGCGGCTCCTGAGAGCGGGAGCCGTGCTCCTTCTATGTTCTGTTCTGCTCAGCGGCTGTATCAGGACGCAAATTTTTGATGAGCTTGGAATGATTACGGTGGCGGGATATGACCTGTTAAAGGACGGGAACATACGCGGAACGGTGGTGATGCCCTCCATCAATCCCGAGGCTGAAGAAAAAGTGCAGGTGATGTCCGGCATCAGTCTGACGAGCAAGGGCATTCGCGACAAGGCCAACCTGCAGTCAGACAAAGAAGTGCTGGGCGGGCAGCTTCGGGTCGCGATGTACAGCGAGGAGCTGGCCAGAAAAGGGATAGGCAGCATTGTGGACACTCTGTACCGCGACCCCTCGATTGGAAGCCGGGTTTATTTAAGTGTCATTGAGGGCCAAACCTACGATTTGCTGACGTACAAATTCAAAGAGGAAGGCAATATTGGCATTTACCTCTACCAATTGATCCGGCACAACGTAGAGGATGACAAAATTCCGTCTCCTACTCTCCATGAGTTTTACCGCTCCTACTTCAGCGAGGGAATCGACCCTTACGTCCCTTTTCTTGAGAGGAAAGGGGATGAGGTGAGGATCAAAGGCGTGGCTCTGTTTCACAAGGACAAATATGTCGGCTGGATTCCTCCAAAGGAAGCCTTTCACATCAAGCTAGTTCATGATGCTTATCGAGCGGGAACGTACGAAACGTCGGTAGATCCGGAGAGGATGGGGGTAAAGCCGAAAAAGAAGAACACAACCGGCCCTGACATCCAAATGGTATTTGATACGCTGAGCAGCAAGACCCACGTCGATATTGTCAGTACGAATCCACTGACCTACAAGGTCGATGTGAAAGTACGGACACGCATTCTGGAAATGTCAATACCGTTAAAAATAGAACAACCGGAGGTACTCAGAAAAATGGAGCAGGCCTTGTCTGAAAACATGAAGCAGGATTTGGCCAAGGTCGTCGCCAAAATGCAAAAATGGGAGGTAGACCCCTTTGGGTTCGGGGAATTATACCGGGCAAAATTCCGCGGGGCGCGGAAGCTGTCTCACGATCAGTGGCATGAGATGTACAGGAAGTCCCGCTTCGATTACAACATCGATGTAGAAATTGTCCGCAACGGCGTGTTGGATTAATTGCCCATTGACTTTCTATTTTGGTATAGCATATAATCCGTTTTGTATCATAAAAAGAAATAAAGTTCTTCAAACTAAATATACGTAGAATTCTTCTTATCCAGAGCGGCGGAGGGACAGGCCCTATGAAGCCCGGCAACCGGCTCATCGATTCTGATGGGTGGCGCGGTGCCAATTCCTACAAGATTGTAGAATCTTGACAGATGAGAAGGGTGAATGCGATCGTATAATGCGGTGCAGCCCCTTTTTCGCCTGATGAAAAAGGGGCTGTTGATTGTAATGGGAGGTGAACCGGATGATTCGGTTGCAGAATCTGAAAAAAGACTACATTGTAAAAGGCCATAAAACACCTGCGCTGCGCGGAATTGACCTCTCGATCGAGAAGGGGGAAATTTTCGGCATCATCGGACATTCCGGTGCCGGCAAAAGTACGCTGATTCGCTGCATCAACCTGTTGGAACGTCCGACAGCGGGCAGCGTTATTGTAGACGGGGTCGATCTGACCAAGCTGGATGAAGGCAGGCTCCAGGAACAGCGGCGGCATATCGGAATGATTTTTCAGCACTTCAACCTTCTCTCGTCCGCTACGGTCGGGGAGAACGTTGCGTTTCCGCTCAAGCTGGCCAAGCGGCCCAAGGCGGAGATCGACAAAAAGGTGAAGGAAATGCTGGCGTTGGTAGGGCTGGAACAGCATCGCGACAAGTATCCGTCACAATTGTCGGGCGGACAAAAGCAGCGTGTCGGCATTGCCCGGGCGCTGGCGAGCGACCCCAAGGTGCTGCTGTGCGACGAGGCGACATCCGCTTTGGACCCGCAGACGACCAACTCCATTCTGGCGCTGCTTTTGGACATCAACCGAAAGCTGGGCTTGACGATCGTCCTCATTACCCACGAAATGCATGTCATCCGCTCCATTTGCGATCGGGTCGGTGTCATTGACGGGGGGCACATTGTGGAAATGGGCAATGTTCTGGATGTGTTCTTAAAGCCGCAGCACCCGACGACACAGGAGTTCGTGGAACAAGTAGCAGACTCCAGCGAGCTGCGGGCTGCCGTCGCTCATGAAAAGGCGTCAGGCGACCGAACGATCCTGCGTGTCACGTTCCTCGGAGAACAGACCTACCAGCCGATTCTGTTCCAAACGATGCAGGAAACCGGTACGGTGTTCAGTATCCTGCAAGGAACCATTTCGCGTATGAAAGACACCCCATATGGCCAGCTCGTGATCGAGTTGGGCGGGGATGCGCAGCAGAACAGGAAAGCTGTCGATACGCTTCGTCAGCGCGGCCTGGAAGTGGAGGTGATTTAAAATGGGATTCACGCTTAAAAATATAGACTGGGCGGAAATTTGGAAGGGAACGCAGGATACGTTGACGATGCTTGGCTTTTCCACCTTGTTTACCGTCGTTATCGGGCTGCCGCTGGGCATTTTGCTGTTTCTCACATCCAGAGGCCAGCTTTTGGAGAATCGCGCGTTTTATTCGATCTCATCCTTTGTCGTAAACGTTTTGCGTTCGGTGCCATTCATCATCCTGATGATCCTGCTGATTCCTGTTACCAAAATGCTCGTCGGCACCTCACTCGGGGTAAAGGGCTCGATTCCTCCGTTGGTGATCGGGGCGGCTCCCTTTTTCGCCAGACTGGTGGAGACCTCCCTGCGCGAGGTTGATCGCGGCGTGATTGAAGCGGCGCAATCGATGGGTGCTTCCAACTGGCAAATTATCCGCAGCGTGCTCTTGCCGGAATCCCGTTCGGGGCTGATCGCCGGGATTACGATTACCACGGTGTCGCTCGTGTCCTACACGGCGATGTCCGGGGTCATCGGCGGCGGAGGCTTGGGAGACCTGGCGATCCGCTACGGGTATCAGCGCTTCCAGACAGACGTCATGGTCGTGACGGTATGTATTTTGCTTGTGTTGGTTCAGATCCTGCAGATGGTGGGCGACAGGCTCGTCATCAAGTTCAGCCGGAAGTAGGATCTTGTCCATAGAGAATGTTCAAAATAGAAAGGGGAAATCATCTGTGAAGAAATTGGTCGTATCTGTACTGTCCACTGTACTGGCACTGTCTCTGGCTGCTTGCGGCAGCCAAAATGAATCGGCTCCCGCGCCGTCTGCCGGCGGTTCCCAAGGCGAGCAAAAAGAAGTAACGCTGAAAGTGGGCGCAACGCCGGTCCCGCAGGCTGAGATTTTGAAGTTCGTCGCGCCGAAGCTGAAGGAGCAGGGCGTAATTCTGGAAGTCAAAGAATTTACCGACTACGTTCAACCTAACGTGCAAGTAAATGAAAAGCAGCTGGACGCCAATTTCTTCCAGCACAAGCCGTACCTCGATGATTTCAACAAAGGACAAAACATGAACCTGGTAGAAGTAGTACCTGTTCATATCGAGCCGTTTGGCGCATATTCCAAAAAAGTAAAAAGCGTGGATGAACTCGCTGACGGTGCAACCGTTGCTCTGCCAAACGATGCAACGAACAACGGCCGCGCACTTGCTCTGCTCGAAAAGCAAGGCCTGATCAAGCTGAAAGACGGCGCAGGCATCAGCGGTACTGTAAAAGACATCGTAGAAAACAAGAAAAACCTGCAGTTCAAAGAGGTAGAAGCTGCGATGCTGCCACGCGTCCTGGATGAAGTAGACCTGGCTCTGATCAACACCAACTATGCGCTGGAAGCGAAGCTGGTACCGACCAAAGACGCCCTGTTCATCGAAGACAAGGATTCTCCATATGCAAACTACCTGGTAGCTCGTCCGGACAACAAGGATTCCGAAGCGATCCAGAAGCTGGCGAAAGAGCTGAATACGCCAGAAGTGAAAAAGTTCATCGAAGATACGTATAAAGGAGCAATTGTGCCTGCATTCTAATGCCAGGCTTCAAGCTCTACGATAGGCTTCTTGCTCAAGATATCGAGAGGGTGCCCCACAGTCATTTAGACGTGGGGCACCTTCCTTTTTTAGGAGAAAACAAGCGGAAAATACGGAACGTGAACACCGTACCTGCTCATCCCCCTGGCTCTCCTCCTGTCCGAACCAGGATTGACGGAGAGGATCGTTCAGTACTATCATAACCACAGCCTTGTCTTCAGGCAGGACGATGCAAGCATGGACATACAAAGAAGCGGAAGGAGACAACGCAATGTCCGAGGATCTCGAATATGCAAAAGCGCCCCACGGCAGTAGTCGCCTCAGTCTGCAAGCTGACTGCGAGAACTGCTTCGGCTTGTGCTGTGTCGCGCTGCCCTTCGCTGCTTCGGCAGATTTTGCGATTGACAAACATGCCGGACAGCCCTGTCAAAACCTGCAGGCGGACTTCCGCTGCGGCGTTCACAACAGCCTCAGACAGATGGGCTTTCGAGGCTGCACGGTTTATGACTGCTTTGGCGCGGGACAAAAGGTCTCCCAGGTCACTTACGGAGGACTCGACTGGCGCAAGTCCCCTAAGTCCGCGAAGGAAATGTTTGAAGTGTTTCCGATCATGTGGCAGCTCCATGAGCTGCTCTGGTATTTGTCCGAGGCGCTGACGCTTCGGCCAGCCCGTCCCATCCGGGATGAGCTGAGCCAGGCTCTCGACAAGACAGAGCGCCTCACGAACCTCGATCCAGACTCGATCTTGAAGCTGGACGTGGCAGCACACCGTGCCGATGTCAACAAGCTGCTCTTGCGGACCAGCGAACTTGTGCGAGCCGATTTTTTGCGCTCGCAGAGGGGATCCGCAGGCAAGCGCAAGACGTACAGCCGGGGAGCCGATCTGATCGGAGCCAAACTGAGAGGAGCCGATCTGAGAGCCGCCAATTTGAGAGGAGCCTACCTGATTGCCGCCGATCTCAGAGGAGCTGACCTGAGAGGAGCCGATCTGATCGGGGCTGACTTTCGGGACGCTGACATCAGGGGAGCCGATCTGACGGAAAGCATCTTTCTGACGCAGCCTCAGATCAATGCGGCAAAGGGTGATGCCAGTACAAAGCTGCCGCCGTCCCTTTCCCATCCGATGCACTGGTCCTCACCTGAGGCGTGAAGCGGGAGGGCGACGTTCATTTAAGTGCTGTGGCAAAGGTTCGCAATGCGAAGTATATGAACCCGTTTTATTCCGTGCAAACAAGAATACCGGGAATCTGGCATACAGAATTACCGGTATTTTTTCTTTTTCATATCTATCTTTATATTTTTTTACTAATAGATAAAATATTCGTAAAATTTAATTAAATCTAAACAAAACCCATTCCCAACACGGTATTTTGCAGGTATATTTTGGTTGCGTTGCTATTGATAGACAAGGGGGAATTTTCAGATGAAGAAGCAAATCTCAGTACTGGCACTGGGGTTGTCGCTTGTAGTCGGCGCGGCTCTCGCCGGGTGTTCGGCAGGCGGCGGCCAGTCAGCATCCGGGAACAAGTCGGCCCCGAATGCTTCCCAGGAACCGGCACCGGCGGCCAAATCAGGACCGCAAGTGTTTCGGGCCAATTTGACCAGCGAGCCGTCCACAGCGGACCCGGGCCTGGCCAAGGATGCAACCTCCGGGGCGATCGTTCGCGCCACCTTTGACGGCTTGACCCGCCTGGACAAAGACTCCAAGCCGATGAATTCGATCGCAGAGGATGTAAAAATATCCGATGACAGGCTGACGTATACGTTTACCCTGCGAGATGCGAAATGGAGCAATGGCGACCCTGTCACCGCACACGACTTCGAATTCGCCTGGAAGCGCGTGCTCGACCCTAAGCTGGCAGCGGAGTATGCCTACCAGCTCTACTACATCAAAAATGCGGAAAAGGTGCACGCCAACAAACTTGGCCCTGAGGAATTGGGCGTAAAAGCCTTGGACGACAAAACGCTGCAGGTCACATTGGAGAATCCGACTCCGTACTTCCTGGAGCTGACCGCTTTTTATACCTACTATCCGGTCAATAAAAAGGTCGTGGAAGCCAATCCGAAGTGGGCCATGGAAGCGGCGACGCATGTGGGGAACGGACCGTTCAAAATGACCGCTTGGGAGCACAAGGCCAAAATTGTGCTGGAGAAAAACGAAAACTACTGGGAGAAGGACGTCGTCAAGCTGGATAAAATCGAGTTCTTCATGATCGAAGACGACAATACGGCGCTCTCCATGTTCGAAAACGATGAACTGGATTGGGCGGGTCAGCCGTTCAACGGACTGCCGACGGACGCCATTCCGGCACTGAAGGAATCGGGCCAACTGGTCGTCCATCCGAAAGCGACCATGTACTGGTACAAGATCAACACCACGAAACCTCCGCTTAACAACGTGAAGATCCGCAAAGCCTTGGCGCTCGCAGTGAATCGGCAGGCCATCGTGGACAACGTGACACAGGTTGGTCAGGTCCCGACGATGGGTCTGTTGCCGCAATCGATGATTCTGAAGCCGGATGGCTATTTCAAAGACAATGATGTTGAAACCGCGAAGAAACTGCTGGAAGAAGGCATGAAGGAGCTGGGCGTGACAAAGCTCCCGCCGATCACCCTTTCCTACAACACGTCTGACCGCCATAAAAAAATCGCCGAGGCCGTTCAGGATCAGTGGAAACAGGCGCTGGGCATCGATGTGAAGCTGTTGAACAAGGAATTCAAGGTCTATCTGCAAGACCTGCACGAGCTCAATTACGACATTGGCCGCCTCGGCTGGAATGCCGACTTCAACGATCCGATCAACTACCTGGAGATGTTCCGCGAAAAGGATACCGGAAACAACGATACAGGCTGGGAAAATAGCCGCTACAAGGAGCTGTTGATCCAATCTTCTTCAGCGAAGGACGCCGAGACCCGCAAGCAAATGTTTGCGGAAGCGGAGCAAATCTTTATGGATGAAATGCCGATCATTCCGCTGTTCACTGACGTAGACGTCTGGGTGCAAAAAGAAAAGGTGAAGGGCGTGCAGGTGGACGGTCTCGGATTTGTCGACCTGAAATGGGCGGAGATTAGCGAATAAAGAAAAAGGGCCTTACTGCCAGATCAGCGTCCCGGTCAGAAAACTAAGAATGGCAGTCCAGAACAGGGAAAGCGCGTTCCAGACTGCCATTCTGCCCACCTTCTGCCCACCTTCTGCCCAGCATTCCGCCCACCATTCTGTCTGCCATTCTGCTGCCATTTTGTCCGCCCATCACAGACTTTCCAGATATGATCTCACCCTATTGATGCCTGGCATCCTCCTCGGCTTCCCCGTACCGGCGGCTTTCGTCCTTCGGGATTTGCTCAATCTTCAAGCCGAAAATTTGCGGAGGGTCAATGTGGTTGGCTTGCATATAGGCAGAGAGTTGACCCCGGTGATGAATCTCGTGTTCTGTCATGGCCATGATCATTCTCCATGCACTGACTTCGTAGCCGAGGACATTTTTCACTTTTCCCTTCAGCATCTCTGGCTCCAACTGGCGAAGACCGGCAAGTACAGTAGCATGACACTGCTCCAAATAGTGAATTGCTTCCGCTAACGTTTTGCCTTTCTCAGGCCCATGCCCATCGTACTTCCATTCATTTTGCGTGATTGCATGGAAAAACATGAGCTCGGCTGAGCCCAGATGCCGAATGATATCGCCGATCGAAAACTTGCCCTCGTCGGGACGCCAGTCGATTACCCCTTCAGGCAACTGTCCCAGATACTTCAAAGTTCGCTTCCGCACGCCTTCAAAATGGGAGATCAGTTCTTCTTTCTCCAGCATGTAATTCATCCTCCAAACGGCAGAGTAACATCCTTTGCACTTCCATTTTATATAAAATATTCTAAAAATTCATTAAATAAACGCGATACCGGTCTCGAATTTACTATCGCTTGCGTATCGTTTAAGCAAAAGATAACGATTAGGGGGAAGTCCATCATGAAAAAAAGGATAGGCGCTCTTGTGGCCGGCATGGCCCTCGTTTTGACGACAGTGCTCGCAGGCTGTACTGGCGGAGGGGGACAATCCGCTGACACCGGGCAGCCGCAGCCATCTGCAGGTCAGACCAACCAGAATACACCTGCTCCATCAACTGAACCTAGCGTTTTTCGTGCGAACCTGCACAGCGAACCGTCGACAGCCGATCCGGGGCTGGCAAAGGATACGACATCGGGTACCGTGGTACGGGCGACATTTGACGGGTTGACTCGTCTGGATCAAAATGCCAAGCCGATGAACTCCATGGCCGAAGAGGTGAAAATCTCGGAGGATGGCCTGACGTACACCTTTACGCTGCGCGATGCCCTCTGGAGCAACGGCGATCCAGTCAAGGCAAGCGACTTTGCTTTCGCCTGGAAGCGGGCGCTCGATCCGAAGCTGGCTTCCGAGTACGCCTATCAGCTCTACTACATCAAAAATGCGCAAAAGATAAATGCAGGGCAGGCTTCGCCGGATGAGCTGGGCGCAAAAGCTTTGGACGACAAGACACTGCAGGTCACGCTGGAAAATCCGACTCCTTTTTTTCTGGAGCTGACAGCCTTTTACACCTATTATCCAGTCAATCAAAAGGTGGTGGAGGCAAATCCGGATTGGGCGCTAGAAGCAGCCACGCACGTTGGAAACGGCCCTTTTAAAATGACAGCCTGGGAGCACAAGAGCAAAATGGTGCTCGAAAAGAACGAAAACTACTGGGACAAAGAAGCGGTGAAGCTGGACCGCATCGAATTTGCCATGATCGAGGATGACAACACGGAGCTGGCAATGTTTGAAAAGGGCGAGCTCGACTGGGCAGGGCAGCCTCTCGGCGGACTCCCGACCGATGCGATTCCCTCGTTGAAAGAATCCGGCAAACTGGTGATCCATCCGCAGGCATCGATGTACTGGTACAAACTGAATACGACCAAGCCGCCGCTCAATAACGCCAAAATCCGCAAAGCGCTCGCCTATGCGATCAATCGGCAGGATATCGTGGATAACGTCACCCAGGTAGGACAGGTGCCGACGATGGGAATACTGCCACAGACCATGATCTTGAAGCCGGATGGGTACTTCAAGGACAATGATGTAGAAACGGCCAAAAAGCTGTTGGCAGAAGGACTGCAAGAACTGGGGCTAAGCAAGCTTCCTGTTCTGACACTTTCCTACAATACGACCGATCGTCACAAGAAAATCGCCGAGGCCCTTCAGGATCAATGGAAGAAAGGGCTGGGGATCGAGGTCAGGCTGCAAAACAAGGAGTTTAAGGTCCACCAGCAGGACTTGCACGAGCTCAATTTTGAAATCGGGCGAATTGGCTGGAGCGCCGACTTCAATGACCCGATCAACTACATGGAAATGTATCGCGACAAAGACGGCGGGAACAACGACACCGGGTGGGAGAATGCCAGATACAAACAGCTGATCAGGCAGGCTGCAGCGGAGCTGGACCCGGAGAAGCGGAAGCAAATGTTTGCTGAGGCTGAACAAATTATTATGGATGAGATGCCGGTCATACCGATGTTCACGGATGTGGATGTCTGGGTGCAAAACGACAAGGTAAAAGGCGTCCAGGTTGATCCGCTTGGTTTTATCGACCTGAAATGGGCTGAAATCGTGAAGTGAAATGTCAGAACCGTTCCAAAAATGGGACGGTTTTTATTTTCTTTTACGTAAATAAATGTTTAAATAAAGTAAAATTAAACTTAGTTAAAATCGCTTCAATATTACTAAAAGTACGGTATATTAAATGAGGTGAGTTATAGGTTATAAGGGGGTAACAAATCGTATGAAGAAAAGTGTATTTGCAGCAATGAGTTCTATTCTCGTACTGAGTGCGGCGCTGGCCGGTTGCGGCGGCGGCGACAAGGCAGCTGACAATGCCCAAGGAAATACAACAACGAAAGAAGAGAGCACAGGTCCAAAGGTTCTGCGCTTGAACCTCCACTCTGAGCCGCCTACAGCAGATCCTGCATTGGCTGAAGATTCTACCTCTGGTGCACTGCTGCGCGCTACCTTCGACGGTCTGACCCGTATCGGCGAAGACGGAAAGCCGCATGAATCCGTAGCAGAAAAAATCGACATTTCCGAAGATGGACTTACCTATACATTCCACCTGCGCGACTCCAAGTGGAGCAATGGCGACCCGGTTACCGCGCACGACTTCGAATACGCTTGGAAGCACGCGCTGGAGCCTTCCGTAGCAGCCAACTACGCCTACCAACTGTACTACATCAAAAATGCTCAAGCATTTAACACCAATAAAGCAAAAGCGGAAGATGTCGGCGTAAAAGCGCTCGATGACAAAACGCTGGAAGTGAAGCTGGAGAACCCGACTCCGTTCTTCCTCGAGCTGACCGCTTTCTACACATACTACCCGGTTAACAAGAAAGTAGCCGAGGCAGATCCGAAATGGGCGACCGAAGCGAAGACTCACGTGGGCAACGGTCCGTTCAAAATGGAAACGTGGGAGCACAAGAGCAAGCTGGTTCTCGTGAAAAACGAAAACTACTGGGATAAAGATGCAGTAAAGCTGGACAAGATCGACTTCTCCATGGTTGAGGACGAAAATACCGAGCTGTCCATGTTTGACAACGGCGATCTCGACTGGGCCGGCGCACCGCTGAGCGCGCTTCCGACAGACGCGATCCCTGCGCTGAAAGAATCCGGCAAGATGCAAGTGCATGCCATCGCCGGTACCTATTTGTACAAATTCAATACGGAGCAAGCGCCATTTAACAATGCAAAAATCCGTAAAGCGTTTGCCTATGCGATCGATCGTCAATCCATCGTTGACAACGTGACTCAGGCAAACCAACAACCGGCTATGGGTCTCGTGCCGCCGACAATGGCTGTAGCGTCTGAGCCTTACTTCAAGGACAACGACATCGAAACTGCGAAAAAGCTGCTGGAAGAAGGCATGAAAGAAGAAGGCCTGACCAAGCTGCCGACTATCACGCTCTCTTACAACACCTCCGAAGGTCACAAAAAGATCGCGGAAGCTGTTCAAGACCAGTGGAAAAAAGCGTTTGGCATCGATGTCAAACTGGAAAACAAAGAGTGGAAAGTATACCTGGACGACCTGCACCAAGGAAAGTTCATGATCGGACGTTCCAGTTGGAGCGGAGACTTCAACGACCCGATCAACTTCCTGGAGCTGTTCAAGTTCAAAAACGGCGGAAACAACGATACGAAATGGGAAAATCCGAAGTTCCAAGAGCTGCTGAACCAATCCGCACTGGAGAAGGACGAAGCGAAACGCAAGCAAATCCTTGCAGATGCCGAGAAAATCTTCATGGACGAAATGCCGGCAGCACCGATTTACTACTACACACACTCCTACGTGAAAAACGACAAGGTAAAAGGTGTCGTACTCGACGGTCTCGGCTTTGTCGACTACAAGTGGGCAACAATCGAATAATCGCTCCGACTGGATCTGTCTGGTCTGGGATCAAAAAAGAAGGGCCGAGCGTCCTTCTTTTTTATTGTCCAAAGCGGCAATTTGTCGTTTTAGGAGGATAGTCTCGGGAAAGCATTGAAAAAATGTCGAAAAAATCCATCCTTTGACTCACCGCCAAATACAGCAAGTAGTGTTATGATCTGGGTAGATTTGGCAAGATATAGGGGGAGAAAGTAATCGTGAAGAAAAAGTCGAAATTGGGATTTTTGTCAGGATTTCTGTTGGGGTCCATCTTCTTTTCCAGCCTGACCTATGCAGCTACGCAATCTATTCCGGTCGATTTCAAGCCGATCAAGTTCATGGTAGACGGCAAGCTGCGTGAGACCAACGACGCGTTTTTATATAAGGGAGTACCTTATGCGCCGGTCGCATTTGTAGGTACAGCCGCAGGCAAAAATGTCTCATGGGATGCAAATGCAAGTACGGTGACGATCGGCGGCCCCGCGGCATCAGTCGGAAGCGAGACGAGATTGTCCTCACTGAAGTATTCCATGCCGTATGGACTGATTAACACAAAATCCTATGTCGACAACTGGGATAAGGGCTCTTTTTCAGCAGGGGGAACGGTTTACGATCACGGATTGGGTTATACGAATGTCGATAAGATCGCAAATGACAAGCTGCCCAACACGACCAGACAAGTGTTTAAAATCGAGCTGAATGGAAAATACAAAGCGCTGTCCGGTGTTGTAGCAGCAGATGACAATTCGCCGAATAAAACGGATTTGATCATCTGGAGGATCAAGGGAGACGGAAAAGTTCTTTTCGACAGCGAAAGAATGAAGGCTGGACAGAGCCAGTTAATCAATGTAAATGTAGCGGGCGTCAAAACCTTGGAGTTGGAAATTCGCAAGGTAGCCGGCAATGATAAAAAAGAAATTCACGCCTTTATCGGCAACGCGCTGTTAAAGTAGAGGGTTTACGACAACACAGCAATTGCTGCTAAAAAGCAGACTCTTTTGTTGCGTGCAAATCGCAGCGAAAGCGGTCTGCTTTTTTCTGTATCTTCAGCTTTTTCTCAATAGATTTGCCAATTCATTGGCTGTTTTCACGGAAATATTCCCAGCCGATACCGTTGCTGCTTCGGATCGTTCATTTTTGATCAATAAATATTTTTTTATTAATTTATAAATTTCTTTATAAACAAATAAAATTTTATTAAATCAATCTAAAACTTATTTAAAAAGAATATAAAAGGATGTATATTGATTAAAGATTTAGACAAGGGGGACAAGTGGCATGAAAAAGAATATTTTTGTAGCAATGAGTTCCATTCTCGTGCTTGGCGCTGCACTTGCAGGCTGCGGCGGCGGAAATACCGCTCAACCGGCTGACGGACAAAAGCCAGCAGAAAACCCGCAAGCGGCTGCTCCGGAAAAAACCGGTCCGAAAGTTCTGAAATTGAACCTTCATTCCGAACCGCCTACGGCTGACCCTGGCCTCTCTGAGGATACGACTTCCGCAGCGATCATCCGTGCGACCTTTGACGGTCTGACTCGTGTTGGTGCAGACGGACAACCTCATGAATCAGTGGCAGAAAAGATTGAAATATCTGAGGATGGCTTGACCTATACATTTAAACTTCGCGATTCCAAGTGGAGCAATGGCGATCCATTGACCGCAAAGGATTTTGAATACGCGTGGAAACGAGCGCTCGATCCGAAGACTGCTTCCAACTACGCATACCAGCTCTACTATGTGAAAAACGGGGAAGCGTTCAACAAAGGAAAAGTTGGCGCCGATGAAGTAGGCGTAAAAGCGCTCGACGAAAAAACACTGGAAGTAAAGCTGGAGAACCCGACTCCGTTCTTCCTGGAGTTGACGGCATTCCCGACCTACTTCCCGGTTAACCAGAAAGTAGTCGAAGCGGATGCAAAATGGGCTGGAGAAGCAAAAACCCACGTGGGTAACGGTCCGTACAAAATGGAATCCTGGGAGCACAAGAACAAGCTGGTTCTCGTGAAAAACGAAAACTACTGGGATAAAGACAGCGTAAAACTGGACAAAATCGAGTTTGCGATGGTAGAGGACGAGAATACCGAGTTGTCCATGTTTGACAACGGTGAAATTGACTGGGCAGGTTCTCCGACCAGCGCTCTGCCTACCGATGCGATTCCTGCATTGAAAGAGTCTGGCAAAATGAAAACCCAGCCGATCGCGGGTACGTACTGGTACAAGTTCAACACGGAAAAGCCGCCGTTTAACAACGTAAAAATCCGTAAAGCGTTTGCTTACGCGATCGACCGTCAATCACTGATCGATAACATCCTGCAAACCGGTCAGCTTCCGGCGATGGGCGCTCTGCCAATGTCGATGGCTGTCAACAAAGACGGCTACTTCAAAGACAACGATGTAGAGACAGCGAAAAAGCTGCTCGAAGAAGGTCTGAAAGAGCTCGGCATGAGCAAGCTGCCACCGATCACCCTGTCCTACAATACGTCCGAAGGTCACAAGAAGATTGCAGAGGCAATCCAGGACCAATGGAAAAAGAATCTCGGCGTAGATGTCAAACTGGAAAACAAAGAGTGGAAAGTATATATTGAAGACTTGCATCAAGGAAACTACCAGGTAGGCCGCATGGGCTGGCTGGGTGACTTCAACGATCCGATCAACTTCCTGGAGCTGTACAAGGAAAAAGACGGCGGCAACAACGATACTCGTTGGGAAAATGCGCAGTACAAGGAACTGCTGAACAAATCCGCAACCATCCAAAATCACGAGGAACGTTTGAAGGTTCTCGGCGAAGCTGAAAAAATCCTGATGGACGAAATGCCGATCATGCCGATCTACTTCTATACCCAATCCTGGGTACAAAAGGACAACGTCAAAGGCGTAGTTATTTCCGGTCTCGGCGACGTCGACTGGAAATGGGCAGATGTCGAATAAAAGATTTCCAAATAAAAAGAGGGCACAGGCGTGCTCTCTTCTTTTTTTTGCAATCATGGACAAATGACCAAACCCCCAGCCCTCCGCAAACATAGAGTAAAAAGGAGTACCACCACTTTGGGAGGGAAAAGCGCGTGGATATTGGAAAACTGCTTGGCATTGTCAAATCGATTCCAAAAGATAAGCTCAAGACAGATGCAGGTCTGAAGGAGGTCATCCGTGAACTCGGCAAAAAGTCGGGCAAGAAATTTTCCGACCAGGAGCTGAACAGCTACGTGTCCCAGTTCCGGAAAATGGCCAAAACGGAGAACGTCGGCAGCCTGATGAACAAGCTGGCGCAAAAAGGCGTCAATCCCAACGATCTCGGTGCCTTAAAGAAGAAATTCAAGAAATAACGACGGTGCAAAAGGAAGGGGGAGGTGGGTACGATCGCTGCAAAAACAAAGGCAAAGCAAAAACCAAAGAACAGCTTTTCACAAGCGAAAATGGCAGAAGCGATCCATCGAATCGCTGAAGCTCATACGACAAGCAACGAGCAAGTGATGCGAGAGATGCATCAGGTACGCCAGGAAATCCAGGAAATGAAAGCTACGCTGGACCGTTTGAAAGTGAGGCAGCCCTCACAGAGGCGAAGAGGGGGACTGTTTGGCAGGAGGCGTTCCATTCCCGTTGAACTGGAACCGCCAAAGCCAAAGCCCGCACTGCCTTTGGAGGACCTGCTGCCGCTCTTGCCCCAATTGGGAAATGTTATTCCCCAGTTGAAGAATCCCAAGGTGGCCGAATCGGTGAAGGTGTTGTCCAACCCGGCTGCAATCGCCATGATTCAACAATTTCTGGCAAACGGCGGTTTAAAAGGCAGGACTGTCACACCCGTAAGTCGCAGGGAAAGAAGAATTTGGGGATAGCGAAAGAGACGTTCGAACTAAGAACGTCTCTTTTTTTTGCAAAAAGCGGCTATTTTTATGTCGGATGTTGCGTGAAATTGTCTGACGATTCAGTCTACACATTTTGCGCAATAGCCAAGATAATGGACATAGTTCGTGAATTCATTACCACAAGGAGGAGAATTATGCTGAAACACAAGGTCATTCCGATTGCTTTACTGGCAAGTTTGGCATGCAGTCTCCCTGTTTATGCGGCACCGCATCCGTCTGATGGCGCTTTTGACAACAAAATTGTAAAGCGAATCAAGGTTGACAACATTTATGAGACAATCGACTACCTTTCCAAGCAGCCCCGGGTAGCCGGGACAAAAGCGGAGCATGATGCTGCCAAATACATCGAGAAACAGTTCAAATCTTATGGGTATGATACCGAACTGCAGCCATTTGAGTTTTCCAGCTACAAGGAGCCGGACCGGGTATCCTTGTCTGTCAGCGGCTATGAAGATACCGAATGGGAATTGGGCAACTTTACATACGGAGTGAGCGGACAAGCCTCCGGGGAATTGGTGTATGCAGGCTTGGGCCGCGAGAGCGATCTGGAAGGCGTGGACTTGACCGGGAAAATCGCTCTCATCCAGCGCGGCGAAATCAGCTTCGGTGACAAGGTGTTGAATGCCGCTCGGGCAGGAGCTGAGGCCGTACTCCTGTTTAACAACAGCTCAGGGGTGATCAACGGCACGCTTGGAGGTCCAAACGACGACTTCGTTCCTGTGTTGGCCCTGACCAAGGCACAGGGGGAGGAGCTGCTTGCAAAATTGGAAGCGGGCGAGTCCTTGACCGCTGCTGTCGAGGTAGAGGGAGCAAGGATCGAGGACAGCACCTCCTACAATGTAATCGCCACGAAAAAGCCGGACAAGAAGAAAAGCACGGGTCAGATCATTGTGGTGGGAGCCCATCACGATTCTGTTGAGGGTGCCCCTGGAGCCAATGACGATGCCTCCGGTACGGCGACTACACTGGAGCTCGCCAGAGTGATGGCCAACATGCCGATCGATACGGAACTCCGGTTTGTTACGTTTGGAGCGGAGGAGAATGGGCTGCTCGGGTCTTACGCCTACGTGGAGTCTCTGTCAGAAGAAGAGATCGAAAGCACGGTCGGCATGTTCCAGATGGACATGGTCGGCAGCCGCGATGCAGGCAAGCTGATCATGTACACAGTGGATGGCGAGAAAAACATCGTCACCGACCTGGGTGCAGCGGCCGGATCACGCCTGTCGGAAACCGTTAACTATGGACGGGAAGGCCGCAGCGACCACGTTCCGTTTGCTGAGGTAGGCATCCCGGCAGCGCTCTTCATCCACGCTCCGGTTGAGCCATGGTATCATACGCCAGAGGACAGCATTGACAAGATCAGCAAGGACAAGCTCCAGGAGGTAGCGGAAATCGTGGGAGCAGCCGTTTACCAGATTGCCCGCCCAGATACGCCTGCTCTGGAAAACGCCCGGGTCGCTCCGAAAAAGGTTGAGTATGATTTCGAGGAAAGAGAGCTCGAATAGGTAGATGACTCGTCGCATCAGGCTGCCGGAATCTTTCGGCAGCCTTGTTTCGTCTAATCGATGACTGCTTTTGCCGTTCAGCAGTCGAATTGACGATGGAGAGGATTTGTTCGTCTCTTTCCGAAAAGGGATCTGTTCCCGTTTCGGGAATATGAATAGAAGAAAAACACGTTTTTGGCTTCAAATATTTGCGGGACAACCAGGTCGAAAAAGGAACAACTACTATTTGGAGGAATACACAATGAGTGGGCTAAATGCTTTGTTTCGCAAAAGAATCGGTATTCCGGAGGACGAACAGATTACATTTGAACACTTGGACACCGTTCTCGAAAAAACGGCAAAAAACATCCCCTTTGAAAACTTTTGCATCATTGGAAATAAAACGAGCGAGATTACGAGAGAAAGCCTGGTAAACAAAATGCTCGTAAAAAAAGAAGGCGGCCTTTGTTACGAGCTCAATTCGATTCTGTACTTCTTTTTGCTTGAAAATGGCTTTGATGCAGTCCTGGCCCGCGGAGTTGTTTACAAAAACGAGACGCGAGAGTACCAGACGATTGGAAGAACGCATGTAACCATCCTGGTCGTTCACGAGGAACAGACGTATCTGGTGGATACGGGCTTTGGAGCGAATTTGCCGTTAACACCGGTTCCTTTGACCGGAGAGACTGTAGCCTCCGACAATGGAGAGTTTCGGATCAGACAAGTAGATAGCGAACACGGAGACTACGTTCTTGAGATGAAATTGAAGCATAAGGATGCCGACTGGAGGATCGGATACGCTTTCGATTCCAAGCATCCTGTCACCGACGTATCGGAATGGAATGAGATTCAAAGGATCATCGCCGAGCACGAGGATTCCCCGTTTAACAAATCTCCGTTGATCACAAAGATTACAGATCAAGGAAATATAACCTTAACCAATACCTCATTTACACAATGGCGGGATGGAGTCGTGACGAAGGAGAAGATTGACGATGCGAGATTCAAAGAGCTGTTGAAACAGTATTTTGGACTATAACGAACGAATCACGTATTCGTCCAAAACATCACTCGGGACCACGAAAATACTTAGTTTGCACTCTTTTAAAAGTAGCCATCGGAAAACGCTCTGCTGTTAAAAAACGATGAATACTTTAAAGAGTGTTTTTTTGTGAAAAAAGGACAAAAGTTTGAAGCGCGTAGTTTTTTAGATGAAAAGAGGCGATTGAGATGCATCGTCAAGAATAAACAAGCTGACCGCTAAAAAAGATTTCAAGGGTAAACGAAAAAAGCCCAGCCCTGCACAATGGTGGCGGGGAAAGGCTTTCTTTTTGAGTGACACCAGCCCTGCGTAATGGTGGCGGAGAAAGTGAACACTCATCCGTATTTTAAGCTTAAATCAATTATAATATCCTTGAGGAATAACGTCAAGTTGACATTTCCAAATAGATGAAATGTATCAGTAGGGGGAGAAGAAATGGGATACTATATTTTTTTTTGACGAATCTAACAAGCTCGATCAACCTAATGGTGCTTACTCTTATTACGGGGCATTTGGGACTAATGAAGCGACAATGAATGAGGTTGTTGAGCAGATCGAACGAATAAAAACACAACTTGGAACTACCAGAGAAATGCATTTTGCAGAGTATACAAACGATAAGGACTTTGGAAAATACTTTGAATCGATGAACTGTGTCATAAACTATGATATCCATATAAACATTTTTATTGTAAATTAATGAAGATGCAAAACGTATTGGTAGCCAAATGGCTCTGACCATTACAGAACTGCGAAAGTTATTTTACGTAAAGATACCTGAGCGCCTCTTTTATGGTATGACACGTTATTTGAATAATGGCGAGACAGTAAAGATTTTCGTGGACAATAACCAAGAATATAGTGATTTGGAGGTATACAATAGGTTAGAGGAACAAATGAATGCTCACTCTGCTTACAGAAACAAAGGCTATCGAGTGGATACTGTTATTCCTCAAACATCAGATGACTCAATACCATTACAAATCATCGATGTGTTTATGGGGATAATTGTTTTTTTAATGGAGAAACGTTATAAAAACGTGAATGAAAAAGAAGATGATGTTACTCTTAAAGTAAAGAGTGATTTAATTTATCGTTTTCTTATTCAAGACGATAACATAAACAAAATTCAACGCAAGGTCAATCTTTACAAATGGGAAGGAAACGAAGAACACGTTTCAGAAGTGAACTTAGGTGACTACATATCAGAATTTATGGCTTATAAAACACAGTTTGATATTAAAGAAATGATTCGTCTTGAAAAATTCAGAAACGAATATCCAAGGCAGACCACTAAGTTATATCGAGAAGCCATGGGGTATAAGAATAGCCAGTTAAAAATGATACAAGGCTATATAGATGAACTAGACGGTAAAGGTAGGAACAGCTATTTCTTAAGTTGAAACGAGTATGAAACGAAAGTCTGTAAAAGGCAAGATGGTAGGGTTTCAAGTACTGAGGAGCTGGTAGTTGACAATATTCGGATAGGAAATGTGGAAACAAATCGAATCGTTTTATTGACAAGGTCAAATCCCCCTGTTAAAAAAGCTGACATTTATTACTTGGAAACATCATGCGAAGACTATTTGTGTATTTAAGTGCCGAATTTCGGCACTTTTTTTCAGTATTCGACCGAATTTAGTACCAAAAGACTACAAACTTTGCAGGTGGTGCTGCGTCTAACTATACGGGGCAATTCATTCGCTCGGCTTCTTTTGCCAGAGGAAAACACAACATGAAGGAGGTCAGGATGAAAACACGTTTGTTACCGCTGTTTGTATTGTTGTTCCTGCTCATCATCCCCGGGTGGGCGTCAGCTGCAGGAAGCTCTGCGGCCCCATCGGTTCATCTGATGATTGGGGGACAAGCCGTACAGCCGGATGTACCGCCGATCATTGAAAAAGGCCGTACTCTGGTGCCAGTCAGAGTCATAGCGGAAGGTCTCGGAGCCAAGGTGGACTGGAATCAGGCCACGCGAACGGCCGTGATAACAAGAGGCCCGCATACATTGCAGCTTACGGTCGGATCCAAAAATGCACTGGTGAACGGAAAAAAAGTGCAACTGGATACTCCTCCTGTCATGCGGAATCAGCGAATGCTGCTGCCGCTGCGATTCGTCGGGGAATCGCTTGGAGTGACGGTAGGGTGGGACAACGCTTCGCGTACGGTCATTGCCAATGAAACGCCGGAAATGCGCTACAATGGCAATAAGCCAACACTGTCTCTCAAAGGCTTCCAGTACGGGGACAAGCTGTACATATCTGCCCAAGCCGCAGCCGAACAGGTAGGGAAAAAGGGACAGGTATGGAAGCATCCGGACCGCGGACTCACCATCGACGGCGAATTGGCTCTGCCATTGGAAGAGCTGGAGGCTGAGCTGGGTGGACGTTTCACCTGGGATCAGGGGAAAAACCGGGTGGAGATTGAACGGCTCGCTTACTTCACGGGAGTTACCCATGATGATGAGGTTGTGCGCATTGAAACAAGCCTTCCTGTGACGGCCAATGCGTTCGTCCTGCAAGGACCGCATCGGATTGTCCTGGACCTGCCCCAGACAGAGCTGGATCAGGATTTGTTGGACAAGCTGAAGAAAAGCAGCAACTCTGACGACTACGAGGGCGGGGAAACAAGTGTGGACGATGAAGATCAGGATGCTGACGCTGACGAGAAAAAGAAAGGCAGCGATCAGGATGACGACGACAAAGAAAATCGCCACACGGACGCTTCACGGGAGTCGGACGAAGCAGATGACCAATCCGCAGCTGCTGAGCACGAAGACGAAGAAAAAAGCAAAAAGGACACTCTGGTGCAAGACGTGCGCTACAGTCAGTACAGCGCATCGCCGCAAACTGTGCGTGTCGTCATTGAGCTCAACCAGAAGAGCAAGTATAATCTGGAGTATACGGAAGACGGCATTGAAGTAAAGCTTTCGCCTGTTCCGAAAAAGACGGGATTCCTCATCGTAGTGGATGCCGGTCACGGAGGCAAGGATCAAGGCGCCAAGGGCGTGAACGGAAATATCGAAAAAGACTTCACGCTGGCTGTCGCCAACAAGCTGGTACAGCTTTTGAAGCAGTATCCGGAGTTTCAGGTAGAAGCAACACGCTCTACAGATGTGTATTTGACACTTGACGAGCGCGTTGTTTTTGCCAATGAGCGGCACGCCGATCTGTTCCTGTCGGTCCACGCCAATTCATTTACGAAGCCGACCACCGGCGGGACGGAAACCTTTTACTATAACGCCAACAGCAAGAATCTGGCCGAGGTCGTTCACCGTCACCTGCAAGGGGCGACACAGTTCCCGAATCGCGGGGTGAAACAGACAGGCTTCTATGTCATCAAGCATACGACGATGCCTGCCGTTTTGACGGAGACAGGGTTCCTCTCAAATCCGGGGGAGAATGCCAAATTGACGTCCCCGGCGTTCCAGCAAAAGGTGGCGGAAGCACTCGCGGCAGCCATCCGTGAATACTATCAGTCCTACCACTAAGAAATTGCGAAGGGCATGGATGAGAAAGGGAGGTTTCCGATGAAAAGACGCATGACGTTTTGGGTGACAGCAGCTGCAGCGATCCTTCTGGTCACAGGATGTGGTCAGGGAAAGGCGCCGCAAGCGCAGCCGCCCGCGGAACAAACGGAGACGCCCGGCTCCGCTGCTCAGCCGGAAACAGAGCAGCAGAAAACGAAGCAAACGATCGCTCTTTATTACACCGATGACAATCTGATGGAATTGAAGAAAGAAGAGCAGGAGATTGCTTACACAGATGATCTGGACAAGTACAAGCAGGCGATAGCCCTTTTGGAAAAGCCAAAGGATGAAGCTCACGCGCCGTTGTGGAAGGACTTTCACTACCACTCTGTCACATTCGACAAAGGCACGCTGACGATTGATGCAGACGGCAAAAACGTCTACAACCTTGGCTCCAGCGGGGAAGGAATGGCGATTGATGCGTTGAAGGATACGCTCTTCCAGTTTGACGAGGTACAGAAAATCGTCATCCTGGTCGATGGAAAACCGACTGAATCGCTGATGGGTCATGTAAGCATCGATGAGCCGTTAACCAGACAATAAACCGATAAATCGTAAAAAAGGCACGTCCTGGATGGTCAGGATGTGCCTTTTTTATTGTTCCGGAAAGCTTCACTCTGTCAAGCCCGTTCCCGGTCGCCTACCAAAAACTTGATCGAGTAGATGCCAGCAAGCCCAACCAGAGTATATACGATTCGGCTGACAAGCGAATTCTCTCCGCCAAACAGGGTAGCGACGAGGTCAAACTGGAACAAGCCGATCAATCCCCAGTTGAGAGCACCGATAATAACGAGAATCAATGCCAGTTTATCCATCGTATGTTTCACTCCTTGAAAAAAGTAGTAACAGTCTGCCCACTTTATCAAGCGATTACTCAACGAAATGGCCAATCTTTAAGAAAGCTTTACAAAGCCAAAACAATAGAACAACATTCCGCCTGTATCATCTGTAAGTGGAAAGAGGAAAACAAACCGATTTTAAGGAGGATTTTCATCGTGAAAAAACTCGGTAGTTTGATGCTGGCACTATCTCTCGCAGGTTCCATTCTCGCCGGATGCGGCAGCAACAGCGCAACATCTGCTCCAAGCTCCAATGGCGCTACAGGTTCTACCGGCGGCACGGAGGCAACGACTCCTGCAGCTGATAACAAAACAGCCAGCAATCTGTCGGGAACTGTTAAAGTAGATGGTTCTTCCACCGTATTCCCGATCACGGAAGCGGCTGCGGAGGAGTTCCAAATAGCAAACCCTGGCGTACAGGTAACGGTCGGGGTATCGGGTACAGGCGGCGGCTTCAAGAAGTTTGCAGCCGGCGAAACGGACATCAGCAATGCCTCCCGTCCCATTAAAGAAAAAGAAGCGGCAGCAGCGAAGGAAAAAGGAATTGATTTCGTTGAAATCCCGGTTGCCTATGACGGTATCTCCGTCGTCGTCAGCAAGGAAAACAGCTTTGTTGACAAGCTGACAGTCGATGAACTGAAAAAGATTTGGGAGCCGGACAGCAAGGTGAAAACATGGAAAGACGTTCGTCCGGAATGGCCAGCTGAAGAAATCAAGCTGTACGGGCCGGGAACGGATTCCGGAACATTCGAATACTTCACAGAAGCGATTGTAGGCGAGGCTAAAAAGAGCCGTCCTGACTACACCGCCAGTGAAGATGACAACGTGCTGGTACAAGGTATTGCCGGCGACAAAAACAGCTTGGGCTACTTCGGTTATGCGTACTTCGAAGAAAATGCAGACAAGCTGAAGCTGGTTCCGATCGACAACGGCGATGGCAATGCGGTAACGCCTACTTTTGACACGATCAAAGACGGTACCTACAAGCCTTTGGCTCGCCCGATCTTTATCTATGCAAACAAAAAGTCCCTGGAAAAACCGGAAGTAAAAGAGTTTGTGAAGTTCTATCTGGAAAACGCTCCTGAACTGGTCAAATCGGTATTCTACGTACCGCTGACCGATGACAAATACAAAGAATCGCTTGCCAAGATCCAGTAATCCTGACAGCGGGTGCACGAGGAATGTGGCGTTATGATCGAGATAACGCCACTTTTCCCTCTGTCCGCGAGAGGAAAGGGGATGTTCACGTTGGGTAGACAAGAAATACTAACATTAAATCAGGAAGTACGCTCGAAAAAAAGCCAGATTGTCGTCAAAAACGAGAAGAAAAATAGAGAATTCGGCATCCGCACGTTTTTGATCGCGTGTGCCTTCGTATCCGTTTTGACTACAGTCGGCATCGTCATGGTGCTTTTGTTTGAAACGATCAGCTTTTTCAAAGAAGTGTCGCTCTTTTCCTTTTTAACGGACACCAAGTGGACGCCGTTGTTTATACCGCAGCACTTTGGCATTTTGCCCCTCTTGTCCGGGTCTTTGCTGATTACGCTGGGGGCTTGTCTCGTTGCCCTGCCGTTTGGGCTGATGACAGCGATTTATTTAAGCGAATATGCGCATGAAAAAGTGCGTCGAACGATTAAACCGATTTTGGAGGTTCTCGCGGGTGTTCCGACAATCGTTTACGGCTACTTTGCCTTGACGTTTGTCACGCCGCTCATCCGCAGCATTTTTCCCGATACCGGGGTGTTCAACGCCCTTTCCGCCAGTATCGTGGTCGGTATCATGATTCTCCCCATGGTTGCTTCCTTGAGTGAGGACGCGATGGTGGCCGTTCCCCGTTCGCTTCGGGATGCCGCCTACGCGCTGGGAGCGACCAAGCTGGAGGTAGCGACCAAAGTCGTCGTGCCTGCAGGCCTGTCGGGGATTATTTCATCATTTGTACTTGCTTGCTCCCGCGCGATCGGAGAGACGATGATCGTGACGATTGCGGCCGGAGCTACGCCCAAGCTGACGCTCAATCCGCTGGAAAGCATCCAGACGATGACATCCTTTATCGTTCAGGTCAGCGGCGGAGACATCGAGCATGGCTCGATTGAGTACAGCACCATTTTTGCTGTTGGCATGACTCTGTTCCTTCTTACTCTTGGCATTAACATCATTGCGCAGTGGATTACGCGCCGCTACAAGGAGGAGTATTGATGTCGGCAGGAAATCTGACTCGTCGAAAAATCTATGACAGGGCCTCCCGCGTAGTGTTTTTGCTCGCTACGCTGCTAGGTGTAGCTGCCCTGGGCATATTGCTATATCGCATCCTTTCAGATGGTCTTGGCTGGCTGGACTGGCAGTTTATCTCCAGTTTTGCCTCCCGTTTTCCGGAAAAGGCGGGTATCTTGTCCGCGCTGTTCGGCAGCTTGTGGATCATTGGCATAACCGCGCCAGTCGCCTTTATTTTGGGGATTGGAACGGCGCTGTATTTGGAAGAGTACGCGAAAAAGGGCTGGTTCACCAACCTGATTCAGGTCAATATCAACAATTTGGCCGGCGTACCGTCGATTGTCTTCGGGATTTTGGGTCTCGGTTTGTTCGTGGAAGGCTTTCTGTTTGGCCGCACGATTCTGTCCGGTGCGCTGACGATGGCTCTCCTGGTCTTGCCGATCATCGTCGTCGCTTCCCAGGAAGCGATCAGGAGCGTGCCGCAGCATTTGCGAAATGCTTCTTATGCGCTGGGGGCGTCCAAATGGCAGACGATTCGGGGCGTCGTGATTCCCGCTGCATTTCCGAGCATTTTGACCGGCTTTATTCTGGCCCTGTCTCGTGCGATCGGAGAGACGGCGCCTTTGATCGTAGTCGGAGCGGTTACGTTTATCGCTTTTGTACCGAGCTCTCCGCTCGACCAGTTTACGGTCCTGCCGATCCAGATCTACAGCTGGACATCCAAGCCGCAGGATGAGTTTAGGGCGATTGCCGCCGCCGGTATTATCGTGCTGTTGATCGTGCTGTTTACACTGAATGCGACCGCGGTTTACCTTCGCAATAAATATCAGAAGCGCTATTAATAGAGGAACTTTTACAAAGAGAGGGGTCTGGCAACCGTGAGTATCATCGAGGTACGCGATCTGAACCTGTATTATGGACAACACCAAGCCCTGCACAATATCAATATGGAGATTGAAGCGAACAGCATCACTGCTTTTATCGGACCTTCCGGCTGCGGTAAATCGACGTTCCTGCGGACGTTGAACCGGATGAATGACATGATTCAGGGCGTGCGAATCGACGGCAGTGTGAAGGTCGTCGGCGAGGACATCTACGAGTCCAGGGTGGACGTAGAGATTTTGCGCAAAAATATCGGCATGGTTTTTCAGCAGCCCAATCCGTTCCCAAAAAGCATTTACGAAAATATTACCTTCGGCCCCAGATTGCACGGCATTACAGACCGCAACAAGCTTGACGAGATCGTGGAGAGCAGCTTGAAAGCAGCAGCCCTGTGGGGGGAAGTAAAGGATGTTTTGAAGAAACCGGCCTATGGCTTGTCCGGGGGCCAGCAGCAACGCCTCTGCATTGCTCGCGCTCTGGCCGTGAATCCGCAAATTTTGCTCATGGATGAACCGACATCGGCCTTGGACCCGATTTCTACGGCAAAGATCGAGGAACTGCTCGATGAGCTGAAAACGACCTACACCATCGTCATCGTTACACACAACATGCAGCAGGCAGCCCGCATCTCCGACAAGACAGCCTTTTTCCTGAATGGAGAGCTGGTTGAATTCGATTCCACACCGGTCATTTTTCAAAATCCGTGTGACAAGAGAACCGAGGATTACATTACAGGGCGTTTCGGTTAGAGAGAATCTGTAGTATCGTAGGAGAGCGGACACAAAAGTCCGCTCTTTTTGGTGTGTTCCTGTACAGGGAGGTTCTTTGGCGGCTGCTTCTGCCAGCCTTGTTCGCCAAAAGAGGAGAGCTGAGAGCTTTTCGTCATGTAATGAATACACGATTTTAGCATGTGCAGAACAGAGAGGAGAAACACAACCGTGGTCTGGCTTTCATTACTCATTTTTGCAGGGACACTCATCCTCGTGATCTGGCAGCCCCGGGGATTGTCGATCGGTTACCCGGCAGTGGGAGGGGCGCTGCTCGCATTGGCGACAGGTATCGTCACGATGGCGGATGTCGGCGAGGTGACGGGAATTGTCTGGAACGCCACGATTTCCCTTGTTGGCATCATCGTTATTTCCCTGATTTTGGACGAAATCGGCTTTTTCGAGTGGTCAGCCCTGCACATGGCGAGGCTGGCCAAAGGAAATGGCCGTCTGATGTTTATGTATGTGATTTTGCTCGGCACGCTTGTCTCGGCGCTGTTTACCAATGACGGGACTGCGCTGATTTTGACCCCGATTGTGCTGGCGCAGGTGAGAGCGTTGAAGCTGCAGCCGCAAATGGTGCTTGCTTTTGTCATGGCGAGCGGCTTTATTGCCGATACGAGCTCTCTTCCTTTTGTGGTAAGCAATCTGGTCAATATCGTCTCCGCCGACTACTTCGGGATCGGCTTTGCCGAATACGCCGCCAGGATGCTGCTGCCCAATCTGTTTTCTGTCGCCGGCAGCTTGCTTGTTCTGTTTCTTTATTTTCGCAAAAGCATCCCGCGTCGCTATGAGACAAGTCAGCTAAGGGAGCCGCGAGAAGCGATCAGGGACGTGAGGATGTTTCGGCTGTCCTGGCTGATTTTGGCTGTGCTTCTGACCGGTTTCTTCGCGAGCGAGTGGCTGGATATTCCCGTATCGCTGATCATAACCGGTGCCGCCCTTGTCTTTTACCTGACGGCGAGGAGAAGTCCCGCCATCGAGACAGGACGTATCTTGAAAGGGGCTCCGTGGGTAGTGGTCATCTTCTCCATTGGCATGTATGTGGTCGTATGGGGGCTGCACAATGCGCAGCTGACTGAAGTCGTCAGAGGATGGCTGGAACTGTTTGCGGCCCACGGACTGTACGCCGCCACATTGGGCATGGGATTTGTCGCTGCAGCACTTTCTTCGCTCATGAACAATCTGCCGACAGTCATGTTCGACGCTCTGGCGATTCAAGGGTCAGGGGCCGAAGGAATCGTCCGGGAAGCGCTGATTTACGCCAATGTCATCGGCTGCGATCTGGGGCCAAAAATTACGCCGATCGGCTCGCTCGCGACGCTCTTGTGGCTGCACGTATTGAACAACAAAGGTGTCAGGATTACGTGGGGGCAATATTTTCGGACGGGCATCGTCCTGACTGTCCCTACGCTGTTCATCACATTGACCGGTCTGTATTTGACGTTGCGGATATTTGGATGAAAAAATGGACGTCGGGCAATGGAAAAAACTGCAAAAACCGCTTCCAAGAGAGCGCTTTTCTTTTTCACTGCGGTAAACAGTCGGATACATCCACGAATGGCGCTGATTTCAAGTGCTTGCTCCGATCACGGCCGGAGCGAATTGACCGGGAAAAAGACAAGCGTTCACCGATCTGTCGACATCATATCTTCCCTGCCTTATGTCCGTGTAGTATACTTGTAATCAGAAACGCAAGGCAAAGGGTGGGTTTTTATGGACACAGATTTGATGCAGGTGTTGTATTTGTCTGAGATTTACAAACTGCTCGGCGACAAAACACGCTTGACGATCATGGCTCTCTTGCAGGTACAATCCTTTTGTGTACGAGATCTCGTGGAGATTCTGCAAACGTCCCAACCATCTGTCTCTCAACACTTGGCCAAACTGAAGACACACGGTTTGGTTAAAGAAAAACGCAAGGGACCTTGGGTGTTTTATTCCCTTAACACGGAGTGTTCACCCGCCATTCGGCAGATTTTGCAGCATTTGCCGGATATGTCGCCAATCGTAAAGGACAAAAAGGCTACAGCAGCGCATTCGCTAGGTTGACGTATAGGAAAAAAGCGTTGGATCAGGAAAGATCCAACGCTTTTTTTAGTTGTTCCTTGTCAAATCCGTGGATGACAATACGGTCGCCGCTATCTTTTTCGATCAGAGTAACCGGTGTCATGCTGGCCCCGAGTCCAATCGCTTCCTGAAAATAAGCGTCATTTTCACGTATGTCGCGATCCTCAAAGGCAACGTTTTGTTGCGACAGCCACATTTTTTCTTCCTGGCAAGGGCCGCAGGTTTTTTGTGTATAAATAATAACGGTTTGAGCCATAGTCCATTTGCTCCTCTCATGCTTTTACATTGAACGTACATATTCGCGGCAGGCGGCAGCTCTTCCTGCTTCTCGTTATAGCATAACCAAACGCGGCTTGATTAGCGGCTGGGATTTAACCCCCTGTTGTCGAGGTGAGGAAAAAACAGGCGGGGATACGGGGGCATTGCTCAGCACACATTATATTCAGTGACGTCGAGGAGGTGAAAAGACCATGCCGAAACAAAACAAGCAAGCAGGTATGAACCAAGCGATGCGCAACCAAACCGCTACGAACGCAACTGAGTTTGCGAGCGAAACCAACGTGTCGGAAGTACGCCGCCAAAACCAGCAATCCGCTGCGAATGCGGCTCAACAAGCGCAGCAACAACCGACTGAATAACAAACCCTTTAAGAGCGCCTCTCCCCCCGCAGCGATTGCGGGGGGTGTTTTATTTGTGTGCTTGCCAATAATGGATCGTAAGTGTTATGTTGGCAGCAAAATAAGTCGGGGAGAAATGATTGGTATGATAGTTGGCATCGGCATTGACATCGTTGAAATTCATCGCATTCAAGCGATTTTAAAGCGCCAGCCGCAGCTGCTTCACCGGATTTTTTCGGAAGCGGAAAGGAAGCTGCTAGAGGGGAAACCAGAGGGAAGGCTGGCTGAGTACGTAGCAGGGCGCTTTGCAGCCAAAGAAGCAGGAGCCAAGGCGCTCGGGACCGGCATCGGTGGGGCTGTAGGTCTGCATGACCTTCAGATCGCCCCAGGGACGACAGGAAAACCGGAACTGACGATTACCGAGGCGGCATGCAACCGGATCGGACATGACCCCTCCAAGCTGCGAATCCATGTAAGCATTTCCCACAGCAAAGAGTACGCAGTAGCGCAGGTGGTCATCGAATCGAAAGAATAGAGGACAACTGCAACTTGTCTGCATATTGGGACGAGATGGGACATAGATTTATATCGCGTAGATTAGGAGGGACTACCTGCTCTAGCCAGAATGGGAAGTTTGCTGAAAATCAGCGATAGACTAACACCTGCGGCCCATCAGAGGATGACAAGATATGCGCTGATCGGATGAAAGAATGACAGATTTCCCAGGAAATAGACAGGGGAGCCCTTCTTCGTCGAAAAATGCAGACAAGGAGGAGTTCTTTGAATGAAACGGGCAGCACTTCCATTGGCGCTCTTGTTGGTCTTTTCTCTGCTGCTCGGCGGCTGCTTCGGTCAAAAGACACCGGAGGACATTGTCGATGATCTAGGCAGTACGCTGGACAAAATGGGGGGCTACAAATCACAAGCAGTTTTGACCATGCAAACCAGCTCGACTCCCATGGAGTACGATGTGGAGGTCTGGTACGAGAAGCCGACCAACTACCGGGTAGCCCTCACCTCCAAGCAGCGGGGAATCACACAGATCATCCTGCGAAATAACGAAGGTGTGTTTGTGCTTACGCCCCATTTGAAAAAAAGCTTCCGTTTCCAAAGCGGATGGCCGGAAAACAATGGGCCGCTGTATCTCTACGAAACGCTCGCCCGCAGCATTATCGACGATACCGAGCGTAAAATGAACATGGACAACAAAGACTACGTGTTTGAAGTAAAAGCGAATTACAGTGGAAACCGCTCGCTCACGAAACAAAAAATTTGGCTGACAGAAGACTTGAAACCAAAACGCGCAGAGATCATGGATTCCAATCTGGATACGCTGGTCAAGATCAACTTCACGGAATTTGTGTTTAATCCGACATTTGATCAAGATGCCTTTGACAAAGATCGCAACATGACAACCAGCTCGATGTCTGTCATCCCGACGATGGCACAGGCATCTCAGCCAAGCCAGCAGCCGAACAGCCAGTTCGGGGTCATCGTTCCAACGTACATGCCTGAAGGTGTGAAACAGGGAGACATTGAGCCGGTTACCCGGAATGGTCAAAAGACGATCGTCCTGCAGTACAACGGAGCGTATAACTACAAGCTGATCGAGTCCCGTCCGACCGAGGCCACCGTTTCATATGAACAGGGAATGCCTGTCGACCTCGGATTTACGATCGGGGTGCTGACCCAAACGGCAGATAATCAGCGTTATCTGACCTGGGAGCTGGACGGCGTCGAGTTTACGCTGACGGGAGACCTGCCGGAGGTTGAAATGGTTCAGGTAGCTCAATCCACATACGGTTTGGGCGGAAAATAAGGACGAATCCAAGCCGCCGCAGTTTCAGCTTTGAGCGCAAGAGAAATGTCCGCATCACACTGAGATTCCGTTTTCCTTTCTCGCAAATCAAAGATGTTGCAACAAACACGCCCGGTCCTATGCAGGATCAGGCGTGTTTTTGTTTAAATTCTTACGGTAGTGTTTTCCTAGGAAAGTCCCTGTATCCGATTGTGATCACAGCCTAGTTCTATGGATTTTCAGCGGGGCAGGGGAAGGGACAGGGGCCTCTTCGCCTGACGTTATTGGGCCCCTTTCCAAATCGCAAAGTGTCCGTATTATATGAAAAAAACCATACATTTGTGCTTAACGAATTGACACCTTCTGTCCAAAAGAGATAAAGTCAGAGTAACTATGCTATGAGGTGAAGCGGTATTCATGAAGAAACAGTCGAACGACATTTTGTATCAAGAGGAATCGGGGTATAAAGACCTTCTTTTGCGGAAAAGCATGAAGATGCGGATTATGGAAACGCTAGCCTTTGTCATCGGAATGCTTTTGTTGTCGCAGTTCTTTGACTCCAGAACGGACGCATTCAAGATCTTTGCTTTTGCCATCGCGATTGCGGTGGTTGGCTTGGCCCCGTTCCTGTACAAATTCACGCTGCGTCCCTCGTATACACTGACAAAGACTCACCTGATCATTCGGATGAGCGGACAGGAAACCAGTTATCCGCTTTCCGAGGTGGAACCGATTTTTGAAGGGCGCCATCTGTACAGAGTGGGCGGAAAGCGCCAGTCGCTGATGGTTTCCAGGCAGTTTCTCAATCACTTGAATGAACGCTTGTATCTATACCAAAAGGGCAAAAAGAGGAGATAGCAAATGAAACCGTTTTGTCGCGACACGTGGGTAGAGGTAGATCTGGACGCCATTTCGGCCAATGTAGCAAGCTTTCGTCGGCATATTCCTGAAACAACGGGGATTATGGCCGTAGTCAAAGCGGATGGATACGGGCACGGGGCCGTGCATGTAGGCCAGCAGGCATTGCGGAGCGGCGCCGATTCACTGGCGGTAGCCATGCTGGACGAGGCAGTCGTGTTGCGCGAGGCGGGAATTACTGCCCCTGTCCTTGTTCTCGGCTATACCCCGGTCGACTCTGTCGAAACTGCCAGCCGGCTCGGAATTGAACTGACCGCTTACCATGCCGACTGGATCATACAGGCGAACGAGCGGATCGAGCAAGCCGGTGCAAAGCCGATCGGGATCCATATCAAAACGGATACCGGCATGGGAAGACTCGGAGTGCGTACAGCCGAGGAGCTTCTTCACGTCGTGAGAGCCTTGGAGCAAAGTCCGTTCCTTGATTGGACAGGAATATTTACCCACTTCGCCTGTGCGGATGAAGAAGATACAACACATGTCAGACGTCAGCACCAGCAATTTCAGGAGCTGCTGGCCGCCCTTCGCGAGGCGGGAAAAACGCTTCCGCGCGTGCACTGCTGCAATACGGCCGCCGCGATTGTCTTTCCTGAATGGGGGTATGATACGATCCGTTTGGGCATAGGTTTATACGGGTTATATCCTTCTCCGTTTTTGAAGCAGCGGGCACAGGTGAAGCTGGTGCCGGCGTTGTCCCTGAAAACTCGCATTTCCCATGTGAAAACGGCAGCGGAAGCAATGACGGTAAGCTATGGAGCTACGTACACCGCCAAGCCAGGTGAAACAATCGCCACGCTCCCGATCGGCTATGCAGACGGCTTCTCCAGGTCGTTGTCCAATCGCGGCTTTGTTCTGCACGAGGGCAGACGTTCTCCCATTGTCGGCAGGGTGTGCATGGACCAGATCATGGTCAGGCTGAATGGCGCTTCCGCGAAGGTAGGCGACGAAGTAGTGCTCTACGGTCGCCTGGGAACGGAAGAAATTTCATTGGACGAAGTAGCTGAGCTCGTGGGGACCATCAATTATGAGATTCCGTGCATGCTGAATTACCGGCTTCCGCGTGTTTATCGCAAAGACGGGAAAGTGTCGGAGGTGTTTCATCCGTTGACGATGACACATGCGCCAGCACAAAGTGTCAATAACTAGCAGCAAAAAGCAGGCAGGAATTTTGGAGCAAAGCACGAATACTAGTAAAGCGCAAAATCGGGTTATTCCCGAAGCGACCGGACAGGTATATTTTTGCAAATGGTTCGACATAATGGTAGTGACCCATACTGGTAAGTGGTAACAAGCACTGCGGATGTTACGGTCATGGTTGGAGGTGGATTTGTCTTGTCCAAGTCAAACACGAAACGCATCATGATCAGCCTGCCACAACACTTGCTTCAGGAAGTGGACGGCGTAATTCAAAAAGAAAAATCCAATCGCAGCGAGTTTATTCGCCAAGCGATGCACCTGTATCTGAAGGAGCGCAAAAAGCGCGTCATTCGCGAAACCATGCAAAAAGGGTACATGGAAATGGCGAAAATCAACTTGAAAATGGCATCGGAGGCATTCGGCGCTGAAGAAGAGGCTGACCATACTCTTGTCCGCTTAGTTAGCGGGGTGTGACATGTGATTGTCAAACGGGGCGATGTATTTTTCGCTGACCTGTCACCGGTCGTCGGCTCCGAGCAGGGAGGCGTGCGACCCGTATTAGTCATCCAAAACGATATTGGCAATCGATTTAGTCCGACGGTCATCGTCGCTGCCATCACAGCGCAGATTCAAAAAGCAAAACTGCCGACGCATGTAGAGATTGACGCAAAAATGTATGGATTTGATCGTGACTCCGTCATCTTGTTAGAACAGATTAGAACCATTGACAAGCAAAGACTGACCGATAAGATCACTCATCTGGACGACGAGATGATGGATCGAGTCAATGAATCGCTGCAAATTAGCCTGGGAATCATTGACTTTTAAATAAGGAATGGTAATATTACGAGCAGGAAAGAAAAACCACTTGGATAGCCAGTGGTTTTTTTGCTGTGATTGCAGGGATTTTGCGCCCTGGCATCGAATGGTGTACAAGAAAAAAGACAAAAAGTGACACGTTTTGCATGTTTAACCGACTGCTGAAAAGCTCGTCGATGGAAGGAGTTTCTTGTTGTGACAGGGCTTCATTCATATAACATAACGATATATTCAGAGGCAGATATAGTCACAGCTAGACAAATAGGTCGAAACTTGTCGAAAAGCCTGGGGTTTGGGACGATCATGCAATCGCGGATTGCCACTACGATTTCCGAGCTGGCACGGAACATTTTCCTTTATGCCGGTCACGGAAACGTATTGATAGAGCCTCTCGAGGAGGGCGAACGTGTCGGACTTAGGATCATCGCATCTGACTCTGGACCTGGCATAGAAGACGTGCGAAAAGCGCTGGAGGACGGGTACTCCACTTCCGGGGCGCTTGGAGCAGGATTGCCAGGCGTGAAACGTATGATGGACGAGTTTTCTTTGGAGAGCAGTCCGGGAGAGGGGACACAGGTTGTCGTCATTAAATGGCGGTAAGGGAACGAGGGGAGATGACGCCTGTTCATGAGTCAGGAAAATGAGGACATATACACGCGGATCGTGCGCGATTATCTGAAAGGAAAGCGAGAAGACCAGCTATACCTGGCTCAACAACTGGGAAAGTGGCTGCTCTCACGGAATATTTCTCCTGAGGAAGTAACCGATATGCACGCAAACGTTCTGGAGCATTTGGGAGATGTACCGGAGTTTATACAAGATTCCTTTCAAATTCTCACCGAAATCATGATCGAGTACGGCAATGCCTACCGCTCCTTTGACAGCTGGCGAAGCCGCCATCAACAGCTGCAGGCTGAAATCGCCATCGCGACCGCAATGCAGCAGACGCTGCTGCCAGAAACGCTTCCGCAATATCCGAATGTAGACATTGGCATGATCAGTATTCCGGCCAAGGAAATGAGCGGAGATTTTTATCATTTCCTCTGTGAAAGCAAAAGTGAGTTCACTGTTGCCATTGCGGATATCACCGGAAAAGGCATCCCCGCTGCGATGTGTATGTCGATGCTCAGGTACGCGATGGACAGCCTGGGAGAGATGAAGCTTGCTCCGGGCAACATGCTGAGACATTTAAACAGCGTTGTTGAACGAAATATCGACCCATGCATGTTTGTAACCATGCAATTTGGCCGCTATAACACGGCTCAGCACGTGTTTCGCTACGCTACAGCGGGCCAGGAGCCCGGATTTTTGTATCGGGCTCGGGAGAACCGATTTTTCGATCTGGAGGGTTGCGGGACGGCTTTAGGCATTGCGGCGGGCAGCGAATACGAAGAACGTGAGATTTATTTGGAGCCCGGAGATTTTCTGATCCTTCTGACAGATGGTGTAACGGAACGAAAGATTGGCCGATATTACATACAAAGAGAAGAACTCGTCTCTCTCCTGGAGGAGGAAACGAGTGCGTCTGCACAGGAGATGGCTAACCATCTGTACCGCAGACTGTTGCTTCTCTCTCAATTTGAACTGCCGGATGATTACACCATGATTGTGCTTCGGAGAACGTAAGGCAAGCAAGGGAGGAGAAACAGAATGGAGCTTATGATCAGAGAGAACAGCCAGGACGGCCAACATTTGCTGTACCTGGAAGGGGAAATCGATGCGTATACCGTATCGAAGCTGAGGGACTTGCTGCTCTGTTTGGTAAATCGGCCAGAGGTAAAGCGGGTTGCTGTTGATCTGAGTGCGGTAGAGTATATCGACAGCACGGGAATCGGTACCTTTGTTGCTGCAATGAAGGCCTGCAAGCAGACAGGCTGTGAGCTTGCTGTGCAGAATCTGTCGCCTCGTGTGGAACGGCTTTTTCGTATAACCGGCTTGTATGAAAGAATGGTGCCTCACAAAGGAGAGAGCGAATAATGGGTCAGAGACCGGAGGCAGATGTGATTACATTGACGCTGCCAGCTCGAGCGGAGTATGTCAGCATTGCCCGCCTAACTGTTTCGGGGATTGCCAACCGGATGGGAATCCCGTATGAAGATATCGAAGACATCAAGCTCGCGGTGGCGGAAGCGTGCACCAATGTAGTCGAACACGCCTACGATTGCCCGCAAGGAAATGACCAACTGCGCCTTTCATGCTGGCTCCTTGCTGATCGGCTTGTGGTGGAAGTAAGGGATAAAGGAAAGGGCCTCCCGTTGGAGGATAGACAGGAAGCACCGGCACCGATCCGTCCTGATGTAGATATTGACGAAGTGAAGGAAGGTGGCTTGGGACTGTATCTGATTCACTCCGTAATGGACGAAGTGCAAGTGAGCAGCAATGATGGAGTGACAGTGACAATGACCAAGTACTTGCAGCGGGATGAGGTGTCTTGCGATGACCGGGCAGTCTCGGAAGCCTAAGCATAGTCGAGATGAGTTGGTCAGGCTGGTCAATGAATATCGCGAGACGGGAGACAGTGTCCTTCAAGGAGAATTGGTCGAAGCCTATACGTCTTTGGTAGAGTCCCTTGCCAAAAAGTTTGTTCGGGGACAGATCCCTTATGAAGATCTGGTTCAGGTAGGGATGATCGGACTTTTAGCTTCTCTCAGGCGGTTTGATCCCGCATTTGGCCGCTCCTTTGAGAGCTTTGCTGTTCCGACTATTGTCGGAGAAATGAAACGATTCATACGGGACAAGACCTGGAGTGTCCATGTTCCCCGCAGGGTAAAAGAGCTGAGCCCGAAAATCAAGCGGGTGGTGGACGAATTGACCATCAAGCTCCAGCGCTCCCCGCAGATTGCAGATATTTCGGCGTATTTGGGCGTCAGCGAAGAAGAGGTTCTGGAAACGCTGGAGATGGGACGGAGCTATCATTCCCTTTCCATGGACAGCGAACTGGAGGCGGATAGCGACGGCAATACCATTACCCTGTTTGATTTGATCGGTTCGGAAGACAGCGGCTATGATCGCATCGATCAGCACATGCTGCTCGACCGGGCGCTTCATGCACTCGACCATCGGGAAAAAGAAATCATACATCTTACTTTTTATCAAAATTTGAGTCAAAAGCAGGCGGGAGAACTCCTCGGCATGTCCCAGATGCACGTCTCCAGGCTGCAGCGGAGGGCACTGGGCAAGCTGCGGGAAGTTCTTCGGACCGATCAGCAGGAATATACAACGTAAATGACAAGCGGGGGTGCATGCATCCTCCGCTTTTTTTGTCAGCTTCACATCCCGGGATTTTTTGCATTGCGCTGCCCGGAATAGCCGGTGAATGTCAAAGGGGCACCTGTCCTCCCGAGAGCCGGGAAGAGCGGAGATGCCCGCTTGGTTCCAGACATATTTTTGCCGGTGGCGAGATGGGTGTTGTGGTACAATAACCACGTAGATGAGCGCAGGAGGTAGAATATGGACCTAACGTTGATGATCCAGACGATCGCTCAGGAGACGGAAATCAAGAGGCATCAGGTAGAGCGGACCATCGCCCTTTTGGACGAAGGAAATACAGTGCCGTTTATTGCCCGTTACCGCAAGGAAATGACCGGACAATTGGATGAGACCCAGATACGGGCGATTGAAGAGCGCGTTCGCTACTTGCGCAACCTGTCAGTGCGAAAAGAAGAGGTAATCCGGCTGATCGAGGAGCAGGGCAAGCTGACTGAAGAGCTAAAGGCATCGATCGAACGGGCGGCAAAGCTGCAGGAAGTGGAAGACCTGTACCGGCCGTATCGCCAAAAGCGCAGGACCCGAGCGACGATGGCCAAGGAGAAGGGACTGGAGCCATTGGCTTCCTACCTATTGACCCTTCCGAAATCGGGAGATCCGGCGGCGGAAGCGGAAGCGTACATAAACGCGGAAAAAGGGGTGGAGTCGGCGGAGCAGGCGCTGCAAGGAGCGATGGACATCATCGCCGAGCAGGTGTCGGATGATCCCCAGATTCGCCAGTGGACCCGCGAGCGCACCTTTCAAAAGGGGACGCTCGTATCGGAGCAGAAGGCGGCCGAAGCAGACGAGAAAAACATTTACCAGATGTATTACGCATACAGTGAACCGTTGAAAAAGGCCGCGCCTCATCGCGTGTTGGCGATTAACCGCGGAGAAAACGAAGGTATCCTGAAGGTGTCGGTTGAGGCTCCTGTCGATGAGATTCTGCTCTTTCTGAAAAGGAAGCTGATTCCGCGGGAGACGGTAGCCCGGCCGTGGTTGGAGGCAGCGGCGGAGGATGCGTACAAGCGCTTGATCCAGCCTTCTGTCGAGCGGGAGGTAAGAAACGAGCTGACAGAAGTCGCCGAAGAGCGGGCGATCCACATCTTTGCGGAAAACCTGCGCAATCTGCTCCTGCAGCCGCCTGTGAAGGGCAAGGTTGTGCTTGGGGTAGACCCGGCCTATCGAACAGGCTGCAAGCTGGCTGTCGTCGATGAGACCGGCAAGCTTTTGGAGGTAGGGGTCATTTATCCGACTCCTCCGTTAAACAAGGTAGCCGAAGCTTCTGCCAAGGTAAAGGAACTGATCAAACGATACGGGGTACAGATCATTACGATCGGAAATGGAACGGCGTCTCGCGAGACGGAACAGTTTATCGCCGGCGTGTTGAAGGAAGTGAAGGGCGATCTGTCCTATATCATCGTCAATGAGGCGGGCGCCTCCGTTTACTCTGCTTCTGCACTTGCCAAGGAGGAGTTCCCCGATCTGGACGTCGCGGAACGAAGCGCGATTTCCATCGCCCGCAGACTCCAGGACCCGTTGGCCGAGCTGGTCAAGATCGATCCCAAGTCGGTCGGCGTCGGACAGTACCAGCACGACGTCTCCCAGTCGCGCCTGGCGGAAAGCCTGCAATTCGTCGTCGAGTCGGCGGTCAACCACGTAGGCGTAGACGTCAATACGGCGTCGCCGCAGCTTCTGCAATACGTGTCCGGCATCAGCAAGCAGGTGGCGGCGAACATCGTCAAAAAGCGGGAAGAGACCGGAAAATTTACGAGCCGGGCCGCACTCAAAGAAGTTCCCAGACTGGGAGCGAAAACCTACGAGCAATGCGTAGGCTTCTTGCGGATTATGGACGGGGAAAATCCGCTGGACAAAACGCCGATTCACCCGGAATCATACCCGGCTACACACAAGCTGCTGGACCTGATCGGGCTGTCTGCCGAAGAGATTGGCAGCGAAGCCTGCCGAGAACGGCTGCAGGGACTCGATGTGCCGACGGTTGCCCGGCAGCTGGAAATCGGGGAACCGACGCTGCGAGATATCGTCGACAGTCTGCTGCGCCCGGGCCGTGACCCGCGCGACGAGCTGCCCAAGCCGCTTTTGCGCAGCGACGTGCTTCAGCTCTCTGACCTCAGCCCGGGGATGAAGCTGCAGGGAACGGTAAGAAACGTGGTCGATTTCGGGGCGTTTATCGATATCGGTTTGAAAAATGACGGCCTGGCCCACATTTCCCGCTTGCGGAAAGGGTTTGTCAAACACCCGTTGGACGTGGTGACCGTCGGAGACATTGTGGATGTATGGGTAGTCGATATCGATGAAAAACGGCAACGGGTCGGATTGACTTTAATCCCGCCACAGGATTTATAGAACAAGCTGTTGTAAGCATATAAAAGGCGGCCACCCTATTGAGGGCGGCCGCCGTGTTTTTCCCAGTATAAAAACCAACAGCTGTTGAGCAATCGAATTTGCCGGACGTCCTTCCCGATGAAGGCACGCTGCAATTGCCTGCGCATCCATTGTGGCATGAAGGGTACCTCCTGGTGTCATTCCTATATTGGCAATGTATGCGGCAAACACACAGGAGGTACCTTTTTTCTTTGCACGACTCGTAAACGAGTAATTTGCAGTTGTTCGTATATAGCAACAAAGCAGAACTGTGAAAGCACGTAAGAAAGCGAGACTTTCGGCCTTTGGGTACTAGAGGCTTCGCAAAGCCTCCGAAAAGAGATTACTCATCTTCCAGCAGGAATTCAAGCTGTGCCTGCAAAGCGCGAATCTCCGTCAACAACGAGATCAGCGGATAAACCGTTTCCTGCAAAGAGGAGAAATGGCTCTCCAGCCGGCTGACGTACGCCAGACCATCTTCTGTTTGAAACGCATCGGAGAGAAGCTCTAGCTCGGCGCATTCCGCGATGACCGTCGGAAGCTGCGGACGCTCTGCAATGGTCAGCTTGTCGATCTCCTTTTGAAGCCGTTTCAGAAGAGCGACCAGTTGATACATATGGGATTCCGGCATGGCGACAAAGCGCAGCCCAGTTTGTTCCTGCAAGATTAAATAGCGCATCAGTTTCCCCACCAATCTCATGATCTCATCAAATAAGTGTACTGTATTGCTCTGGCACTTTTCAACCAAAACTGCTATCGTCGAGGTACAAGCTTCAGCTGGGGAGAGAAAAACAATGACAGATCAGGAGTTGCAAGCACTGGTCGAAGCGGTCTCTGCACAGTATTTTGCCAGGCCGTTCCGTCACCAGGCCAGGTTCAACAGCAGGCTGCGGACGACAGGGGGACGTTACCTGCTTCGTTCCCACGACATCGAGATCAACCCTCGCCATCTGGAGCAGCACGGAGAGGAAGAGCTGATCGGGATCGTAAAGCATGAGCTGTGCCACTATCATCTGCACCTGGAAAAGAAGGGGTACCAGCATAAAGATCGCGACTTTCAGGAGCTGCTCAAGCAAGTGGGGGGAAGTCGCTACTGCCAGGAGGTCGGCGGCGGAAGAACCCGGCTTCCGTATCGCTATGAGCTTGTGTGTGAAGCCTGCCAGATGCGGTACAAACGAAAGCGAAAAATCAATCCGGCCCGTTACCGCTGCGGCCGTTGTTCAGGAAAGCTGCGGCTGTATGAGCTGGAAACAGCGGCAAAGCAGCAGGGCTGATGGCAGCCGGAGAGCAGCGGCAGCACGGAAAAGCCTGTCCGGGCTGTGCGCCCGTTTCCTTGCGTGCTTTGAAAGCAGGGCGGTATAATGAAGGCACTGTAAACTAAAGGAGCGGTAGTAGTGACGTACGACGAGTTTTCCCTCATCAGGCGGTGGACGAGCCGCTCCGCCGGCCAAACAGGCGACGGGCTTAGCGTAGGGATCGGAGATGACGCGGCGGTGTTTTCGCTGCCAGCAGACAGGGAAGTGGTAGCCTGCTGCGACGCCATGGTAGAGACTGTCCATTTCCTCAAAGAGACGATGAACCCGAGCGACATCGGCTACAAAGCCGTCATCAGCAACATCAGCGACGTGGCCGCCATGGGGGGCATTCCCAAATACGCGTTGATCAGCATTGCCGTCTCGCCAAATTGGACAGCAAAAGAGTGTCAGCAGATTTACGACGGCATTTACGCTGCGTGCGAGGCCTACGGCGTACGTGTGATTGGCGGCGATACGGTGTCCAGCCCCGCCGCTCTTTCACTGTCTGTCACGGTGATGGGTGAGGTGGAAAAGGGACGGGCGTTGCTCAGGTCAGCAGCGAAGCCTGGTCAGCTTGTATTTGTGACAGGGCATGTAGGCGGGTCGGCAGCCGGCCTGGATCTGTTGTTGCAAACGGCAAAAACGGGAGAAGCTGTAGAGGAGATGTGGCAGCCGTTGGTTGCTTTTCACCAGAGACCGGTGGCCCAGGTTGCCGCAGGACGCATTTTGGCAGCCTCTGCGAATCCAGGAGCGCTAAACGACGTCAGTGACGGACTTGCTTCTGAATTGTGGGAGATTTCCGAAGCCAGCGGTGTTTGTCTGCGGATCGAAGCGGAGTTGATCCCGGTAGCGGAAACAACCCGCATGTATGCGTCTCACAAGGGAAAAGATCCTCTCCATTGGGCATTGTACGGAGGAGAAGACTATCAGCTTGCAGGAACGATTGAAGCGGTGGAAGAAGAAAGGATCGGAGCGCTGTTTGCGCAGCAGGGGATCCCGTTTACCGTGATCGGGCGGGTGGAAGCGGGCGGACCATCGGTAGTGATGAACCGCAATTCGCGCTGGGAGCCGGTTGCGAAAGCGGGATTTAACCATTTTGGCAAGGCCGATGCCAGGAAAGGGTGACAGGATGAAGTACGAATGGAATGCGTCAGGCGTAGAAGAGACCTTGCGCTTTGCGGAAAAATTGGGTGTCCGCTTGCTCCCCGGCGACTTTCTCGCCCTGGAGGGGGATTTGGGGGCGGGCAAGACGACCTTCACCCAGGGACTGGCTCGCGGCCTTGAGGTGAAAGGAACAGTCAACAGCCCCACCTTTACGATTATCAAGGAATATGAAGGGCGTTTGCCGCTGTATCATATGGACGTCTACCGGGTGGGAGAGGACGTGGACTCGCTCGGGCTGGACGATTATTTTTTTGGGGAAGGCGTCACTGTGGTGGAGTGGGCTTCTCTGATCGAGGACGTGCTGCCGCCGGAACGGCTGACTGTCATCCTGCGGTCGGAAGGCGATGATGCCCGGCGGATTCAACTGATTCCCCGGGGGGATCGCTATGTGAAATTGTGTGAGGAGATTGATTGGTGATGCGGGTACTTGCAATGGATACATCCAATCTCGTGTTGAGCGTGGCCGTAGTCGAAGAGGACAGGATCTTGGCTGAATTGACGACGAATCAGCAGAAAAACCACTCTGTCCGCCTGATGGACGCGATCTCCGAGTTGATGGATGAAACGGGAACATTGCCGGAACAGCTGGCTGGCATCGGAGTTGCAAAAGGGCCAGGCTCTTATACGGGTGTACGGATCGGTGTGGCCACGGCAAAAAGCATGGCCTGGTCGCTTCAAATACCGGTGATCGGCGTCTCCAGCCTTGAGGCTGTCGCTATGAATGCGCGAGGCTTCTCCGGCTTGATCGTCCCGCTCTTCGATGCGAGGCGCGGACAGGTCTATACAGGGGCCTTCCGGACAAAAGACTGGGCGGAACTGTCTGTAGTAGCCGAAGAGCGGTTGGTGCTGCTTCGCGATTGGCTCGCTTCGTTAAAGGAACAGGCTGGGAATGAGCGCGTTCTGTTTATGGGAGAGGATTTGCGCATTCACCGGGAGACGATCGCGGAGCAGTTGGGTGAACAAGCCCTTTTTGCGCCTGCAACCCACAATCATCCGCGAGCTGCCCACATCGGTCTTGCTGCTCTGGGCAAGCTCGCAGAGGGTGGTCATCCGCACGAAATGGTTCCCGAATACTTGCAGCTGGCAGAGGCCGAAGCCAAGTGGCTGGCCCAAAACCCCGCATGCGGGGTGAAGGAATAGCAATGACTGAGCAGATCGATATAGAATTCCGCTTTATGACACTAGAAGACGTAGACGCGGTCTGGGAATTGGAGCGTTTGGCGTTTCCGACACCTTGGCCGCGTGATGCCTTTGTCAATGAACTGACGATCAACCCAAATGCCCGCTATGTCGTAGCCGTGATGAATGGCCAGGTCATCGCTTATTGCGGGATGTGGATTGTACTGGACGAGGCTCACATTACAAACGTGGCCGTCCATCCCGATTGCCGCGGGCAAAAGGTAGGAGAGCGGTTGATGCGGCAGATGATGGGGCTCGCCTATGTATTCGGAGCGAGAAGCATGACGCTGGAAGTGCGCCCGTCCAACACCGTGGCGCGGAATATGTATACCAAGCTGGGCTTTACAGAACAAGGACGTCGGAAGCGTTATTATTCCGATAACGATGAAGATGCTCTCATAATGTGGGTGACATTGCATGAAGAATAGAAAACCATCACGCTATGAAGAACGGGTGCAGCAGGCGTATCTGGCTCAGCAGCAGTCTGGTCGTCCGGTAAACATTTTGGGGATCGAGACAAGCTGCGACGAAACCTCGGCCTCCGTCGTTCAGGACGGCCGGACAGTCCTGTCCAACATCATCGCTTCGCAGGCAGATATACACAAGCGGTTTGGCGGTGTCGTGCCGGAGGTAGCCTCGCGCAGGCACGTGGAGAACATTACCCTGACGATTGAGGAAGCCTTGCAGGAGGCGGGGAAAACGCTGGATGACATCCAGGCCATCGCCGTCACCTACGGACCGGGCCTGGTTGGCGCCCTGCTGGTAGGGGTAGCTGCCGCAAAGGCGATCTCGTATGCCCGTGGAATCCCCTTGATCGGGGTGCATCACATTGCCGGCCATATTTACGCCAACCGGCTGGTCACGGAGATGGAGTTTCCTTTGATCGCTCTGGTCGTGTCCGGGGGGCATACAGAGCTCGTCTGGATGAAAGAGCATGGACATTACGAAATTTTAGGTGAGACGCGGGATGACGCTGCCGGGGAGGCGTACGACAAGGTTGCGCGCGCCCTCCAGCTGCCGTACCCGGGCGGTCCGCACATTGACCGCTTGGCACACGAAGGAACTCCCAGCATTCCGCTTCCTCGCGCGTGGCTGGAGCCGAATTCCTATGATTTCAGCTTCAGCGGTCTCAAATCGGCTGTACTCAACACGCTGCACAATGCGTCACAGCGCGGAGAAAGCATCAGTCCGCAAGACCTCGCTGCAAGCTTTCAGGACTCTGTGACAGAGGTGCTTGTGGAAAAAACAATCCGTGCGGTAAAGGAATACGGAGCCAGGCAAGTATTGCTTGCAGGGGGAGTAGCAGCCAATCGCGGGCTGCGGGAAAGACTCTCGAAAAGATGCGGGGAGGAAGGCCTTCCACTGGTCATCCCGCCGCTCTCCCTATGTACCGACAACGCGGCGATGATTGCCGCAGCGGGATACATTTCGTATCAAAAGAGGCGCTTTGCACGGCTGGACTTAAACGGTGTGCCGGGCCTGCCCTTGTCATAAAACGCATAATCCTGACTGCTCACTTGGGGGAGCAGTCTTTCTTTTCCTCATCGTTATCCACAGCTTCTGGATAATTTTTGAGGTTTGTCTTCCCCACACCTGTGAATACTGGTGATAACAAGAGGCATTTACCGGGAAAATCACGTTTTTTCTGTGGATGAATCTGTGGAATATGTGGATAAACAGAAAATTTTATCAACAGTGGGGGAAGATTGATGAAAAAATGGTTGCTGCTCGCCGCACTATTTGTCCTGCTATGGTCGTCGCAGCTCGGACAGGATTACGCAGGTGCTGCTGTGGAGTCAAAGAAGAATCTCCAAAAGCGGCAGGTGATAGCGCTGTTTGTGGAGGGGCTCTCCTTTCAGGATGTTGAGCGGCTCAGGAAGTATCCACATGTGGATAATTGGCTGAGAAAAGCCGAGGCCGGAGCGCTGTCTATCCGTTCGCCCGGAGCGAGATCGGCAGCCAACTCCTATTTGTTGATGGGCAGCGGCGGACAGGCTCTTTACACGGACCGGAGCGGCACAGCCTACCACCCGGAAGAGTATCTTTCCAAGTACGAAACAGCCGGCGAGCGGATGGTGGAAGTAAGCCCGCCTGAGGTGGAGCCTGTAGCGCGCTATCGCATCGTTTTTCCCGGCATTTACCGGCTGCAGGCAGAGAATCGAGACAAGCCGTTTACCTCCCGAATCGGCTTGCTGGGAGAGACACTGGCTCGGCACAATCTGTCTGTAATCAGCTACGGGAGCGGAGACTACGATGACATCAGGACCCGGCACGCCGTTCTGTTCGCGATGGACGAGCGCGGTGGGGTGCCGTTTGGAAATCTTTCGGACAAAACGGCGATACAAGCGCCTTCTTATCCTTACGGGGTTAAAACGAACTACGATTACTTGCTCCAGAGCATCGACAGGGAGACGGCCTCTGGATTGATCTCGATCCAACTGGCTGATTTGGCGCGCTTGTATCAGGTAGCCGACGATATGGCGCCGGAGCGGTTTGCCAAACAGTACGAGCAGGTGCTGAAGGACTTGGGCGGGTTTCTTGACCGGCTGCTTTCGTCGCGCAAGCCCGGACAAATGGTGATGCTGCTCTCGCCGGTCCCCAACCAGAAAGCGGTACAAGCCAAAATGCTGCTGCCGCCTGTGTTTGTTTGGAAGGGGGGAGAGGCAGGGCTGCTCACCTCTGCGACAACGAGGCAATCCGGATTGGTCAGCGGGCTTGATATTCTCCCGACAGTGCTTGCCTTTCTGCAGGTTTCCGTGCCGGATGGGCTGGCTGGACATGTCATGAAAAAGGAAACGGGAAAAGGGATCGGCGAGCTCGCCTATGAGGTGGAACAAATCCACCATATTTACGCCAATCGCAGTTCTGTGCTTTACACCTACGTCATGCTGCAGATCGTCATTTTGGCGGCAGCGGCCGCTCTCTGGGTTTGGGGAAGGGGGAAAAGCGGAGAGAGCCTGCAATGGGGGCGCAGGGCTATGCGTCTTGCTCTCCTCTCCATGCTGTGGTTTCCCCTGCTGTTCCTGCTCGAAGGCTTGGCCGGTTGGCGGGTATTTCCGCCGGTCATTCTCGGCGTGCTCATTTTGGCAGCGATGGCGGGTGCCTGGCTGATGGAGGGAAGGCCGCTGCCGGCAGCGCTTGCGGTCGTGGCCGGGTTGACAGTCGCCCTGCTGTTGATCGATGGCTGGAGCGGCGCCCCGGCGATGCGCCGCTCGTATCTGGGGTATGACCCGGTAATCGGCGCTCGTTTTTACGGATTGGGGAATGAATACGAAGGAGTGCTGATCGGATGCACCATCCTTTTTGCAGCCGCCTTGTACCAGTGGAGCGATTCGAAAACAGCCGAAAAAGCGCCAGGCCGGGAGAATAAGTCTGCTCTGTGGGTAATCGTGCCTCTCTTTCTGCTCGTCCTTGCCTATATGGCCGCTCCGGGGTGGGGGGCGGACGCGGGCGGTTTCTTGGCGGGACTGATCGGTTTTGCTGTCGTGCTCATACGGCTGCAGGGGTGGCGCCCAGGCAAAAAAAGCCTCCTGCTGCTCGCAGGAGGCATGCTGGTCGGTATTGCGTTGCTCGCATCTGTCAGTCTCTTGTCCAGCCAGCCGCCGACTCATATTACGAGAGTCGCAAGCCAGCTTTTGTCCGGTGACTGGACGGAAGTGATGCATATCGTGGAACGCAAGCTGGAGATGAATCTCAGGCTGATTCGTATTTCCGTGTGGAGCCGGGTTTTTGTCGTGTCCCTGCTCGTTTTGGGGCTGCTGGCGCTGCGCAGTGACAAGTATCTGCGCCATTTCGCCAGCGATTATCCGTTGCTGGTCAAAGGCTTCTCCGGAGTGATCGCTGGTTCGCTGGCCGGCCTGCTCCTGAATGATTCCGGCATCATTACCGCGGCCACATGCATCATCTACCTGGTCGTACCGACTCTGTACACCGCTTTGTGCGAGCCAGTCGAGGAACGCTATTCCAGCTCTTGAGAACGTCTTGCTTTTACGGGAGCCGGGAGCAGGCTAACTCTCTGAAAGCTCGCTCCACTCATCGTACAACTGCTCCAGCTCCACCTTTGTCTGCTCGATCTTGTCGTTGCGCTCCTTGGCCAGGACGTGGTCGCTGTAGATTTCCGGGAGACACAGCTCCTCCTGCCAGGTCAAAATGGCGGCCTCCCGCTCCTGTATCGCCGCTTCGATTTCCTCCAGGCGGCGCAGTCTTTGGCGCTCGCGGCGCTTGGCCTCCTTGTCGCGCTCATAGCTCGATTTCTCCTGCAGGTCTGCAGCAGAGGAGGCTTGTTTCTTCGTGCTTTGCGCTTGCTGTTCAGCTGCCAGCTCGGCCAGCTCCTGCTTCTTTTCTACGTAATAATCGTAGTTGCCGAGATAGCTGGTCACGCCATCCGGGGAGAGCTCCAGTACCCGGGTGGCGATTTTATTGAGGAAGTAACGGTCATGGGAGACGAACAGAATCGTTCCCGGGTAGTCGTACAAGGCGTTTTCCAGCACTTCCTTGCTGAAAATATCAAGGTGGTTGGTCGGCTCGTCGAATATCAGAAAATTGGCTTGCTTCAGCATCAGCTTGGCCAACGAAACACGTGCTCTTTCGCCGCCCGACAGATCGGAAATGCGCTTTTGCACGTCGTCGCCGCTGAACAAAAAGTTACCGAGCAGGGTACGGACATCCCGCTCCAGCATCAGCGGATAGTCGTTCCAGATTTCATTGAGCACCGTATTTTGGTCATTCAGATTCCGATGCTCCTGGTCGTAGTAGCCGATCGTGACATTGCTGCCGAACTGGATGCTGCCTGTAATAGCTGGCAGTTGCTCCACGATCGTCTTCAGGAGAGTCGATTTTCCGATTCCGTTGGGGCCGACGAGAGCGACGCGCTCCTCCCGTTCCAGCTCAAAGGTGAGGTGTCGGGACAGCACGGCGTCCGGGTAGCCGATGCTGACATTGGCCGCCTTCATCACGATGTTGCCGCTCATTTTGGCGACATCGAAGGAAAAGTTGACCGACTTGTTGTTCATGATCGGTTTCTCCAGCCGGTCGATCTTCTCCAAGGTTTTTCGACGGCTTTGGGCCCGCTTGGTCGTTGTCGCCCGAGCGATGTTCCGGGCGATGAAGTCCTCCAGCTTGGCAATTTCCTCCTGCTGCTTGTCGTAGCGCTTTAATTCCTGCTCCAGCCGGGCCGCCTTTTGGTCGAGAAACTGACTGTAGTTCCCCGTGTACCGGGTCGCACGGGTGCGCTCGATCTCGTAGACGACGGTGACGAGCTTGTCCAGGAAGTATCGGTCATGGGAGACCACGAGGATGGCGCCCTGGTAATTTTGCAGGTAGCCCTCCAGCCAGGTGAGCGTCTCAATATCCAGGTAGTTAGTCGGCTCATCCAGCAGCAGGATCGAAGGAGCCTGCAAAAGCAGCTTCGCCAGGGCAAGCCGGGTCTTTTGCCCGCCGCTCAGGGTGAAAATCGGCGTCTGATAGTCCATATCGGCGAATCTGAGTCCATGCAGGACGCCGCGAATCATCGCCTCATAGCCGTACCCCCCGCGTTCCTTGAATGCCTCGGAGCGGCGGGAATAATCCTCCAGTATCTGCTGGTACCGTTTTTCGTCAGCCAGAACGGCCGGATCGCCCATCAGCGTCTCCAGCTTGCGAAGCTCCTGCTCTTCCTTTTGAAAATGAGTGAAGACGGAGAGCATTTCCTCCCAAATGGAGCGTTCGGACTCCAGCCCGCCGTTTTGCGCCAGGTAACCGAGCGTGACATCCTTCGGAATTCGGACGGTTCCACTGTCATAGCTGAGCTGCCCGGCCAAAATCTTCATTAGTGTCGATTTTCCGGCCCCATTGACTCCGACCAGTCCGACGCGCTCTCCTGTTTGAATTTGCAGCGAAATGTCCTGTAAAATGGTCTCAATCCCGTACGTTTTTTGTATATGTTCAGCTTGAAGTAAGATCATTGCTTCCACCTCTTTATCAATACCGTAAACGATCTGTCGGCCTGCGTGGCACAGATTGCTGATCCTGGCGCTTCTGCAAGCGGCCAAGCATGCTCTGCTCCTGTCTGTATCAGTGTAGCTTAGAGACCAGAAAGGGACAACCCCGACCGATATGGGAGTGGCCGGGAGAAAAGAGAGGGGAAAAACACATGGAGCTTCTCGATCAAAAGAGGGAACTTCGCAGAGAAATTCTCGCCCAAAGAGCATCTGTCAGTCCGGAAGAACGCCAGGCCCGCTCCAAACAAATGTGCCGTCATTTGCTTTCCTTTGACAGACTGCGCCGCTGCCGTACGGTCATGGCGTACTATCCGTTTCGCGAAGAACTGGATATCGTCCCGTTCCTGGACAAAGCGCTTGAGCGTGGGCAGGAGATATGGCTGCCGCTGACGCTTCCGGCGGAGCGGCGAATTGTTCCCTACATCTATACGGGGCCTGATATGCTGAAGCGGGGAACGTACGGCATACTCGAACCCGATCCCGGCCTGGCTGCGGAAGGAAAAGCCGAAGACCTGGACGCTGTGCTTGTTCCCGGTGTCGCTTTTGACCGCAGGGGTGGGCGCATGGGGTACGGTGCCGGTTATTACGACCGCTTTCTTACCTCCCTCCCGCACAGGCCGCTGTTGATCGGCTGTTCGTTTGACCTGCAGGTACAAAAGGCGGTGCCGATGGAACCTCACGACATTTCGCTCGATTTTCTTGCGACGGAGTCAGGGATCAGAGAAACAGGCCAGCCAGACCTTTCGTAAATGTGACTGCTTTGTGTCGAGATTGCGTCATTTGCCCCTGCCCTATCTACATGTGAAAAAAAACAGTGTACAATACAGTAGCAAGAACTATTGGAGGAATGGGCTGTGACCAACTGGAAAATAGGTGTAATATCCGCAAGCGATTCCATTGCAAGGGGAGAGCGCGAAGACGATCGCATCCCGATTATCCGCACGCTTGTAAAGGAATGGCTGCAGGTTGATGTATCTGTCTACCGTGCTGTGTCTGATGATATGGAAGATTTGAAGGAAAACATGATCGAGTGCGTAGATCGTGAGAAATGCGACTTGTTGATTGTGACAGGAGGCACGGGTTTGAGCCCGCGGGACGTCACTCCCGAGGTGACAGCGTGGGTCATCGACAGACCTGTTCCGGGATTGGCCGAGGAAATGCGCCGCGCCGGCTTGCAGCAATCCCGCCGCGCAATGCTGACCCGTGCAGTAGCCGGAACGAGGGGAAATTCGCTGATTATCAACCTGCCAGGCAATCCAAAGGGCGTCGAGATTTGCTTCAACGCCATCGGGGACATGCTGTCTGACGCCTTGCACATCTTGCAGGGAACCGGAGGAGCCAATGAAGATTGGGGAGGATTGGGTTGGTAGAAAAACCGAAGCTGAAGGAAGTGCCTGTTCGAGAAGCGATCGGCATGATGCTCCCGCACGACATGACGCAGATTCTCCCAGGAGAGTTTAAGGGACGCTTGTTTAAAAAAGGACATGTCGTCACAGAAGCGGATATCGAGCCGCTGCTTTCCATCGGCAAAGAGCATATTTACGTCCTTGAAATGCCGGAAGGGTTTATCCACGAAGAAGAAGCCGGCTTGAGGATTGCCCGTGCCGTTTCGGGAGGAGGGCTTGTCTTGACGGAGCCCTACGAAGGCAAAGTGTCGATGAAAGCCAAGCATCTGGGGTTGGCCAAAGTACATGAAGAGGCTGTTCACGCGCTGAATGAGCTGGAGGGCATCGCGTTTTCCACCATTTACGGCGATCAGGTGGTGCAACCGGGGCAAACGGTGGCCGCTACCCGAATCATCCCGCTGATTATGGAAGAAGCGCGAATTGAGCGATTGGAGGAACTGGCACGCCAGTTTTCCGGCCCGATCGTGGAAGTGAAGCCGTTCCTGAAAAAGCGTGTCGGATTGGTGACTACAGGTGGCGAGGTCTTCTCGGGCAGAATTTCCGACAAATTCGGTCCTGCCATCCGATCCAAGGTAGAAGCGCTTGGTTCCGTCGTGGTCGAACAGCGGTTTGCTCCCGATGACAAAGAACTGATTGAACAAGAGATTATCCGTTTTCTTGACGAAGGAGTCGATCTGATCCTGGTGACAGGCGGCATGTCTGTGGATCCGGACGACCGCACTCCGGGAGCGATCGCGGGAACCGGTGCAAAAGTCGTACGCTACGGCACACCGATGCTTCCCGGTTCGATGCTGATGGTAGCGTATAAAGGAGACATACCGATCCTCGGTTTGCCGGGAGCGGTAATGCACGAACCGTTTACTTCATTTGACGTCTTCCTGCCACGCATCCTGGCCGGAGAAAAAATTGCCGAACAGGACATGACCCGTTTGGGATATGGCGGATTGCGCAAGTGTTAGCTGGTTACACTGTCAAATGACAGGAAAAAAGGAGTGAAGTGCATGAGTACGATTGGAATTCCTGGTCTTATTTTAATTTTGGTGCTGGCGCTGGTTTTGTTTGGGCCCAAAAAGCTTCCGGAGCTCGGACGGGCAGTCGGTCATACCCTGAAGGAGTTCAAGAATGCGACCCGCGGCCTGACAAGAGACGATGACGAGGAAGAAGAGGCTAAGCCTAAAGATCAACAGCAGCAAGCAAAAACAGCTGTCGTCACAGAGAAGGATGCCTTTGACCGCGAGAAAATGGAGCGGGAAATTCGCGAACGCCTCGAACGTGAGCGCCTGGAAAAAGAAATCCGGGAAAAACTGGAGCAGGAGCGCCTGCAAGCAGAGAACGCACAACACAAGGCGTAGCCGGACAAGGTGGGTGCCATGTTGGAAGATCGCGAAATGACGGTAGTAGAGCACCTGACCGAGCTTCGTACACGGATCATTTGGGTGCTGGCAGTATTTTTTGTTGCTTTGATCGCCGGATTTTTTTGCGCCGGCCCGCTGATCGAATACTTGAAAGAGAAACCGATCACCGAAGGAGTTCCGCTTATCTCCCTGCATCCGTCCGACACGCTGCGCGTCTATATGCAGTTTGCCTTTCTGGTGGGGGCGGTGGTGACACTGCCGGTCGCATTGTTTCACATCTGGAGATTTGTTTCCCCGGGCCTGCAAGTAAATGAGCGCAGGGTGACGCTGTATTTTATCCCTGCCGCTTTCTTCTTGTTCATCATCGGGGTTTTGTTCGGGTACTATGTCGTCTTTCCGATGATCATGCTGTTCGTGACAGGCATGTCGCTCGGGATGGACGTCAAGCCTAGCTACGGGATCGCAGAGTACTTCGGCTTTTTGTTTAACCTGGTCATTCCGTTTGGGATTTTGTTTCAGTTGCCGATTATCGTCATCTTCCTCACGCGGCTGCGGTTATTGAATCCGATGCGTTTGGCCAAAATGCGCAGATTTGCCTACTTTGGACTTGCGGTTGTCGGCATTACCCTGACGCCGCCGGAAATTGTCAGCGACATTCTGGTCACAGTCCCGCTGCTGCTTTTGTACGAGGTGAGCATCTGGCTCTCCAAGATCGTGTACCGTAAGCAGCTTGCGGAAGAAGAGAAGTGGAACAACGAATACAACATGGAAGCGGATGAGGCTGTCCGCTGAACGTGAAAAATCTCTTGCCCCCAGGGCGGGAGATTTTTTTTTGCTTGGACATACTAAACGGGAAAGTTTGGGAGGTGACGGAAGATGTGGAAAGCTGCCTTTTTGATCGTGGCGCTATTTAGTTTTTTGACGGCAATGCCAAGCGCTTCTTCAAATGCTTCTGCCGAAGGCGCAGGGATCGGATTCCTGCATGACTCTGTAAAAAGGGCCATTACTTTGCATCAAGCGGAAAACGGCGAGATTCAAAAGGGGACTGAAGCTGCTGACCCATTGGCAGCCGAGCAGGTAGAGCTGTTTGATACGGACAAGGAGCGCGTCATCAAAACTCTCGAGAATACGAGCGAATTTCAAACCGAAGCGCAAAGTCTCCTGAAAAGCGTCAGCGGGCGGGTGCAGGACCTTCAGCCTGCTCTGTCCCACGCCATGATTGTCAAAATCCCGCTGGCGCCGCCGCAAAAGCTGCTTCATAAACAGGCGGGAATCGATACGATGATCGCCAACATGTTCGTCGTCATGCCAAAGGATAGCAGCCGCCGGCCCTGGATGATCCTGCATACGAAGGAAGCGGAAACATTGGTTGTTGAATTTTCGGGGGAGATCGGCAAGTTGAAGAAGCTGCTTCTCCTGCCGTAGTGCCAGTACAGGGGAGCAGCGAAGTAGAAAGGAAGCGGAAGGGGAAGCAAAACGCCCGGCCGTCGCAAGGACTGGTCGGGCGTTTTTGTGGCGTTGAAAAGCCATTTTACCGGTTTTATTGCTTGGGAGTGACAAACGCTTGGGTGTAGTAGTCGGCAACGACCCCGACGCCAAGCTGGGTAAAGTTCTTTTCCAGGACGTTTTTCCGGTGGCCGGGACTGTTCATCCAGCTTTCATGGGCTTCGATGGAGTCGGGATAGCCAGCCGCTATGTTTTCGCCCGCCATGCTGTAGGAAAGTCCCGCTTTGCGAAGCCGTTCAAACGGGTCCATCCCGGTCGTAGCGGAGACGTGGTCGAAAAAGTCGTGGTTTTCCATATCGACGCTATGGCCTCGGGCTACCTGTGCAGCCTGCTCATTCCAGCGAAGCGGGGAAAGCTTGTAGCGGTAACGGATGACATTCACCAGGTCGAGTATTTGTCTCTCTCTGGCTGCATCCACCTGTTCCTGCTCCTTGATGCTCAACGGAGGCGGGTCAAAGTCGGGGGCTGCCCCGGAATAGGTCCAGCGCGTTTCGTAAAAACCGCCCCGCAGCAGCATCAGCGTATCGATCAGCCGAATGGCCGTTACCTTGTCGCTGTTCTGGTTGTCCAGATAAAAGATACGCGGAGTGCCGTCCTGAATTACCAGCGGACGCTGATTTTTTTGATTGGTAATCTGGACGCTGGCCTTTTGATAAGAGAAAGAGACAGTGTGCTGCAGCTTGTACATTCGGCTCAAAGAAGAGAGGCTGGTGCCGATTCCCACCTCGCCGAGCTTTGCTTCCGGGGCATTGGAATACAGGTCGACCACTTTTCCGTTCGCAATCCCTACCTGGAGGTAGCGAGCCGGATTTTGGTTGTAGATGTACCATTGATAGCCAAGGCCGCTCGGCTCCTGCCGTCCCGGTTGGCCGAGCAGTTTTGTCACCTGGGCGACAGGCATGCCCAATTTGATGCCAAACAGGCTGTTTGCGGACTTGTTTGCCGTTTGGGCGGAAGCAGCAGCCGATGCTGGCACCGCTGCAGCCGGAGAACCCGGAGGTGTTTGAACCAGCTGCTGCTTTTGCGGCGGCTTGTCCTCCTGCCGGCTGCCAGCAGCTTCCCTTGGGGCCGGAGCTTGTCCGACAAAAGCAGCCGAATTGGTTTGATCGAGGTGGACCGGCTTGCCTTCAAGATAGCCGGCAAGCGACAAAGGGATATAGGTGGTGCCTTTGTATTCCAGCGTAGCGGGCCGGTATCCGGTTTTGTCCCGATAGTAGCCGGGCTTGTCCGCATCGGTTACTTCCTTTCCATCCCAGTAGAGCTTCACCGGTTGGACCGAGGCGAGGATAAAGGGCGAGCCAGGAGACAAGAGGCGGCCGATTCCTGCCACAGAGAGAGCGAACACGCCGATCCAGAGCCATTTCCGCATGCAGTATTCCTCCTTCAGAGTGGATCTGATTCTACGTTCTCTCTATTTATATGAACGAGCCGGATTGATAGAACAAAGAAGAAGGGCCAGGCATATCTGGCTAGTGACGAGCCTGGAACAAGAGATTGGAAATTTGTGAGGGAAAATACTTGCAAAGTACATAGCGATTCATTATTATAGGAATTGGGTGTTAGCACTCCCTTTGATTGAGTGCTAACAACGCAAAACTTCTTGAACCTACATTTTTGAGGAGGGTGTTTTTTGTGCTGAAGCCATTGGGTGACCGTGTAGTACTCGAACCAATTTCCAAAGAAGAGACGACCGCTAGCGGTATCGTTCTCCCTGACACTGCGAAAGAAAAACCGCAAGAAGGTCGTGTAGTCGCAGTCGGTTCTGGTCGCGTTTCCGACAACGGAGAGCGCATCGCTCTGGAAGTAAAAGAAGGCGACAAGGTTATTTTCTCCAAATACGCCGGCACCGAAGTGAAAGTGGATAACAAAGAATACCTCGTGCTTCGCGAATCCGATATCCTGGCGATCATCGGCTAAGGCTCTTTCACATAAGGCAAGACCGGTACGAACCGTAAACACATAACGCAGGAGGTTGAGTTCTGATGGCAAAACAAATCAAGTTCTCTGAAGATGCTCGCCGCGCGATGCTTCGCGGTGTTGAAACACTGGCAAATGCCGTTAAAGTAACCCTCGGTCCAAAAGGCCGCAACGTGGTTCTGGAGAAAAAATTCGGTTCCCCGCTGATCACCAACGACGGTGTGACCATCGCAAAGGAAATCGAACTGGAAGACGCATACGAAAACATGGGTGCGCAGTTGGTTAAAGAAGTAGCAACCAAAACCAACGATATCGCTGGTGACGGTACGACAACTGCAACTGTTCTGGCTTATGCCATGGTTCGCGAAGGTCTGAAAAACGTAACTGCCGGCGCTAACCCAATGGTAATCCGCCGCGGTATGGAGAAAGCTGTTCGCGCAGCTGTTGAAGAAATCAAATCCATCGCGAAGCCGGTAGAGAGCAAATCCGCTATCGCACAAGTAGCAGCGATCTCCGCTGACGACCAAGAAGTCGGCAACCTGATTGCTGAAGCGATGGAAAAAGTGGGCAAAGACGGCGTAATCACCGTTGAAGAGTCCAAAGGCTTCACTACTGAGCTGGATGTAGTAGAAGGTATGCAGTTCGATCGCGGTTATGCTTCTCCTTACATGATCACTGATACCGACAAGATGGAAGCGGTTCTGAACAACCCTTACATCCTGATCACTGACAAGAAAATCTCCAACATCCAAGAAATTCTGCCTGTTCTGGAGCAAGTTGTACAAAGCGGCAAACCGCTCCTGATCATCGCAGAAGATGTAGAAGGCGAAGCGCTGGCTACTCTCGTAGTAAACAAACTGCGCGGTACCTTCACAGCTGTTGCTGTAAAAGCTCCTGGCTTCGGCGACCGCCGCAAAGCTATGCTGGGCGACATCGCAACCCTCACTGGCGGCGAAGTCATCACAGAAGAGCTGGGTCTCGAACTGAAATCCACCAAGCTGGAGCAACTCGGCCGCGCTGGCAAAGTTGTTGTTACCAAAGAAAACACTACGATCGTGGAAGGCGAAGGCAACAAGGCTGATATCGATGCACGCGTTGCTCAAATCCGTCAACAAATCGAAGACACCACTTCCGAGTTCGATCGTGAAAAACTTCAAGAGCGCCTGGCAAAACTGGCTGGCGGTGTAGCAGTGATCAAGGTCGGTGCAGCTACCGAAACCGAACTGAAAGAAAAGAAACTCCGCATCGAGGACGCCCTCAACTCCACTCGCGCTGCTGTGGAAGAAGGTATCGTGCCTGGCGGTGGTACTACCCTGATCAACGCTATCAAAGCGGTAGAAAAAGTTGTAGCTGAAGGCGAAGAAGCGGTTGGTGTTCAGATCGTTCTGCGCGCTCTGGAAGAGCCAGTTCGCCAAATCGCTGCCAACGCTGGTCTGGAAGGCTCCGTTATCGTTGAGCGCCTGAAGAAAGAACCTGTGGGCATCGGCTTCAACGCTGCTACTGAAGAGTGGGTAAACATGCTCGAAGCAGGTATCGTAGACGCTGCGAAAGTTACTCGCTCCGCTCTGTCCAATGCTGCATCCGTAGCGGCTATGCTGCTCACTACCGAAGCAGTTGTGGCAGACAAACCAGAAGAAAACAAAGCGCCTGCCGGCATGCCTGACATGGGCGGCATGGGCATGATGTAAGAAACGGCCATCCGTTTCGCAAAGAGACAGACTTGCGGGTCTGTCTCTTTTTTGTGCGTTCAAGGCATGTGCTCTCCATGTGGCACATCCTTGTTGTCGTCCTTCTTTTTTTCGGAAAGCGTCTCCTCGTCTCAAATGTTTTTTGAAAAGTGTAAATATTTATATTGAAAAAATATTTCCTAATTTTATAATAGATTATAAAATAATACTCCAAGAGCAAGCGTGCACGAGAAGGACAGACAAATGGAAAACGTGGAGGAGATTTTCGCGATGAGAAAAGTAGGGGTTTGGCTGTTTTCTCTTTTGCTGGTATTTTTCCTGGCTGCCTGTAGCGGCAGTCCTCCGGCAACGACTTCCGGCGGAGAAGGGGGAAAGACTCAACCTGCGGCTGAAGCGCCAAAAGGGGAACAGGTTGAGCTGACGATGTACAGCTGGCGTACAGAAGACAAAGAAGCGTACAACAAGATTATCGCCGAGTTTGAAGCGAAGCATCCAAACATCAAGGTAAAGTTCAAACCGTTCAAGTCAACCGAATACAACACGATTTTGACCAATACGCTGACATCCGGGACGGGAGTGGACATATTGCAGCTTCGTCCTTACCAGGGAGCTACCTCTATTGCAGATGCAGGCTACCTGATGCCCATCGATGATCTGAAAGGGGTAAGCGATATTCCGAAGGCGTACCTGGATGCCGCTCGCGGCAGCGATGGCAAAGTCTACGGCGTACCGTTGTCGATCAACTCAGCCGTCATCTTCTACAATAAAAAGCTGTTTGAGGAGAATGGCTTGGAGGCTCCGCAAACGTGGGACGAATTTATCCAGGTGTGCAATGCTTTGAAGGCGAAAGGCATTATCCCGATTGCGCAATCAGGCAAGGCAGCTTATCTGCTGTCCATTACCCACAGCGTTTTTGCGCCCAGCTCAATCGGCGGAAACGAGTACATCGAGAAAATGCTGAAGGGCGAGGTCAATTTCAAAGACCCGGCTTTCATTGACTCGATCAAAAAGATGAAGGAACTGGAGCAGTACTTCCCGCAGGATTTCATCGCGCTCGACGACAAGGATGTCCAGGCGCTGTTCTACACCGGCAAGGCTGCGATGTATATCAACGGCAGCTATCGTCTGGAAACGTTCGAAAAGCAAAATCCGGATATGCCGCTTGACATCATTCCCTCTCTGGCCAAGGAAAAGGGAGGAGATACTCCGATTGTAAACTGGGTGGACGGCTCGTACGGCATCTTCAAGTCGACCAAACACCCGGAAGAAGCAAAAATATTCATGGAGTTCCTTGCTTCCAAAGAGTTCGGGCAATTGTTCAGCGACGAATTAAACAGATTCAGCGCGATCCCAGGGGTAGAGCCGAAGAATCCGCTCGTTCAAAAAATGACGCAGCTCAGTGATAAGAGCATGGTGCCGTTCCTGATGCTGGTCCACTTCGGAGATGGGACTCCAACCACGAAAACATTGTTTGAGAACTCTCTGCAAGGGATGTACATCAACAAACTGACAGTCGAGCAGGTAGCTGAGGAGACCCAGGCTTCCGCTGATAAATGGTTTAAGCCAGCCCAGTAACGAAGAAAGCGTACGGATTGTTGATTGCAGCGGTACAGTCAGGCCGACTTGCTTGACTGTACCCTTTTTGATGAGTACAGCTTAGGAGGAGGTCGAAACAGCGTGCCTGAATTGGAAAAAACACTGGAAACAAAGAGACAAACGTCAGTCAAACGGGGAGTGAACTGGAAAAAGCATCTCGTTCATCTGTTTCTGCTGCCTGCCTTGATATTCTATGTATGGTTTCAGGTGTTCCCGATCTTTTCCGCATTTTGGAACAGCTTTTACTCCTGGAACGGAATGCAGCGGGGCTCGTTTGCCGGATTGGAAAACTTTGTCCGCCTGTTTACGGAGTCTCCGTTTAAAGAGATGTTTTACCGCGGTTTTGGACATAACGTCATTTTCTTTATCCTAACAGTTGTTTCCAAACTGATCGTCGCGTTTTTCCTGGCGATGCTGATTAACAGCAAGATTCGCGGAAAGGAATTTTTCAAGGCCGTTATTT
>NZ_CP150173.1:607500-1060000 GCF_037964015.1 Brevibacillus sp. FSL K6-6036
CTTATTACACGTGATTGCCGAAAAGGTAGAATACGTTGGAACAGGAGTTGTCATCCATGAACTCGATTAAACTCGATCATCCACATCCCTCTGTGGAAAAGTTGATTGCTAATATTGAAAAAGTACTGATTGGAAAGCGCTCCATTATTGAACTATGCGTGGCAGCCATATTGGCAAATGGCCATGTTTTGCTGGAAGATGTCCCTGGAGTCGGTAAAACCATGCTGGTTCGGTCTTTGGCGAGATCGATTGGCGGCGAATTTAAACGAATCCAGTTTACTCCCGACCTGCTGCCGACAGATGTAACAGGCGTAGCGATTTTCAATCAAAAAACGATGGAATTCGAGTTCCGTCCCGGACCGATCTTTGCCAATGTCATTTTGGCTGACGAGATCAACCGTACCTCTCCAAAGACACAGTCATCGCTGCTTGAGGCAATGGAGGAGCGTTCCGTTACCGTTGACGGCAATACCTACCGATTAAACAGCCCGTTTTTTGTAATGGCAACCCAAAACCCTTTGGAGTACGAGGGTACGTTTCCTTTGCCGGAAGCGCAGTTAGACCGCTTTTTGATGCAGCTGCGTCTTGGCTATCCGACCTTGGAGGAAGAGGTGCGGATGTTAAACAGGTTCTCCGGGGAAAACCCGCTCGACAGCCTGGAGCCCGTCGTTACAACAGAAGAGCTGTCTCAAATCCAAAAGCAGGTCGCCACTGTCCGAGTGTCTGAAGGCGTTCAGGAGTACTTGGTACGCTTGTGCATGCGGACGAGAGAACACCATCAGGTGTACCTGGGCGTCAGCCCACGCGGGTCACTTGCCCTTTTCCGTGCGGTCCAGGCGTTGGCTTTCGTGCGTGGGCGAGATTATGTGATTCCGGATGACATCAAAGAACTGGTGCCGGTGACATTTGCTCATCGGATTATTTTGAAACCGGAGGCTCGGCTGGAGGGAGCTACGATCGACCGGATCCTATCGGCGATTCTATCGGAAACGCGTGTTCCGGTTAGCTGAGGCGGTGAACGTGCATGAAACAACAACGCTATGGGAAGATCAAAACCGCTGCACTTGTCCTCATTACGTTTGTATTTGCCATGTTCCAGGGCGGGTTTGCCAGTTGGTTTTTGTTTTACAGCAGCCTGGTGTTTCTGGCTTATGAATTGTGCGTGTTTTTCATGATGTTCCGCTCGTTAGAGGTCGTCAGGGAAATCGACCGAAACCGCCTTCAGGAAGGCGAAGACGTCGTTGTAACGGTGCGTTTGCGCCGCCGTTTCTGGTTTCCTTTGGGCTGGAACGTAGTGATAGAACCGCTGCCAGACCGGCTGGCTGGTGTATTTGAGCCGCATCGGCAATTAGTCTTTCCTTGGTTTAAAAGAGAAATAGAGTTTAAATACGTCATACCCGGCCTGCCGCGGGGTTATTATTGCATGACCGAATGTGTGGTGGGCGGGGGAGACTTTTTTGGATTTGTTGAACGGAAAAAGACGGTCCCGGTCTTCAATGATTTCCTCGTATACCCGTCGTATCGGGAAATGACGCATTGGGCACTGGGTGACGGGAGCTTTAGCGGGACTGTACACGTCGCTCATCGCCGTTCTGATGACGTAGCGGCAGTGCGAGGTGTCCGTGAATATCACCGTGGAGACAGACTGAGCCAAATTCATTGGCGCGCATCGGCACGCGGGACCGGTCTCAAGACAAAAGAATTTGAACACCAGGCGATGAACCAGGTGGTCTTTTTTCTGGATGTAGAAAAGGCTCACTACCAGGATCAAACGCCGCAATTGTTCGAGGCCGCCGTAAAACTGACCGCAAGTCTCGTCGCTTATGCCAATCGCAATCAGTATCATTACGGTTTGACGTACAAGCAAAAAGAGCGAATCGCGATACAACCAGCCTGTTCGCATACGCATTTTATCCGGATTTTTGACCAACTGGCACGGGTGATGGCGGAAGGTGTGGACAGCTTTGCCCGGATTGTGGGGCGGGAAGCGTTGGAGCAGCCTCCAGGCGTCACACTGGTCGTGATCACGCCACGCGTCGACAAAGAACTGGTAGCCAGGTTGGTACAGTTGTCTCAAAAAGGGCGGCATGTCCATCTACTGCGGATTCATGCACATGCGGTTCCGGCACCGGAGGAGAAGCAAGCTATTCAAATGCTGGTGGCGAGCAAGGTAACGTGCAAATCGGTGCACCTGGATGATGTGGAAGACGGGAAGCGGATAGGAGGTGCCTCGTAATGAGTGTTTGGAGACGCCCCAAAGGAATGGAATGGCTTGCTGCCTTGTTTCTTTTTCTCATGCTGAGGGAGTGGCTGCTGCCTTTAAGCGAGCTGACCGATACCGGAACACTTTGGCCATTCTACATGATCGTTGCAGGTGTTTTGTTACTCGATCTGGTCGTTCCATACCGATGGCTGACCTTTCCTTTCAAGCTGCTCGGTATTTTATGGATCATTCATTCCGACTTTTTCACATCGTCGTTTTTGAGTACGGAATGGCTTTACAACATGTATGCAAGCCTGGTGCGCGATGTGCCGTTGGCTTTTCAGCAGGATTGGATTTCGATGTCTCTGATCTCCCGCAACCTGCTATTTGATCTCATGCTGGCCATACTGATTTCGATGGTCACCTATCTAGTTTTGGAACAGCGGCAGGGCCTTTGGTTTGTCTTTTTGACAGAGCTGTACTTGGCAGTGCTGGATACGTTTTTGCCTTATGAGGCGGACGGTGCGATCATCCGAACGCTGATCTACGGGTTTATGCTGCTGGCTGTCGCCCATCTGACAGCCATATCCAAGCGGGCCCCGATTGCGGGCAAAAAGCGTTGGACGCTGTGGAATACGTTGATCGCCCCGGTATTGATTCTGGCCATCGTAGTAAGTGTCGCCTACGCCGGCCCGAAAAAAGATGCCGTCTGGCCGGATCCGATCGCCTTTTTAACCGGAGGCGAGGAAGGGCCAGTTGGCACCATGAAAAAGGTCGGCTACGACAATAATGACGAAAACCTCGGTGGCCCCTTCCAACAGGATGAGGCGCTAGTCTTTGTTGCTATCACCAATGAGCGGACGTACTGGCGCGGCGACTCCAAGGATATTTACACAGGACGCGGCTGGCAAAAGGGAGAGCGGGAGTATGAGCCTATTTTGAACCTGCAAACCCATCAGTGGAAGCAAATGCTGTTTCATGGAACGGAAACAAAGGAAGTGCGGGCTACAATGGATTTTTCCAGAGGGGAACCGTATTTTACGATGTTTTATCCAGGGCAGTTGAAAAAGGTTGTAAGCATCGAGCCTGATAACGCCACGATGGTTTATGACAGAGCAAGCCAGCAAGTGGAGGTACGGGCCGGCAGAGTAGATATGAGAGCTCCGAGGGAGGAAGCCGAGCCAGAAGAGGGAGGCGTGCCACACCCGGGAGAAGCTCCGACCGGGCAGCCTGCAAGTGGCCAGGCAGTACAGCCGGGAGAAGCTCCGACCGGGCAGCCCGCAGGTGGCCAGGCCGTACAGCCGGGAGAAGCTCCGACCGGGCAGCCCGCAGGTGGCCAGGCCGTACAGCCGGGAGAAGCTCCGACCGGGCAGCTTGCAAGTGGTCAGGCGGTACAGCCGGGAGAAGCTCCAACCGGGCAGCCTGCAAGTGGTCGGGCAGTACAGCCGACAGAAGAACAGGGTGAACAAGCGACAGAATCTCAAAGCACAGGACAGAAGCGATCACTGCCGAGCCGTTTTCTGCTGAAGCCGGAGAAATATGAATTGGAAGCGGAAGTGCCGATTGTCAGCGAAAAGGCAATCATGCAAGCCGGTTCCACCTATCCGATTGACATCAAGCAACGCTACCTGCAGCTTCCTGGCGAGTTGCCCGACAGAGTGAAGGAGCTGGCTCTGGATGTCACCAAGAACGCAAACACTCCGTATGAAAAAGTGCGCGCGATCGAGAATTACCTCCGTACGGGAGGAGATTATAAATACGAGACCAAGGATGTGCCCGTACCGGCACCGGGGCAGGACTTCGTAGACCACTTTCTGTTTGACAGCCGCAGGGGCTACTGCGACCATTTCTCGACCTCGATGGCGGTCATGCTGCGATCGATCGGGATACCGGCACGCTGGGTCAAGGGATTTGCTCCGGGCAGCCGCGTAGGCACTGACAGCAATGGCAACGATGTCATCGAAGTTCGAAACAAGGACGCTCACTCCTGGGTAGAGGTCTACTTCCCTGGACAAGGCTGGATTCCGTTTGAAGCGACCAGCACTTTCTTGTCCCCTGTTCGCATCAAATACGATCTGAACTCATCGGAACAATCGGTAACCCTGCCGGTTCCGAATCTGCAAGAAAATACGGCAGCCGAACGGAGAAACAACCGACTAGACGAGCTTGAGGGCGCCGACAGCCCCACACAGGCAAGCTGGAAAATGCCGTGGCAAGCAAAAGCGGCAGCGCTTGTGTTGCTGGCAGCCGGTGCTTATCTGGCCTGGAGGAAGAAACGGGTTATCACGTATTGGTGGCTTCAGCGTCAAATGAGAAGTCATCCAAACGAGCACTACTCGGATCGATATAAACTGCTGCTTCAGATGATTCAGCATCTGCATTCACGCCGGGAACCGGGTGAGACTTTGCGGGAGTACGTGAAGAGAATTGCTCTGACCGGTGACAAACGTCAAGACCTACAGTACCTCACTCACCTGTATGAGCGTCTCTATTATGGGTGCAGGGAAATGGAGGAAAAGGCCCGTTCGATTGCACAGCAACTGATTGATCGGCTTACCCAGCAATTGAAGCCTTGAACTATTACCTTCAGTCTGCTAGAATTTCCTTCGAATACTCGTATAGTATCAGGAATTGGCCTGACAGTTTCTACCGCTCGACCGTAAATCGGGCGACTACGAGGTGAGGACTTCGGATTTTTGTACATGCAACCGCAAAAGTGTACACAAACTGGGACTCTGCCTCCGTTTTGTTTTATCGGAGGCAATGGTCCCGGTTTTTTTACAACCTTGGACGGTTGGGAAACGAAAATGCGTTTACGTTCCCAATTTCGCGGTGCATGAGCTTGGCCAAGGTGAAATTATCGGTAACAACCTGGCGGAAACAGGAGAAGGAGGATCTCATGAGCAAGCCAATGGAAATGGTCGTCGTACTGGATTTCGGGGGACAATACAACCAGTTGATCGCCCGTCGCGTACGGGATCTTGGGGTGTACAGCGAGCTGGTCGCTTACAATACACCTGTTGAAAAAATCAAGGAAATGCAGCCAAAGGGGATTATTTTCTCCGGCGGACCTGCCAGTGTGTATGAGGAAGGCGCACCGAAAGTAGATCCGGCTATTTTTGATCTGGATGTGCCGGTACTGGGGATTTGCTACGGCATGCAGCTGATGAGCCACATGCTGGAAGGAAAAGTGGAGCGCGCCGGCAAACGGGAATACGGAAAAGCCGAGCTTCGTCTGCAGCAACCGCACAGCCTGTACGAAAAATGGGGAGAAAATGAAGTGGTCTGGATGAGCCACTCCGACAAGGTCGTGGAGCTGCCGGCCGGTTTCCGGATCGATGCAGTCAGCGACAGCTGTCCCGTGGCAGCCATCAGCCATCCTGAGCGCAAGCTGTACGGGGTACAGTTCCATCCGGAAGTGCGCCATACGGTAAAAGGAAACGAGTTCATCGCCAACTTCCTGTTTGAGATTTGCGGTTGCGAAGGCAACTGGAGCATGACCACGTTTATCGACGATGAGATCAAAAAGATCCGCGAGACGGTTGGAGACAAAAAGGTTCTGTGCGCTTTGAGCGGCGGGGTCGACTCCTCGGTCGTAGCGGCTTTGATTCACAAGGCGATCGGCGATCAACTGACTTGCATGTTCGTAGACCATGGCTTGCTCCGCAAGGGAGAAGCGGAAGGCGTCATGGAGACATTCGCGAATAAATTCTCGATGAATGTCATCAAAATTGACGCTCGCGAACGTTTCCTAAACAAATTGAAAGGCGTAACCGATCCAGAGCAAAAACGCAAAATCATCGGTAACGAATTTATTTACGTGTTTGACGAGGAAGCAAGCAAGCTGAAAGACATGGATTTCCTTGCCCAGGGCACACTCTATACCGACATCGTGGAAAGCGGTACGGCTACTGCCCACACCATCAAGTCTCACCACAACGTTGGCGGGCTGCCAGAGGATATGACCTTCACCTTGATCGAGCCGTTGAAAACACTGTTTAAGGACGAAGTCCGCAAGCTGGGAACAGAACTCGGATTGCCGGATGAAATCGTATGGCGTCAGCCGTTCCCGGGACCAGGTCTTGGCATTCGTGTATTGGGCGAAGTTACAGAAGAAAAACTGGAGATCGTTCGTGAATCGGATGCTATCCTGCGCGAAGAGATCGCGAAAGCAGGTCTGGATCGAGAAATTTGGCAATACTTCACGGCACTGCCGGATATGAAAAGTGTCGGAGTAATGGGTGACGTTCGTACGTATTCCTACACAGTCGGGATTCGGGCCGTTACCTCCATTGATGGAATGACTGCAGACTGGGCTCGGATTCCGTGGGATCTGCTGGAGAAAATCTCCACCCGGATTGTCAATGAAGTGGAGAACGTGAACCGAGTCGTGTACGACATCACGTCCAAACCGCCAGCAACTATCGAGTGGGAGTAAATTTTCGTTCGGAATTGGGGACAAGCTGTGAGAATGGCAGGAAGGTCCTCATCTGAAGTGCAATAAAACCGGATATTGATTGATCAGAGATTTTTAACGTTCGTATTTTTCGTTGACAACCTCTTTTCTTCCTGCTAAACTTTTCGTTGTGAAAAGGTAAATAAGGAAGGTTCGTATATTCTCGGGAATAGGGCTCGGGAGTTTCTACGAGGTCGCCGCAAACGACCTGGCTACGAACAAGACATCAACGGGGATATTGAAACGTTAAGGTACTCATTTTATTTATGGTTTCCCGTCTGTTTTGTTCGGTAGTCGAGGTGTATGGTTGCGCCTCGGCTTTTTATTTACCGAAAAATATCTGGGGGGACATTCCGGTGCGGAAGTACTTCGAATTTGACAAGCTAGGCACCAATTATCGTCGTGAAACGATTGCAGGTATCACTACATTTCTCGCAATGGCCTACATTTTGGCTGTCAATCCGTTCATCCTCAGCGGGGCCGATCTGCCGCCTGAGCTGAAAGCGAACTATCCGGAATTTGGCGCCATTTTTACAGCCACAGCGCTGGCAGCAGCGATTGGTACACTCGTCATGGCGTTTGTCGGCCGTTTGCCGATCGCCCAGGCGCCGGGGATGGGACTCAACGCGTTCTTTACGTATACAGCTGTTCTGACGATGGGGATTCCCTGGCAGCAGGCCTTGGCGGGGGTTTTTGTCTCCTGTACGATTTTCTTGCTCCTGTCGCTCACTGGCATTCGGGAAGCGATTGTAAACTCCATCCCTCAGGGGCTAAAGTACGCGGTGTCCGCTGGGATTGGGCTGTTTATCGCATTTATCGGTTTGAAAAACGCGGGTATTATTATCGCCAGTGACGCGACAGTCGTGACACTCGGCCATTTGACCTTCCATCCGGATATGGATGCCGCGCAGGTATTGGCTGTGAAAAATGCTTTGCTGGCTGTTTTCGGTCTGGTTTTGACGGCAGTCCTGATGGCTCGCCGGGTAAATGCCGCGATTTTCGTCGGGATGGTTGTGACGGCGATCGTGGGGATGATTTTCGGGATTGTGGAACTTCCGAAACAGGTCGTCGACACGCCGCCAAGCCTTGCTCCAACCTTTGGTGCAGCTTTCCAGTATCTTGGCGATTTTTCTACGTTGTTTAGCGCGAAAATGCTGATTGTCGTTTTCACTTTCCTGTTTGTTGACTTTTTCGATGCGACAGGAACACTGCTTGGAGTAGCGAGCCAGGCAGGCTTGCTGAAGGATGGCAAGCTGCCTCGTCCGGGAAGCGCACTGGCTTCCGACGCGATTGCCGGTATGGCGGGAGCGATCCTCGGAACGTCGACTACGACCAGCTATGTCGAATCGACGGCAGGCGTCGCAGCGGGCGGCCGGACAGGCTTTGCCTCAGTTGTAACCGGGATCATGTTTCTTCTGGCTCTGTTCTTTTTCCCTCTGCTCTCCGTCGTGACGGAAGCTGTGACAGCGCCAGCGCTCGTGATCGTAGGTGTACTGATGGCGTCTCACATGGCCCAGATCGCGTGGAGCGAAATGGACGAAGCGTTCCCGGCGTTCCTGACGGTCCTGATGATGCCGCTGACCTACAGCATCGCTTCCGGAATCGCGGCAGGCTTCATCACTTACCCGGTGATCAAGGTGTTGAAGGGCAAAGGCCGCGAGGTTCATCCAGTCATGTACGGGCTGTTCTTCGTCTTCCTGGCGTATTTTATCTTCCTGAGAGAATAGATGGACAAAAGGTCAACCGGTTGTCGCCTGAGTGGCGGCAGCCGGTTTTTTATTGTGCAGGGGACAAGCTTGATTCTTGCGCCGCGGCTACTGCGTGTTGTATGATAGGAAAAATTCTGCTCAGGAGGGATGGACCGATGATCGGTCTTCGCACATTCCTTCAACTGCATCACCATCATTAGAGCGTTTGTATCTACGGAAATGAAATTTTCCGCAGGTGCAAGCGCTGTTTGTGCTTGGTGCCTGCGGTGGCAGAAGGAAAGCCATGCGGGCATTTGATGTCTCCGCATGGCTTTTTTGCCGTTTCCGGAGAAGGAAAAGAAGCAGACTGGGAAGCAAATGAAAAGGAGGAACAGTTTATGGAAGGGATTTTGCGCAATGTCAAAGGGACAAGGGATTTTATGCCGGAGGAACAGGGGCTTCGCAATACGATCCGGAGGACGCTGGAGGAAGTATTTGCCTCGCACGGCTGCAAGCCGCTGGAGACGCCGATGCTGCAGCATTACGATCTGCTCGCTTCGAAATACGGGGGAGGGGCGGAAATCCTCAAAGAGGTGTACAGGCTGACCGATCAGGGGGAACGCGATTTGGCGCTGCGCTATGATTTGACCGTCCCTCTCGCCAAAGTCGTCGGGATGAATCCTGAAATGCGGCTGCCGTTTAAACGGTATGAAATCGGCAAGGTGTTTCGCGACGGTCCGGTCAAGCCGGGGCGGTTCCGCGAGTTCATCCAGTGTGATGTAGATATCGTCGGGACGACCTCCATGCTGGCCGAAGCCGAGTTGATCAGCATGACATTTGAGGCTTTTGCGCGGCTCGGTTTGGACGTGTACATCCAGGTGAACAACCGCAAGCTGTTGTCCGGCTTGCTTCAGGTGATGGGGATCGCGGAGGAGCAGGCAGCAGATGTGATGCTATCGCTCGACAAGCTGGAAAAAATCGGAGTAGATGGCGTCTGCGACGATTTGCGGGAGCGGCAAATCGAGGAGCCGGTAATAGCGAAGATCGCCGATTTTTTGCGCAATGGGGAACGGAGTCTCGATGGATTGGCAAACAGGTACGACGAGCAATTGGTACAGGAGGGCGCAGCCGAGCTGCAGGAGCTGTTTGCCCTTTTGCAAGGAGCGGGTGTGGCCGGAGAGGTTCGGTTTACCCCCTTTTTGGCCCGGGGCCTTAGCATCTACACGGGTACGGTGTACGAAATCTTTTTGAAGGACGGCAGAATCACCTCCAGCATTGGCAGCGGGGGGAGGTACGACAAGATCATCGGCCAGTTTCTGGGGGACGGACGGGAGTATCCGGCCGTGGGCATCTCATATGGACTGGACGTCATTTTGACGGCACTCACGATGGGCGACAGCCCTTTTGAAGCCCGCAGTGCAGATGTTTTTGTCATTCCGCTCGGGACAGAAGCAGAGGCGTTGGGACTGGCAAACCTCATTCGCAAATCGACCAGTCTGCGGGTAGAGGTAGAGCTCATGGGACGCCGCTTGAAAAAAGCGCTGGACTACGCCAACAAGGAGCGAATCCCGTATGTGCTGATTTTCGGGGAAAATGAGCGGGCTGCCGGGACGGTGGTCGTCAAGAATATGATCAGCGGCGAGGAGCGGACAATTCGCATCAAAGATGAAAAGGACTGGCCCTCCATTTTTACCCAAATGCAGGCTTAGCGAAACAGTGGAGATCGTGTAGGATAGAAGACAAGAAAAGAGGGAGATGCGGTGAGAAGCCGGGTGGAGAGGCTCGTTTCGGTGAAAGCTGTCTATGTGGTATTGGTCGTCAGTATGAGTTTTGTGGGGATTTTTCCTGCCGGAGGAGCGGCTTTTGCAAAGCGGGCCGCGGCTTCGGCAGGTGCGGGAGATACTCCTGGAGGCACCAGGCTTGCTGCGGCAAAAAATAGCGGTATGAGCGAGAGCGAGAATGCTGCCGACAGCTTGGAAAAGAGCGTTGCCGTGTCCCCGACGGCGGGGCAAGCGACGGAGGACATGACTTCTTATGCGGCTGATGTGAAAATCGATCCGGCAAGCAAGACAGCAACCGGCAGCGTCCACATCCGGTTTGCGCCGAGAGACCCGGATTATGTGTATTTGCACCTGTATCCTTTGGCGTTTACCGAGAAAAAATCAGGGGGGCTTTGGCTAGAAATTTTAGGAAAAAATGCCGTGCCCGGAACGTATCATATTACCAAACTGGTCGTCCAAGGAAAGCCTGCTTCCTATCAGATCGACGGAACGGTCGTGAAGGTAGGGCTCGGAAAGGCTGTCAGCGCTAAAGAAGGCGAACTACAATACGCACAAGCAAGTACACAAGCAGGTTTACAAGCGACTGCCCAAGCGACTGCCCAAGCAACTACCCAACCAATCGACCTGGAGCTGGATTTCGAGATGACGCTGCCCCTCAACATGGGGCGGATGTCGTATGACGAGCATGCGATCTGGCTCGGAAATTGGCTGCCGGTACTGGCGGTGTACGATGCCTCTGGCTGGCATCTGGACCCTTATGGACCGGTGGGTGATCCTTTTTATACGGAAACGGCGAATTACCAGGTACAACTGACGATCCCTGCCGGGTACCAATTCGTCAGTACGGCGACGGACCGGAATATAGCGGGAAAAGAGCTTCAGACGGGTGAAATCACCTACAGCTTGCAGGCAAAGCGGGTTCGAGACTTTTCGCTCGTCATTATGGACAACACCTATCAGCATGCGGAGACGCCTGTAGGGAATACATGGGTACGCAGCTGGTGGCGTCAGGGTGATTCGGCGGGACAAGTGAAGCGGAACCACGAAGCGGCGGTGAAAGCCCTCGCATACTTTCAGGCTCAGTTTGGCGCCTATCCGTATCCGGAGTACGATACGGTGAGAATCGGCGGCAATATCAATGGCATGGAGTATCCAGGCATCGTTTTTCTGGACGGCTCCCACTACCAGGGCGATCACCTGTCATCGATCCCCACAGTTGTTCACGAGACGGCCCATCAGTGGTTTTATGGTCTCGTGGGGAACAATCAGGTAGAAGAGGCATGGCTTGACGAAGGCTTGGCAGAATACGCCTCCCTCGCCTTTATGGTAAATGCCTATCCGGAGCTGGCCGGCGAGCAGGTAGTGGGCCGAATGGTCAGAGGGACGACAGGCTTTTATGACAAAAAAGGGCTCAAGCCGTGGATGGCGCTGTCCCGTTTCCCTGATAACGAGAGCTACAGCAATCTGGTCTATTCCCGGACGACGACCATGCTCTGGCTGCTCCGGGAAGCGTGGGGAGAACAGCGTCTTCACGCAATGCTGAGGCGCTTTGTGGCTGCCCATCAGCACGGGATCGCGACGGGGAAAGGATGGGTGGAAGCGCTGACGGCAGAAGCCGGTGAAGATGCCAGCCTATTTATCAAATACTGGCTGCTGCTGGACAGAAGTCAAGAACAGGCGGCGGAGGCCTGGCTGGATCGGCAGCGGGCAGCAAAGCGGTAAGATATGAGGGGGATCGCTCATGAGACGGAAGGGATGGATGCTCCTGGCAGCAGCAGGGGCAGGTTTGACGGCTCTTCTGTTGGCACAGCCGTGGAAGGATCAGGCGAGGGCCGATACCGTGAAGCCGGAGCAGATTCCGGCGCATACGACGTACACCGGAGACGTCCGGATTGATCCGAAAAATCACACCGTTTCCGGGAAGCTGTCTGTTCGATTTTTTTCAACGGACAGTCAGGCGATGTTTCACCTGTACCCCAATGCGTTTCATCCCCAGGCAGATTTGAGCGATCCCAACTGGCAGCAGATTCTCGGAAAGCAGACAGAACCGGGAAGAATGCGGATCATGGATGTCCGTGCAGATGGAAAGACTGCTGCATTTCGGACGGCGGGACCGACGGAGAACATTTTGCAGGTAGCGTTGCCTGAGACTTTGCAGACCAATGGCGGGCAGACGAATGAAAAGCGGCTGACCAATGAAGAGCAGCAAAGCAATGAAGAGCAGACCAACGCCAGGCAGACCAGCGATAAGCAAATTACACAAGAGCAAGTAAACCCGAACCAGTCCGATGTCAGGTCCGCTGGAACGGTTCAATCCGGCAAGCAAACCTCCCGCCTGAGGGAAGTAGAGATTGAATTTCAGATCAAACTCCCTCGCAACAATGGGCGCCTGTCCTACAACGGTCACGCCATGTGGCTGGGCAATTGGCTGCCGATGCTGGCAGTGCGCGAAAAGGGAGAATGGCGGTTGGACCCGTACTATCCGATGGGCGACCCGTTCTATAGCGAGATGGCTCATTACCATCTGAAGGTCCATCTGCCGGAGGGCTACCTTTTGGCGACGAGCGGGACGGAAAGCCAGGCTGTCGTCACGCGGAAACGTCCGCAAAAAGAAGCAGCCTACGAGATTGATGCGTGGAATATCAGGGATTTTGCATTGGTCGTGATGGATGACAGCTACAGGCAGACGACCAGTCAGGTGAACGGGACCACCATCCGGACATGGTGGCAGGAGGGGGACGATCCGGAAACAGTAGCCCGTCTTCACGAGACAGCGGCCGAGTCAATCCGCTATTTTGGCCAGCAGTTTGGCAGGTACCCGTATTCGGAATACGACGTGGTCAAGACAGGAGGCTTTTTCGGAGGGATGGAGTATCCCGGGATTTCCTTTATCCAGGGGGACTTTTTTGCTTCACAATATGGTCCAAACGGGATGGGGACAGCGGTAGTGGCGCACGAAACGGCCCATCAGTGGTTCTACGGTCTGGTCGGGAGCGACGAGATTCGCGAGGCATGGGTAGACGAAAGCCTCGCCGATTATGCCACGATGGCGTTCCTGGAGGATGGTCCGGTGTCTGGCGGCGGAAGCTATTTGGCCTACCGGAGGGAACGGGCCAGGCAGTCGGATGCCTACGCAAAACAAGGATTGGATGTCTGGCTGCCGCTGGACCGTTTTCCCGACTGGAAGAGCTACAGCGATCTGGTCTATGCCAGAGGCGGGATGATGTGGTGGACGCTGCGGTCGGAGTGGGGGAAAGACCGGCTGCATCAAATGTTGCGCGAGTACGTCCAAAACCATCAATACAGCCAGGCAACTGGAGGGGAGCTTGTCAAAATGCTCTCAGAAGCTGCCGGAGAGAATGCGGCGCCGTTTGTCGACTACTGGCTCAGGCTGGATTTGGAAAAAAAGAGCGAGGCGGATGCCTGGATGAAAAGAGGAAGGCTTTCTCGGATGTTCTAAAGGCGAATGTTATTTCATTTACCATTGTTTATCGTTCGGTTTGTCTGTTGACAGTCCAGCTTTTCCCCTGTTACACTAAACATGTTGAAAAAGATAGCAAGCCCAGGCGCTCCTGTTCATGATTGTGAAAGGATCGGTTGGGTTTTGTCGTTGAATGGGCGTGAAACGAGTGGCCAAAGTTCATTTCTATGTGAAGCAGTGGCCCCGTTTTCTATGATAAGATAGGACATTGACGGAAGAGGGGCGAAGTAGACAATGGTCAAACCGTTGGTTGGTGTCATCATGGGCAGTACGTCGGATTGGGAAACGATGCAGGATGCCTGCGCTATTCTGGAGGAGCTGCAGGTTCCGTATGAAAAGAAAGTGGTATCCGCTCACAGAACGCCTGACTTGATGTTTGCCTATGCCGAAGGGGCGAAGCAGCGGGGGCTGGAAGTCATTATCGCGGGAGCGGGCGGTGCGGCCCATCTGCCCGGCATGGTGGCAGCGAAGACCGAACTCCCTGTCATCGGCGTTCCGGTCAAATCGTCTACCTTGAACGGACTAGATTCTCTGCTCTCGATCGTCCAGATGCCGGGCGGTGTACCAGTGGCTACCGTTGCCATCGGCAAAGCCGGTGCAGTCAACGCGGGACTGCTGGCCGCGCAAATTCTCGGGATCAAGTACCCCGAAATTCAGGAGCGCTTCGTGGCCAGAAGAGAGGCCGTGCGCGACAAGGTATTGGGGGATAGTGATCTGGCATGATGAAACGAACCGAGACACTACCGAAACAGAACAATCCGATAAAGCCCGGAGCGACCATTGGCATTTTGGGCGGAGGTCAATTGGGACGCATGATCGCACTTGCTGGACGAGCCATGGGCTATCGATTCGTTACGCTGGACCCGACGGAGGATGCGCCGTGCGGACAGACCGCAGACAGACAAATTGTCGCCCGCTACGACGATGTGGAGGCGGCTTTGGAGCTTGCCCAGGCGAGCGATGTCATCAGCTACGAATTTGAAAACGTGGACGCGCAGGTGGCCGAGGTGCTGGAATCCCGTTCCTATGTGCCACAGGGAAGCCGCCTGCTGCGCATTACGCAGCATCGCATTCGCGAGAAGACAGCGATCCGCGATCTGGGCATCCCGGTCGCGCCGTTTCGCGTCGTCGACAGCGCAGACAGCCTGCGGCAGGCCGTAGGGGAACTGGGCTTGCCAGCGGTGATGAAGACGGCAACCGGCGGATACGACGGGAAAGGACAGTGGGTATTGCGGTCCATGGACGAGATTGACACAGCGTACGAAACGCTTTCCAAAGCAGGGACAGAGCTGATCGTGGAAAAATTCGTCCCCTTTGTCATGGAGCTGTCCGTCATCGCCGCCCGCAATCCATCCGGCGAGCTGGCTGTATTCCCGGCGGCGGAAAACGTGCATGTGGACAATATTCTGCACCTCTCCATCGTACCGGCCCGCGTTCCCGAAGAGGTGCGCGTACGGGCTGAAGAGATCGCCCGCACCATCGCGGAAAAGCTCGACGTGGTCGGACTGATCGCCGTCGAGATGTTTCTTTCAGCAAACGGGGAACTCTATGTAAATGAACTGGCGCCTCGCCCGCATAATTCCGGACACTATACGATGGACGCCTGCGTCACATCGCAATTCGAGCAGCATGTGCGGGCCGTCTGCAATCTGCCGCTGGGATCGACGGAGCTCTTGTCACCGGTGGTCATGGCCAATATACTGGGAGAGCACCTGGAGCCTGTGCTGGAGCGGATCGAACGCCTGCCCCGTACCGCCAAGCTGCATCTGTACGGCAAAGCGGACAGCAAGCCCAAGCGGAAAATGGGCCATATCAACGTACTGGCGCCCACAGTGGAAGAGGCGCTGGCAGAAATCGAACGGCTGGAAATATGGACGAATAAAGCGGAGGGACAACAATGATCGAACGTTATTCAAGACCGGAGATGCGTGCCATCTGGACAGAGGAAAACAAATTCAAGGCATGGCTGGAAGTAGAGATTCTCGCTTGCGAAGCGTGGTCCAAGCTGGGCGTCATCCCCGCCGAAGACGTGAAAAAGCTGCGTGAAAACGCCGGCTTTGACATCAAGCGTATTTATGAAATCGAGGAAGAAACCCGTCACGACGTGGTGGCCTTTACCCGTGCGGTGTCGGAGACGCTGGGCGAGGAGAAAAAATGGGTCCACTACGGCCTGACCTCTACCGATGTCGTCGATACGGCACTCTCCTATCTGATTCGCCAGGCAAACGAGATTCTGGAAAAGGACCTGGAGGACTTCATTCAGATTTTGGCAGACAAGGCCCGGGAGCACAAGGATACCGTCATGATGGGCCGCACCCACGGCGTCCACGCGGAGCCGACTACGTTCGGGCTGAAGCTGGCGCTCTGGCACGAGGAAATGAAGCGGAACCTCGCCCGTTTCCGCTCGGCGAAAAAAGAAATCGCGTACGGCAAAATCTCCGGCGCTGTCGGCACCTACGCCAACATCGACCCGTTCGTCGAGAAGTACGTATGCGAGCAGCTTGGCCTGGAACCGGCGCCAATCTCCACCCAGACCCTGCAGCGCGACCGTCATGCCGAATACATGGCGACACTGGCTTTGATCGCTACCTCGCTGGACAAGTTTGCCACCGAGATTCGCGGTTTGCAAAAAAGCGAGATGCGCGAGGTGGAGGAGGCTTTCGCCAAGGGCCAAAAAGGCTCTTCCGCGATGCCGCACAAGCGCAACCCGATCGGCTGCGAGAACATCTCCGGTCTGGCCCGCGTGATTCGCGGACATATGCTCTCCGCCTACGAGAACGTTCCGCTCTGGCATGAGCGCGACATCTCCCATTCGTCGGTCGAGCGCGTCATTTTGCCGGATGCAACACAACTTCTGAACTACATGCTGCGCCGCTTCATGAACATCGTGAAAAACCTGACTGTATTCCCGGAAAACATGAAGCGCAACATGGACCGCACATTTGGCCTGATCTACTCGCAGCAAGTAATGCTGAAGCTGATCGAAAAGGGCATGAGCCGCGAACAGGCTTACGACACCGTACAGCCGCGGGCGATGCAGGCATGGGAAGAGCAGCGTTCCTTCCGAGCGATTTTGGAGGAGGACGAGACCGTGACCTCGACGCTGAGCAAGGAAGAGCTGGATGATTGTTTCGATTACCGCTACCATTTGAAGCATGTGGATACGATTTTCCAGCGGTTAGGCTTGATTTGAAAAAGAACAAAGTGATTTGAAGACCTGACATAATAAAGAAGAAGGATAAAGACACTCCTGATCAGCAGCCATTGGGTAACCAGTAAGCCACTGCTGCGTTAAGGGGTGTTTTTCATGTTTTAAACGTTCTCTGGCAAAAGGATTTCATCCCGTACATGGTGGGATGATTAAAATCTAGCAAGGATATGTCGAAAAATGATAGAAATTGTAAATAGATGAATAGATTCAATTTATTTACAATTCAGTATTTTTGTACTAGTATAAAAATCAGGGAGGTGAATCATCATGTTCCAAAAAATTTCCAATCTGTTTGGCGTGTCGCCAATGTACGTGCCTTGCGCTGACTCCGGCTTCATTGCTGGCCCGAAGTATGTTTGCGAGTATGTCACTTGGTCCGGTTGCCAAACTACGGGAAACAAAACCTACATCAAGTACACATACGACACCAGAAATGGCGAACGGTGTTCGGAGTCAAAGGTAAGATGCTGCTAGATTTGATTGGATGAGCAAGAGTTGACAGATTTGCTTTCATAGGGAAATTTCATAAGTTGCATTGCTGATGAAAAGGAGAGCCTTCAGATGTGGCCTCCTTTTCATCATTGGCAAGTGGCAACAGCCATTCTTTTGGGGGTAGACATGATCGCTGCGTATATAGGTTTAGCCTTGGGATGGACTCTTTTATCGCTGAATATCTTGAACTATGTAAAAAGATTGAAGCTGGAGATTTCCTACCTTCCGGAACCTGCACAGCAAACGAAATCCGTGAATCACTCTGTAGGCATGCCGATCCATGATGCGATTGAACTGCCTGATGTCGTAAAAGATACGTACGCGGTCCTTTTGGTTTCATCGCCTACCTGCCATCCTTGTCATGAGGCGTTGGCTGAATTTTTGAAAGAGAATCGGAGTCTGCAAATTCCGTTTGTCTGCCTGGCGGAAGCAGATCAGGCTGATTACTTTGAAAAATTCCGGGCCGACTATAGCAAATGGGCCGAGATTGTTCCGGTCAAGGAAGCGGTTCTAAAAAGATTGGGCATCACGAGGTTTCCCACTTTCTTTGTCATCGATCCAAAAGGGGTTATACAGCGCGAGTTTCTGCTGGTTCATTTTTTGGTGAAGGATGTCGAACAAATTCGCGTCAGCCTTGAGACAGGTGGAAAAGATGGACAATAAATATCTTGCCAAGGCATTACGGTACGTGTGGCAAAAAGGAAAGTGGTGGCTCTTCCTATCTGTCACACTGAGCGTCGTAACCGGTTGTTTCCCGTTTCTCACCTTATGGGTGTCAAAGGAACTGATCAACGAGGTCACACGGTTTATTCAAAGCAGCACGAAGGAATACGCACTTTTGCTCTTGTTGTTGGTTGGACAATTCATGCTGAGTATTCTATCATCAGCAGTTAAAAATATTCGGGAATACCTGGATAAGAAAATGGAATGCACGTTGGATTTCGACGTGCAGCAGATGATTTTGGACAAAACCTCGTCTGTTCCGGTCATGTATTTTGACCTGCCCGACTACCATGATCATCTGCAGCGCATCTCGGGCGGGGGAGCCAGATTTTTATCTCCGGTGCGAAGTGTCATTGATATGTTGCAAGCCGGCATCAGCTTGTTTTCCTACGCGCTTTTTTTGATTGTGATCGATTGGCGCCTGGTGATCCTGAGTCTGGTGGCTACGATCCCTATCTTTTATATCCAGGCGAAGTTCGGCCAGAGGAGATATCGCCTGCATCTCAAGCAAAGCCCGGTAGCCCGTGCGGCAGATTACTACAAGTATCTGTTGCAGGATCGCAAGTCGGCAAAGGAAATCAGATTGTTCGGCCTGGCTTCTTTTTTTCGCGAGAGATGGGCGGAAAAATTTATGCAGAACACGGGAGAAACGCTTCGCCTGGAAAAGAAGCAGCAGGGCTCCGAAGTGGGCTTGGAGGCGTTTTCCGCTTTCTTTTACATGGGAATCGCTGTCTCGGTCATATGGCTGGCCCGGACAGCAAAAATGAACATTGGCGAATTCGTCGCAATCATACAGGCGGTCCAGGGGGCGCAGGAAACGTTCACGAGAATTTCCATGCTGTTTGCCAAACTATATGAAGAAAAGCTGTTTATCAAGGACTTCTATCAATTTTTTGAGCGCGAGGATGAGAGAATCCTGATTGCTGCCGGAAACGAGCCTTTTCCGTCCACAATCCGACAGGGGATCGCATTCGATCAGGTCTCCTTTCGCTATGTACAGGGTGATAAAGAGGTTCTTTCCGACATTTCCTTTCATATCCACCCGCATGAAAAAATTGCGATTGTCGGTCAGAATGGCTCGGGGAAAACCACGTTGGTAAAGTGCCTGATGGGGCTTTATCCTCCTACGAGCGGGCAAATCAAAATCGATGGCAGAAGCATTGCGGACATCGACGAAAATGAGCTGCATAAAAATATCACTGTAATTTTCCAGGATTTTATTCGCTATGATCTGTCGGTTCGCGAAAATATCGCGATTGGCAACATCGCGGGGATAGATGATCTGGACCGCATCCGAAAAGTTGCAGAGCTGAGCGGGGCGGACGCCTTCATTCGCAAGCTTCCGGAAGGGTATGAGACTTACTTGGGCAGGCTGCTCGCCGACGGGGAAGACCTCTCCGGCGGGCAATGGCAGAAGGTGGCGCTGTCGCGGGCGCTTTTTCGTGACAGTCAAGTAGTCATTCTGGACGAACCGACAGCGGCGCTGGACCCGATCGCGGAAATGGATATTTTCAGCAAGTTCAAGCTGCTTACGGAAAACAAAATCGCGATTTTTATTTCCCACCGGATGGCCGCCTCGAGGATGGCAGACCGAATCATCGTCATGAAGGAAGGGAAAATCGTCGAAATGGGCACCCACGAGGAATTGATGGCGCTTGGACAGGAGTATTACCAGATGTACCAGATGCAGGCGCAATGGTTCTCATCGGAAAGGGAAGGGGAAAGGGAGGCAGTCGGGTGGACGAGCTGACATTTGTGTTGCGAGTGTTTCTTGGCACGCTTTTTTTAAGTACAGGCATGAGCAAGTGGAAAAACATGCAGGAGCATAGCGTGATCGTGAAAGAGTATCGCATTCTTCCCGCCTCTTCCATCCATTTATTCGTTCGTGCGGAGACAGCGGTAGAGCTTTTGGCGGGGGTATTGCTGTTTTTGGGGTTGTTCCAAACGTTTGGCGCTTCTCTTGCCGTTCTGTTGCTGATCCTCTATTCGTTTGCGATTGCCCTGAATTTGTTTCGCGGACGAAGAGAGATTTCATGCGGCTGCGGCGGTGTGGCTGGCAATCATCGCATTTCGTGGCTTTTGGTTGTTCGCAATCTGCTGTTGATGCTGCTGGCAGGGTGGGTGTTTTTTTCACCGTCCCAATGGGGCAGCATCGAAAGCTTGTGGATAGGCGAGGTTAGCCGGTTATTCAACCTCTCCGTTATCCAAAATGTGCTGATGGCGTGGGTGGCCTTGTTGTTTCTTGCGATGATCAACGGGGTTTGGGAAATATATGCCAAGGTTCGGCTCTTTTTGCGGAGGCAGTAAGCAGAGAAGGGGGATCAAAATGAATAGTCTGGCGATCTCGAATGTATTGCTGTGGGTTGTTGTGTTTGTTCAATCCATCATCTTGCTTTTCTTTATTCGGTTGGTCGTTCAATTTTTAAACCGGTTTCGAATCAGCGACAAACAGGTGGAAATGGCGTCCTTATCCATTGGCGGTTCAGCGCCGTTCTTTCGGGAAAAAATCAGCAGGGAGACATCGTCGAACTGAATGATCAACAGGCAGAACAAACATTGCTGCTTTTTACCAACGATCATTGCGGGACCTGCAAGGCTGTCATATCGGAGCTGCAGCATGTGAGAAACCAGTACCCGCATGTGAGGATTATTGTGGTCGCAAACCCGATCTACTATGAAAAGGGCATGGAGATTCCGGAGGGTATTCATCTCATCCGTTCAGATGAGATCATGCAGAAATACCAGATTCATACCGTTCCGACTGCTATTTTGGTCGGTGAAAACAGAATGATCCGTGACATCAAGCAAGTGAAAGACTATCGGGATATCGAATCCATGTTCAATATGCCAGTCGTTAAAGTGGGTTAGGAAGAACGGTCGCGGACTTATCCGGCTGTTGCATGGATCAAAGGAAACCAGGTGGATCAACCTTCCATACATAAGAGGCGCTCCCGACTGTTCTCGGGAGCGTTCACCATTTCTGCCACAAGAGCAGGACGAATAAGGTATTTACAATTTCTGGGGATTGGACTACTCTGCTATTACATGGAAATGAAACAGATGGAAAACAGGTTCCGTATGTGAGCAGTACCTTTGCTTACCGCAATGACCCGATGAAGAGCAATCCGCACGATAAAACCGCATCGGCTTTCCGGAAAATGCGGCCTGAAAGCTACAGATGAAAAAGCAGAGGAGTGTGACGCCATGACCATGACCATCCAAATCAAAAACCTTGCCAAAACCTATAGCGGTGACGGAGTAGCAACCACCGCGCTCCGCGATGTAAATCTTACCCTGCATCATAAAGAGTTTACGGCCATCGTCGGTCCGTCAGGCTCCGGAAAATCCACCTTGCTGCAACTGATCGGAACGCTCGACGTGCCTACTGCAGGGACTATTTTCTACGACGATGTGGATGTCAGCAAGCTGAGAGGAAATGCGCTGGCCGACTTTCGTTTTGCCCAGATCGGCTTTATATTCCAGCACTTTCATCTGCTCCCGACGCTAACGGCTTTGGAGAATGTCATGTCCCCCTTGTTTCCGCGAAAAGTCGGCTACGACAAAAAGGGCAGGGCACAGGAGCTGCTTGATTGGGTGGGCCTATCGCATAAACAGAATGCCTTGCCCTCTCAATTGTCCGGTGGCGAGCAGCAGCGTGTGGCAATCGCCCGGGCTTTGGTCAATCGGCCGAAATGGCTGCTTGCCGACGAACCGACAGGCAATCTCGATTCGAACAACGGGGAGATGGTCTTTCAACTGTTGCGAAAATATCAGCAGGAGCATGGAAGCGGGATTGTCTTTGTCACCCATGACGAGCATTTGGCTGGCCGGACCGACCGGAGGATCGAAATGCGGGATGGCAGTATGATAGCCGACACGATGAGGTGAGCTCATGATTCGTTATATATGGAAAAACTGGTGGCGCCACCCGGAGCGCTTTCTTTTGCTGCTCGTCGGCATGCTCATCATCAGCTCGACGCTCAGCTATTTTGTGGGCGTCACCGAGAGCAACAACGGGACAACCCAGGAAATTTTGCAAAAGCGCTGGAAGGCCGCGTACCATATCGTGGTTCGGCCGGAAGGGACACGCAGCGTGACGGAACAGGACCAACTGCTGGAGCCGAATTATTTGAACGGGTTGTACGGGGGGATCAGTCTTGACGACTACGCCTGGATCAAGAGTTTGCCGGACGTGGAGGTTGCCGCTCCGCTTGCGCCGATTGGCTATTCGGGGACCACATTTACGTATGGAAAAGTAATTGAAAAGCCAAAAGAGCCGGGGATTTATCGCCACGTTATGGTAACCTACAGTAACGACGGAGTGCATGTCATTCCTTCAGTTGAACGTACCCGATATTATACAAATGGACTTTGGAGTATGCCCGGTGACGAAGAAGAAACACGCCGACTTTATGGTGTAGAGTCATGGATCCTCGATCTCTGGGGATTTTTCAATCAACTTCTGGTGGGCATTGATCCCGTGGAAGAAGCGCGTTTGGTCGGATTAGACCAGGCTGTCATGCCAATCGGGGAAAGCCGCTATTTCACAGAGAAAGACAAAGCGGAGACGGACGATGCCGGGGAAGGGCAGAAGGTGACCAAGCTCCCTATTTTGATGAGCAACCGGATAGACGCCGATTTCAGTTTTGTGAGCAGATATGAACGATTGAAGCTGCCGTTTTCCACCAGGGAAGAGGCCGACCAGACCATGAAGGAGGTCGCGAGCAAGGGCGGCGCGTCGTATCTGGATCAGTTAGAGACGGAAGGAGAGCCGATCGAATACGCCTTCGGTTCTAAAGAAGCCCATGCACTGCTGTTCGCAAGTCTTTCGGGAGTTGACATCCAAACGGGAAAACCGTTTCTCCGCTATCAAAATAACAATCGCTGGGCCTACATGAGCAACACGCTAAATGATAAGCCGGGCCCGCTTGCATTTGAAAAGACAGCCAGTCCCTATCCGGAGCGCTGGAACTACGCTTATGGCGTAAAAGCTGTCAAGCCGGAGATTCCCAAGGACATACAAGAGTTTTACGGGTACATGCCGGACGATTTCCGCTATTCCTTTCGCCCTTTCCGGTTCGTGGACAATTGGAACTGGAGCCACCTGATCGAGCCGTATTGGGTAGGCTTTTACGACCCGGAGAAGCTGGCCATTTCCAAAGATCCGATTGACGAGCTGCCGATGGAAACGTATCGGCCTGCGGAGGCTCGCCTGGTCCTTGACAAAGACGGAAGGCCGGTGAATCCGCCTGTTTCCGTTCGTCCTTCGCTCAACCCGTTTGGTTTGCTCACCAATCCGCCCCTGATGCTCACGACCATTGATGCAGCGGCACAGCTGATGGGAGACAAGCCGATCGCATCGATTCGGATCAAGGTAAAGGGAGTGGAGGGTGTCAGCGAAGCCAGCCAGCAAAAGCTGGAGGAAGTGGCCAGGGAGATTGAGCAGCGAACCGGGCTGATCGCCGACATTACGCTTGGTTCCTCGCCGCAGCCTGTCCTTGTGCATGTTCCCGCCAACGGCAGCTATCCGGCAATGGGCTGGATCGAGCAATTTTTTGTGAAGCTGGGCAGCGTGTTTACGCTCTTTCGCGAGGTTTCGCTTGGCTTCTCCGGCATCATGGGCATTGTCATGCTGATGGCTGTCACCTACGTTTTTGCGACCAACCTGGTGACGCTGTACGCCCGTACCAACGAATTCGGACTGTGGCTGGCAGTCGGGTGGCGTCCCGGGCACGTGGCAGGAATCCTGTTTCTGGAGGCTTGCCTCTTGGGAGGCATTGTGACTCTCATCAGTTGGGCCATTGTCGGGATGATTGTTCTGCAGCAGGGAGCAAACGTTCCATTAGGGCGTGTGATCGGCATCGGTTTGTTCGGGATCGTTATTTACGTACTGGCCGCAATTCCGGCTGCTTTTTTCGTGAGCAGGGTATCCCCGTTGGTGCTCATGCGGACGGGAGAGCTAAAGCCGGGTTCACGCCGCCTGATTCGGGTGCAAAGCAGCTTCTCGCTGGCGCTTGGCCAATTGCTGCTTCGCTTTCGCCGCAGCCTCCTTTCCGTGTTTGCCATCGCGGTGCCGACCGGTCTTTTGGTGTTTTTCGGCTTCGTCACTTTCCGCCTGCAAGGGATGATGTATACGTCATGGCTCGGGCAATATGTGGCAGTGGAGATCGGGCAGGAGCATTACGTGGCGATGGTGCTCGCGCTGGTGATCGCCGTGTTGACGACAGCGGAAATCATTTGGCAGAACGTCATGGATCGAAAAGCGGAGCTGCTGCTGCTCAAAGCGATGGGCTGGCGCAATGGAGCAATATTCCGCCTGATTCTATCGGAAGGGCTGCTCTGCGGGCTATTGGCTGCTATCGGCGGGATCGGGCTGGGAGTGCTCGTGATCGCTATGCTGTACCGTCAGTTTCCGGCGGAAGACATGTGGCTCTTGCTCAGTGCCGGGCTGATTCCCGTCCTCGTAGGGTTGCTCGGGGCGATATTCCCAGCCGTCATGGCCGTGCGGTTCCGCCCGGCAGAAGGGCTGCGCGGTTCTCAGAAAAACCGCAGGCGGACAGAGCGTGTGCTGCGCGCCATGATGGCAGTGCTCCTCATCGGCTGTGTGGCCGGGGCGACGATCAGCGCGGTTCGGCTGTGGCAAGCGTCTTCGACTGAGCAAGGGGCCGCACCCGGGCAAGCACCCGGTGAACAGCCAGTGCCATCTGCAAATCCAGACCCGGCACAGGGAGGGTCCAATCAGGGGAAAGAGGGAACGGGGACGCCGCCTAAGCAGGAGAAAGCAGCTGGCGACCTGACCGGCTTTGCTCCCGAGCCCGTACCGGAGGGCAGCAAGGCCAGCTACCAATTGTTTTTCCGCATGGACAAATCAGGAAGGTTTGCGGCGAAAGCGGACATACGGGTGGAGAACCTTTCCAAAGATAACTGGGATCAGCTGGTGTTTTACTTTATCCCCAACGTTTTTACGAAACAAAACAAGCCTGAAGCGGTGAAGGGCACTGCCGATGTGAACATTGACAAGGTCGAGCTGGATCAAAAGCAGGCGGCATACCAGCTTTCCTCCGATACACTGGCGATCCCGCTGGATAAGAAAATGGCTCCGGGCGAAGTCAGGACGGTGCACGTATCGTACTCGTTTACTGTGCCGGAAGAAGGACTGCGCTTCGACAAAATGGGGCAGCGCTATTTTCTGGCCCAGGCTTATCCGATGCTCGCCACGTACCGCAATGGCTGGAACAAGCAAGAGTACCGGATCAACGGGGAGTCTTATCATACAGGCTACTCCGACTTCACCGTTTCCTACGATCTGCCGCCCGGCTATCAGTTCGTCAGCTCCTCGGACGAAGACCCGGCGGAAGCGCGGCAAAGCGGCGAGGTTGCCATTTCACGCGTCCGGGAAGCATTTGCGGCCGTGGTCAAAGATGTCACGTCCATTTCGGAAACGGTGGATGGCGTACAGATACGCGTCATCGGCGAGGAGGCAAATCGGCAGAAAATGGAGGAAGCCCTGCGGACAGCGGCGGAAGCGGTTCCGTTTTTCTCAGAGAAAATCGGCAAGTACCCGCACAAGCAGCTGGACATTCTGCTCGATGGCAGGGTGGATATGGAGTATCCCGGAGTGGTCGCGGTAGCCGCGAACAAGACCGGCTCGTCGCTGGAGCATACCGTCGTCCACGAGATCGGGCACCAGTGGTTCTACGGCATGATCGCCAATGACGCCTATCATGACAGATGGCTGGATGAAGGCTTGACCGAGCTGGCTTCCGCGATGTTTTTCCTCGACTACAGGAAGCAATCGGAGGAGGAAGTGTTTGCCGCTATGAAACAGGCCGCCCGAACTGCCATTGACAAACCGTCAAATTTGCCGCTCGACCAATACGAGGGCGAAACCTATGCTTATTTCTACTCCGTGCCGCCCCTGCGTCTATGGGAGCTGATCTCCACCTATGGCACTGCAGAGGACGGCTGGCGTTTTCTGAAGGCCTACTGCGAGCGGTATTCCTACCAAGAGGTGGATACAAAGGAGTTTGTCCGGTTCGCCACAGCGTATTTTCCGGTGACGGAGACGTATTTTGCGGAGTGGCTCAAGCTTTGAGAAGGTTGTCTTAAGGCAATGTGAAGGAATAAAAGAAAAATATAAACACCCCCGGCAAATGTCGGGGGTAATGTTGACGTTAATACCAGTATGCTTTGCAATTGTTGGAGGTGTCTTTGGTACCAAGGGACACCTCCTTTGCTTTACATTCTGGGAGTCTGTAAAATATTTTGTGTAAACTCTCAACCTCTAAACTACAATTAGGAGTAGAAAGGTTGGGAGATTTTTATGATGTCAAAAGAGCAGATCAAGCAGTGGATCAAAGAGAAAAACATGAAGTCAGTGGACGACGTACAGTCAGCGTTAAAGGATCTATTCGCAGACACAATCCAAGAAATGCTGGAAGCTGAAATCGAGTCCTCTCTTGGATACGCCAAGCATGACATGAAAAACAAGCGGACAACCAACAGTCGCAATGGGTATAGCAAGAAAACCGTCCGTTCTGAGTACGGGGATGTCGACATCCAAGTCCCTCGAGATCGAGAGGGTGATTTTGAACCAAACATTGTAAAGAAACATCAATCCAATGTTACAGGGATCGAAGATCAAATTCTTGCTCTCTATGCCAAAGGCGTATCCACACGCGATATCCAAGACCATCTGCAGCAGCTCTATGGCATCGAAGTCTCACCAACGCTCATATCAAATGTAACGAATAAGATTGTACCGATGATCAAAGAGTGGCAAAATCGCCCCTTGCAAGCGGTTTATGCTGTTGTTTTCCTTGACGCCATTCACTTTAAGGTAAAACAGGACGGAGCTATCGTCAATAAAGCCGCCTATATGGTCATTGGTATTGACCTTGACGGTCATAAAGATGTGCTTGGGATCTGGATTGGGGAGAATGAATCGGCAAAATTCTGGCTGCATGTCCTCAACGAACTGAAAAATCGTGGAGTCCAGGATATTCTCATTACAAGCGTCGATAATCTTCGTGGCTTTACAGAAGCCATCTCTGCATGTTATCCGAAGACGGAGATTCAGAAATGTGTTATCCATCAAATCCGAAATTCCATCAAGTATGTTTCCTATAAGGATCTCAAAAAGATCACGTCCGAGCTAAAACCTATCTACAAGGCTCCAACGGAGCAAGCCGCGTTGGAAGAACTCGATCAGTTTGAACAAACCTGGGGCAGTAGATATCCCTTGATGGTTCGTTCCTGGCGGAATAACTGGGACGAGATTGCCACTTTCTTTAAATATCCTCCAGAGATTCGAAAGCTGATTTATACAACTAACGTGATCGAGAGTTATCATCGACAGCTTCGAAAGGTGACAAAAGGAAAAGCCATGTTTCCCACAGATGATGCCCTTTTGAAGATGTTATATCTCGTAACCATGGATGTTCTACGAAAGTGGACGGGACGAGTTCAGAACTGGGGCCAGATTCTCTTACAGCTATCCGTTTTCTTTGAAGATCGGGTACAGCCGTACATCCGTTAACAAATGAAAGGCTTCATCCCCGAAGGGATTATCTTTTTCTCCACCAACGCGTCAAGGGTTCGCTTCGCCTCACGCCCTTGACTCTATTGGCTCCGAAAAAGATGTCCCAATTAGGGGGATGAAACCTGTTCATATATCGGTTGATTGAGTTTACACAAAAATCTTGACAGACCCCATTCTGGCGTTGCTATGACAGCTCAAAAAATTGGTTGCAGGCACTAATCTGTATTGTTCTAAAAGGGTGCCTCTTCTACAACAAACCAGTTATCTTTGCCTAGTATCTGTAAAATCGGCTCAATAGACTCTTCTGTAAATTCCTCCAGATTCAACTCCTTCACTACTTCAAAGGGCTTGACATAGAATCGGCCATTCTCATCTTGAACGTATGCTAGGTATTTTCTATCTACTACCTGTTTGCCAATTTGATATTCGAAGTCATACCATCCAATCTTCTTAATCTTTTGAGTAAGAGTAGTAATTTCTGTGGCTGTTTCCAACCATTGGAGCATACTTTTTTTCTCATTTTCTTCAAACCATATCGCGGCTAACTCCGGCTGGGCTTTTATAGAGTCTGAATTGTAAATATGCTCCTGTATGGCGTGTAAGTTTGTCCCCGGAAATTGACTTGCCAAGGATTGGGCGGGTGTCTCTTGTGGGGCATTATTTGGTGTAGTTTCTTGGGAAGTGCAGCCCGATAGGAACAGTACGAATATGAAAATTAGCAAGAGCTTACTTTTCACAGATATTACCTCCCTCATATTGAAAACACCCCTCGCTTATAGCGAAGGGCATGCCTTATTAACTCAATCCCAGTCTGCTCCCCAATATGATTTGAAGAGACTCTGGAACAAATAGTTTCCTCCTTTAATATTTGGAAGTTGCTTAATATCCAGGGTATGAGGCGTGTATTTATAGAGAGCCCATGTTCCATAATTTTTAACCCAGATGTAGTTTTTATAAGTGACACCATTGGAGGTTTTGGTGCTTCCGTAATTGATGTTTTCAAACAGAACGGGGTAACTACCGCCTGGAGATTGATACCACAAATCCTTAAACAGTTTTGTTCCTTTATCGATCTGAATATCAAAACCGCTGGTTCCCTTCAAATCTCCACCATCCGTGGCACCGTACCCCATCGCGTAGTAAAAACGGCGAGACGAGTATGGTTCGCTTCCGGGCTTTGCGGAAACAAGGCTTTGCTCTTTTTGGAGGGTGACAATAACCACTTTCGGATTCATTCTGTGTGTTTGCGCAGCGTCGTAGATAGCTTTGGATGGAAGGATGGTTTTGTTGGTATTATAAACTTTTCCGTTGGAATCTTTCCTCCAAATTTGCACAGGATCCTTCAAAATGGAACCCTTCTCTTCAAAAAACGACTGAATCTCCCTTTCTGTCATAGAGTTATGGTTGATAAATTTGTCTGATGCACCTGATGAGCAGGGGCAAGAACCAGGAACTAGGTTGTTCATAAGGACTCCATTCACAAAATAATCTTCGTAGGTGGTTTTACTTTCGATATGTAAGGAGTCTTCATCGTTTGGTTTGTTTTCCAGATTGATCTGGTTGTCCAATTTTTCTTTCTCACGGTCTTCGTGATCGAGGGTTGTAAATTCCGGAAAATTATAATCGCTCTGAGAAAGACTATGAGTAAAAAGTTCCTTTCCGTTTTCATACTCGGTTATTTCGACGAAGTTGTCCCGCTTTTTGTATCTTTGTGTTCTCCCTTTGTTATCCACGGATTCAGTCATGATCCCGTTTTGATAATGATAAGTCACTTCAAGCCCATCGGCATGAAACTCTTTTTCGATTTTTCCGTCTTCATCGTAAAGCATAATATTTACGCTTTGTTTCGTTGCGAATTGTGGGAGATCCTCAAATGTTGAGGGGGTATCTTTGGCTAGAATCGGTGTACTGCTAAACAAGGAGCTTGCGGAAAGGCCCACTGCTAGTAAAGAGAGTAACGATGCTTTCAAAAAGTTATTTCTCATTAGTAGCATCCTTTCAAATATTTTACAAAAATAAATTAACATATTTGCATCATAAAAGAATGTCGCTTTTTGTCATTCACACAGATTTCACGTTTGCGTTTTTAAGCTTCCTCAGCTTAACAGTGATTTCTTTAAGCCCCATGCAAGCGAGTGTCCAAGGAGAATCCCAGTTTGTGAAGTGGAATAACTCTCCGGCCTTCAACGCAGCTCCCACCTTACAAAACTGTAAGGAAGATGAAATGTAACTCGATGGTTCCAATCTCCCGGGCCTTTTACAATAAAGACAATTCATACGAACCTTCATACAGGAAAAAACGAACATACGGGAGCAAGGACCATGAATACTGTGAGAAAACTTGAGTCAACCGACCACGGGCACATATATGAAGAATATTCGGCGAAAATTTACCGCTATTTCCGCTACCGCGTCCGCAATGTTTGGGACGTGGAGGACTTGACGACGACTGTGTTTGTCAAGGTGTACTCCAAGCTCGACCAGTACGACGGACGCCATCCTTTCGGGGCATGGATTTTCCGGATCGCCCACAATACATTGATCGACTACCTTCGCAAAAAACGGGAATATCCGGCGGACCAAGAGGTGTTCTCCAGCCTGGTCACAAGCGAAAAGCTGCCGGAGGAACGGGTATTGAACCAAGAGTCTCATGAAGACCTGTGGAAAAACGTTAAGACGCTGACAGCCGACCAGCGCAATGTGATTTCCCTTCGGTACCTGGCCGATTTGAGGATGAACGAAATTGCCGAGATTCTCGGAAAGACGGAAGCGTCAGTAAAAATTCTGCATTTCCGCGGGATCAAAAAGCTGCAAAAAATGATGTCTCGTGTATGAGAGAACGGGAGGCAGCATAGAAAAAACGGGATGGATCACAGGATCTGTCCCGTTTTTTTGGTATAGTAAAAATAGAGATGACGGAAGTGAGGCGGATGATCAATGTCGACAATCATGATCGTGGAAGACGATCCGAAGATTAACCAGCTGCTTCAAGGGCAGTTGGAAAAATACGGGTACCAAACGATAAACGTGGACCATTTTGACCGGGTGATGGATGTATTTTCCCAGGGCCAGCCTGATTTGGTCCTGCTGGATGTCAATTTGCCCAAGTTTGACGGGTTTTACTGGTGCCGCCAGATTCGCCAGGTGTCGAACTGTCCGATCCTGTTCATTTCCGCGCGGGAAAGCAAGATGGATCAGGTGATGGCATTGGAGAATGGAGCGGACGACTACATTACCAAGCCGTTTGATTACGATGTCGTACTGGCGAAGATTCGCAGTCAGCTGCGGCGCGCTTACGGGATGTACGCTCCCCAGGAAACGGAGCGAACCGTTGAGGTAGCAGGCTTGCGGCTGTTTTTGGAGCGGATGGAATTGATGATGGGGGACGAAAAAGTAGAGCTGAGCAAAAAGGAAGCACTGCTTCTGGAGGCGCTGCTCAATCAATATCCCCGGGTGGTCAGCCGCGAGCGCCTGTTGGAAAAGCTGTGGGATGAGCAGTTCGTCGATGAAAATACGCTCAACGTCTACATCACGCGTGTGCGCGGCAAGCTGAAGGAGCTGGGGCTGGACGGGGCGATTGAAACTGTCCGCGGCTCCGGGTACCGCCTGAAGGTCACGTGGGAGGATGCGGAATGAAGCTGTTCTTGCGCGACCAATGGGCATTTCTGGCGATGTTTTTCATTCAGCTCTTCCTCTTGATCCTGATTTTCGGCCTGGACGGCTACTGGAATCCTTCTTTGATCAGCTATGCGATTTTCCTGTGCGTTTTTTTCGCCGGGTGCTTTTTAGTGATCCGCTATCTGGCCAACCGGTACGTATACAAGCGGCTGAGCACGCCAATTCGAAACCTCGAGGAACTGACGCTGACGCATGGCAATGCTCCGCTCGGACAGGCGATGGATCAAACGTTCCAAAACCAGTACCGGCTCTTCAAAGAGCAGCTCCATACGTATGAGACCAAGCAGCGGGACCATACGACCTTTATCCAGCAGTGGGTCCATCAGATGAAAACCCCGATTTCTGTCATTCACCTCCTGCTGCAGGACGATGACGATCCGCGGATTGAAAGCGTGCGTGAAGAAGTGGACAGGATCAAAAGGGGGCTGGAGACGGTTCTGTACAGCGCCAGGTTGGACCGTTTTGAGCAGGATTACCTGATCGAGCCGGTGTCTCTCAGAAAGCTGGCGCAGAGCGTTGTGTCGGAGAACAAGCGGCTGTTTATACGCAATCAGGTGTATCCCGAGCTGGCTGTAGATGAACACTTGGTGGTAGAGTCGGATGAAAAATGGCTCTCCTTTGTGCTAAACCAGCTGTTGACGAATGCAGTGCGCTACTCGGACAAAAAGGGCAGCAAGGTGACGATCCGCTCGTATACCAGGGGACAGCTTGCAGTCCTGGAGGTAGAGGACAGCGGTATCGGCATTCCGCCGGAGGATATCCAGCGCGTGTATCAACCGTACTTCACCGGAGAAAACGGCCGCAAGTACGCGGAGTCGACCGGTATGGGGCTTTACTTGGTGAAGGAGATCTGCGGACGCCTTCATCATTCCGTAGAGCTGGAGTCGGAGGTTGGTGTGGGAACAAAAGTCCGCATCGTCTTTTCGGCTGTTGTGCCAACCTTACAAGAACGTAAGCTGGATGAAAGCTAATTCGATGGATGAACATGCGCGCTTTCCGTATAGTGGTAAGCAGTAAAGGATGCTACCTATCTATAAGATCAGGCATGAAATGAAAGGAGAAGCGCACATGGATATGCTGCATGTAAAGCGCCTCAGCAAAATATACGGCGGCAGGGTCACGTATCGGGCGTTGACCGACATCGACTTTACAATTAAAAAAGGGGAGTTCGTCGGCATCATGGGTCCGTCCGGAAGCGGGAAAACCACGCTTCTGAACATGATTTCGACGATTGACTCCCCGACGTCGGGCGAGGTGCTGCTCAATGGCACCAATCCGCATGAATTGAAACGGAACCAGCTCGCCTTGTTCCGCAGAAGAGAGCTGGGATTTGTCTTTCAGGACTTCAATCTGCTCGATACGCTGACAGTTGGCGAAAACATCGTGCTGCCGCTGACCCTCGACGGCAAAAGCGTCGCTGAAATGGACGAAAAGCTTCAGACCGTCGCGGAAAAGCTCGGGATCGTGGACATTCTGGAAAAGCGGACGTACGAAATATCGGGAGGCCAGCGTCAGCGGACAGCCATCGCCCGGGCGATTATTCATACGCCCTCCCTCCTGCTGGCTGACGAGCCGACCGGCAACCTAGACTCCAAAGCATCCCGCAACGTGATGGAAACATTGGAGACGATCAACAAAAACGACGGCACGACGATGATGATGGTCACGCATGACCCGCTTGCGGCCAGCTATTGCCACCGCGTCATCTTTATCAAGGACGGCCAGCTACACAACGAGATGTATCGCGGAGAAAGCAGACAGGCATTCTTCCAGAAAATCATCGATGCGCTGTCGCTTCTGGGAGGGAATACGCATGACCTTTCGTCAATTCGCGTTTAACAACGTTTCCCGGAACAAGCGAACCTATGCCGCATTTTTTCTGAGCAGTGTGTTTTCGGTGATGATTTTTTTCATCTACGCGATGTTCATCTACCATCCTGGCGTTGAAAACGGCGAGATTCACCGCTTTGTCGCCCAAGGGATGGTGGCGGCGGAGTACATTATTTTTCTGTTTGCCTTCTTCTTTCTCTTCTATTGTGTCGGAGCGTTTTTGAAAAGAAGGGAAAAAGAGTTCGGCATTTTAATGATGCACGGCATGACGCAAGGCCAGAGGAACAGGCTGATCTTTATGGAAAACATGATGATCGGATCGCTGTCCATTGTGTTTGGAATCGGGCTCGGGATGGTTCTGGGTAAACTGTTTTTCCAATTTGCCGGGTTCCTGCTCGATGTGGAACCGCTGCCCTTTTATCTTCCGTTGGACGCCATGGTGCTGACCATTGTTTGCTTCTTGTGCCTGTTTGTGGCGATCTCCGTCTTTACGGTGCTGTTTTTGAAACGAAGCAACCTGCTGGAGCTTTTGCAAGGAAGCCAGCGTCCGAAGCAGGAACCAAAAGCATCGGTTTTCTTGTCTCTGCTCGCAGCTGCTCTCCTCGTGATGGCGTATGCGCTGGCGATCTGGGCCAAAGGCGCGTTTGTGATGGTCCTGATGTTTCCAGTCATCGCGCTGACGATCGCCGGGACCTATCTGCTGTTCACGCAGCTCAGCGTATTTTTGATCAGGCTGATGAAGCGCAACCGACATTTTTACTGGAGCAAGACCAACCTGGTCACCTTGTCTGACCTGGCTTATCGGATGAAAGACAACGCCCGCATGTTTTTCCTCGTCTGTATCGTCTCTACCGTGGCGTTTTGCGCGATCGGGACACTGGCTGCCCTGGCCTCCTCGATCACGGAGACAACCGTGAGGACGAATCCGTATGCGTTTGAATATCTGACCACCGCAGACGCGAAACAGCGGGAAGCGACAACGGCCAGGATTGAGAAAGCGCTGCAAGACGCCGGCTTTCCGTTTGAAAAATGGGAGGTAACAACAAAGTACCTGTCCGTTAACAAAGAAGAGCATCAAGGGGTATCGATTGTCGGGGTCACCGAGTACAATCGCGCGGCCCGTGCCGCGGACGCGGATGAGGTGCAGGTAGGCGACGGAGAAGCTGTCTACTATCAACGCTGGCCGGGCGAGGATGTAAGCGGTGCAGAAGACGGCTCGTTGACAGTCGCCGGTCAACAATTGAAGCCCAGAGGTATCGAAGGGTTTTCGGTAATAAGATCCTTGAGCGGCAATCAGTTGGTGATTGTGGCAGACAGCGTTTATGCCCAAGCAAAAGAGAGCAATTTTGAACACAACTATTTCTACCAAGTGGACAGATGGAAAGAGACGAAAGAACTGAGTGAAAAGCTGGAAGCAGAAATTTCCGAGGAGCATGACGGGGCGTATTCCTTCGGAGCCCGCGCTCCGATCTATCAAGAGTTGAAGCAAATGGCCAACACGAGCTTGTTCATCGGATTGTTTGTCGGCGTTCTGTTTTTCGTAGCGGCAGGAAGCTTCTTGTACTTCCGTTTGTACACTGATCTGGAGAGCGACCGCAGACAATACGGCGCGATAACAAAGATTGGCCTTTCCGAGAAGGAGCTTTCCCGCATCGTGACGACGCAGATCGGGCTGCTGTTCTTCGTTCCGATCATCGTGGCCATCGTACACAGTGCCGTCGCGTTTGTCTCGCTAAACAGCCTTCTGAAGCTGATGATGATCGCGTCCGTGGTAAAGCCGACGGCGATCGTGCTGGCGAGCTTTGTTCTCGTACAATTTGTCTATTTCTGGATTATTCGCAACCGCTACTTGTTCAACCTGAAGCGGTCCATGCAGTAACGTCCAAGAGCTACGATATGCAGGCGTCGCAGCGGAGAGAGGCTCCGCATGCGGCGCCTGCTTTCGTCTGTTCAGGCAGGCGGGCTTATCAGAATTTTAGGGAAAATATTGCGCTTGGGCAGGTTCCATATTATGCTAACTAAAAATCTGATTATCGTCCTTGTCCGGCGCATATCTTCGTGTGATAGGCGCTGATCAAGCGAAAACGAGTAGAAAAAGGCAGGGGGAGCATGTCAACGAGTTTGGAAGGTTCACGATATTTTGAGTTGGACGATTTGGATTACGGTATCGCCAAAGCTTTGCAGGGGAATGCGCGGCTGCCGTTTACCCAGATCGCCAAGGAACTGGGGGTGACAGAGAAGACAGTTCGGATGCGGGTACAGCAGATGCAGGAGGAAGAAGTGCTCAGTCTGATCGGCGTACTGAATCCGGCCAAGGCGGGACTGACGCTGTCATCGTTGATCCAGTTGGCAGTCGAGGCAGGCAGGCTCGATGAAGCGGCAGCCGAGCTGCAGGCTATTGACGAGGTCCGGCAGATCGTCCTGACCTCGGGAGAATATCAGATCATGATCCAGGTATTGCACAGGGATTACGAGGAGCTGTCCGGCTTTTTACTGGGCAGGCTGAACAAGATTTCCGGTATTGTCCGCATGAATGTCATTCATGAATTGAAATTATTGAAATCATCTCATACATATCTTCGTTGAAATGGAAGGCAGAAAACAGAAAGGGAGGACAGCATGATTTATTGGAAGTTGTTTCTTGCCTTTTTTCGAATCGGGATTTTTGGCTATGGAGGAGGACCGACGATGGTCCCCTTGTTTTATACCGAATGCGTGAAGAAATACAAATGGGTAAGCGAAGAGGATTTTACCGACAACCTGGCGATGGCAAACGCGCTTCCAGGCCCGATCGCAACCAAGCTGGCCGCATATATCGGCTACCGCGTAAAAGGCTGGATGGGCGCGCTGGTCGCCAACTGTGCGGTGGTGCTGCCCACTGTGCTGGCGATGATTGCGCTGCTGCAGGTGATCTATCAGTGGAAGGACGCCCCGGGCATATACGGCATGATTCAGGCGATCCAGCCAGTCATTGCTGTGATGACGGCCGTACTGACCTGGGAGTTTCTGCAAAAGGGCTGGCAGGGGAGCAAGAACAAGAGCGGAGCCGCTGCCGCTTTGCTTTTATCGGTAGTGGCTTTGCTGTTTCTTGATCTGCATCCAGGGATCGTGGTGGGCATCGCCCTGACCCTTTCCTTTGGCTACGCCACCTGGGCGGTCCGCAAGCAGCGGAGCGGAGGGGAAGGAGAGGGAGAAGCATGATCTACCTGCAACTGTTTTGGGCGTTCTTCATCTCCAACATCCTCGGGTACGGAGGCGGGCCGCCAAGCATCCCGCTGATTCAGAATGAAGTCGTCGACCACTACGGCTGGATGACGATGCAGGAGTTCGGCGAGGTGCTGGCCGTCGCCAATGCGCTTCCCAGCCCGATCGCGACCAAGCTGGCGGGCTATGTCGGCTACCAGGTGGCAGGCGTCCCCGGAGCGGCGGTCGCCCTTCTCGCTACCGTAGCTCCGACAGCTATCGCCATGATTGCGCTGCTCGGCGCTCTCAACCTGTTTCGCGATGCCCCCCAGGTAAAGGCGATGACGCAATCGGTTCGTCCGATCGTGACGGTGCTGCTGGGGATCATGACCTACGAGTTCCTGCTCGGAGCCGTCGAAGGGATCGGGTGGATGCAGACCGCTATCCTTTCGGTCGCCGCTTTTCTCCTCTTGGAAAAGTGGAAGCTGCATCCCGCCCTGGTTATTCTGCTCGCGATGGCGTACGGGTTTTTCTTTATCAACTGACCAGTTGAAAGGAGCACGTCTTATGACATTCTTTGACCCGATGGAATACCCGTATGCGTCCCGCCGGATGACAGCCTATGCCAGAAACGGGATGGTGGCAACCTCGCAGCCGCTGGCGGCCCAGGCGGGACTTGATATGCTGAAGCGAGGCGGAAATGCCATCGATGCCGCGATTGCCACCGCCGCCTGTCTGACTGTCGTAGAGCCCACCTCCAACGGGATTGGCGGCGACGCGTACGCGCTTGTCTGGACGAAAGGCACGCTTCACGGCTTAAACGCAAGCGGCCCGGCGCCAAACGGCATTTCCATCGAGGCCGTAAAAGCGGAGGGGCATGAGAAAATGCCGACGTACGGATGGCTTCCGGTAACAGTACCAGGTGCGCCGGCAGCATGGGTCGAGCTTTCCAGAAGATTCGGCAGGCTTCCGCTTGCAGTCGTGCTAAAGCCGGCAATCGACTATGCGGAACAAGGCTATCCGCTGTCGCCGACACTCGCTCATTTTTGGGAAGTGGCCTATCACAAATTCAAGCAGCTCTGTACGGGCCCGGAATTCGCCCATTGGTTTTCCACGTTTGCTCCCGCAGGAGGTCCTCCGAAAGCAGGGGAAATCTGGCGCTCGCCCGGACACGCAAAGACGCTTCGGAAGATTGCCGAGACCGAGGGAGAAAGCTTCTACAGCGGGGAATTGGCTGAGCGGATCGACGCCTTTTCCCGCGAATCTGGCGGGTATCTTCGTCTGGCCGACTTGGCTGCGTACCGGCCCGAGTGGGTCAAGCCGATCAGCGTCAACTACAGAGGCTACGATGTGTGGGAAATACCGCCGAACGGTCAGGGGCTGGTCGCGCTTTTGGCGCTGAATATGCTGAAGGGCTTCGATTTTGACGCCAGGGATTCGGCCGAAACCTGCCACAAGCAAATTGAGGCGATCAAGCTGGCTTTTGCCGATGGACTGCGCTACATCACGCAGGAGGACAGGATGAGCGTCAGGGTGGAGGACCTGTTGGCCGAGGAGTATGCAGTGTACCGCCGCAGCCTGATCGGGGAGCATGCCGGAATACCCGAACCCGGCAAACCGGTTGCCAGCGGTACGGTTTACCTGGCGACAGCGGATGGCGAGGGAAATATGGTTTCGTTTATCCAGAGCAACTACATGGGATTCGGATCAGGGATTGTCGTTCCGGGTACGGGAATTGCTCTGCAAAACCGGGGGAACAACTTCTCGCTTGATCCCGCGCACGACAATCGGCTGGAGCCGGGGAAAAAATCGTTCAATACGATCATTCCTGGCTTTTTGACCAAAGACGGGAAACCGGTTGGACCATTCGGGGTCATGGGCGGATACATGCAGCCGCAGGGTCACGTGCAGGTGGTGATGAGCACTGTCGACTTTCATTTGAATCCGCAGGCCGCCCTGGATGCTCCGCGATGGCGCTGGGTGGAAGGAAGAACGGTGGAGGTCGAGCAGCATTTTCCCGAACAGATCGCACAGGAGCTGAAGAAAAAGGGCCATGACATCAAGCGGGTGACGGGCTTCGGCGGATTTGGCCGCGGCCAGATCATCTGGCGGGATGAAAACGGCGTCTTGATCGGCGGGACCGACATGCGGACGGACAGCTGCATCGCGTCGTGGTAAACAAAGTAAAAGGGAGGGGGCGCGAGCAGTCGCGTCCTTTTTTCTGTACAGGATGCGTAGTGCAGAGGAGAGGTGATGAGACTTTGTGGTAAATGCGCTTATCGAGCCGTGGATTTCAAAAAAATAGGATCGCTATTGGAAAGTGAACGACTGACGGCCCTCCGGGAGCCGTCAGTCAAACGTAAAGGTTACGATCTGCCGCGATTCTGTATCAACCCCGACAGCCACGGTATACTGATCGTCTGTAAAATAAAAGTACTGCTTTCGGTCGCCCGTGCTGACGGGAGAACACTTCACCAATTTCACGGCTTGCGGGCTCAAAAGCGCCCGAGAGCGGACGTAATCAGCCGCGATCCGCTCCAGCTCTTCGGTCGACAGCGATGTTGTCTGTGTTGTCTGTTTGTTCATTCGATCTATGGAAAGGGAAAGGATTTGCTTCGTCTTTGGGTCTATAACCGCATGGAAGGCCGCGATTTCTCCGTCCTGCGGCTTTCGCTTGAGAACGGCATGGACGGGCACTCCTCGGTAGATAGGCTGGTGCGTATCGCTGTCAATCAAGGAGTCGGGATCTTCCAAAGTCACTTCCCGGTCCTCTATATCTACTTCGGCTTGAAAGAATTTCTTCACCGCCGCTTGGGCGATGGCGGCAGCCTCAGCCTTTCCAAGGCCCTGGACCTGCTCAGGGGAGGACTGGCGCCCGCAGCCGGTCAGCAGCAACAATACGATACTTATTACGACAATCCCCAACTTCTTCATTTCTTTCGTTTCCTCCACCAAGTGTCAAACTTTCTCTACTAACAAAGGTACTATACAAACAGCCGACAATAAATCGATTTACCTTTCCCTCACCTTACAATTCTGTAATGTGCATATGTTTTGGCATCATCCCGTAATTTGTGGGGAAGAAACAGGTTTTTTGACTAACATTGCAGAAATATTCAAAAAAAGCGACCGGGGGGAAAAGTTATGAGCATACAGCAATTGCGTGAAGCCATCCAATCGTTTATTCGTCCTGACACTTTTCCGGTGGGGATTAAAATTGTCAAAAGCCAGAGCGAGCTGCCTGCAAAAGCAAAGCGCCCGTCACAGGATCTGGGCTATCTCATCACCATCTGCCAGGCGGTCAGCTTTTCCCGTCGCTACGGCTGGACGATTGCCATGAACGGCGCGGATCTCTCCTGTCCGATCGCCCAGGTGGCATTCGGCTATGAGGAGCAGCTTCCGTTTTATTCCGAAGGTCATCTCGCCTGTGGCATGTACACGGATTCTCTGGAGGCTGGCGCCAAAAGCGAGCAGGATGTACCCAAGCTTTCGCGGGAAGAGAGCGGGTATTACGTCTCGTTTCCGCTGGAGCGTGCTCCTTTTGACCCGGACGTGGTCGTCATTTACGGAAACTCCGCCCAAGTCATGCGTCTGGTGGCGGGAATGCTGTACAAACGGGGCGGATCGATCCCGTCGACGTTTTCCAGCCGGGCCGACTGCGCCGATATAGCGATCAAGCCGCTGCAGACCGGAGAGCCGCAGGTGATCGTCCCTTGCTATGGCGACAGGCTGTTTGCGCAAACACAGGATCACGAGATGGCTTTCAGCTTTCATTTCCGCGACGCGGCGGAGCTGGTCGAGGGCTTGGAGGGTACGAACCGGGGCGGCATTCGCTACCCGATTCCCACCTACCTTCGCTACCAGGCAGAGTTTCCGCCGACCTATCAGAAGCTGGCAAGCATGTTTCCCGGTGCGGTGTCAGAGGCAAGCGCGGGGGAGGAGCAGGTAAGTCAAGGGAGCAAGCTGGTTCAGACGGAAGGGAAGGAATAAAGCAAAAGTGGCCTTAGCGGGCCTCAAGGGCCAAAAGAGTCAAAAGAGCCAATAAAGCTAAAAGAGCTAAAGAAGCTAAAAAAAGGCAAAGGACCCCCCGAAAAGGAAAAAGACCCCAAAAAAGAAAAAGGCCTCAAAAAAGCAAAAGGCCCGAAAAAAGCCAAAAGAAACGGAGAAGAAAGAGAATAAGAAAGACTGCTCGCCACCTCAAGCGAGCAGTCTTCTGCTGTGTAAAAAAGTTTTACACCAAATTCTCCGGATTCAGACCTTCCAGCTCCGGCAAGACAAACCGTCCGTCTTTGCGGATCAGTACATCGTCAAACCAGATTTCACCGCCGCCGTACTCTGGGCGCTGGATTTGCACCAAATCCCAGTGAATCGAGGAGCGGTTGCCGTTGTCTGCCACGGTGTAGGCATTGCCGGGGGTGAAGTGGAAGCTGCCGGCAATCTTCTCGTCGAACAGGATGTCGAGCATCGGGTGCAGAATGTGCGGGTTAAAGCCAATCGCGAATTCGCCGATATAGCGGGCACCGTCATCCGTATCCAGGATTTCGTTCAGGGCCTTCGTGTTGGAGCTGGTGGCCTCGACGATTTTTCCTTTGGAGAACGTAAACTGGACATCGGTAAACGAGATGCCGTGGTAGTTGGAGGCGGCATTGTAGAAGATGGTTCCTTCCACAGAATCGCGGATCGGTGCGGTATATACCTCGCCGTCCGGAATATTGCGCTTTCCGTCGCACTTGATCGCGGGGATGCCTTTGATCGAGAAGGACAGGTCCGTTTTCGGTCCGACGATCCGGACGCGGTCTGTGCGCTCCATCAGCGCTTTGAGCGGGTCCATCGCCTTGGACATTTTGGAGTAGTCCAGGTTGCACACATCAAAGTAGAAGTCCTCGAAGCCTTCGAGACTCATGTTGGACAGCTGGGCCATTGATTTGTTCGGGTAGCGGAGCACGACCCAGCGCTTGTTCGGTACACGCTCGTTCGTGTGAACTGGCTGATACCAGTGGCGGGAATACAGGCCCATCTTTTCTTCGGACACGTCTGCAAATTCGTTGATATTGTCGTAAGCGCGAACGGCGATGTAGGCATCGACGTCCTTCATGCGGGCGAGCTCATGCTTGGCGATCAGCTCCATGTGCTCTTTGCTTGTCCCTTGCTTCAAGGCACGCAAAATCTCCTGATCCTTCAGCGTTACCAAAGGGAGTGCGCCTACAGCGAACGCTTCCCGCACCAGTGCGCGCACCAGCGGCACCTGGATGCCGGTATTTTCAATGAGGACTTTTTCCCCTTTTTGCAGGTTGAGCGAGTAACGGATGAGGCGACTGGCTAGCTCGTTAATGCGCGGATCTGCCATTGTGTGTAACCTCCATAGTAAAAAAATTTTTATCCATCATATTATCGCATAGCCGAAACAGCCGTGCCAGTCGTTAGGACGAGCATATTTACGATTTACCGGGCCGCTAAAAAACCGCTCGTGAGGTATGCATAGCGAAGCGGCCCTGGTCCGAACGCCAGCGTCAGGCGTTTACAAGCATGCTTCGTAGATGGAGATTACATCCTGCTCGGACAGAGGGCGGGAGCTTGGGAGATAGCCGGCTCCTCTGCCGCCAATGACGATCGACTCGCGGGCGAGCTCCTCCAGAGCATGTTTGTCGACGCCGAAATCGGACAGACGCTGTGTGATGCCCATCGCCTCATACCAACGTTGTACGGCCTTGATCGCTGCCCGCGCTGCTGCCAGCTCATCCGTTTCGGATACGCCGAAGCATTCCCGTCCCATTCGCGCCAGCCGTTCCGGACGGTCTTGCAGAATGATCTGCTCAAAATAAGGCAGCGACAGGATCGCCAGCCCGCGTCCATGAGCCATGTCGTAATGGCCGCTCAGGGGATGCTCGATCTGGTGGAGCGGCATGCCTGCCCCGCGTCCGCCGATGGCAAAGGGGCTGATCCCAAGGGTGCTGGCCCATAGCAGCGTCGCACGGGCCTCTTCGTGATCCGGCTGGCGAATCGCTGTCAGCGAGTGCTCGACGACGAGACGGATGAGCGACTCGGTGATTCCATCCTGCACATGTGTGCCCGGGGCGCTGATCAAATACGATTCAAACATGTGCGAAAAAATATCGGCGCACGCTTCAGCCGTCACATGCGCGGGTACGGTGTACGTCAAGGCGGGGTCCAGGATCGCTACCCGCGGGTACAGGGCAGGCCCGTTGATCGACGATTTTTCATGTGTGTCCCAGTGCGTCAGTACGCTGATGTTGTTGGCTTCGGAGCCGGTCGCCGCGACTGTCGGGATCGCCATGAGCGGCAAGGCCTCCTGTACAGGGACCAGATCCTTTGCGGTTCCGCTCGGATTTCCGCGCATGTAATCGTAAATCGGGCGGCCGGATAAAGCGGCAGCCGCGATCGCCTTCGACGCGTCCATCACCGAACCTCCGCCGAGGGCAATGATAAAATCACAACCGTGCTCGCGGGCAAGGGAAGCTCCTTGATCGACGGTCGAAGTACGGGGATTCGGTTCGATTTTGTCAAAGAGCACATGGGAAACGTGCTGTTCGTTCAAGAAGGCCTGCACTCTGTCCAGCAAGCCCGTTCGCTTTGCGGAGCTTCCGCCGGTGACGAGCAGCGCCTTTTGCCCGAGACTCTTTGCTTCCTGTCCAACCTTTGCGATTTCCCCGGTTCCAAACAATATGCGAGTCGGAAACGACAATTCAAACGGCAACATGACAAATCCCATCCTTTCACGCATTCTTTCTATTAGATAGTGTATCACAAAAAGGGAGCGGGCTTGGAGAACGATGGCACTCAATCATTATGAGGGCGATTATGAGTCGGCTCTTTCTCACACGTGAAAGGCAGCAGAGTTGTCGCCGGACGATCCGGAGCTTCTGGAATATCTCCTGCTGTTTCACGAGCTGCCGGGACAATACATCAGTGGCGAGGAAGCCATAGAAATTCGGAAAAAATTCTGGAGCATGATTCTGGTAACGGTACAGCTTTGGATATCGTGGGACGCAATCGAAACAGATAGGTCGCCAGACTTATCGCAGGGGCTCATTTCAATTCGGAATAAATTAATAGAAGGGGAGATGAAAAAAATGAACAGCTTCAAAGGCTTCCTGCTAGTGGCTTTGATCCTGGCAGGAATCAGCGGATGCGGGGATGCCTCTGAGACGAAGGAAGAAAACAGTGCAGTCGTTGAGAATCCAGTCGGGAAAGAGGCAAAAAATATAATGATCGGAGAGGATACTTTTCCCTTGCATGATTTGAAAGGTGTACAAAATTTCAAAGACCAATTCACATTTGCGTTTGATCCAACGGTTCATCCAGAGATTGCATACTACAAAAGCGGCGAGACAGTTACCATTGATTTTGGCGGTACAGAATTCGATCATATAGCGATTTTGGACGTTCTCCTCGATTCAGAGGGGAAACAATTATATACGGATAAAGAGATCAAGGAGGTGCCCTATACCCATGAAGACAATCACTATCAATTCAAATTAGAGAAGCACTTCGCTTCTGCGCTGGATTCGAATCCTAAGAAGAGTAAAACAGTTTACAGAGGTTTTCGAATCAATGCCTATAAGGATGATCAAGAACACCCATTTGGATTTGTAATCAAAACAGATTCATACTAAACCATTGAAAAGCCCCGTTTCATCCTGATATTATCCCCTTTAAGTAGACAGGAAAAAGCAAGTCCCTTACTGTTTATGGTCAAGACCCCATTTAGTGGACAGTAAGAAAAAACCCGACCGTTAGACCGACAGCTGACGTCTGAATTCAACAGGCGTCAGCCTTTTTAATTTTCGTTGTGGTCGACTTTGGTTGTAGAATTGAATATATTCCTCAATTCGCCTTTGTGCCTCATCCACACTTCGGATATCATAAGGGTAGAGCCCTTCCGTTTTGAGATGCGAGAAGAAGCTCTCCATCGAGGCATTATCATAACAGTTGCCTCTCCGAGACATGCTGATTTGGGCGCCAACCTTCGGCAACATGTCGTGGTAAGCGTAGGACGTGTACTGGAATCCCTGATCGCTGTGAACGATCAGTCCAGTCACGTCTTTCGTCTTTTTAAAGGCTTTCTCAAAGGTCCGTAGGACCAACTGATTGTCGTTGCGAACTCCAATGTGGTAAGCCACAATCTCATTATTAAACAAATCCTTAATAGCAGACAGGTAGAGCCACGTATCCGCGACACGATACTGTGTGACATCGGTTACCCATTTTCGATTAGGTGCATCCGCTTTGAAATTCCGCTGCATCACATTCTCAGCGACTCGTCCACCTTCGGTTGAAGCATAGTGACCTCGATATTTGCGGCGTATTCGAGAACGGAGCTTCATTTCTTGCATCAGACGTAGTACCTTCTTATGGTTGACCCATACCCCGTGATCTCGTAAGAGAAACAGCTGGGTTTGTCGATACCCATATTTACCATCATACTTCTTATAAACTACTTTGATGAGGTCTTTCACGGGCTTGTCCCGGTCCGCTTGTTGCCGTTTCAAGTATGCATAGTATCCACTTCTTGAGACTCCAAACAGCTTGCAAAGTTCACTAGTCGTATACTCACCAGCTACTTGCTTGATCGCCTCATACTTATGGGCTGCACCTCCCGCATCCAGATTTTCAAACACTTTTTTAGCATCGAGTTCTCTCGTTTTAGCTTTTTAACATATCGATCTTGATCAACATATTCTTCACGTCTACCTCGTTGATCCATCAACCCAAATTCGCCTAACTGTTTATATTTTTTCATCCATACTTTAAGCCGGTGGCGGTCCGGAATCCCCAGATGCTCCATGATTCGACGGTATGTCCATCCTTCTTCGATATGCAGTCGTATGGCTTCCACCTTTAATTCGTGAGAATAACTTCTAAACGTTTGCCCCTTTTTCACCATAAAAAATGCACCCCTTAAATTTCATCGGATTTACCAGGGGTTTAATCCAATGTCCATTCTAAGGGGTGCACTTCATTACTTGGAGGGGATTTTTCTATGGGGAAAATACGTACGACTTATTCCAAAGAAATCAAAGAAAAAGCTGTTCGGCTCTATTTCGAAGAGGGAGTTGGAAGCACCACAATCGCAAGAGAGCTTGGTATACCGAGTCATAAAATCGTGATGAGATGGGTCAGACACTTTGAGAATGAAGGGCTGGAGGGGCTTGAAGAAAAACGAGGCAAGTCCAGAGGATTTCGGAAAGGAAGGCCGCGGAAACACCCCATGAGTTTGGAAGAGGAAAATGTTCGGTTACGAGCAGAAAATGAGTATCTAAAAAAGTGGCTCGGACTCGAAAGGCGGTGAAGAATCAAAGAGAACAAGCCAAAGCCTACGCCATTATAAAGGAACTGTCTGAAAGATATCCGATTCTTATGTTGTGCTCTCTCGCAGGTGTTTCGCGAAGTGGTTATTACAAGTGGGTAGCCCGACAACAGAGTCTGTCTAGCAAGTTGGTGGAGGATGAGGATTTGAAGACAAAGATTTTGGAGTGTCATCAAGAGGTAAACAAAATATACGGTTATCCGCGAGTGAAGGTGTGGCTTCGTCAAAAGTATGGGATTCACGTGAATCATAAGCGGGTGTATCGGCTCATGAGAGAACTAGGCATCCAGGCTTGTATTCGGAAGAAGCGAAAACATTTCGGCCACAAAGAGAAGGTCGTGATTTCCGAAAATAAACTGAACCGTGAATTTACTGCTTCACGTCCGAACGAAAAATGGGTAACCGATATTACTTACGTAATTTTCAGCGGACGTCGACTATATTTATCTGTTATTTACGATCTGTTCAACAACGAAGTTGTTGCCTACAAGTTGAGCAAAAGAAACGATCTGCGGCTGGTGATCGATACGGTCAAGGCTGCCATAAAAAAAGGAGATGTGAACGGAGTCCTGTTGCATAGCGACCAAGGATTCCAATACACATCCCGACAATATAACCAACTACTCCAACAATATAACATCACGGCGAGTATGTCCAGAAAAGGAAATTGTTTGGACAACGCTTGTATCGAGAGCTTTTTCAGCCATCTGAAATCAGAGTGTCTGTATTTACACAACTTCAAAACGGATGAAGAAGTACAGAACGCCATTCATAACTACATTCGTTTTTACAATCACAAACGTTTTCAGACCCGCTTAAACAACCTGAGCCCGGTACAATACCGAGCTCAAGCAGCTTAACTAACATTGAAATGAAAGGGCTTATTAAAGTCTGTCTACTTGACAGGGGTAAGACCATCCGAAAGGGGCTTTTTGAATCTGACGCGGGAAATTCCCCGCGTTTTTTCTGTTTGCTAAAAAAGCGCATGATCCCCCTGGCCCGCAGAGTCGGTCTGAACGGAGCGCTCAGGCACATACCGCCCGTAATCGGGAAGCGCTATGCTGTCAAAGTCGCGCACCAACCGCGCCAGTCCTTCTGCCAGCTCTTCACCCGAGACGGGCAGACCGTGACCCGTGATGGCTATCGACGGACGCAGCGCTTCCAGCTTTGCCACTGACTCCCGGGCGGCCTCCCAGTCAGTCGTAAAGTACCGGGGCGGGCCGGTAATCTCGGTCATTTGCGTCAGCACTTTATAGAGAGAATCCTGTCTCACTGTGACAAAAGCATCCCCGGCGATCAGCACCCGGTCCTGCTCCCGAAACAAAGAGACATGGCCGGGGGAGTGGCCGGGCGTATGAATCCAGCGCCACCCCGGCATAAACGGAACGGTTCCGTCTGCCGGCAAGGTCTGCAGCCGGCTGCCCAGATCGATGCCTCCGTTCGGGAACAGCGGCGACAGCTTCGCGACCAGACCTCCTTCTACGCCCGGATCCGGTTCGGGATAATCGGAGGTGCCATCTAGATAAGGCTTTTCCAGCTCGTGGGCATATACAGGGACATCCCACCGCTCGGCCAGATCGATCACCGCGCCGACGTGGTCAAAATGGCCGTGGGTCAGGACGATTGCCTTTGGTCGCGCTCCCGAGCCAAAGCGTTTTTCAGCCGCAGCCGCAATGTCGGGAGCCGACTTGGGCATCCCGGCATCGACGAGCACCCACTGCCCGGAGTGAGGTTCTCCGACAAAGCAGAGGTTTACGACCTGTATGCAAAGGGCAAACACGTCAGAGGCGATCTCCTGGCCGATGCCGCTTGCCGCCGAAGTAACCGGAATATAGGTATCCCGCAATGATATTCCCTCCCGATCTGTCCATTTTCCCTCTTACTGTTTGCAGTTGGAAGCGAAATTATCATGACGCAACCCGAAACTTGTCGCTCAGCTCATGCAGGCGGCCAGACAGGGCCAACAGTTCGCTTGCCAGTCTGCGCGACTTTTCGATCGAGGCCAGCTGCTCCCTGGACGTGTGCAGCATCTCTTCCGTACTTGTCCTGGTCTCCTGGGAGACAGCGACGAACGTTTCGAGTGTAGCATCGACTTCATCCAAATCATCTGAGATACCGGACAAGCCTTTGCTTGCAGCCTCCAGCTGTACGGCGGTCCGGTCGATCGTCTGCCTGAGCAGAAGAAAGGCTTTCTCCGCTTCGTGCAGCTTTTCCATGCTTTGCTGCAATTGTCCGGCAGCCTCTGTCGTTTCCGCAGAAACGGAGTGCGCTTCACCCCGGATGCTTTGCATCATGTGGGAGATTTCGACCGCTGCTGTTTCCGACTCCCCGGCCAGCTTGGCTACTTCGTCCGCGACGACGGCGAAGCCCCGGCCGTATTGACCTGCCCTTGCCGCTTCGATCGTGGCGTTCAGCGCCAGCAGCTTTGTCTGCTTGGAAATGTTTTGGATCAGCCCGACGACGGCTCCAATCGATTCAGACTGCTCCCGAAGGGCGGACATCCGGTTGTAAAGCTGCTCGTATCTCCCGGAAAAGCGGCGGATCATGGAGGTTAGATCGTCGATCCTTTCCTGGCCGTTGAGCGCCACTTGCTCCATCTCTTTTCCTGATGCAAGGACAGAGGCGATCTCCTTAAACAGTTCATCCATGTCCGTCTTCATCCGTTGAAAAGAGGCGGTGGCAGATTCTGTGGAGCTGGCCGTTTCCTCGACGCCCTTGTTCACCGTATCGAGGCGCAGGGCCAACAGCGAAGAGCGCTCTCCGGCCTCCTCGGCAGCGAGCCGAATTTCATGACCGTCTCTGTTTAATTCGACAATCATCCGCTTGATCTCGGTCACGATATCCGCCATCTGTTCGACCATGTGATTGAAGCTGTCTGCGATGGAGCGGATTTCCGGCCCTTCATGGCTGAGGTCGGTCCGTTGGGTCAGATCTCCGGAGCTAACCCGGCGCATGTTGGCAATCAGAGTCTGAAAGGGTGCCGTGATGCCGCGAACAATGAACCAGCAAAGAATCAAGGAAAGGATCAGGCAAACTGCGATGGTAAACAAGATAAATTTCCCTGTTTGGTCCAGGGGAGCGAGGTACTGCTTTTGCGGAACGGCAATGATGTAGATGAAATTTTCTTCGGGCGAGTGACTGAAAGCCAGTGTATGTACGGCCCCGCCTGCATTTATATGGGTAACGCCAAAGCGCTGGGCCTGTATTTGCGCGGCGAGCTCCCCGGGAAAGTCAATCGCCCGTTTCGTAATGTTTTCAATCGGTTCGAAACGGCCGTCACGGACCACAAACTGCTGGATGTCCAATCCTTTTTGGGCCAGACCGGCCTGCTGCTGTCGCAGCTCGTACTGCAGCCGTTTTTTGTATGTTTTGTCGTCGGAGGCAAACGTGAACTTCATCAGCGCGATTTTTTCCGTAATCTTTTCGGTTTCAGAGTCCAGTCTTGCTTCCATCTGGGAGATAATCATCTGTTTGGCTTGGGAATAAAACGCGCCGCCGATGATGATGGAGGAAAAAAGCAGCAGGCACAGCAGCGGAACGGTGATCTTTGTCTGTAGCCGTATGTTCCTGTGCAGGCGGGCGAATGGAGCTGCGAGAGGCGTAAAAACGGATTGTCTCTTGATCATGTTTGTCCCCCTGAAAAATTGCGTAGTCAGATAGTCCCATTTCCATTGTAGTGAAGGAATGTAAAGCTGGTGTGGATGTAATGTAAACGAATATTAAGAGAGAAAATGATGTTTTTATACAATAATTCCCGAACGTTTGTCGAAGGTATATTTGTTAATTCCCGTTGATAATGGCGTATAATTATGTTTAAATGAAATTGAATCGTTCGTGAATTGGTTTGATCAAACCCATATCATCGGGGGAAGGTGGCTCCGGAAGTGGAAAAACGAGAACAACTTTACGAAGGCAAGGCAAAGCGTATCTATCGTACGTCTTTGGACAATCAGTATTGGGTGGAGTACAAGGATGACGCCACTGCTTTTAACGGAGAAAAGAAAGCGACCATCACCGGCAAGGGAGAACTGAACAACCGGATTACCGCAATCTTTTTCACGATGTTGAAACAGCGCGGCATCGACAATCACTTCATACGCCTGTTGTCGCCCACGGAGCAGCTGGTACGGCAGGTGGAGATCATTCCGCTGGAAGTTGTCGTGCGCAACATCGCCGCCGGTTCTCTGGCCAAGCGCCTGGGCATGAAGGAAGGCACTGTGCTTCCTCAGCCGGTCGTCGAGTTTTACTACAAGGACGACGCGCTCGGAGATCCGCTCGTCAATCCTTCTCACATCAAGGTGATGGGTATCGCCAGCGAAGAAGATTTGGCTGCACTGGAGCGTTTGGGATTGATGGTCAACGACGTATTGCAGCCGTATTTGCGGGAGAGGGGCATCCTTCTCGTCGATTTTAAATTGGAGTTTGGTCGTACACCGGAAGGAGAGATTCTCCTCGCCGATGAAATATCGCCGGACACGTGCCGGTTCTGGGATGCCGAGACGGGAGAAAAGCTGGACAAGGACCGTTTTCGCCGCGATCTCGGCAAAGTAGAGGAAGCGTATCAGGAAATGCTCAAACGATTGGGAGGAGAGGCACATGTATAAAGCTGTCGTCTACGTTACATTGCGTCAAAGCGTATTGGACCCGCAAGGCCATGCAGTAAAAGGAGCGCTGCATTCGCTTGGATTCGACGAGGTAAAGGACGTTCGCATCGGAAGGTATCTCGAAGTGGAGCTGGATACTTCCGACCTGAGCAAAGCGGAGGAACGGGTTTCCGAAATGTGCGAGAAGCTGCTTGCCAACACTGTCATCGAAGACTATCGCTTCGAGATTGTGGAGGGCTGAGCGATGCGTGTAGCCGTTATCGTATTTCCCGGTTCCAATGCTGACGTGGATTTGTACAATGCAGTGGAAGACGTGATGGGAGTGCCGGTCGACTACGTATGGCACGCAGAAAACGACTTGTCCCGCTACGATGTCATTTTGCTGCCGGGCGGCTTTTCCTACGGCGATTATCTGCGCTGCGGCGCCGTCGCCCGTTTTTCCCCGGTGATGGAGCAGGTCATCAAGGCGGCCGAGCAAGGCAAGCTGGTCATGGGCATCTGCAACGGCTTCCAGATTCTCACCGAAGCAGGGCTTCTGCCGGGAGCGCTGCTGAGAAACCGTTCGCTCAAATTCCGCTGCAAGCTGTCCGCGCTCCGCGTCGAGAACAATGACACCGCCTTTACCCGCGATTACGCGGCGGGTGAAGTCATCCAGATCCCGATCGCACACGGCGAGGGCAACTACTACTGTGACGAAGAAACACTGGAAAAACTGAAAGCCAACAATCAGATCGTGTTCCGCTATCACGGGGAAAACCCGAATGGCTCACTGGAGGATATCGCTGGCATCTGCAACGAAAAAGGCAACGTGCTGGGCATGATGCCCCATCCGGAGCGCGCTGTTCACGAATGGATGAGTTCTGCCGACGGACGGCGCATGTTTACCTCGATTCTACAGACATGGAGGGAACGAAACAGTGTCCAAGCTCACTCATAAAGAACCGACTGCCGAGCAAATTGCCGAAGAAAAGCTTTATCGCGAAATCGGTCTCACAGACGAAGAATACAAGAGCGTCGTCAACATTCTGGGACGCCAGCCCAACTGGACGGAAACAGGGCTCTACAGCGTGATGTGGTCGGAGCACTGCTCGTATAAAAACTCCCGCCCTGTCCTGCGCCGCTTCCCGACGACCGGCCCGCGCGTCCTGCAAGGACCGGGTGAAGGCGCCGGCATCGTCGACATCGGCGACAATCAGGCTGTCGTTTTCAAGATCGAAAGCCACAACCACCCTTCTGCCATCGAACCGTACCAGGGAGCGGCAACAGGAGTAGGCGGCATCATCCGCGATGTGTTCTCGATGGGAGCGCGTCCGGTCGCTTTGCTCAATTCGCTGCGCTTCGGGGAACTGACAACCCCGCGCGTCAAATACTTGTTTGAAAACGTAGTCGCCGGGATTGCCGGCTACGGCAACTGCATCGGGATTCCGACTGTAGGCGGCGAAGTCAACTTCGACCCTACGTATGAAGGAAACCCGCTCGTCAACGCAATGTGCGTCGGTCTGATCGACCACGACAAGATTCAAAAAGGGGTGGCCAGCGGCATCGGCAACCCGGTCATTTACGTGGGAGCGAGCACCGGCCGTGACGGCATTCACGGGGCTACCTTCGCTTCCGAGGAATTGAATGAAGAATCGGAGAAAAAGCGCCCCGCTGTGCAGGTAGGCGATCCGTTCATGGAAAAGCTGCTGCTCGAGGCATGCCTGGAGCTGATCGACACCGGAATCGTCGTCGGCATCCAGGATATGGGGGCGGCCGGCCTGACCTGCTCCAGCGCGGAGATGGCTTCCAAGGCGGGCAATGGAATCGAGATGAACCTCGATCTGGTGCCGCAGCGGGAGGCGGGCATGTCCGCGTATGAAATGATGCTGTCCGAATCCCAGGAGCGCATGCTCGTCGTCGTGGAAAAGGGCAAAGAAGCAGAGGCAATCGCTCTCTTTGACAAATGGGGATTGGCTTCTGCCGTCGTAGGAAAAGTGACGGATGACGGCCTGCTCAGACTGCTCCATCACGGCGAGGTGGTCGCAGAGGTGCCGGTGAAAACGCTGGCGGATGACGCTCCTGTGTACCATCGCCCTTCCAGGGTTCCCGCCTATTACGAGGCGAATGCCAAGGTGGACCCGGTGGCGGCGATCAGCGAGCCGAAGGATTTGAATGAAACGCTCAAGGCTTTGCTGGCCCAGCCGACGGTCGCGAGCAAAGCATGGGTTTATGAACAATACGATCACATCGTCCGGGCAGGCACAGCCGTCAAGCCAGGCTCCGACGCCGCTGTCGTGATGGTTCGCGGTACCCGCAAGGCGCTGGCGATGAGCACGGATTGCAACGGACGCTACGTGTATCTGGACCCGCAGGTGGGCGGTGCCATCGCCGTGGCGGAAGCGGCGCGCAACGTCGTTTGCTCTGGTGCCGAGCCGCTCGCGGTCACAGACTGCCTGAACTTCGGCAGCCCGGAAAAGCCGGAAGTGTTCTGGCAATTTGAAAAAGCCGTTGACGGCATGAGCGAAGCGTGCCTGGCGCTGAATTCGCCTGTCATCGGAGGAAACGTCTCCTTCTACAACGAGCGGAGCGGCGATGCCATCTACCCAACCCCGACGATCGGGATGGTGGGCCTGATCACGGATGTGGATCATATCACCACGCAGCATTTCAAGGCTGAGGGAGATGTCGTCATCCTGCTCGGCGAAACCTTTGCCGAGCTGGGCGGAAGCGAGTATCAAAAATATGCGACTGGCGCGATTTCCGGCCGTCCGCCTCAGTTGGACTTGAAAAAAGAGGCGGCTGTGCAGAAGCTGGTGCTGGACGCCATCCGCAACGGGCTGGTCAAATCGGCACACGACTTGTCGGAAGGCGGCCTCGGCGTGGCTCTTGCGGAAGCGTGCTTTGGCGAAAACATCGGCGCGACAGTTTCCCTGTCCTCTGATCTGAGAGCGGATGTGCTGTTGTTCAGCGAATCGCAGTCCCGCATCCTGATCAGTGTCGCCACGGAAAAGGCCGATGAGGTGCTGGCTCTGGCCGGCGAAATGGGCGTGCCTGCGCAGGCAATCGGACAGACTGGCGGAGAGCAACTGGTGGTGAACATCAACGGGGTCGAAGCTGTACACGCACCGCTGACAGCTTTGAAGGCCGCATGGAAGGATGCGATTCCATGTTTGATCGGGTAATCTGGGACAAACTGAACGAAGAATGCGGCGTTTTTGGCATCTACAACCACAAGGAAGCGTCCCCGCTGACGTATCTGGGGCTGCACGCCCTGCAGCATCGCGGTCAGGAGAGCGCAGGCATCTGCGCCTCCGACGGCGAGCGCTGGTACAAACACCGGGGGATGGGGCTGGTGGCGGAAGCGTTTGCCGGTGTGGATCTGCAAACCTTTCGCGGCAACATTGCCATCGGTCATACACGCTACACCACTGCGGGTTCGAGCAAGATCGAGAACGCGCAGCCGCTCTTTTTCCGCTACGCTCACGGCAGCATGGCTGTGGCTCACAACGGCAACCTGGTCAACGCTTCGGTTCTCAGAAAGGAGCTGGAGGCAAAAGGCTCGATCTTTCAGACGACCAGCGACACTGAGGTGATCGCGCACTTGATCGCCCGTTCCAAAAGCAGCGATTTGACCGAGGCTGTCCGCGAGGCGCTGCAGCATATCAAGGGAGCCTACGCACTTCTCGTCATGAATGAAAAACAGCTAATCATCGCGCTCGATCCCAACGGCCTGCGTCCGCTTTCGCTGGGGCGTCTCGGCGATGCGATTTGCGTGGCGTCGGAGACGTGCGCGTTTGACATCATCGGCGCAGAGTACTGGCGGGACGTTCAGCCGGGCGAATTGATCGTGGTCGACGAGGACGGCGTCCGCGAGTCCACATTTGCCGAAAACACCAAACGCTCGATCTGCACATTTGAATATATTTACTTTGCCCGTCCGGACAGCGACATCGACAGCATCAACGTCCACATGGCCCGCAAGCGTCTGGGGAAACAGCTCGCTCTCGAAGCGCCTGTGGAAGCCGACGTCGTGACCGGCGTTCCCGATTCGAGCATTTCTGCCGCAATCGGTTTCGCGGAGGCGACGGGAATTCCTTACGAGCTGGGCTTGATCAAAAACCGCTATGTGGGACGCACCTTTATCCAGCCGACCCAGGAGCTGCGCGAGCGCGGCGTGTACATGAAGCTGTCAGCCGTTCGCAAGGTGGTCGAAGGCAAGCGGGTGGTCATGATTGACGATTCGATTGTCCGCGGGACGACGAGCAGCAGGATCGTGCAAATGCTCCGAGACGCGGGGGCAAAGGAAGTCCACGTCCGCATCAGTTCGCCGCCGGTCATGAACTCCTGCTTTTACGGCATCGACACCTCGACGCGCGACGAGCTGATCGCTTCGTCCAAATCGGTGGAAGAAATCCGCCAATTCATTGGCGCCGATTCGCTCAGCTTTTTGACAATCGAAGGCATGATCGACGCGATCGGCCGCGAGGATGGCTCTCCCAACCGCGGTCACTGTCTGGCATGTTTCAACGGAGACTACCCGACAGAAGTGGAATACGAAGCGGCGCTGCCTGCAGATAAGTGCTGACAGGCAAGCTGCGTGTTTTTGCAAAGCCAACAACCAACCTCTACCGATGGAGGAGAAACCATGAGTGATGCATACAAGCAAGCGGGAGTAGATATAGAGGCGGGCAATCAGGCGGTCGAGCGCATGAAAAAGCACGTCAAACGGACATTCCGGCCGGAGGTGCTCACTGATCTGGGCGGGTTCGGCGCTCTGTTTCGTCTCGATACGACCAAATACAAAAAGCCGGTGCTCGTCTCGGGAACGGATGGAGTCGGCACCAAGCTGAAGCTGGCTTTTGCCATGGACAAACACGACACGATCGGGATCGACGCGGTGGCCATGTGCGTCAACGACGTAGTGGTGCAAGGAGCGGAACCGCTCTTTTTCCTCGACTATCTGGCGTGCGACAAGGTCGTTCCGGAGAAAATCGAAGCCATCGTCAAGGGGATTGCCGACGGCTGCGCCCAGGCAGGCTGCTCCCTGATCGGCGGCGAAACGGCGGAAATGCCAGGCATGTACGCGGAAGGCGAGTACGACATCGCCGGGTTTACGGTAGGCGTGGCTGACGAAGACAAGCTGATTACCGGCGCTTCGGTGAAGCCGGGCGACGTGCTGATCGGGCTGGCCGCAAGCGGAGTCCACAGCAACGGCTTTTCGCTTGTCCGCAAGGTTCTGCTGGCTGACCGCGGCCTTTCTCTGAGCGAGCATATGGACGTCCTCGGCAAAACATTGGGCGAGGAGCTCTTGACTCCTACACGCATCTACGTAAAACAGATGTTGTCGCTGCTGGATGCGGTCGAGGTGAAAGCGATGGCCCACATCACCGGCGGCGGCTTTACGGAAAACATTCCGCGCGTATTGCCGGAAGGGACGCAGGCGGTCATCGACGTCGGGACGTGGCCGGTGCTGCCGATCTTTTCCCTGGTGCAGGAATCCGGGAATATTTCCTGGAGCGACATGTACCGCACTTTCAATATGGGGATCGGCATGATCGCGGTCGTCAAGCCGGAGGATGCCGAGCGGGCGATGGAGACGCTGAAGCAGTCGGGCGAGCAGCCGTACCGGATCGGCCATATCGCTGCCGGGGAACGAAAGGTCGTATACAACGGGGTGGCGTGGTGAAGCGGATAGCCGTCTTTGCATCTGGCAGCGGCTCCAATTTTGAAGCGGTCGTGCAAGCGGCAAAAAGCGGCCGTCTGGCGGGAGCCGAGATTGCCCTGCTCGTATGCGACAAACCGGGCGCCGGCGTTTTGGAACGGGCTGCTCGGCTTGGCGTAGATGCGTTTGTGTTCGATCCGAAAGCATATCCGGACAAGGCCGCTTTCGAGCGGGAAATCGTCGCCGAGCTGCAGAAGAGAGAAGTAGAGCTTGTCGTATTGGCCGGATATATGAGGCTGGTCGGAGATACGCTGCTTCAGGCATACGAGGGGCGCATGATCAACCTTCACCCGTCGCTGCTCCCCGCGTTTCCGGGCAAGGATGCCGTCGGCCAGGCACTCTCCTACGGGGTAAAGATAACGGGGGTAACGGTGCATATGGTCGATGCCGGACTGGATACCGGTCCGATCATCGCGCAGACACCTGTAGAGGTGCTGGAGGATGACACAGCCGAGAGCCTGAGCGCCCGGATTCATCAGGTGGAGCATGGATTGCTCGTCGACGTCATCGACAAATTGCTCACAGGCCGGGTAAAAGTGGAAGGGCGTCATGTACGACAAGGAACGAAATAGTGTTTCACTGTACAGTACAATCTGAATAAAATGGGTGTCCCACAAGTCAGATCTGACAATGGGCACCCATTTTTGCGTTGCAGAAGGGGGAAGATGAAAGGGCAGGCTCTTATTCTATCACCATTTGCCACGGGCCCTTCAAGAGGTAGCGCGGTTCCCCGATGGAAAAGGTCAGCTCCTCCATGCCAGGCTGCACCTCCAGCTCCAAGTATTCGATCGCTCCCGTATCTTCGGCTGCTTTCCACATATAGGACATCCGGTCGGCGTTCTGTGTATAGACCTTGAAGCTTTGCAGCGTCTTCGCCAGACCGGAATCAAAGCGGACATTTACGTGCACGCGGACAGTCTCGGAATCGACTCGCTCCACTTTTGTAAAATCGACAGGAAAGCCTGCCAGGAGCACTGTTTGATCAATATTTGCCGATCCTTCCTGTAAAGGAACAGGCACTGTTACCTGCTGTTGCGGTGCATGTTTATCGGCGACGCGAATATACGGGATCGACAAGCGGTAACGCTCTAAATCCTGCGGTGACCCTGTGAAGAAAAACTCGTTCTGATTGGCAAAAATTGAATCTTTTTGGATCTCGAGGTTGCCGCCTCGTTCATTTGTCAGCTTCAGCCTTGTCTCCTCGCTTTTATTGAGCGGATCTATGCCGAAGGAGTCTAGTTCAAGACCGTCAGGCAGGATGGACAGCAGGTTTACCCTGATCCGTTTCTGCGCCATCGGGGTCGTCACTGCCGTAATCGTGACGCCGTTTTTTGCTGCGGTCGGGCCAAGACCGTCTAGATTGCCAGCCTGCTTGGCCAACACAAGCGGCAAGGGACCGATAACAGCCACTGGCAGCTCTACGAATACGGCCTCATGACCGGAAAACGGAATGGCTCCCCGATACGTATATGATGCCTTCCACCCATTGCTTGAGCTGGTGAACGTGCCGTGCTTAAATTCATAGCGCTCCTTATCGGATTGGCCCGTAGACAGGGTGATCTTGTCGGGGGCATGTCCGCCTGTTCCCCTCAGCCTGATCGAGGCTTCCTGCTCCCCGATCATGATGCCGTCCACCTTCCATTCAGAACCGCGCGCTTCTGCCGAGACAGGCTTCTCCAGCACATAGACGGGATGCCCGTTCCCTTCGCTTACTGTGCCAAATCCCGGGAGGAACTGCAGTATCTTTTTGAGTTCTGCCCGTACCTCTTCAGATAAACCGATAGGGGCTCCCAGCAAAACAAGCAGGATGGCTGCAGCGAAAGCCCTTTTATGATAGCGTCTTCGGGGCGTTGCGGGCTTCTTTTGGACAGAGTCGGAGCTTTGGGCATGCGGATGAATGCCCAGCTCATGCCATGTTCTCGTTTTGATCCGGTCCAACGCAGCGTTGTCCAGAGGAAGAGCCGCATGGGAAGGGGGTTCATGCAAATCGTAAAAGTCCGGGAAATCGAGGAAGTCCGGGGATTCTCGGAAGTCCGGGGATTCTCGGAAGTCCGGGGATTCTCGGAAGTCCGGGAAATCACGGAAGTCCTTGAAGTCACGCCAGTCTTCTTCGCTTATTTGATCAATCAGGTCAAATACGGCTTGTTCATCTCTTCCCTTCATACGTATCCTCCTGTTCCAAAAGGTGCATCTGCTGCCTGAGGGCTTGCCGGGAGCGAAACAGCCGATTCTCGACCGCCTTTTTGGTCAACCCCGTCTCAGCCGCGATGTTCTCCAAAGTCTCGTAGTAAAAATACCGTTTGATAAAAATGCGTCTGTCCGGTTCGGGAAAGGAGCGAATCAGAGCGACAATTTGTGCGGAACGCTCGCGGGAGAGGACAACGGTCTCCAGGTCTGTACGGGAAGTCGGTTCTGCAGCCAATGGCGCTCCATTGCCCCGCTCCTGAAGCTTGCGGCGATAATCCAGCGCTTTGTATTTGGCGAGAATCAGCAGCCACGTTTTCCATGTTCCCCGGCTTTCATCGAATTCGGCAATTTTTTTCCACGCGGTGATAAAAGCGTCGCTTACACACTCTTCGATGTCTTCCCGGCTCCCGATGCCGCCGATGATCCGGTACACGAGGGTGTAGACGTTTTTTCCGTATACGTTCATTGCGTATTCCAAAGCAATCGGATTGCGGTTCTTTAGTTCGCTTGCAAGGTTCTCTTCGCTGATGTTCATTTCGATCCACGCCGGGCCCCTTTCAACGTTCGTTTCATCTATGTATCAATGACTACGTTTCGATTTTGGCAAAACACTCAGACACTCTTCAAAAAACTTTTCGCGATCTCGCTCAAAAGAGCAAACAAGAAGAAGCGGAATGTTCAGTCTTTCCGGTATAATCAAACAAAGTACCTGGAAGGAGAGGAATAACATGGATAAGGTCATACATAAAAGCGTAAAGCTATCTTGCGGCCCTGCGCAAGCCTTTCAATTCTTTACCGGGAGCGAGCATCTGGCCAGCTGGCTGACCAATGCGGCGGAGGTGGAGCCTGTGGCGGGAGGCAAATACGAGCTGTTCTGGGCACCGGACGATCGCGAAAACGACAGCACTATCGGCTGCAAGGTGCTGGCCATCGAGGAGAACAAACTGCTGGTCTTTGAATGGAAGGGGACAAGGCAGTTTGCCTCACTGATGAACGAAGCGCGTCCGCTCACCCATGTCGTCGTATCCTTCATTCCGGACGGAGAAGGAACCAACGTGCAGCTTGTGCATAACGGATGGGGCAGCACAGAAGAATGGGACGCTGCACGCGGCTGGTTTGAGCAGGCATGGAACATGGCGTTGGCCGGGCTTGAAAAGTACGCGAGTGCGCAGCCGGTCGCAAAGTGCTGTGAATAAAAAACGGCGATCCTCTCAGAACGGTTGGACCTATAAGCTGTCCCCCAAAAAAACCGAGCGTATAGACGCTCGTCAACAAAAACTTTTCGCATGCCCCGACATACAGTAAAGGGAAGGTGGAAATAAGGAGGGGCCAAATGAACGGGGACTTCGTAGCCGATCTGTTGGGGAAGCTGAGTAAACGAACGGGTCGGGAGTGGACGCTGACCGACATTATGAAGCTTGCGGAGAAACTCCCTAAAAACGGGAACGGAAATATTGAATCCGTCTTGAGTGAGCTGTCGGATATGGGACTTGATCTTTCGGACGAAACGAAAGACAAAGTCAGGCAGCAGGTAAAAGACGGCAAATCCCTTTCCGCGGATACAATCGGGGAGCTCATGACGACCAGTCAGAAGAAGGAATCGGGAGAAAAGAAAAAATCGTCCCCGAAGGGCAGCGGAAAAGTGAAAAACCTCTCTTTGGCGGAACGGATCAAAAAGATGCAAAGCCGCAAAAAGAAGCGGACATGACAGGATAAACGCTGTATCGATAACGAGAACAAAAAAGATACGCAGCCGACTGTGCCCCGGCACCGAAGGCTGCGTTTTGTTTTGTCCGAACAATCTTGATAAAAACGTACAATTATGTTTTAATGTATATGTAATGTTCGTGTTTTTGCAACCTTTTTGAAAAAAGTCAGGAGGTTCTATTCGTGAGTGTGAAAAAAGCACTGATCAGCGTTTCGGACAAAACTGGGTTGGTACCTTTTGCGCGCCGCTTGGCTGCCGCTGGGGTCGAGATCATTTCTACCGGCGGGACAGCTTCTCTGCTCAAGGAAGCGGGCATCCCCGTCATTGGCATTTCAGATGTGACCGGTTTTCCAGAAATCATGGACGGACGCGTCAAGACGCTGCACCCGAATATTCATGGAGGTCTCTTGGCTGTTCGCGACAACGAGTCGCATCTTCAGCAGTTGAAAGAACTGAACATCGACACGATTGATCTGGTCGTAGTCAATTTGTATCCATTTAAAGAAACGATTGCGAAACCCGGCGTTACTTATGCCGAGGCAATTGAAAATATTGATATCGGCGGTCCGACGATGCTTCGCTCTGCCGCCAAAAACCACCAATTCGTCACAGTGGTTGTGGACGCAGCGGATTACGAGAAAGTGGCCGGAGAAATTGAAGCAGCGGGCGATACTACACGGGAAACACGCCGTCTATTGGCTGCCAAGGTATTCGGGCATACGGCCGCGTATGATGCCCTGATCGCGCGCTACCTGAACAATCAGGTGGGAGAAGCATTTCCGGAAAGCCTGACCGTGACGTATGAAAAGGTGCAGGATTTGCGCTACGGCGAAAATCCGCATCAGCGTGCAGCTTTCTATCAGGAACCGCTTGCGGGGCTGACTTCTGTCGCTGGCGCTGAGCAATTACATGGAAAAGAGCTTTCCTACAATAATATTAATGATGCGGATGCGGCTCTCGCTATCGTCCGTGAATTTACAGAGCCGGCAGTCGTCGCGATCAAGCACTCCAATCCGTGCGGTGTCGGCATTGGCGGCGATGTCCGCGAGGCGTATCAAAAAGCGTTTGAAGCCGACCCGGTTTCGATTTTCGGCGGGATCGTCGCTGCCAACCGGCCGATCGATAAAGAGACGGCCCTGTTGATGAAAGAAACCTTTTTGGAAATTATCCTCGCTCCCGATTTTACCGAGGAGGCATTGAATGTCCTGACTGAAAAGAAAAACCTGCGCCTCTTGCGCCTGCCGGATCTGGCGCCTGTCCAAAAAGATGCCGCAGCTGTTCTCCGGGTAGCGCCGGTAGCGGGCGGAGCGCTGGTTCAGGATTACGATCTCAAGCAGCTCGCCGATGAGGAGATTCGCGTCGCTACCGACAGAGAGCCTACAGCCGAGGAGCTGGCGCAGTTGAAATTCGCCTGGAAGGTGGTCAAGCACGTCAAATCCAACGCGATCGTACTGGCCGCAGATAACATGACCATCGGGGTAGGAGCCGGTCAAATGAATCGAGTCGGTTCTGCCAAGATTGCCATCGAGCAGGCTGGTGAAAAAGCCCGCGGTTCCGTAATGGCTTCCGATGCTTTTTTCCCGATGCCCGATACCGTCGAAGCAGCGGCAAAAGCGGGAATTACGGCGATTATCCAACCAGGCGGCTCTGTACGGGACCAAGAATCGATTGATGCCTGCAACCGTTTTGGGATTGCCATGGTCTTTACTGGTGTGCGACACTTTAAGCATTAGAAGAGAGAGAATACAGGAGGGAATACGATGAACGTACTGGTAATCGGCAGCGGCGGCCGTGAACACGCCATTGTCTGGAAGCTGGCGCAAAGCTCCAAGGTGAATAAGATTTTCTGTGCCCCCGGCAATGGAGGAACAGCCCTGCTGGCGAAGAACGTGCCGATTCCCGTTCATGATTTTGCCGCACTGGCACAGTTTGCCAAGGACGAAGGCATCGATTTGACGATTGTAGGCCCGGAGGACCCGCTGCTGGGAGGCATTGTCGACTTTTTCCTGGAGCGCAGCCTGCCGATCTACGGACCGACTGCCCAAGCTGCGAAAATCGAGGGAAGCAAATCGTTTGCCAAATATCTGATGAAGCGTTACAACATACCGACAGCGAAGTATGAATCCTTTATCGACTATGAGTCTGCACTTGCTTATGTGCGTCAGCAGGGAGCGCCGATTGTGGTAAAAGCGGATGGACTTGCCGCAGGCAAAGGGGTCGTGGTGGCGGAGACGCTGGAAAAAGCGGAGCGGGCGTTGTACAGCATCATGGAAGAGAACGCATTCGGCCAGGCAGGAGCCCGTGTGGTCATCGAAGAGTGCATGCGCGGAGAAGAACTGTCCCTCCTCTCCTTTGTCGATGGAGAGACGGTCAAGCCGATGATCACCTCCCAGGACCACAAGCGGGTGTTTGACAACGATCAAGGACCGAATACCGGGGGAATGGGCACCTATGCGCCGGTACCGCACATGTCAGCCAAGCTGGTAGATGAAATCGTGGCAAAAATCGTCCAGCCGATGGCATCCGGCATGGTGCGGGACGGCATTCCGTTTCGCGGCGTGCTGTACACCGGCTTGATGATCACTTCGGAGGGGCCGAAGGTTGTGGAATTCAACGCCCGCTTCGGCGATCCGGAGACGCAGGTCATTCTGCCGCTCCTCAAGACCGATCTGGTGGATATTTGCACGGCGACGGTCAACGGCGAACTGGCTTCCCTGGATGTTGAGTGGAAGCAGGAGAGTGCGGTCTGCGTCGTCATGGCTGCTCCCGGCTACCCCGGTGAGTACCCGAAGGGCTCGCTCATCACCGGACTGGAGCAGCAAGCAGAAGGCGTAGCCGTCTTTCATGCCGGCACCAAGCAAACGCCAGAGGGCACAGTCACGAGCGGCGGCCGCGTACTCGGCGTGACCAGCATCGGCAAAGACCTGGAGGAAGCGAGAGCGTCTGCCTACGAGGCGGTACGTTCCATCTCCTTCGAAGGCGCCCACTACCGCACCGACATCGCTGCCAAGGCGCTGGGAAACCGGTAAGGTAAGGGCGTACGAGAAGCGAGAACGGGTCTGTTCGAATGGGCTTGACCTGCTTCCAAAAAGCTTGTGCAAAAGCAAACAAGCCTCCAATCCCGAGAAGCGGATTGAAGGCTTGTCTTGTTTTGTGATAGTCCGGCAAAAGCCAAAAGCCGTAGAGATGAAAATGGAGAAAACGCGAAAGGTCTTTGGGACACAACCCAGGCGGAATGGAAAAAGGGGAACACGCTTTCCCGACCCAACCAACGCTATTAAACCCCAATCTCCTCCCGGGAAGCCGCTGCCTTTGCCCGTCTCTCCAAAAGCTGAGACAGTAAATAAACGACGAGAAACAGCACCATGCACCCTGCAGACAGGCGGTACATCACTCCATAGCTGGATGCCGAAGCGACGGCTCCCAGCAGCATGGCCCCCAGCGCAATTCCCAAATCAATCGAATTGAGAAAAAGCCCGTTGGCCATCCCGCGCTTTGCCGGAGAGACCTGCTTGATCATCCAGGCCTGAATCGACGGCTGAATAATTCCGTAGCCGAGACCGTAAAATAAGGCGGCTGTCAGCAGCGTCGGGACAGAGGATGCTTGGGAGACCAGTACAAGCCCGATCACGGCCAGCAGGGCTCCGGGAGGAAGAACGGCCCAGTGCCCCTTTTTGTCAAATATTTTCCCTGAGACAGGCCGGATCAATACCATGGCAAAGGCGTTGCAAAGAAAAAACCAGCCGACGTTGTCGATATGAACCTCTTTTCCGAACAGCGCCAAAAAGCTGATCAGGCCTCCGTACGTGATGGAGAGCAAAAGATTTAAAAAGGCTGGAAGCCAAATGCCCCGGCCGGAAGCTCCACTGGTACCGCTGCCGGTTGGAAATGGCTGCTTGCTGATCTGTTGCTTGCTACTCGGAATCTGTGGCGTGCCGGTTTGATTCGCCTGCCCCTCTTTGTTTTCACGCATGGCATGGACCGGTGCCGCCGGCTGTATGATCCGCAGCATAGGGATGATGGCGATTACGAGCACAACAGCCGAAGCGGAAAGGGCGACAAACCCGAATTGTCCCAATATCCAAAGTCCGATCACGGGCGCAATCGACATCGCCAGACTGGACGAGAGGCCAAAGTACCCCATGCCTTCCCCCATCCGTTTGGGCGGGATGACATTGGACGCAAGAGTAGGAAAGGTCGTGCTCGTCATCCCGAATCCGACGCCGAATACAATACGCATGACAAGCAGAAAGGCGATTGTCCCTGCCCAAACGTAACCGGCTGTCGCAAGAATAACGATAGACAGTCCGAGCAGCAAAATCGTTTTGCTGTTTTTCGGTTGCAAAACCTTGCCTGTAAAAATCCGGGCGACCACAGCCGCAAAGGCAAACAGGCTAATCACCAGGCTCACCGTGAAATCACTCGCGCCGAATTGTTCCTTTACATACGCCGGGAATGATGGCGTCATCATTTGCAAATTCAAAAACAACAGCAGGTTGCAAAGTGTCAGGAGGACAAACTTGCCCGTCCATAGCTTTTCATTTGTCTCTGGTTTCTCTTCCACCTATTCCACTCCTACTCCATGATGACTTGGTTGACATTGTTTTGAATGGTCAAAAGAGTGTCCTTCAACAGCTCAAGCCGTTCCGGGTCTATGCCTGCAAGCATTTCATCAATCGCTTGTTTCTCCAGAGGTATGGCCTGCTCGACAAACGATTTTCCTTTTTCGGTCAGATAGATTAAAAAAGCGCGCCGATCAGCAGGACTCACCTTTTTCTCGATCAATTCCTTCCGCAAAAGAACATCGAGTATCCGGGCAGTCGTCGGTTGATCCTTGGCTGTGCGGATGGCGATCTCCTTCTGGTTGATGCCGTCCTGCTCGCACAGCCTGAGCAACACAGCCAGCTGTTCCGGTGTAATATCCAGCTCCTTGAGGCGGATGGTGACAAGATGGCTCACCCGCCGATAAGTGATACCGAGAAGAAATCCGATTGATTGATAGTGAGGCGTAGAAACCATGAGGGACAGCTCCTATCCAAAATGATTGTCATAACAATTATATGTATAACATATTTTCTTGTAAACCAAAATTAACAAAAGGAGATACGCCTGTTATTGGCGGTATCTCCCTTTGTTTTTGCGCGTGTTGTAAAAAAAGTATCCCATCGCCGCCACGCAGGCTATGATGATGGCGATGACAAACACATTGTGGGAAAACCATTCGTACAGGGGAGGGCCGACAATCGTCATAAAGCAGTCCTCCTCTTATGAATAGGTAGGGTACAGATGCTCGTCCCGACTGTACCGTTCCGAAGGTTTTTTCTCCAGATCGCTGTCTTCGTCTTCCATGAACTGATCGGCTGTCGGATAGGTGACGTGTTCTCGCAGGGCTGCTTCCAGTTGTTTATCCTCCTGGGACAGCTCCCTTGTGGCAGTGGCTGCCCCTTTCTCAGGCGACATCCCGGCTGCCATCGCTTGAGACATCTCGGAGGTCATGGCCGCATTCTCGCCTTGCTTGCCGCCTCCCTTTGACCCCGTCATTTGCCGCATGGCTGCGCGGACGCCGGCTTCGGTCATTTTTCCGACAATCTTGTTCATTCCCTTTTTGGTAACTGTATCGGTATTCATCGCATACAGCATCGGACAAAATCGGGTCGCACCCTCCGCTACCTTCATGGCCGACATGGTCATGAGCAGCCAGGGGGTACGATAGGGGCGACGGCTCATTTTGCCGACCCCGTATGCAAGTCCAACAAGTCCGGCAGTGATGCGAATCATGGCATCTACAGTTCCGACGTTCCTTCGCATGTGGATTCCTCCTGTCCAACTTGTATCTACCGGTTAGTGTGTGCGGGTCTTGGGAAAACAGCCAAGGAAAATGTTTCTAAGATGGCGAAGCTTTAAGGTAACAAGAAGGGCATCAGAATGATTTTCAGAAATGACTGAAATCGTTTTTAAAGGGAAACAGGAGGGATATTCATGCGAGTTCGTTCGATAGATGAGGCTGCTCATCGAAAGCTTCTGCGGGTGGCAAGAAGGGAAGAGCCGGCAGATATGTGGATCAGGGGAGCAAAAGTATTGCATGTCTATACAAAGGAATGGCGGGAGGTCCACATAGCCGTTTCCGGCGAGAGGATTGCGTATGTCGGGGAAAAAGAGCCGGTGACTTGCGAGGGGACGACGATTGTGGAGGCCGATGGCAAGTGCGCTGTTCCCGGATACATTGAACCTCATGCGCATCCCTTTCAATGGTACAATCCGTTCACGATGGCGGATTTTGCTTTGGCGCGCGGGACGACGACGTTGATATCGGACTCTTTGATGCTTATGACGCTGCCTTTTGCGCAAGTGGCTGACATCATGGAAAAACTGGCGGAGCATCCCGTAAAGCAATTTTTCTGGGCAAGGCTTGATCCCCAGATGAGACGCACAATGGCATCGCCGCCGTTCGACAGAGAAGGCATCGACCGGATGCTGGAGCACCCCCGTGTCATTCAGGGCGGAGAGTTGACCGACTGGCAAGGCGTATTGGCCGAGGATGAAACCTTGCTGTACGGCATCAAGCGAGCACTGGATGTGGGCAAGCGAATGGAGGGGCATCACCCCGGCGCCTCTGTGCAAACGCTGAATGCGGCAGCGGCTCTGGGCATTACTGCCTGCCATGAAAGCATTACGGCCGAGGATGTGCTGGAGCGGCTGCGAGTGGGGATGTACGCGACCCTCCGCCATTCATCGATTCGCCCCGACCTGCCGACTTTGGTGCAAGGGTTGCTGGAAGCAGGGATTCCCTGGTCATCCCGGATGATGCTGACCTCAGACGGCAGCACGCCGCCGATGTACCGTCATGGCTTGATGGATTATACGATCCGCCTGGCGATTGAAGCAGGCATGCCGCCAGTCGAAGCGTATGTGATGGCCTCGCTCAATCCGGCCGTCTACTACGGGATCGACAGCGAAGTGGGCGGCATAGCTCCCGGACGGCTGGCCGATATTCTGCTTCTGACGCAACCCGGGGAGCCGACGCCGGAAGCGGTCATCGCAAACGGACAGCTCTCGGGGAAAGATGGAAAGCTGCTCGTCCCGACGGTCCAGCCAGTATGGACAGACTACGATTTTCCGTCCGTCTCCCGGGAAATGAAGGAAATGCAGGTGAAAACAGAATGGTTCCGCATGAAGGACAAAGGAGTGCCGGTCCCTGTCATTTGCATGCTGAACGCAGTCATCACCAAAATGGAGCAAGCGAGCTTGCCCGTGGATACGCAGGGATATGTTTCGCTGGAAAACGACCCGGAGCTCGCGCTGCTCTGTCTGATTAACCCTGTGCAAAAACGTTTGACCCGGGCAGTCGTCAGGGGATATGGCAGGGATCTAAAGGGGCTGGCCAGCACCTATACGGCATCGAGCGATTGGCTGGTGATAGGACGTTGTGCCCAGTCTATGGCGCAGGCGCTGCAGAGGGTCATGGAAATGGACGGCGGGGTAGCCATGTACGAAAAAGGAAAGGCAGTCTTGGAATGCCCGCTTCCGCTGGGAGGCAAGTTCTCCCCCGCACCGATGGAGGAAGTGATTGACATGGCTGAGAGGTTTACGGGATTGATCCGGGAAAAAGGCCACGAGCATCTGGACCCGCTCTATTCCCTGCTGTTCTTTACGGCTACTCATCTGCCGTATGTGCGGATAACAGCAGAAGGAATCGTGGAGGTAAAGTCGGGGAAGATCCTCGTTCCTTCTGAGTTCTTGTAATGGAAAATACTTACATTCTTTAATGTGACATAGCATTGATATATTCTTTCCTCGCTTGCTTTTTACGATTATGTATTGGAATTATATGTAGCGTAAAAAAATAATTTTTTCTCTTGTAAATTTTCTAATTTCTTTTAAAATGAAAAAGAATCAAGCTGCGTCAATGATATAGGCTGATTGATCCGGTGTTTACATAGGTTCAAACTGGCAGATCAGACAGCTTGATTGATGATGAAGAAAACATAAAGAGAAATAAAAGGGGGATTCAATTGGCATGAAGGGAGATACCGGTAATTCCAGGTAGCGAGCTTACTGAATCTTTTGATATGATAGTGGTAGCTGATTTTTCAGTCAAATCACACTATTTTGCGGATAGAAGCAGGCCATTCGTAATAGGCGAAAAGAAAGGCGACTGTTGCGCAAATGGACAAGATTCGCTTTCGGACTGTATTGGTTCATAGGGCGCGAGGAAACAGCATCATAGACGCATCTGACGAGCCTCATTCAGCAAAAGGGGCGGCACATTCCGTGCGGTCCCTCTTTATTGGCGTTGTCGCATGCAAAAAATTGAAATTCACCACAAGTTTACGAAGGAATGAGGGATGGGAAGCATGCTGCTCAACATTTTGCCTCAGGTGTTGGTTGACGGGTTGACACTGGGATTCATGTACGCCGTCGTCGCTCTCGGCTACACCATGGTTTACGGTATTCTGGAATTTATCAACTTTGCCCACGGGGAAATTTTCATGGTGGGTGCCTTCGTAGGGACAGAGGTTTTGTTGATCTCCGACTCCTTGGGCGCTCTTGAAGGAATGAACCCGTACGTGGCTTTCTTCCTGACGCTCGTCATCGCGATGGCGCTGACAGGGGGACTCGGTGTGCTCATAGAACGGGTCGCTTACAGGCCGCTTCGGGGTGCGCCGCGTCTGGTTCCTCTGATTTCGGCGATTGGCGTTTCCTTTTTGCTGCAAGACCTGGTTCGCTTTACCGAGGCGATTGCCCGCAACGAATTTTATCTGAATACTCCCGCACTTTTCTCGGGCAGCATTTCTCTCGGGATCGCTTCGATTCCGACAAAAGGCTTTATCGTTATCGTTCTTGCCATTGTCATGATGATTGCTTTGACGCTGTTCATCAACAAGACGAAGTGGGGCATCGCAATGCGGGCGGTCGCGCAGGATCAGTCGACGGCATCGCTGATGACAATCAACGTGGACAAAGTCATCATGCTTACCTTCCTGATCGGTTCGAGCCTTGGCGGAGCAACGGGTGTTCTGTTTTCGCAAAACTACGGTACGATTGACCCATACATCGGCTTTATCCTCGGCCTGAAAGCCTTTACCGCTGCGGTTCTCGGGGGTATCGGAAACCTCCGCGGAGCGATGGTGGGCGGCGTGCTGCTGGGCCTTCTGGAATCACTGTCCGGCGCGTATATGGGACCGTTGACCAACGGAGCCTTCGGTGCCGAATACAAGGATGTATTTGCGTTCAGTATTTTAATTCTCGTGCTTCTGTTCAAGCCGGAAGGTCTGTTTGGCGAAGCAGTGAAAGAGAAAGTGTAGGTGAGAATCATGGCAAACATCGGATGGAAGTCGATGAAAGGAATCCCGCTGGTCGTTACACTGATCTGGATCGCTGTCTCTGCAGCAGCCCTGCACTTCATGGAAAAGTCCGTCATCGCGTTTCTGGGAATTTTGTTCTCGATTATTCTGATCTACTATACAAACACGGACAAGCGGGTTCGCCTGATCCTGGGTGCCGCCGTTTTGCTTCTGATCATTCCGCTGGTGGCGGGGGACAACCGCTACTATATGGAAGTGGCTTCGCAGGTGGGCATCTATGTGGCGATGGCGCTCGGCCTCAACATCGTAGTCGGTTTTGCCGGTCTGCTTGACCTGGGGTATGTCGCCTTTTTTGCAGCGGGTGCTTACGCGTATGCAATTTTCTCCACCTCTCAGGCAAACGAGTTTATTCCTGGCGGATTGTTTCCGTTGTCAGGAGACTGGTTCTGGCCATTTCTCATCGTCGGCCTGATCGTGGCGGCTATATTCGGGATTTTGCTCGGTTTGCCGGTACTGCGGGTAAAAGGCGATTACCTCGCCATCGTTACACTGGGCTTTGGTGAAATTATTCGGATTATTTTTAACAACCTGGATAAGCCGATCAATATTACGAACGGTCCCCAAGGGATTACGCCGATTCCGTCTCCGGAGCTGTTCGGGGTCAAGATGGGGACGCCGTTTTACTTCTACTTTATCGTCCTGTTCGTGATCATTTTCATCGTTATCGCCAACATCCGCTTTGAGCACTCCCGTCTGGGCCGCGCGTGGGTGGCGGTGCGGGAGGACGAGCTGGCCGCGCAGTCGATGGGTATTTCCCTGTTGAACACCAAGCTGGCTGCGTTTGCGACAGGCGCCTCTTTTGCCGGTGTCGTGGGAGTCATCTTTGCTGCCAAACAGACGTTTATCGATCCGACGTCCTTTACCCTGATGGAGTCGATCGGGATTCTCGTGATGGTCATTCTCGGGGGCAGCGGCAGCATCCCTGGGGTTATTCTCGGGGCCGCCTTTGTCACAGTGCTTCAGGTACAGCTCTTGAAAGAGTTCTCCAACTTCCTGCATTCGCTGCAGCAATCGGGAGTCATCAATCTGCCCAACCAGCTTGACCCGTCCAAATTCCAGCGTTTGATTTTCGGGATTATGCTGATCCTGGTGGCGCTTTACAGGCCAAACGGGTTGATCCCGGCCAGGCGCAAGAAGAACGATCTGGAGGCCATCAAAGGAAGCAAATACGCTGGAGGCAAGCTTGGCATCTTGAGCAAGCTTACCCAGGGGAAACAGTCGTAGCGAAGAAGGAGGGAGCACGATGGCATTATTGGAAGCCAATGGGTTGACCAAGCGTTTCGGCGGTCTGGTTGCCAATCAGGATGTGACCGTAAAAATCGAACAAGGAACGATTACCGCCGTCATTGGCCCTAACGGTGCGGGCAAGACGACCTTCTTCAATATGGTGACGGGTTTTTACGAGCCGGACGAGGGAGATGTTTTGCTGAACGGAAAAAGCATCAAGGGGCTGCGCCCCGATCAAATCGCGGAGCGCGGGATTACGCGGACCTTTCAAAATATTCGCCTGTTCAAGGAGATGACAGCCCTGGAGAACGTCATGGTGGGCACGCACAGCCGCCTGTCGGCAGGGATCCTGGGCATTATGTTCAATACAAAACGCGTTCGCGAGGAAGAAGAGCGGGCCAAGGTTGAAGCCTACCAGCTGATGGAATACGTCGGCATTGCCCATGTGGCGAACGAAGCGGCAGGCAGCCTGCCGTACGGACTGCAGCGCCGTCTGGAGATCGCCCGGGCGCTTGCGACCAATCCGCAAATCATTTTGCTCGACGAGCCGGCAGCCGGGATGAACCCGCGCGAGACGGTAGAAATGACTGAATTTATCCGCAAGCTGAAGCATGAGCTGGGCCTGACGATTATTTTGATCGAGCACGATATGAAGCTCGTCATGGGATTGAGCGAGTATATTCACGTCCTGGACTACGGACGCAAGATTGCCGAGGGTACGCCGGAACAGATTCGAAACAATCCGAACGTCATCGAGGCTTACCTGGGCAAAAGCGCGACGGAAGTGTCGTAAGAGGGGGAGGAGAAACAATGCCGTTGCTTGAATTGCAAAACGTTCACACCTATTACGGCGGTATCCACGCGTTGAAAGGATTAAGTATTGAAGTAAACGAGGGGGAGGTCGTGACGCTGATCGGCTCCAATGGCGCCGGGAAGTCGACCACCCTGAAAACGATCTGCGGACAGACCCGTGCCCGGGAAGGCCGGATCGTGTTTGACGGCAAGGACATTACGCAGATGAGGACGCACGATGTCGCAGCGATGGGGATCGCCCATGTGCCGGAGGGACGGCGGATTTTTCCCAAGCTGACGGTTCGGGAAAACCTGGAGATGGGTGCATTTTCCGTAAAGGACAAACAGATCATTGAAGAAGGCATCGAGCGTGCATTTCGCTATTTTCCCCGTTTGAAGGAACGGATCGATCAAAAGGGCGGAACGATGTCCGGCGGTGAGCAGCAGATGCTCGCGATTGCTCGCGGTCTGATGATGAAGCCGAAAATCCTGATGCTGGATGAACCGTCTATGGGTCTTGCCCCGATTCTGGTGGAACAAATTTTTGACATCGTGACAGAGCTGAACCGCGAAGGCATGACGATCCTGTTGGTTGAGCAAAACGCCAACCAGGCCCTTTCTGTAGCGAATCGCGGCTACGTCATTCAGACAGGCGAAATCATTCTGCAGGATGAAGCGCAAAATCTGCTGACCAATCCTCAGGTGCGGGAAGCGTATCTTGCTTGATGGAAACGAAGAAAACCCGATGGAGTGTATGGACTTCCGTCGGGTCTTGTTTTTTCTAAAGGGAGTCGCTTCCGGCATACTGACCGACGGCTTTTGGAGGAAAACGAATGTGCAACAAGAATGCGCTCTCCCCATATCTTTATGTTTTTGCTACTATCATCATAAGAAGTAGCTGACCTTCTACGAATGGTCAGATTCCAAAATAGAAAGCGGGTCAGCCTGGAGGTTATTGATGGAGATTCACCCGAATTGGACGAAGGCCGGATCAGGAAAGCTCTACCTGCAGCTCTACGCATACTTTCGCGAGGAAATCCAGACTAGACGGATATTGCCGGGAACCCGGCTGCCCTCGGTTCGATCGATCAGCCGCAATCTTCAACTGAGCAAAACAACGGTAGAAACGGCCTACCATCAGTTGCTGGCGGAAGGATACATCGAGAGCAGGGAAAGAAGCGGTTTTTACGTGGTGGAGTGGGAAGAGGACGAGGTAGCCGTTCCATCCGGGAAGCACGGAGGAAAAGCGGCCGCGAACGGCGCTATGAACGAGATTGGGAATACGGCCGGACAAGCAGCCGAAGCGGAGCCAGCAGGAGTCGGATATAGAGTTGGGGCTGAGGATACAGCCGGAGCCGGATATACGGCTGGAGTCGGGCATACAGCCGGGGCCAAGCATGCGGCTGCACATACGTTACCTGGTACAGGCACGACTCCACTTCCCGAAAAAGCGATCGCCAAAAGTGATACGGCCGGTCTGCCAGCGGGGAAGAACCCGAATATTCTCTACGACTTTCATCAGGCCCGGGTCGATGCCGAGCATTTTCCGTACGGATTGTGGCGCAAGTACAGCAATCAGTGCATGCGGCCGGAAAACAGGAATATTCTCAATTACGGGAACCGCCAAGGGGAGCGCGCCTTGCGGGAGGAGATTGCCCGTTATTTGCAGCGGGCCCGCGGGGTTGCTTGCACGCCAGATCAGATTGTCATCGGGGCAGGAACGCAGGTGCTGGTCCAGGTGCTTTGCTTTTTGCTCACCCTGGAGGAACGCGTGGTCGCAATGGAGGAGCCGGGATACGACGGGGTGCGGACTGTTTTCCAGCATCTCGGATATAAAATAGCCCCGATTCCATTGGACGAAGACGGCATCGATGTAGAGGTGCTGGAGGCAAGCGGAGCGACGCTGATTTACATCACGCCCTCCCATCAGGAGCCTACCGGTGCCGTTATGCCTTACGCAAGGCGAATCAGACTGCTGCAGTGGGCGGCCAGATCGGGCGCGTACATCATTGAGGACGATTACGACGGAGAATTTCGCTATCAGACGAAACCGATTCCCTCGCTTCAGGGACTGGACACGCATGAACGAGTCATTTATCTCGGCACGTTTTCCAAATCACTGTTGCCGTCGATTCGCATGAGCTATATGGTTTTGCCCCCGGCGCTGCTGCAGATCTACGGAAGTCAGCTGTATGAATACGATCAAACCGCATCCCGCATCCATCAGGAGACGCTGGCTCTCTTCATGAAAAGCGGGGAATGGGAGCGGCATATACGCAAAATGCGGACTTTATACAGCAAAAAACATGAGGCCATGCTCAAAAGCTTGCATACGTATTTCGGGGAGCGGATTCATGTGACCGGACAGAATGCCGGATTATCCGTGACGGTGGAAGCAGTATCAGACCTCTCGGCAGAGGAGCTGGCGCAGCACGCGTTATCAGTGGGAATCCGCGTCTATCCTACGACCCGAAAATGGCTGCATCAGCCAAAGGACAGCTTGCCTGCCTTTCAATTTGGCTTTGGCGGCATGTCCGCCGAAGCTATCGAGCAGGGGATATGCCTGCTTGAAGAAGTGTGGAAGCCGTATTTGACCAGCCATGAAAGAGATTGACGCACTTACGCTGATTGAGTCTGCCCGGTATCCCGGACGAAGGTGACAAATGAGCTACTCGTACTCATGGACGATTCCGTACTTGTGGACGATTCGGTACGAAGCCGAGATCCATCCGACCCGAACCCGATCGGCATACAGGTACAGGAACAAGCAGAAGCGCCTTTGCACAGTAATTGACAGAGTGTACAGACAATAATAGAGTGGGTGTGTCAGGAGGGTGGACTGCTTGCATTCATCGAGAAATTTGTTCGTACAAGGGATGAAACAAATCCTGCCCGTTGCGTCTGCAGGTATCATTGACGGGTTGGTATTCGGGATCTTGGCCAGACAAGCAGGGCTGGGAATTACAGAGGCCATGCTTTTTTCGTTGCTCGTGAATGCGGGCTCGTCCCAGTTTGCGGCAGTAGGCCTGATCTCTCAGGGAATCGTAGGGTGGCCGATTTTGGTTTCAACCGCACTATTAAATGCAAGGCATCTGTTATACGGTTTGTCTCTCGGTCCCTATTTTCGCGAAACCCCTCCGTGGAAGCTTTCCTTGATGGCAAGTACATTAAATGACGAGACCTATGCCTTGAAAATTACGTACCTGACAGCGGGAAACAAGCCGAGCCTTCCGTATTTTGCCGGAGCGAGCATCGCGGATTACGTCATCTGGAATGCCAGTACCCTTGCTGGTGCCTGGTTCGGGACAGTATTTACAGAGACCGAGGCGTTTGGTCTCGACTTTGCCTTTATCGCGACGTTTTTAGGGTTTCTTGCCGTTAACTTGATCTCATCCTTTCACGTGAAGGTAGCTGTATCCGCTTCATTGGTGGCTTGTCTGGCTTACTGGCTGGGAGGAGGGGTGGCTGCGGTGATCGCGGGTACGCTGACGGCTGTAGCTATAGGGGCGGTGAAGCGGGATGGATAACGTCATTCTGTATATTTTGTTGATGGCTCTCGTTACGTATTTGACACGTTTCCCGATGCTGCTGATCAGTACCCGCTGGTCTGTACCCGATTGGTTGAAAAGAGGGCTCGCGATGGTGCCGGTCGGGGTGTTCAGCTCGCTGACGGTACCGCCGATCCTGTTTCATCTGAGAGACGGGCAGTGGAGTCCCGAGTATCTGGCAGCCGGAGTCATTGCCTTGGCGGTGGGATTGTGGAGGAAACACATCGTCTGGGCGCTGCTCGCGGGAGTAGCGGTGCTGATTGGCTGGCGGCTTTTTTTGGGATTGTAGAGGGAAAGTAGCATAAGCAGGTGTTGCAGAGGAAAAACCTTTGCGATTCCTGCTTTTTTCGTTGCCTTTTGCAAAAGGGGATCGTTTCCAGCCTGAATGTTGAGAATAATGATTGAAATCGGCAAAGTCATTCAATATAATAAATTTATAAAAAGGTACAATGGTTCGATTATCGGTACAGTGTGCGAAGGGGGTATGAAGTCGTTGTCTCTGAAAACGTTGGAAAAATCTTTGGAACTGCTCAGATGCTTTTCTGAGGAAAAACCAGCCTGGGGAGTCAGGGAAATCGCAAAAGAGCTCGACATGAGCCATACGATTGTCCACCGCATTTTGGCGACCTTTGAACAGTTTGGCTACCTGAGGCAAAATCCGGAGAACAAGAAGTACGAGCTGGGACTGGAGTTTTTGCAGATCGCCCAGAAAGTCAAGGCACGCATTCAGCCCGGGGATGTTTTGGTTCCGGTTATGAAAGGGCTTTCAGAACAGACGGGGGAATCCGTCTTCCTGAGCTGGCTGGATGGCCTCGAAGGGGTCTATGTAGAAATCGTGGAAAGCTCTCATGTTTTGAAGTATTCCGTAACCGTGGGCAGAAGATTTCCGCTGTACGCCGGTTCGATTGGCCGGGTTATGATGGCGCATCTCCCCGAAGACAAGCGGGAAGAGATTATCTCCAGAGGATTAAATCCGCTTACATCCAGGACGATCGTAAATCCCGAAGTCTTGCGGCAACAGTTGCAGATGATTCGCAAAAACGGCTGGGCCTATTCGGCAGGGGAGTACAACGAAGGGGTTGCGGGGCTGCATATGCCTCTGTTTGACAAAAATGGCAAAATCCTCGGCTCCCTGGGAATCGCCGGCCCGGATCACCGGCTGGCTGAAGAAAAAGTGCCCGAGTTATTGGACCATCTGATGAAAGCACGAGACGAGATTCAACAACTGCTGAATGATTACTCTTTCCGTTACTTGTAAGCAGCTGCATCAACCCAGATAAAAATGGTTCCGTACAACACTTAATCAATTTTGGGGGTAAAAAATATGGAAAAGCAGCCGGAAAACAAAAAGCATCCAAGAGCTCTGGAACCGTTTACGCTTCTCCTTACCATCGGTTTGTCCGTAATCGGGGCCATTATCGGCATGCAGCTGATCGTGACACTCGGCATATCAGCGAACACGGCCATTATCGGGGCACTGATCGCCATGGTTATCTCTCGCATCCCGGTAACTCTCTTTCGCAAATACCGCTCTGTCCATCGACAAAACCTGATCCAGACGGCGATCTCCTCGGCGACTTTCGGGGCCGGGAACAGCCTGATGATTCCGATCGGCATCCCGTTTATGATGGGCCATCACGAGCTGATCATCCCGATGCTGATCGGCGCGGTCCTGGCGATGTTTGTAGACGCCGCCATTTTGTATCGCCTCTTTGACTCCAAAGTATTTCCCGCCAGCGGAGCATGGCCTCCGGGCATTGCCACGGCTGAATCGATCAAAGCAGGCGATCAGGGAGGCAAGCGCGCTGGCTGGCTCGGGCTGGGCGCCCTCGGGGGAATCGCCGGTTCGGCAATGGGCATCCCGATGTCAGCGTTTGGCGTAGCCTTCATCGGAAACATCTGGGCTCTGCTCATGTTTGGGGTCGGTCTTCTGCTTCGCGGCTACTCCGTTCCGCTGTTCGGCGTAGACGTAAACAAACTCTACATTCCCCACGGCTTTATGATTGGTGCCGGTGTTGTTGCACTGATTCAAGTAACGACGATCATTTTAAAGAAAAAGAAAACAGACGCAGCTTCTGCAGTGGAAAAAGAAGAGCCGTATACGCGTACAGAGAAAGATACCTCGCGAGCGCTCGGATTTGGATTTATCGCTTATCTGGTGATCGCCCTCATCATCGCGATCATCGGCGGCGTGATTACAAAAATGTCCTTTGGCATGCTTCTTTTGTTTCTCTTGTTTGCTGCCTTTGCCGCATTTGTCCATGAAGTCATCGTCGGCATTGCCGCCATGCACTCCGGCTGGTTTCCGGCTTTCGCAGTCGCGCTGATCACCTTGATCATCGGGATTTTGATCGGCTTCCCGCCGCTTGCTTTGGGCCTTCTGGTCGGCTTTAGCGCCGCTACGGGTCCGGCATTTGCCGACATGGGCTACGACCTGAAGACAGGCTACATTCTTCGCGGCAACGGAGAGGATATGGCGTATGAGCTGGATGGACGCAAACAGCAATTTATCGCCGGGATGATCGCATTTGGCGTAGCGGCGATCGCTGTACTGATCGCATACAAAGGCTACTTTGCCCAAAACCTTGTGCCGCCGGTCGACAAGGTATATGCGGCGACGATTGAGGCAGGCGTCTCCGGCGACATTGCCCGTCAATTGTTCCTGTGGGCGATTCCTGGCGCGATCCTGCAAATCGTCGGCGGTTCCAAGCGTCAGATGGGCGTCCTGTTCGCGACCGGATTGCTGCTGCTCAACGTGCCGGCAGGCTGGGCCGTGCTGGCGGGCATCGTCATCCGCGCTGTCGTGCTGAAGGTGAGAGGCAAGCAGGCTGAGACGACCATGAGCATTCTCGCGGCAGGGTTTATCGCCGGAGATGCGCTGTACAGCTTCTTTAGCTCCGTATTTAAACTGAAAAAACTGTAGGCGGGGGCGGCAAGTCCCTGCAACAACGAACAGGAGGATGAGGAAAGATGTTCGATAAAAGACAGCAAGCTCTGGCAGGAAAGATTCGGGAAGCAGGGGTGGACGCAGCCGTACTGGTTCCCGGTCCCAACCTCTACTACTTTACCGGCCTGCAGCTGAAGCAGAGCGAGCGGCTTACACTCGCCATTGTGACGGCGGAGGGAAAATGGCTGTTCGTGACTCCGCAGGTGGAGCTGAGCAAGGTCCAGTCCACGGTAAAAGGAGATATTTTCTGGTACACCGATGAACAAGGCTCCGCCAAGGCGCTGCAGGAGCTGGTCGATGCCAAGGGCAAGCTGGGCAAGGTCGGCGTCGAGTTCGGTACGATGCGGGTTGCCGAGCTGAAAGCGGTAGAGCAACTGGGCAGCACGGACACTCAGGATGTCAGCAAGCTGTTCGACTCCTTCCGCATGTGCAAGGACGAAGCGGAAATCGAGTATTTGCGAAAAGCGGTAGCAATCGTGGAAGAAAGTCTGGAAGCGACACTGCCGTACATCAAGCCTGGGGCAATCGAGCTGGAGATCGCTGCGCGGCTGGAATACGAAATGCGCAAACGCGGCTCCGAGGGCACGCCGTTCGGAACCATCGTCGCCTCCGGTTATCGCGGAGCACTGCCGCACGGACGCGCCGCCTCCAAGAAGATCGAAACCGGCGAGCTGGTCGTTCTTGATTTCGGCGCCATCTACGGAGGATATGTGGCGGATATTACACGCACGGTCGCCGTAGGAGAGATCTCGGACGAACTGAAGCTGATCTACGAGACGGTCCGGGAAGCACAGCAGGCTGCCATTGACATTATCAAGCCGGGCATTACCGCTCACGAGGTAGACGACAAGGCGCGGAGCATTATCAAGAGCAAGGGCTTCGGCACCTACTTTACTCATCGTACCGGCCACGGAATCGGACTGGGAGCGCATGAGGCGCCGTACATGATGCAGAACAACCAGCTCGTGCTTGAGCCGGGCATGGCGTTTACGGTCGAACCGGGAATCTACTTGCCTGACAAAGGCGGCGTACGGATCGAAGACAACATCATCGTCACCAAGGACGGTTATCTCAATCTCATGACCTCCTCCAAGGAACTGATCACACTGTAAACGCCCAATAAAGAGGGAGTGGAATCATGAATATCCAACAGATCAGACAGGATACGCCTCTGCATGAACGCTATGCATACCTGGACACTGCGGCAGCATCTGCACCTCCACGCCAAGTGATTGAAGCCATGACCGACTATTTGCGCAAAACAACAGAGCTGGGCCCCTATCTGCCCTCTTTTCGCAGGGAGACCTATGCCCGGGTGGATGCCATCCGGGAGGCGGCTGCCCGCTACATCGGAGCGGGGGCCAATGAAATTGCCTTTGTCAAAAACGGAACGGAAGCGATCAATTTCGTCGCCAGCGGCCTGACTTGGTCGGAAGGAGATGAAGTGATCATCGCCGATCTGGAATTCCACAGCAATTTTGTACCGTGGCTGCGGCTGGAGCGCGAGGGCAAGATCAAGCTGAAGGTTCTCAAGACGGACAGAAGCGGGGTTATCTCCCCAGCCGCCCTGGAAGAGCTGATCACTCCCCGGACGAAATTGATTTCTGTTTCTCACCTGCCCAATGCTTCAGGCGCCCTCCAGCCGATCGAAGCGATCTGCGAAATGGCCAAGAGGCACGGCGTGCTGACGCTCGTAAACGCCTCGCAAAGCCTGGGGATGGTCCCCATCGATGTGAAAAAGGTGAAATGCGATTTCCTCGCCGCATGTGGCCGCAAAGGACTGCGCGGCCCGGAAGGCTCAGGGATTCTCTTTATCAGAAGCGAATGGATCGAGTCCATCACGCCCGCCTTGATCGGATGGGGCGGAACGAGCTGGGATTTTGACACCAACGAGTACAGCTTCCTGCCCATCGCCAAGCGGGTCGAAGCCGGCTGCCCGATCGTTCCTTCCATTCTCGGTCTGGGAGCGGCTCTGGAATACGCTTCAGCGATCGGCGTCGAAGCGATTTACGAGCGGGTTCGCAAGCTGACGGCGTACGCGGTGGGACAAATGGAAAAGATTCCGGGCATGGTCATCTACGGACCCGAGCGGCTGGAAGACAGACTGGCGCTGATCCCGTTCAACGTAAAGGGCTTGTCGCCCGACCGGATTACACAGTATCTGGAAGAGAACGGCATCATCATCGAATCCGGCACCTTTATGGCCAACACGATGCTGCAGCAGTACGGCATCAATAAAATGGCCCGCGTATCGCTCCATTATTTCAACACCGAAGAAGAGATTGACAAAACGGTGCAGTTGATTCTGGACCTTTTGCAGAAGGAGGGGCAGCAATGAATAAATTCATCATTCAATCTGCTTTCAATGTGATGAAAAACGGGCTGAAGGTGAAGCCGGGCGAAGAGGTCGTCATTGTCGCGGATGACAAGCAAAACGAGCAGCTCGTCGACGCATTCACCACAGCGGGAGCGCTATTGGGAGCGAAAACGGGCAAGGTGATCTATCCGGTTGTCTCTACGCAAAACGAGGAACCGATGGGAATCGTAGCAGAGAGTCTGAAAAGCGCCGATGCGGCCGTGGTGCTGCCCGTTGTCTCGATTACGCACGTCGAGGCCATTCGCCAGGCGCGCAAGCAAGGGACACGCGTGCTCGTCTGCAGCGGTCTGGATGAACGGATGATGACGGGAGCAGTCAACGCCGATTACGAAAAAATGAGCGAATTGACCAGCCAATTCGTCGCTATGCTCGAATCCGCCGAGACCGTTCGCGTGACCTGCCCCAACGGGACGGACATCACCTTCCCGATCAAAGGACGCTCCACGATGGCGGTAGACGGCATCTGCGAGGAAGCAGGCCAATGGAATTTCGCCCCGGCCGGAACGACTGCGACTGCGCCGCTTGAAGGAGCCACCAACGGAACCATGGTGTTTGACGGCAGCCTGGCGCCGTTCGGCATTGTCGACAAGCCGGTCGTGCTGAAAGTGGCCGACGGCATGATCACGGAAATTGAGGGCGGCAACACAGCGGTGGAATTCGAGGCTCTCTTGCGTTCCTTCAACAACCCGAATGTTTACAACATTGCCGAGATCGGTATCGGTACCAATGACAAGGCTGTACTGAGCGGAAAGCTGATCGAGGACGAGCGGATTCTCGGGGCCTTCCATGTCGGGATTGGCAAAAGCTTGAACATCGGTGGGAATGTCGATGCGCCTTTCCATACTGACGGGATGATTCTGAAGCCAACTATGTGGATTGACAATCGGTTGGTTGTGGAGAACGGGACGATTCTGGTTTAGCGAGCCAAGCGGCAGAGACGGCTTGGGAGCTTGAGTGTTTCCCTATGATTCAGATTGTTTGGAAAGCCCTGCGTGCTAGCGGGGTTTTTCGTTTTTCAGGGAATAGGCTTCTTTCTTTCGCAGCCACTTTTTTTGGTTTTTGTGTTGTTGGACAGGCTTTAGGGGAGGAGATGAAAAAGGAGAAAACCGCTCCAGGTTCGGTGGGACACTGCGAGGGGGATTGACTGTCCGGCTCCATTCCAAAAGCAAAACCGCGTCCAAAAGCAGCCTGCTCAAGGAAGCATCTCAGAGTTGGACGCTAAAGGCGTGTTTTGCTTTTGGAATGGAGCCTGGGAGGTGTCCCAAAGACCTTCGCGTTTTTCTCCTTTTTCATCTCAACAGCTGCTGGTTTAAATCAAAAAACCGTTCGGCCCGAACGGTTTTGAGAGAGGCTGCCATGAACCTTGGCCAGCCTTGAAATATCCCACATGCTTTTTAAAGCTGGAAGAAGCAATTCCGCTCGACAGAGAAGCCTGTTTCCAGTCGAAGCGACTAGCGAAGTCCAGCCCAGCGGAGCAGTGATCCCGAGGAAACAGAATCGCAACCCATGAATCCACTGCGTAGCTGCGCGCCGTTTTGCGATTCCCTCGGGATCATTGCGGAGCGGACAGTTTCCGCATCCTTGTGGGACGTAGACCGGAGCAGAGAATGGAAACAGGCTTCTCTTCACCGCAGCAGCTTTTTTTTGGCGGTTGGACAGGCTTTGGGGGAGGAGATGAAAAAGGAGAAAACCGCTCCAGGTTCGGTGGGACACTGCGAGGGGGATTGACTGTCCGGCTCCATTCCAAAAGCAAAACCGCGTCCAAAAGCAGCCTGCTCAAGGAAGCATCTCAGAGTTGGACGCTAAAGGCGTGTTTTGCTTTTGGAATGGAGCCTGGGAGGTGTCCCAAAGACCTTCGCGGTTTTCTCCTTTTTCATCTCAACAGCTGCTGGTTTCCATCAAAAAACCGTTCGGACATGAGCCCGAACGGTTTGGGAGAGGCTGCCATGAACCTTGGACAACCTTGAAATATCCTGCATGCTTTTTAAAGCTCGATGAGTCACCACTGGTTCGCAAGAGAAGCCTGTTTCCAGTCGAAGCGACTAGCGAAGTCCAGCCCAGCGGAGCAGTGGTCCCGGGGAAACAGAATCGCAACCCATGAATCCACTGCGTAGCTGCGCGCCGTTTTGCGATTCCCTCGGGATCATTGCGGAGCGGACAGTTTCCGCATCCTTGTGGGACGTAGACCGGAGCAGAGAATGGAAACAGGCTTCTCTTCACCGCAGCAGCTTTCGGAGTGGAAGTGAGAAAAATGCCCCAGTGTTTGTTCAAATGCAGCTGCCCGGTTAATATCTTATTTCATGGGCGTAAGCAACACTCGCAAATCCTCAGCAAAAGGGATCAATTGACATGCGCCAAAACCTTTTTCCCCACGGCGAGCACCAGAATGCTGACAATCACCGCAACCGCCCCCGCATAGAAAGGCACATGCGGCGAATACCATTCGGCCAGCTTCCCTGCCAGCCACGGTGCGAGTGCTCCGCCGGAAAAGCGGACGAAGCTGTACGCTGAGGAAGCGACTGCCCGTTCGACCGGGGCTACATCCATCACCGCGGTAGTCAAAACCGTATTGATGATGCCGAGTATGGCGCCGGCGATGACGATGGCGACGACCAGAGTCGTTTGCGATTCTACGCCGAATCCCATAACAGCAAGGACGATGGCCAGCAAGAACAGCATCATGTTCAGCGTCGGGATCGATCCGTATTTCCTTTGCAGCAGCGGCGCTATGATCACCGAGGTAATCGCGAGCATTACGCCCCAGAAGAAAAAGACGAAGCCGAGGCTGTGTTCATCCATGTGCAGAACAAAGGGAGAGAAGGCCAGCAGCGTAAAAAATCCGTAATTGTACAAAAGGGCAGTGGCGGCCAGGGTAAACAGTCCCCGGTGGGTCAGGGCCCGCAACGGATCGGAAATCGAGCTGCGCCGTTTTGGAGCGGGCACTTCGTTCAACAGGACAAAAACTGCGAGAAAAGCGATGGCCATCAGTACGGAAACGCCAAAGAACGGTCCCCGCCAGCTAATGCCGCCAAGCAATCCTCCGAGCAGCGGCCCGACGGACATGCCCAGTCCGATCGCCGCTTCGTACAGAACGATCGCTCCGGCCGTACCGCCGCTGGCTACACTGACGATAACGGCGAGTGCGGTGGAAATGAAAAAGGCATTTCCCAATCCCCACCCGGCGCGGTACCAAACGATTTCCGTAACGGAATTCGACATTCCGCCCATAAAGGCAAAGACGATAATCGCCAAAAGACCGAACAACAGCGTAGGCTTTGGACCGATCCGGCTGGATACCCACCCGGTTACGAGCATCGTAATCCCGGTCATCACCATGTAGCTGGTAAACAGCAGGGATACCTGGCTGGGGGTGGCGTTCAGCTTTTCGGCAATCGCCGGCAGGATCGGGTCGACCAGACCGATGCCCATAAAGGCGACGATACAAGCAAAAGCGACAGCCCAGGCCGATTTGGGCTGTTTAAACAAGGTTTGGAAAGAAGCTCCATGACTGCTCACTGATGTTCACTCCTTGATCTCTTTTTCCAATTCCCGCTTCTTATTCGTAATGCGAGTCAGCTTTTCATCGTATCCCTGCAGCATCTCCGTCAGCTTGTTCAGCTTTTCCTGCAGAACGTCCCGCTGTGCTCTCAGCGTTACCTCCAGCTCTGTCAGCAAGCGCAGCTTTTCGCCCACATGCTGGTTATTCGCATGCTTATCGGAAAAGTAGTCCTGCTTCAAAAGCTCGTAGCGTTTGCCAAGATCCATGATTTCCTTGATTTCCTGCAGGGAAGCGCCGAGGAGATCACGGGTGTTTTTGACGTGCAGAATATGGGTGACGTCTTCGTCCGTGTACAGGCGGTACCCGCTTTCCGTTCGGCCGGACGGACTGACCAGGCCCAATTCTTCATAGTAGCGGAGGGCCCGTTTGGTGAGATTGGTTTTTTTGGCGACCTCCTCGATTTGATACATGAAAGGTTCCTCCTATCACAAATAAAAAATGACATCTCCTATCTTAACAGACATTAACGTTGACGTAAACGTAAAACTATGGGAAAGGTTATGAAACGTGTACTTTTCCTAGTTTTCCTAAAAAAAAGAAGACCAATCATAAGACTGGTCTTGTCAGTTGATACCTGTATCCCAACTCGGCAGACATCTCCTGTACGGTTGTAAGCAACTCATTGCGAATCACATCTTGCTGAGGAAGCACGCGATCTGAAGGTCCAATTACGCTGATCGAGGCAACCACCTCGCCAGTCGAATCGAAGATCGGCGCGGCCATGCCGGTTACTCCGACGTTTCGCCGGTTAGAGCTGAATTCATAGCCGCGCTCCCGGATGTCCTGCAAATTTTGTTTGATTTCTTCGACGGAGGTAAAAGAATGCGGCGTGTAGCCCTTGATCTCCTCCCGCAAAATTTCATCCTGAAATTCTGGCGTCCGGTATGCCAAAAGCACGCGGGAGGCGGAAGTCGAATACATGGGAAAGCGCCGGTAGGTCTCGAGCGTAAACCGGATCGGATGGGGCGAATCCGCTTTGCTCACATAGATGGCGTCTTTTCCATCCTGTATGCAAAGGACAACGAGCTCCTGGGTGCGGGCCAGCAACCGTTGAATATACGGCGTTGAAAATGCGACGATGTCATGGTTTTTGATCACTTTGTCCCCTAATTCCAGCAATGTATAGCCAAGCGTGTACTGCTTGGTTTTTTCGTTTTTCCGGATAAATCCCTCCGACTCCAATGTGGTGAGCAGCTTGTGCACAGCCCCCTTGGAAAGCTGCAGCCTTTTGCTGAGCTCTGTCACTCCCATCTCCGGGGGACCGTCCAGGAACATTTTCAATAGCTTGCAGCCATTTCGTACTGAAGACAAAACCTGATCCATAGGTCATTCCTCCGTAACAGGCATTGATAGTAGTCAAGCATAATCGAAAAGCTTTCAAAAGGAAAGGGGAGAATCCTCCCTCTACTCAGACTATCTTGAATTGTCAGTATACTTATGGTAGTATAACACCAATGTTCTTGAATAGCAAACATCGTTCTCTATTCGTGAACAACAATTGGAGATACGGGGGATGAAGACAAGTGAAGAAAAAGACATTATCGCTGCTCTCTGTTCTTGCATTGACAGGTTCACTACTCGCAGGCTGTGGTTCGTCCACTTCTGCACCGCAATCATCTGCGCCACAGGGCCAACCGGCAGACAACAAGAGTGCCGGACAAGCCGAGGCTCAATTGGAGGACACGCTGGTCATCGCGGGCAACGGGGCCACTGTCGAAAAGCTGATGAAAGACGTGATCTTCAAAAAGTTCAACGAGAAATATCCGAATGTCAAGCTGACGTACGTATCCGGCGTTTCCACGGAAATTGTCGCCAAGGTGAAGGCGCAGAAAAACTCGCCTCAAATTGACATGACCGTCATCGAGGGCGGCGAGCAGGAAAAAGGCCGCCAGGAGGGGCTTTGGGAAGCGATCTCCGAAGCGGACATTCCGAATATGAAAAATGTCCCGGATGACTTGAAGATCGCGGAAAACAGCGGCGTAACCGTCAACTTTACCCCGATGGGCATTTCCTACAACAGCGAATTGGTCAAAGAAAAAAATCTGCCGGTACCGGCTTCCTGGAATGACCTCGCCAAGCCGGAAGTAAAAGGCTATATTACGATGACTGATGTAGCAAGCAACTTCGGCCGCTCCGCGATGATCATGATGGCCTATGCAAACGGAGGCTCCGAGAAAAACATCGAGCCCGGCTTTGAAAAAATGAAAACGATTGCGGGATATATGCCTACCTTTGCGAAGAGCGCGGCCCAGCTGCAGCAAAACCTGCAAAACAAGAGCGCGGCGTACACTACCTGGACGATGGCTCGCAGCCTGACCCAAAAAGACGCCGGACTTCCGCTGGAATTCGTCTTCCCGCAAGAGGGCGGAAACATCGTTCCGAACGTAGCGACATTGGTAAAAGGGGCCAAGCATCCGAATGCGGCAAAGGCATTTATCGACTTTTTGCTGAGTGACGAGGTACAGACCATGTACGCGACGGAGCTGTACTACAATCCTGCCACTGCTGTGAAGCTTCCGGAGGATGTGGCGAAGCAATTGGAGTTTGACCGCAGCAAGGTCGTAAACTTCGACTACGATGTCATCGGGAAGGAAACGGCCAGTTGGCTGGACCGCTTCAATAAAGAAATCGCACCCATTACAGGAAAGTAGGTGTCTGTTTGAGCAAGGTGATTGATGTCGAACTGCGCAGCCTCATGAAGAAGTTTCAGAACAATATCGTGGTTCAGGACTTCAACCTGCAAGTGGAGCAGGGAGAGTTCGTCTCGTTTTTAGGGCCGTCGGGTTGCGGCAAAACGACCACGCTGAATATGATCGCCGGTTTCCTTGACCCGGATGGCGGCGATCTGCTGATCAAGGGACAGCGGATGAACGGTGTCCCTCCCTACAAGCGTGAGCTGGGAATGGTGTTCCAGACCTACTCGCTCTTTCCGCACATGACCGTAGCGGAGAATATCGCCTACGGGCTGAAGCTGCGAAAAATCAGCAAATCGCAGATCCAGGAGCGGGTGGGACGCGTGCTTGATCTGGTCAAGCTGCCGCATGTCGCAGACCGCTACCCGAAGCAATTGTCCGGAGGGCAGCGGCAGCGCATCGCCATCGCCCGTGCGCTGGTCATCGAGCCGTCCCTGCTCTTGCTGGACGAGCCGCTCAGCAATCTCGACGCGAAGCTGAGAGAAGAGCTGCGCGATGAGTTGAAACGGCTGCACCAGGAAATCGGCGTTACGACCATTTTTGTGACACATGATCAGGAAGAGGCGCTCTCCCTGTCAGACCGGATCGTCGTGATGAACCACGGCTTCATCGAGCAGATCGGCACACCGAAGGATATTTACAACCGGCCTGCTTCCGAATTTGTCCATACGTTTATTGGCAAGACCAACCGTCTCGAGGGGGAGGTCGCCGGGCATGAAGGAGACTCCTTGATCATCCAGACAATCGGCGGTCTTCTCGTAGAGGCGAAGTCTGCAAACCTGATGCTTCTCCCCGGGCAAAAAGCAACCGTTTTTATCCGTCCGGAAAAAATCAGACTGTCTGCCGATACGGCGCCGGAAGGAAGAAATCGGGTCAACGGTCAGTTGAAGCTCAGCTCGTTCCTCGGTTCCTATACGGAATGCGAGGTGCAGGCAAACGGGCACAGCATATCTGTCAAGCTGCAAACGGTCGATAAAGGCGTGGAGCTCGTCCCCGGCAAGGCTGTCTCTTGCAGCTGGGATGCGGAAGATGTGCTGGTCATGCCGGCGGAGAGGGGATGACGATGAACAAAAGGCTGTCGATTCTTCTTTTGACGGCACCGAGCATGGTCGTTCTGCTCGGCGTCTTTCTTCTCCCGATGCTGCTCATGCTGCTGCTCAGCTTTCAAAATGACGAGCAAGCCTTCAGCGTGGAAAACTACTTGTTGTTTGCAAAGGACCCGTATTATGCGGAGATCATGTGGAGGACGACACGGGTCAGCCTTTGGACCGTACTCTGTTCGCTGGTCCTCGGCTTTCCGGTGGCGATGTTTATGGCTCAGGCGACGGGAAAGATGCGGGGCATCGTGACCATGCTGATCCTCGCTCCCCACCTGATCAGTGTCGTCATCCGCAATTTCGGCTGGGTGGTCGTGCTCGGGGAAAAGGGCTGGATCAACGAGGTTTTGCTTGCGCTCGGACTGATCAAAGAGCCGCTCCGGTTGCTGTACAACGAGCTAGGCGTCGTAATCGGTCTGACGGACTCCTTTATCGCCTATATGGTACTGGCGATTGCGACCAGCCTGTATGCGATTGATCCGTCCTTGTCCAAGGCCGCCTCGATCCTCGGGGCATCCCGGGTGCGGACCTTTTTTACCGTGACACTGCCGCTCAGTCTGCCGGGGCTTGTCGCCGGGACGACACTCGTTTTCAGCCTGTCCATGAGCGCATTCGTCACACCTGCACTGATGGGGGGAACGTCGGTGAAAGTCATGCCGGTAATTGCTTATGAACAGATAATGGCTACGCTGAACTGGCCGCTGGGAGCGGCGCTGGCATTTCTGCTTTTGGGCAGTACGATTTTGCTTGTGACTCTCTACACCAGGCTGATTGAGACCAAGCGATACAAAGAGGTGTTTTCGTCATGACAAAACTGAAACCGCTTGGCCTTATCACCTTTTTTGTACTCATCCTGGTAAACCTGCCGTTTCTGGTTATCATACCGAGTTCATTTACCGCGGCGGGATATCTCTCTTTTCCTCCCGAAGGCTTTTCCTGGCAGTGGTACACGATGATTCTCGAACGGCCGGAATTTATCGAATCGTTCTGGTTCAGCATCAAGCTCGCGGCCATCACCGCTGTGCTGGCAACCCTGATCGGCACGCTGGCAGCGATGGCCCTGCACAGATACAAGTTTCGCGGAAAAGGAATCATCAACGGCCTGCTGCTGTCTCCTTTGACCGTTCCATCGCTCATTATCGGGATTGCCGCGCTGCTGTTCTTTACGCGTATCGGGATAGCCGGTACGTTTACCGGGCTGCTGCTTGCGCACATACTGATTTCCATTCCGTATGTCGTTCGTCTCGTGTTGACCGGATTAAGCACGTTTGACTATACGCTGGAGAAGGCGGGCTACATGCTGGGAGCGCGTCCGCTGCGGGTGTTCTGGGACATTACCCTGCCTCTGCTGCGTCCGGCTATTGTGTCAGGGATGATTTTTTCCTTTTTGACCTCTTTTGACAACGTGACGGTATCCCTGTTCTTAGTGGCGCCTGAAACGACAACGCTGCCGCTGGCTATTTTCACCTACATGCAGGAGACGCTCGATCCTTTGGTTGCGTCCATCTCTTCAGTGGTCATCCTGCTCAGTCTTTTGTTTATCGTCATCCTGGAAAAGGTGTACGGACTGGAACGGCTGTTTGGACTCAATTCTCAATCCCACTAAGGAAGAGGCACAATGGACATTCACTTATTATTGCAACAGTATCAACAGCAATTGATCGAGGATCTCAGGCAGTGTGTCAATATGGATTCGCCTTCGCGCAGCAAAGCGCTGGGGGACCGGATGGCAGACTGGTTTGGCAAAAGGTTTGTCGAGCTGACAGGCGGGCAAGCGGAGCGTATCGCCAATGAACAGTATGGAGATCAGCTGCGCTGTGTGCTCGGAAACGGCGAGAAGCGGGTGCTCGTCATTGGACATTACGATACCGTTTGGCCGGAGGGAGAGGCGGACCGCAGGCCATTTGCGATAAAAAATGGCAGAGCGTACGGCCCCGGCGTGTACGACATGAAGGCAGGCGTACTGCAGGCGTTCTACGCTTTGCGGGCCCTGCAGGAGCTGGGGCAATTCCCCGCTGACAAGCAGGTCGTTCTCCTTCTGAACAGCGACGAAGAAATCGGCAGTCCGACCTCGCGACGGTTGGTAGAACGGGAGGCGGAAGGGGCGGTAGCCAGCTTTGTTCTGGAGCCGCCAACAGAACCGCATGGCGCTCTCAAAACATGGCGGAAGGGGAGCGCCCACTTCCAGCTTCGCGTGCACGGGGTCTCCTCGCATGCCGGTGTCGATCACGCCAAAGGGGTATCGGCTATCGAGGAGATGTCCCGGATCATTCAATACTTGCATACCTTTACCGATTACGAGGTGGGCACGACGGTGAATGTCGGGCTTGTCAAAGGAGGAATCGGCTCGAATGTCGTGGCGGACTTTGCCGAGGCAGAGGTGGATGTACGGGTGATGACGCTGGAGGCGGCAAGGCAGATGGAACAGCTTTTCCACTCCTTGCAGCCGAGTCTTCCCGGTACCCGCCTGACCGTGACCGGAGGCATGCGACGACCGCCGATGGAGAGGACAGACGAGATCGGCAGGCTGTTCGCTTTGGCAAAAAGCATTGCCGAGCAAGAAATCGGGATCGAGCTGGAGGAGTCCGGTACGGGCGGTGTCAGCGACGGCAACTTTGCTGCCGCCTGCGGTGTCCCAACGCTTGACGGGCTGGGGGCCAAAGGGGGCTATGCCCATTCCCCGGACGAGTTCATCGAGATCGACCAGATCCCAGTCCGGTCGGCTCTCTTGGCGAGATTGATCGAAAGATGCTGATAACAGTCCGGTCGGCGCTTCTGGTAAGATTGGCTGAAAGATGATGACAGACGAACCCCTCATCCTGGCGACAAGGATGAGGGGTTTAGTTTTGGCGGCAGAGGGCCGTTTCGTTCCATAAAAAAAGAAAAGCACCATGTCTTTTTTTTCAAGACAGGTGCTTTTTCATGTGTCCCCTTAATTTCCTGCTTCGCCCAAAAATTCGGCTTTTTCTTTTCCGTATTGATAGATGTAAACCTGGGAGTGCTTGTTGTCGCCTTTTTCGTCAAAGGTGACCTTTGTAAACAGACCGCTGAACTCGTTCGTGGCGCGGATTGCATTCATGACCTGCTCGCGGGTAGGCTTTTTGCCCCCGTTTTCTTGAATCGCCTTTTCCATTCCGTTCAAGGCGACCAGTGTAGCGTCATAAGCAAAAGGAGAGAACGCGCCTGGCTCTTTGTTGAAGGCTGCCTTGAATTTTTCTACCCATTGCTTGCCTTGCTCCTGCGAACGGATGTCGCTTACGACAGTCGCATAAACGATCCCTTCCGCAGCGGGTCCGGCGATTTTATACATATCCGCCGACTCCAATCCCTCGCCGCCCATGAATTTGCCGGTGAAGCCCTTTTCGCGGGCTTGCTTGGCGATGATGCCCATCTCCGCGTACATGCCGCCGTAGAAGACAAGATCGGGCTTTTTCGCCACCAATTGGTTGACGATTGCGCTGTAATCCTTTTCGCCTGCGGTGACCCCTTCGTAGCCGACTTCGGTTACACCCAGGTCCTTGAATGCTTTGCGGACCTCGTCGGTCAAGCCTTGGCCATAGGCCGTTTTGTCGTGAGCGAGGTAGACCGTTGCGGCTCCCAACTTCTCTTTTGCGTATTTGGCTGCGGCAGGAGCGATCTGGTCGTTGCGAGCGACGAGCCGGTTTACGCTCTTTCTGTTCGCTTCCGTCAGCTCGACCCCGGTATTTGCAGGGGAGATCATTGCGAGCTTGCCTTCTTCATACTTGACAGAGGACGGGATGGCGACGCCTGTATTGTAGTGGCCGACCACCGCGTACACGTCCGGGTCGGAAATCAGCATTTCCGCGTTGGATACGCCGATTTTCGGGTCTGCCTGGTCGTCCTGAGGGAAGAGCTGGATCTCAAAACCAAGCTTTTTAAACGCTTCGGCACGCTCTTGCACGGCCATTTGCGCCCCGAGCTTGATGCCGTCGCCTTCGAGCGACTGGGCTCCGGACAGCGGACTTTGGGTGGCAATCTTGATCACGTTCGAGCTTCCGCCTCCGGCCCCTCCTTCGGAAGACGGAGCTGATGGAGCAGAAGATGGAGCGGTGGAAGGTGACGAAGCGGTATTCCCGCCGCCGCCCGTACCACATCCGGCAACGAGCGAACTGGTCAGTAGAGCGGAGAGTAAGAGCATCGTTTTCTTTTTCACAATGAGACCCCCAAGTAATTTGTGAATAATATATATTTTTTATAAACATATCAACTGATAGTGGCCGCGTCAACGAATATTCTTTCTAGTTGAAATAATAAAAAAATACAAAACGATAAAATAGAATTATTCCATGCAAAAACAACTCGGCCGCCCCCGGTTACATAAATGTAAGACCTAAAATAAATGAAAGGCCAAAAAGCTCCGGGAGGTCCGGAGCTTTTCTGCTGGTTTGCTATCTCTTTACGGGCAGCGTGATCGTAAAGCAGGGGCCTTCCGCTTCATTGCGGACAGCGATGCTGCCTTTGTGGGCTTCAAAGACAGCGCGGGCGATGGCCAGACCGAGTCCGTGCTTGCCCGATTTCCCCTTGCGGAACCGCTGGAACAGTTGCGGGAGCAGAGCTTCTTCGATCGGCGGACCGTCATTTGCGATGGTGATGACGACCCTGTCGTCCGCTTGCCGGCCGGTCACGACCAACTGGCTTTTTGCGTAGCGCAGCTGGTTTTCCAGGATATTGACAAAGGCAGTGCTCAACTGCTCGCCATCGCCTTCGAGGATGAGGGCGGGCGGCAGATCAAGCTGCCAGGAAATGTCCGGGTTCAGCACGGAGAGCCGCTGCTCCAGCAATTTAAACATCTCCGTCACATCGACTCTGCCCATCTGCATCATTTGCGAGACGGATTCGATTTTGGTCAAGTACAAGAGCTGTCCCACGACCTTTTCCAGTCGCTTGCTTTCCTGCATGATCGTTTGCAATCCTTTTTCCGCCTGCGGGCCCTGGAAGACTCCCTCCAGCAAGCCCTGCGTATAGCCTTGTATCGCCATGATCGGTGTTTTCAGCTCGTGGGAAATATTTTGCACAAAATGGCGCTGAGATTCGTCGTGTTCCTTCAACTGATCCTTCATCGTTTCAAAGGAGCGCGCCAATTGGCCGATCTCGTCCCCGCGATCCAGCGTGAGCGGCGTATCAAACTGTCGCCGGGCGATTTTCTGGCAGGATTCGTCCAGCGATCGGAGCGGTTTGCTCAGGTAGCGGCTGAACCAGACGGCCAGCAGCCAGCTGATCAGGAGCAGCACGACAAAGATCATGAGAAACTGCCTGGTCAGCAGCGAGTTGATTTGATTCAGCTCGCGTTCTTTGGAGAACAGCACCATATAGTAGGGAAAGCCGTGGTAGTCCATCAGCCTGCTGACGAACAGATAGTCTTCTCCCCCGCGCTCCAGGGTCCCGTGCTGGAGCTTGTTGCCGGGATAGGAGGCCGCTTTCTTGTAGAGTGCGGCCGCGTCGTTATAGGAAAACCGTTCCCTCTCCGTAATGCGGCTGCCCAGCTCTACGCCGTCGGTCGAAAAGACGATCATGTCAAACGAGTATTCATAACGAGACAGCAGCACCTGCAAAAAGTAAGGGGCGGCTGCCGGTACCGGTAACAGCTCGTTGTGCTCGTTAAAGGAGATGTGGTCGGACAGGGTGTAAAACTCCTGCTCCAGAAGCGAATACGTATTGTTGACCAGGTACTGCTTGACGGCAAAAGGAAAAACAATCCCGACTCCGATCCCCAGCACGCTGGTCAAGAGCATGAACAGGATGAGGATTTGCCGGGAGAGCGGCAGGTTTTTCAGTCGGAATTTGCTCATGTGCGGGTCATCCGGTAGCCGAAGCCATAGACAGTCTCCAGCGGAAACTTGGGCATTTTCTTGCGGATGCGCTTGACCAGATCGTCCACAGCCCGATCGGAACCGATGTAGTCCTCTCCCCAGATTGCTGTCAGGATTTGCTCGCGATTGAGCGCCAGGCCCTGATTGTGGAGGAGGTAGACGATCAGCTCAAATTCTTTAGTTGTCAGCTCGATCTGGTTCCCGTTTTCTTTTACCTGCCGTCCCTTTTCGGAGATCTGGTACGGCCCGATCGTCACCCAGTCCTCGTAGGAAGCCTGAATGGGAGCAGGGACTGCGGCCCCTCCTTTTTCATAGGTGCGCTGCAGCAGCTTTTGCACGCGAATGACGAGTTCACGCGGCAGAAACGGCTTGGCGAGATAATCGTCGCTGCCCAGCTCAAGCCCGATGATTTTGTCCATGTCCTGATCACGGGCGGAAATAAAGACGATGGGCACGTCGGATTTGCCCCGGATCAGGCGCAGCAGCTCATAGCCATCGATGTCAGGGAGCATGATGTCGAGAATCCATATATGGGGCTGCTCCGGTTCTTCCAGGACGGGGAGAACCTCGGCGCCGCTTTGAAACGCGCGAACCTGAAAACCGGCGTTTTGCAGATACGATTGCAATAGCTCCAAGAGGCTGGTTTCGTCATCTACCAGATAGACGAGGTAGGGAGTTTGCATGGCTTCTTCCTCGCTTTTCATCTGAGTTTGCATAAATTGTAGCACAGTCGCGGGCCGGATGTGTGGGAGCGGCGTATGAGAATCGTGGAAAACGTGTGGAAGCAGGATTCTGTTTTCCTTTCAGAGAAAAAAAGAGGGTGCGAGAGAAAACCGGAAAGGAGCGCTTTCATGCAAAGACGCATCACACGAACTCTCATGTTGCTTTCTCTGGCGCTGCTTGCAGCGTGTTCGAACAAACCGGCTGACACGACGCCGCAGCCCGAGCAGCCGCCCGCTCCGATTGTGCAGCCGCCCTCGGCGGAACCGCCAAAGCTTCCTTACACTGCGCCGTTTACCGGCCTGGGCAGCCAGACAAGGCTGGACCAGCGGCCGATTATGGTCATGATCAACAATGCACCGCAGGCCCGCCCGCAATCAGGGATTAACAAGGCGGATCTGGTATACGAAGTGCTGGCAGAAGGGGAAATGACCCGCCTTCTCGCCGTTTTCCACAGTCAAAGGCCGGAAGTGATCGGACCGGTCCGCAGCATCCGTCCCTATTTTATTCAGCTTGGAGTTGGGATCGATGCCATGCTGGTTCATGCCGGCGGCAGTCCGGATGCGCTCAACACGCTGGCTCGTTCCGATTACAGCCACCTCGACGAAATTCCCAACGGCCGCTATTTTTGGCGGGAGAAGTTTCGCCACGCCCCGCATAATCTGTATACCAAACCGGAGCTGATTGAGCAGGCGATGCTGGACAAAGGCATTCGCATGACAGGCGAGCTGCCGTACTTTCCGTTTTTGCCGGAAGATGCCGAGATCACGGAAGGGGAGCCGGCGACAAAGGTCGATCTCGTCTTTCATTCGCTCAACAAAGCAGGCTTTGTTTACGATGCAGAAAAGAAAAAGTACATGCGGCTTACAGAGGGCAAACCGCATCTTGATCTGACGACAGACGAGCAGCTCTCGACGACCAATCTGCTGGTCATTGCCGCAAAGCATCGCGTGCTGGATAGTGAAGGCCGCCGTCAGGTGGACGTCGTCGGTCCGGGAGATGGATATCTGTTCCAGCAGGGCAAGGCGAAAAAAATCAAATGGAAGCGGGCTGGCGGCGTCATCCGGGCTTACGAGGACGCTTCCATGACCAAGGAAGTGCCGCTTTTGCGCGGCAATACATGGGTTTCGATCGTGCCGAATGCCCCGGCGATGACGAGCTACCTCAAGTTTGAATAGGTTTCGGAGAATAGGGGCTTGCAGGGTGGCCCTGTTTCTTCTAAGATAATCTTGTAAGCTTTAACGCTTAAAAATTTTACAGTGAAAAAACTTCCCTATGACGGGGTGATCCTGATGCAATTGGAAAAACTAAAAGGAAAAGGGATCGAGCAGCTGTTTGAGGCCGTTCTTTCCTTGGAGACGATGGAAGAGTGCTATCAGTTTTTTGATGATCTCTGCACCATCAATGAAATGCAGTCGCTCGCACAGCGTCTGGAAGTGGCACGCATGCTGCGCAAGGGCTACACCTACAATCAGATCGAAGCGGAGACGGGAGCGAGCACGGCGACCATCTCACGCGTCAAGCGCTGCTTGAACTACGGCAACGACGGTTATCAGCTGGCGCTTGAGCGGATCGGAAAATAGGCAGGAGGCAGCACCGTTGATTGATTATCGCAGTTGGCGCCATACCTTTAAACTGGACCCGGATAAAACCATCGGAGACGATGAGCTGGAGGCTTTATGCGAATCCGGTACGGATGCCATTATTGTCGGCGGCACCTATGGCGTGACATATGACAACACGCTTGAGCTGATGTCTCGGATTCGGCGTTATGCGGTACCAGCAGTCCTGGAAATCTCTTCGCTGGATGCGGTTGTACCCGGCTTCGATTCGTATTTTATTCCGCTGGTGATCAACGCGGGGGATGCAGATTGGCTGTTTGCCCCGCACGTCAGCGGCCTCAAGGCTTTCGGCCAGTACATACATTGGGACGAGATCATTGCCGAAGGCTATCTGGTAGCCAACCCTGATTCGGGTGTTGCCAGACTGACAAAAGCCCGCCCGATAGAAGGCGCTGCGGAAGCCAAGGCGTATGCGCAGACAGCCGCAAAAATTTGCCGCCTGCCAATTGTCTATCTGGAGTACAGCGGGGCCTATGGAGATCCGGCTGTAGTCCGGGCATGCAAAAGCGGCGCCGGGGAAGCGCATCTGTTTTACGGCGGCGGCATCCGGACGGCGGAGCAGGCAGCGGAAATGGCGGCCTTGGCTGATACGATTGTCGTGGGCAATGTGATTTACGAAGACTTGCAGGCGGCTTTGTCTACCGTTCGCGCTGTGAAAAGGTAGGCGGAAGGGCTGTAGTTGGAAACAGGCATAGTGTGTTCAGCAGGAGAGACTCAGAAACGGGTCTCTCCTGTTTTGTTGGGGAGCATGTGTTTGAAATTGGAAGCGTACATGTTTCGCTCCCATGCAAAAAACGGCCTTGCGTCCATGTGTACAAGGACGAAGGCCGCCAACTATAATCGGCTGACGCGCTCGGTTCAATCTGCCTTCCGTGACAAACAGGCGCGTTCAGACAAATGAACGATCTTTTGAACAGGTTTTACTTGTGCTTGTTGCGCGGCACGTAATCCGGGTAATCCGTGATAATGCCGTCAACGCCGGCGTCCAGCAGCGGTTCCGCTTCTTCCGGCTTCCGCACGGTCCAGACCGACATTTTCATTCCGCGTTCGCGCACCCGTTCCAGCAATTCCGGGGAAAACATTTTCAGGCTGGGATTCACATAATCTACATAAGTGGCAAATTCGTCGAGCATCTCATCGGTCAACTGCTCTGGCTTGTTGGTCAAAACGCCGACAGGAATGTCCGGCAAAAGCTCGTGGAATGTTTTCATCGAGTCGAAGTTAAACGATTGCACGATGATCTTGTTATTTGCGGGCTTGTCCATGTTTCGCTCGCGCAAGGCATCCGCTACCATCTCTTCTACGCCCGGATACAGCTCAGGAGATTTTAATTCGATCAAGATGCCGGTTTTGCCGCGGAATTCATCGAGCACCTCTTCAAAAGTGGGGATTTGTTCGCCCGCAAATTCCGGATCGAAGTAACTGCCAGCATCCAGCTCGCGGATTTCTTCAAAGGTCAAATCCTTCACTTTTCCGGTGCCGTCGGTAGTGCGGTCCACGGTATTGTCGTGTATGACGACCATTTGCCCGTCCTTTGTCACTTGCACGTCGATTTCGATGTAGTCAGCCTTCATTTTCACTGCCTTGCGAAACGCCGCCATGGTGTTCTCGGGTGCATAGCCGGAAGCGCCACGGTGGGCGACGGTGTCTACGCGGTGGGCATGTTCATTGGGTGCTGCCATAGCTGCCAGCGGCTGGAGCAATCCGGCAACAAGTACTGCGGCCATCAACGTTTTTCCCAAGCGAATCATGTAAATCTCCTCCTCGACGTTTTTTGGCTCCCACAGGCGATGACAAAGAAAAGAGGGAGCATGGTCTGCAGGCTGGAATATGCGATGGTGTTTTCGGGGCCCCAAAAACAAAAAATCACAGATTCCCCCCAGCGTGTAAGCTGAATGGAATACTGTGAATCTCCTGTTCTCCATCACAATATTCAAAATATTCTGCTGAGTTCCAGTTTACACGAAGTCTTCCCTCAAATCTACACGGTTTGGAAAAATCATCCTTATAGCCTAAACTCTCATGCTGCTGGCATGACGGAAGATAGGGGGGATGCAGGTCTTTTGAACCTGTTCATCAACAAAAAAGGAGGGGGCTCCATGAGACCGATCAAGCGCAGCCGCTGGAGATTGGCAGCGGGTATCTGCTATTACCGCATCAAACGTTATAGAGAATGGCTCTTTGGCCGAAAAAAGTATGCCAGACTGAGAAAACCGGAGAGACTTCCTTGCCTGCATAAACATCATCAGACCCCTTTGCTAAGGCAACTGCAAAACGTCGAGATGTGGATACAGCACAACAAAGTAACGAACCTCCGCATTGCGTCGGAGCGATTGGATGGAATCGTCGTCCGTCCGGGAGAGACGTTCTCGTACTGGAAGCTGATCGGAAAGCCGACGCGGCGCAAAGGGTATCTGGAAGGGATGCTGCTGTCGCATGGGCAGGTGCTGGCTGGTGTGGGGGGAGGCTTGTGCCAGCTGTCCAACCTGATCTACTGGATGACGCTGTTTACACCGCTTACTGTGACAGAGCGCCACCGGCACAGCTACGACGTCTTTCCTGACGCGAGCCGCACGCAGCCATTTGGCAGCGGAGCGACGTGTTTTTACAACTACCTCGATCTTCAAATTGCCAATCAGACGAACCAGGCCTTTCAGTTGCGTCTTTCGCTTGGGGGTGGCTGCCTCGTCGGAGAGTGGCTGGGCGAGTACCCGCCGACGCGGCGATACGAAGTATATGAAAAGAAACACGCGATCACTCCAGGGCTCTGGGGCGGCTACGAACGCCGCAACCTTCTGTACCGGCGCGTGTATGACCTGGAGGGCGAACTGATTGGAGACGAGTTTATTGCGGAAAACCGCGCGTATATGATGTATGAGCCGCTTTTGCCCGGCCGCGAGCCTGCAGGGTAAGACTTCAAATGTTTACTCTGTTTGCCAGCAATCCCTCCTCTGGTTTGACTGGAACTCTCCCTCGATCTGTGAGAAAATAGGAACATATGCTTTCGTTCGGGAGCGTTTTGAGAGGCAGGAAAGGTGGAAGTTATACATATGTCTACAGTTGACCGAATTATCGCCGGACTAAATCCGCAGCAGCGGGAAGCGGTCCTCACAACAGAAGGGCCGGTTCTTATACTCGCAGGTGCAGGCAGCGGCAAGACCAAGGTGCTGACCCAACGGATTGCCTATCTGATCCAGGAAAAGCGCGTGGCCCCCTGGAGCATTCTGGCGATTACCTTTACCAACAAGGCGGCCAGGGAGATGCAAAACCGCGTGGCCGCCATCATCGGCCGCGAAGCGGAGGACACCTGGATTTCTACATTCCACTCGCTCTGCGTCCGCATCCTGCGAAAAGATATTGACCGTCTGGGCATAAACCGGAGCTTCTCGATACTCGACGCCGGCGATCAACTGTCCGTTATCAAGCAATGTCTGAAAGAATTGAACATAGATCCGAAGCAGTACGAGCCGCGCGGCCTCCTGGCGGCGATCAGCGGGGCCAAAAACGAGCTGACAGATCCAATCCGTTACTCGAATCTTGCCGGAGATGCCTACTCGATGGTCGTCGCGAAGGTATACGAGCTGTACCAAAAGAAACTGAAAAACAACCAGTCCCTGGACTTTGACGACCTCATCATGACAACTGTCCGGCTGTTTAAGGAAGTGCCGGAGGTTCTCGAATACTACCAAAAGAAATTCCGCTACATCCATGTCGATGAGTATCAGGATACGAACCGGGCCCAGTACATGCTCATCTCCATGCTCGCGGACAAATTCCGCAACGTCTGCTGCGTCGGGGATGCCGACCAGAGCATTTACAAGTGGCGCGGGGCGGATATATCCATCATTTTGAACTTTGAAAAGGATTATCCGGAAGCGAAATTGATCAAACTGGAGCAAAACTACCGCTCGACCAAAACGATTTTGCAGGCGGCCAACCAGGTGATCGCAAACAACGTCATGCGCAAGGAGAAAAAGCTCTGGACGGAAAACGAGGCAGGGGAAAAAATCACTTGCTTCCAGGGGGATTCCGAGCACGACGAAGCGTATTTCATCGTAGATACGATCCGCAAGCAGATGCCCATTTACAAGCGGTACGACAAATTCGCCGTCCTGTACCGGACCAACGCCCAGTCCCGCGTGGTCGAGGAAGTGTTCATCAAATCGAATATCCCTTACACGATCGTTGGCGGCACGAAGTTCTACGACCGCAAAGAGATTAAAGACATTTTGGCTTATTTGCGGGTGATCTCCAATCCGGATGACGACATCAGCCTGACGCGGATTATCAACGTGCCGAAGCGAAATATCGGCGATACGACAGTGGAAAAGCTGCAGGCTTACGCGAATGCCCACGGTCAATCCCTGTACGGCGCGATCCAGGAGGCGGGCTATATGGGATTGCCGGCACGCACGACCAATGCGATCCTTTCATTTAATGACCTGATCACCAACCTGATGCAGATGACCGACTACCTGTCCGTGACCGAGCTGGTGGAGGAAGTGCTGAAGCGCACCGGATACCGCGAGATGCTGAAGGAAGAAAAAACGCTGGAGTCCGCGGCGCGGCTGGAGAACATCGAGGAGCTTTTGTCCGTTACCCAGGAGTTTGAGCGGAAGAACGAGGACAAGAGCCTGCTTGCCTTCCTGACCGACCTCGCTTTGGTAGCCGACATTGACACTTTGTCGGATGACGGCCAGACCGAGGAGGAGGTATCCGCTGAAGGCCAGGTCGTCCTGATGACGCTGCACAGCGCCAAGGGTCTGGAGTTTCCGGTCGTCTTTCTGGCGGGAATGGAGGAAGGCGTATTCCCTCATAGCCGTTCGCTGTTCGACGACGCGGAGATGGAGGAAGAAAGACGCCTCGCCTATGTAGGGATTACCCGGGCCGAGGAGCGGCTGTATTTGACATCGGCGCGGATGCGGACCTTGTTTGGCCGTACCAATGTGAATGCGCCCTCGCGCTTTTTCAAGGAGATTCCTGCCGAGCTGTTGGAAGGAAGCCCTGTTCAAGAATCAGGCGGGATGCAGGGAGGCTCCTTTGGACAGCGCGGTTACGGCCAGCGAGACGGGTTTGGCCGCTATGGAGCGGGTCAGGCGGATGCGGGGACAAAGTCCGCTTTTGGACAACGCACCGGCACTACAGGCACCTCTGCCTTTTCCCGTCCGGCCATGGCCGCTCCGACCAAATTGCAAGGCCATGGCGGCGGCTCCGGCATCGATTGGAAGGTAGGCGACAAGGTAAAGCACGGCAAGTGGGGCACCGGTACGGTCGTCAAGGTGAAAGGAAGCGGAGACGATACGGAGCTGGATATCGCTTTCCCGAGTCCGACCGGAATCAAAAAGCTGCTGGCAAAATTTGCTCCGATCGAGCGGGGATAGTATTCTATACGGTACAGAATCTTTTGCAAGCAAGCTGAATCACGAAAGCGATTTGCCCGGGAAGCGCTCGGGCTTGATACGGAATAGCAAAGGATGAACGAAATGGATCGATTGACGGCGGAAGCACGAATTCTTGAATTGCGGAAACAAATTGAGCATCACAACCGTCTGTATCATACAGAAGACCGCCCGGAAATTACCGACCAGGAATACGATAATCTGGTAAGGGAACTGCAAGGCTTGGAAGACCTTTTTCCCGACATGGTCACGCCCGATTCTCCGACGCAGCGGGTGGGCAGCGCACCGCTGGCCGCTTTTGAAAAAGTGGTTCACAAAACGCCGATGCTCAGCCTGGGCAATGCCTTTGGCGAGGAGGATTTGCGCGATTTCGACCGCCGTGTGCGCCAGGCGGTAGGCAATCAAAACGTCCGCTATGTCTGCGAATTAAAGATTGACGGCTTGGCGATTTCCTTGCACTATGAGGACGGAGTATTTGTCAAGGGAGCGACTCGCGGCGATGGGACGACAGGCGAGGATATTACGCAAAATCTGCGGACGATCCGTTCGATTCCGCTCCGGCTGACCCGCCCAGTGACTATCGAGGTGCGCGGTGAAGCGTTTATGCCGCGTGCAGCCTTTGAGAAGCTGAACAAGGAACGGGAGGAACGCGGAGAAGCCCTGTTTGCCAACCCGCGCAACTCCGCAGCCGGATCGCTTCGTCAGCTCGATCCGAGGATTGCGGCTTCCCGCCAGTTGGACACCTTCATCTATGCCATCGGCGATTTGCAGGGAGTCGATGTCGAGTCCCACAGCGAAGGGCTGGATCTGTTGGAGTCGCTCGGCTTCAAAGTAAATAAAGAACGGCGCACATTTGACAACATTGATGACGTGATTGATTTTGTGAACAGCTGGGTGGAAAAACGACCGCAGCTCGCATACGATATCGACGGTATGGTCATTAAAGTAGACAGCTACGTTCAGCAGCAGGAGCTTGGCTTTACGGCGAAAAGCCCGCGCTGGGCGGTGGCGTACAAATTCCCGGCAGAGGAAGCGATTACCGTATTGAAAGGGATCGAAGTATCTGTCGGACGCACTGGCACGGTTACTCCTACCGCGATTTTGGAGCCGGTCAGTCTGGCTGGCACCACGGTAAAGCGGGCCTCGCTGCACAACGAGGACATCATCCGGGAAAAGGGACTGTTGATCGGCGACCATGTCATGGTCAAAAAAGCAGGCGACATCATCCCGGAAATTATCGCTGTCCTGCCAGAGAGACGCGACGGAAGCGAGACGCCTTTTGCAATGCCCACGCACTGCCCTGAGTGCGGCAGCGAGCTGGTGCGCCTGGAAGAAGAGGTGGCGCTCCGCTGCATCAATCCGATGTGTCCGGCGCAAATCCGCGAAGGCATCATTCATTTTGTCTCCCGTCAGGCGATGAACATCGAGGGCTTGGGAGAAAAGGTCGTCGCTTCCCTTTTTGAAAAGGACATCATCCGCAGCGTAGCCGACCTGTACTATCTGCACCAGCAGCGCGACGTTTTGCTCGGGCTGGAGCGGATGGGGGAAAAGTCGGTTGACAACCTGCTTACCGCCATCGAGACCAGCAAGGAAAATTCCCTGGAGCGGCTGCTCTTCGGACTGGGCATTCGCCTCGTGGGTGCCAAGGCGGCGCGCGTACTTGCCGAGCACTTTGGCGAGATGGACGGCATCATGGCCGCAAACGAAGAAGATTTGACCGTGATTGATGAGATCGGACCGAAAATGGCGTCCAGCATCGTAGGCTACTTCCGCCAGCCGCAGGCCCAGGCGGTAATCGAGCGGCTGAAGGCTGCCGGTGTCAATATGAGCTACAAAGGCATTCGTGTCGAGGCTGGAGCGGATTTGCCGCTTTCCGGCAAGACTGTCGTATTGACTGGTACGCTTGCGACGATGACGCGGCAGGAAGCCGAAGAAGCGATTGCCCGTTTGGGCGGAAAGGTGACGGGCAGCGTGAGCAAGAAAACGGACCTGGTCATCGCCGGTGAAAAGGCAGGCTCCAAGCTGGAGAAAGCGGAAAAGCTGGGAGTGTCTGTCATGGATGAAGCAGGCTTTAGAGAATTGCTGGAGAGTCAAGGATAAGACCTGGCTAGTGGGAGAGAACGGGAAGGGGTGTAGTCGGCATGAAAGGCTTGCTGCGATGGGGAATGATCTTGATGGCAGGGGCACTTTTGGCAGGTTGCGGCGAAAGCGGGCGGAGCAAGCCGATACAGCCGCCCGTAACTGCCGCGGCTCTGCCCGGAGATTTGACCTATCAGGATGTTCTGCAAAAGGGCGAGGTCGTACACAACTTATCCATGACTCCGGATGCCCAGCACATCTGGGTAGGAACACATGCCGGACTTTATCATTCGGCAGGCGGAGGAGTCTGGGGACTATTGTCTCCCGAGCTTGAGCAGAAGGACGTGACAGGCTGGTTTGTCGATCCGAATAATCCCCAGCACATTTTTGCCGCTGGAAACAACGGTGTGCTGCGCTCGACTGACGGCGGGAAGAAGTGGGCCAAATTGGGGAAAGGCTTGCCTGAGCCTGCCGAAATCCGCAGCTTTGCAGGCATTCGGGAAGGCGATCAGATCCGCCTGTTCGCATTTGTAACGGGTGAGGGGATTTACCAGTCGTCGAACGGGGGCAACGAGTGGAGCCTATGGCTGCCGCTTGATCAGGAAGTGTATGCGATGGATTACGATCCGATGGAAAACCGCCTGTATGTGGCTGCCCAATTCAACCTTCTCTATCATGAAGATGGGCAGTGGAAAACAGAAGTCGTCCCGAATGCCCAGCAGGTATATTCGCTCACGGTGGACAGAACGAGCGGAATCCTCGCTGTCGCAACAGATCAGGGGATTATGGAAAAAATAGATGGCAGCTGGCAGCAGCTGGATGCCAAGTCTCCTGAGACGCTGATCGTGATCTCTCCCGGCGCCGGTGATTACAGGTGGGTCGGGATCGGTGAGTCGGCCTTTGTCTATACATTGTCGAACGGCAAATGGAAGAAATGGAATTGATAAAACATCAAGAGGCTTCGGCCTCTTTCGTTGTGTAAGGAGTTTGGATGGATGAAAGCAAAACGATGGATGTACATGTTGCCGCTGACGTTGATTTTGGCCATGACGGCTGCAGGCTGCTCGCTTCTGCCAGGAGGAAAAGGTCAAGAGGAATCGCAGCCCGCAAGCCCTTCGCTTTCCCCTGTTGTGGAAGTTTCGGAGGATTATTACGGCAGCATTCCGCCCTACCAACCAAACCAAACGCGCGGAATACTGGCCAGCACGATTTATCGGATCGACTTCAGCCACCTGGAGCTCGGACTGATGGAGATTGCGCGCGATACCTTCCCTACGTCCGATTATTTGTTCCAGGAAGGCCAGTTCATCACAAAAGATCAGGTAAGGGACTGGATCGCGCAAGAAAAGGCCGGGGGTCCCAACGGCAAGGGGAAAACCAGCAGCCTTGTTCACGTGCTTGAGCACGATTATCTGAGCAAGGACAAGCAGCAACTGGCCGGAATGGTACTCGGACTCTCCCTGTCCCCGGTTTACCAGGATGCGACGGGGCAGGAGAAAACCTATACGACGGACGAACTGCGGGCAAAGGGACAGCAGTTGGCGTCAAAAATCGTACAGAGTGTTCGAGCCAACTCTACAGAAGTCCCGATTGTAATCGCTTTGTTCCAGGTGCCAGAGCCAAATTCCACGCTGATTCCGGGCAAGTTCATCATGTCCGGTACGGTGAATGCAGGTGAGTCTTCAATCGGAAAATGGCAGCCCATTGACGAAGAATTCTACCTGTTCCCGAGCAGCGACGCCGAAAAAGCATATCCCCAGCAAGCCCTGCAGTACGACAAGCTGAAGCGTCAAACGCAGTCTTACTTCAAAGAGTATATCGGAATGACCGGAATCGGCCGTTTTATGGGCGGCAGACTCACCGAGTTGACGATTACGGCTACGGCTGAGTACGATTCCCGGACGCAAGTCCTGCAATTTACGCAATTTGCAGCTTCCGCAATTGAACAGACCTTTGACAAGAACGTCCACGTCAATCTGTATGTTCAGACGATTAATCAGCCGCTGGCCTTGTATGTTCGGCCAACCAGCGGGGAACCATACATGCATATTTACAGAAAATAACAAAGAGCAAAAACGCCCTTTCCTTTTCATTCGGAACGGAGAGGGCGTTTTTTCGCGTAGAATGACAGATGATATGAACACATTTGTTTAGAAGTGTTCAGTGATTTGGACACGAATGTTCATAACCCGATACATAAGAAACCCTGTTGTTTTTCGAGAAAAATGCAAACACTAACACGGCGAAAAGAATCCAGCCAAATTGGTATGATCCTTGCATATAAATTTGGATGACAAGAATGGAAGAATGATAAGGAGGTTTTCCAGATGCAAGTCGAATTCAAAAATGAACCGTTTACCAATTTTAGCTTGCCGGAAAATAAAAAGGCATTTCAAGAGGCGCTCGCAAAGGTAGAGAGCGAGCTGGGCCGTGAATACGACATCATCATCGGCGGAGAGCGCATCAAAACCGAAAAGAAATCCCGCTCCATCAACCCTTCCAATAAAGAGCAAGTAATCGGCGTAGTATCCCAGGCTGACCAAGCCCTGGCTGAAAAAGCAATCCAGACTGCCGCTCAGACATTTGAAACCTGGAAGGCTGTACCGCCGCAAGCGCGTTCCCGCTATCTGTACAAAGCGGCTGCCATCCTTCGTCGCCGCAAGCATGAATTCTCTGCTTGGCTGGTAAAAGAGGCAGGCAAAAGCTGGGCGGAAGCAGATGCCGACACGGCTGAAGCAATCGACTTTATGGAGTACTACGGCCGTCAAATGGATAAGCTCGCCGAGCGCCATCCGCTGACCCGCATCCCGGATGAAGACAACGAGCTGTATTACGTACCGCTTGGCGTAGGGATTGTCATTCCGCCTTGGAACTTCCCGCTCGCGATCATGGTAGGGATGACGACTGCAGCTCTGGTAGCGGGAAATACTGTCGTGCTGAAGCCGGCGTCCACCACTCCGGTAATTGCTGCGAAATTCATGGAAATCCTGGAAGACGCAGGCGTACCTGCAGGGGTTGTCAACTTCGTACCAGGCTCCGGCGGCGAAATCGGCGACTATTTGGTTGAACATACGCAAACCCGCTTTATCAGCTTCACAGGCTCCCGTGACGTCGGTCTGCGCATCAATGAACTGGCTGCGAAACACCGTCCGGGTCAAAAATGGATGAAGCGTCTCGTAGCGGAAATGGGCGGAAAAGACTCCATCATCGTAGACAATGACTGCGATCTGGAAGCGGCTGCTCAAGCAATCGTTGCTTCCGCATTCGGTTTCTCCGGCCAAAAATGCTCTGCTTGCTCCCGTGCCATCGTTCACCAGGACGTGTACGACAAGGTCCTGAACCGGGTGGTTGAGCTGACCAAGCAGCTGACTGTCGGCGATGTGGTAAACCCTGATTTCTACACCGGTCCGGTTGTGGATGAAAAGGCGTACAACAAAATTCTCGAGTACATCGAGATCGGGAAAAAAGAAGGCAAGCTGATGGCAGGCGGAGAGAAAGGGCCAGAAAACGGCTACTATATCATGCCGACCGTATTTGCTGATGTAGAGCCGCAAGCCCGCATCATGCAAGAAGAGATCTTCGGACCAGTCGTGGCCTTCTGCAAAGCAAAAGACTTTGATCATGCGCTGGAAATCGGCAACAACACCGAATACGGCCTGACCGGCTCCGTGTTCAGCCGCAACCGTGCACATCTGGAGAAGGCACGCAGCGAATTCCACGTAGGGAACCTGTACTTCAACCGCAAATGTACAGGCGCACTGGTGGGCGTGCATCCGTTCGGCGGTTTCAACATGTCCGGTACGGATTCCAAAGCTGGCGGCCCGGATTACCTGCTGCTGTTCACGCAAGCAAAGCTTGTTTCCGAAAAACTGTAGTTCGTTCTGCTTTACAAAAAGCTGCCTGTTTTACGGGCAGCTTTTTTATGTTGAGCCTGTGACCCAATCGCGATTTGCATCGCTATTTCATCCCGTTTTTGTTCACACTAAGCAAAAATGGTCTAGGTGGGTGAAAGGCATGCTATCTTATTTGGTCCCGGGGGTAGCGGTGTTTTTTCTGGTTTGGCTGCTGATGCCTGCAGCCAGAGCCATAGCATGGAAGACAAAGCTGCTCGATATTCCCCAGGGACGGAAAGGTCATACCCGGCCAATGCCGTTGTCCGGGGGACTGGCGATGTTCGTCGGAGTCGCAGTGGTGACCATTTTTTTTGCAGGACTGCAAAAATTGGTGGCAGTTTTGATCATTGGCAGCTTGCTCCTGATGGCTGTCGGCTGGGCCGATGACGCGTATAAGGCGCGTAGAAAGGAATTCCCTGCTCTGCCCAAGCTGTTGGTACAGGTATTGGTAGGTTTGCTGGCTTTCGTCTGCGATATCCGTTTTCGCGGCATATCCTTTCCGTGGCTGGGCGGTGACACGGGTGACTATTATCTGTTTCCCGTCTGGCTCTCCTGTCTGGCAACAGTGATCTGGATTACGGGCTTGATCAACATGGTCAACTTCCTGGATGGCGTTGACGGTCTGGCTTCCGGAGCGACGGTCTTTTCCGCGATCACGCTGTTTTTTCTCGCATATGTTAAAGGACAGGGCCTTACAGCTTTGATTGCCGTCGTTCTGGCAGGTGCCGCGCTTGCCTTTTTGCGATTCAACTTTTTTCCTGCACAAATGTTCATGGGGGATATGGGCTCGATGTTTCTCGGATATGCCCTGGCTCTGATTTCTCTGGAGGGTGCGATGAAGGGAGCGACTCTGATCACACTGGTCGTGACGGTCCTCGCATTGGGACTGCCGGTCGTTGATACCGTCCAAGTGATGATCAGCCGAGCATTGGCAGGGTCGCCGATGTACCAGGCCGACCGTCGGCATGTGCACCATCGTTTGATGTCGCTTGGCTTGTCCGCCAAACAAACGGTTGTCGTCCTGTATGTGGTGAGCTTTATCTTTTCTGCGCTTTCGCTGCTGTTGTTCTTCTGGATTATTCCGTAGGAGCAGAGTAAAAACAAAATTGGTTGCGTCCGGCTTCCTTGGCTCGGTAAAGGGCTTTGTCTGCGTGGCGGAGGAGCTGGGAGGAATCTGGGCCGTCATTTGGAAAAAGGGCAATGCCGATGCTCATCGTCAAGTGAAAACGATGCTGCTGAATCAGAAAAGGCTTTTTCAACGCCTCCAGTACGCGGCTGGCCACTTTGGCTGCCTCCTCGGCCGTATCCAAAGAGGTGAGCAAAAGGACGAATTCATCCCCGCCCAGCCTGGCAACAGTATCCACATCCCGTACACACGAGGTGAGCCGTTTGGCGAGTACGCGAAGAAACTCATCTCCCACGTCATGTCCCCAGGTATCGTTGATTTCTTTAAAGTAGTCGCAGTCCAGGTAGAGGACGGCGAGCTGATTGCCTTTTCGGGTCGCCTGAGACATCGCCTGCTGCATCCGATCCAGCAAAAGGCGGCGATTGGGAAGGCCAGTCAAAACATCATGGTACGCCATGAATTCAAGCTGGGTCTCCAACTGCTTGCGCTCTGTAATATCCCGGGTCACAGCAAACACATGGGTACAGACACCCTCACTGTTATAGATCGGGGTGAGAACGGACTCGCCAATGATTTCGTCGTAAGTCGTATAATGTGTCGGTTTGCCGCTTGCCACTGCCTCCCGATACATGCTGTTCAAATTGGCTGCTTTTTCGTCGGAATACACTTCTTCGATCAGCCTGCCGTAGGCTTCTTCTGTCAGCCGGGCGGCCTGCATGGCAGGAGGGTTCATCAGGACGTAGCGAAAACGGGTTCCCTCTTCTACCGACATAAGAAAAACCATATCGGACATATATTGAAAAAAGCAGGATAATACATCGCCGTATTGATGGATGAGGTTCTCAATATCGCGCTTTGTCATGATTGTCTCTCCTGTAAGTCATGCTGTATTTCCATCTTAGTATAGCAAATGAAGGACAAGAAAATGATGAGGCCATAGTCGGAGTGGGCTTTACTGGCGGTACCTCGAGATGGTACAGTATGGATAGATTTTGAACGGAAAGAACAAGGGGATGCTTATGAACAAGAAAATCCTTCCCGGACTCATTCATCGGCTGCCGCAGAACGTCATGTCGCGGACCATGGGCAAAATTACCGCTTCGCGTTTCAGCCGGTTGGCGATCCGCCACTATATACGACATTACAATATCGACCCCTCGATCGTTGAAAAGCCGATACGTGAATACAGATCGTTAAAAGAATTTTTTGCGCGCAGGCTGAAGCCCGGAGTCCGGACGATTGCTCCTGGCGACGACGTAGTAGCCAGTCCCGTCGACGGTACGGTTTCACAGATGGGAGATATTCACGAAGGTACCTTGATCCAGGCAAAAGGAAAACAGTACAGTCTGGCTGATCTGCTCGGAGATACGCCGGAGGCGGCCAAGCGCTTTTACGGCGGCAAGTTTATTACCATTTATTTAAGCCCGCGCGATTACCATCGGATTCACATGCCGGTGGAAGGAGACCTCATCCGTTACACGTACGTGCCGGGCCGACTCTACCCGGTCAATCAGCTCGGCATTGAGCACGTCGACAAGCTGTTCGCCCGCAACGAGCGCCTCGTCACTCACGTCCAAACAAGCGAGCTGGGGCGAGTAGCCGTCGTCAAGGTCGGCGCCCTTTTTGTCGGCAGCGTCAAGGTCATGTACAACAAAGCGACGACCAACGTCAAACGCGGCTGCAAAACCAGCGAGGACATCCCCGGAACCCCACACTACCAAAAGGGAGACGAGCTCGGCTGGTTCGAATTCGGCTCCACCGTCATCCTGTTGTTTGAATCCAGACAACTGGAATGGGCCGACGACGTAAAAATCGGCAGCCCGGTTCTCATGGGTCAAAAGCTGGCACAACTGAAACCAAGCGAATAACCAGGCGTAAACGTTAACCGACAACCAGAGGGCCCAAGCAAGCAATTTGCGTTTGCAAAGGCCTTTTTGGTTCTACAAAATATGCAATGCAAAGCGCATGCCAATGATGGCATGCGCGCTTCTATGACTAAAACGTCTCTATTTACTTTTTGACCGACTCTGCATACTTTTTGAAATTGTCTAAAATCGCTTGCCAGCCGGCTTGCTGCATCTCGATTGTGTGGGTTTCTTCCGCATCGAACGATTCGATGATTAGCGTGTCGTTACCTTGGCGAACAAAAGAGATCTGCACTTTTCTGCCGTCGGGCATCGTATAGGCTATACGCTCGTTTACGCTCACTTCGTCGTATACCCCGCTGAAATCAAATCCAATACTGCCGTCTTTCGCTTCCATTCTCGAAACAAACTTGCCGCCGGCCTTTAGATCATTCTCGGCATATGGCGTGTGCCAGTCATCCGAAGCCGAATTCCATTGCGTGATATGCTTCGGGTCTGTCCAATACTCCCACACCAATTCCACGGGGGAATGAACGACCGCTTCTACTGTTATCGTTGCCGGATTCACATTTGCCATGAAAAAAGCCTCCTTTATATGGAAAGTGTAATAATGCCTTCCGTAATAGATGAAGAACAATCTGCCTACACCTACTATAACCGAAAGCCGCAAACGAGATTTCTTTTCGATTGCTATTCTGAAAATCAGCCCGTAAGAAGGCAGGGACACTGAACGATCCGCAGGCAGCTTTGCTTGCGTTGTCTGATTGAATATCAGCGTACTGCGAAGCGGCAAACGGGTTGTAAGCAAACTGTTTTCCTTTACATTCCGTACGAGCCTCAACTATCCTGCTGTCACGTGTCAAAAATTTTAATATCTTCGGCTACTGGCCAGGCCGGTGATCCTTAACAAGGAGTATCGGCACGCAAATCTTAATGTAACGTTGTTCGGCTACTAAAGGCTTTTTAGAGATTGTATCCGCTTTGACTATGCTTTCTTTCATCGAGATCGAATAAAACCAACCAGTGTAGAGATGAAACAGGGAGAAAAACAGCGAAGGTCTTTGGGACACTCCCCAGGCGTAATGGAAAAAGCGGAACACGTTTTCAGCGTCCAACTCTGAGACGCCTCCTGAAAGATCTGCTTTTGGACGCGGCTCCGCTTTTGGAATGAAGCCGGCCAGTCCAGCCCCCGCAGTGTCCCACCGAACCTTGAGCGTTTTCTCCCTGTTTCATCTCCTGCACTACAGCCCGACCAACGTCAAAACAGAAGCCCGACAACATCGCCCAAAGAACCGGTCACGTGAAACGTAAAACTGAACCAGCTTCACACGAGAAGCCCGACCCACATATCACCAAAGGAAGAAATCCCCCCGAAAATTGACTGCACCCGCTCTTTTCAAGTAAGATCAAAATTATGTGATAGATTCGGAGGTGGAACCATGAGTGCGATCAGCCGCAAGGAAGTAGAGCACGTAGCCAATCTCGCCCGCCTGAACCTTACAGAAGAAGAAGCGGAGCGGTATACCAAGGATTTGAACTCGATTCTGCAATTCGCAGCCAAGCTGAATGAGCTGGACACGTCAAACGTCGTCCCGACCAGTCATGCAACAGACGTGAAAAACGTCATGCGCGAAGATGTCAATCGTCCAAGCATTTCCAATGAAGAAGCGTTGAAAAACGCCCCAGAGCATGAGGAAGGCCAGTTTAAAGTACCGGCTGTGTTTGAATAGACGAAACGGTTATCACCTGAAGGGAGGACACCCACGTGTCGCTGTTTGACAAGCGATTGTCGGAAATACATAGCGCACTGCGCTCAAAGGAGCTGTCCGTTGCTGAACTGGTGCAAGCGTCCATCGCCAGCATCAAGGAGCACGACGGCGAAATCAAATCGGTCCTGCATGTGGACGAGGAAGGCGCTCTTTCCCAAGCAAAGGCATTGGACGAGCGTCTGGCAGGATCAGGCGAAGAGATGGGGCTGCTGTACGGTTTGCCTGTCGGTTTGAAAGACAACATCGTAACCCGCGGTCTGCGTACGACCTGCGCCAGCAAATTTTTGAGCAATTACGATCCGATCTACGATGCGACCGTCTCCAAGAAGCTGAAGGACGCCGATGCGCTGATCGTCGCCAAGCTGAACATGGACGAGTTTGCCATGGGCGGCTCCAATGAAAACTCCGGGTTTTACCCGACCAAAAACCCGTGGAATACCGAATACGTGCCAGGTGGCTCCAGCGGCGGCTCTGCAGCTGCGATGGCTTCCCGCCACTTCTTCTTTACGCTCGGCTCCGACACGGGTGGCTCGATCCGCCAGCCGGCAGCTTTTTGCGGAGTCGTCGGATTGAAGCCGACATACGGCCGCGTCTCCCGTTTTGGTCTGGTGGCGTTTGCCTCGTCGCTTGACCAGATCGGTCCGATCACGAAAAACGTGGAGGATTCCGCTTACGTATTGCAGGCGATTGCCGGACACGACGAGTACGACTCCACGTCCGCCAAGGTAGACGTTCCCGACTACCTGTCTGCTTTGACCGGCGATGTCAAAGGGCTGCGGATCGGCGTTCCGAAAGAGCTGATCGGCGAAGGAATCGACAGCGAGGTGCGCGATGCCGTGCTGGCCGCTTTGAAGCAGCTGGAGAGCATGGGCGCCACCTGGAGCGAGGTGTCGATGCCACATACGGAATACGCGGTACCGGCTTACTACCTGCTCTCGTCCTCGGAGGCATCCTCCAACCTGGCCCGTTTTGACGGGGTGCGCTACGGCGTACGTGCGGACAACGCCGAGAACCTGATTGAAATGTACAAGGAATCCCGCAGCCAAGGCTTCGGACCGGAAGTAAAACGCCGCATCATGCTCGGCACGTACGCGCTGTCGTCCGGCTACTACGATGCGTACTACAAAAAGGCACAGCAGGTACGTACGCTGATCATCCAGGATTTCAACGATGTCTTTGCCCATTACGACGTCATTTTGCATCCGACCACGCCGACCACGGCTTTCAAGATCGGCCAAAACGTCGACGATCCGGTGAAGATGTACCTGGAGGATATTTGCACCGTTCCGGTCAACCTGGCGGGCTTGCCAGCCATCAGCGTTCCGTGCGGATTTGCGCAAAACGGAATGCCGATCGGCATGCAGATCGTCGGGAAGGCGTTTGACGAATCCACGGTATTGCGCGTCGCTCATGCCTATGAGCAAACGGCTGGATTTTACCAGCGCAAGCCGGAATGGGTGAGGGGGTAAGAGTCATGAGCCAGTTTGAAACCGTCATCGGCCTTGAGGTTCACGCCGAGCTTTCGACGAATAGCAAAATCTTTTGCGGCTGCCCGACCGAGTTCGGCGCGCCGCCAAATACACATGTATGCCCGATCTGCCTCGGACATCCGGGCGTTTTGCCTGTGACCAACAGGCAGGCGGTGGAGTTCGCGATGAAGGCGGCGCTTGCGCTCAACTGCGAAATCTCCAGAGAGACAAAATTTGACCGGAAAAACTACTTTTATCCGGACTCGCCAAAAGCGTACCAGATCTCGCAGTACGACCAGCCGATCGGCTATAACGGCTGGATTGATATTGAGGTCAACGGGGTGACAAAGCGGATCGGCATTACCCGCCTCCATCTTGAGGAAGATGCGGGCAAGCTGACGCACAGCGATTTCGGCGGCGAATCCCTGGTCGATTTCAACCGTGTGGGCGTGCCGCTGATCGAGATCGTTTCCGAGCCGGACCTCCGCTCGCCTGAAGAGGCTCGCGCGTACCTGGAAAAGCTGAAAGCGATCATCCAGTACACCGAGGTATCCGATGTCCGAATGGAGCAAGGCTCGCTGCGCTGCGATGCCAACGTATCGATCCGTCCGGCAGGCCAAGCGGAGTTCGGTACCAAAACCGAGCTGAAGAACATGAACTCGTTCCGCAACGTACAGGTGGCATTGGAATATGAAGTCGAGCGGCAAAAAGAGGTGGTGACCTCCGGCGGAAAAATCGTGCAGGAGACACGCCGCTGGGACGAGGCCAACAAAAAAACGATAAGCATGCGGTCCAAGGAAGAAGCGCACGACTACCGCTATTTTCCGGACCCGGATCTGGTGCGGATGCAAATCTCCGAGGAGTGGATCGAGGCGGTCCGGGCTACGATTCCCGAGCTTCCTGACGCCCGCCAGGCCCGCTATGTCAACGAGTACGGCTTGCCGCAAAGCGATGCCGGCGTGATTACGATGTCCAAGGATACGGCCGACTTCTTCGACGAAACCGTCAAGACAGGGGCTGATCCTAAAGCGGCAGCCAACTGGCTGATGGTCGAGCTGCTCGGTTATTTGAATGCTGGCAACCTGACGTTGGCTGATGTAAAAATCACACCGCACGGCTTGGGCGAAATGATCAAGCTGATCGAAAACGGCACGATCTCCTCCAAGATTGCCAAAACCGTTTTCAAGGAAATGGTCGAGACAGGCAAAGAGCCAAAGCAAATCGTCGAGGAAAAGGGGCTCGTCCAGATCAGCGACGAGGGCGCTCTGCTCGCCATCGTACAAGAAGTGGTGAACAACAACCCGCAAGCCGTGGCCGACTACAAGGCAGGAAACGACAAAGCAGTCGCTTTCTTCGTCGGACAGGTGATGAAGCAAACCCGCGGAAAAGCCAACCCGCCCATGGTGAACAAGCTGCTTGTAGAAGCACTGAAAAATATGTAGCAGAAGCAAAAAATCGCAACACGAAAGCCCGCTTTGCCAAAGATACGGCAATGCGGGCCTTCTTTCATTTGGGCCAACGGCCAAAGCTTTTGACTTGCGGCTAAAGCCATTTCGTATTTGATCTGCTGTGCAAATTTTTTTGCATATGCGTATGACTTGCTGCGTGGCTATCTGGCGTTCGCCTTACACCGAAAGCTTCTCTTGCATTTGCTCTAGCACAGCGACAGCCTGTTCCTCCAGCTTTTTGATCCTATCCAGCACCTGTACGGCTTCCCGGGACTCATCGGGATCATTGGGGTTGCCTCCGGTTGGAAACGGGAACCTATGGGCAAGAGTGGCGTATTCATCCGCGATTTGGGTGTAAAGCTCACCGGCGTCCTTTACTAGCGGGCGAATCTTGTCAAACTGGGCGTCGGTCCAGGTTTCCGCGATTTCCTTCCAGAAGAGCGAAGCGTGACGGCGAGCGTCTCCGACCACAGCGGTCGTGTAGGCGTTGCCGTTTGGCTCGATGCCTTTTTGCAGGTACGCTTCCCGCCAAGCATCGTAGGCGGCCAATCCGTGAGCGCAGGCAGGCCCGCTCGTCTCTTGACGATAGTGATGCAGGATCGTTCTGAGTGCGTTTGCCAGCATCGTCTTTTGGTCGATGTCCAGCTGCTTGTCGATGGCCAGCACAAACAGTTCTTCAACCAGACCGCGTCCGAGATGGTCGTAGGCAATGGGCTTATCATGCCCGCAGTTGTCTCCCGCCTGAAATTGGCGGGTCTCGGTGTCATAGCCGTAGATCAGGCCGAATTCGGGTATGAACAAATCCCAGGAAAGCACGGCATGTCCCCGGTCGATGGCGTCGTGGATGAGCGAAAGAGCTACAGGCAATACCTCGGGAAGCTTTCTTTTTTCACGCGCCGCCGCCGTCAACAAGGATGGGTCCGCCTGATTGGCATTAGGACCGGGGGCCATTTGCGTATGCTGTTGAACGACTTTTACCTCAAAGCCGAGATTCCGCATTCCTTCCGACAGCACATTGTCAAAGTCGAACATGGTTGGTCCGGCAATGTGAATCTCGCCGGGAACGACATTGATCCGAAAAGCGTGCCCGGTAAGTCCCATCACCATGGGCAGGGAAAGGCGTTTTTCCGTGTATTCCGTCAGTCCATACATCGCTGCTGCAGCAGTCGTCCATACGCGCTGCGAGAATGCTTCGGGCTTTTTCAACGTGACCTTATTCATGAGTCCCTCATCCTTTCGATTGAGTACGTATTGGTCAACAGCGAGACGAATTTTTTCCCGCAAGAGCTTTTTCCGTGAGCGGGACAGAATCTGGTAGACATTGGCCTGCGACATGCCAAATACTCCGGCAATCTCCTGTGGGGAGAGATGGTCGAAGAAATGGGACTCGAAGATTCGCCGCTCCTTTGGATTCAAGCACCGGAGCATGTGCATGATCGTCTCCAGCAGCTCCCGACGCATCAAGGTCTCCTCTGGAGCAGCCGTTTGCTCGCGGAGCGACTGGGCATGCTGCCGGCCCAACCGGTAAAGGATGCTGTCGAGGCTTTGCCAGTCCGTTTCTCCCTCCTCCTCAGCAGGTGAATGCCAGGAAGAAAATACCTGCTCCTTGGCTTGAGGCGCCGCCTTCAGACGGGTGTATGCCTGATTGCGGACGATCCGGTGCAGCCAGGGCAAAAACCGGCGGCTGTCGACCAGTGTGCCGAGATGGAGGAACGCCCGGATGAGCGCATCCTGGACGATGTCCTCCGCCAAAAACGGCTCCTTTGTAAACGAGCGGGCATACCCGTACACCTTGGCCCGATGCCTTCTGACAAGCTCACCGAAGGCTTCCCTGTCCCCATTGCGGGCTTTTTCGACCAAAGCCGAATCTTCCTGTTCCTCCCGCGCCTCAATCATTTCGGATTGGAAAAGCTCCTTTTGCAAAACAAACACCTCGCAAGTAAGTTGACCTACGACATAGACTCCTCGAAAGAAGAGTTTCTGACAAAATGACTGCGTTCTATCAAAAATAATGAACAAAATCGTGCGTGTTTTGTCATTTACAGAAACTTTCAGTTCTGACATGATTGTATAGGAATTCATCACAGGATGAAACAGGGAGGTATGGCTCGATGAGTCATGGTCCAATCAAGCTTGTTTCGCTCAATGTAGGAAAGCCGGAGCGCTTTTTTTACCAAGGCAAAGAGGTTTTGACGGGAATGTTTAAACAGCCGGCAGCGGAGACACTCTTCCTCTCGGCTGTAAACCTGACGGGAGACGGACAGGCTGATCTCGTCCACCACGGCGGACCGGAAAAGGCGGTCTGTGTATACGCTCATGAGCATTATGCATACTGGGAGGAACGCTTGAACCGCAAGCTGCCATACGCCGCTTTCGGAGAAAATTTGACGGTTGCAGGCATGCTGGAAACGAACGTGTGCATCGGAGATACCTACCAGCTTGGCGAAGCGATTGTGCAAGTAACCCAGCCGCGACAGCCCTGTCACAAGCTGGCAAAGCGCTACGATTTGCCACAGCTGGCCTTGTGGGTCCAGGAGACGGGATATACCGGCTTTTATTTTCGTGTACTGCAAGAAGGAAACGTATCTCCGGCCAGCGAGATCACGTTGATCGAACGCCATCCGGCGGGCATCACCGTGGCGGAGGCAAACCATATCATGCATCGGGACAAGAATAACCGGGAAGCGGCCGAACGAATCCTGGCAGTGGCGGAGCTGTCCGAAAACTGGCGCAAGACCTTTCAAAAGCGCCTGAACGGCGACGAAACAGACCCGGCCAAGAGACTGTACGGGTGAGATTGTTTCGTTTGTAAGAATGGAAGTGCTCCCCTATAATGGAAAGTAGATTGCGTGGAGGAGGTTTCTAAAGCATGAAAATCCTGTCTGTGGCGGGAGAAAGCGTGCCGCCGAGCAAGGGCGGATCGCCTGCCGATACCTTTGAGCGTTCGATGGCCAGCTATGAAAAAGACGGCCAGCAAAAAAGCATAACAGTCACGTATGTGCGTTATTTTGAAAAAGTGTTGGCGGAAAAAGGCATCTACGACCAGGAAGCCGAAGGGGTGCCGGTCAACCGACTGGTGGCCATCCTCTATCTGGAGCACCACGGCGAGGCCAGGGAAAACCGCCATTACATCAATGATACAGAAGCGTTTTTGAAGCTGTTCTCCGGCTTCTCGCTAAGCAAATGGAAGGAGAAATACCCGGTTCTCTCCCTCGCTTAGGGAGGAGAAATGAAAGTGTTTGCAAGATTCTGATTTTGTTTGGATATGGGTAGACTATAAGAGCAGGATCTCCTCTTTCGGGAGCGAGATCTTTCTTTTTGAACCTTGACCAAAAAGGGCGGGAGGAATACAGGTGATCGAAGTAGACCGGGTAAGCAAGCGGTTTGGACACCTGACAGCGGTCGATGACGTCTCCTTTTTCGTGGAAAAGGGAGAAGTGTACGGGCTGCTCGGAGAAAACGGAGCGGGCAAAACGACGACGATGAGGATGATGGCTACCATCCTCCGACCGACGTCAGGTGATATCCGGATTCGCGGTTACTCAGTTCTGAGCGAGCCGGTGGAGGTACGCCGCCGCATCGGGATATTGTTTGGCGGAGATGTGGGCCTTTACAGCAGGCTTACGGCTCGGGAAAACATTGCTTATTTTGGCAAGCTGTACGGCTTGGCCGACGATGCCCTCGAAAAGCGGGTCGAACAGCTGGGCGAAATGCTGCATATGAGCGAGTTTATGGATCGCCGGGTGGGCGGCTTTTCACGCGGGATGAGGCAAAAGGTAGCCATTGCCCGCACGCTGGTGCACGATCCGGATGTCATTTTGCTGGATGAGCCGACGACCGGCCTTGATGTGACTGCCGCCAACATGTTTCGCCGGATGGTGGCCCATTTGCAGGAGGAGGGCAAGACCATTCTGTTTTCCAGTCACAACATGGGGGAAATCGAGAGGCTGTGCAATCGGATCGCCATTATGCATAAGGGCAGGCTGAGCTATGCGGGGACGATTGACGCCCTCCGTGACCAGGTGAAGATGAATGATCTGGACGATATCTTCATGACCATGGTAGAAGGAGGGGGGCGGTAGTGGGAACGAACATCGTCTGGACCGTTTTCCGCAAAGAGCTGACCGATCTTCTTCGCGACCGCAAAACCTTGATTGGCACATTTGTCATACCCATGGTAGTTATTCCTTTTGTCTTTTTTTTATTGGGCACGTCTTACAACAACGTTGAAAAGGAAGCACGCTCCTACGTACCGATTTCGATCAGCGGTCAGTCTGTGCTTGTCGACTACCTGAAACAGACTCCTGGTGTGAAACTGTTGAACTCGCCGAATCCGGAAGCGGACTTGCAGCAGGGCAAGCTGCGGGCCATCATCTCCATCCCGGACGGCTTCGATCAGCAGGTAAAAGCGGGGAAGCCCGTAAAGCTGGCGGTCGCTTACGATTCCACCAACCAAAAATCAGTGTACGCCCGTTCCATCATTGAAGAAGCGGTAAAAAAATACAGCTCCGAGATTGTGGCCAAGCGGTTGCGCCAGGCGGGCTTGTCCGAGCAGGCGATCAAGCCGATCGAGACCGTATATGACAATACGGCGTCCAAGGACCGTCAGGCGGGCGGCATGCTGGCCGGGATCATCCCCTTGATGCTGGTGCTGTCGCTGGCCTCTGGCGGAATCGCTGCTGCTACAGACCTGGTGGCGGGAGAAAAGGAACGCGGGACACTCGAGGCGCTGTTGACTGCTCCCATCGCGGCGAATCAACTGCTGACAGCGAAGCTTCTCGCGGTCATGGTCATGAGCTGTATCAGCGCGACAGCATCGCTGCTTTCCCTCTCGTTTGTGTTTCGGATGGGCCCGCTGACCAAAGCGGAAGCGGCGTTTTCCTTCAGCTTTTTGGAGCCTGGCTCGCTCGTGGTTTTGGCGGGAACCATTCTCTTGCTGGCGGCGATGTTTGCCGGTCTGGAGCTGACTTTGAGCACGATAGCCAAATCGTTTAAAGAAGGACAGACCTATATGACTGGTGTGGTCGTTCTGGCCATGATCCCCTCCTACATGATGATGCCGCTCAATCCCGTGGACATCCCCGAGTGGTATTACGTACTTCCCGTTTTCAGCGGTGTTGCGTTGTGCAAAGAGGTCTTTTACGGAGCGATTGACCCTTGGCACGTGATCGTCGGATTAGGGACCTCGCTGTTGTATGTGGCTGGCATTCTGGCCTTGTCCGCCCGCCTCTTCCGCCGCGAGGGTGCAGTGATTAAAGGATAGGCAGGCTGTTCGGCCTACGCCGCTATGCAGTGCCCCAGCGTAGGCCGGGAGAGGTGAAACGCTCAGAAAGGCCAAATGACGGGCGACATCGCTCGGATATTTTTCACAAGCTGGATCAATACGCAGAAAGCTGGTGACAGAAAATGAACGCGCTCTATGCAGGAGTGCTCTACGTATTTGCGTCCGCAGCAGGATTTGGCGTCATGTCCATCTTTGCGATCTACGCCTACGAGGCAGGGGCGTCGGTGTCTACCCTGTTGTTCCTGCGCTTTTTGCTGGCGGCGCTGCTGTTTTTTGTCTGGATGGCGGTAAAGCGGGAGCCGCTCAGGATTAGCAGGCAGCAGGGATTGGCCCTGTTTTGCCTGGGAGGAGTCTTGTACACGCTGCAGTCACTGAGTTTTTTCTCGTCAGTGCAGTACATTCCGGCCTCTATGGCGGCCCTGCTTTTGTACACCTTTCCCGTCTATGTGGCGGTCTTGAACTATTTCGTCAATAAAGAAGCGCTGCGAAAGCAGACGATCGGTGCCATGGCTTTATCGCTTGCGGGACTTGTTCTGGTTCTCGGCCTTTCATTTGACGGCATTCAGCCGCTCGGAGTCGGACTGGCTCTGGCTGCGGCAGTACTGTACTCCGTCTACTTCATCGTCGGCAACCGCGTCGTGACAGGTCTTTCTCCATATGTAACGAGCGCCTATGTGTCGTTGTTTGCGGCCATCTCTACCTTTGGGCTGGCGCTCAAGGACGGGGAGCCGGCATTGGATTTCAGCGGTCAGGGGTGGCTCGCATTGGGGGGCATCGTTCTCTTTTCCACGATCCTCGCGATGGGCTGCCTGTTTCGCGGAATTCAGCTCATCGGCTCTACGCGGGCGTCCGTGCTCAGCACGCTTGAGCCCGTGGTGACAATCGGTTTTTCGGCACTGCTGTTCGGGGAGAGACTGGGGTGGTTTCAGATGCTGGGCGGGTTTGCGGTTCTCCTCGGAGCCGTTCTGATCGTGCGCAGCCAAAACAGGCAGGCAGGCCAGCAGACGGAGGAAGCAGATGCAAAACAGATTACGTGATTGGCTGGGGGATATTGGTTAGCTGGAGAAAAGGCGGGATACGAATTTTGGTTAATGGATTTTCCTAACTCTTTAAGGCGTGGTATGGTCCGTTTATCTGTGTTTGCCGGGTAGGTGCGGACCAGTTCGGTATATAGGTGTTTGCCGAGGCTAGAAGCTGACTAGTTCAGTTTTTCGGTCTTTGCCAAAGCCAGGGGCGGGCCAGGTCCGTTTGTCCGCGTCTACCGGGACTGGGGACGGTTCGGCGGATAGCCGTGCTGCTCCCGATAGGCCTTTCGCTCCCCGGTAAAATCCCACCACTGTTTATCGCTTCCCGGATTTTCCGCATGGTGGATGACACAGCGGAGCTGGTCCTCGACGCACGGATCGATCTGGCATCCGTATTTGCCCTCCAAGGCGTCGATGAGGTCGGCGCCTTTTAGACCGCGCAGTTCGCTTAGGCTGTAGTAGCCGAGCAGCACCAAATCCTCGGCCAGTTTCGGGCCAATGGAGGGAACGGACTGGAAGGCGGCGAGAGCGATCAGCTCCCTTGCTCGTTCAAAAGAAGTGCCGAGCTGAGCCGACAAGTGCTCGGGATGCTGTGAACCGATCTCTGTCAGCAGCAGCTTGGCGCGGCGCAGTTGGGTTCGTTCTGCCTCGGTCAGCGGCAATTTTGGCGTTTTTGTTTTTGCTTTTGAACGGATCGGCATGGGAGAACTCTCCTTTTTTTCTATTCATCATTCATTGTTCATTATTCATTGTTAAGTGCCAAGTATCGCGGGCCAAACAACGACGGAGGCAAGAAAGAAGACAGTCGTAAAGGGAAGGACTAGCTTCCTATATATGCAAAGGACGCCGGGAGAACAGAAGCCCTCGAAGCGTCCTTTTTTCGTTCCCGGGAACAGTTACGTACGGGAGCGGATCAGCCAAGCCGCGCCAATCACACCGGCGTCATTGCCCAAGGTCGCGGGAAGAATCTCCGTCGCCTCCACGACATATGGGAACGGCACAAAGCGGCAGAACGACTCGCGAACGCGGGCAAAGAGAAAGTCGCCCGCAGCCGCAACCCCTCCGCCAATAATCAGCTTGGCCGGGTTCAGCAGAATCGCCAAATGGGACAATGCCAGCCCGAGATAAAGTCCCGCCCGGTCAACGATGGCAAGCGCCCCTTTGTCTCCTGCCCTGGCGGCATCCAGAACATCTTTAGCCTTGACCTCTCCGTTGCGGGAAAGCAGCTCGGCCAGATAAGGGCTTGTTCCGTTTTCAGCCGCTTCTCGTCCAGCGCGTATGAAAGCAGTAGCTGACGTGTAGGTCTCCAGACAGCCCGTTTTTCCGCAGTTGCAGAGCGGACCGCCCTCCGGTGCCATCGAGATGTGGCCGATCTCTCCGGCAATGCCGTTGATGCCTTCGACGATCTGGCCATTGCAAATGACGCCGCCGCCCACACCTGTTCCGAGCGTAATCATCACCAGGTCTTGAGCGCCTTGGCCGGAGCCTTGCCACATTTCGCCCAAAGTGGCGGTGTTGGCATCGTTCTCTACAGCTACCAGCAGTCCTGTACAGGCGGCCAATTTGTCGCGCAGTCGAACAGGGCTGCGCCAGTTCAGGTTGACCGCTTCCCGGACGATTCCGTTTTTTCCGTCTACAGTGCCAGGCACCCCGACGCCAATTCCTGCCACGTGCTCTCTATGCAACCCTTGGCCTTGCAGCAAATGATCCATCATATCGGCTACTTTTTGGACGATTCCGTCTTCGCCTTCTGCTACCGGCGTAGGCTCCTGTGTTTTGACCAGCATAATCCCGTCCATGTTCAGCAAAGCCATTTTGATTGCAGTGCCACCGATGTCGACGCCTACGATGACCGTATTCACATCAAGCTCCTCCATTCATACCCGAAGGTTATCTTTTCCTATCTTATCATGCCGCCAGCAGCATAGCGATTCCCAAAAATGGCTATACAGGATATGATGAGTAGAGAGAATACCAAGAGCGTGACAGGAAGAAGGGAATGCGTTGAAACGAGCCAGATTGATATACAATCCCAGCTCCGGGCGGGAAATCATTCGCCGCCGTCTTCCGGAGATACTGGATCTGCTGGAATCGGCTGGATATGAGACGTCGTGCCACGCGACAAAAGGAGAAGGCGATGCCACCGAGGAAGCTGCTCGTGCCGTTTCCCGCGGTTTTGACGTCATCATCGCTGCAGGCGGAGACGGTACCATTTACGAGGTCGTCAACGGCATGGCCGAGAAAAAGACTCGCCCTGCCCTCGGGATCATCCCGTGCGGCACCAGCAACGATCTCGCCCGAGCCCTCGGCATCCCCCGCTCTGTTGGCAGAGCATGCCGCATCATCGCTTCTGGAAAAAAGAAAAAAGTCGACATCGGACGGATCAATAACCGTTATTTTATCAATATTGCCGGCGGGGGATCATTGACCAACCTGACGTATGAAGTGCCGAGCAAGCTGAAAACCGTCATGGGCCAGCTCGCCTATTACGTCAAAGGGCTGGAAAAACTGCCTTTTCTGCACCCGATTCACGTGCGGCTGGAGACGAAAAATGAAGTCCTCATCGACGAAGAGATCATGGTCTTTTTGATCGCCAACAGCCATTCGTTCGGCGGCTTCGACCGCCTGGCGCCAAACGCCAATCTCAGCGACGGCAAGCTCGACCTCATCGTCGTGAAGAAAACGAACATCGCCGAGTTTATCCGTCTGGCGACGCAGGCTATGCGAGGGGAACACCTGAAAGACCCGTCCATCCTGTATTTTCAGACCGACTACCTGAAAGCGACCACGCCGGGAGGACAAACGGTGCAGCTCAACATGGACGGCGAGCTCGGAGGACAGCTTCCTTGCGAGATCAAGGCGCTGCCGGGGCATTTGGAGTTGTTTGTGCCGTAGCGGAAATGTCAGGGAAGAAGAGAATATGAACAGTGAACAAGGAAAAGTGAATAGTGAACAGAGAAAAATGAACAGTGAACTAGCAATAATGAAGCAGTAACAGGCATGTGGGTCAAACGTGCAAAAATGACGGGGCGTCATGCAGCGAAATGGCGCCGCTTCCGTTTTCTAAAAGGAGAAAAGATTTGTGGCTAAGACAGCAAAGGATCAGCGTGGAAAACAGGCGGCAGCCAAGGCGAAACAGCCGAAGCAGCCAAGGCAAATAGAGCAGGGGAGACTAAAGCAGCCGAAACAGCAAAGCGATGCGAAGCAGCAAAACCAGAGGAACCAGCACAATCCTGCAGAGCAACGAAATCAGGCAAAACAGCCAGCGCGGCCAAAGCAACCCAAGCAGCTAGTGGGATTGCCCGTGCAATTGGGGCAAATCGTAGACGTGGACATTACCGGATTGAGCCACGAAGGAGCCGGTGTCGGACGGGTGGAAGGGTACACCTTGTTTGTGCCGGGAGCACTGGCGGGAGAACGGGCTCGCGTCCAGGTCAATCACGTCAAAAAGAATTTCGGTTTTGCCGAGCTGCTGGAAGTGGTGGAGAAGAGTCCGAACCGGGCTCTCCCGCCCTGTCCGGTGTACGACCGCTGCGGGGGGTGCTCGCTGCAGCATCTCGCCTACGAGGAGCAGCTCGTCCACAAGCAGCAGATCGTCAAGGACAACCTGCGCCGTATCGGCGGCTTCTCCGTAGAAGGGGAGGGTGCTGTGACGGTTCATCCGACACTGGGGATGAGCGATCCGTGGAGATACCGCAACAAGGCACAGGTCCCGATCGGCGAGCAGAACGGGGCTTTGGTCGGCGGCTTTTACGCAGAGCGCTCCCATGAGATCATCGATATGGACGAGTGCATGATCCAGCATCCCGCCAACGACGAAGCGGTAGCGGCCGTCAAGAAGCTCGCAGCAAGGCTGCAGATCAAGCCATACGACGAAGTGAACCATACCGGACTTTTGCGACACGTGGTCGTCAAGGTCGGCGCTCGCACAGGCGAGGTCATGGTCGTCCTGGTGACGACGGAGGAATTTATCCCGCAAAAGGAAAAGCTGGTCGCGTCCATCCGTGAGCAGCTTTCCGATGTGAAAAGCATCGTGCAAAACATCAACCCGGCCAGGACCAATGTCATTTTCGGGGACAAGACGGTTACGCTGTGGGGAAGCGACGTCATCTACGACTATATCGGACCGATCAAGTTCGCTATCTCTGCCCGCTCGTTTTATCAGGTGAATCCGGTGCAGACCGAGGTTTTGTACAACAAGACGCTGGAGTACGCCGGGGCTACGGGAACAGAGACCGTGATCGACGCCTACTGCGGGATCGGGACGATATCGCTCTTTCTGGCGCAGAAATCCCGCCATGTGTACGGGGTGGAGATCGTGCCAGAGGCGATTGCCGACGCGAATCGCAATGCCGAGCTGAACGGGATTGAAAATGTGACGTTTGAGACCGGACCAGCCGAGGCTGTCATCCCGGCCTGGAAGGAGCAGGGCATCCGCCCGGATGTGATCGTGGTCGACCCGCCGCGCAAGGGCTGTGACGAGGCGCTGCTGACGACGATCCTGGAGATGAAGCCGGAGCGTGTAGTGTATGTCTCCTGCAATCCGTCGACGCTGGCGAGGGATTTGAAGGTGCTGGCGGAGTTGTATGAGGTGAAGGAAGTGCAGCCGGTGGATATGTTCCCGCATACGGGGCATGTGGAGTGTGTAATATTGATGACGTTAAAGGGAGCTTCGAGTTAAGCCCCTTTTAACATCGGATTTCTGAAGTTGTAATGAATTTCAATGCGCCCATCCTCATAGACGAATACCTTGTCTATGAGCTTGTGGAGCAACTGTCGGAGAGTTTCTTCATCAGGAATCTCCAACTGAGCAAATTGCTGTATTTCCCTCTGAAAGGCACTGAGACTCGTCTCGGTGTCTTTTTCCTTGGAGAGCAGGTCTTCCAGTTCCATTTTTCTTTGGAGTAGTGATTTATAGTCTTTATCAATGAACTGGAATTGATCTTCATATGTAGCTTGGTCGATAACTTGGCGGGTGAGGAGTCGCAATAGCTCGTTCTTCTCCCGCCTTAAAGATTCAAGCTCGCGTAAAATTCGCTGTAACTCATCAGTTGCGCTAGCCATTTTATTCCCTGCCCTTTTTAATGCAAGCTGTACAAGTGACTTCATATTAAGGGAGTTGGACGCTAGTTCGCGAATATCCATGAGGACTCGCTCCTTTAGAAGTTCATGCTTGATGTAATGCTTCGAGCACTTCTTGCTTCCGTTCTTCTTGTACGTTGCACAGATATAGCCTTTTCTGTCATGCATGTAGTTTAACCCTGCACCACAATCTGGACAGAAAGCAAGGCGAGCAAATAGGGATTTGGTGCCACGACCTCTAAAGACTTTCTCCGCTTTCTTGTTAATCTTCTCTTGGACGGCTTCAAATTCTTCCTTGGTCACAAGAGCTTCATGGGCATTAGGAACAATTATCCATTGATCTTCCCCAAGCACTATCCGCTTCTTGTAGCCTCTCTGTTGATTGTATACCTTGTCTTTGAAGTCCACCTTTGACCGCCCTTGAACAAGGTCTCCCGTGTAATTCGGATTCTTCAGAATGATCTTTACTGATGTATCATGCCATTTGTCTCCTGCATTTTTAGCACCCAGTACGGAGCGAGGGGTGGGAATGTTGAGAGCGTTTAGATAGTTTGCGATCTTTTGCATTCCCCATCCTTCTTCGAGATACAGACGAAATATAAGCTTCACAGTAGGAGCGTGTATTGGGTTAGGAACGAGCTTTCCCCTAATCTTGTCGTACCCATATGGCGGGGTGCCATGAAATACACCTTTTCGTGACTTCTCAGCTATTCCAAAGCTAACATTAGATGAAATATCTTCACTCTGGCTTTGTGCCAGCATAGAGAAGATAGTTAGCCTTAACTCCCCGTCATCTTCGGATGAATTGTATCCATCTTTTGCTGAGATTACGGTTACTCCATGGCTTTTAAGTTTCCTGACAAGGGTTAGAGAGTCAACGGTATCTCTAGCCCAACGAGAGATTGATTTAATCAGGACAACGTCAAACCCTCCCTGCTCAGCATCCTTCATAAGCTTTTGCAGTTCTTTCCGCTTCACAGTGCTTGTTCCGCTTTTGCCCTCGTCGGCATAAATGCGAACGAGTTCCCACCCTTTTTCTCTTATGAAGTTTTCAAAGAACGATACTTGATTTTCCAAGCTGTCTTTTTGACTATCCAAGCCCGTACTTACTCGAGCATAAACCGCACATCTCATATAAATCTCCTCCTGCTTTGATCTATACGAGACGCACTACCAACTGTTAAGGGATTATAGCGCTTAACTCCTCGATCTGGAAGTCGTATAGAGCAATCGAGAGTATTTTTTGTTTTTCCTTACTAGCACCTCCCCCAGTACCTAGGATTTAGTATTGCCAAGACATCAGATGCGGGGGCGTTGTGATACCGACAGGAAAAATTCGACCATCTTTGATGTGCAATGGAGGAGGAAAAGTGTTGAGTCAAGTAACGAGAGTATTTAGTGACACGGGGAGCATTCAAGAATTGATGGAATCTGCCATCCAATCTTGTTGGAATATAGAGAAACGGAAAAACGGTTCTATTGGCGGGGAGAAAAAAGATGCTGTAACACCATCAACAACTACTTCAGATTTGAAGAAATCAACTGATTAGCCATGATTGATACAGTCAGAATGTATGGAGACTATCATATTGATTACAACAAAATAGATTCCCTGCCATGGACTCACACCTATACTTATGAGCATCTTGATGATACTGGGATGCTGGGAGAAGTGCGTGAGTATAAAAAGAAAGGCTCCTTGCTCTACATAAAGTACAATGTTGATACTCGGCGTCTGGGTGTTGAAGTCTCCATTCCCAAGTATTTATTCGGGAACAACGTACGGATGATTAAGGATAGTGACATACCGATATTCTTCCGTAAGCTGAACAATCAACTCTGGAATGAATTTTATCTTTACCCCCGCCATGACTCGGTGTATTGGACAGTGACACGCATGGACGTATGCTGGAATTTCCAAGTGGGCGGGGCGGTCAGGGAGTACATTGATGTATTGGGACAAATACACATCCCCAAGTATACGACTAGAGTTTACGGGGATAGGGAAACCGTGGAATGGATGAACAAAAGTATAAGAATGAGCTTTTACGATAAGGAACGGGAGTTATTAGCAAGGAAGGACACTTCAGAGGCGATTGAATCTGCTAGAGGAATGTTACGGTTTGAGTGTAATATCAGGAATAGCAAGCAACTCAAGCAATACAGTGAGAATAGGTGGGCGGGGGAGCTATTCCGTGAGCAGGTAGCTAAACAGATACTAGCAACCTATTTACAAAGGATAGGAGTAGACAAAGCATTCCAAACCTCCAATAAATTTGAACAGGCAAAACAGCTTATTGATGCCTATGGAATAGTAAAAGCTGAGCAATTGATGGGGTTCATTTTGTTGAATGATCTGTACGGACAGGAGTTTGTCAGAAAGAATTACACATCGTCAACATTGACGAGAAGGATGGATGATTTGAAAAAAGTAGGGATAACTCCCTTCTTTTCAGATAAAGAGCTACCCCCGCTTGATCTCAGTTTCTTGAATTTGTCCTAGCTTCACTTTCTCTATAATGCCTAGAAATCGGTGCGTGGTGCGGTTTCTAGGCATTTTTCATGTATTAAAATCCGCACCAATACGCAATTTTTTAGTACTAACGTCACAATTCGACCTATAACCAATCGTTATGTGGTAAAATTTTGTAGAAACTGTCATAATAGAGAGGGGATCATCGTGTTGTTAAAGGATAGTCCTAATAAAAAGGATATTCAAGCCCTATCAGTCCAGCTATGGAATGAACTTCAAGAGACTGATGAGAACTATGCAGAGTCATACCTTACTTGGTGTATTGAAAAACTACGAACAAATAAAGCTCATCAAAAGGAGCAGACAATAAGAAGAAAGCTGAATAGAAAAAATTTGACTCAACAAGATAGAGATCAATTAACAAGGGAATTGCAGAAAGTAAAACACAAAGATCACCCCAAAAATATTACAAAAGGAGATATAGTTCATGTCAAATTTGGTGTCAATTTAGGCGATGAACTTTCTGACCTTGATGGAAATTACAAGATTATAGACGGACACTACGCTATAGTGCTTGGGCAAAAAGGATTTATGTTCCATATTTTGCCGTTAACAAGTCAGCCTCAAAGATTAAACGATCCAGACTTAGAAATTTTCTTTGAAGGTTTAGCGCTGCCAGGTGGTTATGATAAAAGCCATCTTGCATTTGCAAAAATGCAGTTTATCCATATTAGAAGGATAAAACGTATTCACGGTATCCCAGAAGGTAAAAAAAGGTTAACTGATGAGCAGTTAAAAATATTAGATGAGAAATTAAGTAAACTTATGGCACTTAAGGCTTTCGTTACTAATGGAGAAAGTGCACAAGTAACTATTTAAAACTAATAAAGCAACTTTAATGAGTACCCGAATATAATAATGTGTAGTGTTTTTTGAAAAACTACATTACGTATCTGCAAATCATACAGATACAATTGTTGCATACAGGAAAGACCGACTACGGAAGGTCTTTCCCCAAATTGTTGACAGTATCACTTAAATGTGGTATCGTAATATACAGCAAATCATACGTAAGAAATGAAATTTGTTTTACTAAACATTCACACAGAAAAGACCTGCTACGGCGGGTCTTTTCGACTTTTAACAAGCTGAAAATTTCAGTACCCTGAAAAGTAATGTTCTTTTAGTTGGTAGTACGTCTCTTGTGTCCTTATTGCGTACTCTAGTCATGTGGAGTGTTGCTCGCTGTTAGTGCGGAGGGATATTGCTGTAAACTAAAAAATATATATTCCCCACTATAGAAAAGAGACATTATGGGCTGAGCAGAACAGGAGGTAAACGATGACAAGAGATCGTTTAGCAGAAGCCATTCGCCTGCGGGAAGAAGGGCGGGCCAAGCAAGACCAGGTGATTCTGCAGGAAGCCAGAACACTTCTTTTAGAGTTGGCGGCAGCATACCCCGATGACGCGGAGATACTCTTTCAGACCGGAGTGGCGCATGACAACTCCGGGTTGGGGGCACAGGCCGTGCCGTACTATATACGTGCCCTTGAATTGGGCCTCTCGGGACCGGACCTGGAGAGATGCTTGCTCGGTCTGGGCAGCACCTGCCGCTATTTGGGAAACTACCAGCAAGCGGAGGAGGTACTGCGACGAGGTGTGAAAGAGTTTCCGCATAACCGGGCGATCCAGGTTTTGTACGCGATGGTTCTGTACAATACGGAACGTTACAAGGAAGCAATGGAAATCGTTTTGACTAATTTGCTGGAGACCACAAATGATGAGAAACTTCAGTATTTCAAACGAGGACTATTGTACTACTCAACACATCTTGACGAAAGATCATCTTGAGCAACCAAGTTTAAACGTACTGTTGCTTCCACACATGTGGAGTCGGTTTGTTCTCTAATTTATATAGGTTTTGACGACAGGACGTAATGAAGACCTGCTTTTCATTATCATTCAAGTCGTGACTGGAGATTGCCGGATACATTTCCATTTGTGCAGAAAATAAAATTAGAACTTCCTTTCCTACAAAGTCTACCACTGAGCATAAAATTTTACTGGTAAGCTGACCGAACTTCAGGTATTTTCCCTGATTTACGCTCAGCTTTTTTTTTGCTCTTATTCGCTCTTCAGCCCCTTCTTTTACGAAAACCAAACTGGTGTTTTCTCTTATTTTTTCTATATTCTTTCGCATGAGTTTACTCGGTTTTAACGGCAAACTCAGAAGATTTGGAGGGAAAAGATGAGAAATTAGAAGATAGGAGGGCCTACAAAATGTTATCACTACAATGACTATCATAAGATCGGAAATAGACTGCATATCAAAGTGACAGATTGTTGCATTTTCGAGTCATTCAGATATAATGTTTACAGTTAGAAATGTTAGGACAAGACGGAGCGGAAGGACATAGTCCTTCCGCTTTCGTTTTATGGTAGTGAAAAAGTATGATTATAACAATTTTCCTTACCAAGATATAAAGATGATTTAGTTGTATGGGGGTATTCAATTTAATATAATAAAACTTTTTTAACTCCTTATTCTCAAATGAGTCTTTGATTTTTTTATATTTACCGTTAGGACTATTTGAAAATATAATTGTTCCGTAGAGTCACTAAAATAACAAAATAAGAAAAGATAACAATATATGATAAAATATCATCTTTGTTATAAGTTTAAAAATATATCAGCTTTAGGTAGAGGTGTTGGCATGATATTAGATTTTTTTAAAAAACTTAAGAAAGGCAGGAGTAAAAAATAATGATAAAAAAGTGTCAGGTTTTTACTCCTGCTCAAAATGTAAAAGATCTCTTAAATGCTGTAGGGTACAAAAAAGATCTGTATGGGAAAAAAGTGCTTGAAAATGCATGTGGTGATGGAAACATTCTGAAGGAAATAGTTAGAAGATATATTGAGGATTCACTATGCAACAAGAAGAGTATTGATGAAATTAAAAAAGGTTTAGAGCGTGATGTGTATGGTATAGAGATTGACGTTGTACACTTTGCTAGGTGCTTAAGCAATCTTGACGAAATAGCTACATCTTATGGCATTAATAATGTAAAATGGAACATTTTAAATATCGATTTTTTAAAACAATATAAAAAAAATGAGTTTGATTATGTAATTGGAAATCCTCCGTATATCACTTATCGAGACTTGGATGATGAAACTAGAAGTTATTTAAAAGAACATTTTATTTCTTGTACACATGGCAAATTTGATTATTGCTATGCTTTTATTGAGGCAAGCCTTTCTTGTTTAAACTCCTCTGGTAAGTTAGCATATTTGATTCCAAGTAGTATTTTTAAAAATGTCTTTGGGCAAAAGTTAAGAGATATGATTTTACCGAGCGTTGTAAAAATCATAGATTTTACTACTCAAAAATTATTTGAAGAAGCTCTTATTTCCTCGGCCATATTGGTTTGTGATAAAGGTGTAACTACCGAAATTATTGAATATCACGATGTAGCAAACGGTACAATACTTACGATACCAAAGATTAAACTAGTTGGGAAATGGAAATTTTCTGACTGCAAGCCAGACAGTAAATCCAAAAGAAGATTCGGGGACTATTTCTCAGCAGCTTCCAGTATTGCAACGTTGTACAATAAAGCATATATTTTATCGAAGTTTAAAGAAGAAGGAGAGTATATTGTTGTTGATAACTTTAAAATAGAGCGTAATTTAGTAAGAGAAGGAGTAAGTCCTAAATCTTTAAACTTCAATAAATCAGTACTGATTCTATTTCCATATAGGTATCACGAAGATATTTTAGTAAGATATAGAAGAGATGAATTCGAGAAAAAATTCCCGGAAGCCACTAAGTATCTTAAATCTTTTGCAAAAGAGTTAAGTAAACGAAAATCAGATAAGAGCATCGAGTGGTTTGAATATGGTCGTACTCAAGCGTTGTCACATTTGAATCAACCTAAGCTTCTACTTTCTACTGTAGTGACAAAAGAAGTAAAAGTATATGAGTTATCAAAAGAAAGCATTCCCTATTCGGGGATCTATATAGTAGCTAAAAAAAACGTATCTTTAGCTAAAGCAAAAGAAATTTTGGAAAGTAAAGCATTTTACGAATATGTTCAGGAAATTGGAGTTAATGCAAGTGGCAGCTCCCTTCGAATTACTGCTGCTGATATTAACAATTATGAGTTTTAAGTAAAACTTTTTATCGTTTAATTTGATATTAAAATGGATTTTGAATAAGCCTCTATAAGAATATTGATTTGGAATCAATTAAGAGGAGGATGTTGTGTGGAAGAACTTAAATATGTGATCGAAGATAGTACGATTGCCGAGTTGCTAGGTGTTCAAAACTTTACAAATGAAGAATCTGCCATTCTTGAATTAGTTAAGAATGCATTCGATGCACAAGCTACGAAGTTAGATATCATATTTAAGGATAATGAGCTTATTATTAAAGATAATGGAATAGGTATGAATTACAAAGATATTAAACAACATTGGATGCATATTGGAAAAAGTAATAAGAACTATGAGATCATAGATAAAAATAAGAAAAAAAGGGTTCTTGCTGGATCAAAGGGGATCGGAAGATTTGCTTTGTCACGCCTCGGATCAAATATAACACTCTACTCTCAAACAAATAATCCTGACGATAAGTCTGTGTTATGGATTACCAATTGGAATCGGAGCACGTTGCAAGAAAAGGATCCTTTGGATGAGTGCGGAACAAAGATAATTATTAATGGGCTACGAGAAAAATGGAACAAAGTACGTATAGAGAAATTAATTAAGTATTTATCTAGGACATATAATGATAACCTTATGGAGATTAATATAACTTTTGAAAATATTACAAAGTCGGTTCAGAAATACTTTGTCGAGCCTAAACTAGGTTATAATTGCACAAGTAAAATAAGTATAAAGTTTTTGTCCGAAAAATGCTCTTTAGTATGTAGTGTTCATTCAGATGAATTCAAGAATGAGGCAAAGAAATATTGTGGCAATATTGATTTGTGTAACTACGAAAATACTGTAAATTGTTTTAATGAATTATTAAATGATAAAGAAATATTACTGTCAAAATTTGAATTAGAACAAGTCTTAAGAAACCTCGGCGACTTTTCGGCTGAATTTTACTTTAGCCTTAAAGAATCTGCAACGAAAGATGTTGAGAAGTTTTTATATAAATATAGTATCCTTCCTGAAAGGTATGAAAGTGGGATAATTCTTTATAGAAATTCATTTAGTATTACTTCATATGACGGAACTAAGGATTGGCTCGGTTTAGGAAAAAGATCTAGATTATCACCTGCCGCAGCCACTCACCCGACAGGTTCATGGCGAGTGAGAGAAAACCAATTAGCTGGGAAAGTAGAAATTGACAAAAAGACTAACGAGATGTTAAAGGATTTATCTAATAGACAAGGTCTCGATGAAAATATATACTATCAAATTTTTCTTAAAATCTTAGACAAGGGTATTGCTGAATTTGAGAGATATCGCCAATCAATTATTCGAAAAATAGATGTAAAAAATCGAAATGTTAAGAAAGATAAAAAAGTAGTGGATAAGGTACTCAAAAATCCAAATGAAATGAAAAACTTGTCAAAAGAGGAAGTTGATAAGTTTATTGCAGAAATAAAAGAGTATAAGAAAGAGAATTCGGATTACAAAAAAGAAATTCATAGTACTGAAGAGCGATATAAGTATGACATTAGAATATTAAACGTTTTGGCAACTTCCGGGTTGAAAGCTACCGCAATTGCTCATGAAATGCATAATGATAGAAACAGTATTGCACAGAATTGTGATAGTATTATTGAAGCTATGAAAGAATTTGGAATATGGGATTTTGTTAATGATAAAGAACGAACTAAGTATGCTTATTCAAATATTCCAGAATTACTAGACAAAAATAAAAGGGTAAATTCAAAGTTAGTTTCTTTTATGGACACTATGTTGGAAGAAGTAGAAAAAAGTAAATTTTTTGCAGAAGAACACAACATACTTGAATTGTTAAATGATGTAAAGTTGGTTTGGGAACGGGACTACGCATGGGTCAAGATAGAATTAGATTTATCCTCAACAATTCATTATGTTTTGCCAGAAGACGTTTTAAAAGTTATTTTTGATAATTTAATTTTAAATAGTATCCAGCATAATGAAGATAGAAATCATTTATCAATATATATTCATGTTGTTTCTAGTAATGGGGGGTTAGAATTTCTATATAAAGATGACGGCAAAGGATTGGATCAGAAATATATCGATAATCCTATGAAGATACTTGAAGTTCATGAAACCTCTAGAAAACAAGGTCATGGATTAGGAATGTGGATAGTCAATAATACAGTTGTGATGTCTGGGGGGCAAATATCAGAAATCAAAGGAACTGGAGGCTTTAGTATTCTATTTACACTTGGAGGTAATTTCAATGGATAAGATAAATATAGTTTATGTAGATGATGAGCCAGACATAAACATTTCTAAATATCTAAATAAAGAGTACGATCATGATCAGTTTATAATAGAATATGATGAAGTTTGTTTTAAAAGTGAAGAGGGATATGATAGTCTTATAAATAATCCTTTGATTAAAGGGGCAAATATAATTTTAATTGACTCAAAACTCTTCGAAAACGATAGTGCCGTTACTGGAAAGTTTTCTGGTGAAGAATTTAAAATGATTCTCAAAAAAATGTTTCCTTTTATTGAAGTTTTAGTTATAACCCAGAATGATCTTGGAGAAGATTATGGAACAATTCAAAAATATAGAAGAGACGTGAAAGAGACTCCTCAACAATATTATGCTATGATATTGAAAAAAGTACTGGATGATGCGATTCAAAATATCATTATTTACCGAAATATAGCTAATAAACTCAAAGAAAACGAGGGTATTGATAAGGTTCTTATTGAAAAAATAATGAGTTCGTTAGATGGAACCTCTCAATATGATGAGTTAACAACTAAAGATATAGATGATATAATTTCTGCATTTAGGGAACTGAAGAGGGATATAGATGGGAAATGACTATAGAAATACTGAGTACTGCAGTATATTACAAGACTTGGATTCTAAAAAGAAAGCATTGAATGATGAAATACGCAAAAATCATCCAACAGTAAGAATTATCTATAATAAAGTCAAAGAAAACGATAAATGTTATAAAGTGAAGTTTATGGAGATTTATAATTATAAATGTAGCTATTGTGGAAACTCAATAGATAATATAAGCTCGACTCTATTTGAAGTAGATCATTACATATGTGAGTCATCATTTGATTCAAAAGAAATTGCCGGAAGAATAGAAAATTTAGTATTAGCATGTTATGACTGTAACAGATCAAAAGGTAGTCTTTTGATTAAAGAAGGATACATTGATACTTTAAATCCTGATTTAGAACATATAAAAAATGTATTCTTTAGGGATGACCATTACTATATCCAAATCTCTGAAAAATATAAACACGATGATTTCATAAATCAATTTTATGAAAAGTTAAAATTAGGATATCAATCTAGGAGATTGGATTTTTTGCTTATGAATATGAACGGGCTATGTAAAAAATTAGATGGAAGTCCACAAGCTGCAAAATTGAATGTTATTCTAAGGAAATTGCAACAAAAAAGAAACCTGACAAGTTGTAAAGAACTTCCTCAAGAGTACGTATTAGCATAAGTAAATAATATCCTTGAATAATAATGTGGACAAAGGCTCGATAATTTACCGAGCTTAACCGATTTCCAAATGGGTTGGACTTATCCTGCAGGTGTTATAGAAATCATAAGGACAACCAAGTAAAAAGGAATTGGGGTCTGTCAAGGGTCTGTCAAGATTTTTGTGTAAACTCAATCAACCAATATATGAACAGGTTTCATCCCCCTAATTGGGACATCTTTTTCGGAGCCAATAGAGTCAAGGGCGTGAGGCGAAGCGAACCCTTGACGCGTTGGTGGAGAGAAAGATAATCCCTTCGGGGATGAAGCCTTTCATTTGTTAACGGATGTACGGCTGTACCCGATCTTCAAAGAAAACGGATAGCTGTAAGAGAATCTGGCCCCAGTTCTGAACTCGTCCCGTCCACTTTCGTAGAACATCCATGGTTACGAGATATAACATCTTCAAAAGGGCATCATCTGTGGGAAACATGGCTTTTCCTTTTGTCACCTTTCGAAGCTGTCGATGATAACTCTCGATCACGTTAGTTGTATAAATCAGCTTTCGAATCTCTGGAGGATATTTAAAGAAAGTGGCAATCTCGTCCCAGTTATTCCGCCAGGAACGAACCATCAAGGGATATCTACTGCCCCAGGTTTGTTCAAACTGATCGAGTTCTTCCAACGCGGCTTGCTCCGTTGGAGCCTTGTAGATAGGTTTTAGCTCGGACGTGATCTTTTTGAGATCCTTATAGGAAACATACTTGATGGAATTTCGGATTTGATGGATAACACATTTCTGAATCTCCGTCTTCGGATAACATGCAGAGATGGCTTCTGTAAAGCCACGAAGATTATCGACGCTTGTAATGAGAATATCCTGGACTCCACGATTTTTCAGTTCGTTGAGGACATGCAGCCAGAATTTTGCCGATTCATTCTCCCCAATCCAGATCCCAAGCACATCTTTATGACCGTCAAGGTCAATACCAATGACCATATAGGCGGCTTTATTGACGATAGCTCCGTCCTGTTTTACCTTAAAGTGAATGGCGTCAAGGAAAACAACAGCATAAACCGCTTGCAAGGGGCGATTTTGCCACTCTTTGATCATCGGTACAATCTTATTCGTTACATTTGATATGAGCGTTGGTGAGACTTCGATGCCATAGAGCTGCTGCAGATGGTCTTGGATATCGCGTGTGGATACGCCTTTGGCATAGAGAGCAAGAATTTGATCTTCGATCCCTGTAACATTGGATTGATGTTTCTTTACAATGTTTGGTTCAAAATCACCCTCTCGATCTCGAGGGACTTGGATGTCGACATCCCCGTACTCAGAACGGACGGTTTTCTTGCTATACCCATTGCGACTGTTGGTTGTCCGCTTGTTTTTCATGTCATGCTTGGCGTATCCAAGAGAGGACTCGATTTCAGCTTCCAGCATTTCTTGGATTGTGTCTGCGAATAGATCCTTTAACGCTGACTGTACGTCGTCCACTGACTTCATGTTTTTCTCTTTGATCCACTGCTTGATCTGCTCTTTTGACATCATAAAAATCTCCCAACCTTTCTACTCCTAATTGTAGTTTAGAGGTTGAGAGTTTACACAAAATATTTTACAGACTCAGGAATTGTTCTTTTTTCGTGTGTTCATAAGAACAATAGCTTCTCGTATAGTCATGAAGGGAAAAGCCGTCTTTCCCACAGACGATGCTCTTCTCAAAATGTTATACCTCATAACCATGGATGTCCTACGTAAATGGACGGGACGAGTCCACAATTGGGGCCATATTCTCATGCAGCTATCTGTTTTCTTTGAGGATCGCGTACGACCACACATCCGATAACAAAGAAAAGAAAGGCTTCATCCCCGAAGGAATTGTCTTTTTCTACACCAACACGTCAAGGGTTCGCTTCGCCTTACGCCCTTGACCCTATTGGCTCCGAAAAAGATGTCCTAATTAGGGGGATGAAACCTATTAGGGGGAGGAAACCTTTTCATATATTGAGGTTGGCTTAGTTTACACGAAATTCTTGACAGATCCGAAAAAACGGTATGAAGCATTTTGCTTTATACCGTTTTTATGTGCCTTGTTGTCACCGTTCATCATATGTTCACTTTAAGAATAGTATGTTCGTTTGCAACTATTCAAGAATGTCATGGAGTCAAGAGTAAACCCCGCCTTATTGTGTCACAAAAATTACCGGGCTGGATCTAATAGATAAACACAATAAAGGTAGAGGGGAATACTATGTATCGTTTTTGTCTGGTCTTACTCGCGTTTGGAATATATTTCCTGATTGTCAGCTATTCAAAACAACCTGTCTATTATCAGGACAAAGCTATCGTACTGACGTATCACCATCTTGATTTTGTTGAAAATGATGCTACGCTGTCTCCATCTACATTTGCACAGCATTTAGACACTCTTATCCAAAAACAATATAACATTATCAGCATGGAAACCTTCGTAAAATTTATTCGTACAGGTGAAAAGATACCTCCAAATGCTGTTGTTTTGACATTTGATGACGGATATGAAAGTTTTTATACCTATGCTTATCCTGAGCTGAAAAAGCGAGGTATTTCTGCTGCCAATTTTCTGGTTATGAAATCGACAGACGTTTTCGACCCGGCGGCAATTCCGCATCTCACGTGGAACCAAATACAGGAGATGAAAGCGAATGGTATGAGTTTTTACAGCCATACCTATGATCATCATCGTAAAATGAAAACAACTCAGGACGGAAACAGTAAGCCCATGTTAGCCAATAGAATCTACTTGGAAAGTGAAAAACGCATTGAATCGCAGGAAGAGTATAAAATGCGGATAAAAGCCGATCTTGAATTGGCTGAAAAGAGACTGTTCGAAGAATTAGGTGAACACTCCCGTCTCCTGGCTTATCCATATGGAGCCTACAACGAAACAGTAATCCAGGTTGCTGCGGAATTAGGTTATGAGTTGTTCTTTACAGTAGAAGAAGGGATTAACGATAGGAACCAACGAAAAATTTTTCGGATAAATACGAACAGAAAATCGGCAGAAGACTTGATAGAGACACTACAGAAGTATTCAATGTAATAATGTGCTCACTGCTCATCAGGAATGATTCATAACAAGTTCTACCGGTGCGAGCCCCTTCCAACCATTGGAAGGGTTTTTGTCTTTAAAATGGAATAATAGTCCAAGTCAAGCCGATTGAACGGAGGAGTACAATGGGACACCGAGCGAATCTGATCATTGTGAGAAATCATTCATACGAGTTGTATTACAGCCACTGGTGTGCAAACACCTTGCCAAAAAATATATTTTGGGGAGAACAATACGCTATCAAATTTATCGAAATGCAGACGAAGGTAGATGAGTCTGGATGGTTGAATGATGCTTGGGCTGAAGGCGGAGCCATTCTTGTTGCAGATAAAAAAAAGGTAATGTTCTATGGGGGCGAAGATATACGCTACAACATTCCGCTAAGAGATCTCTATGTAAAACTTATGGGATACATTTGGGAGGGGTGGGAAATCAAATGGGCTTACGAAGGTATTGTAGACCTGGCAGCCTACGTAGGTTACCCAAAGGAAAAAGTGCTAACGGATCGTAAAAACGATTGCGCTCATACGAGCTTAGCTCCTCCGGAGGAGAAAGACTGGGTTGATACAGTGGCAAGCGTAAAGTTTTCTCCAAACGAAATGCTACTGTTTCCATTATGGGGAGGGATCGATAATTATTTGCCATATGGACCTGATTTGGTAAATCGAATAGATAAAGCCTATGGGTATCCACGTATATCTTTAAGTGAATGGTCCCATGATTTTCCGATCGGAGGCTTCCATATTGATATGGAACGGAGAAGATTGGAATTTTGGCATGCAAATGTAATCCCAAACATCTCCCAACAACTTCAAGAGAAATGGTCTGATTGGGAGGTTGTCAATCATTATGGAGATTACGAATCGCAATGCAGGTGTACAGACGGGCTGTTGCAGTTCCAGGATATGAGCCACCATCACTTGCTGGAGACCTTGAAGACTCAACTGCTGAAAGAATCATCGAATCCAGTGGATTCATTAGCTCTCTTCGTTCAAAAAGAGGCAGAGGCAGGAAAAAAGGTAGAAGTAAACCCTTACGCTTTGAAGCATGACACATATGAGCTGTCCAGGAATGTGAAAGAACAAATACTAGACGAAGCTATGGAGAAGCTACAATTCTAGTACACGGAGCCCTCCCGCCAGAGTGTATTGCTGAATGATCGGGTCGACAAATGGAACAACTGAGAGGTTTACACTACAGCAGGGGAGAAAGCGGGGGAACTGCTGGTCTGAAAGGCAGCCGAAAGTCCCTCGAAAGAAATTATGCTTCAAAAAAACTGCCCGACCAAAAGCGGGCAGTTTTGACATCAAGCAATGGATGTGATCGGATGTTTAACGTATGGGGGGTAGATGTTCCCCTCATTTGCTCTTACAAATAAACCGCCATCATAGATCTCGCTTTTTACTTCGATCCCCTCATAGTCAGGAGTGAAATGGAACGTTACTTTTTCCGTATCGCTGCCTGCAATCTTGGTCAAAATATCGTGAATGTTGACTTCCTTCGTGCTAATGACATCGAAAAGATCGAGGTGATTGTTTTCCTTTTTATAGATCGCAAGAACGTCCTCGTTTTCCAAGTAATACAGATCGTCGCCAAATACGTTCAGGCAATAAAACATGAAGATTCCTTGAGCGCCATCCGTTCCAAAACGCTGAGAAACAGGCAGCCTTTCTGAAGCAAGCCTGTAAATGAAACGAAGATCAGCTTCATCATTTACAGTAAGCTTTCGAATGCCTGTATCCGCACTAGGGCTCGGACTTGGCGTAAAATCCATCGAAAAGAGATGCTCTTCTGCCGGTTTGAATCCAAACCGGGGATAAAAATCGAGAACCGTTTTGTTCGCAAAAAGGTACATGAAATCATACTGATTTTCATATTCCTCTAAAACCTTGTTCATCAACCTTGCAGACAGTCCCTGTTTTCGATATTCCGGATGAGTCATGACCGTTCCGATTTGTATCGCTTTTTTCTTCTCGCCATCCATAATGAGCGAAAGCAGGTTAACAGAAACATTTGCGACAACGGTTTCTCCCTCAACAAATGAAAAGGGTATGTACCGTTCATTCCAAAACCCTTTTTGATACCACGTTTCAAATTGGATGCCAAAAGTGCTGGCAGCAAGTTCGGATAAACTCCTTCGAAGTGCCTCGTTGGTTTTATAATCCTTCATAAATGCAAGTTCACGCATTTCAGTTGCCCCCTGAATTAAAAAGTTGAGGATAAACAGGCAGTTCGAGCAAGCTTCTCTCCTAGCTTACCACTGTCACACCTCGCCGGCTTATGAAGATTGACGATTACTTGCGTGGAATATAGCGTGTTGCAGCAAAAAGGAAAAGGGTAAAAGTGGAGAGTGAGCGAAAGTAACATTATCCCAATCAGCCATTTCACCGTAATTCTCGGGATGATCTTAGGCAATTGCGAAAAGCCTGCTGTTACAATACTTGTAGCACGATACCAACGACGCCGAAAGGGAAGGATCACGTATGGATACGAATGCCGTTTTCGATGAGTTTCCGATCATAAAATCCGACCGTTTCATCCTGAAAAAGATTGATGCCAATCATCTGGAGGATGTATTTGAGATTTACAGCAATGACAAGGTGTTTGAATATTGCGGAATCATCCCGAAGCACAATAAAGAGACGGTGAAGTCGATGATCGGGCATTTTGAGAGGGACTTCAATAAAAAGTCCCGAGTAAAATGGGGCATATTCACTCATGTTGAAAGCGACAAACTGGTTGGCATCATCGAAGCATTCGATTTTAACCAGAAGGTGAATATGGTGACGATCGGGTACTTTTTGGCGGAAGCGCACTGGGGGAAAGGGATTGCTACAGAGGCTGTGAAAGCATTGGTACGATTTCTGTTTCATGAAGTGAACGTAAACCGAATACAGGCCGAAGTCATGCCTCCAAACGAAATTTCAAAGAAGGTATTGATAAAGAATGGGTTTGTCAAAGAAGGCACACTGCGACAAGCAACCGTATGGTCGGGGAAGGGCGTAGTTGACCTGGAGATCTACAGCATTCTAAAAAATGAGTATAAAAATGAATAAAACAAAAGGGTTTGATATGTATTTGACACAAAAAAACGGAAAGCGGGGAAAAAAGGGCGCGTACCAATTCCCTTCCCGTGCTGATCAGGGTCGACGAACAGCATCTCGAATTTCGGCCCATTCAGTCCAATAAATCCGGTTGGTTCTTGAAGCTCGTTTACTGCCACCCAGACCTCAAGTTCTTTCATTGCTTCGTTTTGAACGATGTTTTTGTAAAACTGAATATCTTCTTCTGTCAGGAAAGTGTGGGTGGAACTACAGCCCGATACCAAATATCTACCAATCTTTCATGATCTTTTTCTTGGCAGCCGGCAATTTCACCCTCCCATAATATGCTGACAAACAAATCAGCCTCTTCAAACGAGAAGAGGCTGAATCCTTTTTTCCTGCCATCGTATTTCCTTCACATTGCACATCTTGCGAGTAGCGAAGCGGCATAAATCCAACGTTCAGATTGTTTGTCTCAAAATGCTTGAACTGTTATACGAAAAGATAATCCTACTCGTCTTTGAACAATTCAACAATCTCCCGGAAGACCGTAATCTCTTCTCCCAAATCCTCTTCGGAAGAATTCACGCTAGTCTTCACGATAATCATATTTTCATTCTGGTTGACGTAAATATTTTGTCCATAAATGCCGTTGGCCAAAATTTCCTTATTGTCCGGGTCGGGGCTTGGCGGAATCCACCATTGATACTTGTAGAATGGGAAACCTTCACTGCCGATATACGTTTCTTTTACCCAATCCTCGGAGATGATCTGTTTTCCGTTCCAGTTGCCGTTATTCAAGTACAGCCGGCCAAACTTGGCGTAATCCCGCAGGGAGGCATTCAGATAGGCAAACGTCATGTCATCGCCGTGCAGGTCGGTGTTCCAGTATGCGGAGTGTTCCATGCCGAGCGGCTTCCAGATTTTTTCCTCCAGATATTTGGATGGCTGCTTGCCTGTTGTTTTCTTGATGAGCATGCCAAGCACTTGCGTATCGGACCCTTTGTAGGTAAAGGTGCCGGGGGATGCGTCCGAAGGCAGGGTCGTCATCATCTCATTGAAGGATTCCTTCTCCACAAATAGTCGATTGTACCATTCGGTGATAAAAGGCTCTTCATAGACCGGATATTTGACGCCGGAAGCCATGTTGAGAATATCCTTGATCGATACGCCGTCATAACCGGAATCCTTCAGCTCCGGAAGATAATCCGTGATGGGATCATCGACGCTGTTTATGTAGCCTTCGTCAATGGCGATGCCGACCAGCGCAGAGGTAAACGACTTGGACATGGACCAGGATGTATTCAATGTTTTCTGGCTATTTCCGTGGTAATATCGCTCGGTAACGATTTTATCGTCTTTGATGACAAGCAGGCCGGTTGTTACCGTTCGCTTCAGCAGATCTTCAAATTTGTGCTGCTGCTTGTTGTAGGTATAGGTGAAATTGGGCAAATCGCGGAGCTTCTTTTTGAACGTAAAGGTGTTCTTCTTATCGTTTTTGATCTTGTGGCTGGGAAAAATTTTATTCATGGATCGGAAGTTTTTAATGATTTTATCTTTGTCAAAAAGTGTTAAAAATTTGGTGTGATCATACTTGGAACGAACGGAAGACTCGTTATCCTCTTCGATAACAGAATCTTCGAGATTGCCCTCTTCGGTAACAGAATCGTCGAGGCTGCCGTCCTCGGTAACGGAATCTCCGACGCCATCTTCTTCGGTAACGGAATCTCCGACGCCATCTTCTTCGGTAACGGAATCTCCGACGCCATCTTCTTCGGTAACGGAATCTTCCAGGCTGTCTTCTTCAGTAATGGAATCTCCGAGACTATCTTCTGCGGTATCAGAATCTCCGACACGATCATCCTCTTGGTCGAGGTCTTGTCCGATCTGAGAATCAGGATTAGGTGTTTGTGCAGATGCATGCGATGGCAAAAGAAAAGAGTGAGTGGTGAGTACACCTACCAACAAGGCGCTGACTGCCAGTGGCAACAACTTCTTTTTCTTTGACATGAATAGAAAACACTCCTTTTTATTTTGTAACAACATCACAAATATGTATATATATTACATTGCAATTCCGGTAAGAACAACAATTTATTTGAAAATATAAAAACTTTTAAAAAATTCTTTAAAAAACCGTTAGACTTCTGGCCACTGGAGTGTTCTTGAAATAGAGTGGAAACTCTTGCTTCTTGAGATAGTTGCATGAAAAAAAGCGACCGCCAAGAAGCATAGAGGACATTTCTTGGCGGTTGTTTCTGTTTGGAGTATGGAATGTGTGTTCATAACAGGCCACGAGACTTCTCGCTTTTCGGAAATACGGTATACGACAGAGCGAATATGCTGTCGATGACAAAAATCAAGGTCCAAATCCTGCTGAGGTTATTGACTGTCGGATTGGCAAAAGGCAGGAGGCCTTCCTTGGCTGAGAAAAATTCACGGAAAAAATCGCCCATACTTGTTATTTCGTAGAACCGTGAGGACAGCCCGAACAAAAAATAGAAAACCAGGTGGGCTATTGCATAGACAGAGAAGTGAATGTAAAAATGTTTCCGTTCTTTTTGGGCGTGTTCCCTTCCCACCAGCTTCTTCGGCGGTTCGATATTGGGAGCAGGCAGTCCCTTCCACTTGGCAACATAGATTTGGATATAGTAATCAAGCTTTTTGAAGTCGCTTTTTCCATACGTGATGGCATATACAAAAACAACCAGCACAACGATTTGATAACTGGAAAACTGCCCTGTATGCAAGTAGTCAAAAAAACCTAAAGAAGCGATCCATAGGTCATTGACGATAAACAGCAGAAAAAAAACAAAGCTGAGAGTTTTTTTGCCGAACCAATATCTGGCGATCAAGAACGTGATGATGGAAACCCAAAAGATGACTTCCGCGACAATAAGGAAAGCCCATTTATGCGTTAAAATATAATCCATTTGCTGCCTCCTTTTAAAAAAAGTGTGCGAGTACATGCTGTGTTTATTCAACATGCTGATATAACCAGGTAAACAATCCCTCCCATCCTTTTTTCCCTGAACATAGATGAACTTGCCAGGAAGGCACTGTTCCTTTTTTCAAGGAATGGAGCAATCCTTTCGCCATTCCCTACTGAATTGTATGTGGCCGGGCTTTTTGCAGTAATCATTGGCTGTTGCTCACGATTTATATACTGAGAGTATACACCACATGGTGCTTTTATCAAGAAAATAATGTAAAAATAGGGATTTAGATACTTTGTATGCTCCCAGCTATGGGATGAATGAATTACTTCCCTTGCAATCGTTGGGTTGTGAATTGTTGCGGGATTTACGGATGTCTGAGAAAACCTCCCTTTGTATGATAGGTGTAAATTGTTGGAATAAAGGGGACTCATCATGAAAAAACGTGTAGTTGTTACCGGGATGGGTGTCGTTACGCCAATAGGAGTAGGTGTCAAAACTTTTTGGGAAAACGTTGTACGGGGCGTGAGCGGGGTTGACTACATTCAAGCTTTTGATGCCGAAGGGTTTCCGACGACTATCGGTGCAGAAGTAAAAGGCCTTGACCTCGATGAATGGTTTACCCCAAAAGAAAAAAACCGGATGGAAACTTTTACACAGTATGCGATCGTGGCTGCCAGGCAAGCTATCTCCCAGGCAAAATTGGACATGCGTCAACTAGACCCCTACCGCGTGGGAGTGATTGTCGGAACAGGCATGGGTGGAACGAGGCTCATACTGGAAAACTATCAGGACCTGCTTCAGCACGGGTATCGAAAAGTCAGCTCTTACTTGGCATTTGCCTCGCTGGTGGATGCCCCGACAAGCGAAGTTTCGATCATGGTAGGGGCAAAAGGCAAAAGCGGGGCCTGGGGTTCCGCATGTGCAACAGGAAACAACTGTATTGGCGAAGGCTGCCGAGCGATTCAATACGGAGAAGCGGATGTTATGATTGCCGGCGGAACGGAAGGCCAATTCACGCCTATTGACTTGGCCTCTTTTTGTAAAATAAAGGCTTTATCCACTCGGAACGACAATCCGCAAGCGGCCAGCCGCCCTTTTGACAAGGACCGGGACGGCTTCGTGATTGGTGCGGGATCGGGAATTGTTGTGCTGGAGTCGGAGGAGTCTGCCAAGAAAAGAGGAGCCACGATCCTCGCGGAAGTAGCCGGATACGGCTCCACTACAGATGCCTATCACGTCACGGCACCTGATCCGGAAGCGAAAAGCGCGATTATGGCGATGAAAAATGCAATTGCGGATGCCAATCTTGCACCTGCTGACATCGACTACATCAATGCCCACGGTTCCAGTACGCGATTGAACGACCAAATCGAAACGCTGGCGATAAAGAAGCTGTTTGGTGAAAAGGCCAGGTCCATTCCCGTCAGCTCCATAAAGTCGATGACAGGGCATTTGCTGGCAGGGGCCAGTGCAGTCGAGCTGATTGCCTGCATCCTGACTCTGCAGCATCAAATCGTGCCGCCAACGATTAACCTCCACGAGCCCGATGAAGGATTCGATCTCAACTATGTGCCAAATGAGGCGCAGGCGCATCGAGTACGGGCCGTTTTGAACAACTCGTTTGGTTTTGGCGGGTACAATGCTTGTATCGTTGTTAAGGAATGGCAAGGGTAAGTTGTGGGAGGGAGAGCTATGAGCGTGATTCATATACAAGAAAATCGCATGAAGCTAGAGCAGTTTTCCAACATGGACGCATGCATTCATCATTTGATCGAACAGCAGGCGGCGATGACACCCAATCAGACAGCAGTCATTTATGAAGCAAGTGAGCTCAGTTATCAGCAGTTGAATGAAAAAGCCAATCAGTTTGCTCATTACCTGGTACAATGCGGGCTGCAAATTGAAGAGCCTGTCGCTGTTTGCATGGACCGCTCTCTGGAGATGGTCATTGTATTGCTGGGAGTGCTAAAGGCCGGAGGCGCCTACGTTCCCATTGACCCGAACTATCCGAAAAAACGTTTGGAATATATGTTGACGGATGCGAAGGCCCCCATCATTGTTACGACGCAGAGCAGAGAAATGATCTTTGCGGATCAGCAATTGGGAGATGCAAAGCTTGTTGTTGTCGACAAAGGGGAGGAATGGAGCAAGCAGCCCTCCCGTAATCTTGACATACCAATGACAGGCGACAACCTCATCTACATGATTTATACGTCGGGCTCCACTGGAAATCCCAAAGGGGTCATGAATACACACCGGGCTTTAAACAACCGTCTGCAGTGGATGCAAAAAGAGTTTCAATTAAACAGTTCTGATCGCATCCTGCAAAAAACGCCGTTCAGCTTCGATGTGTCAGTCTGGGAATTTTTTTGGCCGTTGCTTGCCGGGGCAACCCTTGTCATGGCCAGACCAGAAGCGCATAAAGATCCCGAATATCTGATCCAAACCGTTCAAGCGATGAACATTACGACCATGCACTTCGTACCGTCCATGCTGCAAATTTTTCTCGATACGTATCAAACAGAAACGCCGCTCCCGTCTCTCAAGCGGATTATTTGCAGCGGGGAAGCACTGACGAAGTCGATGGAACTCGCCTTTTTCTCAAAATTTGACAAGGTTGAGCTGTACAACTTATACGGTCCCACAGAAGCGGCTATCGATGTCACCTACTGGAAGTGCACAGGCGATAAACGTGAAAAGGCAGTGCCCATCGGGTTTCCGATCAGCAATATTCGCTTGCATATTATCGATGGGGAAAACCTGATAACGGAGCCAGGGGTCGCAGGCGAACTGCATATTGGCGGAATCGGACTTGCAAGAGGCTACCATAACAAACCGGAGCTGACCGAGGAAAAATTTATTGCTGATCCCTTCCACGAAGGCGAGCGTCTGTACAAAACGGGCGATTTGTGCAGATACCGCGAAGACGGTGCCATCGAATATATCGGCAGGATCGATTTCCAAGTAAAAATACGCGGATACCGGATTGAACTGGGTGAAATTGAAGCAGCCATGGAGCGCTTGCCCAATATCAAGCAGTGTGTCGTTACTGCCGTTCGCGAAGGCGACCACACCTTCCTTGTTGCTTATGTGACCGTCCTGGACGACGAGAAATGGGAAGAAAATAGCGTTCGTAAACAAATGGAGGAGCAGCTGCCTGATTATATGATTCCTTCATTTTTTGTCCGCTTGGATGGGTTCCCCTTATCGTCCAATGGAAAGGTTGATCGAAAAAGTCTGCCTGCTCCCCAGAAAAACAGGATTGTTCCTGCAGAGCGTCAACCACAAACGGAGACCGAAAAAATAGTGGCTTCATTTTGGAAAGAGCTTCTGTTTTTAGACGATGTAGGTATTGATACACCGTTTCTCCATGTGGGGGGCAACTCGCTTTTTGCTGCCCGTTTTGTGACTCGCTTAAAGCAGCGGCTGCCAATCCATCTTACGTTGAAAGATGTTTTTCAGCATCCTACCATTCGTCAATTGAGTGCATTTATCGATTCACAATCTTTTATCTCGGAAGAGCAGACTTTGCTGCCGGCGAAGAACGACGAGAAGAAAAGAGAGTTGTCGTTTGCGCAAAAGCGGCTCTGGTTTATTAATGAATGGCAGGGAACCAGCTCCTTGTACAACTTGCCTACCTATTTCGAAATAACAGGACCCTTGCAGTACGATGCTTTTCTTGCCAGTCTGGAGCATTTGCTTGCGCGGCATGAAGTATTAAGGGTCAACTTTATCGAAGAGGACGGTCGTCCTTTCCAAGTGATTGATGATTCGAAGAAAAGCAATTTGGAACGGATCTCTTTATCTGATCAGCCGTATGAGTTAGCGAAACAAACAGCGCTGCAAGCGATGGAAGAAGACGCGAAGATTCCATTCGAACTGACATCCGACCCGCTGTATCGGTTTAAGCTGTATAAGCTGTCTGATAACCAGCATCTCTTTTATTACAATGTTCATCATATCGTCTGGGATGGCTGGTCGAACTATGTTTTCCAATCAGACCTTCTCAAGAAATACAACGAAATAGTAGGCGGCACAGACTGTGAAGTACAGGAAGCTATGGAAGGGCAGGTCCAATATAGTGACTACGTGACCTGGCAGAATGCTTTTATTGATTCCCCGGTTTACCGGGAGCAGATGGACTTTTGGAAAACACAACTGGGCACCGAGGCTCCTTCTATCAAGTTGATGGCGAATCAGAAGAAGACGCATCCGGATGGTCATAATGGGGCCGTCAGCACGTTCCAGATTCCGAACCAGGTGTTAGAGCAACTGAAAGCGTTTTGCAAACAGAACAATACGACCCTTTTCATGGCGATGCTTTCGCTCTTTAAATTGTTGATTTATCGCTTGTCACAGGAAAAGGACATTGCGATTGGGACAACGGCTGCAGGGCGAAATCACGCCAAACTGGAAGGGTTGCTCGGATTTTTTGTAAACACATTGGTGATTCGAAATGAAATTCGCGAAGGCACCAGCTTTGTTGAACTTGTCCAGCAAGTAAGCGATACGGCGGTAAAAGCGTTCTCCCATGGAGACGTTCCTTTTGACAAAGTGGTGGAGGAGCTTCAACCGCATCGTTCAGTCAACCAGCAGCCTCTGTTTCAATATATGTTCACCTTCCAGGATTTCGCGTTTGACCCGGCGCAGGGAAATCAACTGGCGGTCAGCGAACCGATTTCGCTCCATAACGACACCGCCAAGTTTGATCTGACGCTGTTCATGGAACGGAGTGGCGAAGAATATATCGGAAAATGGGAATATCGGACAGACCTGTTTGAGGAAGAGACGATCAAACGATTTAGTTCGCATTTCCTGCAGCTATGTGAGCGAGTATTGGCACAGCCATTTACTGCTGTTGAACAGCTTCCCGTGCTGAGCGAGAGAGAAAAGGCGTTCATGATTCACACGTTAAATGAGACAGCATGCGAATTTCCGGATGTTGCCTTGCATGAATGGTTTGAAGCCCAGGCGATGAAAACGCCGGACAACATCGCCGCCGAGTATGAAGGGGAGTGCCTGACCTACAGGGAGCTTGATGAGAAGGCGAATCAACTGGCTCACTTGCTCCGTGAAAAGGGCGTAGCTCCCGACACGCCGGTAGGCTTATGCATGGAACGGTCTTTGGAACTGGTCGTGTCCATGATGGGAATCCTGAAAGCGGGCGGTGCTTTTCTGCCGATTGATACGGAAGTCCCTTGGGAACGGGCTTACGCCATTTTGCGGGATGCGGGGGCTTCGATTTGCATAACGCAGCCAGGGACAAGGCTGCAGGAAACAAAAGATATCGAGCTGCTTTCCTATCTGATGCAGGAGAGCCTTTTGGAAGGATATCCAGTCACGAAACCGGATGTTCAAGTCACCCCTGACCATCTCGTTTCGATCTATTACACATCAGGCTCAACGGGAAAACCCAAAGGCGTCAGCAACACGCATAAAGGCTGGGTTAACCGGATGAACTGGATGCAGAACAAGCATCGTCTACAGGCACACGAAGTCGCATTGCAGAAAACAATCCTGACGTTTGATGATTCCGCCGTCGAGATTTTCTGGCCGTTGACAGTCGGAGCGAAGATCGCGTTTCTGCCCAAAGGAGCGCACCGGGACCCGGTCAGTATTATCGAATATGCAATCAAGCACAACGTTTCCTTGCTTCAGTTTGTTCCGAGCATGCTGAAAATGGTGCTGGAGCAAATCACACCGGTTCAAAGACAGCAGTTGACGAACCTGCGCATTGTCGTATCCAGCGGGGAAGCATTGCATGCCGACGTGGTCCGCTCGTTCTATGAAAAGATGCCAGGCAAGCTGTTTAACACATGGGGAGCTACGGAGGTCTCGATTGATTCCACATGTTTTGATTGCGAGCCGGATGTGGAGAACAGCTCTGAAATTGTTTCCGTCGGACGTCCGATCGACAATAACCGCATTTATGTACTGGACAAGTTTTTAGAACCGGTTCCGCCTGGCGTCCCTGGTGATTTATACATTGCTGGCATCGGCCTGGCCAGAGGGTATATCAACAATCCGGAAAGAACGGCTCAGTCCTTTATTCCCGATCCGTTTTATCCGGGGGAGTTCATGTACCGAACCGGTGATAGAGGGTACTTGAAACCAGATGGAAACATTATGTTCCTCGGCCGCCAGGACAATCAAATCAAGCTAAGAGGAATGCGTGTCGAACTCGGTGAGATCGAAACCACGCTGAGGGCTATCGCGGGGGTTTCCGAAGCTGTCGTCATCGTCCATAAAACCGAGTCTGACATTCAATATTTGGCTGCCTACTATACGTCCGCAGAAGGCGACATTCAACCCGGCGTATTAAAGCATGAGCTGAAAAAGGTGCTGCCTGATTATATGGTTCCCAGCTATTACGTTCAACTGCAGGCGTTCCCGTTAAACGCGAATGGGAAAATCGATCGGCACCAACTGCCAAAACCATCCGAGCAAAATCTTGCTGCTGTTGGCGCTTACGTTGCCCCCAAGAACGACAAGGAACAAGCTATTTTGTCCATTTGGCTTGAGAAATTGGGCGTACAAAAAATAGGAGTCCAAGATAACTTCTTCGAGTTAGGCGGACATTCCTTATTAGCGGTTCAGATTATCTCGGAAGTAAATAAAAAGTTTGAGTCAAGGCTTTACGTGAAAGACCTGTTCGAAAATCCAACGATTGAAACATTGGCTGGCGTTTTGGAAAAGCGCAAGAACAGTGATGCGAGCAGCCCGGTTATGGAATTGGCTGATCGCAATCAACCGTTCCCTCTTTCGGATGCCCAAAAGCGGATTTGGTTTTTAGACCAGCTCTACCAAGACACAAAACATAATATGCCGCTCGTTTTAAAATTCCATGGATCTGTCGATTCAGAGAGATTGCAGGATTGCCTGAACCAACTGATTGACAGGCATGAATCATTGCGCACCGCTTTTCTCAATAAAAACGGCGAGCCAATCCAACGCATCTTGCCCCACGCCACAATATCTTTGCAGGTGGAAGAGTGGGGAGATCGGGAATTGCAACAGATCGTGCGACGAGAAATGTCCAGTCCGTTTGATCTTGCTGCGGCACCCTTGGTCAGAGGCACTCTGGTGAAAGGGAAGTCGGCGGATGTCCTGGTGCTTACCTTCCATCATATTATCAGTGATGGCTGGTCTCTAAAGGTTGTGAAAGAAGAGCTTCTGAAGCTGTATGCGGGTGAACGGACATTTTTAGAGGAAAAGCCTGTGCAATATGTGGACTACCTGTTAAGACACAACGATTTTATCAATCAGGCGGAATATCAGGAGCAGCTTTCCTATTGGAAGAAAAAGTTTGACGGAGAGATTCCCTTGCTTCAGCTTCCCATTAGCAGAAGCCGGCAAAGGGAGGGCAAGACGGGAAATGAAACGCTGAGAAAATCTTTGTCCATGCAAGTATCAAGCGACATAAAAGCTTTCAGTCAGGAACAGAGAGTCACACCTTTTATGACGCTGCTATCCGTATTCGGCGTACTGCTGTCCAGACTGTCCCAGCAAACCGATTTGATCATCGGCACTCCCGTAGTCAATCGGAATACCTCAGAATTGGAGAAGTCCGTAGGTCTCTATTTGAATACATTGCCATTGCGGATGGAACTTGATGCAAATGCGACATACAGAGATGTGTTGGATCAGGCAAAACAGACGGTGCTGGAGGCGTTTGCCAATCAGGATATTCCTTTTGAAAAAATTGTGGAAGAAGTGAATCCGAAGCGGAACCTTAACCGCAATCCGTTATTTGATGTGTCCATTAACTATCGCAGCTTCGATGAACCTAAGACATACGCAGCCGATAATGTGGTCGTGGAAGAGATCGAAGTGGATGAAATTGAATCGAAGTTCTTCATGACGCTCTATATTGAGGAAGCCGCAGACGGATTCCATCTAACGCTCGCCTATCAAAATCAATTGTTTGAAAAAGAGCGGATGGCTGAGTTTCTGAATCAGTATATCCACTTGTTGCAGCAGGCGATGAAACTGGCAGATCAATCCATCCAATCCTACTCATTGGTCACTGAACAAGCCAAACGCATTTTGCCTGACCCAACGGCGAGACTTCAACAGATCGATTATCCACGTATTATTGAACAAGTGAAGTACTGGAGTGAGCAGGCTCCCCATCAGGTTGCCGTAGAAGATAACGAAAAATCGTATACCTATCGGGAATTGTTCCAAGATTCCCTGCGGATTGCAAAAGGTTTGCGCCGCCGAAATGTACATTCCGGAGATGTAGTAGCTCTATATGGAGATAGAAGCTATGAAATGATTATCTCGATGATGGGCGTACATTTGGCAGATGCCATTTTTATGAACATGGACACGCAAGTACCGGAAAAAAGATTCGAGTCCATGCTACAGATTGCAAACGCACGCGTGATCGTAACGAGCGAGACACTGGGCCAAACATACAAAGACGCACTGGCAGCAAGTGGAGTCCAATCATTTGAAGTGAGCGACCTGCTAAAAGAAGAAGCGGAGACGGGCACTGATCTGCCTCCAGCATATACTTGTCCGGATGCCTATATTTTCTTTACATCAGGAACAACGGGAGAGCCGAAAGGAATCCTGGGTACGCACAACAGTATCTCTCACTTCTTGAACTGGCAGCGGCAAGAATTCGGTGTCACGACTAAGGATCGCAACGCGCAGCTCATTCACATTACATTTGATGCGTACCTGCGAGATGTCTTTTTGCCATTGACAAGTGGAGCGTCTCTCTTCATTCCTTCGAAGCAAGAAACAGATATGCTCGATTGGCTGGCGAAAAAAGAGATTACGATGCTCCATACGGTCCCATCGCTCGCGGGCCATTGGCTCAAGCAATCAGCAAAGACAAAGTCATTGCCGTCATTGCGACATGTATTTTTTTCAGGAGAACCTTTGCTTGCCAGTCTCGTTCATGCTTGGCGTGAAATCACGGATGCCCAAATGAATAATTTCTATGGCCAGACAGAGACGACTCTGATCAAGTGCTTCTATGTAGTTCCAAAGGAGCTTGCCGAAGAGGTCCAGCCGCTAGGCAATCCAATGCCAGACACGCAATTGCTGATTGTCAATCAGGAAAAACAGCTATGCGGGATTGGGGAACCTGGAGAGATAATGGTTCGCACTCCTTATCGGACGAAAGGATATTTGAATAAGGAACTAGAGGCGTTTATCCCCAACTTTTTTGATCCAGAAGATGATATTTACTTGTATCGCAGCGGTGACATGGGACGCTATCGACCGGATGGAAGCTTGGAAATCATAGGTCGAGCAGACGATCAAATCAAAATAAGGGGCGTCCGTATTGATAAAAACGAGATTGTCGCAGCTATTCTGAGACAGCCATACACGAAACAGTGCATCATTTTAGATGCAAAACAAGCAGATGAGATCCAGTTGAATGCCTATATCGTAATGGAGGACGGCCACAAGCTCTATCCGGATCAGCTGCGGAAAGTTTTGCGCAATGAATTGCCACTGGTTATGATTCCGAACCGATTTATCCAGATTGATGAGGTGCCTGTAACCTCCATAGGCAAAATCGATCGAAAAAAACTGGCGGCTCTTGAAGTTTTTGAAGAGGCAGAATCAGATGACGTTTTCCAAACTCCTTTGGAAATGGAGCTGGGAAAAATTTGGACAAAGTTGTTGCCTGTGTCATCCGTAGGGCCCAACAGCAATTTCTTTGAATGCGGGGGGCATTCTCTGCTCATTGTAAAAATGATATCACGCATAGACAGCCTCGGTTATGAGATCAGCTTAATGGATGTCTTCGAATATCCCACGATCAGAGGCTTAGCTGCCCTCATGCCAGAGAGAAAGAAAAAGGATCTATCTATTCGAAAAGTCACACGGATTAAGCAAAAGTTATAAACTTCATTATGAATGAAGGCAGGGATAACATGGGTTCGCTATCCGTAGAAAATGAAGTCTATCTGCTTCCGTCTTCCTATGGTCAAAACCGAATTTGGTTTTTTGAACAAATGCTTCCAAATAGTCCTACCTACCATATACCGATTCTCCTGAAAATAACAGGAGATCTACAGCCAGCCGTATTAGAGAAAACGATTCAAAAAATAATAGAACGACATGAAGTTCTTCGCACTACTTTTTTAGAAGTCGAAGGGGAACTGAAACAAAAGGTTTCCCTTCACTTCCCTTCTTTTCGATTAGACGTGAAGACAAAAGAGGAGCTGGAAGAAGAGAAGCCTTTGACGGAGCATCTCAAGGAATTTGCTCTTGAGCCATTTGATTTGGAAAAAGGTCCGTTAATCAAATTCCAGCTTGTCCAGCTAAGCGCTGACCAATATTATTTGCTAGTGAATATTCACCACATTATTTTTGATGCTTGGTCCTTGGAAGTATTGCAGAAGGAAATTGTTACCATCTATACGATGGTTGAACAAGGCCGAGAAGCTGAATGCGGGGAACTTCCCCTCCAGTACGCAGACTACGCAAACTGGCAAAAGGAAATGTTCGAGGGAGAAACGCTGCAAAAAAAGTTGAATTTTTGGCAACAGCATTTGGATAATATCCCCTCCTTGCTGGAGCTTCCAACGGATCGGCCGAGGCCTAAAGAAATAACTTACGCAGGAGACATTGTCAAATTTGACTTGCCATTGGATGTAATTGAGCCCATAACGACTTTTTGCCGGACCCATCAAGCTACCCATTATACATTCTTTCTTGCCACGTTTAATGTGTTGCTTTACCGGTATACGGGACAAAAAGATATTGTGATCGGGACACCGATCACCAATCGGCCTAATCAGATGATTCAAGATTTAATCGGTTTTTTTGTAAATACACTACCGGTGCGGACGTTTATCAGACCGTATAGCAGCTTTTTGAATATCTTGAAAACCACGATCAAATCATTTCTGCAGACCTATGAAAATAGCGAGGTTCCCTTTGAAAAATTAGTTCAGGAGTTAAAACCTGATCGGGACAGCAGCTACCATCCCATTTTTCAAGCGCTGTTCACTCTCCAAGACTATCAGAAAAAGGAAGTAGAAGTTCCGTTTACGATGGAATATGAAAAAATCAGCACAAATACTTCGAAATTTGATCTCGTGCTGTACATGTCATGCAGCAAACAAACGATGTCGGGTGAGATCGAATACAGCACGGATTTGTTCAATCGAAAAACAATGGAGCGTTTCGCTCAACACTATATTACGTTGATCCGAGAAATCTTGAAAAATCCTGACAAGCCCATTTGCAAATTGAACATTTTGACAGAGGAAGAGAAAAACCATGTTATTGAAAATAACGTCATTCTTGCCGAAATGGGAACAGATCTCATACACCATCTAGTAGATAAACAAGCCCTCAAACACGCAAGCAAGATTGCAGTAAAGGGACATGATCATTCGTTTACGTACGAGGAATTGTATAAAAAGTCGAACCAAATAGCCCATGAGCTGATTCGACGCGATATTCAGCCGGGGAGCATCGTGGGAATCCGGTTGAAACGCTCCCCCGACCAAATTGCTTGTATATTGGGTGTTTTGAAAAGCGGCTGCGTGTATATGCCGATTGATCCTTCCTTGCCGGTTGAACGGGTTGAAATGATGGTAGAGGATTCCAAAGCGGCCGTAATTATTACAGACGATCTTTCATTCAATGAATGGAAAGAGAAAACAATCCTGGAACCCGATGTGGTTTTTAACAATCAGACTGCCAAAGATGCAGTGGAACTTTCTCTGCCGCCGGAAGAGGCAGTTGCCTACGTCATCTATACTTCGGGAACAACAGGCAAACCCAAGGGTGTCAGCGTTACGCATGCGGCCTTAATCAACCACGTTCAAGGATTTATTCAGGAGTTCCAGATCGGGGAAGGCGAGATGTTTCTGCAAAACATCAGCTCCAGCTTCGATCCATCCATGAGTGAGATTTTTTGCTCGCTGGTAAGTGGGGGAACATTGGTAATTACTCATCCCGACAAGCAATTTGACATTGATTATTTAGCAGATGTGATAGCGCATGAAGCAATTACGGTAACACATTTGTTCCATAGCTTGATAGAAAAGCTGTTGGATCTTCCTTCCTTCAGGCAAAATAAAACCCTCAAGTATATATTTACCGGGGGCGAAGCATTGCCTAATCAGCTTGTTCGGAAATTTTATGAAAATATGAAAGGGGAGGTTGCATTCGTCAATTTATATGGACCAACAGAAGCGTGTGTGGCCGCAACCTATTGGAGATGTCATCCTGAGCAACAATACCCTACCGCTCCAATCGGCATCCCCTTCCCGAATTATCATCTCGTTGTGTTGGATGAAAACTTGCAGGCAGTCCCACAAGGTGTCGTCGGGGAGTTGTTTATTGGCGGGCATAGTGTTGCCAAGGGGTATGAGAACAATCCAGAGTTGACGGCTGAGGCCTTCCCCCTATTAGACGTGGCAGGTGTGACACGTCGATATTATCGCACGGGAGATTTGGTTAAACAGCTGGATACAGGAGATTACCTCTTCATTTCAAGGAAGGACACGCAGGTTAAGGTTCGGGGTTTCCGTATCGAGCTAGATGAAATTCGTCATGTATTGCAGCAACAGCCTGAGATTGAAGAGGCCGCTGTTCTTGTTGAAGAGGTAAAAGGGGATAAAAAGATCTTTGCTTTTGCCGTGAAGGAGCCCGGCGTGGAGATTTCTGCGAATGAATTGAAAAAACGCCTGGCCAAAAAGCTGCCTTATTATATGGTTCCGCATGTAATCAGGTGGCTCACGGAATTGCCGGTTTCCATTAATGGAAAGCTGGATAAAAAGCGGTTGTCATTTGACGTCAGCGACTTGGCAAGTGGCGAGAAAATACCGCCTCGCAATCAGATTGAGCAACAATTAGCTGATATTTGGAGGGAAGTTCTGGCTATCGACGACATTGGAATAAACGAAGACTTTTTTGATTTGGGTGGGCATAGCATCAAGGTCATCGAGATCGTGGGTCTAACGAGAAAAAGAATGAACATTCAGCTGTCCCCTTCTCAATTATTTCTTTATCGAACAATCGAAACGTTAAGCGAGTTTATACAGAGTGATCAATCTCAAGCTGGCAGCGGACTGATTCTCAAATTAAAAGAAGGCCGTTCCGGTGATCCCCCACTGTTTCTTGTTCATCCAGGGGGAGGGGGAGCAATCTGCTACGTTCCTCTTGCAAGAAATATAGCTCGGGATATCAACATTTACGGCATTCAATCACTAGGGTATGAAAAAAATGTTGAACCTCTGCAAGATATACGGGAGATGGCAAAGCTGTATGTCCATGAGGTACAAAAGATTCAACCGAAGGGCCCTTATCAGTTGGCAGGGTGGTCTTTTGGAGGAACAATCGCGGTTGAGATGGCGAGAATTTTTGAATCAAAAGGGGAAAAGGTGTCGTTCCTGGGATTGCTGGATGCCTACCCGTTTGATCAAGTAGCGAAAAAAAAGCACCGCTTGGATCCGTTAAGCGTGTGGGCAGACAGCTTGTCCATAGAAATCGAGCAGTTTAGCAGCAAACCGAAATTGGAAAAATGCCAGATTATTTTGGAAGCTGCCAAACAAAAAAAGCTATTGCCTCGAACGGCTGAATTGGAAGACGTATTTCGAATTATTACGGTAATGGCAGCAAATAACATGGCAAGCGATCACTATACATTTTCTGCTCCGATTAAAACAGATTTACATGCCTTCACTTGTCAGGAAGTCGATCCCAGAAAACTCCATGAGCTGGTGGATGTTGATAAATGGAGGGGAAGAACAACAGGGAAAGTGTACACCTACCCGATAATGGGGCATCACAATAATCTCATGTCGTCTCCTCAAGTCGAGTATCTCGGACAGAAAATCTCAGAAACTTTGAAACGGGGATAAGCTCATGAAAACACAGGTGACCGGGCGCGTGAAAAAAGCACCGCATGACACGTATACAGCAGCTGTTCTTTACCCGCAGTTTGAATATGAACTGGAAAACTACACAGAGCATTATATCCACATAGAAAAGGCTCTCTTGCAGTCTTACGAGAAAGCGAACATTCTCTCAAAGGATGAGGTCCGTTCCCTCTTGCAAGCAATAGACAGGATTGAGCGAGATGCTTTGTTGCAAAACTCGAAAGAAAATCTAACGGACATCGCCTTGACGTTGGAAAGAGCGATAGAGAAACAGTTGGAACAACCCGTGGTGAAATGGCATATTGATCGAAGCCGTAACGATTTTCAGGCATGTGCCCAACTGATGTTTGCCCGGGAGCAATGGATGCATCTGATTGAAAGAGTTGAAATACTGCGGGATGTCATCCTGGACAAAGCCAAGACATATGATTCCGTAATCATGCCCGGGTACACACATTTTCAGTCAGCTCAAATTATTAGTGTTGCCTTTTATCTTACGGCAGTCAGCAAACACCTTCTTGAAACAGAAAAGAGGATGCTGGGCGCATTAGAATCAATGAACAGGTACTGCCCACTCGGTTCCGGGGCTATGTCTGGTCAGGAGTATCCAGTGGACAACCTGCAATTGGCAAATGCTTTGGGATTTTCATCATACATAGGTCACGCCTTGAGCGGGGTTGCTTCGCGGGACTGGTTATTGGACATTGGAAGCTGCCTGACTTTCTTTGCGAACAATATGAGCCGCTTCTTGACTGACCTGATGAACTGGGGGAGCAGCGAGTACCAATTTATTGATTTTCCTGATGAACTCGCTGGCATTTCATCATCGATGCCACAAAAACGCAATTTTCCTATCTTGGAAAGAGCGAGAGGAAAAACGAGCCATCTCATCACCTACCATGTGGATTTTTTGCTGGGACAACGAAATACGGCCTATAGCAATCTGGTCGAAGTTTCCAAAGAATCAAGCAAAAATCTCCTCTCCCTTTTCAATGAGACGCACGTATTGTTTGATTTACTGATGCTGGTGTTTGAAAACATTTCTTTTCAGAAAGAAAAGATGCAGCAATGCTGCACAAAGGATTACTACGGAGGTTTTTCACTGGCAAATCGAATCACTGAAAAAAGCGGGATACCGTATCGCCAAGCGCAGGTGATAGCAGGACGATTTATCACACAGTCGATCCAAGCCGGACACTCCCCTCAGCATGTTTCGGTTGAGACCTTGCAAGAGATTTGTCATGAGTACGGCTTTGAAAACCAAATTACACAGCAAGAGTTGCAAGCGCTCTTTGCGGTCCATTCTGCCTTAACCATGAAGCGATCAACAGGGTCCACAAATCCGGATGCCGTAAAAGACATGATTGCCTTGCAAATGCAGGAGGCAGCCCAATGCAAGCAGGTATTCAATGGGATTTCCACCGAGGTCAAACGGAGATTGGAAGAATTGGATAGATGGATGATGTCTGAAGGTAAGGAGTATAGCCGATGAGACTGAAAGTAGGCAAAGGGGAAGCTCATGGCACATTTGGTGAGTTGTTGCAAGGCGTTTTGCCAAGCGGTCAGGACTTTTTGGTAACGTTTCCTGTTGACAGGTACTCGACATGCCAGTTTGTCTATTCCGCTCAGGACGAAGATCTGTGTGTACATCCTTCCTGGAAGAGGAAATCTCTGTATTTTGGCCAGAGAATTCTTGATTATTACCACTTGCCCATCAAAGGCACATTGTATCTGGAAAGCCAGCTTCAACAAGGAAAGGGATTGGCGAGTTCTACAGCAGATATGATGGCGACTGTGAAAGCAATTGAATCCTGCTATGACATAAACGTTCCTACCGAGGTGATCGAGGAGATCCTTCGCGATATCGAACCATCCGACGGCATCATGTACCCGGGCATCGTCTCTTATTATCACAAAGAAGTGAAACTGAGAGAATGGATAGGAGAATGCCCACCGTTGACTGTGATTGCTTTGGATGAGGGAGGAGAAGTAAATACAGTCGATTTCAATTGCAAGCCCAAACCATTCACTGATGAAGAGAAGCAAGAATATGGCATGCTGCTTGAGAAGATAACAGCTGCCATACGTGCTCAAGATGCAGAGGCAATTGGCGAGGTCGCTACCAGAAGCGCGGAATTAAACCAGAAGCTGCATCCGAAAAAGATGTTTGCCGAGGTGAAAAGAATATGCCGTTCAATTGAAGGAACGGGGATTGTAACGGCTCATAGCGGAACATTTATCGGGATCCTCCTTTCTGAAAACGACAGTGCGTATTCTGAAAAAGTAAAAGAAGGACTGTCTTTGTTGAAACAGCTTGGCTGCCCGACAGAAATATTCCATTCCATGTCCACTATCGAAAGAAAGAAGGTTCTGGTGTAATGGACAAGAGTCTGATCGAACTGATTGGAACAACGCCGTTAATTCGGCTGCGGTTGGACGAGAACAGCAAAGCCCCTGTCTATGCGAAACTAGAGCTGCTTAATCCCTACGGCATGAAAGACAGGGTAGCGAAAGAAATGATTATGGATGCCAAGAGAACCGGGCAGCTGCAAGAAAATGCACCGATTGTGGAAAGCTCGTCAGGAACGCTGGCTTTGGGCATAACCATGATCGGCACTTATTTGGGACATGAAGTCCACATTGTCACCGACCCGCGCATCGATGAACTAACGTTGGCAAAACTCAGAGCATTGGGAGCGCAGGTCCATATTGTAGAGAAAATGGAGCAGGATGGCGGCTGGCAAAAAGCAAGGCTGAACTACTTGCAAGGTTTGCTGGACAAATATCCAAATGCCTATTGGCCAAAACAGTACGAAAATCCGCAAAATCCGCTGGCCTATCAACAACTGGCCGATGACCTGGTTAAAGAGCTGGGACGCGTCGATTATCTTGTCGGATCGGTTGGAAGTGGAGGCTCCTTATGCGGGACTGCCAAAGCGTTGCGGGAAAGAAATCCAGACTTGACGGTCATAGCTGTAGATGCCGTAGGCAGCGTTATCTTCTACCAAACAGACAATCCGAAGCGTTTGCAAAGCGGCCTAGGCAACAGTTTGCGCTCACCCAATGTTGATTTTTCCGTAATCGACGAAGTTCACTGGTTAAACGATGAAGAAGCCTTCACATGGACACGTGAGCTCGCCAAACAGGAAAAAATCTTTGCGGGGAACAGCTCAGGCAGCGTGTACGCCGTATCAAGGTGGCTCAGCAGCCAGGTATCCGAACATTCAGTGATCGCGTGCATCTTCCCGGACAGGGGGGACCGATATATTCACTCGATTTACAACGATGATTTTTTCAATGTCCATCATCTGAATAAGGACAACCTGCGTCTTTCACCCAATCGCATGGAAGAATTAAAGGATGTCTCCGATTGGACCTACTTTCACTTTAACAAGGGGAAATTTCGGCATGAAGAGAAAACTGCTGTTTATTGAGTCAAATACGACTGGCACAGGCATGCTTGCTTTGGACAAAACAAAGGAATTGGGATATGATCCCGTGCTGTTGACCAATAAGCCGAGCCGCTATGAGGGCTTGTCTGACCAAAGCTGCGAAATCGTCATCTGCGATACAAACGATACGGAAAAGCTGGCTGATACAATTCAGCTCCGTTTTACCCTGGAGGATATCGCAGGAATTACGACGACAAGCGAATATTATATTTATACCGTTGCGCTTCTGGCTAAGCGATTCGGTTGGCGTGGCAATTCTCCCGATACGGTGAAAACGTGCAGGAGCAAAGCTGCTGTTCGCGCATTGCTGAGGGACACTCCCGAGCTTTATCAGCCCTGGTTTTTTACAGTCGACAACGTGCAGAAACTAGAGGAGATCAAGCAGCAGATACAATTCCCGTGCATCGTGAAGCCAGTGGATGACAGTGGCTCCAATCAGGTGGTAAAGTGTCTCTCCTACGAAGAGCTGTATCAGCGGGTGACGGACATATTGGCTGTGAAAGAGAATGTCCGTAGGCAACCGGCGGCTGGGGTTGCTTTGATCGAAGAATACGTGGAAGGACCTGAGTACAGTGTCGAAGTTTTCTCTTATGAAGGCCGACATTCGATCATCGGAATTACAGATAAAAGCATTGGGGGAGAGCCTTACTTCATAGAAACAGGCCATATTTTCCCATCCTTGTCTACCGACCAGATCAAAACAATCGTGGAAACGGGTGTGCTGTCCCTGCTGGAAAAGCTGGATTGGCGTTTTGGCCCGTGTCATCTGGAAATAAAAATCGTCAATCAAAAGGTTTTCCTGGTTGAGTGCAATGGACGATTGGCCGGGGGGATGATTCCGGAACTGATCCGGCATGCGACCGGTATGGACGTGTTGAAGGATCAGCTCAAAGCAGCGGTTGGCTTGTCCCCCGAGCTTGGCCGTCCGCCTATTCAATATGCAGGGATTCGCTTTCTGATCCCGCAAGAAACAGGCGAAATTGAGGAAGTGACCGGTATCGAACAGCTTCAGCAAATGCCAGGTGTGAAGGAAGTCGTATGCAGGGCAGAGCCGGGAAAGCTGGTGGATAGAATCGTAAATGCATACGGACGCTTGGGTTACATAATCGCAGTGGAAGCAGACGCAAGCAAGCTTCATCAGCTGCTGAACCTAATTGAAAAAGTCGAACTAAAGATGAAGGAGCGTGTGTCTGTTGCTAAACTTTCTGAGTGACACAGTTACCTTGCCGACGCAGGAAATGATGGATGCCATTCAACATGCCATGCTGGGAGATGACGTGTACGGACAGGATCAAACCGTAAATGAATTGGAGCGATTAGCCGCCAGCATGCTGGGGATGGAAGCTGCTTGCTTTATGCCCAGCGGCACAATGGCGAATCTATCATCGATCATGGCCCATTGCCCTCGTGGATCAAAGGTTTTGGTAGGCAATGAATCAGACATCTACATTTATGAAGCAGGCGGCGCTTCCGTATGCGGCGGGATTGTTTATGAGCCCATACCGACTCAAGCGGATGGACGCTTGTTGCTGGAGGATCTTGAAAGAGCGTTCCCCGTTGATGAAGAGGACCCTCAGTTTGCTTTGCCTGCTTTAATTTGTCTGGAAAATACCCACAATCGCTGTGGTGGAAAAGTTTTGCCGATCGCTTATTTGCAAGAGGTAAAGGAATTTGCAACAGAACGCAATGTTCCTGTCCACATGGATGGTGCCCGCATTTTTAATGCGGCAGTTGCCCTTGATGTGGATGTCAGGGAAATCACACAATATGCCGATTCGGTTCAATTTTGTTTATCAAAAGGATTGTCTGCCCCAATTGGTTCGATTGTAGCGGGAACTCAGTCCCATATAAACAAAGCGAGAAAAGTAAGAAAGATGTTGGGCGGAGGAATGAGGCAAGCGGGAATCGCCGCAGCGCCTGGTATTGTAGCTTTGCAAACAATGATTACGAGGTTGGATCAGGACCACAGGCATGCGAAACAATTGGCCGATGGATTGGCAAAGATAAACGGAATCGAATTGAATGCCCAAGAAGTGCAAACAAATATCGTCATCTTTCGCGTAACAGATCCTCGTTATACATGGAATTCATTTTTGCAGATGGCCAAGTCTCATGGCGTGATTTTTTCAGAGATGGGCTATGGGAGGATTAGAGCAGTTGTTCACAGGCATATAACGAGTGATGATATTAATAGAGCGGTTCAATTAGTAGAAGAGATGATGAAGAAAGGCCCGTCATAGCATACTGATTCTCGGTATGCTCTATTTTTTGTTCCCCTTCATCCAAGTGGTTTCGATCCGCAAGACGCTTGCATATTTTCTGGGTTTTTTGCAAAATGATGCGGCCTTCTTCTTTTTCTCCAAGCTGGAAATGGATTTCTGCAAGACTTCTTCCTGCTCGGGCGTACAATCGCTCGCGAAGCTCATATTTGAAGATGGAAACAGCATGCTCCAGATATTCTCTGGCATGTTCAAGGTTGCCCGTATGGCCATAAACAATGCCCAGCATATGATAGATTTCTCCTGCCGAATAATGCAAGTGATGAGAATATAAGTAGTTGAGCAATCGATAGCCCAGCTCCAGGCAGAGATCAAATCGGTTTTGGTGGTAGTGCATGTAGGCCAAGTTGTAGCCCAATCTGGGGAAAAGGGTTTTGTCCTCAACAAATGGGAGGTTCTCCAATACATGCATGCTGCTTGTTAACAGTTGGTATGCCTCCGCTTTTTGATCCATTTCGATCAGTAACAGCGCGAGCGTGTTGGCAATATTGATATCCAGCTCATTGACGATTTTGTTGTTGGAAATCAACTTTCGAAAGGTTTGCTCCGCTTTTCGCGGATGGCGGTCAATCCGGTAATACAGAATGCCCTTTTGCCATTCGATAAATCTCAGGAAGCTGCTGTCTCGAAAGTTTTGGTTCTTTTTGATAAAAGCGGTAGCTTCCTCGACGAGGTACTGGAGAGTGGTGTAATCATGAAAATATAGACTTTCCCGGCACAACCGATGAATCTTTGCAACAAAATGAATGAGCGTCTCGTTTTCATAAGAAAGCAGATAATCCACGGGAATCTTTAGTTTCCGGCATATGCTCTGCAAAATGTCCAAACGTGGTATATGGCTCCCCTTTTCAATCCGAAACAGAGTGGACTCGTCACAAATGTCTTCGGCGACATACTTTCTGGAATAGCCTCGTTTCTCTCGAAAATACTGAATTTTATCCCCAAGCGTTTTCATGACCAGTCTCCCTTGTATATCCTCTTTTACCAAATATTGCATGTTTGCATATACATTTTAACAGAATTCTCCCGTATATTTGAAGTATAATTTTTCAAAAATGGGAGGAATAAGATGGGTAGGAAAAAAATACTAGTAAATTCGCTTCAATTATTCCCGTTGTTTCAGCAAACACCTGTTTGCGGAACCGACATCAGATTACTAGCTACAATCAAGTAGAGGTGAATAAAGAATGGGTGTCCGAAACATCTTAATCGTAGATGAGAGAGAAGGAAAACAGCCATTTTATTCAAATTTACTGTCCGAAAATAGATATGACTGCCATTTTTTGAACAATGAATATTTGCTCTCGGATCCCGTTTTTTTGGAAAAATTCGATTTGGTCATTTTGAGTCTCACGAAGGATAATCTCTCGTTCCATTTAAAAAATAAGCACACTCGGACGATTATCCTGCTGAGCAATAAATATAAGCACTACGTAAAATATATACAAGGCGCACAAGCCATCTTGATGAAGGACTGCCCCAGTGAACTAATGATCGCGATCAATGCTGTGGAAAGAGGAAGCTGCTATTTTTCCAGTGAGTTCATGGAATCTCTCTTTTCTAGCTGGGGAAGAGAAGGGATCGAAGATGATATCGAGATGGATCTCCATTTGCCGGAAACGTTGACAGAAATGGAACTTCGTGTGGCTGAGGAATTGGCGAATGACAGAACCAATCAGCAAATAGCAGACACGCTCTATCTCAGCAAAAGAACGGTGGAGTACCATATTGCTGCATGCATGCAAAAATTAGGGGTAAAAAGCAGGGTAGGGTTAGCTGTGAAAATGACAAAAGCCAATTTGTTTAGACAAATATTGAATAAACGAATACTTTAACAGGTTTCGCAAAGTAGCGGTGCCGACGATGAACAGCTCTGTCATGAAAAATGGCAGAGCTGTTCATACTTTGCGGGAATTACGGGGGCACTCTCCGGGTTGCTTGTTTATGATGAAGATACGACTCTAAAGCGGAGGAGAAGAATCGATGAGGGGTAATTTCGTTAGATTGCAAGCTCTCGAAGAAGAAGATTACAAGCTCTTCTCTCAATGGGTTTGCCCATCCAAAGTCAGTGCGTTGGCAAGAGGGGGGCAAGACTTTGTGACTGAGGAAGAGGTCAGAAGAGATATCGCAAACGGAAATACACGCTACGCCACAGTGGTAACCCACGACGGGAAAAAAATCGGGTTCGTATCTTGGCAAACGCTGAGATACGAGGGGAGCTACATGCTAGGCGGCGTGATAGGAGATCCGGAATTATGGGACATGGGCTACGGTGCGGAAGCTTCGGTATTGCTCATGGACTACCTGTTCCACTTTAAAAATGCGCATAAGATTCAATTCATTAACGGTTTATTCAACATGAGATCCATCCGCTTTTTGATCAAGAACAAAGTGGTGATTGAAGGGATCCTGCGCGATTACTTCTTTTTGGATGGAGAATACCATGACGCGGTTATTTCATCCATTTTGCGCGAGGAATACTACAGTTACGGTGAGCCGCAACCAGAAGATATGATTCCGAAAAGCGAAAAGCAGCAAATCCGGGAGGAGCTGTACGAGTATCTTCAAGGGTATTGGAAGGAAGTGTGTTTGCCAAATTTGTTGAGGCAAGGTGAGAAGGTTGGAAGCTAAAAAAAATGTCGTGCTTGTAACCGGCGCTTCGAAGAGTCTTGGCAAGGCGATTGCAGAGCATTTCGCCGAGTCCGGAGATCAGGTCATCTTGGGATACAGGAGTTCATTGGAGGAAGCTGCCCAAGCAGTTGAAGAGATTAAGGCGAAAACCGGCAATGAGGCAGTTTCATTCGTCAAACTCGACGTAATTGACAGACAGCAAGTACAGGATGCCGTGAAAGAAATCATTGGGCAATTTGGAAGAATAGACGTTCTTGTAAACAACGCGGGAGTCAGCTACGGAGGGGCGCTGATTCCGAGCAATCCTCTCGAAAAATGGGAGGAAATCGTCCAGATCAATGTCATGGGGACCATCAATTGCATCCACGCCGTTTCTTTTCACATGCTGCTGGAACAAAAAGGAGCAATCGTCAACATCGCATCGGTCGCTGGCTTGATCGGGGTGGATCGTTTAAGCGCGTATAGCGCGAGTAAAGCAGGGGTTGTCGGGCTGACGCGTTCATTGGGGAAAGAGTACGCCCCGTACAACGTGAGAGTGAATGCGGTTGCTCCCGGCTATACGGAAGATACAGGCATGGTGGATCGCATTCCTGAAGACCAGATGAACAATTTCAGGAAGCGCATTGCCATGGGAAGGCTGGGAACTGCCAAAGAAGTAGCAGAGGCGGTTTCCTTTCTAGCATCGGACAAGGCCAGCTATATAACTGGGCAAACGCTAGTCGTCGATGGAGGCTTTATGTAAAGAAGGAGCGTGAGAAACAATGAAAACGGCACTGATCTTTCCGCCTTTGGTGAAATTGAAGCAGGGGAGCTTTTTGGACCTTTACGAGAGCTTTCCCAGCGTAAGGGCCAAGTTTGAAGAGGCAAGCGAAATTATGGGAGTCGATCTTGCCGCCAAATTCTTTTTTGAGAGTGAAGCGATGACGAATTTCGGCGTGATTGCCAGGCCCAGCATCGTCACAATCAGCACGGCTCTGTTTGAATTGCTGCGGGAGGAGATCGGGCAGCCGGCGTACTTCCTCGGTCCAAGCCTGGGTCAAGTAACGGCTATTCATTGCGCAGGGGGATTGCCCTTCCCGGAAACGCTTCGCATGCTGAAAAGGATGTGTGAAATGGAGGAAGAGGAGTTTCCTGACAAGCGATACGGCGTCTACTTCTTCTACAACATTGATATCGCTATTCTGGAGCAATCGATCCAAGAGCTTACAGCGATGGGCAGATTTGTCGAGCCCTGTGTGACGGTAAACGCCACGCAAATGATCGTGAACGGTGATCAGGAGAGCTTGGAGCTGCTTCACCAAAAAATAAGTCCTTACGGTGGTCTGGGTGTCACGATTCCGTATGGCCCGCCTGGACATTGCTCACTTCTTCAAAACGTCAGGATGCGTATGGAAAAAGAGGTGCTGCCGCATATTACCTTCCGCTCTCCCGACGTTCCCTTGATCAGCAATGTGAATGCCGAGGAAATTTCCGATGCTGCCGGCCTGGCAACCGAACTGACAGAGCAATATACCAACAGTGTCTGCTGGTATAAATGCCTGCAGCAATTGTGGAGTAAGGGTGTGGAAAAAGTAATCATGCTCGGTCCCGGAAACTTTATTCACAAATCTTTGGGATTCACGGATATACCATTTGCCGTTCAGAAGCTGCTGGACAGTCATGATGTTGAAGCAGCCCTGACAGCAAAGCAGAAGTAAGGAGGCCCGTACATGATTGGATTGGTATTGCCCGGTCTAGCTCCTTCAAGCTATGAAGAAGTGAAGGATTTTATTGAAACAAACCCGTTTGCGAAAAAGCGTTTCCAAGAAGCAAGCGACATCATCGGGTACTCCTTGGCCGAGGCGTTTCGAGAGGCGACAGAAGACCAGCACGAAGTGATTGAATCCGCCTTTTTGGCGAACTCGATTGCTTTGCTCGATTATTTTTACGAACGATACGGTTTGCACCCGGATTATTCGATTGGAGCAAGTTTTGGCGGCATGTCCGTTGCCGTTCAGTCAGGCGGCTTGACCTTTGGGGAATGTTTGTGGCTGACACACGAAAGCGCAAAACATTCAAAAACCTACTTCCAGCAAATGGATGCGGAGTATCACACTCATTTTATTTTCAATTTGTCCCTTGAGGAGACGGAGGAGTTAATAAACGACTTCCAAGCAAAGGGAATGGAGCTGGAGTTGGTCGGGCATCTGGAAAAAGTCGTTTGCTTATGTGGCGAGAAAAGCGTTGTCCAATCTCTAAAGGAAGTCATCAATCAAAGAAGCAAGTGCTTTTCGTTACATACGATGAAACAGCCCATTCACAGCCGATTGCTGACGGAGCTCAAGCACCAGCTGCGGGACAAATTCTATAGCCAGGTTGTCTTCAAGCCGCTGCAAGTCCCTATTATTTCCGATGTTGACGGACATATTTACAAACAATCCGAAGAGCTGAAGCAAATGCTTCTGGATGGCTACGACCATCCCGTCAGGTGGGATCTCGTCAGCAAATCCATGAAGCAAGAGCATATCGAGACCGCGTATGTGGTTGGTCCACGGAATTTGTTTACACAGTTGTTGAAATACGAATTTGAAACGATTGGAATATCGCCTGACACCGTCATGCATCAGGTGGGAATTTCATGAGGTGCAATCCATGGCTCATATTATAAAGTCGGATGAGACAAGCTGCTCAAAGGAAAGGTTTTTGGGGGATGTACAAAGCTGTGTCGCCCAATTGAGAGGCAGTCATATCACTGATGAGGACAGGGTAATCGTCACAGCCGAGAACTCCTATGAATTTTTAGTCGCCTTTTTCGCCCTGGTTGAAATAGGCTGCTCCATTGCTTTGGTTGATTGTATGGCAGATGCGCGGGAAATCAATGAAATTGCCCTGGATTCAGAGAGTCGAATATGCATTTCCGACCGTCCTTTGCTGCTATCGGATCCGATCAGGACGTTTCTGCTTTCGGAAATCGTGAGAGACGGGGGAGGGAATCCAGCCAGCGAACTGTCATTTTCGACTTGGTCAACAAGAGAAGATGCCCTCATCCTTTATACGTCCGGTTCGACCGGCAAGCCAAAGGGGATTGTAAAGTCCGGCCATTCTTTTCTTTCCAACCTGGAGGAAAGCATGGAAGTCATGAAATACAAAAGCGAGGACGTGCTGCTGCCCCTTATCCCGTTTACGCATTTTTACGGATTGTCGATCGTTTTCATCTGGTGGTTTGCGGGATGCGACTTGATTTTATGCAATTACAAAAACATCCGCACCGTTCTGAAAGCAGTAACGGAAAGAGGAGTTACCGTTGTAGACGGCATTCCTTCGACCTATTATATGCTGACCCAAATGTGCAAAAAGCGGGAAAAGCTGTGTGCAAAAGTAAGGGATTCCGCGGTTCGCATGTGGTGTGTGGGCGGGGCGCCGCTATCCGAGGAATTGGCTGTAAGCTTTTACGACTTGATAAAACAGCCGTTGCTGGACGGATATGGTTTGTCCGAAGTCGGCAATGTCGCTCTAAACACGGGAGATTATCGGGATGGCTGCGGAAAACCGCTGCCCAGCGTGAAGATCAAAGTAGTGGACAACAGGGGAAATGAGCTTCCATCAGGGGAAACAGGCGAAATCTATGTCAATAGTCCAGGCGTCATGAAAGAGTATCTTCATTTGTCTGAAAAGACGGAAGAAGTGTTGGCCGATGGTTGGTTCAAAACCAACGATTTGGGATACCTGGATGAACGCGGAAATCTGCATGTTTTGGGGAGAAAGGGAAATGAAATTGTCCGCAAAGGCTATGTCATCTACCCGGCGCATATCGAGACCAGGCTGGAGAATGAACTGAAGCTGCGGGCGAGAGTTGTATCTCTTCAGGATGAGAAAAAGGGCGCATACATGATCCTTTTCGTTGAAACCCGGCAACCATTTACGCAGCAGATCGAGAATGCGATCAATGAGGCACTCGGATCTATTTTAAAACCGGACAAAATCATGTTTTTGCCCGCTTTTCCCTATCGTCCAAACGGAAAGGTTGATTTTGTGGCATTGCAAAATCAGGCAATTCAATGGAAGAACGCTAGAGAGGAGGAAGGGAAGTGCATGGTACAACAGTAGACCTGGAGCTGTCTATCCCGCTTGGCCAGCGCAGAGAAGCGATCATCCGCTGCATTCATTTCATCGAGTCCAATCCGGAAATGATCAGAGAGATCCTGACGGAAATCTCGACGTACCAGACGGCGGAACTGGAGATTCAAGCATCATTGGGGGCTTTGAAAAATGCCTTCAACGAGGTGCACAACAATCGGCCTCCCCTCATCAATCGAATGTCCGTATTTATGCCTTCAAATGTTATTCTGTATTCTTACGTTTTGTATTTGCTGATTCCCTCGCTGTATACCGAGAGTATTGAATTTCGGAGTTCTGCTTCGGTGCTTCCCCAAGTAAGGAAACTTCATCATTTGCTGCAAAACATACACCAGTTGCCATTGAAACTATTGGAACTCTCCCACAGAGAATATATGAAAGCGTCCGTCTTGCATGCAGATGTCGTCGTGTTTACCGGTACGTATCAAAATGCGGAAAGCATCAAATTCCAATTGGCCAAAACGCAAATGTTTATCTTTTTTGGTCAGGGAATCAATCCTTTTATCATATCCGAAACGGCTGAATTGGAAAAAGCGGTTCACGATCTCATCCAAGCCCGTTTGTACAACACAGGACAAGACTGCATGGGACCGGATGTCATTTATGTTCCGGAAACCATAAAGGATTCGTTTCTGTCTTTATTGACAGAGAAGCTGGACGCGCTCAAATACGGCAGCAATGTGGACAAGGACGCGGCATACGGTCCCATACACTATACCGGAACGCTGGAAATGGTAGGTCAGCATCTGACCCAATACAGCGAAAATATTGTGTACGGGGGGAGGATCGATTACCGGGATAGGATCATTCAGCCGACAGTTCTCGTAAGCACAATTGCAGAGAAATTGAAAATCCTCGAGTTTTTTTCGCCGGTATTTAATGTAGTCATCTATAGCGAGGAAGAGGATGTAAAACGGATCGTAACCCAGGAGTATTTTGTGGAAAGAGCATTGGGGGCTACCTTCTACGGCCGATCAGACAGCCCGATCATTGAGCTTCTTCGGAAAAAACATACCGTTTCCGTCAATGAAACACTGTTTGATATTGAAAATGGCAACGCTCCCTTCGGAGGCTACGGTCCCATGGCCAACTTTGTGTACTACCAGGGGGAATTGATCATTAAACCCATTTTGATTTCGCAAATCTTGCATGAATATTGGCAACGAGGTGACCAATGAACCAAATCAGTGTATACGACGCAATAGCGCAGGGACTGCGAGCGTATGGAGTGGAATTGGTGTTTGGGCTTCCCAATGACGAGCTTTACATGATGAATGCCATCGAGGATTGCGGGATTGAATTTTTGGTTGCCAAGGATCAGCGCAACGCCGTGTTTATGGCGACAGGCTACGCATTAGCCTCGCAAAAAACGGGCGTTTGCATCGTGGGAAAAGGCCCTGCCGTTTCCAACGCGATCACAGGCTTGTTGGAGGCAAACTCCCAAAGCTGCCCGCTGTTGATCATTTCATCAGGCACTCCAACGCGCTCCTATGGAAACCAAAAAGCATTTCAAGAAGCAGACCAAATGGCGTTCGTTTCCCCACTGGTGAAATGGAGTTATCGCTTGGAGAACAAAGACGCGATCGGATGGGTCTTGCGAAAAGCGATATTTATGGCTGAACAAGGAACACCCGGTCCGGTATACGTCGAGATTCCCGAAGATATTGGCAGCCAGCTGCTTGATGAGGCAAAGCTGAACTTTTTTCCTCTTTCTGTCTTAAGGCCGTTGCCAGAACCATCTGGCATCAAGCGGGCTTGCGAAAAGATCATGCTTGCCAAAAAGCCGGTGTTATTGCTGGGCGGAGGATGCAAACGGATCAAAACCCGCGGCGTCCTGGAAGCACTCGCCGAACGATTGGGAGCTCTGGTTCTTGTCACTGCTTCAGGCAGAGGCAGTTTTGATGAAGAACATCCGCTCTTTTGCGGGCTGGCGGGGCTGTATCTGCACCGGCGTGTCAAAACGCTATTGCACGAGGCGGATCTGGTGATTGCCATGGGCAGCAAGCTGGAGGAAACGGCTCTGTTTGGCTGGGAGGAGAAGCTCCAGGCCATAGACAGCATTCAAGTGAATCTAAACGAAGAGCATTTTCATCTGGACTACAGCAGCATGTACATGGTTGGTGATGTGGAAGCAGTCGCAAATGAGCTCCTCGCGCAAGTTCGGGAGCAGCCGGCTAATCGCCAATGGCGAGCGGAGATAGAGGGCTGCAAGCGAGACATGTTTTTGGAAAAGGCGGAAAGGCAGCGAGATTCCTCCCGGTTGAGAATCGCGGATATTCTCGATGAACTGCAAGCCCGCCTTCCTTCCAACAGCATCTATGTGCATGAAAACGGGTTGCAGGACATGTGGTCTTATTTCTTTCCGTATCTCGGGCTTGGCAAAGAGCAAAATGCTTTTGTCCCGAGTGAACAGACAAGCCTGGGCTTTGGGGCATCTGCCGCCATCGGGGTAGCCAAGGCCAAGCCGCGGCAGACTGTCGTTGCATTCGTAGGAGATGGCGCATTCAACCTGTTCCGAAGCGATCTGCCAACAGCGTTAACGTACCAGATTCCACTCATCTATGTCGTGTTGAAAAACGGCGGGTACGGGTGGCTTGAATTCCAGCATATCAATACGGGAAGACAGGGGAACCCCCGATTTTTAAACCAGACCTTGCAGATGATCGACACTCTTCATCCACATTTGACAGTGATACCGCTGCAAAAAAGCGAAGAGATCACACATGTTGTTGTGCAAGCTCTGGAAGCGTATGAGAAAAATCAAATCGTCGTGATCGAAGCGATTGTGTCGCTTGATGACGTACCCGATCCCATAAAAAGACTACATGGGGATTTTCCCGCAAAGGAGCTGGTGTGAATGAAGACGGGAACGTTAACGAAGCCATCCACTGTCAACCAAAGTGGGCTGGCTACTTCCTTTAGCATTCAAGGATCAGGCTTTTACGTACCAGAAGACATTGTGACAAACGAAATGCTCACGCGAACCTTGGACACGACTGACGAATGGATTCAGGATAAAACCGGGATTCGCGAGCGCAGGTACTTGCAAAGCGATATGGCCACATCTGATATGTGCGTCCATGCCAGCTTAGATGCGATAAGTGATGCAGGCATTACTAGTGAGGATATCGATGCGATTGTCCTGTGTACCACGACTCCGGATCAACAGATTCCTTCTACCGCGCTGATCGTCAAGGAAAAAATAGGTGCAAAAAACGCGATTCCCTTTGATTTAACGCAGGGAGCTTGTGCAGGAGGCATTTACTCCATCCTCTTTGCTTCCCATCTTTTGCAGAATCAGTTCATCAACAATGTGCTGGTTATCGGGGCAGAAGTCCTGTCGCGATACATCGATCCGACGGACCGGATTACCAAGACGTTTTTTGGGGACGCTGCCGGAGCGATCCTCCTTCAAAAAACAGGTGAAGGCAGCGGATTGCTGGCATGGGATCTAGATTCCTATTTAAATCTGGCAGTCACCCTGCACGGCGGAGGTACTGCACGGATGCCAGAGGGAGCAGACCTCAAAACCAGCCATTTTATCAGGATGAACGGCAGAGAGGTCTGGAAGACGGCCACCCGAAACTTGCCCCTTTCGATTAAAAATGCCGTGCATAAGGCCGGATTGCAAGTATCGGATATTGATCACTTTATTCTGCATCAAGCCAACCTGAATATCATCAAGAAAACGATGGCGGCATTGGACGTGCCGATGGAGAAAACGACCGTAACCATTCAGGACTATGGAAATACGGGGGCTGCTTCCATTTTTTCCGCTCTGCATAAATCTTTGGAGGAAAAAGCCATTAAACCAGGGGATTATCTGGTGATATCCGCCATTGGCGCCGGATTTTTATGGGGTTCACTATGTTTGCAATATACAAAAAACGAGTAAAGGAGAATGGGTTATGATTAAACAAACGGTAAGAGAAAAATTTTTGGAAACATATAAATTGAACGTTTCTTTGGAAGAAGTGAAGGATGATCAGCCATTGTTTGGTCCCGACTCGCCCTATGGCCTTGATTCCATGGATGTTCTGATGTTCATCAATCTGATCAAAAAGGAATATGATCTGGACATTGGTGCTGTCAATACAGACACGTTTAAAACGATTAACAGCATTGTGGCCTTTATTGAAAAGCAAAAGGGCGCACAATTGTCAAAATGATCGCAGAAAGAAGGGGGGCCTCCCCCTTTTTTTCATGGATGCGGATAATTGCCGGGTTAAGGAGGCAAAGCCGTTTCAGATAAAGAACGTTTCTACATGCAAACTATCGTGAAGGAAGTCGGGAACCAATGGAAAAGAGGGTTGAAATCTATTGGCTTCATGTCGATGAAGAAATGCAGCCTGCACATCTGAAGAGCTGTTTGGAAGTACTGGACCAAGAAGAAAGAACGGTGTATGAGAGATATCTCGTCGATTTCAAAAAAGTAGAGTTTTTGCTTGGACGGATGCTGCTCAAGAGCATGATCGGACAAAAAAGGGGAGTCCTCCCGGAAGAAGTCAGGTTTATCAAAAATGAGTACGGGAAGTTGTTCCTGGACAGCCGCCACGTGGCGGGTAGCATCAAGCGACCGTTGTTTTTTAATTTGTCCCATTCAGGTAGAATGCTGGTATGCGCCTTTTCCGAGATCGAGAAGACGGGGATCGACGTCGAAGCGGTCAAAAAGGATTGCTGTTTTGAAGTAATGCGGACTGTTTTCGTGCCAGAGGAAATAGCCTACGTCGAGCAGCAAGAGACACCTTCCATGAAGCGAGAGGCATTTTATCAGGTTTGGACGAGAAAGGAAGCAGTGATGAAGGCGCTTGGGAAAGGCTTCTCGCTGCCGCCTCTGTCTTTTTCCGTGCCGCTTGCCCGGGGCAGAGTCGACGAGCAGCCGTTTTCCTATTATACATGTGCACCTTTGGAAGGGTATATGGTTTCGGCAGCGGTAGAGCGAGAGGAAGGAGCGGACATTCGGTACGAGGTCCAAAAAGTCGGGTTGGCCGAATTGAAGGCAAGCGTACGGTCCCGTACACCCAGCAGTGCATTCTACGGATAAAATATCTATAGACGCGGTTCACATCGATCTTATCGTATACCAAAATCCAGAAGATACCACTCGAATGAACAGGTCTCCAATTGTTGAACACAGGTCTTGCGATTGGGGGGCTTATGATTCGGGCAGGTGTCTTTTTTGTTGCAATAGCTTTATCGTCTGTCAGTGTCATTGCTATTGCCATATAAACAGGAAGCTGTTGAAAAGAAGCTAAGAAAAACTCAGCAATAGGAAAAGCCAAAAAAATTTACGATAAAAGTGAAAGATAGTCGGAAGGCCCTCCGTCTATACAGTGACAAGGAGGTGGAACCCAGTTGGATGATAATGTCGGCGCACGTATCGAGCAATGGTTTCTGGCATACAGCAGCGATATTTATCGCTTTCTCGTTTACTATACCGGACGCACGGATATAGACGATCTTGTACAAGAGACCTTTATTCGCGCCCTGAAATCACCTCAGCAAACAGAGATTGCAAACCCGAAAACATGGCTGTTTGCCATTGCCAGAAATGCGGCCATTGATGAGAGGCGCAGAAAAAAACTGATCAGCTTGCTGCCGGAAACATTCCTGCAGCATCTTATTTCCCGGGACAAGACACCCGAAGAGTCTTTAGAGTTGAGCGAGAACAAGCGCATGCTCTACGACATCATCAATCAGTTGAAACCCTCTTACAGAGATGTGTTGATATTGCGCGGGATCAAGGGATTGTCCAGCAAGGAGACTGCGGAGATATTGGGATGGAGCGAAGCCAAAGTGAATCTCACTATGCATCGGGCGATGAAAGCTGTTCAGAGCAGCAGGCAAGTTTCTGTTATGGAGGCGATGAAAAATGCCGTCACGAGATGAACAGAGAATCTGGGAGGATTTAAGGAGTTTTCCTGATCAAAAACTTTCTTGGGAGCGAAAACAAGTGATGTTGGAGAACATTCGCGAAGAGCGAAGAAAGATCAGCAAGCAGCAAAAGCGAGCAAAATACGTATGGGTGGCGAACGGGCTTGTCGCATGCGCAGCGGTGTTTTTCGTTATCTGGATGAAACCATTCTCTACTCCGGTAGAAACATCGGCGAGTCATGCTTCTATCGACCCGGCCTATGTTGAGGCTGCCCAAAAGGCAATTAAATCGGCAGGAATCAACAAGGAAATTCTCTTTGATGAGTTTGAGAAAGATGGAGATTACGATATTATCCGGAAAGCGGATCGAGAGGCCATTGTGACATTTTACCCGAATACGACAAAAGTTCGTACCATCTTGGTAGAGTGTGCGGTCAATGAGTTGCCGACGAGTTATCAAAAATATGTCGATACCGCCCAAAAGGCATTCAAAGAGGCCAATCAACAAGTCGTTTTTCAACAAGCCCGTTTCTTTAAAAGCGATGAAGGAACAGACCTGTCATTTTATTTAGAAAATCAACAATACGTCAGCGTCGATGTGAATACAAACAGAGTGACCAATTACTCCCTGGATTACAAGCTGGATGATGTGGATAAAAAGTATGTGTATCAGGCCCAAAAAGCGCTCATGCTCCTAACGGGCAAGCAGAGCTTCTCATTTTCGCATGCCAATAAACGTTCGGGTAAAGTAGAAGAAGTGTGGACACTCAAGAATGAAAATGAGCGGTATACTGTCCGGATCGGTGCGAAATCCTCCCGAATATACAAGGTTGACCACGTAACGGACCGATATAAAATAAACTCGAAAGAAGAAGCGATCTCAGTGACTAAGCCGCTGATTGCAAGCATATTTGGAATCGATATCGCCGGGTACAAGGCGGATGGCGGCAAAGATTGGGGAGGCTATGTGTTGACCAGCGAAGGGAAGCCGGTTATCAGGGTTATCATTCATGATTTACATATCGGCGATATCTCAGGCATTTACGTTGAATGGGACGAATGACGGGAAAAGCTACTGACTTGTTGCATGGTCGGTAGCTTTTTTGTGTCTTGGTTTTGATCGGCAGCATTTATCCCCCTTAGCCAGCAACCGCCAAAATGGTTTATACAGCTTGGACATCTCATTGACCTATTGCTACAATAATATGGGAGAGTTGTTAGCGGCTGTTGTCCCAAAAATAGTTACAGCTGAAGCAAAATAGGAGAGATATGCTTGAAAGCGATTATCGTAGACGATGAGAGGCTTGCATTGAGAAGAATGGAAAAGCTCCTGAAGGAACAGAACGCGAACACTCCCATTCACTTGATGGGGTCTTTTCAAGATCCGCATGCCGCATTGGAGGCCGCGAAGCAAGAAAAACTGGATGTAGCGTTCCTGGATATTCAGATGATCGATATGGATGGATTTGAATTGGCTGAGCACTTGTTGAACATTCAGCCGCAACTTCACATTGTTTTCGTTACCGCCTTTCAAGAGTATGCCGTGAAAGCCTTTGAAATGAACGCACTCGACTATTTGTTGAAGCCTGTCCATCAGGGCAGATTGGCTGTGACCCTGCAACGGGTGGCAGAATCCGCCGGGAAGACCTCGGTCAGCTACAGCAGCCAAAAACATATGACACTCTGCTGCTTGCAAAGCTTGCATTATCTCGATCAACAAGGCAACGAACAATATCTTCCCTGGAAAACACTGAAGGGGCAGGAGCTGTTTGCGTATCTGGTACACTATCGGGATAAGACAGTGAGCAAGCAGGTTTTGATAGATTTGCTCTGGCCTGATTACGATTCAGTCCGGTCGAGGACACAGCTGCATACGGCCATTTATCAGATTCGGAAAATGATTAAGAGCATTGGCTTCGATTTGGAGATTAAATACAAGGATGAAGGGTATCGACTGGTGTGGGGAGATGTGAAGCTGGATGTTGAGGAATGGGAAGCCTTGGTGCGAGATGCTCCCAAAGTTACAGAAGAGACATTGGAACAGCACTTGTCTATCATGGCCAAGTACACAGGCGATTTTCTGGAGGAGCATCCGTATTTGTGGGCAGAGTACGAGCAGGAGCGCTTGCGGTTGCTCTGGTTGAACCATGTCAAGCAAATTGCTGAATATTACGTATCGGTTGAACAATATACCGAGGCGATTTTGATTTATCAAAAGATACGTGAAAAGTTTCCAGTAATGGAAGAGGGCTACTTCTATTTAATGAAGATATACGCCATGTTGAACCACCAAGGCGAGGTGAGCAAGCAGTTCAAGCTGATCTCGACCAAGCTGAGAGAGGAATTCGATGTTGCTCCCAGCAAGGAACTGACGGAGTGGTATGAACAATGGAAAAAAGGGGATCAAACCTAAAACGGACAGGGACGGGCAAACCATGAAAATGAGACTGTTATCAATGCTTCTGATCGTGGCCGGAATCGTTGTGCTGAGCTATCCAACACTGGCTGAAGAGTATCAGGACTACCGGCAGCAAAAGCTTGTCGAGGAATGGCAAAACAGTTTGCAGAATATTTCCAATGGGGAAGAGGCCGCTGGATCAAATCCTGCACCGGCAATTCCTTCCTCAACAGAAGATAGCGAGACAGCGATAGAAAGTGCCGATGCTGCGACCGAGAAGGAGAACGGGAAAAAGCCGGCACCGGACTTTGGCAGCTATAAGAATATGGAAGGTATTTTGACGATTGAAAAGATTGGTCTAATGCTGCCCATTTTGCACGGTGCATCAGATAACAATATGAAAACGACGGTTGCGAGCATCGAAAACACCGGGAGGGCCGGGGAAGTCGGCAATTATGCCATCGCTGGACACAGAAACTTTACATACGGTCGAAATTTCAATCGATTGGATGAGATGGCTGCAGGAGACAAGATCGAGGTTGACAACGGCAAGAGCAAATTTTCCTATACCGTTACAGAAAAATTGTATGTAAAGCCCGAAGAGGTGTGGGTTTTGGAAGGGAACGGAAAAGATAAGGAGATTACGCTCATCACCTGCCATCCGATGCACAATCCGACACACCGACTGATTATTAGGGGAAAAATGACAGAGTGATTGATATTTTTCAAGAAAAGATAGGATGAGGCTCCCTTTTCTAGTAAAGTTATGCTATTATTTTTTTAGTATATTTGATTTTAAAACTTTCAAACGATAATGGCAAATCTAATGAAAATTAGAGACGCAAAGCTATAGGGCCTTCCTTGTGTATGCAAGATGGCAGCCAGCTACCGAAAGGGGAGTTTTTTTGTGTTTTTTCGACGACTTTCGATGACAGTGGTAGGCATGTGTTTGCTGGCGGCTCCAGCGACTGCGTGGGCGAGCTCCGCTCCTTCCTTTATTGATGTAAGCGAGCTCAATAATGGAATCGTCAAAGTTCAACACCATCATTCGGCACAGCCAGTCAATGAAAAAGTAAAAATCACGAAAGACAACCAGAACTTCTATTATAGCGTAAAAGACAACAACCGTTTCCCACTACAGCTAGGAGATGGCAAATATACGATTACACTCCTGCAACACGTTGCGAACAATAAATACCGTTCGATAGAAAGCAAGGAAGTGAACCTGACGGCATCAAGCCCGCAGGCCGTTTTCCTGCAACCGATCCAGATGATCTACTGGAACGACAAGACGAATGCGACCGCAAAAGCCAGAGAGCTGACCAAGGGCTTGAAGACCGACAAGGAAAAGGTACAAGCTATCTACAATTATGTGATCCAAAACGTCCAGTACGATTACCCAAAAGCCAATCAAGTTACGAGTGAATACATCCCTTCGGTAGATGCGACATTGACTGCAGGGCAAGGCATCTGTTACGATTACGCATCGCTGTTTGCCGCCATGCTGCGCAGCCAGGGGATTCCTGCCAAGCTGGTGATGGGACGGAAAAACGACATCCCGCAATACCATGCCTGGAATGAGATTTACTTGAAAGAGACGAACGAATGGATTACGGTCGATACAACATATGATTCGATTATGGTAAAGGGAACGAAAAAGCCGGCCATGATCAAGAATAAAAGTGAATATGTCATAGAAAAGCAGTATTAGGACACGATGCAGGAACTGCTCAGAAGCCGCTCCCTCTCATAAAAGAGGCGGGCGGCTTTTCGTTTTCTCCTATTCAGAATAAATTCAGAGTGATCTTTTATAGTGTGTTTTGTGGCTTAACAGCCAAAACCATACAAATTTTGATGTAAGTCGCCACCAAGAAAGAACAGCTTTAGACACTTACAAATAAAGAACAATGGAGAGGAGGAAGCAACGAAAAAAACATGCTCTCAGGATTGTGCAAGGTGTCATATTCTTCTTCCCCGGCGAAAAGGGGACTGGCAGCATTATCAAAACTTCATATGGGTAATCGCTGCTAGAGTCGTACGACCTTGCCAATTTAAACATGCGAGGTGAACGTAGTTAAGATGTGGCAGCGAAAGAAGCTTTTATCTGTTTACTTAGTATTCGCTTTGCTGGTGAATCTCTTCTTGCCATCCGCGTTTGTCAGTGCCAATGAAGTACCGATGAACGCAGGAATCACCAGTGAAGAAGGTGCCCCAACAAGTGGCGAGGTGTCCGAGCCGGGAACGGATCAAGAACCAGGCGCGGAGAATCCAGAGCCAGGTGCGGAGAATCCAGAGCCGGGTGGGGAGAATCCAGAGCCGGGTGGGGAGAATCCAGAGCCGGGTGCGGAGAATCCAGAGCCGGGTGCGGAGAATCCAGTGCCGGGTGGGGAGAATCCGGAGCCGGGTGCGGAGAATCCAGAGCCGGGTGCGGAGAATCCAGTGCCGGGCACGGAGAATCCGCAGCCGGGCACGGAGAATCCGCAGCCAGGTACGGAGAATCCGCAGCCAGGCACGGAGAATCCGCAGCCAGGCACGGAAAATCCAGGAACCGGAACGAATCCGGTGCCAGACCCGCCACCGCCACCACCGCCCCCAGCACCACCTGTAGAGCCCGAAAAATCACCAGAGAACATCATAACAAAAGTGGTGATGAAGGATGAGGAAGGTAATAACATTACCGAGATTCGTCCTGATCAGGGATCAATGGTAAAGATCATCTTCGACTGGCATCTTCCGGAGGGGCACACCTATAAGGGTGGCGACACTTTTACCTTCGATCTGCCGGACAAATTTAAGGTAGACCGACTTTTGGATGGACCTCTCACGGGGGACGTAGGGACATTTGAAGTAACACCGGAAGGCACCGTTACCTTCACTTTTAGCGAAGATGTGGAGAATGACGAATTCGTCGGTACGTTTGAGGTTTGGCGAACCTTTGACGAAAGCAAATTTTCCGGGGGAACGAAGCAGCAGATCGAATTTCCGTTCGGAGAAACGATCAACGTTCATTTCAAAGCCAATATCCGGGAAGAAATGGACAAGCAAGGAACAGCCAAGAAAATGAACCCAAGCGAGATCGACTGGGTTGTCGATTTTAACAAGGGCGAGCAAAAGATTACAGGCGCGACCTTCCAGGATAGCATACCTGCCGGACTTGAACTCGTTTCTTCTTCTGTCGAGGTATATGAGCTGGAGGTCATGCTGGACGGAAGTGTAAGGCAGGGAAGTGCTGTGACGATACAGCCAACAGTCTCCGGCAATCAGTTCCAGCTGGTCTTTGGAGATATCGATAAAGCGTATCGCGTCAAGTACAAAACAAATATCCTTGAGGCCAAAAATACGACATACACCAACAATGTGTCGGTTACGGGCGGTTCGTACGCAAAGGACGATTCAGCATCCGTCAGTGTGGCATTCAGCGAACCGCTCGCGAAAAAGTCTCTTGATTACAAGTCTTCTACACAAACCCTCACTTGGTCCATTGAGTACAATTACAATGAGCAAGTGATTGCACCGGGAAGTGCCTGGATTGTCGATACCTTTGAAACTGAGCAGACTCAGGAATTCCTCAAGGACACACTGAAAGTCTACGAGGTTACCATCGACGAAAACGGTAAGGCGACCCGGGGAAACCAAGTGGCTTCTAATGAATACATCATAGACGATACACTTCCAAACGGCTTTAAACTGGACTTTCCGAACGGCGTTCAGTCTGCCTATGAAATCATTTACGACACAAAAGCGAAGGACCGTGTTCGCAAGAGTGTCAATGTGACGAACAAGGCAGAGATGTACGATGGCACGACTAAACAGGCAACGAAAGGGATGTACCAGGTCATCTTTTGGAAGGACGCCAAAAACGAGGACATCAACTACAGCACCAAGACCATTCTCTGGAAGATGTATCTGAACTATGACAACTATCAAATGGACGAAGTTGTCATCACCGACCACTACAAGGGCCAAGGGATTGAGCTTGACAAAGATAGCCTGAAAATTTCCGGATTGACAGAGGGGACAGATTACACGATCGAGCCCATCAACAATTATCGCGAAGGGTTTACGATCAAGTTCAATCATCCGATCAGCACGAAAGTGGACATCGAGTACAAGACAAAGTTTGACCCGAACTACTTCAATGCCCATGACATTACCAACCATGGAAAGCTGACATGGCTTGAAAACGGAGTGTCATACGAGAGGGAAGATTCGGCAACGGTTTCCTCGGACCGTTACACCAAGAACAACGGGAATAAAACGGGGACGTATAACCCTAAAACGAAAACCATCACCTGGATCATCGATGTAAACTACAATCTGCAAGAGATTAACCAGGCGGTGATCAAGGATTTCTATCAGGGAGAGCAAACATTTGTCAAGGAATCCCTGAAGGTGAATCGTTTGAACCTCCAGGGTGGAGCCGACCAGGTAGAGGTTAAAGAAGAGCTGCCGAGCAGTGCGTATTCGTTTGAAGGCGGGCTGAAGAACAGTGAAGGTCACGAAGGCTTTGCACTGACGTTTAAAGATCCCATCGACTCTGCATATCGCATCACGTACCAGACGAGCCTGAAAGGCCATGAGGTCTTGGCAGAATACATGAACGATGCAACCATGAGCGATGGCGGCGGGCCGGCGTTGTTTGCCCAATCCGCTTCGGTGAAGCCAAAGCATGGTGGGGAGTATATCCTTAAACAAGGCAAGCAGGGAACAGGGGCAGATGCAGAAAATGCGTTCTGGACCATTTACCTGAATCGAAATCAGTCCTGGATCGATGCCGGTGCGAAAGTAACGGACAAGCTGTCTGACAATCAAGTGCTCCTTCCGGAATCCTTCCAGCTCTATCAGACGGTGGTGGATGCCAACGGGGTAGTGAGCAAAGGCGAACCAGCCGATCCCGCGGACTACGAACTGAAAGTTCTTACGCCAGCGGATGGGGAGCATAGCTTTGAATTGATCTTCAAAAAGCCGATTGAGAGCGCCTATATTTTGGAATACAAGTCGTTCATCATCGCGGAAAATGGAGAATACATCAAGAACAGCGCCGCTTTTGCCGGAAGAACGTCCCTGGCTGACGATGGCAGTGGACAAGGTGGAATCAAAGTCAGCTTGTCAGGAGCTGGCGGAGGGGCGTTCCCTGCTGGGAAAGCATTCATCAAAATCGTGAAAACGGATGCCGCATCAGGTGAATTATTGGCAGGAGCCACATTCGAACTGTATGACAAGACAGGCAAAATGCTGCTTGAAACGCTTGTAACCGATGAACAGGGAGTAGCAGTAACAAAGAAAAAATACAGCTTTAAAGAGTATGTACTCAAAGAAAAATCGGCCCCATCTGGGTATCTCGTCGATGAAGCGTACGCAAGCGGCAAATTGATTGCTTTCAAAGAAGACAAAGAAATTTCGGTTACAAACCAAAAAGGCGACTGGAGCTTTAAATTGACGAAAGTCGATTCGGAGGATGGCGAGAAGAAGCTCGAAGGCGCTGTCTTCAAACTCCAGCGGAAAAACGGCGATAAGTTTGAAGACGTTGCTGACCACACTTCGCTTGTAACTGACGCAAACGGAGAGCTCTATCTCGCGAAATTGGAGCCTGGAGATTATCAGTTAATCGAAACAAGTGCGCCGAAAGGGTACAAGCTGGATGAAACACCGATTCCTTTCACGATTCGGCCAAATCAGACTGCCGTGATTCCATGGACGATGAAGAATGTTGCGAATCGCGGTTCAGTAGAACTCGTGAAGGTAGACGAGTTTGACCATAACATTACGCTGGCAGGAGCGGTATTTGAGCTCCGCGATGCAGACGGCAAAACGCTGCAGTCGAACCTTTCAACAGATGAAAATGGCAAACTGGTGATACCAGACCTGAAGGCAGGAAAGTATCAATTTGTCGAAATTACAGCTCCAACTGATTATCTGGTCAGTCAGGAAACATTGGAGTTCGAGATCGTAAATGAAGGCGAAGTCGTACAGAAAATCTTTACGAACAAGCTGATCCCGGGTTCTGCAACACTGACCAAAGTCGATTCCAATCGACCAGACGTCAAGCTGGAAGGTGCGCAGTTCAGAGTGTTGGACGAGAACAAGAAGCCGATCCTGAGCGGACTGTCCACGGACAAAAACGGTGAATTGCACGTTCCAGATCTCAGACCTGGCCTTTATTATTTCGAGGAAACACGAGCACCCAGCGGTTATGTCATCAAAGACAGACTAACTGAATTCGAGATTAAAAAGAATGAGATTACAACCGTAACGATCGGGAACGTCCGCTACTCTGGCGGAGGCGGCGGTGGAACGCCACCGGTAGACCCACCCAATCCACCAGTAGACCCGCCAAATCCTCCGGTAGATCCACCGAATCCACCGGTAGACCCGCCAAACCCACCGGTTGATCCGCCGAATCCGCCGGTAGACCCGGAGAAACCGGAAAAGCCTGAGAAACCAGGCAAGGACAAGCCGGACAGACCGGATCGGGACGAGCCTGAAGAGAAACCAGAAATACCGGGCGTTCCGTCCAAGCCGTCCAAGCCTGGCGAGCCTTCCATGCCGGAAGTGCCTGTCACGCCAACTCCGGTAGAACCAACACCGGAAAAACCTGTAGATCCAGCGCCGGTGACACCGGTAGATCCGGAGCCAACTACCCCAAGCCCGAGCGTGCCTACGAGTCCAACGAAGCCCGTTGAGAAAGTAGACAAGCCTGTCGGCTCGGTGAAAGTGCCAGAAGGCGGAACGGCAACCATCGGCAAACAGCCTAAGCATGGTACTGTCACAGTCGATCCGAGCGGCAAATGGGTATACACGCCTAACGGCGGTAAAAAACAAAAAGATTCGTTCTCGATTATTGTCAAAGATAAAGACGGCAATGAAGAGGAAATGCTGTATGAGGTAGATGGAGATGTTCCAACTGGCGGCATCCATCCGGACAAGGCAGCCAAAAAGGTCCTGCCGAAGACTGGAGAAGAGAGCCACCTCCCGCTTCAGTTGGCGGGAGCCGGCCTCATTGTTCTTGGAGCGTGGCTCTACAGAAGAACCCGTTCCATGCGCAACATGTAACGGAATTACGCACATTCAAACGGACATCAATAAACCATAAGCCTGCTTGGGGCTGTCTCGCAAGTAGTTGTACTGCTGGCGGGGCAGCCTCTTTTTATTTGCGGGAATGCTACGGCTTGAAGCATATGGATATGGAATCGCGCGGCCAATGCAATAAACAGGGCGACAAAGGAAAACCTATCCTCATGAAGGGGGATGGAATGATGGATGTAACAGAAAAGCTCTGGGCAGAGCTCGAAGAAGTGATCGATCCGGAAGTAGGTGTGAACATTGTCGATCTGGGCCTGGTATACGACATTGCGGTCGATGAGGAAAACAATGTGACTGTCACTATGACGTTGACCATTCCCGAATGCCCGCTTCGCGATATGATCGTCAGCAATGTGGAAGCCAAAGCCAAAAGCATTCCAGGGGTAGGGAACGTTCATGTCAACCTCGTTTTTGAGCCAAGATGGAGTCCGGCCCGAATGAATGACCGTGCGAGGGAAGAGATCAGAAATCGAAGGGCCCATGTGTAAGCGGCCGGGAAAAGTCTGAACAACAAGCTCCAAACAGCATGACAAAAAGCTCAAGCCTGACATACTTGAGCTTTTTGCCGCTTCACCAAAACGGGCGGTCCGATCAGGAGCCAACAGCAGCAGCGGATCAGTGAAACCCTGAAGATTTCTACACGCACCCTTTTTTGCACAGTGATATGCAAGATTGCTGGCCCGCGGAAGCAGCATAGAAAATAAATCGGGAATTCAAAGGAAAGAATAGACTTGTTCTTTCCCGTAAGTTACTCTATAACTTGAGTGCGCCCCGAAAAAACTGCACTCATGTAGAACGATGTTGCTAACCGATAGATGTACATCCTTTATGAATTCCCATTAGGGAGGACCCGATTTTATGTGTTGCATCGCATTCATGCGTACAAGGTAATGTAAGGTACAGAACATGTATAACCTGTCCATTTTTTTAGAAATGGTCCAGGTTTATTTGTGCTGTGCCTTTTTCATTCCCTACTACGAATGAATGAGGTGCTTTTTATGCCCAAAAATAGACGGACATCCAGGGGAAAATCCCGGATCTCCTCAAACTTCTCTGCACAACATTTGTTGATTAATAAACAATTGAGCAAAGACATGATCGACATGGCGAAGATAACGCCGAATGATACGGTAATAGACATCGGCGCCGGCAAAGGGGCGATAACATTCCCGTTGGCAAAAAGAGCGGCAAGAGTCATCGCTGTGGAGAACGATCCGGTTTTTGCCGAGAAGCTGCTCGATAAGATGCAAGGAGTAGCGAATATTCGGATGAACAGGCAAGATTTTTTACAGTTCAACCTTCCCAAAAGTCCGTTCAGTGTCGTGGCCAATATTCCATTCTCCATCACCACGCCGATACTCGGGAAGCTTCTGGACGACCCTGCTGTTCCGTTGCAGAGAGCCGTGCTCATCATGGAAAAAGGGGCGGCCAAACGGTTTACCAGTGTGCGGATTACGAATCCACGAATCCTGAAATGGCGGATGTGGTTTGATCTCAGGCTCGTCCGGACAGTATCGCCAGACCATTTCTCACCGCCCCCAAAGGTCGAGTCAGCAATAGTAACGATCTTCAGAAAGCAAAGTCCATTGGTTCCACTGCAAGCTCATGCAAGGTTTATGGCGTTGGCCACTTATATCCTCCAGCAGCCGCAAGCGCCTGTCTTTGCGGCCTTACAGGGAATTTTTACCCCTTCCCAAATCAAGCATGTGGTAAAAGCGTTGAGACTGGAGCGGAATCAAGCGGTGTCTTCTCTAAATGAGCAACAGTGGGGGGAGCTCTTTCACTCGATGCTCCGGTATGTTGACCCAAGCCGATGGCCGAAGGTGCCAAAGAAGAAGATGCCGAAGATTCCGAGGGCGAAGGCGCCAAAGATGCCAAAGCCAAAAATGCCAAAGATATCAAAGCCAAGGATGCTAAAAAACCCAAAACAAAAGAAATAATCTTTAAAACAAAGCAAGAAAAACACGAAAAGCGATAGAGATGAAAAAGGAGAAAAACGCGAAAGTCTTTGGGACACCTACCTAGGCGAAATGGAAAAAGCGGAACACTCTTTTAAGAGTCCAACCTTTGAAAAGCACCGGGAACCGGCTGCTTTTGGACGCGGTTCCGCTTTTGGAATGCAGCCGGCCAGTACAACCCTCGAGCAGGTGTCCCACCGTACTTTAAGCGGTTTTCTCCTTTTTCATCTCTCCACCCAAGCTCGAACAAAGTTTTCCTTACAAAACCGAAAGCAAAATGTAAGGTAGATCAATAGCTACTTGTCTGGAAACTGGTTACAGTTAATACAACGAGAAGCAAACCGACTGCCATTTGAGTTTCGGGAATAAGCTTGGGAGGAATAAATGTGAAAGCATCTGTACTTGAAGTCAGAGACGTTCAAAAAATATACGGAAATCGAGGAGAAAGTCAGTCGCATGCGTTGAAAGGAGTATCGCTGACTATCCAGGAAGGCGAATTTGTCGGAATCATGGGTCCTTCCGGCTCCGGAAAAACGACGCTGCTGAATGTCATTTCCACACTGGATCGCCCCACGGACGGATTCATTCAGATCGCCGGAACGGACATCACCCAGATGAAACAGAATCAGCTTGCGGACTTCCGTTCGCAAAAGCTAGGCTTCATTTTTCAGGACTTCAACCTGCTGGAAAACTTGACGGTGTATGAAAATATCGCCCTGCCCCTGTCGCTGCAAGGCGTCTCTTCGAGCGAGATTGCCCCCAAGGTGCACAAGGTGGCGCAAACGCTGGGGATTCAGGAGATATTGCAGAAGTACCCGGTCCAGATTTCCGGCGGGCAGAAGCAGCGGGCTGCGGCCGCACGTGCGCTGGTGCATGATCCGGCCATTCTGCTGGCTGATGAGCCGACCGGTTCGCTTGACTCCAAAAACGCGAAAAGCTTGCTGGAGACGATGACCGATCTGAACGAGAACCACGGCGTGTCGATCATGATGGTCACGCACGACGCTTTCAGTGCAAGCTATTGCAGGCGCATTCTCTTTATTCAGGACGGAAAATTGTATACGGAAATTCACCGGACACAAGACCGTCAGCAATTCTTCAAGCAAATCCTGGATGTACTTGCCGAGCTGGGTGCATCGCATGATGTGCGCTAGGAGGGAATGCACATGCTGTTGAAGCTTTCGCTTTCAAGTATGCGAAAAATGATGAAGGACTATCTGGTTCTCCTGATCGGTCTGGTCATCTCGATTACGATCTTTTACATGTTCCAGACGCTGGCGCTGAATGGTGACTTTACGAAACAAAATTCGGTGATCAGTTCGATCCAGCTCGTTTTTAATGTAGGCTCTGTTTTGCTGGCGTTCATTACCTTCTTCTATATCTTTTACGCCAACTCGTTCTTGCTGTCGCTCAGACGCAAAGAACTCGGGATGTATATGATATTGGGCGCGAAGAAGAGGAAGATCAGCCAAATCCTGTTTTTGGAAACGCTTGTGCTCGGGATCATTTCCCTGGTCATCGGCACCATCGCGGGAGCAGGGCTGGCGAGCGGGGTAGGGAGCCTGCTGATGAAGCAGCTCGATATCTCGCTTGAAGGCTACCAGCCCTTCTATCTCCCTTCGATCATGATGACGTGCGGGTTCTTTTTGGTGCTCTTTCTGCTGACGTCATCGGTCAATGCAATCAAGCTGGCCCGTACGACAGAGCTGGACCTCATCCGGGCCGAACAGCAAAATGACAGGGTACAGCGAAAGGGCTTCGCTACGGTTCTGCTTGCACTGATCGGCCTTGCCGGACTCGCAGCAGGTTATTATGCGCTTGTCCATATGGAAGAGCTCAGGGAAATCGGACTCTTCATCGCGGCATCAGCTACCACCATTGGAACCTATTTGATTTTCATCACCCTGCTGCCGGTGTTTGTAAATGCGTTGAAAAAGAATCGGGTGTGGAATGAGCGTAAACTAAATGCTTTCACATTCGCGCAGCTTCGCTTTCGCGTAAACAACCTGACAAAGGTGCTCGGAACGGTAGCGATGCTGATCGCGCTCGGCGTTGGGGCAATGGCTGGGGGCATGGCTTTTCAGAAAAACGTGAGCCTGATGGCGGAAATGGGAAAAGTCTATGACGTCATTATTCACAAGCCTGTGCCTGCAGACTATGAAGCCTTGAAAGCAATGACGGTCGAGGAACAAAACACGTACCGATACAAGGTGGATGATGCGGGGATTTACTACCTGAAGGACGATTTGCTGGCGGATCCGCCGCTAATCAACACGATCGGATTGGAGGACTACGATCCGGACAACCGGGTCAAGCGCGTGTCAACGTCTCTCCCGTCCAAGGTGTACAGCGTGTATGATCATCCTGAGGAAAACCTGGGGCCGGACATCGAGTCGATGCCCCCTGACTGGCAGGAAGCGGTCACGGGCGAATTTATCAACAGCTACGAGATGATCAACGGCAAGGCAGTCCGCATCGTCGATCAAACGAAGTATAGCGGTATCCAGGGAGAAGAGCGCTCGGTCGTGCTCGCCAAGGTGGATGACTTTTTAAAGTACAAGCAGGAGCTGAAAGAAATCGATGAGCGGCAAACCCGGTTGTATGCTGATGAGACTGGAGCCGAGGGTCCCCAGCTTTATTCGAAATACACCACATATGCCAGCCTCTATGCCTTTACGAGCGGGACGATGTTCATGGGCTTCTTCCTCGGAATTGCCTTTTTGGCGATGATGGCTAGCTGCCTGATGTTTAAAATCCTGTCCGGGGCTACCCGGGACAAAGACCGCTACAGCATGCTTCGCAAAATCGGAGTTCGCCAGGAATGGCTTGTCGGTTCGATTTACAAGGAGCTGTTCGTCGTCTTCGTGTTTCCTGCCCTGATCGGTCTGGTTCACGTTCTCGTAGGGATGAACATGTTCTCGTTTATCCTGGAAGAACCGTATGTGGGCATTTGGGTACCGATCAGCATTTTCCTGGTCATCTACACATTTTACTATTGGATTACGGTACAGCTTTACAAAGGAATTGTCCTGCCGAAAGAAGCATAAGCGAAAATCCCCCGATTTCCCGGGGGTTTTTTTATGGAGGGAAGCGGCCTACTGCCAAAGGCTCATTCCCTCCAACTCCCCGGTTTTATAAGCAATTTCCCTGATCTTTTCGACATCTGCAATGCGAATCGCACCGCGGTTGGAAAGCTCGATCAGCCCTTGCTGCCGCCATTTTTGCAAAATCTTGTTTACGGTAATGCGGGAGGTGTCGATGTAGCGGGCAAATGACGTTTGATCGATCGGGACGTTTTCATTTTCATGAACGGTGTATAGTCTGATCAAATAATGGGCCATCTGCTGTTCGACCGGACAGTCCTGGAATGCGATGATTTCAGCCAGCAGCCGAACCTTGTATATTTGCGAATTGGTAAAAAGGACGGCGGCCTGGGGGTGATCTTTGCATATATTGGACAGCGCTTCATCGGAGAAGAAGTACAAAACGGAAGGGGAGGTGGTGATGGCGGAAGTCACGTAGGGCCCTTTAAAGGCCCCGTGCTCGCCAGACAATCCGCCGGTTGGCACGTAGTCGATGGTGCGCTCGTGTCCGTTCGCGGATAAGAGGATGATTTTTAAACCGCCGCGATCCAGGTAGTAAAAACCGTTTCCCTGTTCGCCCTGGCGATAGACGGTGGCGTTCTTTTTATACTCCAGCTTTTGGCCATACATCAAAAACGGGGCCCATTTGTAGCGCAGATTGGTCATGGCGATCTCCTTTTCTCGTGATCTGCCTTGGACAGCGGAAGCTAGACAGTCAACGCCGTCTGGGTGTATCGATACGGATAGCGGAGCAATTCCGGTTTCTGGATGACAAAGGTCCGGTTTTTGATCTCGATAATTCCGCTTTCTTTCCACTGCTTCAGAATCTTGTAGACGGTGATCCGCGTCAGACCGGCACAGTCGGCCAGGTCTTGCTGGGTGAGCGGAACCTCGTAGTTCTTAAAATCATCGCAAAGATTCAAAAGAAGGGAGGCGATCTGTTCTTCCGAAGTAAGCGCTTTCATGTTGATGGCAAAAAGGAGAATACGCAGTTTCTGGCTGACAGTTTGTGTGAACAGCGAGAGCAATTCAGGTTGAGCCTTGAGCATTTCTTGAAATTGGGCACAGGAGAAGTGGTAGACGACCGAGTTCTTTACGGCAACGGCTGTGGTGAAGTGCGTATGACGATCCATGGATTGGACGCCCATGATCTGGCCGGGAACGACGATGTTTAACAGACGGTCATTCCCTTTTGCCGTTGTGGAAATGATTTTTACGAGACCTTTATGGAGGTAGTAAAAACCTTCTCCCATCGTGCCTTGCTTGTATATGATCGTTTTTCCTTTACAAAATTGCCGGGTCCCGTACTTCAGGAACGATTCCCATTTCACATCGGTTTCAAACGGAGATACCATATCGAACACTCCTTACAATTGGAATTGTGGATGCTCGAAAAACGGGCTCGGTTGGCGGTTTCGACTACCCGGTCGGGGAGCTTGAGTGAATTTTTGACATCTGCTGGAGCAGGGTGGCTTCCTGGTTTACTTCCTGTATGGCCGAAGCCAGCTCTCTTATGCCTTCTGTCTGTCCCTGGGTCAGATTCTTCGAGTCCAGGACCATTTCCGAGATCGAGGCCATTTCTGCTTGGAGTGAAGAGAGGTTCTGAGAAATCTCTTTGGCAAAATCTCCGGACATCGTTGCCAAACGGCGCATTTCTCCGGCGACGATGTTGAAGCCTCTGCCGTGTTCGCCAGCCCGTGCGGCCTCAATCGAGGCATTCAGGCTGAGAATTTCGGACTGCTTGGCAATCTGCGAGATCGATTTCAATACGGTAAAAGTCGTTTTCAACTGCTCCAGCATCCCGGTCGTGACGGTATGCAGTTTTTCGCTGTGCAAGGATAAGACTTCAGAGCCTTTCTGCATTTCGATGGATTGTGCAGAAACCTCTTCGACGATCGACGACAAATGCCCGGCGATCTGTGTCAGCGTATTTTGTCGATCCAGGCCGACTCCAAAGACAAGGACACCGGCAATGATTCCATTTTCCTTGATGGGAAGTCCGCCGGCCAGATAGGCAATCCCGTATACGGAGGAATCCATGACTTTGCTGACGGGCATCCCTTGCTCCAGGATGTGCTTGGCAAGACTGCCCTCCTTGATCGGAGCGTGAGGAGACAAGCCAAACTGCAGGGTTTTTCCAGGAATATAGGTTAAAAATTTTTCCCGATCCGTTACTCCCAGCGTAAAGTCTTCTTCAAAGCATAAGACCATTTTATGCATGAGAGAAGAAACGCGGACGACATTTTCCAACAGGCTCATTGCCTTCAAACCCCTTCACCAAAAACGTTTTCCGTATCGTTTTGCCACACCAATTCTAAATTTTCAGAACCTTCCACGAATATTATAGATGAAGAAAAATAGTATTTTCAATCTATGGAGCATGGACAAAACAAAAAAACAGAAATCATGTTAAATGGTTTACATTCAGATGCGATATCAAGCCGTTTTTTGTCAAAAAATGTGGTTGAAACGTTAAGCGCTTTACAATACTCCAGCTTCCCATTTAGTAAAATCATAGCACCGTCCTTTTTGCCTGAAACGGAAAGCGGGCACAAAATTATCGAAACATTCCGATATTGAATAGGGGGTAAGGGAACTATCCGGCGAAACGATCCGGCAGGTTAGACGAAAGCAGCTTGTTCAATGATTCATGAATGGGTTCGTACATGAAAAAATGGAGGGGTAGTCAATGAAAAAGGTAAAAAAATGGGGGGCATCCCTTTTGACGGCTTGTCTGATGATTGTCATGACTGCAGGCTGCGGCGGAAATGCGGCGCCAAGCGGTACTTCCAATCAGCCTGCGGCAGCAGGCGGCGACTCCAAGCCGAGCTACAACTTCAAGCTGGCCCATATTACGCCGCCTACACACACATGGCATTTGGCGGCGGAAAAGTTTAAAGAAGAGTTGGACAAGCGTTCCGGAGGCCGGATGAAGCTGGAGATATATCCGTCCAGCCAGTTGGGAACGGAAGCTGACATGGTTCAGCAAATCGGTGCCGGTTCGGTCGATTTCGGCTTGATTACAGCGGCCTATCTCAGCTCCAGGTCTCCTTCATTTTCTGCCTGGTTTACGCCTTATGCATTTCCTGATCTGAAGGCGGCAAATGAAGCCAGGCATACGGACGTAGCCAAAAAAATTCTCGCGACACTGGAGCAGCAGGGATTGGTGGGCCTTGATTATTTATTCGCCGGGCAGCGCGTGATGCTGTTTAAAGACAAAGAGGTACTGAAGCCGGAAGACATGGCGGGACTGAAGCTGCGGGTCACCCCGAGCCCTCCGCTGCAGGATTTTTACAAGTTTGCAGGCGCATCGACGGAAGGACTGCCGCTGCCCGAGGTGTATTCGGCCGTTCAAACCGGCGTGATCGACGGAATGGATATGGACCTCGATGCGACCATCACCAACAAATACTACGAAGTCGTGAAGTACGGGGCTGTGACCAATCATATGGTGTGGCCTGCGGTCGCGATGGTCAGCAAAGGGACGTTCGACAAGATGCCGGATGAGGACAAGCAGATTGTTCGCGACGCCATTGCCGCGGCGGCTGATTTTTCCGCAACGACCAGAGCGGGGCAGGAAGAAGAGTTCAAAAAAACGCTCAGTGACAAAGGAATGAAAATCTATGAGATCGATCCGGCTCTGTTTGGTCCCATCATGAAGGAGTTTGACCAAAAATACGGACCGACCAACCCGCTCATCCAAGAGTTTATCGATACATTCCGCAAATAGGCAGCCAAAGGGGAACAGACCATGAAAGCATTGAGCGACCTCATTTCTACGGTGGAAAAGTATTTAGCCATTGTCCTCATGTTTGCGATGGCTGTCATTGTTGCACTCGCAGTCGTGTTTCGCTACGTGCTGAATGCCCCCCTGTCATGGGCGGGGGAGGTGTCGATCTTTTTATTGATCTGGAGCAGTTTTATCGGCGGCAGCCTGGGACTGAAGTACAAGTCTCAGGCCGCTGTTACCATTGTCCTTGAGTACGCGACGGCGAAGGTAAAGAAAATGGCAGGCATTGCCGGGCATATCCTGATGCTCGTATTTCTCGCGGTGATGCTCTATTACAGCTATACATGGGTGCTGTCGCCAGGCGTTGCTTTTCAAAAGTCGACAGCCATCCTCCTCCCGATGTGGATTCCGTTCAGCGCGGTGCCGGTCGGCTTGACGTTTTCCGCCATCCATCTGTTGTCCAATCTGATCGATCTGATCCGAGAGGAGGAAGTCCGTTGACCACATTGGTAATCCTGCTGTTTCTGCTCTTTTTATTGATGGGCATCCCGATTTCCCTTGTCCTGGGCATGATCACGATCGTCTATTTCTTACTCATGGGGAACACCACGCTGCTCACATCTACGCCGATGCGGCTTTACTCCGGTCTGGAGAATTTCGGCTTGCTGGCGATCCCGCTGTTTATGCTTGCCGGGGAGCTGATGAACGGAGGCGGCATCACGACCAGGCTGGTCCAGTTCGCCAAGGTGTTCGTGGGGCATGTTCGCGGCGGGCTGGCTTATGTGACGGTGGTGTCGAACATGTTTCTGGCTTCGATTCTCGGATCGGCCAATGCGCAGGCTGCGATGATGAGCAAGGTGATGGTTCCGGAAATGGAAAAGGAGGGCTATGACCGGGAATTCTCCTCGGCCTTGACGCTGGCGTCGTCCATCGTCGCGCCGATTATCCCGCCGAGCATGATCTTTATTATTTACGGGACGCTGTCAGGGACCTCGATTGGCGGGCTGTTTATGGCGGGGATTGTTCCCGGCATTATTTACGGGATCGGCTTCACGGCTCTGATCGCCTATTTGGGGTATAAGAACAATTTTCCGAAGAGCAAACGCGCGTCGGGAAAAGAGATGCTGAGAAGTACGGTTCAAGTTTTGCCAGCGCTGCTGGTGCCCTTTATCATCATCTTCGGGATTTTGAGCGGGGCGTTCACGGCGACTGAATCGGCGGCGATTGCCTGTGTCGTCGCATTCCTTGTCGGCACGTTTTTGTACAAGGAGCTGCACGTAAAAAAGCTGCCGCAAATTTTGATCAATACCGTCATCAGCACGGCTACGGTCACCTTTTTGATCGCGATGGCCAACATTTTTGGCTGGATGATCGCTTTTGAGCAAATCCCTCAATTGATCGCGGGTACGATGCTTTCCGTGTCCGACAGTCCGTTTGTGTTTCTGCTGCTGGTCAATCTGCTGCTGCTCTTGCTCGGGATGATCCTGGACGGCATTGCCGCGCTGATTATTTTGGTGCCGGTGCTGATGCCGCTCGTCACTGCATTTCAGATCGATCCGATCCATTTTGGCGTGATCATCTGCATCAACCTGACGATCGGTCTGTTGACACCGCCGGTGGGTACGGGACTCTTTATCGTCTCCTCCATTGCGGAGGTCAAATTTGAGCGGCTTGTAAAAGCGACAATGCCGTTTTTGGTGATGGCGATTGCCATTTTGTTTGTGATCACCTATTGGGAAGATGCCGTCCTGTTCGTGCCGAAAATATTGGGCTTGTCCCAATAACCCCCCCTTTGTCAGGCTGATGCCAAGATTTTCATCTGCTCGCCAAAAAACGGTGAAAAACGTTAAATGCGCTACAATTTTCGAAAAAATTGGATATTATAATCCGTTTCAAGGTGAAAAAACAACATTGCCAGGGGAGGATTGTTTATGGGAATTCGTTCAGGTGCTGAATACATCAAAGGTTTGCAATCCCGGCAGCCGGAGATTTGGCTGCAGGGGCGCAGAGTGACAAGTGTGTACGATGAGGCGGTTTTCAAGCAGCCTATACTCGAAATCGCCAAGCTGTACGACATGCAGCATGACCCGGAGTATCAGGACAAGATCACGCACATTTGCGAGGAAACCGGTGAGAGAGTAAACAACGCCTTCCTCCCGGTAAAAAGCGCGGAGGATCTGGAAGCAAGGAGAAATCTGTATGAGGCGTACGCCAAGGCAACGTTCGGCCTGATGGGGAGAACGCCGGATTTTCTCAATATCGTTCTGACTTCCTTGTACAGCAATGCTTCGTTTCTGGAAAAGTACAACCCACAATGGGCGGAAAATGTAAAGAGCTACTACCGGTACATTCGCGACAATGACCTGTTCCTTACACATGCGATCATCAACCCGCAAAATGACCGGAGCAAGACCTCGCATGAACAGCAGGACATGTTTACGCATTTGGGAGCGGTCAGAGAGACTCCGGAAGGGCTGATCGTCAGAGGGGCGAAAATGCTGGCCACGCTGGCGCCGATCACGGATGAAGTGATCATCTATTCGTTCCCCGGCTTCAAGCCTGGCGACGAGCGTTACGCGCTTGCGTTTGCCATCCCGATCGATACGCCGGGACTGCGCATCCTGTGCCGCGAGCCGATGCAGGACGGAAAGCGCTCCGTCTACGACCATCCGCTGGCGTCGCGGTTCGAGGAAAGCGATGCGGTGCTCGTCTTCCACGATGTGCTGGTTCCATGGGATCGCGTCTTTTTGTACAACAACGTGGAAGCGGCGAACGGGCTCTATCCAAAAACGGGAATCGCCCAGCAGCCGGCGCACCAGACCGGAGTGAGAGGGCTGATCAAGCTGCAGTTTGCCACGGAGGTGGCGGTCCGCCTGGCTGACTCCATCGGGGTAGACGTGTATCTGAACGTCCAAAATGACCTGGGAGAGCTGATTCAGTCCGTCGAGTGCATCCGGGCGCTGCTGCGGACTGCCGAGCGGGAGTGCGATGTGCTGCCTTCGGGTGAAATGATGCCAGGCTGGGTGCCGCTCGAGACGATTCGCGGACTGCTCCCGAAAATGTACCCGCGGGCGATCGAAGTGCTGCAAATCATCGGCGCAGGCGGATTGCTCATGTCTCCGACGGATGCCGATATGGTTCACCCGGAACTGGCCGAGGACATGGAGAAGTACTACGCCGGACGGGCGGGCATCTCCGGATCGGAGCGCGTCCGACTGTTCAAGCTGGCCTGGGATTTGTGCGGCGAAGCGTTCGGGCAGCGGCTGCTCCAGTACGAGCGCTATTACACGGGCGACCCGATCCGAAAAAGGGCGATTTTCTACAACAACTACAAACGCGAACGTTCTTTTTCCCTTGTGGATGACGCTCTCAGTGTGTTTGAGGGGAAAAAGACAGCGGAGTCGGTGCTTCCGGTCAAGCGGGCAAGCGGAGCTGACTAAGCGGCGAAAGCGGTAAAAGCGGCGAAAGCGGCGAAAGCGGCGAAAGCGGTAAAAGCGGTAAAAGCGGCAAAAACCGCAAAAGCCGCAAAAGCCGCAAACGTAGTGTAAGTCTACCGAAAGAATCTGCCTGAAGGGAGGGTTTCCGGTGAAAGTGCTGGGTATATCCGGAACCATTATCGGAGCAAAGACGAGCATCCTCGTGCATAAAGTCTTGGAAGAAGTGAAAAAGGAAGCCCCTGAGCTTGAGACAGAGCTGCTGGACCTGAGGGACTTCAAAATGTCGCTGTGTGATGGGCGAGATCCGTCCACCTATCCCGATGACACGAAAAAGGTAATTGATCTCGTAACGTCGGCTGATTGCTACATCATTGGAACGCCGATTTTCCAAGGGTCGCTGACCGGCGCCCTGAAAAACTTGTTTGACCACATTCCGCCGCAGGCGCTGCGCAACAAGGTGATGGGATTTGTCGCCAATGGCGGGACGTACCAGCATTACCTGGTGGTGGAGAACCAACTGAAGCCTATCGCAGGATATTTCCGGGCCTATGTGGCCCCGGGCTTCGTCTACGCCCACCCGGACCATTTCAATCAGCAAAACGAGATTGTGGACGAGGATGTTCTGAGCCGCATCAGCCATCTGGCAAAAGAAGTCGTACTGCTGCAAAAAGCGCTGAAGGGCGCGGCCGATCTGTCAGCGCAGCGGTAATCCGCTGAAAAGCAACCATCAAAAGCGAACGGGAGTGATTTGCATGAGCATCCTGGCACCGATAAATTTGGCGAAGTTCATTGAGGAGAACAAAGACCAGCTCAAGCCGCCGGTCAACAACAAGGTGATCTGGAAAGACGCCGAGCTGATGGTCATGCTGCTCGGCGGCCCCAACAAACGGCGCGACTTCCACGTGGACCCCTCGGAGGAGATTTTCTATCAGATCAAGGGCGACTGCTATGTGGAGATCATCAACTACGAGGGAAAACGCGAAGTAATTACGGTCAAGGAGGGAGAGATGTTCCTGCTTCCTCCCAACGTTCCGCATTCGCCGCACCGGGTAGCCGATACGATCGGGCTGGTCATCGAGCGAAACCGGGCGGAAGGAGAGCTGGAGGACTTCGTCTGGTTCTGCGACGAGTGCGACAGCGAAATGCATCGCGCCACCGTGCAGCTGACCAATATCGAGGTTCAGGTGAAAGAAGCGATTCACGGCTTCAACAGCAATCTGGAGCTGCGGACATGCAAAAATTGCGGGCACGTCATGCCTCCGGAAGCGAGTGAGTGGAAATGCGAGTAGACTTCCACACGCACATCATTCCGGAAGACCTCCCCAATCTGGCTGAGAAATTTCAAGGCGAGCGCTGGCCCGTCCTGCAGCGGACCTGCGCGTGCGGCGCCAACATCATGGTCGCGGGCAAAGTGTTCCGGGAAGTGACCGATCAGGTGTGGGACCCTGCCAAGCGGATTTCTGACATGGAGCGGGAAAAGGTCGACATGCAGGTCATCTCGCCGATTCCGGTCACGTTCTCCTACTGGGCCCCTGCTGAAGAAGCGGAGCTGATGGCCCGCATCCAAAACGATTTTATCGCGGACACGGTCAGGCAGCATCCCGAGCGCTTTCTCGGGCTTGGGACCGTGCCCCTGCAAAATGCGGAGATTGCGATTCGTGAAATGGACCGCTGCATGCATGAGCTCGGCCTCAAGGGGATCGAGATCGGTACGAATGTGAATGGCAACAACCTGGACGATCCGTCTCTGATTCCCTTCTTTGAAATGTGCGAGAAGTGGGAGGTGCCGCTGTTTATCCACCCGTGGGAGACACTCGGCCGAGAGCGGATGCCGCGGCACAACCTGATGTATACGGTGGGGATGCCGAGCGAGACGGCCTTGGCTGCTGCCAGCCTGATTCTCGGCGGCGTGATGGAAAAATTCCCTCGGCTGAAGATTTGCTTTGCCCACGGCGGAGGGTCATTTCCTTACATTCTTCCCCGCCTGGACCAGGGCTGGAAGGTATGGCCGCATCTGAGGCTGACCGAGCAGCCGCCAAGCCACTACGCCAAGAGCTTTTATTTCGATTCGCTGAACTACGATCCGCTGAACATTCAATACATGGTGGACCGCTTTGGCGCCGACCGCATTTTAATGGGGTCGGACTACCCGTTCTTGCTGCGGGAAATTCCTCCGGGCGAGGTCATAGACAATGCGCTTTCGCTCACCGAGGAGCAGAAGCGGGCGATGCTGGGCGAAAACGCGCTGCGCTTCCTGAATATGAGCGAGGGCAGGTGAGAGGGAGATGACTACACATGCGGCTACACCGGAACAAAGATTGCAGGAATTGGGGCTATCGCTTCCGGCCCCACGGCAGGCAGCAGGAAACTACGTAGGCTGTGTCCGCGCAGGCAGCCTGTTGTTTACCGCCGGACAAGGGACAGATGAATACCGCGGCAAGCTCGGCGATGATGTGTCGGTGGAAACAGGCTACCTGGCAGCCAGGCAATGCATGCTCAACCTGCTGGCTGTCGTCAAGGCGGAGATCGGCGAGCTGAGCCGCGTAAAGCGGGTGGTGAAAATCCTCGGGTTTGTCAACAGCGCCCCCGATTTTACGGATCAGCCCAAGGTCATGAACGGAGCGTCCGATCTGCTGGTGCAGATTTTCGGGGAGAAGGGGAGGCACGGGCGTTCCGCCGTCGGGATGGCCCAGCTTCCGCACAATAATGCGGTGGAAGTCGAAATGATTCTGGAAATCGAAGAGTAGGAGGCTTTCACATGAGTCAGACTACACAGGCAAATCAGCGAAAGTTGAAGGACGCAAAGCTGTTTATCGACGGAGCATACGTGGACGCGATCTCCGGGGAGACATTTGACACGCTCGATCCCGCGACCAATCTCAAGCTGGCCTCGGTGGCAAATGCGGGCGAAGAGGATGTGAGAAAGGCGATCGAGGTAGCCCAGCGCACGTTTGAAAGCGGCGTCTGGAGCAGGATGCCCGTCGAAGAAAGAGCGAAGATTCTCTGCAAAATGTCCGATCTCGTCATGGAGCGGGTGGAGGAATTGGCGCTGGTGGAGACGCTTGACGTCGGCAAGCCGATCAAGGAGAGCCGCGGCTTTGACATCCCCAGAGCCGCCTGGAATTTGCGCTTTTTCGCCGAAATGGCCAAGTATCTCGTACATGAACATTACGAAATGAACGGCTTCATGTCCTACGCCAAATACGCTCCCGCAGGCGTGACCAGCCTGATCATTCCGTGGAATCTGCCGTTCATGCAGATGACGTGGAAAGCGTCGGCTGCACTGGCGGCGGGCAATACGGTCATCGTCAAGCCCGCCTCCTATACGCCGCTGAGCGCGGTCATGATGGGCGAAATCGCCAACGAGGCAGGCTTGCCGCCGGGCGTTTTGAACATCCTGACGGGGCCGGGCGGAACAGTCGGCACCGCGATGACCACACACCCGCATGTCCGCCGGATATCGTTCGTCGGGGAGACCACGACAGGCAAAACCGTAATGCGGAACGCTGCTAGCCAGCTCATTCCCGTTTCGCTCGAATTGGGCGGCAAATCAGCCAACATCGTCTTTGCGGACGCAGATCTGGATGAGGCGGTGAAAGGGTCGATCGAGGCGATTTTCCGCAACCAGGGCGAAATTTGCCTGGCCGGATCGCGCCTCTTGGTCCAAAAGAGCATCTACGATCAATTCCTGGACAAATTTGTGCAGGCGGTGAAAAAAATCAAGGTTGGCAATCCGCTCGACCCGGATACCGACATGGGGGCGCTTGTCTCCCGCAGCCACCTGGCCACGGTGGATGAATACGTCCGGATCGGACTGTCAGAGGGAGCCAAGCTCGCTTTTGGCGGCAAGCGCATCACCAGTCTGGGGGACGGCAATTTTTACGAGCCGACCGTGCTCTACGATGTGGACAACAAAATGAGGGTAGCCCAAGAGGAGATTTTCGGTCCGGTCATCGTCATCATTCCGTTTGAAACAGAAGAAGAAGCCACCCAGATCGCCAATGACTCCATCTACGGGCTGGCCGGCGTCGTCTGGACGAACGACCTCAGACGCGCTCACCGCGTGGCGGATCAGGTGCAGTCCGGGCTGCTGTGGATCAACTGCTGGTATGTGCGCGATTTGCGAACGCCTTTTGGTGGAGCAAAAGCGAGCGGAATCGGCCGGGAAGGCGGACGGCACAGCTTCGAATTTTATACGGAAGCCAAGACGATCACGATGAAAAGATAGCGGTCGGAAACAACGTGCGGGAGGGATACGGCAATGGACGAGGAAAAAATCAAGCGGCTCGCCGACCATCTGGCGGAGGCGGAGAGAAGCGGCCTGGCTGTCGAGCCGATTACGAAAATAGAGCCGGAGATTTCGGTCGAAGACGCGTATCGCGTGCAGCTTTTGACCGTCGGGCGGAAAGTGAATGCGGGCGATGTGATTACGGGTAAAAAAATCGGTCTAACCTCGCTGGCGATGCAAACCCTGCTCGGGGTAGACCAGCCGGACTACGGCCATCTGCTTGACAGCATGGCTGTGGAAAATCACGGTCACATCTCCTGCAAAAAAGTGCTGCAGCCGAAGGTAGAGGCGGAAATCGCCTTCTTTCTGAAGCGCGACTTGAAAGGCCCGCGCGTGACGGCTCTCGATGTCATGCTGGCGACCGAATATGTGGTCCCAGCACTCGAAGTCGTGGACAGCCGCATCGCCGACTGGAAGATCAAGCTGGAGGACACCGTTGCGGACAATGCGTCCTCCGGCTTCTACGTATTGGGCGGGCGTCCGGTGAAGCCAGACCAGATCGACCTCGTCATGGCCGGCATGGTGCTGTACAAAAACGGCGAGGTTATGAATACGGGTGTGGGCGCGGCGGCATTGGGCAATCCGGCTGTATGCGTCGCCTGGCTCGCCAACAAACTGGCCGAATTCGATATTCCGCTCAAAGCGGGGGAAGTGATTCTATCCGGTGCTTTGTCTGCGGCCATCGCGGCGGAGCCGGGCGATTCGTTCCGCGCCAGGATTGCCCATCTGGGGGAAGTCGGTGTCCGGTTTACAAGCTAAGTGTCAAGGGAGGGAGAGCCATGTCCAGGAAAAAGGTTGCGATCCTTGGATCGGGGAACATCGGCACGGATTTGCTGATGAAGCTGGAGCGTTCCAAATATTTGGAGGTTACGGCGATGATCGGGATCGATCCCGACTCAGACGGACTGTTGCGCGCGAAAAAAGCGGGGTACGAGGTGTTTGACGGAGGGCTGAAGCAGTTTTTGGACAATGCCCCGGAGCTTGCGGACATCGTTTTTGACGCGACTTCGGCGAAAGCGCATATCCGTCACGCCAAGGCGCTCAAGGAGGCCGGAAAGCTTGCCATCGACCTGACTCCGGCAGCAGTCGGCCCGTATGTCGTTCCAAGCGTCAATCTGGGAGAACATCTGCATGAATGCAATATCAATCTGATCACCTGCGGCGGGCAGGCCACGATCCCGATCGTCCATGCGATCCACCGGGTTTGCCCTGTCAGCTATGCGGAGATCGTCGCAGCCATCTCCAGCAAAAGCGCAGGTCCGGGCACCCGTGCCAATATCGACGAATTTACCGAAACGACCGCCCGCGGTCTGGAAGTGATTGGCGGGGCCAAGCAGGGCAAGGCGATCATCATTCTCAATCCGGCCGAGCCGCCGATCATGATGCGGGACACGGTGTACGCGCTGGTGGAGGGCGAGGTGGACGAACAGGCAATAACCGCTTCCATCGAGCAGACCGTTGCCTTTATTCAGTCATACGTGCCCGGCTATCGCCTCCGTACAGAGCCGCTGTTTGACGGCAACCGCGTAACGGTGGTACTGGAGCTGGAAGGCGCGGGAGATTACCTGCCCAAATACGCAGGGAATCTGGACATCATGACTGCGACTGCGGTCAAAGTGGCGGAGGAATTCGCCAAGCCTCACGTCGGGGCGGCGTCTGTCTGAAAGGGAGGGAAGAGAAATGACTGATAAACGGGAGATTCTCGTCACCGAAGTAGCGCTTCGCGACGGAAGTCACGCGATCAACCACCAGTTTACCGTCGAGCAGGTCGTCCGTGTGGCTCGTGCGCTCGACGAAGCAAACGTGCCCTTTATCGAGGTCTCTCACGGAGACGGGCTGGCCGGTTCTTCTCTGCAATACGGCTTGTCGCGTACAAATGAGATGGAATTGATCGAAGCGGCCGTCTCCGTCTGCAAGCAGGCGACCATCGGCGTTTTGCTGCTGCCGGGGATCGGCACGATCAAGGATTTGAATGCCGCCGCGAAGCTTGGTGTAGGCATGGCACGGATTGCCACCCATTCCACCGAAGCGGACATTTCGGCACAGCACATCGCCCGTTCCAAGGAGCTGGGGCTTTTAACGGTCGGCTTTCTGATGATGGCCCATATGGCCCCGCCCGCCAAGCTGGCGGAACAGGCAAAATTGATGGAAAGCTACGGAGCAGATGTCGTCTATATCGTCGATTCCGCAGGAGCGCTGCTCCCCGACCAGGTCGCGGAGCGAGTCCGGGCGCTCAAGGAAAGCCTGGAAGTCCCGGTCGGCTTTCACGCGCACAACAACCTGTCTCTGGCGATGGCCAATACGCTGGCCGCGATCAAGGAAGGCGCTACCCGCATCGACGGCAGTGTCCGCTGCCTCGGGGCCGGGGCAGGCAACACGCAGACAGAGGTGTTCGTTGCCGTGATGGAGCGGATGGGCATCCATACCGGAATCGATCTGTACAAAATGATGGACCTGGCGGAAGACATCGTGGCGCCTCTGATCCAGGTGCCCCAGGAGATTACGAGAAACTCGCTCGTGCTCGGCTATGCCGGCGTCTACTCCAGCTTCCGCCTGCATGCGGAACGGGCGGCAAAGCGCTTCGGGATCGATTCCCGCGACATTTTGATCGAGCTTGGAGCGCGAAAGGCTGTCGGCGGGCAGGAAGATATGATCATCGATGTCGCCGCCGAGATCGCGAAGCGACAGGCAGCGGTTGAAAGCAGATAGGAGGGAAGCGGCATGCTCGCGGAACAAGTATGCAGAGCGCTCGCGCAAAAGCTGGTCGACGCCGAGCTTGGCAAGCAGGAGATCGTGAAATTGACGGCAGAGTATCCCGAGCTGTCCGTTGAGGACGGCTACCTGATTCAGGAAGAGCTGATCAAGCTCAAGAACGAGCAGGGACACAGTGTACTGGCGCTGAAAATGGGCCTGACCAGCCAGGCCAAAATGAAGCAGATGAACGTGCATGAGCCGATCTGCGGCGTCATTTTCGATTATATGGCGATCGACAACGGCATTCTCCCATTGGGCGAGCTGATTCATCCAAAGGTGGAGGCGGAAATCGCGTTTGTTCTGGGCAAAGACATCGCGGGACCGGGCGTCACCGGAGCGCAGGTGCTGGCCGCGACGGAGTATGTGCTGCCGGCGCTGGAGATCATCGACAGCCGGTACAAAAACTTCGAGTTCACGCTTCCCGATGTCATCGCTGACAACACGTCGTCATCCCGGGTCTTTTTTGGCTCCCGCCTGAAAAGGCCGGACGAACTGGAGCTGGACCTCGTCGGAGTGACTCTCTCGATTAATGGACAGATGAAGGACTTGGGGGCGGGAGCCGCTGTACTTGGGCACCCGGCCCACTCTGTCGCGATGCTGGCCAATATGCTGGCAAGAAAAGGGGAGAAGCTCCGGGCGGGGCAGGTCATTTTATCCGGCGGCATTACAGGCGCACATCAGCTGTTTGCAGGTGACGTCGTATCCGCACACTGGGACGGACTGGGCGGTATTGATTTTGTGGTGAAAGAGTAAGCGCTTTGCCTGCTGCGGCGAAGCGGAATGGACACGAGTTTGCGCTGGTTTGGGCGGGCTCGTGTTTTTTGTTTTTTTCTGCGACTAGCCAGTGGCCCGTTCCGGCTCATCTGTATTTTCGTCTGCTTCTTTGCTGTCACTTATACTATAATAAAATGAAATTAGGAATAATGTACTAGGAGAGACAGATCGTGGCTTATATGGTACCGGAAACAATCCCAAGGGGAGCGACGGCTGGAGAGAGAATGTTATTTGAGTGCCTGAAAAACCATTTACCAAGTGATTATATCGTTTACTACGAACCGGAGATACGGGGAAGAAGGCCGGATTTTGTCATAATAGGGCCTGACCTTGGTCTTGTAGTTTTAGAAGTGAAAGATTACAAGAGCAACACCATCTATCAAATAAATAACGATGACTGGATACTGCACAAAGAGGGCGGTGGGATGGTCACAACGAAAAGTCCCTTAAAGCAAGCGAGGGACAATGCCCGTTTGCTTACTGATCACTTGAAAAAAGATCGGAATTTGCTACAGGACAACAGCTCATATTTAAAATTTTCCTACGGCTATGGTACGGTTTTTACCCGCTTAAAACAGGAGTATTTTTTGAAGCATAATCTTTATCATGTGATTGAACCACAGTTTGTTCTTTGCCAAGACGAGGTTGACCCTGATGAGGACGGATTTTCTCCTGAAATACTATTGGAGAAAATACGCGGGATGTTCACTGTTCGCAACACGAAGAGATATATATTGACCAATGAAGACATTCAGGCAATTCGTTTCCACCTGTTTCCCGAGGTTCGAATTGGTGCCGAGTTTACATCACCGGTTCGCCATCAGGACCAACTTCTTTTATCTCTGCACAATATCAAAACAATGGATTTGCATCAAGAGAACCTAGCAAAGCAGTTGGGAGATAAGCATCGTTTAATCCGCGGGGTCGCTGGCAGCGGCAAGACACTTGTACTGGCTAGTCGAGCCAGGCTGCTTGCGAAAGCACATCCTGATTGGCGAATTCTCGTTCTCTGCTACGGGATTACATTGTCAAAAAGTTTAAAGCAAATGATTGAAAAAATGCTGAATGAACCGGAAGATCTGTATGAGATGATGAATGCCCCAGGAACTCCTTCCGCTGCCAATATAGAGGTTTACAATTTTCATGAATGGCTCACCCAGCATCTGAAGATGAGCGACACTGATATTCCCATCCTTTTGGAAAAGGCGCAGCGTAAAGAAGCGGTCCTTCCGATGTACGACGCAATATTAATCGACGAGGGGCAAGATTTTGAGCCTGATTGGCTGAAATTGTTGTGCCAATGTTTGAACCCGACCACGCAGTCTTTGTTGCTGGTAGAGGATCGCGCCCAATCTATTTTCAGGAGAAAAACGAGTTTGGCTCAAGATGTTGGCCTTGATTTTCGTGGGCGGTCAAAAATACTGACGATTAATTATCGAAATACGGCTCAAATCGTGCAATTTGCTTGGAACTTTTTTCAGGCACACTCCCATCTGCAGAACAAAGTAAAAAGCGGGACGACAGAAGGTGTGGAGATCATTCCTCCGCAGTCAACCAAAAGGAAAGGTCCAGAACCGTTCATTCAACGATTTCAAAACATTCAAGAAGAGATGAACTTTGTTTCCAAGTCCATTAACTTTCTAACACGAGAGAAAAATATACCGTATAGTGAAATTGCCATATTATACCGAGTGAAAAATACCCATCGAGTCTCCTATATTGATGAGATCAAAAACAGTCTGGAACAACACGGGCTGCCGTACACATGGGTTACAGAAAACGCCGAAACGAAAAGAAATTTCTCGCGTGAAGAAAACAAAGTGAAAATATCTACCATAGATAGTGCAAAAGGTCTCGATTTCCGAGCGGTTTTTATCGTGTCAGTCGAAAATATGCCATTCCCGCTGGAAGAAATAGAAGAACGAGAGGTATCACTGCTTTATATAGCCATGACCCGAGCTTTGGAATGGTTATTTTTAACTTACAGTGGCCATTCAACCTTTACGCAATTTTTGGATGAAGTGGCGGAGAAAAAGAAGCTGTCAAACCCGAAGGTAAAAGAGCTAGGATAACGAAATGACCAGCCTCGGAGGTTCCTTTAATGAAAACGATCAAATCAACCAAACGAGCGCTCCGGCGTTTTCTGCTGGAGACGCAAATGCTGCTCGGCAGCCCGGAAACGGAAAAGGGCACCCCCATTGACTCGCCACAAGTCCTGCAAGACCGCGTACGGGACACAATCTGGCGTCTCGAATGTGTACAGATCGATCCGGTGAATGCCGTCCGCCCTAATCAACATCTGGTCTTGGCAGCGCGGATTCCCGGCTACCGGCCAGAGGTTCTGGATGAGCTGCTTCGGGCCGGAGCTTTTTTCGAATACCTGGCGAATGCCGCCTGCATCATTCCGATGGAGGATTACCCGATCTTTGAACCGACTCGCCAGCGGCTGCGCGAGCGCGTGCAGCCTCAGCTCGACCAGTTCAAAGCGATTGCGGACGGCGTCCTGCAAAAGCTGGGCGAGGAAGGCCCGCTGCCGTCCAAAGCATTTGAATCCGATCTGCGAGTTCATGGCTATTGGGACAATGTGAGCGCCAAAACAAAGGCGACGTCCCATGTCCTGAATCTGCTTTTGGATGCGGCGCATATAGCGGTCGTGGGAAGAGAAGGGAACCAGCGCCTGTTTAATCTGTCCAGCCGGATCGTTCCTGGCGAGCTTCAGGGCCGGAAGATGGAAAAAGGAGAGGCCCTAAGCGCGCTCCTGGACAAGTATTTCCGGGCGTACCGGGTATTCGAACCGAGCGATCCGCGGCTGGGCTGGCAGCGGCTGAGTGCGGGAGAACGGCGGGAGGCGATTGATCGGCGAATTCAAGCGGGTGAAGTGGTGCGAGTAGAGGTGGAGGGACTTGCCAAGCCGTATTTTATCCTCGCTTCTGACAGCGGCCGCCTCTGTTCTCACATCGAAGCAGAGCAGGACGGGATTGCCGATGACGACAAAGACATTTCCGTTTACTTCCTGCCGCCGTTGGACAATTTGTTATGGAGCCGCAAGCGGTTGGAAGACCTGTTTGCATTTGAGTACCGCTGGGAAATTTATACGCCGGCCGCAAAGCGAAAGTACGGTTATTACGCGATGCCGATACTGGCGGGGGACAGGCTGATCGGCCGCATGGACCCCCGGCTGGATAAAAAAAGCCGCCATTTGACGGTTCAATTGCTGCAAATCGAACCTCATGTAAAATTCACCGGACCACTGAAAAAACAGGTATTGAACGCTTTGCAGACTTTCGCCGTCAGCCATGGCGCAGATACCTTCTCCATTGAACAGACAAGGCTGAAATAGACAAGCGTCTCTTCGTCATGCATGCTTTCTCGCTCAAAAATAAAAAGGAACGGCTCTGCTCAAAACCGCAAACCAGCAATTAATTCCACAACAGGAAATAAAATCTGAAAAACCATGACAAATGTCATATCCTCAAGTTGACGTTTATGACTACAGTGAACAGGATGCGCTTTCTATAATGAAAGTAAGAAAAATTTGCGCCCTACGTTCCTGAACGTTTTCTAAGCGTCAAATCGAGGAGGCAATACGCAATGCACGAATCCAACATAGCTACTCTGAAAAAGAATGTCGCCCCCTATGAGAAGAACGATACGAAGTCGAGTATCAGACAGCTTTTCAACACCCTGGTTCCTTTTTTGTTGTTATGGTTCGCAGCGTATCAAAGCCTGGCCGTTTCGTATTGGCTGACGCTTCCTCTTTTGATTATCGCTGCCGGATTTGTAATTCGGACGTTCATTATCTTTCATGACTGTTGTCACCAGTCGTTCTTCAAGAATCGCCTGGCGAACGATATACTTGGCACCATTACAGGTGTGATCACGCTCTGTCCGTATGAGCAGTGGAAGCATAGTCATTCGATCCACCATGCGACGAGCAGCAACCTCGACAAACGGGGTGTCGGCGACATCTGGATTCTCACCGTCGAAGAATACCTATCGTCCCCGCTGTGGCTCCGGATCGCTTATCGGATCTACCGCAATCCGTTTGTCATGTTTGGGCTCGGTCCGATCTACGTCTTCGTGCTCCAGTACCGTTTTAACCGCAAAGGAGCGAGAGCCAAGGAACGGATGAACACGTATTTGACCAATGTTGCCATCATCGCGCTGTATGCACTGATGATTTGGGCGGTGGGCTGGCAAGCGTTTCTGCTCATCCAAGGCCCGATCTTCTTCATCTCCGGCCTGCTCGGCATCTGGCTGTTTTACGTGCAGCATCAATTCGAGGATTCCTACTTTGAAAACGAGGAAGAGTGGAGCTACGTGAAAGCGGCCGTGGAGGGGAGCTCCTATTACAAGCTGCCCAAGCCATTGCAATGGATCACGGGAAACATCGGGTTTCACCACGTCCATCATTTAAGTCCGAAAGTTCCGAACTACAATCTGGAGAAGGCGCATAATGCCACGCCTCCGCTGCAAAAGGCCACAACGATTACACTTGCCACCAGCTTGAAATCGCTTCAGTTCCGGCTGTGGGATGAGCGCAACAAGGCGTTTGTCAGCTTTAAGGAGATCAAGGACTTGCTGGATAAAACAGGATCTGCTCCAGAGCCGTTGCCAAGAAGAAGTCCCAGTCTGGAAGGAAAATAAACCTGCGAAAACCTTTCTCTTCATATACACTTAATGTAGACAGTGTAGTGGAAAAGGTGGGCGATCATGCAGAAGTGGTATCAAATTCTTCACAAAAACACCGGTCTTAGCCCTTATGTGTGGGTCGTCTTTTATATCCTTCCGTTCTATTTCATCTTCCGCTCCTCCTCTACACTTGAGGTTGTGAGCGGAATTGTGATGATTCTCGTGTTCTTTGTCTGCTACGTGTTTTCGTTTCTCTCCAAGGGATGGCTGATCTACTTCTGGACGAGTGTGCAAATCATCATTTCCATCACGATGACGCTGCTGTTTGGCTATGTATATTTCTCGCTGTTCCTGGCGTTTTTTATCGGGAATATTCAGAACAAGGTCGGTTTTTATACGCTGTACTCGATTCATCTCGTCAGTACCGTGGTCACGATCAATCTCGGGTTTATCATGAAAAACGCGCAGATGATCAACCAGTTGCCGTTTGTGCTTGTCAGCATGATCGCCGTGATCCTCCTTCCCGTCACCACCTACAACCGGAACAAGCGGGAAAAGCTGGAGGGACAGCTGGAGGACGCCAATAAGCGGATATCGGAGCTGGTCAAGCTGGAGGAACGCCAGAGGATCGCACGCGATCTGCACGATACGCTTGGACAGAAGCTCTCTTTGATCGGGTTGAAATGCGATCTGGCGGGCAAGCTGATCAGCAAGGACCCGGACCGGGCGAAAGTTGAAATCAATGAAGTTCGCCAGACGGCGCGGATCGCATTGAAGGAAGTCAGGGAAATGGTAACCCAGATGCGCGGTACGCGGCTTGAGGAAGAGATGTTTCGCATCAAGCAGATTCTCGAAGCGGCCCAAATTGATTTTCAGCTAGAGGGCGACCCCAACTTGACGAAAACCTCCCTGATGACCGAGACGGTGCTCTCGATGTGCATAAAGGAGGCAGCGACGAATGTGGTAAAGCACAGCAGTGCGTCAGCCTGTTCGGTCGTAATCGAGCCATCGCGGACCGATCTTGTGGTCAAAGTGAAGGACGACGGGATCGGCATCGCCGACGAGTCGGCTTGCTACCGCGGAAACGGTCTGCGGGGCATGCGGGAGCGGCTCGAATTCGTAAACGGGAGCATGGAAATTGTTTCAGACGGCGGGACGACGATCGTCCTGCGTGTGCCAAACGTCTTCAAACAACCGGAAAAGGAGGCGGGGATATGATTCGGATCGTCATTGCCGAGGACCAGCGGATGCTGTTGGGTGCTCTTGCGTCCCTGCTCGATTTGGAAGAGGATATGAAGGTCGTTGGCAGAGCCAGCAATGGCGAGGACGCTGTGAAGCTCGTCCATCAGCATCAGCCGGATATTTGCATCATGGATATTGAGATGCCGGTGAAGAGCGGGCTGGATGCGGCGGAGGAGCTGAAGACATCCGGCTGCAAGGTCATGATCCTCACCACGTTTGCCAGAGCCGGATATTTTGAGCGTGCATTAAAAGCGGGAGCGGACGGCTATCTGCTGAAAGACAGTCCCAGCGAGGAGCTGGCCAGCTCGATCCGCAGCATCATGGCGGGCAGACGCATCTACGCGCCGGAGCTGATGGATGAGGCGTACGGTCAGGAAAATCCGTTGACCGAGCGTGAAAAGGAAGTCCTGCTGCTGATCGCCGACGGCAAAAATACGAAGCAAATCGCGAGCCAGTTGTACCTGACAACAGGGACGGTCCGCAATTACATCTCCGTCATCCTGGATAAGCTGGGGGTCAGCAACCGGATCGAAGCGATTATGCATTTCAAGGAGAAGGGCTGGTTTAAATAACCGGCCAAAGCGGATATTTCATGAATACGGTATGGACCAGACACCGGAGCGGGAGCCGGTGTCTTCTTTTTTTGGCAAGGCGTCCATTGACAAAGAAAAAACGGTGGTTTACTATATCGTTAATGGATATATCCTGAATGGATGCATTGAAAATGGATATACGATAGGAGGTGCTTTCTTGTCCCGGAATAATACGTTTGCCACAGAGCAGCTTACCGACTCTGCTTACTATATCCTGTTGTCCCTGCTCACTCCCAGGCATGGTTACGGCATTATGAAATACGTGGAGGAGCTGACAGAGGGAGAGGTTACGATCGGACCGGCGACCCTGTATACGCTGATAAAAAAAATGCAGGAAGCAGGCTACATCGTTCTCGGCGAAGGCGAGGACGAACGGCGAAAAACCTACACTGCCACAGAAAAGGGAAGGACCATCATCGAAGGCGAGATCAACCGGCGTTCCAGGATGGTGGATCACGGGAAAGCAGCATGGAAATCAGCGACGGAGGGGATCAATCATGAATAGGACAGGCAAAACGCGCTACATGAGTTCGATGGGCCTCGCATTTGCCGAGGAAAAGGAAATGAAAAAGCTTGGCGAAATGGCTGAGCAGGGGTGGCTGCTTGAATCATTTGCCTTCTTGGGGTACAGGCTCCGGAAGGGTGAAGCGCAAAAACTGCAATACAGCCTGGACGTCCATGAACTCAAGCCGTCAGAACAGAACGAGTACTTTGAGCTGTTCGAAGCGGGCGGCTGGTCCCACGTTTGCACGCAAGGGAAACTTCATATCTTTTCAGCGCCTCCCGGAACAGTGCCGATTTACTCGGATAAAAACACGATGTATGAAAAGTACAATCGGGTAATCGGTGTCTGGAGGATGCTCGCTGCGGTTTTCGTCATTTTCAGTATCGTTTTCCACCTGATCTACCGTCAGATTGTCGAAGCGCAGGGGATTACACTGTTGTCAAATGTGTTTCTCGTTCTGGCGACACTGTGCTTTGCTTTGGCTGTCCCTTCCCTGATGACATTTACGGCGTTTCTTGTCAGGCGCAGGAGATTCCGATAAAGCAGGCATTAAAGACACCAGACCGGTACGGTTTTTCTCCATACATGCTGATCGTGGTATTTTCATGGTAAGGCGGGGTATCCTACCAAATAATGTGTTTTTTCGGCAGACAGCAATGGCCACAATCTGGACGGAATATCAACCGCAGCCATCAGATCAGTCAAAGGAGCAAAAACATGAATCTGACACCTGAGCAGCGCGTTACTTTGCATGGCTTCAACAATCTCACCAAGTCGTTGAGCTTCAACATGTACGATATTTGCTATACAGAAACGAAAGAAGAGCGCGAAGCCTATCTGGCGTATATCGATGAGCAGTACAATGCCGACCGGCTAACGACGATTTTGAACAACGTAGCAGAGATTATCGGGGCCCACGTTTTGAATATCGCAAAACAGGATTATGTTCCCCAGGGAGCGAGTGTGACTTTTCTTGTATCGGAAGGCCCTGTCGTAGAAGTCCCTGAGGAGTCATTCGAGGAATCGCCGGGCCCCCTCCCTGAATCTGTCGTCATGTCGCTGGACAAGAGCCATATTACCGTTCATACGTACCCGGAGTACCACCCGGATGAGGGGATCAGCACATTTCGCGCCGATATTGACGTATCTACCTGTGGGGAAATCTCGCCGTTGAAGGCGCTCAACTATCTGATCCACTCGTTTGATACGGACATCATGACGATTGATTACCGCGTAAGAGGCTTTACGAGAGATATTTGCGGCCACAAGCTGTTTATTGATCACGACATCAGCTCGATCCAAAATTACATACCGGATGAAGTAAAAAGCTTGTACCACATGATCGACGTCAACGTGTACCAGGAGAATATTTTTCATACAAAATGCAAGCTGAAAAATTTTGACCTGAACAACTACCTGTTCGGACGGACAAAGGAGCAGTTGAGCGAGCGGCAACAGGAGGAAATAACCAATCGTTTGACAATCGAGATGGATGAGATTTTTTACGGAAAAAACATCCCGGCCAATGGAATATAAACTCATAAGTTAATCAGAAGAATGGATGAAAAACTCCCAGTCTGTTTTCAATCCGGTGATGGAGCAGGTTGGGAGTTTTCAGCGACGGCTGTACTTTTTCATGTTGCGTTGAGCCAGCACGATGTATTTGTCCAACTTCTGACTCAGTTCAATGACGGCTTCATCCTGAAGTCCCTTGTTTTTGACCAAATGAAGCAGTTGTTTTTTTAAGTCCTCAATGATTTTACTAATCTTTACTTCATCTGTTGTATCCATATCGTCACTCTTTACAGTTTTAGATTTGGAGGTTTTGCCTGTTTTCATCTCGCTAATTTGGTTAAACTTGCAACAAAATGAGACGTTTCTTTTCTGCGTGGCGAAATGAGGAATGTCTCTTTCATTTTTTCATTGATACATCGAGCGGTCATAGGATCATCCCCTTTACAGAAATAAATGCATCTTCTTTGCCAGTATACAAGCCGTCGCACATTTATTTACAAAAATTGGAGATGGGTGATTGTTTACAATATTCGACGAGAATCTACAAGGGAGTAAATCAAAAAGGAACGCATTGACAAGCGTTCCGTAAAAAGATAGTTGAATGAATAACCTAGGTGCCGCCCAACAATCGGTACTACATTAGCAGGAAGAGGGACAACAATTCTCGTCTACTTTCCCGGTTTCTACCCTATATATAAAAATAAAGTAAAACTCCCTCAGTTATTGGTACACCGAGGGAGTTTTACCTACATTCTACGGAACATTCGACAATCGTTTCGTCTAAAAACTGTTTCGCATTAATAACCTGGGTCTGCTACATTTTTAACAATCGGTGCAGAATTGGCAGGAGGGGAAACGACAATTTTCCCCGCGGTGAACGAGCCTACCGTTACCATCAGGGCTAGAGATAAGAACATAGTCATCAGTGCTTTTTTCATTTCACTTTCCTCCCTACTTCCTAATTTTACCTGTAATACTATTATACACATTGCTTAGTTCCGTGACATATTGAATGTCAATAGATATGGAATTTTTCGAGAAAAAGGAGAAGATGTCATTTATGCATTTCATGATCTCCTCAAGCGCATGAATCTCTCCGTATGCTCGTAGGCTTTTGATGAAGCTTTCCATTCCTTCGGGAATCAATCCGGTTTGTACCTGGTAGGAGCCTTTTCTCTGGTAATATATCCCTAGTGACAAATGCTTGTAGGGTGTCTCTACTTTTCTTGGCAGTAGGTCCTTCTCTTTTTTTATTAACTCGGTGATTTTATCCAAGTTTCCGGTCTCTAAATAAATATCAAGCAACTCGTTCGCCATATGGATTCTGTTTTCTTGTGCCAGCTCCCACAAGTACGTTTTCAACATTGGGATCGCTTCGTCATACTCTTTCTTTCTTACCTTGGTAGCGGCACGATTGATCTTGGTCGAGTCGCTAACAAAGTCGTACTCAAATTTTTCAAATACATCCAGATGTTTTTCTACGGCATCAAATTGATCCAGGAAGTAGTAGGAGTTGATCATAGCCAGATAAGCTCTAGCTTTGAGCTCAGTATCATTCGTTTCCAGTGCAAGACCCGATTCGCATAATTTGATACATTGCTTGTATTTTTTGATTGCAAAGGCTTGGAGCGCCATTCTGAAGTAATAATTAATTTTTTGTTCTTTGGAAAGAAACTCAATATAATGTAATATCTCTTCTCCATCTTTATAGGATTCGTCCATGCGCTTCAGATCAAGGCGCTCGATCATATAGGTTTGCAGCAATCCCTTTGCAATAAATAGAGGGATTCCTCGTTCGCGAGAGTATCTCACAATCAATTTAAACAGCGCTAATTTCGAGTCAGTATCGGTAAGGGTATCAGCTAGATCGTACAGTTGCTCAATTGCAGTATTAGTATCTTCTAGAGGCGATTCGAGGAGTTTCAGAGCCACCTTTGAAATCAATGTCTGGTTCGAAAAACGAATGACCTCCAATAAAAGCTCACGTAGCACATCGACCCGCCGCTCTACTTCGATGTATTGCTCGACTATTTCCGGAAAGGGGATTCCCAGAACATTTGCAATGGGTTTGATCGTTCTGAGTTCAGGGCGTTTCGTGTCGCCCAATTCTATTTTTGAAATTACACCTTTGTGAACTCCGGATAGATTGGCAAGTTGTGTGATAGTCAGTTGTTCCCGTTCACGGTATCTCTTTATCATATCACCGATGGTCGTATAGTGAAGTACGCCTACACTGTCCCCCATGATACTTTCACCTTCCGATTATACCTTTTGATTTCCTGATTTTTCCCATTTATGAAAATAGCACATTTCTCATAATTTGTAAAATTTTATAAAGTTCTTTTATCCTATGCAAAGCCACAACTCCCTCAACGCTTGATCCACAATTTCGAAAAGTCTACCCAGCTGAACGACTCAATGGACAATCCTTTCAGTGCAGGGTGATAGCGTGCTTCTTTCTGCTTGTGAAAGCCGTACAGGAGCCAGTTTTCATCCCGGATCAGCTGCTCGATTCGGTCGATGATCCGTGCTCGCTCCGCTTCCTCAAGCAGCGCTTTGGCTTTTGCCAAGGAGGTTTCCGGGTAACGGGCCTGTTTGCTTTTTTCCGGCAAGAAGCTGTCGGCCGGTGCTGCATGGCGATAGTCGAACCACAATCACAAATAGCAAATGCATCTCCTCCCTTGTAAATCAATGGGGGAGTTTTTCCTTTAAGGAGTTCAATAAAGGTGAAAACAAAAGAAAACGGAAGAAATCACGAGAATGATAGAACTAAAACAGCAAAAAGAAGATATTTTAGTATATTATCGAATTAGCAATTTACCGTAATAAAGTATACACTCTTAAACGTGAAGCACTTAAAAATGTTTATAACTACTAAACACGGTCCATTATTCAGGGGGTATACAAGATGAAGAAAATAGGAGCACTGTGGCTGGCATGCGGGATCATCCTCTCGCTGATCACCGGATGTTCCGGCGCCAATTCCGCCAATGGGGACGACAAGACGTTGGTGATCGGGATTGACGACAAGTTTGCGCCGATGGGTTTCCGCGATGAGAAAAACGAGATTGTCGGCTTTGATATTGATTACGCGCGGGCGGCAGCAGAAAAGATGGGCTACAAGGCGACCTTCCAGCCGATTGATTGGAATGCGAAGGAATCAGAGTTGAACAGCGGACGCATTGATCTGATCTGGAATGGATATACAATTACGGACGAGCGAAAACAAAAGGTGCTGTTCACCAAGCCTTATCTGAAAAATGCGCAGGTGGTAGCGGTTCTGGCGAAATCCGATATCAGCAAGCTGGACGACCTGACAGGGAAAAAGGTCGGCCTGCAGGCCCAGTCTTCTGCCGCCGATGCGCTGAATGCAAGCGCGATTAAGGACAAGCTGAACAGCGTCACGGAATTCAAAGACAATGTACTGGCGCTGAGCGATTTGAAGATCGGCCGCGTCGATGCGGTCGTCATCGACGAAGTGGTGGCGCGCTATTACATGGCCAAGGAAAAAGACACCTTCAAACTGCTGGATGAAAGCCTGGCGCCTGAAGAGTACGGAGTCGGCGTGAAAAAAGGAAACGAACAGCTGCTGGAGCAGCTTCAAAAAGCGCTCGATGCCATGAACCAGGACGGTACGGCGGCAAAGATTTCCGAGAAGTGGTTTGGCGAGGACAAGGTTTTAAAATAATAGGGAAACCGGATTGTTTTTCAAATCCGGTTTTGCCATTTGTACGAACGGAAGATTTCGCGCAGTCATGTTTCTTGAAGGGAAAAAGAAGGCGGGCTGCGTATCGCAAGGAGCCAATCAAAGATGAACATCGATTATCTAATCAATATTACGGTGCCGATGCTGGAAGGGGCACAGATGACGGTTTTGCTGTTCTTCATCGCGATCATCGCGTCTTTGCCGCTCGGCTTTGTACTGACGCTCATGGCAAACAGCAAGAGCAAGCCGCTTGCCTGGTTTGCCCACACGTATATATACGTGGTCAGAGGAACGCCGCTGCTGTTGCAACTGCTGTTCATCTGCTTCGGGCTGCCGATCATTCCCGTCATCGGCGACTACCTCGTCATGGATCGCTTCGTCGCCGCTTGTCTCGGCTTCATCCTGAACTACGCGGCCTATTTTGCCGAGATTTTCAGAGGCGGGCTGCTGGCGATTGACAAGGGGCAGTATGAGGCTGCCCAGGTGCTCGGCTTGAACAGATGGCAAACCACTACCAAGATTATTGTTCCGCAGATGGTTCGCGTCGCACTGCCGGCGATCGCCAACGAGTCGATTACGCTGGTCAAGGATACGGCGCTTTTGTATGCCGTGGCTGTGCCCGAGCTGCTCTATTTCGCGCAGACCGCCGTCAACCGCGACTTTACCATCGCTCCCTTTTTCATAGCCGGCATTATCTATTTGCTCATGGCTTTCGTATTGACACTGTTTTTCAAATCGCTGGAGCGACGGTTCAAATTTGAGTAAGGGACTGGAGACGAATGGGGATCATCGAAGTAACCAATTTGAAAAAATCATTCGGTACGCTGGATGTGCTGAAGGATGTTACCTTTGAGGTCGGCAAAGGCGAGGTCGTCGCTGTGATCGGTCCGTCCGGCTCGGGCAAGAGCACCATGCTCAGAAGCCTTGTGAACCTGGAGCAGGTGAACGGCGGGAGCATCGCTGTGGAAGGCGAGTACCTCGTAAAGGACGGCGTTTATGCAAATCCTCAGGGGATCAAGCGCATCACATCGAAAATGGGGATGGTATTTCAGCACTTTCACCTCTTTCCCCATCTGACGGTACAGGAGAATCTTGAGCTGGCTCCCCGGCTTGTGAGGGGAGAGCCGGCAGAAGAGAGTCGCCGCAAAAGGGATGAGCTCCTGCGGAAGGTAGGCCTGACCGACAAGAAAGAGGCGTATCCGGCCAAGCTGTCAGGCGGCCAAAAGCAGCGGGTGGCGATCGCCCGGGCGCTGATGATGAATCCGGCCATCATGTTGTTTGATGAGCCGACTTCCGCCCTCGATCCCGAGCTGACAGGCGAGGTGCTGCAGGTGATCAAGCAGTTGGCCGAGGAACATATGACGATGGTCGTGGTCACGCACGAAATGGGCTTTGCCAAAGAGGTGGCGGACAAAATCGTCTTCATGGACAACGGCGAGATCGTCGAATCGGGCTCGCCGGACGAGCTGTTCCACAATGCCAAACACGAGCGGACAAAATCGTTCCTGCACCGGTCATTAAAGTAGCGGCTATTGTAAAATCCGCTCAATCTCAGGGCAACATGGCTGGAACTTTTACCCCGGAGATGGTAAAATTTCAGACATATGGCACAAGAACCTTGAGGTGAAAAGTAGATGGAGCAAAACGACAAATCGAGCGTTGCCGGAGCAGGAGAAGAAGTGAAAAAGGTAAGTCTGGCCGAAGCCGCAAAGCGCATGCTGGAGCAGAAGAAGCAAGCGCAGCAAGGTGCGAAAGGCCAACAGAAGCATCAAGCGGCGGGCAATCAAATGATGAAGAGCCAGCAAACAAAGAAAATCAGCAATCAGCGCAGAAAAATGGGCGTATAAGGAACAAAATAAAGTTTGACAAGGTCAGTTGGGAAACCAACTGGCTTTTTTTATGCACAATTTCGGATTGCGAAACAAAAAAACGAGAAGAATTGAAAGGACTGGAAGGATTCACTAATGTGATAGAGAAGAATAGAAAATTGTCAAAACCTTTACACATTTCGAGGAAGAGAGGAACCTTCCATGAAATATAAAACGAAGCTGCTGATTGGCTTTGGCTTCTTGCTAGTGCTCATGCTGGTGCTTTTGGGCACCATTTCCAATGCGCTGACACACCTGACTCAAAACATCAATGAGATAGTCGATGACAGGTACATGAAGCTGAAAGCGGCCAATAATATGCAAAATCATGTCAACAACATGAGCAGACTGGTAGCCGGGATCGTCATCGATGAAACGCCGCAGAGCATTAATAAAGACAAGCGGGCTTTGGAAGAATCGATTAGCAAAGCGTCCGCCGCATTCGATGTCCTCACGCAAAAAACGGAACATGACCGTACAAAGGTATTGCTGAGCCAAATTGCATCCGAATATCAAATCTATACGCAATTGTCCAGAAGGATCAGCGAACTGGCAGAAGCCGGACAGAAAACAGAGGCGATCGCCCTGATCAACGCTGATATGAAAGGTCAGAAGGACGAGCTATTCCATATGATCGACAACGTAAAGGCCCTGCAGGAATCGCTCCTGGACGACGCTTACGACCGCTCCATGGAACAGTACGAGTTTATCAAAAAGCTATCCTTTTACCTGATGATCTTCGGACTGCTGTCGGGGAGCGCTGTAACGGCCTGGGTCATACGAGGGATCAGCAAAAATCTGACGGGAATCACTTCCATTATTTCGTCAGTCGGGTACAGGTCAACGGACAAGTTCCCGCGCATTCCCGTCACGAGTCGGGATGAGATCGGAGACATAGCCAGAGCTTTTAATGAAATGGCCCAGACGCTGGAAGAGCATGCCGAGCAGGAAAAAGAATTCACGTTGGCCATGCAGGAGCACAGCTGGCTGAAGACACAGCTCGCCGATATCACAGCCACCTATCAAGGCGTGCACGACATCAATAAGCTGGCGGAGCTGTTGATTCGGAAGCTTACCCCCTTGGTCGGAGCGAGTTACGGCGTATTTTACATCAGGGAAGGACAGTCCGATCATTGGCGTTTTGTAAAGGCGGGCACTTTCGCGAGGGATTCACAAGAAATCGGGAGCCTTGCTTTTGAGGAAGGCGAAGGGCTGGTAGGGCAGTGCGCAGTGGAGAATAAGGTCATCCAGATCTCCAAGCTGCCGGAGCATTACGTGAAGATTTCATCCGGACTGGGCAGCTCGGCCCCCAGTTCGCTCATCCTGGTGCCGGTCTCACACGAAGGACAAGTGCTGGCTGTTCTCGAGCTCGCTTCGTTTCTCCCGTTTACGGAGCTGCAAAGAAATCTGCTGGAGGAAGTCGCCGGTACGATGGGAACCGCCATCAACAGTATTTTTGTTCACATGCAGGTCCGCAAGCTGCTGAAGGAGTCACAGACGTTGACAGAAGAGTTGCAAAGCCAGTCCGAGGAGCTGCAGCTGCAGCAGGAAGAGCTGCGCAGCATCAACGAAAAGCTGGAGGAACAGTACAAAAATTCCGAGTTGAAAGCCAGAGAGCTGGAGAAGGTGAAGGAAGAGCTGGAGAAGCAGGCCGAGCAGGTACAAAAGGCATCACGGTACAAGTCCGAATTCCTCGCCAACATGTCCCATGAGCTGCGAACGCCTTTAAACAGCCTGCTGATCCTGTCGCAAATCCTGTCCGAGAACAAGGAGAAAAACTTGACAGACAAGCAGGTGGAATATGCCACCACCATTTTTACCTCAGGGAAAAACCTGCTTACCTTGATCAACGAAATTCTGGACCTGACCAAGGTCGAATCGGGAAAAATGGAGATCAACAGAGGCGAGGTGTCGATCAAGTCGATTGCCATTTATGCCGAACGCGGTTTTCGGCCGCTCGCCATTCAAAAAGGACTCGGGTTTTCCGTAGAGATTGCTGACGATGTGCCAGACAAACTATGGGCCGATGAGCAGCGCCTGCAGCAAATCATCACCAACCTGCTGTCCAATGCGTTTAAATTTACGTCTCAAGGCGAGATTCGCCTCAAGCTATCGCGGGAGGAAATCGACGACATTGCGTACGTCTCCATCGCGGTACAAGACACGGGAATCGGCATACCTGCGGAAAAACAGGAAATTATTTTTGAAGCGTTTCAACAAGCTGACGGTACCACCAGCCGCAAGTATGGAGGGACGGGGTTGGGACTTTCGATCAGCCGGGAGATGGCCAAGCTGTTGGGCGGCTTCATCCAGGTGGAGAGCGTCGAAGGGATGGGAAGCACGTTTACCCTGTATCTGCCGATTGAGGAGCAAATCAGTACCGGCTCCGACCCCTATTCCCTGCCGCCAGTCGCGGCGGGGATGACCGCGGCGGAGGATCAGCCGCCTGTCAGTGTTGATGGCGAAGGGCTGATCGGGAAAAAGGCACTGGTGGTCGACGATGACATGCGAAATATATTTGCGTTGACCGCCGCTTTGGAAGAGCGCAAAATGACGGTCATCTATGCGGAAAATGGAAGGGAAGGCATCCAGGCTCTGGAGGACAATCCCGACGTCGACATCGTGCTGATGGATATCATGATGCCGGAAATGGACGGGTATGAAGCTATCGAAGCGATCCGCAGAATGCCTTCGATGGAGAAGCTCCCGATCATCGCCCTGACAGCCAAGGCGATGAAGCACGACAGGGAAAGATGCATCGAAGCAGGGGCTTCCGACTACATCAGCAAGCCAGTTGAAATGGAACAGCTGATCTCGCTTATGCGAGTATGGCTGTACAGTCCAATGGAAGGAAAGGAGTGAGTATCCATTCTTGGCGAAAGTCATCCGGATCTGAAACCAGACGAATTTGAAGAATTGGAGAAGATCGAGATCAACCTGCTGCTGGAGGGAATATACCGTCAGTATGGATACGATTTCCGAAATTACAACTACTCATCGATCCGGCGCCGGATTTGGCACCGGATACGGATCGAACAAGTCCCCACGATCTCAGCCCTGCAAGAAAAGGTGCTGCATGACCCGAAGATGATGGATAAGCTGTTATCGGACTTTTCGATTAACGTCACGGAGATGTTTCGCGATCCGCTCTTTTTTCTCGCATTTCGGCAAAAAATTGTGCCTGAGCTGCGGAGACTTCCGTTTATTCGAATATGGCATGCTGGCTGCTCTACCGGACAAGAGGTTTTTTCGATGGCCATTCTGCTGCATGAAGAAGGACTGTTGCCGAAAACGAGGCTGTATGGAACCGACATCAATGAAAAGGTGCTGCAAAAAGCGAAAAAAGGCATCTTTCCGATACAAAAAATGCAGCAGTACACAAAAAACTATATGCGTGCCGGGGGGAAGCGGGCTTTTTCCGAATACTACAACGTGATCAATGGTTCCGTCCAGTTTAAGCCCTTTTTGATGGATAACATGGTATTTGCCCAGCACAATTTGGTTACGGACCGTTCCTTCAATGAGTTCCACGTCATTATTTGCCGCAATGTCATGATCTATTTCAATGAGACTCTTCAGAACCACGTTCACAAGTTATTTTATGAAAGCCTTTGCGCCAATGGTTTTCTCGGTCTTGGGGATAAGGAAGGAGTTGTATTTACAACCCATGCGAACTGCTACGAGGAAGTTTTCGGAACGGAAAAGCTTTATCGCAAATTGCCATGACCCTTTTGCAAGCATGCTTGTCAAGCAAAGTGAGGGAGCGGGGGAGCCGGAAGACAAGGTGAATATCCTGCTCGTGGATGATCGGAGAGAGAACTTGCTGTCGCTGGAGGCCGTGCTTGATTCTCCCAGGTATCATCTCATCTCTGTCCAGTCCGGAGAAGAGGCGCTTCGCTGGGTACTGAAGGAGGACTTTGCCTGCATCCTTCTCGATGTGCAGATGCCGGGGATAAACGGCTTTGAGACAGCGAAGCTGATCAAGCAGCGGGAGCTGTCGAGGCATATTCCCATCTTGTTCATCACGGCGATCAGCAAGGCGACCGAGCACGTCGTCCAAGGATACGAAGCAGGAGCGATTGACTACATTTTCAAGCCGTTTCACCCGGACACTTTGCGCATGAAGGTAGAAGGATTTATCCAATTGTACCGGAAGCAGAAGCAGATCGAGTACCAGCGGGAAATGCTCCGCATTCGCACGCTGGAGCTGCAGGAAGCGAACAAGAGCCACCAGCACACCATGCTGGAGCTGCAAAAAAGCGAAGCGCTTTCCCGGACGATCGTCGAAACGTCTGCCGACACCATTCTTACCTTTGATCAGGAGAGGATTGTTTTATCTGCAAACCCGATCATCGAGAGCATGTTTGGCTATCGGGTGGAGGAGGTTGTCGGAAAGCCGATCGGCCTTTTGCTATCCGCTCTCGGAGGGGCCGATGAGATTCCGGTAGACAATATCGTGGAAACTGTTGCCGGCAGGAAGGATAAAAGTGTCTTTCCGGTTGATGTGCAGATCAGGAAGGCGACGATTCAGCAGAAGCACGTCTACGTTTGTTCGATTCGGGATATTACGGAGAGAAAGCAGCTGGAGATTGAGCGGAAACAGCATTACCAGCACCTGGAGGCACTGGTGAGCGAACGGACACAGGAACTGGTGCTCTCGCAGGAGCTGTTTCAGAAGATTTTCCAGTCGAGCCCCTGTCTGATCGCGATCCGGTCATGCGAGGACCGCAGATATATCGATGTCAACAAGAGCTGGCTGGCTTACACCGGCTATGATTATCAGGAAGTAAAGAATGTCTCTGAAGACCGGCTCGTTTTGGCGGGGGACTTGCGCAAACGGGAGCGGGCCATCGATCTGGAGGACGCGATCCGAAACGAAAAAATTACGTACATGACAAGAACGGGTGACATCCGGGAAGGATTGTTGTCTACCGAGACGATCAAAATTCAGGGTGAACGGTGCATCCTTAGCGTGGTCACCGATATTACCGAGAGAGTCTATTTGGAAAAAGAGATCGCTCGCCTGGATCGCTTGCATCTGATCGGCGAGATGGCAGCCGGGATTGCCCACGAGATCCGCAATCCGATGACGACTGTCCGGGGATTTTTGCAGTTGGAAAAAGGAAATCAGGAGAAAGGGTCGCTCCAATACGTCGATATTATGATTACCGAGCTGGATCGTGCCAATACGATCATTACCGAATTTCTTACTCTCGCCAAAAACAAGACAAGCGATCTGAAAAAGCAGCATTTGTTCCATACGATTGAACCGCTGCTGCCGCTCGTTCAGGCGGAAGCGGCTCTGAGCGGAAAAAACATGCAGACGATGCTGGAGGATTGTCCCGAGCTTTATTTGGATGGCAAAGAAATTCGCCAGCTTTTCCTCAATCTGGCATTGAACGGGCTCGAAGCGATGGAGCGTGGCGGCACCTTGACCATCAAGACATATGTGCAGGGCAGAGAAGCTGTTTTGGAAGTCGCGGATCAAGGACCTGGAATCACGAAAGACCTTTTGGACAAAATCTGGACTCCGTTCTTTACGACAAAGGCGGAAGGCACCGGCTTGGGGCTGGCTGTTTGCTACAGCATCGCAAACCGGCATCAGGCGCGAATTGATGTGGAGACAAGCAAAGAAGGCAGTACGTTTTATGTCCATTTTCCGATACCTGATTAATATACAGGCAAGGCCGGAAGAGACCGCTCCATTTGGCCCGACTGCCGCCATGGAGCGCTGCAATGCGGGCCGGGAGAGGCACACGTCCAATATGGTTTGCTTGCCATAGTGAAAAACCGTCCCACTCTAAAGTCTGGGACGGTTTTTTCGTCAGGTGGAACGTACTGGCATTTCGGACAGGGCTTGCTCCCGCAACACATGCTTCATGACTTTTCCCAATCCGTTTTTAGGGAGGTCAGCGACAAACACCACCTCGGGGATTTTGTATTCCGCCAGCTTTTCCTTGCAAGCGCGAACGATGTCCGACTCCGTCAGCGGACTGTTTCCGCTTTTGATTACGTACGCCCGGGGCGCCTCGCCCATCGTCTCATGCGGGACTCCGATGACGGCCACTTCCATCACGCCCTCGATCTGGTGAATCACTTCTTCGATTTCAGCCGGGTATACATTGTCTCCCCCGTAGAGAATCATCTCCTTGTACCGTCCGGAGATGTACAAAAACCCGTTTTCGTCGAGTCTGCCGGCATCGCCCATACGTACCCAGCCGTCGATTAAAACCTTTTGTGTAGCTTCCGGATTGTTGAGATAGCCCTTGAAAATATAGGGGCTTTTCACCATCAGTTCTCCTGTTTGTCCCGGCGGCAGCTCTTCGCCTGTGTCGGGATGGACGATCTTCAGCTGGACGCCGGGAAAGAGCTTGCCCACGGATTCTGCCGTATCCAGCCCCATTTGCAAATTCCAGTGACTGACGAAGGATGCCTCCGTGCTTCCGTATCCTTGCCCCATCGGGATCCCCAGTTCGGCATAGCTCCGGATGAGGGAGGCAGGAACACGCGTGCCTCCCGATGCCACGTGGACAAGAGAGGAGAGGTCCCACGTATTTTGCCTGATCTCCTCCAGCAGATAGGTGTATACGGAAGGAAAGGCAAACATCGCATTGATCTTTTCCTTTTCGATTGTCTTCAGGATCGAAACCGGAGCGTCGTCGTCGAGAAACACCATCGTATTTCCCAGGTAGACGTTGAACAGGATCATGGACGTACTGCTCATGTGAAAGAGCGGATGAACGGCCAGAAAGCGGAAGCCGGAACGCAGATCGGGATCAATGCACCGCAAATAAGCGTCGTAGCATCCGTGGGAAATCATGCAGCCCTTGGAAATCCCGGTCGTTCCCGAGGTGAACAGAATCAAAGCGAGATCTTCATCCGAAACGGGAACGGCAGGGGGCTCGGGAGGAGGAGAATTTTCAAAAATAGAAGCGAAAGCATCGGTCAGCTCGCCGCCTGCCTCGACAGCGATCGCAAACTCGATCATTCCTTTGACATGAGACAGAGAATGGGCAAATTCCTCGTCGTAAAATAAAACCTTGGGAGCTCCTGTCTGAATGATTCCTTCCATTTCGTAGGCGGTAAGTCGCCAGTTGATCGGCATCGCCACCGCTCCTGCCTGCAAGACGGCGAACAGAATCGTCGGGAAGGGGTGATTGTTTTTGCACAGGATTCCGACACGGTCTCCTTTTTGCACTCCAATCGATTGCAAATACATCGAAAGCTGGTTTACACGCTCAAAAAAAGCTTGATAAGTAAAACGTTTGTCGCCGGAAACGACTGCCTCCGCATCAGGCGTTCGCTCGGCACGATCGCGCAAATAAACGTGCAGGCCCCCCATTACGTAAACCTCCTGGCAGGAAAAATAGTGTGAGACTCTCTCCCCCAAGTATTTGCTTGAGTCAGCCTCGTTATAAATTCTTTCTATTTTATGATGGAAAAACTTTATTAGAATGCGCATTGACGCCGAAAAATGGCGCATGTATAGTTACAATCATAATTCCTGTATAACCTATACGAATTTATGGTTATAATTGCGACAGCTTCCAAGGGAAGACTCCTTTTTCGCGGGTCTCAGGCAAAGCATGGACGAAAAGAGGAAGGGTGGGTGTGACAGATGGGCGGTTCAAGTCAAATTCGTGTTCGCGTCGCCGCTCCCGGGGACCGGGAAGCAATTCAGAAGCTCTTGGTGGAAGCGTATGAAGAGTATGAGCACCTGTTGCCGGAAGGAAGATGGGAGGAGTATCGGGAAGAGCTGCGCGAGTCGGCGGCAGATGACCGTCCGCTCGCGCGCATCGTAGCCGAATACGATGGAGAGATCGTTGGCGCCGTGCAGTTGTACATGTCAGCCAAAGAGGCATATGGCTTGCCGGAGCTGCAGATCGACACCCCGATTATTCGCTATTTATCGGTTCTGCCAAAAGCGAGAGGAAAAGGGGTAGCCACTGAATTGATCAAGGAGAGCGTCAGGCGTTCGCGCAAGCTGGGTGCATCCGCTCTGCATCTGCACACGACAGACATCATGGCATCTGCCATCAGCCTGTATGAACGCCTCGGTTTTGAGCGCGCTCCCGAAAAGGATATTCAAAGCGGTCCGACCTTGGTAAAAAGCTACCGGCTGCCCATAAAAGAGGCGAGTATTCTGTGATTCTGCAGGCATTATTCTGTAATTCCGAAGGCATTTTGTGATTCTGCAAGCTTTCTTTGCTTGTGCAGGCATACCTTGCATGATCACGTCAAACAGGCCTTTTTTTCCTTTGTGCATTACACAGCTTGCTCGCGCTGCTGCTTTTTTTCTTTTCGATCGCGCAAGAGCTGCCGAACGATCATGAAAATGGCAAACGGCGAGTAGAGAAAGCAGTTCAAAAGCCAATGCGAGTAGACAGCGAACGAAAAACCATCCGGCACTGACACACTGACGAGAGTCCAGAGAAGGCCGACAGTCAAACCGCCAAAGAGCACCAGCATGTCAACTAACGGGTCGAACCACCGGCTCGACTGCGTGAAGAACCTGATCACAAGCAATCCGATCAAAGTGAGAAACAAGACCAGGGTATCATCCGCTTTATCGCTAAAGACAGATTCGTCTACAACGCGCCAATCGATAAACCAATAACGGACCATCAACATTTGCAAAATCCCCAAGCCGATGAGAAAGCCGCGCATTCTCTTCCGGTTTTTTTTCTTTTTCTCCGCCTGCTGTTTCTGCTGCTCTTCTGTCAGGAACACGTTGTCGAGCTCTTTTGCTTCCGAGCCGATCCGAAACGGGAGGGTACCCTGGTATGGAGCTTTCGGTACCGCATCGATCCCTTCTTTTGTATAAGGAACAGCGCTCAATGCTTTATCTGTAACAAGGACCGGGACTTGATTGGCTTGAAACACGTTCACCCATTCGTCAAGCGTAGGCTGATCACCGATGGGAAAGCTGACCACTTCATGCTTCCTATCTGAACTGATGCCGCTTATCATGAGTTTGACGACCCGGTAAAAAACAACTTTGCCGCCGGGGCCAGTAGAGCGGGGGGTTGCCTTTACCGCATACTGATAATCCATCCCCAGCAAAACGTACTCCATTCCGGCAAACGGGAGAAAGATGGTCTGCTTCTCGTTCGTTTTTTGGTTGGAAAAAGACGTAAAGTACCCGTCCTCCCGCAGCTCCACGATCAACCGCTGCTGCGTATATTGAAGCAAATTTTTGTAGCAAAAACGCCCGAACCAGAAAACCCCCCCGCCGATAATGCCCAAGAACAGAAAAATAGACAGGTCGTCCTCGGTAAACAAGGCGATCAGGCTGAGTACGCAGAGGGGGACGGCAATAAGAAAGAGAAGGGAAATCATCACCTTATGTACGATGAGGGCCCATTTCGGAAGTTCATTGGTAAACAGGCGGTTTGTTTTTCGCTGCATTTCGATCAAGGAAATCACCTCTTTGTGACGACTTGCGAAAAAAAATCGGAAGTTCATGATAGGAGCCTGCAGCCCGCATTACCATGAAGTATACGGGTTTCTTCCAGCGAAAATCATCAATTTTTTCCTGAATCTGATGAAAATTGGGAAATAAGTAGCATGTTTGGTTCCATGTTGACACCCTTCGCGTTTTCTATCCATTTTTTTCAGCCATTTCAAGCAACAAAATCTTCCTTGGTGCGTCTACTAGATTGATAGATAAAACAGACAAGCTCGTATAGTACATATCGGGGAATTTTTTTGGCTGTTAGGAGGATTAGAAATTGAAGAAACAAGGCTTTCTCATGGGTTTGTTCGTACTGCTGTTAGGGCTTACGCCAGTCGTTGCAGCAGCTCAGCCGCAAACGGCGGCAGGCGCTTCCATCGCCGCGTCTGCAGCGGGCAATGTACAGCTGGGTCTGTCTGCAGCACCGCCTGACATCGTGAGCAATGGTTCTGTAGTAGCTCCGGCTCCTGCGATCAATGCTGGTTCTGGCGCTTCGGCGAACGGAACAAACACCGCACCAATCAACGCAGTAGGTCAGCAGCAAGAAATGCGTGCAGCATGGGTAAGCACGGTGTTCAACATCGATTGGCCGTCAAAAGCCGGCCTCCCTGTAGAGCAGCAAAAAGCGGAGTACATCCGCATGCTGGACGAGCTGAAGGCGACCGGTATGAACGCCATTATCGTCCAGGTAAGACCGGAGTCAGACGCGATCTACCCGTCCAAGCTCGTTCCATGGTCCAAGTGGCTGACTGGCACACAGGGGAAAGACCCCGGCTACGATCCGCTCGCGTTCATGATCGAAGAAACGCACAAGCGCGGCATGAAGTTCCACGCCTGGTTCAACCCGTTTCGGGCCAGCACTACGGTAGCAAAGGAAACCCTTGCGCCGCAGCATCCAGCCAGGCTCCATCCGAACTGGGTCGTCGCTCACAACAACTTGCTGATTTACAACCCGGGCATGCCGGAGGTTCGGCAGCATATCATCGACACCATTATGGAGGTCGTAAACAACTATAATATTGACGGCGTGCATCTGGACGATTATTTCTATCCGTACGGAAAAGAAGATTTCAAGGACGCCGCCACCTTTGCCGCCTACAACCAGGGGCGCTTTGCCACCAAAGGAGATTGGCGCCGCGATAACGTCAACGCTTTTGTCAGAGACCTGTATGCGTCGATCAAAAGCGTGAAGCCGCAGGTGGAGTTCGGAATCAGTCCGTTTGGTATTTGGCGCAATGCAAAAGATGATCCAACCGGCTCGGATACAAACGGTCAAAGCTCCTACGACAACCTGTATGCCGACGTCCGTACATGGATTCGCAGCGGCTGGCTTGATTACGTGGCTCCGCAGCTCTATTGGAGCATCGGCTACAAGCCGGCAGCCTATGACAAGCTGGTTCAATGGTGGTCTATGGAGACGAACGGTACGCCGGTCAAGCTCTACATCGGACAAGGCGCGTACAAGGTCGGCACCAACACGACAGATTGGGCGTCGAGCAACGCCATCATCCAGCAGCTCCAGTTCAACAAAGCCTTCCCGCAAGTGCAGGGCAGCATTTTCTTCAGTGCAAAAACGCTGATGAAGGATACCGTCGGAATCCGCTCCAGCCTGAAGCAATACTATTCGGCAGAGAATCAATAACCATTCGGGCTAGGATGCCGTAATCCAGGCCGGTCATACGGAAAAATGCAGAATAAATGCTTCTTGGCCGCAAACAGCGAATCGTACCGCTGCGCCAAGAAGCATTTTTCTATATAAGAAAGGGTACGTTGTTAAATCACGTTAACAAGAAAAGCGGATGAGGGGGAGCTGCTTAAATGAAAATAAGCAAACACAGTGCCGAACACTATATTTGGGGCGACAATTGCGATGGCTGGCATTTGGTGAAAGGCCAGGATCTAAGCGTTATCCACGAACGGATGCCGGCAAATACTTCCGAAGTGAAGCATTATCATGAAAAGTCCCGCCAATTTTTCTTTGTCCTGTCAGGCACAGCAACGATGATCGTTGGCGACAAGGAGTTTGTTCTCCATCAACAAGAGGGAATCGATATTGCACCCCTGATTTCGCATCAAATGTCGCTGTCATGAACGTTGCCAGATTGGAAAAAACGAAGAAAGCGGCATGGATTGTATGGGGGCTGTATGCAGCAATCATGATCCTGTATACGACGGCGATCAAATTTGGCAGCCACCTCTGGTTTGGCCGCCCGATCAGTATCGACGGGCCGTATCAGTTTGGGCTTCTCGTCGCGGATTACGCGCCTCCCATCCTCCTGATGATCGTGCCTCTGATGTTTTGGAAGGCAGCCAATCTGGCGGAGAAATGCGAGGTGAAAGAGTGAAATGAAAAGCAAAAACATATGGATTGTGATGCTTTTCCTCGTAGGGGCCATTTCGCTGACAATGGTGGAAGGCTACCTGAAGCCTGAAGCAGAAGCAAAGGAAGAGCAGTACAGAATGGAGCAGCGGAACCCCCTGACCCATGATTTTGAAAATGTCCTGCCCTATAAACATAAATATATGGGGGACGCGGGCAATCTGGGCAACTTGAACTACCATCTTCCGCTTTCCGACATTCCCAAGACCTTTCAGCTTTTTCCTGAGGCCTATGCCCTTTCCCGAGCGGCCGTTGAAAAATGGTACGGAGTTTCCTTTGCCGATCTGCAGGAGAAGGAAAAGTGGAACCAAATCGTACGAGATCCTTTGGCAGATGCAAGCTATGTGGAGCGCTTCTTTACGCAGGTTGTAAAGAAAGTGGAGTGAACGGATTGAGGGGCCAGGGCGGTGGTTCGATCCGCTAGTAGTCGACTTTTGACTGTTTGACTGCCGTTCTTCTCTCGCTTCCCTTCAATATATGTTGTTGCGTTTCCGTTAGGAGGTTTCTTGTTTTGGATGGATACCAAATACGGCAACCACAAGGAGAGATGAGACTGTGAAAAAAGTGTACGGGGTATTAATCTTGTTTGTACTTGTTGTTGCTGCTTTTTATGTGGATCAAAGGACAAATACTGCTGTTGCCACTCCTGCTTCAGTCAAAGCCGCAGTTTCCGACGATGTAAGTGATGAAATAACGCAAAGAGTAATCCTGAGACATATTGATGAAGTGGATTCCATATTCGCTGAAATCCACGACGTGTTGCCAGCAGTCAAGCTTGCCGATAAAAAGAATGCTGAACAAGTGAATCTAGCAAAAGAATGGCTGCGAAAAAACGGTGAGGTTGTGAAAGACAATCAAATCGTCTTGAGTATTTCGGATAATGGTGAAGGCAGCGACCACAGTTTTATAGTAGGAGCAATGCTTTATACAAAACAACAAAAGAGTCAGCTATCGATCAATGATGTTGGCATGGAAAGAATAAGCTACGGACAAATTATTTTAGCAAAAGAACAAGAAAAATGGGTAGTGAAAGAGTTCAAGAGGAAGTTTTGATAAAGTATCCCAAGCCGCCGATTTTGGACATTGCAAGTGGAACGCACGAACCGCATCATTCAACTATGGTGCCGACTTTACATGGAGATGGGCATGATAATCAAGCCATCATGCCCATCTCTCCACGTAAAGCCCCATCAATTGTAGCCGCGCTCACCGTACGGCTGAAGCTCTTCCAGCCATTTCTGCTCCAGCTTTTTCAACTCGTCGGCTTCATCAAAATAGCCCGTTTCTTTCTTTTTCAACACTTCCAGCACTTCAAAGACAAAGGCGTCCTCGCCGTACTCATTCCAATCCTTCTGGAGCTGTTTGTTAAAATGGCTGCCCGCCTTCAGTTGAAACTTTTTGCCGTTTATCGTTTTTAAGTTTTTCGTGCTCTCGATCAAAATTTTGTTGTTTTTAATGTTCTTGATCTGATAAACGCCTGCTTCCGTCTTGATTTCTTTAAATTGCTGCTTCAATTCCTCTTTGCGGTTCATGGGAAATACCTTCCTTTCTTTCTGTCGACTACTGCCATGCAGCGCCACAACGTGCACAGGGAGATCGTCATTTCTTCAGCCAATACTGGCTGCCATCTGCTTTGCGGTCCAAAAAACCGTAATCAACCAAATAACGTCGGACGGTTACATAATCGTCATAGACAACCTTCAAAATTTCATTGACTTCCTTCTCGGTGTAGGTGCGATCCTCCTCAAATCTGGTGGCGATTTGCCGGAGAACGACTGCCCGCTGCTTTTCCCTCAGTCTGAACGTCTTGAGAGGTCCGTCCGTGCCTTCGGGAAAGTATTTTTTCAAAATGGCCTGGCTTTCTTCCGCGGTTACGTTGTACCGATTATCCACCATGGTGGCGGTCTGGTGAACGTCGATAAAAGCGGGAGCGTGCTTGTCCTTTTCCTTCAGCAGCTCCATCAATGCGAGGAATACCTTGGCCTGCCGCTCTTTCTCCTTCAGGACAAAACGGTGGTTGCGGATTGTGGAGGCGCTGCCGATGCCCAGCTCCTTTTGCACCTCGGCGTCGCTTTTACCCTGGTAAAACAGGTGAAGCAGGCTGTTTTGGTGCTCGGTCAGACCGGTCAGCTTTTTATCGAGCTTGATCAGGTAGTCAAACACCGATTGATGCGTTTTCCCAATATGATGGCGCACGTATCTTTCTGTTTCATACAAGACACCATCTTCCGGATAAATAATTCCCTTCTCAAAAGCCTTTCCGCAGAGCAGGCAAACAAAGCGATCCTCCTCTTGAACATATCCGCGCTTCAGCTCATCCAGTGACGCATTCCAAAAGCGTTCGGAAACAGTCATTAAATAAACACATCCTATTTTTCGTTTGTATTAATATAAACATTTTACTAAATCGTCTATTGTTTGTCGAGTGTCGGAAGTTGATTCCACCGGTTGCGCTGGTACCACAAGAATTTGGTACTGCTTTATTTTTGTTTGAGGAGATAAAATTTGTGAAGATACATCTGATGCGGAAATGGGTGGTGCTGGGATGAAGCTGTTGCTGCTGTTGTGCGGACCTGCTGTCATGATCTTGATTGGACTGCAGGGAGTGGGGAGCGTGCCGGTTACGTTTGTCCTTTTCTATAGCTGGCTCCTGCTGGTTCCTCTCGTGGACATGCTGCTGAGGAAGGAAAAGAAGCTTTCGCAAGCGATGAGAGACTGCGGGCTCGTGTTTAGACGGAAAAATATGTATAGTGGAATGAGTACGGGAATCTTCTTTTTTTTGGCTATTCTTTTGGGAGGTTATTTCTTTCACTCGCATGTTTTCCATTGGGAGAAGCTGCAAAGCCTGCTGATCGAGTGGAATTTTTCAGGCGATCATCTCATATGGCTCATTTTGATTCTTTTATCGGTGAATCCCTTTCTGGAAGAGCTGTACTGGAGAGGGTACATATTTCATAGATTAGCAAATACATACAAACAGCATACAGCGATTTTCTTTACGGCATCGTTTTACACCTTGTATCACTTCCTGTCCGTCATTCCTTTGTTTGCCTGGCCGTATAACGTGTTTATGGTCGTTCCGGTATTTGTGGCGGGCTTGATCTGGGGATACATGCGGGCGAGAAGCGATGCTGTGGCAGGAGGGATCGTCAGCCATATTCTGGCCGATGGCGGCATTATGGCTGTTTATCTATTGTTTTTAACTTAGTTTTGCTGAAGCAAAAAGGAAGGAAAGAAGAGTAATGGACATTCGAAAGCCAACCGGGAACGAGCTTGCAGCGATTCTGGAGTTATCTGTGCAAGCGCTGTTCGATGGAACCATCGGGAGAGCGAGACCGACAGAAGAGAAGGTCAGACAGCTGGTTGAGCCGCTGCTGGCCAAAGGAGGCTACTACCTCATCGCGACAGAGGAAGATCGGCTGATGGGCTGGGTTTTGCTCGGGACGAGCAGGGATCAGTTCACCGACATTCCGTTCGGATTTATCTACGAGCTGTATGTGATCGAGGAGTACCGGGGAAGGGGAATCTCCAAGCAGTTGATGGAGCGGGCGATCGAGCAGTTGAAAGAGGCGGGGTTGCCGGAGGTTCGCTTGAGCGTTTTTGTGGAAAACCACGCTGTCGGGCTTTATCGGAAGCTGGGCTTCACGGAGAGAAGCGTCACGATGAGCATGCCGCTAAAATAGGCGGCGAAGTGGTCGGCGTACCACTCTTCGTGGCTGCGTTACAGCTCAAGATGTACTTGTCTGCATTGCCCGCAGGTAAAGAAAAACAGGCATGCAATTTCGCGCACGCCTGTTTTTTGTTGCCTGTTTGTAAGAAGGATCGCCAGCCGGGAGCAATATTGCCCGGAAAATGTGAGCCAATACCTGAGAGCCGATACCCGGGGGTCAATCAACAAAGGGTAAATCGCAAGCTGACAATCACAGAAGGCGCTGAATGTCCTCCAGGGCAAGGTCAGCCGACAAGATGCCGTTCCGGTAGTTGCCCGCCGAGGCTTCGCCGAGATGATATTCGTGCAGAGCATCGGTATCCTTGAGCATGTTGCCGGTCAGGATGCATACTGCTGTCTCGTCCTTGTCGATGATTTGCTGTGCGACCAGCTTGCGCAGTCCGGCTACAGTCGCAGCAGAGGCCGGCTCACAGCCGATTCCGCTCTGGTCTACCTTCGCTTTGGCGTCGAGGATTTCCGCGTCGGTCACGGAGCAGGTCACGCCGTTTGTTTGCTCCAGCGTGCGGAGCGCTTTTTTCCAGCTTGGCGGATTTCCGATGTTGAGGGCGGAAGCGCGTGTATACGGGCTTGGCTCGGGAGTCAGCTCCTGCTTTCCGGCAGCCGCCATCTTGTGGAACGGGCTTGCCCCCTCAGCCTGGATCAGGGCTACTCTTGGCACCTTGTCGATCAAGCCGAGCGTTTTCAGATCGTGCAGCCCTTTGCCGAGTGCCGTTACATTGCTCAGCGCACCGCCGGGGATAACGACCCAGTCGGGCAGGCTCCACTTCAGATATTGCGAGATTTCGTAAATGATGCTCTTTTGCCCCTCGATGCGGAACGGGTTGATCGAGTTGCAAATGTACAGCTCCAGCTCCTTGCTGTACTGTTCATAAAAGCGGATGCCGTCGTCGTAGGTGCCGCTAAAGCTGATCACCTTTGCCCCATAGGCCAGTGTCTGCAGCACTTTGTTCAGCGAGATGTTCTTGTTCGGAACAAACACGTAGGATGAGCCCTGCGCAAGCGCGGCGTACATCGCCAGAGAGGAAGACGTGTTGCCTGTCGAAGTGCAAGTAAAGCGCTTATAGCCGAGCGAGCGCCCGTGCGAGACAGCCACGGTCATGCCGTTGTCTTTAAAGGAGCCGCTTGGATTCTCGCTCTGGGCCTTCAGCCAAATTTTGCGAATCCCTGTATAGGCTTGCAGCAGCTCGGAGGAATACAGCCCGGTATTTCCCTCGTATTTCGTCGTGATAAACTCTTCGGGAAGCTCGGGGAAAATCAGCTCCTTGTAGCGCCATACTCCGCTTGCGTAAGGGGTCATGCGTTCTGAAAGGCGTTCGTCAAAAACGCGCTTCAGTCGGTCGGCATCCAAGTCTTTCATATCGTGGACGATGTCGAACAAACCGCCGCATCCGCACTGATAATCGAACGCATCCAAAGCCACTTCCCGGCTACAATTCACGCATACCAGTTTCATTTGTTGCGAGATCCCTGACCAGACGCAGCAGGGCTCTCTCCACCTCTTTTCGGAATATATCTACAACTCTGTCTTATCAATTACTATACGTCAAAGGGTCAAGTCCAGCAAACCCAGGAGATGGGCCATCAGGTAAAAAACGGATGAGCGATATGTTACAATAAGTGGAAGACTGCGCTTGCGAGGCTCATCGTCCTCATCATGAAAAAACGGAGGCAAAGCAAAAACGTGAAATTTCCTTCCAAGGTAGATATGTGGCTGGCTGTACTGATCGTGGGAACGATGCTGTTAGTCATTTTAGAGGGACTGCGGACCATGTTTGCAGGAGGCTTGATGAGCACGGGTGAAAGAGCAGTGCTCTTCATCGTTCATTTTGCCGTTCCCTGCTTTATCCTGTGGCTGTTCTCCTCCACGTACTACGTCATCGGGGACAAGGAGCTGCTCATCCGCTATGGCCCGTTTCGCCGAGCAGTTCCGCTGGACAGCATAATAACAGTGCGAAAAACCTCCAATCCCGCTTCAAGTCCGGCTTTGTCCCTGAAACGGCTGGAAATCTCATACGGGAACGGCAGCATAGTCCTGATTTCGCCGAAGGACCGGGATGCGTTTTTGACGGAGCTGCGCCGAAAATGCCCCGGGGCTTTCATTGAGTAAAGGGAGGAAAGAATGATGTTTTTCTATGACAAAACATTGCCGCTCAGTTGGGAAGAACATTCTGTTGCGGAAAAAGAAGGGTACAGCGTACGGGATATTTCCTACGACAGCCCCCACGGAGGGAAGGTTCCTGCATATTTGGTGACACCGGACGGAAGAGGGCAAACACCGCTCCCGGCTGTACTGTTTCTGCATCCGGGACAAGGGAACCGCTCTTCGTTTTTGCCGGAAGCGGAAAGACTTGCGGCCCAAGGGATCGTTTCTTTGTTGATTGACGCTCCGTTTTTACGGCAGGAGCTTTCCTCGGAGCTGTCTCAGGCGGAAAGAGCTGTGCAGCTCGTCGAGATGATGGTAAAAAAAGAGTTGTATATCCAAACCGTGGTCGATTTGCAGCGAGCGGTAGACCTTTTGACCAGCCTGGACATCGTCGATGCGGATCGGATCGGCTATGTCGGCCACAGCTATGGAGCGACCTGGGGCGGTGTCTTTGCAGGTGTGGAAAAGCGGGTCAAGGCCTTTGTTCTCATGGCTGGCTACTCCCGGTCCACAGTCTGGCACAGGACGAGCGGGCACCCGGTAGCCGATCTGGTCCGGCAAATTTTGCCCAAGGAGCGGTTTGAGCAGGTTTTTGCCGAGCTGGAAGCGCTGGATGCGGTCCATTACATAAAGAATGCGGCACCAGCTTCTGTCTTGTTTCAATTTGTGCACAATGATGAATTTATCGACAAGGAGCAGGCGGATCAGTATATCGCTGCCGCCAGCACTCCCCGAGAGGTCAAATGGTATGAGAGCGACCATCTTTTCACAGGCTGCGGGGAGGCCGAGGCCGATCGGAGAGACTGGCTGCTCAAACAGCTAGGGTAGACGCGACTAGACGCGACGAGAGTGCGTGCAGATAGAGGAGCCCAGTCCTGCTTCTTGTCTGAAAGACCTGAACAACCAGACAGCAAAAGGAGGAGTGTTTTTCACACTCCCCCTTTTTAAGAAGTCCGCAAATCAACCGAGTAGGCCCGCGCCGTCTTCTCCATATACGCATCCAATTGTTCAACTGCATTCATGACGGGCCCACCGTGGCATACTTCCAGACGGCGAGGGGCCAATTCCCTGACGATCGCGCTGCTTTGAATGGCCTCGCCCATATCAGCCGTGAACATCGGCATTGGTCTGTGAAGCTTTCCTTTCTTCGAGGTAAACAAATCGCCAGCCAACAGCACCTGGTCTTCTTCGTGAAAGTAGACGACGTGTCCGGGCGAATGCCCCGGGGTGAGATACGGCCGCAGACCGGCTACGGTCATTAACTGTCCATGCTCGTTCTCGCCGAGCGCTTGCGCGAGGCCGGGGGTTACATTTTTCTCCGCTTTCTTGCGGCGCGGATACGGAAGCTGGCCTTCCATGTACGGAATCTCCGTACGGTGAGCGTAGACAGGAATGGATCGGCGCTCCACGAGTGCCTTGACGGAACCGGTATGGTCGGAATGACCGTGAGTCAGGAGAATTCGCCGGAGAGGTCCCGCCCCCAACTGATCCACGACGTTTTCAATCCCTTTTGCCATAAACGGCATCCCCGCATCCACCAGCGTTACCCCTTCTTCATCCGCTACGGCCCATACGTGTACGGGAATCAGCATCCAGGAACGGATGCTCCAGATGTGCTCCGAGATTCTCTCCACTTTCATTTCGCAGCAGCCTCCTCATGTGCAATTTGCTTGCAGCCAGCCAGAGCGACCCGCAGAGCCAGCTCAAAGGTGGGAGCGAGTCTTTCCATCAGCATGTCAAACGTTTCGTCCGACTGGGAATACGTGCCGATCACGCCGTGCAGCGTGAAAAAATAGACGCGGGCATAGGCCCATGACTGCTCTTCTGTAAGGTGGGGCGGAAGGCAAGCGATCACGGCGTCTTTCAGCAGTCCAAACAATTGGTTTCGCAAATGCTGGAGTTCAAGCGAAGGCTCTTTTTCGTCCACGCGGGAGGACTTCGCCATGAAAAAAAGCGGATACATGCTTCGATTCAGCAAACAAAAACGAACGAAGCTGGTACTGACAGCCAAAAGTCTTTCGTCTGCTGAAAGCAAGTGATTTTGCACGCCCGCCTCCATTTCCGCAAACAAGGCTTGCAGAGGCTCCATAGCGAGGTGGTGGAGCAGTGCTTCTTTATCCTTGAAGTAAATATAGATCGTCGTATGTGAGCATCCCGCCGCTTTGGCGATTTCCCGCATGGTCACCGCGTCGTAGCCCCGCTCCGCGAAAAGCCTGCCCGCCGCTGTCAGTATCGATCGCTTGGTCTCCTCCGAACGCTGCTCCTGTTTGTTTGTCATATGATCACAATCCCTTTCGAAGTCCATTTCATAAGAGAAAGACAAAATTCATAACCAACGGTTACTAACCGATGGTTATAATGTAACCGATGGTTATATTTTTTGTCAAGCAGCTTTTGCCCAAAATATGGTTGGAGGATTTTTGTTCATATAAACGTGAGGATTCCCAAGAAAGACAAAGCTCGTGTGTGAAGTGTACAATATCGTATAGATAAGATAGTTAAGATACATAAGGCTGATAAGGACAGTGAACGAACCGCTGTAGTCGTTCTCGAAAAAATGGACAGGAGATTGGATATGACCCAACAAGCACCCCGGATCGGCGTCGGCGCCGTCATCCTCGATTCAGACAACAGGCTTTTGCTCGTCTACAGAAACCGCGAACCGGAAAAAGGGACCTGGAGCATTCCGGGAGGGAAGGTAGATCCCTACGAACCGTTGGAGCAGACAGTGGTGCGGGAAATCAGAGAGGAAGTAGATTTGGACGTGCAGGTAGAGAGGCTGCTCTGCATGGCGGAAACGATTCGACCGGAGCGAGGCGAGCATTGGATTTCCGCTATCTATGTGACCCGCATCGTATCAGGAGAGGCGCGGAACAGGGAAGAGGGCGGAGCCATCGGGGCGATCGGCTGGTTTGCACTGGACGAGCTGCCGGAAAACCTGGCTTGCTTCACAGTGCCCGCGGTCGAGAAGCTGCTCGGGGAAGCGCGGTCTCAAGCTTAGCTGCAAATGGCGGCCCCCTTCTTGGCATCCTGCCGAATTGCACCTGGAGCAAAGCTGTCCGCTCGTATATGATAGGAATATAGTACTACTGGCAGTATGTGAAAATAATAGAAAAGGGAGCGGCAGAAATGACGGCAGGGACGATTGATGCAAATAAAGAGATTCTGCAGAAAATCTTTTCAGAGGATTTTTGGTTTGTCATTCCCGAGTACCAACGGTCTTACGTATGGCAAACAGACAATCTGACCGAACTGGTCGATGACCTCGTGTTTGCGTTTGAAAACAAACCGGACAATGATTACTTCCTGGGGTCGCTCGTACTGAAGCGGATCAAGGCGAGTTCCTATCCGGAGTACGAGGTGCTGGACGGGCAGCAGCGGCTGACCACTTTCTTTATCATGATGGCCGTACTGCGCGATTTGATCGGGAGTGATCAATTCAAGCAGACGCTGCAAAAGAAGATTTATCAGGAAGAGAACCTGCTGGAGAACGTTCCGGCCAGGATGAGAATTACATACAAAATCCGCGACAAGGTAGAAGACTTCATTCAATCGCATCTGATCGCCCACGGCGGAACAGCGAAGGAAGAAGAGCTGCAGGCCTTGCGGGAGAGCGAAAACGTCTCTTTGGAAAACATGGCGAATGCCACGCTCGTGCTTCGTGCCGAACTGCAGGACAAAATTGCGGCGGGGGACTTGCCCCAGTTCGTACGCTTCATTTTTAACAAGGCGTTGTTTATCTACGTCTCCACGGACAATACGGAAGATGCGTTTCGGATGTTTACAATCCTGAACAACCGGGGCATTCCCCTGACCAACGCGGACATTCTCAAATCGCAAAACATCGGGGCTCTCGCATCGGAAAAGGAAGTAAACAAATACGCCAAGGTCTGGGAAGAGATCGAAGGAAAGCACGGAGAAAATTTTGACCGCTTTCTCCAGTTCATCCGGACGATTCTGGTGCAGGAAAAAGCGCGCGCGAATCTGCTGGAAGAGTTCCACGACCACATTTATCACCCAAAAGCGCCGAAGCAGCCAAGCCTGAGGATGGGGAAAGACACGTTTGAACTGATTGAGCGATACAATGCGATTTACGAAGAGATCATCGAGCTGCAAGGCTCAAACCTGAGCAATGGCTACAAGAACCTCATCACTGTCATGCGGATCGGCCTTCGCTCGGAGGATTGGATACCGCCGCTCATGCACTACTATTCCAAATTCGGTGCCGCCGATCTGGAACGATTCCTGAAAAAGCTGGAGCATAAATTTACGGGCGACTGGGTGTGCGGAATCACACCGACGCTGCGTCTGGAAGCAATGAACAGCATTTTGAAGGCCATTGACAGCACCCCTGCGAATCAGGTGGAAGAGTTGTTCAAGAAAAAAGAGCTCTTCGAGATTGATGAGGATGAATTTGTCCGGAACATTGAAGGACATGTGTACAAAAAGCAGTTCGCCCGTCATCTGCTGCTGAAGCTCGAATACCTTTTGAGTGACAACACCGTGCATCTCTCCGGACACAGCTACATAACAGTGGAGCACGTGCTGCCGCAAAACCCGGCTGATTCGAGTCAGTGGAAACGGGATTTCACGGATGAAGAGAGAGAATATTGGACCAATCGCCTGGCCAATCTCGTACTCATCAGCCAGAAGAAAAACAGCGCGCTTGGCAATCACGATTTCGAGGACAAGAAGAAGCTGTATTTGCAAAAGAGGATCGACGCTTTCCACGCCAACAAGGTATTTATCGAGCAGCATGCAAAGTGGACGCCTGATGTATTGCGGGACAGACAAGCGAAAATCATCGACCTGCTGAAGAAGGCGGACTAGTTCGTTCTCGGCAGGAAAAGCACCCCTGTTACAAAGTGGTCAAGACCCCATTTAGTGGACAGTAAGAAAAAACCCGACCGTTAGACCGACAGCTGACGTCTGAATTCAACAGGCGTCAGCCTTTTTAATTTTCGTTGTGGTCGACTTTGGTTGTAGAATTGAATATATTCCTCAATTCGCCTTTGTGCCTCATCCACACTTCGGATATCATAAGGGTAGAGCCCTTCCGTTTTGAGATGCGAGAAGAAGCTCTCCATCGAGGCATTATCATAACAGTTGCCTCTCCGAGACATGCTGATTTGGGCGCCAACCTTCGGCAACATGTCGTGGTAAGCGTAGGACGTGTACTGGAATCCCTGATCGCTGTGAACGATCAGTCCAGTCACGTCTTTCGTCTTTTTAAAGGCTTTCTCAAAGGTCCGTAGGACCAACTGATTGTCGTTGCGAACTCCAATGTGGTAAGCCACAATCTCATTATTAAACAAATCCTTAATAGCAGACAGGTAGAGCCACGTATCCGCGACACGATACTGTGTGACATCGGTTACCCATTTTCGATTAGGTGCATCCGCTTTGAAATTCCGCTGCATCACATTCTCAGCGACTCGTCCACCTTCGGTTGAAGCATAGTGACCTCGATATTTGCGGCGTATTCGAGAACGGAGCTTCATTTCTTGCATCAGACGTAGTACCTTCTTATGGTTGACCCATACCCCGTGATCTCGTAAGAGAAACAGCTGGGTTTGTCGATACCCATATTTACCATCATACTTCTTATAAACTACTTTGATGAGGTCTTTCACGGGCTTGTCCCGGTCCGCTTGTTGCCGTTTCAAGTATGCATAGTATCCACTTCTTGAGACTCCAAACAGCTTGCAAAGTTCACTAGTCGTATACTCACCAGCTACTTGCTTGATCGCCTCATACTTATGGGCTGCACCTCCCGCATCCAGATTTTCAAACACTTTTTTAGCATCGAGTTCTCTCGTTTTAGCTTTTTAACATATCGATCTTGATCAACATATTCTTCACGTCTACCTCGTTGATCCATCAACCCAAATTCGCCTAACTGTTTATATTTTTTCATCCATACTTTAAGCCGGTGGCGGTCCGGAATCCCCAGATGCTCCATGATTCGACGGTATGTCCATCCTTCTTCGATATGCAGTCGTATGGCTTCCACCTTTAATTCGTGAGAATAACTTCTAAACGTTTGCCCCTTTTTCACCATAAAAAATGCACCCCTTAAATTTCATCGGATTTACCAGGGGTTTAATCCAATGTCCATTCTAAGGGGTGCACTTCAAAAGCTGGCAGGGGTGCTTTTCCCATCATTTTCGAGGCGGCATGGTGGGGGCGAGGTTTGTGAGTCAGGCAAAAAACGAGTGTTGACATCGTGACTTACCGCCCATATAATTGGGTTACGATGGGAGTAAAGCAATGGAGCTTTACTGATGAATTTTCAGAGTATATGAAGAAGTATAAATTATGCGTACCGCTTTTATTTTTTTGCCTGATTGTAAGCGGTTCCAGTTTTGTCCCGCTTGTTCACAATTCACAAGTGTATACGAAAAAGCAAAGGCGCTTGGGTAATCTGCTACCAGATTACTAGGCGCCTTTATTGTTAATTTTTTCCATGCCTTTGCGAAGGAGGAGAACCATGAGGGAGAAAGCAAGCAGCCGCTGTCCAAGTCCGTGCGGCTTGCCGACGGAAGCCCCCGACAGCCGGGGAAGCCCGCAGGCAAATGGGGTGTCACGCTGGTTTAGGATCGTTTTATGCCTGACAGACGATAGAACGCGCGAGAAAAGGTGGGGTTGATACATGGACCAAATCGGCAGTTACGTCATTTACTTTATCATGATTTGTGCGGTGATCGGCGCAATCGCAGCGATCCGCAACAGTGATGAAGGGCTCGGCAAAGAATTTATGGAAGGTCTTCATTCCACCGGTTATATCTTCGTACCGGCAGCAGGTATCATGGCCTCAATTCCGTATATTTCCTGGTTTATCGACAAGGTCTGCGGGCCGATTTTCAACAAGATCGGAGCCGATCCGGCGCTTGCGGCCACCGCTATTTTGGCCAGCGATATGGGCGGCTACCAGTTGGCCAACGTGCTGAAAAGCTCCTATGAGGGCTGGATCATGGCGATGATCGTCGGATTCATGGCGGGAGCTACCATCGTGTTTTCCATTCCGATGGGCCTGGCGATGCTCGACAAACGGGATCACAAATACATGGCGCTTGGCGTGATGTCCGGGATTTTGACGGTTCCTATCGGCGCCTTTATCACCAGTGCTATCCTCGTAATGACGAATACCAAGGTGCGCGAAACAATCTCGACTGATGCGGAATCCACCTACGCCTTTGCCATCGGATACGGAAAAATTCTGATCAATCTGTCGCCGATCCTGGTGTTTGTGGTCGCCATTGCGCTCGGTCTGCGCTTCCTGCCCGACCTGATGATCAAGGCATTCATGATTTTCGGGAAGACGATGGATGCAGGCATCAAGCTCGTCCTCGTATTCTCGATCGTGGAATACTTCACAGGCGTCTTTTCCAAGGTATTTGGCTCCTGGGGCTTCGATCCGATCATTGCCGATCCGACCGATCAGTTCCGCGCCCTGGAAACGGCCGGTTATATCGGTATCATGCTGGCGGGTGCTTTCCCGATGGTGTACATGCTGCGGAAATACGCGGCGAAGCCTCTGCAGGCGATGGGCAACCGGATGGGCCTGAGCCCGACGGGAAGCGCCGGTTTGCTCGCGACGATCGCCAACATCCTGGCGATGTTCCGACTCGTTCGCTCCATGCCGCCAAAAGACAAGGTGATCAATATCGCGTTTGGGGTATGTGCGGCGTTCTTGCTGGGCGACCACCTGTCGTTCTCCGCCAACTTCCAGCCTACGATCATCCTGCCTCTGATTATCGGGAAATTCGGTGCCGGCGTGATCGCTATCGGTCTGGCCTACTGGCTGTCCGTGCCAAAAGCGCTGGAGCTGGAGAAACAGGATCGTGAAAAAGGTATTATCGGTCCAACGGAGTATCTCGAGGGACAAAAAGAGGCTGCCGCTGCGAAGGATGTTGCGGCGTCGTAAATAAAAGAACTTCCTTCCCCCTGCTATTCATCGAAAACTCACGCGGTTTTCATGAATCCAGGGGGATTTTTATTGCGTTTTTTCAAAAGGGCGCACTATGGCTGGCCAAATCGCTTGCAGCTCAGTCCAAAAAGTGGTATTTTATTATCGACATACTTGTAGGTCTAAAAATAAGGAGGATATCCATGTCTCCGCGAACAAAGGAACAATGTGAAGAGTTGCGGGAAAAGCGCATTCAACAGATCATGGAGGCTGCAGGACAGATCTATTTTGAGAAAGGCCTTCTCTTTGATATTCGCGACGTCGCCAAAAAAGCGGGACTCGGTTATGGCACTGTCTACCATTATTACAGCAACAAGAACAGTCTCGTCAGTGATTTGCTGGATAGAGGCTTTGAACTGTCGGAAGCTTTGATAAGCGCTTTCTTTTCTCGGCAAGAAAAGTCGGCGGAACTGCTGGATGAGTTCTGTGCCGGGCTTTTGCGGCTGTGGCTGGAGGCACCCGCAGCGTTTATCGTCTACAAATGGGCCGCGGAAAACTTCGTGGGAATGGAAGAGCAGCTTCGCCGCACAGCCAAACAGAGATTCGACGATACCCTGTATCAGCCTCTGCTGGAGTGTATCACGCAGATGCAGGTTCAGTCGGAAGCGCTCGCGACGGGGACCGATCCCGGCCGAATCGCCAATTTTATCATCGGCACCCTGGTCGGATGCTTCGGCATCTCCATGTACCACAAGGATGCAGACTTTTCACCGGAGGGAGTGCTGCTGATGATCCGAAAGAGCGTAAGTGAGCGCCGCCTCTCAGAGAGCGGAGAGAGCAAAGGGAGGAGCCGGGCGTGATTTACTTGAAGTCTCGCGAAGAGATCGAGCAGATGAGACCGGCAGGCCGGATCGTGGCGACATGCCACAAGGAAATCGCCAAAAGAATCAAGCCGGGCGTCACTACGCAGGAGATCAACGATTTTGTCGAAAAGCTGATCAGGCAGCAAGGTGGAGGGACGTACACGGACGGTTACAACGGATTCCCGGCAGCGATCTGCGCATCGGTCAACGACGTCATTGCACACGGCTTCCCGAGCAGAAAGCCGCTTAAAAACGGGGATATCGTCAAAATCGACATCGTCGCCACGTACAACGGCTGGGTAGGAGATTCTTGCTGGTGCTATGCGGTGGGCGAGGTTTCCGACGAAGCGAAAAGATTGATGCGGGTGACCAAGGAATGCCTGTACAAAGGGATCGCGCAAGCTGTGCCGGGAAACCGGATCGGAGACGTGATGCACGCGGTTCAGAGTCATGCCGAGGAAAACGGGTATTCTGTCGTGCGTGATCTGCTGGCGCATGGAGTAGGCCGGGAGCTGCATGAGGAGCCCAACTACAATCACGTCGGAGTGCCAGGCAAAGGATTCCGGCTGAAAGAGGGAATGGTGCTAACCATCGAGCCGATGCTGAATGCAGGAACCCATCGGATGAAGATTGACGCGGACGGTTGGACAGCCCGGACGCTGGATGGCAAGCTGTCAGCCCAGTACGAGCATACGATTGCGATCACGAGCGACGGACCAATCGTGCTGACGGATCAAAACTAGATCAAAGCGAAAGCCTGCTGGCGAACGGATGCGATGGCGCATTGTCGTCCGGCAGGCCTTCTTTTGCATTTCAAAGCTATACCTTGTCATCGACAAAGGCTAAAATAGAGAGAAGTATTCATGCGTTTTTCGTATACGCCAGATTCGAGGAGGGCGTCCAGCGCCGCGGTGTCCGCCGGTTTTCCGCACAGGCGCTGCAACAACAGGAGGCGAAGCAGCTTGCTTTCACCAGGATTGGCTTTACATACAGACAAGTATCAAATAAACATGATGTATGCGCATTGGATCAATGGCACCCACAATCGCAAAGCGGTTTTCGAGGCGTTTTTTCGGAAGCTTCCGTTTGGAAACGGTTACGCCGTATTTGCGGGCTTGGAGCGGATCGTCAAATACGTGGAGGATCTTCGCTTTGAAGAAAGCGATCTGGATTATTTGCGCGAGCAGGAGGAAAATTACGATCCCGGCTTTCTCGAGGAGCTCCGCAATTTTCGCTTCACGGGGACGCTCCATTCTGTCAAGGAAGGTTCGCTGGTGTTTCCAAACGAGCCGTTGGTTCGCGTGGAAAGCAGAATTTTTGAAGCGCAGCTCATGGAGACAGCGCTGCTTAATTTTATGAACTACCAAACGCTCATTGCCACAAAGGCGTCGCGGATCCGTCAGGTAGCCAAAGACGATTTGCTGATGGAATTCGGCATCCGGCGCGCCCAGGAAGCGGACGCTGCGCTCTGGGGAACGAGGGCTGTCTATCTCGCCGGGTTTGACTCTACGTCAAACATGCTGGCAGGAAAGCTGTTTGGCATCCCGACGGCAGGGACGCATGCCCATTCCTGGGTCCAGTCGCACGAAAACGAGGAGGAGGCGTTCCGCCGTTATGCAGCCGCTCTGCCTGACCAAGTGACATTGCTGGTGGACACGTACGATACGCTGGGGAGCGGGGTGCCGCATGCGATCAATATCGGCCTGGAGATGCAGCGGCAGGGCAAACGGCTGCGGGCTGTTCGTCTCGACAGCGGCGATATTGCCTTTCTTTCAATCAAAACGCGGGAGATGCTCGATCAGGCAGGGCTTTCCGACGTGAAAATCGTCGCGTCCAATGATCTGGACGAGCATACGATCTTGAGCCTGAAGGTGCAGGGGGCGAGGGTCGACTCCTGGGGAGTGGGGACGCAGCTGATTACGGCAGCAGATCAGCCTACCTTGGGCGGTGTGTACAAGCTGGTCGCCCGAGAAGGTGACGACGGCGAGTACATCCCGACGATCAAAATATCGGCCAACCCGGAGAAAGTGACGACTCCGGGAGCGAAAGACATTTACCGGCTGATCGACAGAAGCACCGGAAAAGCGATCGCGGACTATCTCTGTTATCCGTCAGAGACGGACATCCAGGAGCAGGCGCCGATCAAGCTGTTTCACCCGAGCCACACGTACTTGAGCAAGCTGGTGGAAAACTACGTGGCCGAGCCGCTGCTCGTCCCTGTCTTTGTGGAAGGCAAGCGTGTGTATCAATTGCCTGATCTGGCAGAAATCCGCCGTCATCACAAGGAGCAGCTGCAGATGTTCTGGCCGGAGTACTTGCGGATGATGAATCCCGAGCATTACCGGATTCATCTGAGCGACCAGGTCTGGCTGACCAGAGCGAGCCTGATGCAGCGCTATATCGACAAAGGAAAATAAGTTCTTGTCATAGCGATGAAAGGGTCCGCATACACTTGTGAAAAAACTAGCGGGGTCTCGTCGGCAGGTTTTCATTGACAGATGGACAAGAATCGCAGATAATTCCAATGAACTAGATACGGTACCTTTAAATCAGTCCCGTGAGGCTGACAAGGTAAGTCGGAAATCCGCTGATGGCAGGCTGGGAATCTTTGTGTCCCTTTCTGTCGTTGTGGGTGAAAGAGGCCTCTTGTCAGGAAATACGGCAGGAGGCCTCTTTTTGGTTGGGTGCCGGTCTACAAAATAACAACAGGGGTGGTACAGATGAGCACTTCATCCGTCGATAAGGAATATTCACTCGAAGCGGTTCCGAAATCGCAGCGCAGCAGTTTTTGGCACATTCTCGTCGTGATGCTCGGCTTTACGTTTTTCTCGGCCAGCATGTGGTCGGGCGGTCAGCTCGGGACGGGGCTTACCTTTACCCAGTTCGTACTGGCCGTACTTGCAGGAAATCTGATTCTTGGCATCTACACCGGGGCATTGGCGTATATGGCCGCTGATACGGGCCTGTCCACGCATCTTTTGGCCCGCTTTGCCTTCGGGGAAAAGGGCTCGTACCTCGCTTCGTTCATGCTGGCGGCGACGCAGATCGGCTGGTTCGGCGTAGGGGTAGCGATGTTTGCTTTGCCAGTCAACAAGGTGACGGGGATCGATACGCTTTTGCTGATCGTGGTGTTCGGTATTGTGATGACGGCTACTGTCTATTTCGGCATCAAGGCATTGGCCATACTGAGCTTTATCGCGTGTCCGTCCATTGCCGTACTGGGCATGATTTCGGTTACTGATGCAGCGAACTCTGTGGGGGGACTGCAGGGACTTTTGCAATATCAACCGGCGCAAGCGATTTCCATGGCGACAGCCCTGACGATCTGCGTCGGGTCCTTCATCAGCGGCGGGACGCTGACGCCGGACTTTACCCGCTTTGCCAACTCCAAGCGAAACAGCGTGATCGCGACTGTGATCGCCTTTTTCATCGGCAACTCGCTGATGTTCTTCTTCGGGGCGATCGGGGCCATCGCGACGGGACAGTCCGATGTTTCTGAAGTGATGTTCTTGCAGGGAATGATTCTGCCGGCCATTATCATTCTCGGTTTGAATATCTGGACGACCAACGACAATGCGCTCTACGCTTCAGGCCTTGGCCTGTCCAACATTACCAAAGTGAAAATCAAAAAAGTGGTCATTTTCAACGGCGTGGTCGGGACCGCCTTGGCTTGGTGGCTCTACAACAACTTCGTCGACTTCCTGACCTTCCTCGGCTCCACGCTGCCGCCGATCGGGGCCATTATTCTGGCGGATTACTTCTTTGTCAACCGGGAGAAGTACAAGCATTTTGAGACAGCAAAATTCGCCAGCGTCAATGTAGTTGCGATCATTGCCTGGGTAGCCGGTGTCCTGCTCGCGACATTCGTGCCGGGGATTCCGCCGCTCAATGCAATCATCGGCTCGGCGCTGATCTATGTCGTCGTTATGAGAGTCATGGGGGCGAACCGTTCGGCGAATCTTACGGAAAACAGGTAAAATAAAGCAGACACAGAAGCAAGCGACAAACATGAAGAGGTGAAAGATTGTGCTTATTACCAACGCAAAGCTTCGCGGACGCGAAGGGCTGTGGCAAATCGCCATCCGTGACGGCAAGATCGTCAAAATCGCTACGGAGATCACAGGTTTCGAAGGAGAAGTGCTGGATGCGGGTGGGGCGCTTGTCCTGCCGCCATTCATCGAGCCGCACATCCATCTGGATACCACTTTGACAGCGGGAGAGCCTAGCTGGAATGTGAGCGGAACGCTGTTTGAAGGCATCCAGCGCTGGTCGGAGCGCAAGCAGACGCTGACCAAGGAAGACGTCAAGCAGCGGGCCAAGACAGCGCTCAAATGGCAGGTGGCGCAGGGGATTCAGCATGTTCGCACGCATGTGGACGTCACAGACCCCAGCCTGACCGCGCTGCACGCCATGCTGGAGGTTAAGGAGGAGATGGCTCCGTACGTCAATCTCCAGCTCGTCGCTTTCCCGCAGGAAGGCATTCTTTCCTACGCCAACGGAGCGGAGCTGCTGGAAGAGTCGCTTCGTCTCGGCGCTGACGTTGTCGGAGGAATCCCGCATTACGAATTTACCCGCGAATACGGCGTCGAATCCATGCGGCTCGCTTTTGGCCTGGCTGAGAAATACGACCGTCTCGTAGACATTCACTGCGACGAAATCGACGATGAGCAGTCCCGCTTCGTCGAGGTGGTAGCCGCCGAGGCACTCCGTCTGGGGATCGGGGAAAAGGTGACGGCTTCGCATACGACGGCCATGCATTCGTACAATGATGCCTATGCGTCGAAGCTGTTCCGTCTGCTCAAGCTGTCCGGCATCAACTTCGTGGCCAACCCGCTGGTCAACATCCACCTGCAGGGGCGGTTTGACAGCTATCCAAAACGCCGCGGCATCACGCGCGTGAAAGAGATGGTGCAGGAGGGCATCAACGTCTGCTTCGGCCATGACGACATTTTCGATCCGTGGTATCCGCTCGGTACCGGGAATATGCTGCAGGTGCTGTTCATGGGCATTCACGCCTGCCAGCTGATGGGCTACGAGCAAATCGTCGACTCGATTGATCTGATTACCGTCAACAGCGCGAAGACGCTGCATATCGAAGCGGAGTACGGCATCGAGGAAGGAAAGCCGGGCAATCTGATCATTCTCAACGCACAGGACGAATACGATGCGATTCGCCGCCAGGCTACCGTCCGTTACTCGATTCGGCACGGGAAGATCATCGCCGAGACGGAGCCGAGCCAGCCTGTTCTCCGGTTTGGAGATACGAGTGAAATCGTGACGTTTAAAAAATAGGAAAAGCAGTTTGCTTTTGCGCCAGAGAAACATGTTCTACGACAGATAAGCAGCCTGATGCGATCAAGCCGCTTATCTGTTATTTTTATTTTAGTTCGCTTTGAAAGCCGGCCTGGACGCGGACGTCTGCCGATGCTGTTGATACTCTAGACAATGAACGGATTGCCCGGTATCTGAATAGGGCCCATCGTATGTCTACAAGGGGGTGCTTGTATCCACCAATTACTCTTGCTTCAAAAAGCAATCGATTATATCGAAGATCATATTAAAGATGAAATCGATCCGGAAAAGCTGGCGGCGATGGCTGGATATTCGCCCTACCATTTTTATCGGATTTTTCACAAGCATACCGGTTTCACGATCATGGACTACGTTGTCAAAAGAAAGCTGCAATACGCGATGTATGAATTGGCGAACGGCGAAAAGATCATTCAAATCGCGATGGATTATGGCTTCGAGACCCATTCCGGCTTTACGAAGGCATTCAAGAAATGCTTTGGCAGCCCTCCAAGCTTATACAAGCTGCATTGTCCGCTATCGCTGCCGCAAAAATTAAATCTCTTAAGCCTCCATGAAAAAAATACAGGCGGAATCATTATGCAGCCGAAGATCGCGAAGCGGAGCGCGTTTTATGTAGCGGGTAAAGCGTTCGAAGGCGCTTTTGAAAATGTCCGTTATACGAGGGACGCCCCGGCATTTTGGCAGCAACGAGGGTTAACCGATGGCTCGATAGAACGGTTTCTCTATCAATTATTATCCCCTGAAAAGCATGGCGAGTACTGCATCAATATAAGCAACGAGCAGGACAAGGACCGATTTACGTATTTATTTGCCGTACACTACGATAACGATCGCCCTCTTCCAAAGGAACTGACGGCCTTTCTCATCCCGGAAACCACGTACGCAATCTTTCGGACGCCGCTCGTGGAACCCGCACAGTTCGTCCCCTCCATTAAAGGAACGTGGCAATACATCCTTGAAGATTGGCTGCCGCAATCGTCTTACGAAATAGATGAAGCCGGCTTTGATTTCGAATACTACGATGAACACTGCCATTACTGGGATTACGAAAAAATCTATATGGAAATCCATATTCCCATTATCGAAAAAGAAAGAGGGTGATCGATTCACCCTTTCCGTTTTTTCAAGAGCTTATGGTAGAAAACTAGAACAGGGGTCAACAGAATGGCGCTTGCCACAATAGCCGTCCTGATGGTAAAGCTCGAAGCGATATAGCCGATTACGGGTCCGCCGCTGATTTGCCCGATGGCGTCGACTTGCCCTTTGACGGAAAAGAAGGTCGCACGCGTGGACGAGTCGGGAATGATTTTATTTAACCAGATGTCCTCCAAAGGATGCATCACAGATCGCGTCACCTGGATGATGACGTAGAATGCGATTAAAACAGCGCCAAGCGAAGAGAACGCAAAACCGAGCAATGAGGCGATAATCACGCTGCTCCCGATAAACAGCGATACATAAATCAGGCGCAGATGCTGATGGATCGGGCTTCGACTTACAAAGTGAAGGATCACGTAGGAAATGAGCACGATGATGAGCTGAATGCTGCCAACTACCGCCACGAAACTACCATCCATTACGTCCGATAAATGGGATACGCTCAAAAACTGGGATATCCACAGCCGGTCGAATCCTTCACTATAAAATCCGACAAACAAGGCAATGAGAAATAGGATGCGGATGATCGCGCTTGTTTTCGTAAAATGAATGATCGTATTCATATTCCCCTTGATGCTCTGCCAACTCGATATTCGTTCCTCGCGAGTCGCAGGTTTGAAATTTTCTTCTCTCATGGCAAAACTCAAAAATACAGCAAGCCCAATCATACAACTCCCGCCGATAACGATCGGCAGATTAACCATAAAAAAACCTGTGGCCATACTAAAAGGGATCGCGATGATTTCCCCAAGCCTGTTCGCTTTAGCCCCTTTCATAAAGGCAAGTGAAGCGCGATCCTCCCCTATTTCATCGGCAATCCAGGCTTGTTGCGAGCCGCTTGTACATGTATAGCCGAGCCCCCAAAGGACTTGGCTCAACAGCACGGGTATAAAATGCGGAAAGAGCCCCTCTACCAGAAAGCCAATGCCGATCAACGCATAGCCAATGATGATAGAAAGCTTCCGGCTTTTTAAATCTGAAACAACTCCCGTTGGAATCTCAAAAAGAAAAACGGATAGTTCCAATACCGTTCCAACGAGAACGAGCTGAAACGGATCGAGCTTCACGACTTGTACTTGATAGAGCAGATTCACCGTAAATACAAAGGTGAAAAATAGCTGTGACAGGAAACACGTATAGATGTATACGTGAAATGGATCTCTTGTTTGCAATGGCTTCATTTCTTTCCCTCCCGGCTTGATTATAGAGGGGGAGGAAAATGATTTCTGTTCCAAATTTGCGATCATGGGAGACATTGCCGGGACCGGCTTGGGATGTTTGACAATCTGGTTTTGATTGCGGAGGAATGGCGTGTGAGGGACGCAAACAGGAGGACGAATACGCTCTACATGGCAGGCACAGCATTAATATCTTTTGCCGTTATGTGAAAAAAGCGTCCTGACTTTGGCGTAAACGCGCACGGGCAAGCTCGGAAATACAAAAGCCAGCTCTCCCGGCACGAGAGAAGGAATCTCTTCAGGCGTTTCAATGATATGTTCGATACCAAGCTTTTTCAGTGCGTCCGAATACTGCTTGGCGTCCGCCCAGCTAACGACGAAATAAAGTGATTTTTCCACGGAACAGACTCCTTTTTGCTCTGATGATAGGCTCGTCGTGACAATGAATGAATCCTCCCCCAAAAACAAGGGGAGGATTTGCATGTTAGCCCAAGTAATATTTGGCGGCCAGCAAACCTGCCACCACGAACCCGATGAAGATGACAAATATTTTCAAATCTTTTACGGTTCTCCGAATCATTTCGGCATCTTGTTTTGTATGTTTCATGTTCCGCTTTTCCCCTCTCTGGAATGTAATGCGTTCCAAAAGGGGAGCTGCCCACGAAGATCGACCCGTATCGGATCGGCATTAGCAAGGTCCATTTTAGCAGCGTCTGGATCACAAACAGGAATGTCACGAGCGGGGCGGCGTACGTTTGCTGCAAATTCCGCAACTGGTCCATGAACAGGGAGCCTTGCAGCTTTTGCTTCAAAAACTTGACCGTAAAATGAGGCCGGTAGCTGACAATCTGGACGGCTTCGCTTTTTACGGACGTGTACTTGGCCGTTGCATCGGAAGCAAATGTATCGGCTGGCGAGGGGGTCGCCGGGAACATGCACAAGCAAGCGATGATTATCGCGAGAATCCATTTATATATCAACCATTTTGAGCGGGGGGCCATTTTGTCTCCCTTCTAGCAAAAGATCATTACCCTCTATCATACGCAAAAAAAAGGGTGATTTCCAGATTGGAGCCACGCTGGCCTCATTTGGCAGGACTCTTTCCCGCATGCTTTCGGTGGAGCGTATTTTCAGAGCTTTCGGGCATGCATACCGCCGTCAGCAACATAGCAATCGGTAAGAAATCTGTGCAGGCATTTCAGGCTAGAATAAGGTTCTAAAAACGAAGCGGGAGGGCGGCAACGGTTCAAGAGAGTCCATGAAACAGGGCGCATTTGCCAAGGAGAGGAGAGCGATTGTGGAAAAACGCGAAGTGCAGCATACAGGAGGGACTTTCGGGAGCAGAGGCAATTTTGTCGTGGTCATGGTCATGATTCTGGGCGTGTTCGTAGCCATCTTGAACGAGACCCTGCTCAACGTTGCCTTGTCCAAAATCATGGCCGACATCGGCATTTCACCAAGCAAAGCGCAATGGCTGACGACCGGGTACTTGCTCGTGATCGGAGTCCTCATACCGATTACCGCCTATTTGCTCCAGCGGTTCACGACAAGGAGCCTGTTCCTGTCGGCGATGGGCTTGTTCACAGTGGGAACATTCATCGCGGCGATCTCGCCAGGGTTCGCCTTGCTGGTAACCGGCAGGGTGCTGCAGGCTGCCGGGACTGGACTGTTGTTTCCTTTGCTGACCAATGTAGTATTTGCCATCGTCTCTATTGAAAAAAGAGGCTCAGCGATGGGGACCATCGGGATTGTAATCACCTTTGCCCCTGCGATCGGACCTACGCTGTCCGGCATCATCGTCGAGCATTTCAGTTGGAGGGTGCTTTTTTACGGTGTGCTGCCTATCGCTTTGTTTGTAATTGGCTTTGCCTATGCCAAGCTCAAGAATGTGACAGAGACGACGAATCCCAAAATTGACGTCATCTCTCTTCTTCTCTCGACCTTCGGATTCGGAGGGATTGTGTACGGTTTTAGCAGCGCTGGCGAAAGTCACGGGGGATGGACGGGCAATGGCGTCCTCATTCCGATCGTCACCGGGGCCGTTTCTTTGGGGCTGTTCGTATGGAGACAGCTCGTCATTCCGCAGCCGCTGCTGGATCTGAGGGCGTTTGGATACAAGGTATTCCGCATCTCGACGCTGATCATGATGATCGTCATGATGGCGATGTTCTCGGCGATGATGCTGCTGCCGATTTTTCTGCAAAACGCGCTGGGATACAGTCCGCTGGAAGCGGGTCTGGTCATGCTGCCCGGCGGAGTGGTGATGGGGATCATGTCTCCGATCACCGGACGGTTGTTTGATAAATTCGGCGCGAGGTGGCTGGCGGTCATCGGCTTGGCGCTGATCGGAAATACGCTCTGGCAATTTGCCATCATTACGCTGTCTACCTCTTACGGGATGATCATGCTGTTGAACACGCTGCTCATGCTGGGCATCTCCATGCTGATGATGCCCGTGATGACCAATGCCCTAAATGAACTGCCGCCGCCGCTATACCCCCACGGCACAGCGATTATCGGCACGCTCCAGCAGGTATCGGGTGCGGTCGGGACAGCGCTTCTCGTAACGGTCATGACGAATGGCTCCAAGCGGTTTCTGGAAAGTCCGTCAGGCGCGCAAAATGATGCTACGGGAAAAATCCTGGCTATGCTTGCCGGGATGAAAAGCGCGTTCCTGCTGGCATTCGCGCTGATTGCCGTCGCTTGGGCTTGCTCGCTGTTTCTCAGACGGGCAGCCGCACCGGAAAAAGAGCCAGGCGGGAAGCGAGTATCTGTGCACTGACGGCTGCGGATGTCTGAGTCTGATGAAAAGCGGACGGCGGAGAAATGAAAGCGATAGGGACGTACGCGGAAAAAATGCAAGCCAAAGCGAATGCCTGCCTAAGGCAGTACCCCCTGTGGTCCGTTTTCCTGCTATAGTAGAGACAGAACATTTTGAATGCAGGGAAAAGTGAAGCAGGAATCTTAAGTAGTCATGGCGAATTAGTCGGATTATTGTCTGGCGACAGCGTTGTGACGGACTGAAAGGGGGAGAAACATGCCAATCAAATTGCCTGATGAGTTGCCGGCGACAGAGATATTGGAGAATGAAAACATCTTTGTGATGAAGGAGAGCAGGGCGTTTACCCAAGACATTCGCCCGCTGCGCATCGTCATTCTCAACCTGATGCCAGTGAAACAGACTACGGAGACCCAACTGCTCCGCCTTTTGGGGAATACCCCGCTGCAAGTGGAGGTCGTTTTGCTGCACCCGTCCAGCCATACCTCCAAGAACACGCCGGAAGAGCATCTGGCCACCTTCTACAAGACCTTTGAGGAAATCAGGCACGAGAAGTTTGACGGAATGGTTATTACCGGAGCGCCCGTGGAGCAGATGGATTTTTGCGAGGTGAACTACTGGGAGGAGCTGCAGCAAATTCTCGACTGGAAGATGGCCAACGTGACGTCGACACTGCATATTTGCTGGGGCGCACAGGCAGGGCTGTACCATCATTTCGGCGTTCCGAAGCATCCGCTTCCCGAGAAGCTGTTCGGCGTTTTTCCGCACACCTTGAACAAGCAGAATGTGAAGCTGTTCCGCGGGTTTGACAACGTATTCTACATTCCGCACTCCCGTCACACGGAGAATCGGCGGGAGGACATCGAGAAAGTGCCGGAGCTGGAGATATTGTCCGAATCGGAGGAGGCGGGTGTGTACATCGTTGCGACGAAAGACGGCAGGCAAATTTTCGTCACCGGACATTCCGAGTACGATCCGTGCACGCTGCGGGAAGAGTATGAACGTGATGTGAGCAAAGGCCTCGAGATTGCCATTCCCAGAAACTATTTCCCGGGGGATGACCCGAGCCTACCGCCAGTGGTCAGGTGGCGCGCTCATTCCAACCTGCTGTTTTCCAATTGGCTCAACTACTATGTGTATCAGGAAACGCCCTACGATTGGAATTCGATCAAATAAGGCTTGCCAACCATCCGCATTTGCCGGGTGGTTTTTTCTGCGGTCAAGAGAGGAAAAGACGCGGTCGGTCGGCTCAAAATCAAGTATGGGGAGGGATGGCGTGAGAGGCATTTTCAAAAAAATAAAAAGCGTCGCACCATTTGGAAATAACAGTTGACTTCATACAGGATGCCAGATAAACTCATTATTAACACCAATGGAGAAATTAAAAAAGCTATCCGACCGAAATAAAGCAAAAATCGTCTGCTCCTCGTGTTTGATCGGAGTATTATCCATCTTTTATCACACAATTTATAACACTGTTGGATAAATAAACCTTGAAACGCGAATATGTGGAAGAGGAGCATGTCCGTGATGAAAAAAATCGTAAAGCAGGACCAGGACGTCATCAAGCAGCACAACAAGCAGATGATCCTGGACATCATTAAAAAGCAGCGTCCGATTTCCCGGGCCGAACTGGCCAAGATCACCAAAATGAGCGCCACCTCCGTCGGCCGCTTTGTGAGCGAGCTGTGCGAGGAGGGCTTGGTGCAGGAGACGGATTTGACATCCTCGGGTGTCGGACGCAAGGCGGTCCAGCTGGACATCATAGCGGACGCCGTTTATACCGTGGGAGTCGAAATCGAAAAAAAGCGCATCAAATTCGGGATGATGGATTTCAGCGAAACGGTGGTAGAGCATCACCGCGTCGCTCACACGGCATTGGAGTCCTCGCCTGAGGAAACGGCAGCATTGATTGGCCGAGAGATTTCCGGCCTGATCAAGAAATGCAAGATTTCACCCGAGAAAGTCGTAGGCATCGGAATCGGTGTCCCTGGCGTGATCGATTACGAAAAAGGGATTGTCCAGTTTTCCAGTACGCTCGGTTGGAAAAACGTGCCGTTTGCAGCTCTGGTGGAACAAATCCTCGGGATCAAGACGGTGATCGACAACGACCTGAAAGTGAAAATCCTTTCTGAATACTTGTACGGTTCGGCCAAGGGGTCGACGAAGACGACCTTGATCGGGATCGGTACCGGTATCGGTTCGGCACTGATTATCGACGGGGAGATCTTCCGAGGAGGATCGAACAGTGCCGGGGAGCTTGGGCATACGACCCTGGACCCCAACGGCAATTTGTGTGAATGCGGCAAGCGCGGCTGCCTGCAGACCTATGTAGACGAAAACGCCCTCATCACCGAAGCGCGGCGCGTCAAGGAGATCACTGACATCGGCCAAGTGTTCGAAGCGGCGCGTGCCGACGAGCGCTGGGCCAAGGAGATCGTCTCTCGCACAGCCCTGTACATCGGGATTACGATCAACAATATCGTCTGCATGTACAACCCGGATACGGTGATTCTCAGCGGAGACTTGATCGAGAACTACACCGAAATCGTGGATTTGGTTCACGAGCACTGCGAGCAAGTGATCTGGGAGCCGTTCAAGGGAACCTTCCGCATCATCGCTTCGGAGCTGAAGGCAGAAGCCATCGTGATCGGCGCGGGCGCTCTGGCGCTGCAGCACTTCGCCCCGCTGGCCGGAGCCGATTTTGCCTAGGGCAGTCGGTTCCCTAAGGCAGTTGGCTACATGAGGCAGTCGGCCTGTTTCTCTCCTGCTGATCGTCTGGCTTTCTCCGCTTGAGAAAAGAGCCGTGCGATGCTGTTACTCGTGTATGAGACAGCGCTTCGTCATGAAAGTGAAAGCGCCGTCTTTATGCAAATATACTTCTGACACCAAAAATAGGGGGACAGATCAATGAAGAAGAAGTGGTCCACATCCTTGCTATGTCTACTGATGCTGGTCAGCCTCGTCGCCACGGGATGCAACTTCAGCGGCGATAAGGGATCGAGCAGTGCTCCCGGAGGAACAGCACCTGCGGCAGACGGTCAGCAAGCGAAAAAAGAAAGCGTTATCAACCTTTCCTTTGAAAACGAGATTAAAGACCTGAACCAGTTCTCTACCTCGGACAACATTTCGTTCTCCGTGCTGAACAACGTCAGTGAAGGTCTGTACCGCCTCGATGAGAAGCACGAGCCGCAGCCTGCATTGGCAAAAGGCGTGGAAGTCTCTCCAGACGGCTTGACCTATACATTTACCCTGCGTGACGGGATCAAGTGGAGCAACGGCGATCCGATCACCGCAGCCGACTTCAAATTCGCCTGGCTCGGAGCGATGAACCCGCAAACCTCCAAAGGCGGCTATGCTTTCATCCTGTCCGACTACATAAAGGGCGGCGCTGAATACGCATCCGGAAAAGGCAGCGCGGATGCTGTCGCAATCGATGCGAAAGACGACAAGACACTGGTGGTTACGCTGAACCAGCCGACACCGTACTTCCTGCGTCTGACTACCTTCATCCTGTACTTCCCGCTCAACGAGAAGTTTGTAACAGAGAAGGGCGCGGATTACGCACTGAAACCGGAAAACATGCTGTATGCAGGTCCGTACAAGCTGACCTCGTTTGACCCGGCTTCCGGAGCGACGCTCGTGAAAAACGAAAACTACTGGGACAATGCCAATGTAAAAGTGGAAAAAATCAACCTGAAGGTCATCAAGGAGCAAAGCACAGCGCTTAACGCTTACAAGGCAGGCGAGCTCGACCGCGTAATGCTCTCTTCTGCAGACGTTGACACCTTCAAAAACGACCCTGAGTATACGACAGACATCGAGTTCCGTACCAACTACATCCAGTTCAACACCAAAGGGGAAGGCACGTCTAACCTGAACATCCGCAAGGCTCTGCAGCTTGCCTATGATGCGACCATTTTGGAGCAAGTGATCTTAAACAACGGCTCCAAAGCGGCAACCGGCATGATTCCGGTCCAGATGAGCGGTGTCGACCACAAATCGTTCCGCGACCTGCAGGGCGATCTGATTAAGGCCGATGCGGCGAAAGCGAAAGAGTACTGGGAGCAAGGCGTGAAGGAATTGGGCAAAGCGCCGCAATTGAAGCTTCTGGTACCGGATGATTCCCTTTCCAAGGACCTGGGTACCTTCCTGCAAAGCGAATACAAGAAAAACCTCGGGATTGACGTAACGGTTGAAACGAAAACCGTAAAAGCACGCAACCAGCAAATGGACGAAGGCAACTACCAGTTCGGCGTAACCGGATGGGGAGCGGACTACGACGATGCGATGACGTACCTCGACCTGTGGGCGAACCATACGCCTTACCGCGGCAACTACGAAAATCCGAAGTACGATGAGCTGATCGCATCCGCGAAAAAAGAAGTCGATGAAACAAAACGGATCAACATGCTGCTGGAAGCAGAAAAAATCCTCCTGGCCGAAGACGCGGTAGTTTCTCCGCTGTTCTACAGAGGAAACTCCTTCCTGCAAAAGCCGCACGTGAAAAACCTGATTTTCCATCCGTACGGTTCCCCGGTGGAATACAAGTACGCAACTGTGGAATAACAGCTTGACTTGCGGGAAGAAGAGAAGCCCCTTCTCTTCTTCCTTATCTTTCTGCTACAGGAGGTGTACGCATGAAACGATATATCGGCATGCGGCTGGTGTATCTCCTCATCACCCTGTTTGTCATCACGACGGCTACATTTTTTCTGATGAAACAGCTTCCCGGTACGCCGTTTGACGAGGAAAAACTGAACAGACTGCCCGTAGAGGAGCGGCAGCTCTTGTACGCCAGCTACGGTTTGGATCAGCCGGTGTACGTTCAATATGTGCGCTACCTGGCGAACGTCGTTCAAGGCGATTTTGGTACTTCTTTTACCTATAAAAACATGCCCGTCAAAGACATTATCGCAAACCGGATCGGGCCATCCGCCCTGATCGGTCTGCAGGCGGTCGTACTCGGTTTGTCGATCGGCCTGATCTTGGGAATTATCGCAGCCTACCGGCATAATTCCGCCTGGGATTACTTCACGATGTTTATCGCCGTGCTGGGGGTCTCGGTCCCCAACTTCGTTCTGGCAGCACTCTTGCAATACTACGTCGGTCTCAAGTGGGGGCTGTTGCCTGTCGCTTTCTGGGACAGCTACGAAAACTCGATCCTGCCGTCCGTCGCACTCTCCGTGGGCGTAGTCGCGATCATTGCCAGATTTGCCCGCAATGAAATGCTGGAGGTACTGCAGCAGGACTACATTACGACGGCAAAGGCGAAGGGATTGACCAATATGGCAGTAGTCATGCGGCACGCCGTTCGCAACTCGCTGATTCCTGTCGTCACCATTTTAGGTCCGATCGTCGTCAATCTGTTGACCGGATCACTAGTTATCGAAAACATTTTTGGGGTACCCGGCATCGGAAGCCTGTTTGTGGATTCAATCAAAATGAACGACTATTCCACGATCATGGGTATCACCATTTTCTATAGCGCGTTTTACGTGTTCATCATGCTGATCGTCGATATGTTGTACAGCGTGATCGATCCGCGAATCCGTCTGGCTTCGGGAGGGGAGTGAGAACATGCAGCAGCAAGAAAAAGCGAGTCTGGACCATTTATTTCGACCCGCCAGCGTCAGCGCGAAAGAACCGGAAAAAATTTCACGGCCCCCTCTCACAGCCTTTCAGGACAGCTTTCGGAGGCTGCGGAAAAACCGGGCGGCCATCGTCAGTCTGATCATCCTGATCCTTTTGGGGGTGCTGGCCATCATCGGGCCGTGGATGACGTCCTATACGTATTACGATACCGACTACAGTGCAGTGTACAAGGCGCCGAACGCCGATCACTGGCTGGGGACGGACAAGTTCGGCCGCGATCAATGGGCCCGCATCTGGGAAGGCACCCGCATTTCGCTGTTGATCGCTGTGCTGGCAGCGGTGCTTGATCTGGTGATCGGTGTCGCGTACGGAGCCATCTCCGCCCTGGTCGGCGGCAGAGTGGACAATGTCATGCAGCGGATCGTCGAGATCATCATCGGGATTCCGAGCCTGATCATCATCATTTTGCTGATGATGGTGATGGAGCCGGGGATCATGACGATCATGCTGGCGATGGTCATTACCGGATGGGTAAACATGGCCCGTCTGGTGCGTGCGCAAATCCTCAAGCTGAAGGAGCAGGAATATGTGCTCGCGGCTCGCTCCCTGGGAGCATCCAATACGCAAATTATTTTGAAGCATTTGATTCCCAACACGATCGGGATTATCGTGATCAATACGATGTTTACGATTCCGTCGGCGATCTTTACCGAGGCGTTTTTGAGCTTTATCGGCCTTGGCCTGCAAGAGCCGATGGCTTCACTGGGCGTGCTGATTCACGACGGATATCAGGCGATCAATACGCAGTACCATTTGCTCCTGTATCCGGCTATCGTGATCATCGCCATCATGGTTACCTTTAACATCCTGGGCGACGGTTTGCGGGACGCGCTTGACCCGAGAATGCGCAAATAGCATCATGACGAGGAGCGAAGCGACATGAACAAACTACTGGAAGTCAGGGATTTGGAAGTGTCCTTCTCGACGTATGTCGGGGAAGTGAAGGCGGTGCGCGGCGTCAGCCTGGAGCTTGACAAGGGAGAGACGCTCGCCATCGTGGGCGAATCCGGCTCAGGCAAGTCCGTCACCTCCAAAAGCCTGATGCGTCTTTTGCCCAGCCCGATGGCACGGATCAAGAACGGAGAAATCCTGTTCGAGGGCAGGGATGTGGCCAAGCTGTCGGAAAAGGAGATGCAGGACATTCGCGGCGCGGAAATCTCGATGATTTTCCAGGACCCGATGACCTCGCTCAATCCGACGATGACCGTCGGGAAGCAGATCGACGAAGTCATTTTGAAGCACCAAAAGGTAAGCAAGGCAGAGGCGGCAAAAAGGTCGGTCGAGCTGCTGGCGCTGGTCGGCATCCCGCAGCCGGAGACGCGGTACAAGCAGTATCCCCACCAGATGTCCGGGGGCATGCGGCAGCGTGTGGTGATCGCCATGGCGCTGGCCTGCAACCCGAAAATTCTGATCGCGGACGAGCCGACGACCGCACTCGACGTTACCATCCAGGCGCAAATTCTCGACCTGATGAGAGATTTGCAGGAAAAGACGGGGACGGCCATCATCCTGATTACCCATGATCTGGGGGTCGTCGCCAACATGGCCTCGCGCGTGGCGGTGATGTACGCGGGAAAAATCGTCGAGGTCGGCACGGTGGACGAAATCTTTTACCAGCCAAAGCACCCGTATACGATGGGACTCTTGGCCTCCATGCCCAAGCTGCACATGCAAGAGGAGCAGTTGATGGCGATTCCGGGTACGCCGCCGGACCTCTTGGACCCGCCGAAGGGCTGCGGATTCGCCTCGCGCTGTCCGTACGCGCTGGAGATCTGCCTGTCGTATCAGCCGGAGCACATGCGCTGCTCGGATACGCATCAGGCGGCTTGCTGGCTTTTGGATGAGCGGGCGCCGAAAATGGATGACACGGTCGGCTGGAGAGAACGAAGCTTGACCTGACAGATAAAGGGAACGAGACGGAAAAGGGTGAAGAGCATGGACTGGATGGATGAGGTACAACGGCGAAAAGAGGAGCTGCTGGAGGATTTGGGCGGCCTTTTGCGCATCCCGAGCACGTACGACCTGTCGACGGCAGGACCGGATCAGCCGATGGGGGCCGAGGTGGCGCGGGCGCTGAGCTATATGCTCGAGCTGTCCAGCCGTGAGGGCTTTCGCGTAAAAAATGAGGCGGGCTACTACGGCTACGCCGAGTACGGCCCGGGAGCGCCAGATGACGACTATATCGCCGTCCTCTGCCATCTGGATGTCGTACCGGCGACCGGAGAATGGACAAGCCCGCCGTATGAGCCGTCCATCCGCGACGGAAAGCTGTATGCGCGCGGCGCTATCGACGACAAGGGACCGACGCTGGCTGCTTTTTACGCGTTGAAAATCGTCAAGGAGTCCGGGCTTGCCCTCAAGCGGAACATCCGCCTCATTTTCGGGACCAATGAAGAAAATCAGTGCCGCTGCATCGAGCACTACAAGGTGATGGAGAAGAAGCCGCTGACCGGCTTTGCGCCCGATGCGGACTTCCCGATCGTCCATGCGGAGAAAGGGCAGATCAACACGAGAGTGGTATTGCGGCAAATAGGGGCAAGCGCCTCGGCAAATGAAAACGACCGATCCGGGCTTTTCCTGGCATCGTTTTTTGCAGGCGGCGTTCCCAATATGGTGCCGGAAGCGGCCCGGGCCAGGGTAGCAGGTCCAGAGGAGAGGCTGGAGGCGCTGGCAGAGGAGTTTCGCTCCTATCTGGCTGCTTGCGGCCGCCCCGGACAGGTGCTGCTGGAAGACGGAGAAGCGAGCTTTCATTTGGAGGGCAAATCAGCCCACGGGATGGAGCCTGACCAAGGGATCAACGCGGGCCTTCTGCTGATTCATTTTCTCAAGGACTATTCGTTCCAGGAGGATGCGCAGCGCTTTTTGGCCTGCACGGATGCCTATCTGTTCGAGGATTGGCGGGGCCGGGCGCTGGGAATCGCCAGCGAGGACGAGATTACCGGTCCGCTGACGATCAACTCGGGGATCATCCAGTACGAGCCGGAGGGCGAGTCTTTCTTCCATATCAACCTCCGCTTCCCCGTCTGCGACGATGACAGCCGCATCCTGCCGCAGATCGAAAAGAGCGTCGGCAAGTACGGCTTCATCGTTGAGCCGCCGATCATCAAAAAGCCGCACCACGTAGACCGCTTGCATCCGGTCATCCAGGTGCTGCAGCGCGTCTATCGTTACGCCACGGGCGAAGAGCCCAAGCTGCTCTCCACCGGGGGAGGCACATATGCCGCCCACATTCCGAACGGCGTCGCTTTCGGACCGCTGTTCCCGGGCAAAGTGTCGCTTGCCCACCAGCCGGATGAGTTTATCGGGCTGGACGATCTCTTCAAGTCCGCCGCGATGTATGCGCGGGCAATGTATGAGTTGGCTAACGAGGATTTGTAAGTTGAGAGGGAATAGGTAAGGTAGTGAATATTGAAACCTTACTACCATATTGAAACGATAACTACCAAATTGAAATTTTTATTGTTATAGTCAACTTGCTGCAACTTTTTTAAGAATTGCATGTGATGCGACTATCTATCCGTAAAATGAGAGACTGTTCCGCGAGTAGAAATTTTCTATTTCGGAGCGGTCTTTTTTACAAACATGTTAAATTTGTCATGTTCGTTTTCATCAACTGGTCAAAACCAGCCAAAGCATTTCTGATCCACCGCTCATGTATGGTAAGCTGGTAACAACGATACCTGCAAAAGGAGGAACAAACCATGCATAACAAGGTCATCCTGCTCGCTTCCGACCAATTCGGAAAAGGAGAGCCCGAGCTCGGAGAAATCGTGATGGAGACCTTTCTCGTACACGTCAAACAGGCAGAGCAAAAACCGGCCGCCATCTTCTGCATGAACCGCGGCGTCTTCAACCTGACAGAGCAATCGCTCGCCCATCTTCATTTAAAGGAGCTGGAGGAGCAGGGAGTCCCCGTGTACGGATGCAAGACCTGCGTGGAGCATTACGGGGTGGCGGACAAGCTGAAAGCGGGACAGATCGCGGGCATGAACCTCTTTGTCGAGCTGTCCGGCAAGCATGAAGTGTTCACCATCTCCTGATCGGAGCTATTGTCATGGACATCAAGCAGCTTCAGTACTTCGCCGAGGTGGCGAAGCAGAAAAGCTTTACCCGGGCGGCAGAGGTGCTCCATGTCTCGCAGCCGTCCATCAGCAAAATGCTCAAGAGCCTGGAGACGGAACTGGATGTTATCCTGCTCGACCGGACCGAGCGGAAAATCGAATTGACCGATGCCGGACAGCTCGTCTTTGAGTACGCCCAGCGAGTCCTGCAGATCATGGGCGACTTGACGGCTTCCATCGAAGAGCTGCGCCAGGTGGAGCGGGGATTCGTCAAGCTTGGCTTGCTGCCGACGGTAGGTGCGTTTCTGCTGCCGGCGGCTATTGCCGGCTTCAAAAAGCGCTACCCGCATATCGAGCTTGAAATGAGGGAGTACAGCGCGAGGCCATTGGAAGTACAGGTCGAGCAAGGCCATATCGACATCGGCTTGACCGTGCTGCCCGTGGACGAGGGACGCTTCGAGGCAATCCCGCTGCGGTCCGAGGAGATGGTCGCCATCGTGCACCAGGAGCACTGGCTGTACGGGAGAGAGAGCGTCGATCTGAAGGAGCTCGAAGACGAGTCATTCGTCTTGTTTACAGAGGAGTACGCGATGCATGACGTGGTCCGGCAAGCGTGCTTGCGGGCCGGCTTTGAGCCGAAGGTCGCCTACATGAGCTCGCTGTGGGATTTTGTCGGGGAGATGGTCGCCGCGCAGATGGGCATATCCCTCGTACCGCGGTCCGTGGCCGAGCGCCTGAACAAAGGCCGCCTTCACGTCGTCGCCCTTTCCTGGCCGCCCATCGATTGGACGTATGCGCTGATCTGCCGCAAAGATCGTTATTTGTCCCACGCCGCCCGGGCGTTTATCGGATTTGTCCGCGAGCACGCCTATGTATAACTTTTTTGCATAGATTTGATGATGTTTATATATTGTACGAATAGCAAGAGGGCCCCTTACAATGGTGCTATCAGTTAGCTGGCACCGGGGGTGGTCTCGATGAAAAAATGGCTGACGGCATTGCCGCAGATATTGATTTTATTTGTGTTTGCCTGGCTGGGAAAAGCGGCAGCAGCGTTTTTCCAGCTGCATATACCTGGCAGCCTGATCGGCCTTGGCCTGCTGTTCGCGGCCCTGCAATCGGGCCTGATCCGCCTGAAATGGGTGGAAGCGGGAGCGGCTTTGCTGCTGTCCGAAATGATTCTGTTCTTTATCCCCTCGATTGCGGGCATTGTCCAATACCCGTGGATGCTGGGTGTAAAAGGGCTTCTCGTTTTGGCCGTGGTCGTCAGCGGAACGGCCTTGGTGATGATCTCCACAGGAGTTCTGGCCCAGCGGCTGTTCCGATGGAGCGGGGTGAGCGAGCAGCGTGATTCTGTGGAAAACCTGTAGCGTTGCTGTTACCCTCGCCTTGTATTGGGGAGCCAAGCGCATCAGCGCCAAAAAGGCGGGTCTGCTCTTTTCTCCGGCCATCCTGGCACCGCTGGGAATCGTCTTGCTCGTTTTGCTGTTCGATCTCCCCTTTGCAAGATACAAAGAAGCGACGTCGTTCTTTGCAGACATGCTCGACGTGGTGACGGTCGCCTTCGCCATCCCGCTCTATCGGAACTGGCCGATACTTGCGGCAAATTGGCGGATGATCGTCGGCAGCCTGGCGCTCGGCTCTCTGTCGGCTGTATTGGCCGGGGTGGTGAGCACCTTCTTCCTCGGATTGGGGAGTGAAGCGGCCGTCAGCGTCATTCCTCGCTCAATTACCATGCCGGTAGCGGTCAATCTATCGAAGGCGTTGGGCGGAGAGCCTGAGCTGACCGCAGCATTTGTCATGCTGACCAGCTTTGCGGGTGTCTTTCTCGGACCGAAAATCATCAAGCGCATGCGGCTCCAGCATCCGCTCGCCGTCGGGCTGATGTACGGGATGGGCGCCCATGCGCTCGGCATGGCAAAAGCGTTCGAGCGCGGTGATGTCGAGGGAAGCAGCGCTACGCTGGCGGTCATCGCCGGGGCGATGATCACGGTTGTTTGGGCTTATGTGTTTTTTCCGGTAGTGCAGTCGTGGTTGTTGTGAGGGATGGAAAAAGATAAGAGTAGTTAAGGATAGAGAGGCAAGGGGAAAGTTCTTGCTGCTCTATCTTTTTATTTTTTAGGATTGGAATGATAGTTTTCATTTCTATACTTCTGCTTTACTGAACTTGGGTAATAAAAGAAACCTTCAATTTACAAAACAAATGCACCAATGTTAATATTTGGGTGAAAACTGACTGTTAGAGAAATGGGAACAGTTTATTGGAAGGTGGCAGTCGTGAAGGAAAGTGTACATACACTTGAATTTGCAACCATCGGAGATGTCCTAAAAAAATATAGAAAACAGTCTAACTTAAGTATTTCACAACTAGCTAGATTGACGGGTGTTCGCAAAGGAGTCATTGCAAAGATTGAAAACGGAAGTACCAGGCGTCCGGGATTAAAAATAACAATGCCCTTAGCTAAGGTATTGAATATTCCGACTGATAAGATTGTTGAACTCTATATTGAAATCGATAAACGTCCTGAGGTGCTATTTGGACTGCTTAATGAGGCAATTCGGTTGTTCAATGTTCCACTGGCCGCAAGAGTTGCTCAGCGGATTCTTGAGACACCTTATGAGGAAAGCTATTCCTTAATGGAACGACTGTACAACTTTGTTTCCTCTTCATCAGATCTAAGATTTCAGCTGCCGCTATACCACGTAATTATAAAGTATGCCAGAGAACGTGGAATGCAGCGGTTTCTGGCAAAAGGACTATTGAACAAATACCTGATAGAAAGAGATGATTTCAATCGATTAGAAGAGACCTATAACACCGGAGAAGAAATCTTGCACTATGTTGATTTTTTGAGTAATGAGGAAAAGGTAACCATTTATTACAAAATGGCTTTTCATGCTCATGCTATGAAAAAGTATGAAAAATGTATTGAGTTCGGAAAGATGGGACACGCCGCAGATCTTACACACAATGAGCTAAAAGAGCGAGTAGCCTTGGCAATCTGCAATTCATATATGTTCCTGGGAGATTATAGGGCTTTAGAACAACACCTTGATTTATTTGAAAAGCTAGATTACCGATTTATCATTGAACGGATTAAATTTTTTCGCGGGACTGTTTATTCAAGAACAGGCAAATATGAGGAAGCTATTCCCTTGTTAAGGGAATGTCTGGTTGAGACCACAGAAGTTAACCGGATATTTAGACTCACCGAGTTATTTGATGCACTGTGCAAAGTGAGTGACCTTAATTCGATTAAAAGTTTTCTTGAGGAAGAGGAGAAAAAAATTCAGATTTTCGATAACGACCCCTATCAATATTCTGAGTTAGGGAGATTTTACAAGCTAAAAGGTAATTATTTCATGACGAATGGACTTATTGATGAAGGGATGGAAGCCTATATGCAAAGCATCTATTACTTTGAGAAGATCGGTGCCCTGAAATTAATAATGTAAGCATAGTGTTTCCCTATAAAAAATGGATACCCCTCTCGATTAGGAGATGGGGTATTTTTTTATCAATTAGACGAATTTTGTTGAATTTTGTAAAACGTCTATAATTATCCGATTGTTAAATAAATTTTGCGACAGAATTTATAATAAAAAACTAGGTATGTCCTAGAACCTATGAGAAGACTCCAATTTTGGGGGAATTGAAATTGGAACAGAATAAACTAATATTCCAAATAGAACAGTTACGAATGCAATTATGCAACCTTGCAAAGGAAAAAGGCATCTCCCATCATTCTGTAATTGAATTAAGTCAAGAACTTGATAACTACATTGTTCAATATGTTCGACAATATGGGGGGAGAAATTCAAAAGCTGGGGAGCAGTCATTATCTCGATCTTCCAGTTTACCGGATTAGATTTCTCTTTCCGTGACTTCTGCCTCTTCAGAATCAAGTTCCCATAGCTCAGAAAATCACGCTAAAAAATAGGAATCAGCTTCTTATTCCTGTATTTGTACATGTCAGGACTCGAGTCTGTCTCTTGACGCACTTCAAAGAAAAGGTCATCGGTTACGCGAACACTATCTGCCCCATGAAGTTGTTTATTCAGGTCAGTAAAAAGCAGATGTCCGTCTTCCATTCTGTACAAGGTTGTATGGAATGAGGTGGTTGCCACAAAAGAACCGATGATGATCTCATCTCCGTCAAGCTTCCCTTCATAAACCGTACCATTGTGATCACCCGAGCCTTATTATGCCGCATCTACGATTAACCAATTGAGCGGAATAAAGTCTAAAGTCCCTTCTATTCCAAACCTTGGCCGATAAGCCGCCAAAATTTGTAGTATAATCATTCAATATTTCAAATCTTCCACCAAGGTGATGAGACGATGGACATTCGTTCTTTCCAGATGACAGACTATGAGGCGGTAGTAGAGCTATGGATGCGTGCAGGGCTGACCCCGTCGCCCTCCGACAGCCGGGAAGCGATCGAAAAAAAACTGCAGCGGGACCCGGAGCTGTTCCTGGTAGCCACCGAGCAAGACCAGTTAATCGGTGCCGTCATGGGCGCTTTCGACGGTCGCCGGGGATGGGTCTACCACCTGGCCGTCGATCCAGAATCCCAGGGCAAACAAATCGGACGCCTGCTTATGAACGAGCTGGAGGAGCGGATGAGGGCAGTCGGCTGCGATAAGATGAATTTATTGGTGGCGCAAGATAACGTGCGAGTCGGAGCGTTCTATCAAAAGCTAGGCTTCACCCGCGATGACGTATTTTTCATGGGAAAGTGGATCAATCGGCAGTCATAAACGCGAAAGACACCAACCGCTGTTCACAGAACAGTGATAATCCCGCCCAGCCTGCATACAGTGTAGCAATGCGTCAGGAAGGGGGAATATCAGGCGTGATCAGTATCGCAGGAATGCCAGTCGACCCGGCGGCATTGGCCAGCGAATGGCGTTTGAACAGCGTCCAGCGCGAGACTGTCGACAGAATGGCTCGGGCGGGGGAAGTGTTTGACTATCCAAATGCCGAATTGCTCCGCTACGAGCTCAGACTGCGCAATCAAATTGTCGTTTCCTCCCTGCAGCTGTTCCGGAGCGGCCTGGCTTTTGCCACCTTTGAGGAGACGAGATGCAACGAAAGGTTTTGGGTGCGGACGGATTACGGAGGGTGCATGCTCCGGCCCGAGGTGCCTCCGTCCATCGCTATCGAAGACATTTTCCGAAACGGCCATGCCTATGCGTTTGAATGCGCGACCGCAATGGTCATTATTTTGTATCACGCAGTTTTGCAGACGATTCGCAGGGCAGATTTTGACCAATTGTTCAGAGGCATTTTGCTTTATGACTGGAGGTATGATCAGGATCTTCGGCTGACTACAGAGCAAACGCGCACCTTTTTGCCAGGGGATATTCTCTACTTTGAAAATCCCGAGTACCGGCTGGATGAGCCGGAGTGGCAGGGGGAAAATGCCGTCGACTTGGGCAATGGCAGATATTTTGGGCATGGGATCGGTGTCGAAACCGCGGAGGGGATCCTCCATCATCTGAACGGCAAGCGCAGACCCGGAGCGACGAGACGCGCCCAACTGCTGAGCCAGGCGACGCGGCCTGGTTTTGCATACCTGGCTGCTTTTGAGGATACCGGGGGAATCCGCTTCATGTCTGGAAGCACGGAGACAGAAGCCGGGAAAATCAGGGCGGAGATCGGGTCGGCAGTATGGGAGCTGTGATGAAAGCCGTTATGAAAGCCGTTATGAAAGCAGGCCGGTAGAGGTTTCTACTCTTCCCGGCCTGTTGTTGTTATGGGGCGCCTACCAGCGGCCGATGGCAAAACGGGACAGGTCATGGACCGCAGTTCCGCTGGTCAACAGCTGACTGGCAGCCTCTCCGACCGCGCTTGCAAACTTGAAGCCATGTCCGGAAAAACCGGCGGCAATGACGATGTGCGGGTACTCTGGATGCTTGTCGATGATGAAATCCTCGTCCGGAGTAAAGGTGTACAAGCATACCTTGCCTTGACGCAACGGCCCGGCTGCCTGCGGCATGAATCTTTCCAGAAACGAGCGGGTATCCGCTTCGTCGGAAGGATACGTCCCAAACGTGCGGTCGAGTTGATCGGGGTGCACCGGTTGGCCGCCGTCATGGCGCCCGATTTTGACACCAGCCCCGTCAAAGCTGGGGAAGCCGTAAAAGATCGAGTCCGGCAAATCAAAAATAAATGCGGGAAACCGGTCGGAACGGTACAGGCTCTCGTCTGCTTCAAACCAGGAGACCGTTTTTCGCGTAGGCGTCAGTGGCAGGGAAAGGCCGAGAGAAGTCAGTACATCCGGGTTCCATGCTCCGGCGCTGATCAGCAGCCTGTCGCAGGCGTAGGTGCCATGTTCGGTTGCGACCACCGCACCATCCGGCGCCGCAGAAATTTCTTTTACCCGTTCGTTGACCAGAAGCTCTGCACCGTGGAGAAGCGCTTGCTGTCGATAGGCCCGGATACAGTCTTCGCTGTAAAGGACACCGGAGGTAGGCTCGTAGCACCCGGTGAAATCGTCCGGCATGTGTATCCCCGGCCAACGCTTAGCTGCCTCTTTCGCGCTGAGAACCTCCAGCGGAAGCGAATAGCGCTCTGCACTCTTTTGCACATTTTGCACGAAGCGAGAGTCGCGAGGACCGCCGCTTAGTACGCCTGTCTGTACAAACAGGCGCTTTCCTGATGCCTCCTCCAGCTCCTTCCACAGCTCCATGGCCCGAATCGTCAATGGCACATACAGCTCGCCTTCTCCGTATGCATGACGGATGATGCGCGTGTCGCCGTGGTGGCTTCCCATCTGGTGCGGCGGGTCGCCGGCGTCGATCAGCAAGGTATGGACCCCTTGCCTGGCCAGGTAGTAGCCGGCTGCCATTCCCATGGAACCGGCCCCGACAATAATGACATCATAGTGTTTCACAGTGGCTTCCTCCTCTTCCCACAGTGCTGACTCATACTGTTTTTCAAACTATTATCCTACAGATGCATCGCGAGGTCGAGGCGGCATTGTTGGTACTTTCAGAAAGTTTTCTCCCTCTGGTTTCATTTGTAAAAAAATCGGGAAATACATAGCAAGCTAAACCAAAAAATTTAACCGAACGAAGCGGGTGGTTGCATGAAAATGACCATAGGGAAAAAATTAAGCGGGGCTTTTTCGATCTTGCTAGTCATCATGATCCTTTCCGGTTTTTTGGCCGTATACAAAATGCACAAGCTGAACGCGAAGGTTTCGGAGTTTACCAACGGCTGGATGCCCGGTCTGCAGGCGGTGCTGGAAATAAATGCCGCACTCCAGACGATCTACGCCTACGATCAAAGCCTGTATGCCACAGTAAATGCGGCCGACAAAGAGAAAATCGTCAAACAAATCGAAGAGCAGTTTCTCTATGTGGAGGAAAAAACCAAGGATTACGAAAAGACGGTTCAAACCAGTGAAGATGCTGAAATTTTTGGGAACCTGCAAAGAACCCTTGAGGTTTATAAGACGTTCAATAATCGCATTGTCGAGTCCGGGAAGGAAATAGACGTGTCCACCGTGGCTACGCCGGAGGATTTGAAGCGGTTGGAAGAGCTACGCCTGCAAGCCGACATGCTGTTCAAGGAACGGCAGCAATACGTGGATGAATTAAAGAAACGAAACAGCGAGGGGGCCAATCAAGCGGTCGCGGAAAGCTATCAGCTTTATCGGGACGGCATGCGGGATACACTGCTCCTGCTTGTCATCTCGCTCGCTGGCGGGATTCTTCTGGCGGTTGGTTTGACCAGAAATATCCGCAATCCGCTCGTTAAGCTGGTGGCAAACGTAAAAGAGGTGGCGTCTGGAAATTTGCGCGTGGAACCGTTGATCATCAAGAATCGGGACGAGTTTGCCAGCCTGACGCAGTCCTTTAATGAAATGACAGCCAGCTTGCAAACCTTGATCCGTCAGGTGAGCACGTCATCAGAGCAGGTGGCGGCATCTGCCGAGGAGTTGACGGCAAGCGCGGAACAAACGAGCAAGGCGACAGAACAAATTGCCGTGACCGTTCAGGAGGTAGCAGCAGGAACGGACAGGCAGGTCAGGAGCGTCGATGAAGGCTCCAGAGTGGTTCGTGAAATGACAGCCAGCATCCAGCATATCGCGGCCAATGCGCAGAGTGCGTCTTCTACAGCTGTTCAGGTGGCGGAGCTGGCAGGCGAAGGAAATCAGGCTATTCAAGCCGCGGTACAGCAAATGAGCGCCATTCACGATTCCATACGCAATCTAGCGGGGGCTGTAGAAGGACTGGGCAAACATTCCCAAGAGATCGGCCACATTATCGAAGTGATTACGGGAATTGCAGAACAGACCAATCTATTGGCATTGAATGCGGCGATTGAGGCGGCCCGGGCCGGTGAGCACGGAAGAGGCTTTGCCGTCGTAGCGGACGAGGTCCGCAAGCTCGCCGAGCAGTCTTCCCAGTCGGCCGCACAGATTGCCAAGTTGATCAATACGATTCAGGAGGAGACCGTGCGGGCAGTCGATTCCATGCAGGCGGGGAATCGGGAAGTGCAGTCCGGCATCGCGGCCGTTCATCAGGCAGGAGAAACCTTCGGACAAATCCAGTACTCGATCCAGGACGTCACCGAGCAGATCCAGGATGTCTCCGCCGCAGTTCAGCAGGTGTCAGCCCATACCGATCAGGTAGTCGAAGTGATCAGCTTGATCGCCGAAGGATCCGACGTCACGGCAGACGGCACGCAAAATGTCTCGGCCGCTACGGAAGAGCAACTGGCTTCCATGGAGGAGATAGCCGCTTCGGCGACATCGCTGTCCAAGCTGGCGGAGGAGCTGCAGGATACTGTCTCCGCATTTAAAATATAGCGCCAGTCGTTGGTTGAAGAGCTGGATGGATGCAGATTGCTGCATAGAACGCGAATAGTTTGGTGAATAGTTTGGTGTAAGGCTGTAGGGCTGTAGGGCGGTAAGTCTCTACGGCCTTTTTCATGTAAATCCGGATGATAACAGCTTGTTTCAAAAAACAACAGAAGGCGGAGCTCTTGCAGACAGGTACAATCGGCAAGAACTTCAAGTTTTTTTCGCAAACACTTGTAACCGAGAAGACGGAGGCATATAATAAGTTGTAACTGATAATGAAAATCATTGATAACGGCATGAATCAACACAGTGGAAGGATGGAACCGATGGGAACCGATTGGAATACAGCCGTACTTGAGCAGAAATACCGCATCTCGTTTGCCGATGAGATCAATGCTCCGCTTGTCTTTTCAGCCGAAGGTCTGCTTCGAAAAGAGACAAGCATGATGTTTCTGCGGCAGGTAGGAGAACAGATCGGATCTCCCGGCAGCGTTGTGACGGCATCCCTCTTCTTTAAACGGTTCCTCGCTCTGATGACCGGCGCTCTGCATGCCATGTCCCATGATTCGGTGGGCTTGCAGCTTTCTCTTGCCAATGTTGTGTTAACAGGAGAAAAAAGCTGGAGCATTCCGCGATTTGTCCTGCTTGATCAATCCGTCAGCAGACCGGAAGACGGAAGCCGCGCACAGTGGCGGGAGCAGGTCGTCCGCGAACTGTTTGCGGGTACGATCCAGCCATTGATTGCGGCGCTTTGTGCAGCTACTTCTGTTAAAGCCCATGTTCTGTGGGCCCACGCTTCGTACCTTGTGCATTTTTACTACAAGCGCTGGCAGGATGCGGCGGAGTCTGCAGAGCTCAAGAGGCAGATTGCCGACGACTATCACTACCTGACCAAAGCAGCCGATCCGTCCGTGTTTGGCCTGAAAAAAGGCCAGCCCCTCGACACTTCCTATACGATGATTCCCCATCCGTCGGGCAAGGGAGAGCCGATCCAGATCCGGCACCAATGCTGCTTCCAATACCGGCTGGAGGGCGGGCGATGCTGCTATACATGTCCGCACCTCAATGAAACCCAGCGCGTCGAGCAGATTCTCGCGCTCGGCCACTAAGCATTGCCACTACGATCATAAACAGTGCTGTCTGATGACGGCACTGTTTTTAGTTTTGTTCACTGATAGGTCCCCGACATGTATAAAATCGGGATTTCGTCGTATAAGTACAGGGATGGCAGTGCAGGACTTTGGCATATTCGCAAGTTTTTCCACGGACTTGTGCATCCGTGATATGATGTTGGAATCATCGTACTCGGCCCTGGGGGTATATTCATGGAACAACTGGTAGTGGGCAGTTTATTATCTGCATTGGCAACGGGAGCAGGCGCTCTTCCCATTCTTTTCTTTAAACAGGTTACCCATCGCTGGCGGGATATTTTATTGGCGTTTACAGCCGGAATCATGATGGCTGCTTCTACGTTCAGCCTGATCCCGCAGGCATTGGCAAATGAACGCTTGATCGTCGTCTGTCTCGGGGTGTTGACGGGAACCATCCTCTTGACGCTGCTTGAGAGCGTCATTCCGCACATCGATCTCGAACACACGCGGGCGAATATCTCGATGGACTCGCAGTCATTGCTCATTTTGTCGGCCATTACGCTGCATAACATTCCGGAGGGACTCTCCGTCGGCGTCAGTTATTCATCCGAACAGAGCGGCTTGGGCGGCCTGATCGCCTTTGCCATCGGCGTCCAGAATGCGCCGGAGGGCTTCCTCGTAGCCTTGTTTTTGATCAATCAGCGGGTCAGCCGCTTTAAAGCCTTTTTGCTCGCGACTCTGACGGGATCAGTCGAGATTGTGTCTTCGTTTGCCGGGTATTACCTGACGTCCTTCGTAGAGGGATTGGTGTCTTACGGACTGGCGTTTGCGGCCGGAGCGATGCTGTTTATCGTGTACAAGGAACTGATTCCCGAAAGCCACGGAGACGGCCATGAGCGCTCCGCTACCTTTTCTTTTATCGTCGGACTGCTCGTGATGATTTGCCTGATCAGATGGTTTGGATGAGGTTTTTCACAAAACTGTCCCGATTTTCCGCAACTTTCTCTCACAACCGACGGCAGAATTACCGAAACCATATATAGAGATATTTTTCGAACACGGTAGTTAGGGAGTGTCACAATGGAAAAATCGACCTTGCTCGGTATTGTATTAGGGATTATTGCAGTTGTCGTCGGGATGATCTTGAAACACGCGAGTCCGAGTGCCTTGCTGAATCCGGCAGCCTTCATGATTATTATCGTCGGTACGGTTGCGGCTCTGATGAACGCGTTTCCCCTTTCGGAAATCAAACGGATTCCTGCACTCTTCAAAATTTTGTTCACCGAACAGAAGCTGCCGTCCAAGCGGGAGCTGATCGACCAGTTTATGAACTGGGCTTCCATCGCTCGCCGCGAAGGCCTGCTGGCGCTGGAAAACACCTCGGACGAGATCGAGGACCCGTTTCTGAAAAACGGCATGAAAATGATCATCGACGGCGGAGAGCCGGAGTTTGTCCGGGACGTCTTGAATGAAGAGATTTACGCCATCGAAGAGCGGCACCAGTCCGGCGCACTGATCTTCAGCCAGGCGGGAAGCTACGCGCCGACGCTCGGGGTATTGGGTGCGGTAGTCGGCTTGATCGCCGCCCTGGGGAACCTGAGCGATATCGATGCTCTCGGCGTGTCGATTGCGGCGGCATTCGTGGCGACGCTGCTGGGGATTTTCACCGGGTACGTTTTGTGGCACCCGTTCGCGACCAAGCTGAAGCGCAAATCCAAGCGCGAGATCGAGATCAAAAAAATTATGGTGGAAGGACTCCTTTCCATTCAAGCGGGTGTTTCCCCTGCGGCTATCGAGCAGAAGCTCCTTGTCTACATTCCTTTGCAGGAACGTGCAGCAGTGAAGGAGGAGAAGAAGGAGGAGGAGGCCGCAGTAAATGGCTAAGCATTCCAAACGTCACGGCAATCATGAAGAGCACATGGATGAATCCTGGCTGATTCCTTACGCGGACCTGCTGACCTTGCTGCTGGCCCTGTTTATCGTATTGTTTGCCTCCAGCAAGATGGACGCGAAAAAATTCGACCAAATGGTTCGTTCCTTTGATGTGGCGCTGAATGGCGGGATCGGCGTGTTTAACCAGCCGAGCCCCGTGCCGCTCGACCCGTCGCTGCCCCAGCAGACCTTGCATATGGGCAAGGAGACGGACGACAAGGAAAAGACCGAGGAAGAAAAGAAGATGGAAGAGGCCATCCGCAAAGAGACGGAGGATCTGAAGAAGCTTCAGCAGCGCATGGAAGACTACATCAAGGCAAACAATCTGGGAGACAAGCTGCAGACTCAGCTGACGGACGAAGGCCTGCTGATTACGATTTTGGACAATGCCCTGTTCGATTCCGGAAAAGCAGACCTCAAGCCGGAGGCCCGCAAATTGGCCGCAGAGATGGCTTCCATGCTGGTGCCGCATCCGAAAAAGGTGACGGTTACCGGCCATACGGACAACGTTCCGATCCATCGTGCCGAATTTCCGTCCAACTGGGATCTCAGCGTGAAGCGCTCCGTCAACTTTTTGAAGGTCCTGCTCGAAAACAGCAATTTGGACCCGTCCAAGTTCAGCGCGACGGGGATGGGCGAGTACCATCCGGTGGCATCCAATGCGACACCGGAGGGAAGAGCGAAAAACAGGCGTGTTGAGGTGGCGATCCTGCGTGATCTGGCATCGCCGCCAAAGAGCAGCCCTCCGCCGGCGACCGAGTAGATGAAAACAAAAGACCAACTGGCTAAAGGACAGCGGTTTTTCGCCGCTGTTCTTTTTTCTTGAAGGGCTTGGCTGACCAGGCAGGAAGCCTTGACAATCAAAGAGGAAAAAGGAATAATACAGATGTATAACAAAGTAAATTAATCGGAATACTTTTAATAAAGAGGGGGAGTTCAGGTGAGATATGTAGAACGGTCGGTTCGGATTCCTTTTGACCAATATGAGCTGGCTGCCACTATTCATGAGCCTGAGCTGGTACGGAAAGACGACAGCCTTGCTGATACAACATTGTTGATATGTCACGGATTTGTGGGCAACCGGATTGGGGTGGACCGGCTCTTCGTCAAAGCGGCCCGCGATCTGGCAGTGTCTGGTCTGACAGTGGTCCGATTTGACTACGGCGGATGCGGGGAAAGCGAAGGAGATTACGGTGCCGGAGGACTGGAGCTTTTGGTCAGACAGACTCGTGAGGTGCTTGCTTATGTACGCTGCCGTGAGCAGGGCCGTGCTGCCCGCAGAGTTATTCTGCTGGGACACAGTTTGGGCGGAGCCGTTTCTGTCATTACGGCTTCATTGGAGCAGAACATCGACGGCTTGATCCTCTGGGCCCCTGTCCCGCGTCCGTTTGAGGATATTGTGCGGATTGTGGGCGAGCAAGGGTACGAGGAGGCTGTGCAATACGGCCGGACCGATCACCGGGGGTACTCCTTGCAGGAGACATTCTTCCAGTCGCTCCATGCCTACGACCCGTTGCAGCAAGCGGGTCAATTTGACGGTGATGTCCTGCTGCTTCACGGAAACAGGGACGAAGTCATCCCGCTGGACTCTCTCTTTCACTATGAACGCGAATTTCGTCTCCGCAAGAGCGGACACTGCGAGACGGAGATTATCGTACGGGGGGATCATACTTTTTCGGCGCAAGACGCCTACCAGCGGCTGGTCGGGAGAACGAGCAGCTGGCTGAGCGTATTTGCCGGAAGCGAAACCGTGGCGATATAAGCAAAGGGCCAGGGGTTTGGCTGAAGAGATTCTGCCTTGGCACAAAAGATTTTGGTACAAAAGAGGTTGACACAAAAGAGAAAGAGACAAAGATCGCAGGGAACGGTCTTTGTCTCTTTGTTTATAATCCTCTTTGTCTTCAGTACCAATCTGGAAAGAGCTTCTCTCTCGAGTGAGGTTACTCTTGTTTTTGTTCGAGCAGACCAAGCGCTCCCTGAGCCATCTCCATGTGTTCTTCTTTGCCCGTGTGCAAGGCGAACATGCCGATCAGTACCGGATAGGCGGCCCATTGCTCGGCGATATGCTCGCGCATGCGGGGCCACACTCGGCCGCCAAAAGCCTGGTACTGGTTCAACAAGACATCAAGTCCGCTTTCTCCAAACAGCGCGTAATAAATGGTGAAATCCGTTCCGGGGTTCGTTACTTCTGCTTCTGTCCAATCCAGAAGTCCCGTCACCTGATTACCCTCGTTTATCAGAATGTGCGGCGGGTGCAGGTCGCCATGAACCAGCGCGGAATGCTGAGGCCAGTAGCTATCGTCAGCTATCCATCTTTGCCACCTGTCCCACAGCGTATCAGACACTCCGATCTTGCGCTTGATGTCATCCATATTTTTAGCGAAGGTCTCTCGTGCTTCGGCTGGACTCTTCACGCGGATACCGGCAGAAGCCGCCAGATCATGGTCAACCCCATGCAGGGTGGCGAGTGCCTGGGCCAGAGAGCTGACAAAAGCGGCGGGCAGCGGGTCGTGCTCCATTTTCCAAGCGTATCCATTGGACACCGGATCTACCGTTGCAGCGGGAGTTCCCTCCAGCAACGGATAGGCGATCAGCTCAGACGTGTATACACGCCAGTTCGGAACGGCAACAGCCAGATGACGTTGGAGTAGCTGCAGAACCTTGTATTCATTATCCGCTCTGTCCATTACGTCGGGCCGTCTTGGCTTGCGTAAAACCCAAGGCTTGCCGTCTTCATCGGTTACGAATGCGACTTGAAAGTCCATGCCGGACTCATTGATCTCTACGCGACTCGGATCAATCCGAAGACCGTTGTTTTTGGCGATACGCAGCATATCAGCGACAACTGTTTCATGATTTGTTGGTTGAATGGGGTTCATAAGGGCGAGTCCTCCTTTTATTTTGCTCTTGTCTGGAGTAAAACTTGCTCTCTTGGCTGCCCGAGAACTGCGCCAAAACGAAAAAACACAGGCTGCTGCTGCCTGTGTTTGGGATAATCGGAAAGCGTGGATAGCTGCCCGCAGAAGTCGCTTTTTTACGCAAAGCGAAAAACGCCCCTTGCGGCTGAAAGATTGGCCGAGATTGAATAAAATGAACAAAACCGGCGACAGACAGGGTACAATTGCAATGGCAATCACTGCTCCCGAGTACCAGCCTTTTGCATGATAACGTGCAGAAAGCGGCAGGGACACAAACGGACGATCATAACCAAAGCCTGGCGGTGTTCATCTATTCAATGTTATTGGTAGAAAAGCTGCGACCACAACGGATAGACTGACGGAGCCTTTACGCTGTTGTCTTTGTTGCAATAGGTTACGTAAAAATGGGCAGACCAATCCCGATTACCCTGCACACAGGCAGAGCCTTTGAGCACTATGAATGTTTAGTGGCGCAAAGTTCGCAAGCGGGAATAATGGTCTAACACACGTAACCCTCCGTTCCTGTAAGATTCATTCATTATACTTGTTTTTCGTGCGCTTTACAATGGATGGAAAAGGGAGCGGTTCCGTTTATGGATGGGGACCGATCGAATGGAAGTAGTCCTCCTTCTCCAGCCGTTCAGCCAATGGATAGATATGCTTGCGGAAAATGTATCCGTAAGCGGCCAAGATGATGCCGTAGGTCAGCCAGCTTCCGAGGGATAGCGCCGATAGGTACACGCCGTAGCCCTCGATGCCGAACCGGCTGATGAGCAGCGCCCGGATCCCGGCTTTGACAAAGACCCGTAGTCCCATAAGGAAGGTAAGCAACAAAAACCAGCGATATGCCTCCGGGTGTCGAAATAACCGCAGGCTGCTCTGAACGGGATAGCCCATGGAAGCAGCGACATCAACAGAAAAGAGCATAGCGGCGGGTTCTTTTTACTGCAATCGACAGAAAAAAGAACAGGCCGAGTGCTGCATCGGTGTATATATTGTTCCGCAGCAGCCATTCAGGGGAATCGGAAAGTAGGTCGAGGAAACGGGGGATAAGCAGTGTCGCGAGCAAAAAGACACCCGTAAACGTGAAGCGCCGGTCTTTGAACAGCACGTAAAGGCCATAGCAAAAGCCTGCAGCCCTGACAAGAGAATCGCACTGTAGTCCCCGAGGACAGGCCTGCCGTAAGACCACACGAGGAGAGGCAGCGGCAGAAAAAAAGCAGCTTCCAAAAAGACTCTTTTCATCTGTAACACTCCACTCCCGAAAAACAGCCTTGAAGCTACAGGATTTACCACATGATTATAGACAAGAAGCGATACCTATGCCAAGTGAAATCTCTCACTTAGCCGGGGTTTCGCTCTTTTTGATTTCCTCCAATAACCCCCGGCATCCAGCTTCCACTAGCTGATATACATACTCAAACCGTCCGGTATAATACGGGTCCTCGACGTCTCTCTCCGGCAAATGTGCGGCAAAGTCCATCAAGCGGTGGACATGCACTCCTGGAGGGGCCATCCGCTTTAGAGCGGCCAGATTTTCTTCATCCATGCAGACGATGTAGTCAAAGGTGGAAAAGTCGTCTTGGGTGATCTGACGAGCTTTCAAGCTTTCGTGGGCGATTCCTTTCCCGGACAGAACCTTGCGCGTACCGCTGTGGGGTGGCTCACCGGCGTGCCAGCCCCCGATACCCGCCGAGTCGATGGAGATCTGGCCGCTCATCCCTTCCGACGCGACCATATGGCGAAAAACGGCTTCGGCCATCGGAGAGCGGCAGATGTTGCCCAGGCAAACAAATAGGACATGTGTCATGGCTGTTGCTCCTTTCCTTGCAAAACGTTCTCGAAACTTCTGTATGATAGAATACCATAGAGAGGGACAAAAAGAGAGGGACGGGAAGGTTATTGTGAAGTCATATGTGTACCGCATCCGCTTTATCGTGTCCGTCATCGCCGTTACCGTTCTGCCCATCATCGTGACAGGAGTTGTGCTGTTGAAAGCGGCGGAGCAGGCGCTCTTGCAGGAGAAGGAGAAAAAGCTGCTGGCGATCACAGAGCAGCTTGATTTTGCCCTGTCGCAAGATTTTGAAAACGTATTGCGTGAAGAGGGGCTGCAGAACGCCTCGCGCGAGCAGCAGATCGCAGCGCTGAACCGGAAGCTTGAGCAGCTAACCGATCAGATCGCAACCGCTCATCCGGGCATCGGTGTCGGCTATTATGCGAGGCGGCTGGACGCGATCATTACATACGGCCCCAGCCGGGAAATGGGCCAGCATGTGGGCATGCCCATCGCGCCGGATCATCCGGGAAGACAGGTGATGAGCCGGCGGTCAGCCGATGTTGTCGTCGGTCCGCAGGTGCGCGGCGAAATTATGAATGCGATGTATCCGATCGAACGGAACGGAGAGGTGATCGGCTACGCATGGGCAAATGAACTGATGCAAAGCATTGATATACAGCTCGCCGGAATGCGCCAAGGCATCTACTCCATCGTAGGGATTGGCTGTGTGATTGCAGCCGTAGCCAGCGGACTGATGATACACAGAGGCGAGATCATTTTGCAGGAAATCAAAGAAGGCTTGCGGCGGCTCAGTCTCGACCTTTCCTTTCGGATGAAACCGGCGAAGGGCGAACCGGGCGAGATATTCGAGGCGATCAACAAAATGGCAGGCGACCTGCAGGCGAGCCGCAGCCATACAGAAACGATCATTCACAGCATGGAGAGCGGTGTCATCGCACTGGACCACCGCGGCCGCGTCACGGCATGGAATGAAGCGGCGACCCGCATTACAGGGGTCAGTCTGGAACAGGCGATGGGCCGGGACTACGAGGATGTGTTTCGCGGAGAAGAGGAGATTTTGAAAGCGCTGTCCGATGCGCTTGGCGAGGGAAAAACGACACGGGATGCGGAATGGAGCCCTCGGGGCGCGGGCAGAGCCAGACTGTTCGTAAAAATCGGCACGTTTATCTGGAAGAGTCCGATGGAGCAGGTGCTTGGCGCGATCATTGTGATGGATGACCGAACCGAATGGAAACGGATGGAGTCGAGTCTGGCTCAGGCCAAAAGGCTGGCGGTGATCGGGGAGCTGGCGGCCAGCATTGCCCATGAAGTCCGCAACCCGCTCACCTCGATCAAGGCTTTTGCGCAAATCATCGAGGAGGAGCTGCCTGCCGGGCATGACAGTCGGGAATACACGGGGATCATCGTCGACGAGGTGGAACGGCTGAATCGGTTTGCCGATGAGCTGCTGCTCTTTTCCCGGCCCAATGAAGAGCATCATGTGCCCTCGCGTGTCGGAGAGGTGCTCGATCAGACGCTGCTGCTCATCGAGCGCCGCGCCGTCAGCCAAGGAGTCTTCTTGCAAAAGGTGTATCGGGATGCGCCTGCAACTGTTCTGGCTTCACCCGAGCTGCTCAAGCAGGTATTTCTCAATATTTTGATCAATGCCCTGCAAGCATTGAGGGACGGGGGACTGCTGCTGGTGGAGACAGAGGCAGTGGATGGACATGTTTGCATTCAGATCACCAACGAAGGACCGCCTATCGCGGAAGAGCATCTGTTGACCGTGTTTGAGCCGTTTTTTACGACCAAAAAGTCGGGAACCGGGCTCGGCCTTGCCATATCGCAACGGATCGTGCAGGCGTACGGCGGGCAAATTTTCGCCCGCAATGTGGACATGGGCGTGCAGTTCACTGTGGTGCTGCCCGCCAAAAAGGAGGAGGCATAGCGATGAAAAAACGAGTGCTGCTGGTCGATGACGAAATCAATGTCCGAAAAGCGCTGACCACGGCGCTTCGGAAGGTGGGATATGAGACGAAAGAAGCATCCAGCGGAAGAGAAGCGCTGGAGCTTTTGAAAGACTTCCGCCCTGAAGTCATGCTGCTCGATTTGCGCATGCCGGAGCAGGACGGAATGGAGACTTTGCGGCGGCTCAGAGACATGCAGCAGATGGAAGACGCTTGTCCCAGCGTAGTGATGATGACGGCCTACGGCTCGGCCAAGGACGTGATGGAAGCGATCAAGCTGGGCGCATTCGACTACGTGCAAAAGCCGTTCGATCTTGGACGGGTCAAACAAGTAGTGGCACAGGCGCTCCGCCAGCGGGAAAGCGACCAGGCCAACCGGCTGAGCGAGGCATCTCTCGACGAGCCGTGGGAGGGCCCCGGTCTGGTCGGTCTCAGCCCGGCCATGCAAGAGGTATACAAACTGGTCGGACGGGTGAGTATGACAAAGTCGACGGTCCTGATCCAGGGCGAGAGCGGCACAGGAAAAGAGCTGATTGCCCGAGCGATTCACAGCAACAGTCCCCGGGCAGGAAAGCCGCTGATCGCCGTCAATTGCGGCGCGATTCCGGAAAATTTGCTGGAGAGCGAGCTGTTTGGGTACGAGCGCGGCGCTTTTACAGGAGCGACGGGGCAGAAGCCGGGCATGGTCGAGCTGGCGGATGGAGGGACGCTGTTTCTGGATGAGGTCGGCGAGCTCAGTCCAAGCCTGCAGGTAAAACTGCTCAGAGTGCTCCAGGAGCGCACCTTCGTCAGGCTGGGCGGCATAGAGCCGGTATCCGTAGATGTGAGAATTATTGCTGCGACCAATCGCGATTTGCAGGAGCGTATCCGCCAGGGGCTGTTTCGTGAGGATTTGTACTACCGGCTGAATGTCGTTCCGATCCACATGCCTCCGCTGCGGGAGCGAAAAGAAGATATACCGCTGCTTGCTGAGCACTTTTTAGCCAAATACGGGCGGGAGATGGGCAAGGGGCCGTGCTATCTGTCAAAGGCTGCGATGGAGTCGCTGCTGTCCTATCATTGGCCGGGCAATGTCCGCCAATTGGAGAATACGATTGAGCGGGCATTGGTCATCGCGGGCGGCTCCGCTATTTTGCCTGAGCACGTCGAGGGTCCTTTGCAGGAAACAGAAACGGCAGAGACGGGCAGGATGGGGAGCATGCTCCGTTGGGAGGATCGGACGATGCGGGAAATTATCCAGGAGGTAGAGCGGGAGGCGATTGTCAGAGCGCTGCAAAAGGAGGGGGGAAACAAGCTGCAAACGGCGAAACGGCTGGGGATTTCCAGACGGGCGCTGTTGTACAAGCTGGAGATGTACGGATTGAACGGGACAGACGGTGTGCAAAATGGAGGCGAAGTGCGCAAAAAGTAGCCAGTTCGTTGTCAGATGCTTTATGAAAGCGCATACATGGCGTGGGGTTGGCTCTCTGAAAAGACTGGCACGCCAGTTGCATTCTCCTGACAAAGAAGTCATCAATCTTTTTTGGAGAGGAGAATGCCTTGTGTTTCAAGCGTTGACCAACGCCTCCGTCCGGATGGTGCAGCGTTATTTGCCTGACGCCTTTTTATTCGCGGTCATTCTTACTTTTCTCGTTTTTGTGGCAGGTATTGTCGTCAACGGGAAATCGCCTCTGGAAATGGTCAGCTTCTGGGGAGACGGCTTCTGGGGACTGCTCAGCTTCACCATGCAGATGGTGCTGATTCTGGTCACCGGACATACACTGGCCGAGACAGACATTTGCAAAAAGGGCCTGCGGGCAGTCGCTTCCATGGCCCAGACTCCGGGACGGGCGATTGTTCTCGTCACGCTGGTTTCCTGTATCGCCAACTGGATCAACTGGGGCTTCGGACTTGTCGTCAGCGCTCTGTTGGCCCGCGAGATCGCCAAGCGTGTGGAGAAAGTCGACTACCGCCTGCTGGTAGCCAGCGCATACGGCGGATTTGTCGTCTGGCATGGCGGCCTTGCCGGCTCGGTTCCGCTCACGGTAGCGACGGAAAAGCACAGCCTTCAGGATGTGATCGGCGTCATTCCTACGTCCGAAACGATGTTTTCCGCGATGAACCTGACCATTGTAATCGCGATCATGGTGATTTTGCCGCTGGTCAACCGACTGATGCTGCCAGCCGAGAAGGACAGAATCGTCTTCAAGGGCGCAGACCTGGGGCGTGAGGAAACGGCTGCCACTGCCGCTCCGGCAGCGGATGAAAACAGCCCGGCAGTAAAGATGGAGAACAGCCGCATCATTTCCTATCTGATTTCGGCCATCGGCTTTGTGTATCTGATCTCTTATTTTGTGGAAAAGGGCTTCAAGCTCAATCTCGACATCGTCAGCCTCGCCTTTTTGTTCCTGGGAATTTTCCTGCACGGGACGCCGCGCAAATTCCTCGATGCGATGGGAGAGGCGATCAAGACCACGACCGGGATTGTCGTGCAGTTTCCGTTTTACGCCGGCATTATCGGGATGATGACCGCTTCGGGACTGGCTGCAAGCATTTCCCAATGGTTCATCAGCATTTCGACTCCGACCACGTTCCCGCTCTTTACCTTCTGGAGCGCCGGTCTACTGAACGTGTTTATTCCTTCGGGCGGCGGCCAGTGGGCTGTACAAGGGCCGATCATGATGCCCGTAGCGACGGAGCTGGGCGTATCGCATGCCAAGGTAGCCATGGCCATCGCCTGGGGCGATGCATGGACCAACCTGATCCAGCCGTTCTGGGCGCTGCCCGTCCTCGCTCTGGCAGGACTCGGGGCAAGGGATATTATGGGTTATTGTCTGATGATGCTCTTCGTCACAGGAGCCATCATCAGCCTCGGATTTTTGCTATTCTAGTATCAACGTTTGAAAGAAAAATGCCGCAGGCGGCTGGAAGCTGAGCGATGCTCGTTTCCGCCGCCTGTTTTTTGAAGACAAGCCGTCTATTTGGTCAAAGTTCAATCGTCTTCGTCGCTATTGTTTTGCAAAATTCACTGTCGTGCTCCACAAACAGAATGGTAGGCGCGTATTCAAGCAGCAGCTCCTCGATTTGCATGCGGGAGATGACGTCGATAAAATTAAGCGGCTCATCCCAAATGTGCAAATGGACGTTCTCGGAAAGGCTTTTGGCGATCAGCACTTTCTTCTTTTGGCCGCCGCTGAAGGCTGCCATATCCTTTTCAAATTGATCCCGGGAAAAATCAAGCTTTCGCAGCAGGGATTTAAACAAGCTTTCGTCTATCCCGTTCATTCGGGCATAGTCCTTTAAATTGCCCTGCAAATGCGAGGTATCCTGGGAAACATAGGAGATTTTCAACTGGCTTCCCTTGTTGAACGTCCCCGTATAGTCGATGTTCTCGCCGCAAAGCAGTTTGAGAATGCTTGTTTTGCCGGAGCCGTTCTTGCCTGACAGGGCAATTCGCTCCCCTTGCTCAATCGTAAAGCTGACATCGCTGCACACCAGCTTTTTGCCATAGTATATCGAAACGTCTTTGAGCTCGGCAAGCTGGTTTTTATGATAGGGCAGCTGCGTTATTTTCAAGCTGTCTGCGGTCTCGATATTTTTCAGGAGCCTGCTCCTTTCCTCGATCGCAGCTTGCTGCCTCTGCTCAATTGCTTTTGAGCGTTTCATCATTTTGGCTGCCTTGTGGCCGATATACCCTTTATCCACCTTTGAACCGGAATTCCTAGTGCCGTTTTTCGTCTTTTCCACTTCATGGGACCAGATGCTCGTTCGTCTGGCGGCGTCGGACAAGCGCTTGATGTCTTTTTTCAGCTTTTCGTTTTCTGCAAGCTCAAAGTGATCCTGTCTCTTTTTATTTTCCCACCAATCGGAGAAGTTGCCTTTTTGAATATCGATGTTAGTCTTGTTGATGGAAAGGATGTGATCCACGCAGTTATCGAGAAATGCCCGGTCGTGGGACACCAGAATAAAACCGCTCTTTGTACCCAAATAGTCGCTGACCAGTTTTCTTGCAGCCATGTCCAGATGGTTGGTTGGTTCATCAATCAGCAAAAAGCTGTTTTCCTTGAGAAACAGAGCAGCCAATAGCACCTTCGTCTGTTCCCCGTTGGACAATGTGGCAAAGGGCCGGTACAATACATCCTCTGAAACCTGCAAAAGTGAAAGCTCGCGCATGAGCTGCCAGTTCTGATAGTCGGGAATCATCTCGTTGATGACATCGAGCGTATGATGTTCCTTGTTGTCGACGTGGAAAGGAAAGTATTCAAAGCTGACAGCGGCGGAAATGGTTCCGCTGTATTCATATTTTCCGAGCAGCAAGTTGAGAAAGGTCGTCTTGCCTCTGCCGTTTCTTCCCGTAAATCCCAATTTCCAATCGGTATCGATCTGGAAGCTTACGTTTTCAAATATGTGATCGAAGCTGCCGTCATGGGCAAACGTCAGGTTTGCCACTTTGATCAATGACATGGACATATCCCCCTGTATGGAAAATAGAAAAGCCGCAAGAAAGTTACCTTCTTGCAGCTCAAAAAACATACAGCAAATCCAACCCGCTTCGGAGTCGGATGAGGATATATGATTTGAGTGAAAAGATATCGTAACTTTCTTGCACATACGAAATAAAACATGCGAAACATGATTCGCTTTATTGTTTTCATTTCATAAGCAAGAAAAATTACATTCTTTTCAACTCCATATCAGTAAATTACATGTATCATATCATGCGCTTCTTTTCATTTCAACAAAAACGAAAGGGGTGATCGAGGCCGCCGTCCGGCACGCACAGCTCCCAACAGGAGTTATCCTCCAAATCAGCAAGTTGAAACGTCTGTTTTGTCTCCGCCAACAAAATATGCTCGGACCGGAAAATTTGTTGGATGAATCTGGATGGTCTGCTAATATACATAGAGAGACGGCAAACATAGGCGTACGGACATGGAATCAAATGATGGGGGTACAAAACCATGAGCCCTAGTGCAAAACCGCGGGTATTTGTCGGCTCCTCGGTCGAGGGGTTACCTCTGGCGCAAGCGATCCAGGCCAATCTCTCATACGTTGCACAGGTTACACTCTGGTCACAGGGCGTATTTGCCCTGAATCAAACGGCGCTTGCCAGTCTGCTGGAACATTTGGAATCAACCGATTTTGCCGTGTTTGTCTTTTCCCCCGACGATCAGGTTCGTCTGCGCGGAGAGGAGTGGACAACGGCTCGCGATAATGTATTGTTTGAGCTCGGGCTGTCCATGGGCAAGCTGGGACCGAACCGGGCCTTTTTTGTAAAGCCTCGCGGGGGAACGATGTTCCGCATTCCCACCGATCTGTTCGGCATCCAGGCAGGAGACTACGAGGCCGACCGGGATGACGGGAATCTTTCTGCCGCGCTGGGCGTTTTCACGGGCGAGCTGGCCCGGATTATCAAAAAATGGGGACGCAGGCAAGAGATTCGTGATATTATTGAAAGAAAAGAGAGACTAGAGGCACAATTGCACTTTTTGTATTCACTGATTAAGTACAGCAAGCATACCGTGGAGACGAGAAATCATGTCAACCGGATTCTGGATAAAATGCTCGGCTCCTGTCACATCCCGGAGACGTTCAGTCCTTCGGCAGCCACGCTGTTTTCTCTGGTCGACCGTGAGCTTGTTCAGATCGGTCATGCCCGGGACGTCGATGAAGACCACCGCTTTCGCCTGGATCACAATGAACTCTTCCCGCAGAACCAGAACTGGATGGTAGCCGCATTTTTGTCCAATGAGTCAGTGATGGGCTGCAAGGGACAGTTTGGTCTGCTTGGCGAATACGAGTACATCATCTCCATCCCCATTGCGAAAACATATGTGATCACGTTCCATCTCGTAACACACACGCAGATAGCCGAGTCCGAGTACGATCACTTTCTCGAACAGTTTACGACAGTGAATAAGCCACTTCTTGATACATTCAATGTATTTCTGGAGAGGGGGGTGGAATTGTATGCTAGCCAACAACCATCCACGCAAAAGAGGTAAAACCATGCGATTGACATTGACAGGACACCCGTTTGGTCCAGACGAGACGGATGTGACATGGAAGCGCAAGAAAACAGTAGAGATCGCCGAAGTCGCTCGCGAGCAGTACGCCCAGGAGGCGGAGACCCTGCTGGACGAAGTGTTTCCGGAGGGACCGAGCGTATTGAAATCAGCGGAAGGCGTACGGATTGTAGCGACGCGGAGAATCAACTTTGACGAACCGACTTTCGGCTGAGGACGAAGGAGCTCCCCTCGTTTTTTGTTGGCTGAAAGGCATGAATCCATCGCGGGTGCACGGTCATTGCGTGGTCCCGGAAAAAGAGAGACAGAATATACGGAAAGACAGAGAAAAAGCCGACAGCCCCAGAGGAGGGCGTCGGCTTTTTCAGCAATGTTGAATGATTGGCACTTATTTTATATGGTAACGCGATTGAACCATATCGTGGTCGCTGTTACACAGCGCTCATTTCCGGTTCTTCCTGTTTTTCGGCCTGCGGGCGGACCAGTTGTTTGATCGTGATCCGGGTGACGCGGTGGTTATCCATTTGAGCGACTGTGAACACGTGATCCTCAAGCTCGACGGACGCTCCGACGGCGATATCCTCTTCCAACTGGCTGTAGAGCCATCCTCCGACAGTATCGACGTCTTCGGAAACGAGCTCAAACGGCAAGTGGTCATTGAGTTCGCTCAGGAGCATTTTGCCTGCGACAGACAGGCCGTTTTCCAGCTTCTCAAGCTCAGGGCGTTCGTCGGTATCGAATTCGTCTTGAATGTCGCCGACGATTTCCTCCAAAATGTCCTCCATCGTCAACAGGCCGGCAGTGCCACCGTATTCATCGATGACGATCGCCATCTGCGAACGTTTTTTCTGCATCAGACGGAGCACATGGCTGATTTCCATCGATTCGGGAACAGTCAGCAAGGGACGAAGCATATCCTCCAGACGAGCGGTTTCATCCTGCAGGGCAGACAAGTAAAAGTCGGTCGCATGCACGAAACCGATCAGATTGTCCTTGTCCTCTGCGGCCACAGGGAAGCGGGTGTGACGCTCCGTGCTGATAATCTCCAGGTTTTCTTCAAACGTATTCGTCGTATATAGACACACCATATCGATCCGGGGGATCATGATCTCCCGTGCGAGGGTTTCCGAAAAATCAAATACGTGCTCCACGAGCGACAATTCTGTCTGATCGATATGGCCGCTTTGGTGGCTCTGGTTGACCAGCAAGCGAATCTCTTCTTCCGTATGGGCCGCTTCATGTTCGGATACCGGTTCCAGGCCTACCCATTTGAGCAGTCTGTTGGCGGTTCCGTTCAGCACCCAAATAGCCGGGTAAAGCAATTTATAGAAAAGCATCAATGGTGCAGCAACCCACAGCGAAGTTGTTTCTGCTTTTTGAATAGCGAGTGATTTCGGAGCGAGCTCACCGAGCACGATGTGCAGGAAGGTGATGATCGCAAACGCCACGCCGAAGGAAATCGTCGACACAAGGTAGGAAGGCAGCTGGTACGAACCGAGCAGCGGCTCCACGATCATGTGAGCGATCGCGGGTTCACCCACCCATCCGAGACCAAGCGATGCGAGCGTAATCCCTACCTGACAGGCAGACAAGTACGCGTCCAACTTTTGTGTAACCTTCTGGGCAAAAGCGGCTCGCTTGTTCCCCTCGTTTACGAGCTGAGTCAAGCGTGTCTGCCGTACTTTGACGAGTGCGAATTCGGCGGCTACGAAAAAGCCATTCAACACAACCAGAAACAATACAAGCAGCAGGTTAAGCACTATCGGAATACTGTCCAAGCAAGAAGTCATCCTCTCTGGAATTATTTTGAATGTATACTACTATGGTACAGCCTTTTCCCTTTTTGCTCAAAGGCGATTTCCGTCCATTGTGAGCAATTCACCCCCATTCCGACCGAAAAACGGCAGTAGGGTGTCCGGCTCACACGTTTTTGAGCGCTGGGGTGGCCAGAGAGGTCAAAACAGAGTTCTTTAGCCTCATCGAATTTGAAGCAGCTGCTGCGCGTAAACGAAAAAGACCGACAGAACGGCTGCCAATCCGAGATAGGCGGCCAGTACCTTCCACTTGGTAGAAGCGGGCGCCTCGTAATAGGTCGTCAGACGGTGCAGGAGCTCATCGATCTGGGCAATCCGTTCCCGGGCCTGTTTTTCGGCCTCGGTCAGCAGGCGGGAGGGAACAGGCTGCGTCCGTTCGTAGTCGTAGAATTCCATCGGTTCCCGTTCCCATTTGCGGAACAGCTCCCAGGTTTGTTCCGCGAACAATTTGTCCAGGCGTACCCGATCCTTGGCAAACCGTTTTTCGTCCTGCAAAAAGGGAATGGCAAAGCCTTCCGGTGCTTTCTTTTTAGCAGCCTCCAGATGTTTGGCGTTCAGGCTTTCCCGCGTTTCCCATGTCGATTCAAGCTGCGGCCAGCCGGCCATCGTCTCCAGCAGGGTGTGGAGCTTCTCTTTTTCGTATGCCAGCACCTGTTTTTTATACCCTTCCCGGGCGCGGTTCCACCAGGTAACCAGGCCGAGGATAAAGATAAAGACCATGATCGGTCCCGGTCTTGCAAACAGCATGGCTCCCAGTCCGATCAGTCCGATCAGCCAGATTTTTGTCGACAAGACGGAGACGATGCGTCCGCCGTCCAGCGGGGAGACCGGAAGCAGGTTGAACAGGTTCAACAGCGCCCCCAAATAAATCACCAATGCCCAAAACGGATCCTGTGTCCACCAGTACAGCGGCAGAGCGGGAAGAAAGGCTAGCATGCCTGCCAACGGCCCGCCGTAGGCCAGATACGCTTCGGTGCTCGCGTCCCGCGGATGATCCTTCATCGCAATAAAGGCACCGGCAAACGGAATAAAGACGGCCGGTGAGGTAGCAATTCCTTTTTGTCTCGCGGCAATCACATGGCCCATCTCATGGACAAAGATGAGGTAGACCAGCGCAGCGGCAAACTTCCAGCCGTAAAACATCGCATAAGCGCCGAGGCTGAGAGCCATCGACAAAAGCGTGGTTCCAAATTTGGAGAATTTCAACAAACCCAATACCCACTTGAGGTTGGTCAAGAGAAAAGCGCCGATGGCCAGCAGCGCCGACCTGGTTTTATTCATGCCATTTCCTCCTGTACGGTTTTCAAAGCTGCCCTCCGGGAAAAACGTGCATGTGCAAAAAGGAGGATAAGCAAAGTGCCGATCATCCTTTTCATACGTACAGAGCAGCGGAAAGTTTCCTATTCGTCCAGCAGACGAGGGTTGACAAAGGAGAAGCCGTACTCCCCGTATCTTCTGTCGTAGCGCAGCTCGCCGCCGTCAAAATACCAAAAATCGTTCGGGCGAATGACGAACCGCATCCCTTCTACTTCGAAAACAGCGTCGCCTGGCTCGACCTCGTCCTTTTCAATCGCGAAAAACAGGCCTCCTGTTCCCGGGCCTCCGGTGCGTACGTACAGCCGAAGCGTGTCTCCGGGACGAAAGTCGGCGTATTGCTGATAGGCGAGGGCGAATGCCGGTTGAATTTGCAGGTGAATACTCATGACGCGACTCCTCTCAAACATCTGTCTATCCGTCTAGTTTACCATTAGAAAACGCGGTTCCGCCAATTTCCGCCTGGAAAAAGGGAAAAACGCCGCTGGTGGTGGCGGCGTTTTCTTTGGTCCACGTTTGGACAGCTTCAAACGAATTCCTAATCTTTTCCTTTGCTTACATCCAGTGTCGGGTGCATGAATCGGGCCCTATTGGGCGGAACGTCCTCAAGCAGCTCCCTGTTCTCCGTCGTGTTCCACCCGATGTCGTTGGTCGGATGGACCCAGCCGTCCCCAGCCATGACGGATGGGTCCGTGTCTGTGCTCCACTGGTTGAGCGGAGAATCCTCGGAGTTGTAGTAGCTGTCCCCGATGACCACACCGTGCTCGTTTACAAATGGCTTTTGCATGGTGCGGGAAGAGTCCTTGTAGTCGGGGGAGCTGATTTGATGGGGGAGCGTGCCGTCAAGGGACACGTCTTTTACCTCTTTGGAAGTATGATCAGCCATGCAGGTGCCCTCCTTGGTGGAGTTACCGGTTTTCTTTTAGTCTCTCTTGTGGTTCACTATTGATGGAGCCATCAGAACGAACGGCCTCCGACTGGGCTTTGGGACCGCGAATCTCGGCAGTTTTCCCGAAATCCTTAGCTTTGTTTCGTACCATTGTCTGCCCTCCTCTATTGTCACATGGGCTTAGTATGGCCCAATCGGGCAGATTCGATCATAGCATTGTGAAAGGAGCACGTATGTATGGCAAAGAAACAGCGCAAGCAAGAACGCCAGGCGCCGAAATTCGCCAAGGCGGAAACCCCTGAAAAAAACGGTGTGAACGTAAAGGAAATGTTGAGTGACGACGCGCTTGGAAAATTGAAGCAGTTGGAGCGCCAGATGAAGGAAGAACTGGAAAAAGCGGAGCAGGCAGCCGCCGAACGGAAGCGGCGTGAGCAAGAGGAGCGGGAGCGAAACAAAAGCTTTGGCGAGCTCCTGGAAGAGTATGAGAAAAAAGGCGGAGGCAAGTACAGCTGATGACCGAGGAAAAAAATCAGCGTGAAGGCCGGCCCGACACGTCAAAAAACGGCATGCTGAAGCGCCGGGAGCTTCACGTCAAGGACGATGCCGTCAAGGAGCGGGGCAGAGCAATCCTCTCCCGTCTGGGGAAGAAGAAAACATAAACAGGGATTTTTACTCCTCTTTTCCCATATAGCTAGTAGAAGGGGAAAGGGGGAATGACCGTGGGGACCATCCTGCTCTTTGTCAGTGTCATCTGTGTGACGGTGGGTACCTGGCGGTTGCTTCGCATCTACAAAGCGGGCAGACCCGGTGGAAAAGTGTTGTGGTGGGCGGTAGCCAGCTTCGGCATTACGCTGTTCTTTGTCCTGAAGCTCGTGGCGGATACCCCGACCTTGTCATGAGAAAGCTTTGATGGCCGATCCAGTCTTTGTGCCGGTTGAACGATGATACAGGTTGGCAGACGTAAAAAAGCAGCTGCTCAATCGTGAGGTGATTGATCAGCTGCTTTTCATGTTTGCAAGTAAAGTTAAAGTTTACTCGTAGCGCAGCGCCTCGATCGGATCAAGCTTGGCCGCTTTGTTTGCGGGGTACAATCCGAAAAAGATCCCGATGGCGCTGGAAAAGCCAAATGCGATGAAGATGCTGTTCCAGGACAACAGCGGCGGGAGCTGGGCGAAGTAAGAAACCAGCGCTGCGGCTCCGAGCCCGAGCAGTACCCCGATCAGGCCGCCGATCAGACAGACGATCAGCGATTCGATCAAAAACTGCATCAGGATATCCCGGCGGCGGGCCCCCAGTGCTTTGCGAATGCCGATTTCCCGCGTTCGTTCTGTAACGGAGACGAGCATGATGTTCATGACGCCGACTCCCCCTACGACCAGGGAAATGCCGGCGATGACGCTGAAAATAATCGTCAGCGTTCCGGTCAGTTGATTGAACTGATTGACCTGCTCCTGCATGCTAAAGGAGCGGTAATGATTCTCCTTTTGATGCTTGCGGGACAAATATTGGGTAGCCTGCTTCATCGCGGCTTCGACCGACTCCTTGTCTTTTGCCTTTCCGATCAGCGTGCTGACAAAAGGCTCCTCTTGAAAACTCAGGTCGTAGCGGATCGGGATATAGGCGCCGTACGTTTGACTCATGTCAAAGCGGAACTTTTCTTCCTTGTAGGTGCCGATTACGACAAGCGAGTTGTCTCCCATCCGTACCCGCTGGCCAAGCGGGTTCATTTGTCCGAACAGCTTCTTTGCCAATTCATCCTCAAGCACGATGACGGCTCGCAGCTCCTTGTCGTCAGCTTCACTGAAGAAGCGTCCCTTGCTTATTTTTACCGTTGGTTGAATCTCCAGGTAGTGAGCGGTTGTCGAATAAACATTCACCCGCTCTTCCTTTTTCGGACCCTTCACGATCGAGTTGGATTGATTGTACGGGACGAGCCGCTCGATGTAGGGACTGATACGGCTCAAGGTTTCGGCGTCTTCCACCGTCAGGTCGTCATTGGAGTGCTCTTCCTTGCTCTCATAATCGGTATAGATATTAAAGCTGTTTTGCCCGAATTTCTCCATCTCGCTGGTGATGGCCCTCTGTCCGCCTTCGCCAAGCGTGTTAACGGCGATGACGGATGTGATCCCGATAATGATGCCGAGCATGGTCAGTCCGGAGCGCATTTTGTTGGCCCAGATGCCATCGATGGCGGTGCGCAGTGCTTCCCAAAAATTCATGTCAGAATCACCTCATCGGACGGGACGGCGGTCAGGCGCTCTTCCACGCGCTCGTCCTTCATAATGACACCGTCCTTGAAGGTGACGATGCGCTCTGCATGCTGGGCGATATCCAGCTCGTGCGTAACGAGAATGATCGTTACACCCTGCTCATGCAGCTCCTGAAACATGGCCATGATCTCCGTACCGGAGCGGCTGTCCAGATTTCCCGTAGGTTCGTCTGCAAGCAAAATGGCTGGCCGGTTTACGAGTGCACGGGCAATTGCCACCCGCTGCTTCTGTCCGCCGGAGAGCTGTGTCGGCCTGTGGTTCATCCGCTCGCCCAACCCGACTCGCTTCAATGCTTCCATCGCCCGCTTTCTTCGTTCGGAGCGGCTGATGCCCGCGTACATCATCGGCAGTTCGACATTATGCAAGGAAGTGGAGCGAGGCAGCAGATTGAACGATTGAAACACAAAGCCGATTTTCTGGTTGCGGACGAGAGCAAGCTGCTGGTCGTTCTGCTTGCTGACCTCGATGCCGTCCAGCACGTAGGTTCCCGAATCCGGCCGGTCGAGACATCCGAGCATGTTCATGAAGGTTGATTTTCCGGAGCCGGACGGTCCCATGATGGCGACAAATTCCCCTTTTTCCACGGAGAGGTTTACCCCTCGCAATATGGGCAGTTCCGAATCGCCCGTCCTATATGTTTTCGTCAGGCCTTCCACGTAAAGCATGGGCCGACCTCCTTTTTTGCAAAGTAGTTACATTCCTGCCATGGGGGACGGGGTGACCGGCGCATTCTCCTGGATCGCATCCAGAGGACTCAGGATGATTTGCTCATTGCCGGTTAGTCCCGACTTGATCTGGGAGGAAAGCTCATTTTCCATGCCGACCTCAACGTTTACCTTCTTGGCCGTGCCATTGTCGGCTACCCAAACAAATGTGCTGCCGTCCGCCTCCTGTTGAATCGCTTCGATCGGCACCTGCATGGCATTGTCGATTTTCTCCGTCAGGATATTGATGTCGACGTGAAACCCGGGCTTGAGAGCCGAGACGTCGCCATCAGGCTGGAGAGTGACTTTGACGCGTGTTTTTTCACCTTGCCCGGAGCTGTTTTGCGTGGTTACGGCAATCGGGGAGATTCGCACCACTTTGGCATTCAGCTTCTGCTTTCCAAGAGAGCTGCCCTCGATGACTGCCGATTGACCGAGCTTTATTTTGCTTACGTCGGACTCGCTGATATCGGCCTGGATGAGCAGGTTGTTCAGGTTCGCGAGTGTAAAGATCTCCGTTCCTTTGTTTACGTACTGGCCGTTGTCTGCAGCCAGGCTGATGACGGTGCCGTTTTCGGGAGCGACCAACACGCTTTGGGTGCGCTCCTTCTCCAGTTGCGCCTTCTCCACCTGAAGCTTGTTGATTTGCGCTTGCAGAGAAGCGAGCTCCTCTTTGCGCGGTCCCTTTTGCTTCAATGCCAGCTGCTGCTTGGAGACGTTCAGTGACGAGAGCGTAGAATCGAGCTGGCTTTTTGCCTTGTCCACCTCTTGCTGCGTAGTGGCCCCGGATGCGAACAGCTGCTGCAGCCGATCGTATTCCTTTTGAGCGGCATCGTGCTCGCGCTGGGCTTGGGCGACCCGTTCTTTTTCCTGTGCCAGCTCTTCCGGTTCATTTCCTGCTTGCGCTTTGGACAGATTCGCTCGTGCCAGTTCAATCTGTGCGTCCAGCTCCAGGAGTCGGCTCTCTACGTCAGAGGTGTCAATCTTCCCGATAACCTGCCCTTTTTTAACGAGATCGCCTTCTTTGACGGAGAATTCACGCAGCGTCCCGTTCACATTTGCGTACACCCTGTATTTATCCTCCACGACTACACTGCCGGAGGTCAGGATGCGGCTTTCCAGCGCAGATGTGGCTACTGTCCCGATCTGGACAGGCATGCCCATCGCCTGACCGGGACTCAAAAGATTTACGCTAACGGTTCCGATCACCAGTACGGCGGCGACGGACCCGATCATCCACCATCGTTTTTTCATGTCTTCTAATCCCCTTGCCAAATAATGTATACCTTCTTTACGAAACTGTTTTACGGGGGGCAAGTAAAAAAGTAACAAGGTAACCTTTTTGTTCATGGAATGTTCACAATTTCACAAAACCATGGGAGCAGGGAGAAGTGAAGGAAAAATGGGGCGCTGTCTTTGTCGAACCCTTGCCCGGCCGAAGCGATAAGATGTAGGGAGCATAGCAGGATTTCCAAGGGAGGGAGCTATGAACCAGACGCTTCGTTTTGACTACTCCCATGCGTGCAAATTTTTCGAGCAGACAGATTTAGACCAGCTAGCTCCTGAAGTATTGCGCTCGCACATACAGCTCCATCAGGGGACGGGAGCAGGGAGCGAGCTTCGCGGCTGGCTGGACTTGCCGATCAAATGCGAGAAAAGTGAACGGGAACGTATCGTCCAGGCAGCGACGAGAATCCAGGAGAATTCGGATGTGCTCTTGGTCATCGGCATTGGCGGGTCGTATCTTGGAGCCAAGGCAGCGCTGGAGATGCTCGGGCATCACTTCACCAATCTTCTGCCTGCGGGCAAACGACGGGTACCGGAGATTTATTTTGTCGGCAACAACATCAGTCCGGTCTACCTCGCTCATCTTCTGGAGCTGCTGGAGGGAAAAGAAGTCTCTTTGAATGTCATTTCCAAATCGGGAACGACAATGGAACCGGCTATCGCTTTTCGCCTGTTTCGCAGCTGGATGGAGAAAAAGTACGGACGACCAAAAGCCCGCAGCCGGATTTACGCTACGACAGACAGAGCGAAGGGAGCGCTCCGCCAGCTTGCCGAGAGCGAGGGGTATGAGACCTTTGTCATTCCCGAGGATGTGGGCGGACGCTTTTCGATTCTTACTCCCGTCGGTCTTTTGCCGATCGCTGTCGGCGGAATCGATATGGATGAGCTGATGCAAGGAGCGGCAGATGCCAGAGAGCGGTTTTTGTCGCCGGTGCTGGCAGACAATCCTTGCTACCAATATGCCGCTGTCCGCAATATTCTGTATCGAAGGGGCAAGCTGATTGAAGTGCTGGTCGGCTACGAACCCCGGTTCCGTTTTTTCGCGGAATGGTGGAAGCAGCTCTTTGCCGAGTCGGAAGGGAAGGACAACAAGGGGATTTTTCCTGTATCCGCAGAGTATTCAACCGATCTCCACTCCATCGGCCAATATCTGCAAAGCGGAACACGGCACTTGTTTGAAACCGTCTTGACCGTGCATAAATCTGACGTTGACGTCACCATCGGAGACGACCCGGCCAATCTGGACGGCTTGCAGTATCTCTCTGGAAAAGGGATGGATTTCGTCCGCCAAAAGGTGCTGCAGGGAGCGATGCTGGCCCACGTAGATGGGGGTGTTCCGAATCTCGTAGTGGAAATTCCCCGGCTGACAGCGTATCATTTTGGTGAGCTGGTGTATTTTTTTGAAAAAGCCTGTGCGATCAGCGGCTACCTCTTGGGGGTCAATCCGTTTGACCAGCCCGGGGTAGAGGCCTACAAAGCCAACATGTTTGCATTGCTCGGGCGGCCCGGCTTTGAAAAAATGAAAGAAGAATTGGAAGCGAGAATTCGTGGAGACGACTAAAACCTACCTGACTGTAGCCGAAACATCCGAGTATCTGGAATTGCCGGAGACGTTCATTCTGGAAAAAATCCGCGAAGGGCGAATCCGTGCCGTTCACAACGGGGAAGAGTATCTGATCAACAAGGAGCAGTTTCAGCATCATCTGGAACAGATCCGAAAGCTCCGGGAGTTTGAGGATGAACAGAAGCATGAGCCGATCCCGGAGAGCTACGACGTGAAGGACGAAGATTAAGTTCAGCCCTTGTCAGATTTGCGGCCAGAGGACTATACTGAAGAAGACAACTGATAGAATGAAAAGTAACTGGGGGAGTCCATCTTGCTGGGCTGAGAGGACGGAAGCGATGACCGTCGACCCTTTGCACCTGATCCAGATCATGCTGGCGCAGGGAAGTGGTTACAGGCGGATATTTTTTCGCCCGTTGATGCGTTGGATGCGTGTTGTGCCCACCTTTTCCTGCCGGAGAGGGTGGGCTTTTCCATTTGATAAGGAGAGGAAGCAGCATGACCGACTGTTTACTTGTTGGCGGAGGCATCATCGGACTCAGTCTCGCCTATGAATTGTCCTGTAGAGGAATGGCCGTGACTGTAGTGGAGCAAGGAGAATGGGGAGGCCAGGCTTCATCGGCAGCAGCGGGAATGCTGGCGCCGCTGAAGGAATTTTCGCAGCCAGGGCCGATGCTGGAGCTGGGCATGAAGTCGCTGGAGCTCTATCCGAAATGGGCAGAGGAGCTGGAAGCGAGGACAGGCATTGACGTGCAGGCGTGCAAATCCGGACTGCTGACAGTAGCTCTTACCGAGCCGGAGTCGGGCGCGTTGCTGGAAAAATACAAGTGGCAAAAGGCATCGGGCTATGCGGTTGAGTGGATGACAGGGGAAGAGATGCGGAGAGTCGAGCCGCTCTTGACCGAGCAGGCGATCGCGGGGATCTACTCGCCTGAAGAAGGGCACATCAACAACCGCATGCTGCTGAATGCTCTGGTAGCCGCTTGCAAAAAAATGGGAGCGACGCTTCTTTCCGGCTCTGTTGTAACCGGAATGGCAAAAGAAGGGGGCAGGATCGTCGGTGTAGAAACGACCACGGGGCCTCTGCGAGCCGGGCATACCGTGATCGCATCTGGCGCATGGGCCGGGATTATGGCCGAATGGCTCGATTTTGCTGTGCCCGTCAGACCGGTACGCGGGCAGGTGGCATCGGTATCGTCCAGCGGAATCCCTTTGCGTACCGTCATCTTCGGCACATCCGGGTACATCACGCCCAAGCTGGATGGGAAGATCGTCCTTGGAGCGACCGAGGATGAAGCGGGCTTTCAGCGGCATGTCACGCTGAGCGGTCTTGCGAAAGTATTGGACGGTGTGATGCCGTATGTGCCCGCTCTGCATTCAGCAGCCTTCCAGCAGGCGTGGGCAGGCTTGCGTCCCGCTACAGCAGACAGCATGCCGCTGCTTGGACCCGTACCGGGATGGCAGGGCGTTTCCATTGCGGGCGGCCACTTTCGGAACGGCATTTTGCTTTCTCCGGTCACAGCAAAGGTGATGGCGGATTATGTGGAGAGCGGACGCGAAGATGCGCTGCAACCCTTTTTGCCATCCCGGTTCCTCGGGTCGACAACAAACAGATAAGGCTCATGGGTACGGCCTGATCGGAAAATGGGCTGGTCCCCTCTGGAAAATAGACACCTCCCCATAGGCTGGCGTATATGGTAATAAAGAAACACCAGAGGGGAGGAGTCAAATAGATGGAGGAGTCTAAGAAGCAATTGTTTCATGTTGACACTGCCGCTGTCAGCATGATCAAGGATATCCGCCATACGGTCCAAAACGTTTGCCAGGAGCATGCCCGGCAAAAGGTTCGGATCGAAGCGCTGGATGGACAGATATACGAAGGAGAGATCGTAGACTGGGACAACGACCACGTCTATCTGGAAGTCGAAGAAGAGGTGGATGACGACGAGGCGGAGGAAGTAGACTGGGATGGCTATGAGTTGGATGTAGAGCAAGTGTCCTACAGTTCCCCGTACGACCCGGCCGATCCCAATATGCGTCCGCCCTTTACAGCGGTCAGCCCATTTGCGAGCGGAGGGCCGAACGCCCGTCCGTATCCCGGAGTCAGCCCGTATACAGCAGTCAGTCCATATGCAACGGGACCCAATTCCCGACCGCATCCGGGGGTTAGTCCATATACAGCAGTCAGTCCATATGCAACGGGGCCCAACGCCCGACCGTATCCAGGGGTTAGCCCGTATACGGCGGTAAGCCCGTATGAAACAGGGCCCAACAGTCGTCCTTATCCTGGCGTAAGTCCGTATACAGCAGTCAGTCCATTCGCGACGGGACCGAACGCCCGTCCGTATCCCGGAATGATGCCTTATTCTGAGGTCAGCCCCTACACAGCGGTTTCTCCGGAAAGTGTCACAAGACCATTCCCTTTTGTACAGTCCTTTGTACAGTCTTTCATACAGCCGCCTGTACAGCCTTATTGCATACCGTGCGTTCCCTTGGTGGCGCCATTAGAAAGACCGACACGGGTAAGTCCGGCGGAAACGGAAAAACCGAAAGATCAAAGGGTCAGTCCGGCCGAGGATGTCCGCCCGGGTGTCAGTCCTTTCCCGCCATATCCACCGTACCCTCCGTACCCATTTCCTCCGTATCCGCCATTTCCGCCGTACAGACCGATCGCACCAGCTCCGCCGCCACCGCCGCCACCCGTACCATGTCCGCCCGTCGTAAAAACGTTGGAATCATCCTGCGTGGCACCGATTCCACGTCGCCGCTGCCGGAAAAGAGTCATTCCTTTGACGCTGTTCTCTCTGCTGTCCATCGCGCTGATCTAGGCGAGTGTACAGGTGTGAGCATCCAAGTGCAAAAAGCCTCCAGGCAAAGCCGCCTTGAGGCTTTTTTTGGTCCAACTGAGGCTTCGCCATAAAGCCTGGCAAAGCCAGGTTTTCCAAACGTCCTTCAATGACTACTTCTCCCCCATTTGTCACACACTAACGGCAAAATGTCGGAAAGGCAGGGATTGGATGCAAACCATTCAAAGCAGTTTGCCGGGAACGAGAGGGACGTATGGTTTTTTTCGGGAAGCTCTGGAGCCGGACGGCTTTACCTTGGCAAACTGGGATTACAATGCGGGTTATTTGGATAAAAAGCTGGACGAAGCGGGCATGGTCTTTCTGCGGATTCCCGTTCAGGTGCAGGAGGGCGAGCTGGACAGCGAAGACGCCTGGCTGGAGCTCGGAACGCCGTTTGTCCTGAAGCACGTCTACCGAGAGGGGATTGAATCGGACATCGGCTACTACTCTGCCGTTGCGTCTGCGGCCATGAATCAATTTCAGGAGCCGGTAGACAAGGATGCCGCAGTCGATGAGCACTGGATGCGAAAAGCGGAAGCCATGGTAAGGGAATTGGAAAGAAGATTTGCGTGAATCGCAGACATGCGGCGGGCCATCGACACGATTGGCCCGTTTTCTTGTTCGATGTGACGATTTCTCCAAGGGCCCGACGTTTTTTGTTGCTTCTGTCCGCATAGCAGGGAGAAGAAAGGTAATGTAAAATGGTGACAGATGAAAGCAAGTTTTCAAAGACAGGGAGTGTGGAGGACCGTGGCATGGTATCATTCGCTGCTTAGATGGTACTGGCGTCTCAGAAAGCCTCTGACACTGGGAGTGCGCATCATCGTGACAGACAGGGACAAGGGTGTACTGCTGGTTCGCCACACCTATGTCCAGGGATGGTACTTGCCAGGGGGAGGTGTCGAGCGAGGGGAATCATTTGCCGATGCGGCGAGACGCGAGCTGTGGGAAGAGTGCCGCGCAGAAGCAGAGTCGCTGTCGCTATGCCATTTGTATTACAGCGAAAGAGAAGGAAAACGGGATTACATTGCCCTTTTTCATGTCGGGGAATACCGTTTGCACGAACGCGACACGAGTGACCCCGAGGTAGAGGAAATGCGCTTTTTTACGTGGGATGGGCTTCCCGAGGAGCTGACGCCGGCGACAAAACGGCGGCTTCAGGAATTTTGCCGACAGCAATACACGACAGACCGATGGTAAAGCTGGAAAGAACATGCATCCCGGCATCAGCTGTGATATAGTGATAGCGAGCGTAGGCTAGTAACGACAAATCAAGATGAGGATATCCAAAGGGCCTTTTTGAAGAGGCTTTTTGTTCTATGTAAAGCGAGGGTTTGCACCATGAAAATAGCTACCGTACTGCGGAAAGATGATTATACAAGGGAAGTTTGCCGTCAATTGCGGGAAAAATTGCTGCAGCCGGACTGTCCATTTCGTTTCGTCGAAAGTCCCGAAGAAAAACCGGATATGGTGTTGTCCATCGGGGGTGACGGAACGCTTCTGGAGGCTGTCCACCAATACGGCTTTGAACCGGCCTATGTCGGCATTCATACCGGTCATTTGGGCTTTTACGCGGATTGGCACCCCGATGAGCTGGACGAATTCGTACAGGTGCTGACACAGCGTACGGAGCCGGTTATCGTCGAATATCCGACGGTTCAATGCCGGATTCATACCAAACAGGGCATCACCTATGACAAATGGGCGCTGAACGAATTGGTGATCCGCAATGCCTCGCTCTCTACGTTGGTTGCCTGTGTGTACATAAACGGGGATGAGTTTGAGACCTTTCGCGGAGACGGCCTGATCGTCTCGTCTCCGTCAGGCAGTACCGCCTACAACAAAGCAGTCAACGGGGCGCTGGTGCATCCTTCTATCGAGGCTATTCAGTTATCGGAGATTGCTTCTATCAACAATCAGGCTTATCGGACGGTAAACAGCTCGCTCGTCCTGCCCAATCATCACGAAGTAGAATTGATTGTCATGAACCCGGAGATCATGATTGGGCTGGACAGGGAGCAAGGGGTATGGAAAGACGTCCGCTCGATTACTTGTCGGGTAGGGGGAGAGAAAGTGAAGTTTGCCAGGTATAAGAAGCTCACCTTCTGGAGTCGGGTGAGAAAATCGTTTATCACCGGATAAAAAAGAACGCTTGTGGGGAGGAGTATGGGGATGAAGAGAGTCGGGGCAGTAACGAACATTTTCCGTCATCCTGTCAAGGCGATGAAAGGCGAGCAGCTTCAGACCAGCCTGGTGGACAGATTCGGCTTGTACGGTGACAGAGGATATGCTTTTCTGGACGAATCCCGCAACGGAAAATACTTGAGTGCGGATATCATCCCCGGATTGCTCGGGTATTCAGCACGTCTGCTGGGCGAGTCTGGTGAAGAAGCCTATCCCGAGGTGCGGATTCAAACGCCGAATGGGGCGGAGTACGGCTGGGAGGAAGCGCTGTTCGCTGATGTCGCGCGTACTGCCAATCGCCAGATCACGCCGTTGATGAGCACGCCGCAAGAAGGCGGGAAGAACTGGGAAGACCATATCCTGCTGGTGACGGACGCTTCCCTGAGGGAAATCGCCAGACTGATCGGCTGGGAAAGTATCGATCCGAGACGGTTCCGGGCCAATCTGGTAGTCGCATTGGACGAAGACCGTCCGTTTGCCGAGGACGAATGGATCGGCAAGCACTTGCAGATCAACGATGTTGTCCTGCAGGTAAACAAGCACTGTGAGCGCTGCCATTATGTCAACATCGATCCGGATACGCTCCAGATGAATCCGGCTGTATTAAAAACTTGCGTAAAACGGCATGACAATCATTTCGGGGTGTATGCGTCTGTCGTTCGACCGGGGCAAGTGACCGAAGGGGATGTTGTATTTTATGTCTAATCCATTGGAACGCGTGTCCCGTTTTGTAAAACAATATGATCCCGCTATCGAACCTCTGATCTTTCAGGAGAAGCTGAACACAACGGAGGAAGCAGCCCAGGCATTGGGTGTGGAGGCAGGCCAGATTGCCAAATCCATCCTGTTCCGCTGCAGTGACCGCTACGGATTGTTTGTGGCGGCAGGCGACGTGAGAATTCACCCCAAGCGGGTAAAAAAGTGTCTGGAAGGCGGTCAGCCGAAGATGGCTTCGCCTGATGAAGTAGCAGAGATAACCGGTTTTCAGGTGGGGGCGGTCTGCCCGTTTGCATTGCAAACAGAGGTGCCGGTGTTCGTCGACTCCTCTCTGGAGCGGTTTCCGGTCGTCTATACGGCTGCCGGGATTGCGGAATCGCTGCTGCCGGTCTCTTTTCAAGCTCTCGTCGAGATGACGGGAGCCCGGGTCATTGACGCTCAGTCTGCCGAGTAACAAGTGTATGTTTTAAGACGTTGAAAAGCAGAGGGACCTTCTCTCGTGTCTGGGTGTGAGACGAGAGCGGTCCCTCTTTTTAGCGCAATGCTTCATAGACCTGCCGCAAATCCGTATATCCGTTTTGGCGGGCTAGCGACAAGTAGATTCCCCAGAGCGAGGCTGCAGCGAACGCATCGCAGTAAGCATGATGCCGCCGGGAGATAACAATATTGTGTCTGGCGCATAAAGCGTCCAGCGATCCGTTGCCAATCACCTCGCCCGACAGCCGGATGAGCAGCATCGTGTCCAGCAAGCGATGGGTAAACTTCCGCCTGCTCGTCTTCCAGAGCGCCGCCCGCAAAAAATTGCGTTCGTGGCGAGAGTGATGGGCGACCAGCGGCCGGTCGCCGACGAATTGGAAGAAGCGAGTCAGCACGGTAGCCAAATCGGGTGCCGAACGCACCATCTCCTCGCGAATGCCGGTAAGCGAGGAGACGTGCGGCGGGATAGGACGGCAAGGGTCGATCAGACTGTAAAAAGAATCGCCCAGTACAAGCCGGTCACCTCGCATGGCAACGGCGCCGATAGACAAGATCGCATCACCGCGGTCAGGATCATAGCCAGTCGTCTCCAGATCCACCACGACGACCTCCAGATTGGCAAGCGGCAGATCAATACATTTGCGAGCGTGCTCTTGTTCTCTTTCCAAAAAACGCAGAAAGGCATGTGCCCCCAGATCTCCGCTGTTTTCCCACCAGGAAGCAACTCCCTTTCCCCAGGTTCGGCCGCTCAGGTGCCACAAGCGGCCGAGGCCATTCCATTTTGCCATGCAGGTGCCCCCCTATTGACGATAGACATCGAGCAGATTCTTCGTCTTCCCGTGCAGCTTCAAGGCCAGCTTCATCGCCCGGCGCAGCATCGCCAAAGTGTCCTGGGACAGCTCCCCCAATTTGACATAGCTGTTGCTGCCGTATTGCCCGTCTCTCCAATGCAAGGGGGTGATCAGCCGAAGTCCCATCAACAAGCGGAAGTGCTGTTCGACATCCCGGCAAAACGCTTCTGGCCAAATCCTGCGCGTACGCAGCGCAAGCAGTCTTTCCAGCGTTGAGGTGACGTAAATTCCATGGGCGAGGGAGAAATGGCGGACGCAATTGACGAAAGGCAGGTAGACGCCCTCCTTTACATTGACGGCCCCCTGATACCGCCCGCTCTGATCAGGCGCCAGCCGTCCAAGCCAGGTGAGCGGGATGCGATGGTACAGCGTATTGCTCACCAGCCTTTCGATCAGAAGAGGATTGTTGGTAAGCAGGGTCCGGTAATAACCGGCAACGGTGGCGAAGGCGGAAGGCTCCCCCCAAATGACGCGCGCATCGCTGAAAAGAAGGAGATAGCGGGAATGTTCCCAGGTAGGGTGAGAGGCCCAGTGCTCCAGGCGCTCCATCCATTGCTCCGTACTTCCGCGCCAGCGGGCGGAGACACATGTGACATTCCCGTGGCAGGGGGGATAGCCTACCTGCTCCAGCCCCTGTACAATGACGGCTCCCAGAAGATGAAAATAGCCTTCGATATTTTCCCGTTCTTTTGTCGATAAGCCATGCGGCAATTGATAAACGAGTCCATTGTCCTGATCGCTTGCGACTGCCTGTTCACACCGGCCGCCGCTGCCGAATTGCAGATAGGCAAAGGGGACGGGCGGGGTACCTACGCCCATTTTTGCCAGCTGTCGGACGGCGAGGAGAACACCCTGCCGGATCAGACGCTCGTGGATGAGATTGACGAGTACGGCAAACGGAGCCAGCTCGGCAGCTCTCCGGATGCCCTCCAGCCGCGACGTTTCCAGCAGCTCCCCGCACAGGAGGGCAAGCTCGCGAAAAGTAGAGGCTTCGCTGATCCGGTGGACATCATCGGGTGAGAGAATGAGAGCCGTTTCGTTTGAAGGAGGAGATATGTTCTGCGGGAAGCAGCTCGGGATATCCGTATCCCCCGTGTTCGCTAAGGTCAAGACCGATCACCTCTTCTTCCTCGGTTACTCGCAGGCCGATAGTCGCTTTTAAGGCTGCCAGAATGACATACGAAACGATAAAGACGTACAAGAGGGACCCGACCAGACCAAGCGCCTGAACGCCGAGCTGGTGCCAACCGCCGCCGTAAAACAGGCCGGGAGCGCCTACGCCTGCCTGTTCGACTAATTCGGGAGTGGCAAAGAATCCAGTGGACAATGTCCCCCAGATACCCGCCACGCCATGGACGGAAAAGGCGTAAACCGGATCGTCAATTCCTTTTCTGTCAAACCAGATTGCAGTAAAGTATGTCAGAATACCTGACACAGAACCGATGACTACGGCGGCCCAAGGCTCCACAAATGCGCAGGAAGCAGTAATCGCTACGAGTGCGGCGATGACGCCGTTCAGCATGGTCGGAATATCCGCCTTGCCCGTGACGGACCAGGCGATCGCCATGGCGGCAACAGCCCCGGCGGCAGCCCCGAGATTGGTCGTCAATGCGACATACGCAAAAAAGCCCGAGGTGCTGCCCAGTGTCGAGCCGGCGTTGAATCCAAACCAGCCGATCCAGAGGAGAATCACGCCAAGTACGGTGTACACCTGGTTGTGTCCGGGGATCGGGTTGGAGCTGCCGTCTCGGTTGTATTTGCCGATCCGCGGTTTCAGCAGGATGGTGGCCGCCAGAGCCGCAACGGCACCCTGGAGATGAACAACGGTAGACCCGGCAAAGTCCTGCATGCCGAGTTCTGCCAGCCAGCCGCCGCCCCATACCCAGTGGCCGATGACCGGATAAATGACAATGGTAAACAAAAAACTGAAAATGACGTAAATGGAGAGCTTTGCCCGCTCGGCAAAGCCGCCCCAGGCGATGGCCAGCGACACGGCTGCGAAAGCGAGCTGGAACAGAAAAAAGAGGGAGATGGGAATGTCGGCGGCAAAGGCATTGCTGAAGGAATCAGCAGCGTTTTCGCCGGAGGGATCGAAGAAAAATCCGCCAAGCCCGATAAATTCATTGCCGTTTCCGAAGGTAAGTCCAAAACCGAGGGCCCAAAACGCAAGCGTGCAAAGTCCGAAGGTGAGCACGGTTTTTCCTGCTACGTGGCCGGCATTTTTCATCCGGGTCGAGCCTGCCTCCAAAAGGGCGAAGCCGGCTTGCATCAAGATAACCAGTATGGCTGCGACCATGACCCATGTAGCATCAATCGCAGAGGCAAGAGAAGCGAATGTCGGTTCCATCCTTTCCACTCCTTTTATGTCAGTTTATCTGACATTTTATATTTGTGTCAGATTATATGACATAAGAAAAAAGAATGCAATCCGTCTTTTCTGAAAACTGCAAAAAGAAAACACCAGCCCCCGGCTCATGCCGAGAATGACTGGTGTTTGTCCTGTCTGGCCTTCCGCTCGAGTGCCAATCCGAGCGCACACATAATGGCCAGGAACAATCCGCTTGCGAAAAATAGCTCTTTGACGGGCCATGTTCCGAGCCACAGGGCCCCCATGCTGCTGGAGAGCATGGAAAATCCGGTGAACATCAGCATATTCAGCGCATAGATTTTGCCGGTGTTGGAATCGGCCGCCTTTGTTTGGATGGCGGTAACGGTGGGGATTCCGATCAAAGGTCCGCCAACGCCCGCGATGGCGGCTGCCAAAAAAGCGAGCCAATGGAGGGCGAGCCCCTGCGTCAGCAGAAGAAATCCGACCGCCTGAACAAGCCAACCGGCGATGATGACCAGCAGGTGGCGCTGATACTGGAGGCGGGCCATAAAGAGACTGCCGAGCAGATTTCCTATCCCGTAGAAGCCGATCAGGACTGCGAGCATACTGCTGTCGCCTTGCCCCATCTCGTTTGCGAGAAAAGGAAACCCTACGTTCCAGCACACCTGCCAGACGAGGAAGCCCATATTGCTGAATAGCAGGATAACGAACAACAAGCGATTGGTTTGAAGCTCTTTTAAGCCATATCCGATGTCGCGAATGTACTGCCCCGCAGATAAACGGCTCGTCACCGTTTCCTGACCGCTTCGCGGGATTTTCCCCAGGGCATAGAGGAAGCATGCTGACAGCAGATAAGCAAACGCATTGATAAAAAACAGGGTGGACAAGGGCACCCACGCTGCAATTACACCGATCGTCATTGGCGCGGCGATACGCACGGTCCGGAAGGTGGTATCCAGGATGGCGTTGGAACGGCTTAACTGTTCAATAGGGACGATTGCCTTCAATGCGACCGTACGAGCTGGGTGGAACAGGCTGGAGAAAACACCGATCAAAAATTGGGCGGCCAGGAAAAAAGCGAACTGCTTGACGCCGAGTGCTGTCATGATTCCAACGAGGACAGCGACACTGATGCGGGCCAGGTCAGCTCCGACCATGAGCGAACGAGGATTGTATCTGTCCGCCAGTACGCCTCCGATTAAATAGAACAACAAGCCCGCTGTCATTTCAGGGATGGCCAGCAGACTCAGCGCTGTCCCTGATTGGGTGGCTTGCAGGAGATACCACAGCAAGGCAAAGCTGTAGCACTGGTCGCCGATATTGGCAGTCAGCTGAGCCAGCCACAGCAGCAGAAACGAACGGTTTTTCCACAATGCTGACGATTCCACACCCATCTCTCCGTCCTGCGAATATTCAGACAAAATATTTTTACCAGATCAGAATAGCAGGCAGCCTAGATAAAGTAAAGGAATATCCGCAGACGCTGCTCATCGCTTTTTATTCACGGTTCGCTTGCTGGGCATAGGTGGGTGAAGCCGCGTCTATACGGCGGTAATTTATGAAAAAGCAAAGGAGCCTGTTTGATAGCAGGCTTCTTTGCTTATGATCGGTTTATTCAGGTTCCGTCAGGCTCCTTCAGCCAGCAGTCCCTGCTACATGGGACGATTGTCGTTTGTACGATCCGCTTGATTATGCGCTTTGGAATGGCCCTGATTGTCTTCTGTATGCGTGTCGTCAGCTACTGTGCTGCTCGTCAAGCCCGTGACTGCCAAGCCTTTTTGGTTCAGGTTTTTCGCGCTTTTCCACTTTGCCATGTGGCACTCATTCCTTTCCGGGGTTCATCTCACTGTTACGTTTCCATCCCGATCACCTCGTTACTCAGCCACTTTTTGCCGCAATATCGCTCCCGCTTTACACAAGTAAGGTATACTAAGTCTATAAAATAACTTGTGGAACAACCGGGAAAGGAGGCCTCCGGGATGGATCACGAACGGGCTATTATCGTCGAGGGAAAAACAGACAGGGAAAGGCTCCGAAAAGTATTGGCGGAGCCGGTCCTGATCGTCTGTACGTACGGGTCATACAGCGCCGAAAAAGCCGCCCATCTGGAAGAGCAATTGGAAGAGGAAGAAGAGATCTACATCTTTACGGACGAGGATGACAGCGGCAAGAAATTGCGCTCCCAGTTGCAGGAGGATTTTCCGAATGCCACTCACCTGCATACCCAGGCACTTTACGCCCAGGTGGCGCACACTCCGCTGGACGTGCTGGCAAACATCCTCGAGCGGGCGGGCTTTTCGGTGGTTGGGGGAAATGAGGAAAGTGATTATGGGCGGGGATAACTTCAGTCGGGAACGGCAATAACAACAAGAGATGCTCTTGTTGGAGGTGTCGTAGTTTGCACAGCCTGGCGTCCTTTATAAACCGAATGAATGTGTTCGTCTGGTTGATCGGCATCTTTGCCGCTCACGCACTGCTGTATCTGTTTCTGGGAACGGCGACCTGGCTCGCTACCTCGCTGTTAGCCACGGCGTTTTACGGGATTGTCCTGCTTGTAGCCAAACTGGTCGCCAGCCGTTATGACGACAGGGAAGAAAGCAAATGAAGGAGTCGGTCGGCTTAGGGCCGGCTTTTTTCATGCCGTTTCGAGGCCGTTTTGATGCCGTTTTTCAGGCCGCTTGATGCGGTTTCGATCCGTTGCAAGGCTGTGTGGCGGCGCTGCATGGCGGTCGGACAGACAGGTCGGACCCTGTTACACGGCCACCTGTCTGTCCGATCAATGTCCCATGAATTGCATGGCAAGGATGACGGCTCCCAGTATCCATACGTAGACGGCGAAGCCCTTCATCGAACCGTTGCTGATAATTTTCAGCATCCAGCGAATGGCTACATAGCCGGCAATTGCAGCAAATCCCGTTCCTACAATCATCGGTATGAGATCGATTGTTTCCAGTGGAGTTTTTATCAGCTTCACCGTTTGCAAACCCGATGCCCCCAAAATAGCCGGGAGCGACAGGAGAAACGAAAAACGGGCCGCATCCGCACGGGCAATCCCGCGCATCAGTGATCCTGCGATAGTCAGTCCGGAACGGGAGATGGCAGGCAAAATGGCGGCACCCTGCAGCGTTCCGATTATCAGGGCGTCGGCGTAGGTGATTTGTTCAAAGGTGCGGGTTCCTCTGCGCATGGATTCTACCGCCCACAGGATCGCTCCAGTAGCGAGGAACTCCCAGCCGATCGTCAAACCAGTCCGTGATATTTCTTCAAAGAAGTCCTCAAAAAGAAGACCGATGGCGGCCGTAGGAATCGTTCCGACGAACAGCAATCGTGCCAGCTTGCCGGTCGGATTCAATAAAACGTGTCGAACCTCGGACCAAAAGACGATCACCACCGCGATGAGGGTGCCAAAGTGAAGCATGGTATCAAACAGCAGCCCGGCTTCCTGCATATCAAACAGCATCCGGAACAAAACCAGGTGGCCTGTACTGGAAATCGGCAAAAATTCGGTTAAGCCCTGTACGATTCCGAGAAAAATATGCTCAAGCAAAACCAACATCGTCTGTTCGCTCCCATCCTTTACATGTACATTGTTGTTAGGGGGAAAAGGACAAAATACTGCCCCCTTGTACACCATATGTATGTGGGAAAAAGGGAGACTTGCCTCTTTTCACTGGATCGTGCTTGTCTGTTGTAAAAAGTTGTGGAATTTACCAAAGGAAAATAGGTATAGTTAGGGTGCACATGCACGGAAGCGAGGATAAACGAAAATGAACCAACGAAACCCAAGGAATCAAAGGAATCGTCCAGACCAGCGGAGTCAACGAAATAAACGGCCGCTGCGCGATTTGAGCGGCAGGCTGATCAGCTCAGCGGCAAAAAAGAAGGCCTACACGCCTCCCGCCGGATTGCAGGCAGGGATGCTCTTGACCATGACCGTGGAAAGGGAGATCGAGCCGGGTTACTTTCTGCGAGCCGGAGAAGATGAAGTGTTCCTCCACCGCAGAGAAGCGGAAGGAAGGCTCTCCATAGGCGACACAGCAGAGGTTTTTCTGTATCATGACCACGAGAATCGGCTGGCGGCCACCATGGACATGCCCTATGTAGGCTTGAATGAATACGGCTGGCTGGAAGTAGTGGATATTATGCCGCGGATGGGCGTATTTTTGGACAACGGCATCGAAAAGCACTTGCTCCTGTTCACAGATGATCTGCCCAAGCTGAAGGCGGAGTGGCCGCGGATCGGCGACAGGCTGTTGGTCTCGTTGAAGCAGGACAAGCTGGGGCGCCTCTTGGCCAAGCCGGTCACAGAGGAAGAAATCACCAAAATCTCGGTACCTGCGACGAGCGAGATGCACAATCAGTGGGTCGAGGGAACAGTCTACAAAGTAATTGCGGCCGGGGCGTTTTTATTCACCGAGGAAGAGCACGTCATGTTCATTCACAGGGACGAAATGACAGAACCCCTCCGCTTGGGCCAGTCCATCCGCTGCCGAGTCAGCTACGTTCGCGAAGACGGACGGATCAACGGATCGATGCGCGTTCGCAAAGAAGTGCAGTACGGAGAAGATGCCGACAAGCTGCTTCAGTATTTGAGCAATCGGGATGGCGCTATGCCGTACACAGATGATACGCCTGCCGATGTCATCAAGGAGAAGTTTGGCATGAGCAAATCCGCCTTCAAACGAGCGCTGGGAAAATTGATGAAAGAGCGGAGAGTAGAGCAGGCAAATGGATGGACGAGACTGGTGGACATCCCCACACCGCCTCATTCTTGAAAAACATATCTCACACGATACGGGCCCCCTTTCTAAAAAAGGAGCCCGTTTTTCTTTTGGAATCGCGGCGTTGCCTATTGCTGTATTTTCCAAGTCTCGATAGCTGAATCTGGACATAATAATGGTCCCGATTTCAAAAGCTAGGCATGGAGGAGTGGTGGTCGTACGCATGATTATCTTTCAGCTGGCGATTATTTTGCTCGCATCGAAAATAGCCGGTGATCTCGCTGCCAGAATCGGACAGCCATCGGTTCTCGGAAAGCTTCTGATCGGGATTATCCTCGGCCCTGCGGTTTTGGGCATCATCACAAGCACGGAAATTATCGATGAGCTCAGCGAAATCGGCGTTATTTTGCTTATGTTCCTCGCTGGGCTAGAGACGGATATCGAAGAGTTCAAGCGGACTGGCAAGGCATCCGCCTATGTGGGCGTTATCGGCATCATCGTCCCCCTCTCGCTGGGGTATGCAACCGGACTGTTTCTGGATATGTCGACCTTTGAAGCGATCTTTCTCGGACTGCTGCTCTCAGCGACAAGTGTGAGCATTTCCGTGCAAGCCCTTAAAGAGATGGACAAATTAAAGTCCAGGGAAGGCATGACCATTCTGGGTGCCGCTGTAATCGATGACGTTCTGGTGATTATCATCCTGGCGTTTCTCATGAGTGCGGCCGGAGGCGAAGTGAACCTGGGCATGCTGATTGCCAAAAAGGCAGGTTTTTTTGTGGTCGCCATTTTGTTGGGGTGGATCGCCGTTCCTTGGCTGTTAAGACGATTTGCCCCTCTCCGCGTGACAGAATCGGTGATTTCTGCAGGCTTGATCATCTGTTTTCTCTATGCCGCAATGGCCGAATACGCAGGTGTTGCAGATATTATTGGAGCTTATATCGCGGGAGTGGCGATCAGCCTGACCGATTTCAAGCATGAAGTGTTCGAAAAGGTGGAAACGATTGGTTACTCGGTATTCGTGCCTGTTTTCTTTACCTCTATCGGGATCGCGGTCGACTTCGAAGGACTTGGCAGCTACATAGGGGTCATTGCAGCGCTCAGCCTTTTGGCGATATTGACAAAGCTGCTTGGCTCGGCTGTCGGCGCCTTTTTTGCCGGATTTGACTGGAGAAGCTCATTTGGCATAGGCTCGGCGATGGTCTCCAGAGGCGAGGTGGCATTGATCATTGCCGCAATCGGACTGGAAAGCGGGCTATTGGCGGAGCAGTTGTTTCCGGTCATCGTGATCGTTGTGTTAGTAACAACGGTGGTAACCCCGCCGATGATGAAGGCGTTTTTCAAGGCATGAGAAAGTGAAGGCCGTAGAGAATGAAGCCCTGAGAGAATGCCGGGGTGATAAAAAACGGCTGCTGATGATCAAGCTTTGCCAGACCTGATCATTTATGCTCAACTTGATACGAAAAACGGGCCCCCTTTCTAAAAGAGGAGCCCGCTTTTCGTAAACATGCAGTTGGTTTATTCGCTTTTTAGGCAGATGCAGTAACCTGCTTTTCTTTACGCCCTTTGTAAATGGAATAAGCGAAGACTGCTGCCAGAAGAGCGAGACCGGCAATGTCCGTGGTCAATCCAGGAATAACAGCGAGAATGCCGCCGGCTGCTGCCAGGATGCGCTCCAACGGATTCAATTTGGACATCCAGAAACCGATAATTCCGGCACCGACACCAATCATGCCGAGTACAGAAGTAATCATTACCCAGAGCGATTCCATAAAGGTGGTATCAATCAACAGCAATTGCGGTGAGACGACGAAAATGTACGGAGCCATAAAGGCGGCGATCGCCAGCTTTGTCGATTGTACCCCGGTCTGCATCGGCTTTGATTTGGCTAAGCCGGCGGCGGCGAAGGCCGCTAAGGCGACAGGCGGCGTAATGTCCGCAACGATACCGAAGTAGAACGTAAACATGTGAGCGGCGAGATCGGGAACACCCATCTGGATCAAGGCAGGTGCTGCGATCGTCGACGTAATGATGTAGTTGGCTGTCGTTGGCGTACCCATACCAAGAATCAGCGAAGCGATCATCGTGAAGAACAGGGTCAGGAAGAGAATGCCGCCTGCCATATCAATCAGACCGTTTGCCAGTTTGAGACCGATACCGGTAAGGGTGACTGTACCTACGATGATTCCCGCACAAGCGGTAGCGGCAACTACCCCCAACGCCGTCCGGGCGCCGGAAGCGAAGGCTTCCAGAATATCGGAAATAGACATGCGTGTCTCTTTGCGGAAGGCGCCTACGACAACCGTAGAAGCAATCCCGATAATGGCGGACATCTCAGGTGAAACACCGCTCATCAAGGTAAAGATGATCACAAAAATCGGCAAAAGCAGGTAAATCCGTTTCAATACTTCTTTTTTATCGGGCAATTCCTCTTTTTTCAGCCCGCGCAAGCCGAGGCGTTTTGCTTCCAGGTGGGTCATGATCCAAACTCCGGTGAAGTAGAGAATGGCTGGAAGTGCAGCTGCTTTGGCAATTTCGAAGTAAGGCTTGTTCAAAAACTCGGACATCAGAAAGGCTGCCGCCCCCATGATTGGCGGCATGATCTGTCCGCCAGTAGATGAAGCGGCTTCGACGGCACCGGCGAATTCACTGCGGTAGCCGAGGCGTTTCATCATGGGAATCGTAAAGGACCCCGAAGTTACTACGTTTGCGACCGAGCTGCCGCTGATCGTTCCTTGCAGAGCGCTGGAGAAGACCGCCACTTTTGCCGGTCCGCCAATGCGGCGCCCAGCGACGACGAGGGCGAGATCGTTGAAGTATTGCCCTACGCCAGTCTTTTCAAGAAAAGCCCCAAACAGGATGAACAGAAAAATGAACGTAGATGATACGCCAAGCGGTGTGCCCAGAATCCCTTCCAGCGTAAAGAACGAGTGGCCGATGATCCGGTCGACATCGTTTCCACGGTGTTCAAGGAAACCGGGCATATACGGACCGAAGTATGTGTACAGCAAAAACAGAGAGGCGATGATGGCGATCGGAAGTCCGACAACGCGGCGAGCCGCTTCCAGTACGAGTACGATGGCGATACCGCCGATTACCAGATCGAGCGTGGTAAAGTTCCCCGTACGTACGACCAGTCCCTCGTAATCGTATACCCAATAGAGAGGGAGGACAAAGGCGATGACTGCCAGCAGTATTCCGAAAATGCCAATCTTATGGTTATTTCTTTTCGTGCTGAGCGGATACAACAAGAAGATCAAACCCAGACCGAAGGCCAAGTGAATCGGACGGTGGATTTGCGGGGGCAGGGCATAAAAGATCGTACTGACTAGCTGATAAACCGTAAACAAAACCAACAGACAAAAGGTAATCCATTTCATCGGGCCGATGTAATTCCGTACGGCCGATTCCTTGTCGTACTGAGCAATTAGCTGGTCCATCTCTTGCTGACTCATATTTTGTGTGCTCAATCTAGTACCCTCCAATCTCATTCAAAATGGAACGCTTCTCCACCTGAATGGTAACGGCCGCTCCCGGCCTGTCGACGCTTGCGAGCGGTATTTCCCTTCCAGCGAAAAGCAGTGTATGATTAGCCCTCACCTGACCGATGAACAGGTGCAAGGCAGGGAAGGCGCGATTCATATTGACAACGCGAAACTGGCCGTCTTGGCTGATCAGCTTTTCTCCGGGAGCAAGTTCGCTTTCCATGCCAATGCCGTAATCCTGAAAAGACATTTCGGATAAAAGGATGTGCCCGTCTCGGATGAGGTAGGTCTCTACCACGGGCGTGCGGTGAATGGAATGAGTCCAACGTATGGAAAATGTGCCATTTTCTTCGATGCGGCCGCTCCAGATCGGCCGGTTTGTCTCCGTGTCGCGGATGACCAGAGACGGGAAGAAGGGGATGACAACCAGGGAAAGCACAGCGATGAGACACAGTAAGGAGAAAAGGCGGAACGACGTCCGCCCTTTCCCGGTTCCTACTTGTTTTTGCAGAAACATAGGGTAATTACTTTACGCCTTTTTCTTCAAAGAACTTCTTCGCGCCAGGGTGTACAGGCAAGCTCACGCCGGCAAGTCCTTCTTCAATGGTGATTTCTTTTGCCTTGGCATGGCCGAGCTTGTCAGTGTTTTCGAAGATCGCTTTGGTCGCTTTGTACACCAGATCTTCGCTCAGGTCAGCGCGAATAACGAGCATGGCTTTGACAGAAACAGTGTTGATCTCTTCCGGAACCGTTTGATACGTGTTGGCCGGAATTGTTGTTTTTACATAGAACGGATATTTTGCGATCAGCGCATCGATCTTGTCTGCGTCAATCGGGATGATTTTTACGCCCTTGGTCGCAGCCAATTCGGTAATCGCAGCGGTTGGAGTTCCAGCAGTTTGGAATGCCGCATCCAGTTTGCCGTCCTGGATTGCTTTCGCAGAATCAGCGAAGGAGAGGCGCTGCAGTTGCAGATCGTCAAACTTCAGGTCATATGCTTCCAAAATTTGCTGTGCGTTCATCTCGGTACCGCTTCCAGGTGCGCCTACAGATACGCGTTTGCCTTTCAGGTCAGCTACACTTGCGATGTTGCTGTCGCTGGAAACAACAATTTGGATCGTCTCGTTATAGAGAGCACCCATCGCCTGGAATGCATCGATTTTGCCATCTTGCTGGAACATATTTTCGCCTTTGCTGGCGTAATCGGCGATGTCACTTTGTGTGAAAGCGATATCAGCTTTCTTGTCGCGAATGAGGCGGATGTTTTCAGCCGAAGCTCCAGTTGCTTGCGCCGTAGCGGTTACGCCGGCATTTTTGCCGATCAGGTCAGCCATACCGCCGCCCAGAGGATAGTAAGTTCCGCCGGTTCCGCCGGTTGCGATGATCAACTGGGAAGGATCGTTGCTTCCGCCACCGCTTCCGCCGGTGCTTCCACCATTGCCGCCTTGGGCGCTGTTTCCGCCACCGCCGCCACAGGCTGTGACCAAAGACATGGTCAGAAGCAGTGTCAGAGAAAGAAGGAGACTGCGTTTTTTCATGAAAATTCCCCCTTATTTAAAATATCTGTTCATTTCCTATAGTACCTCTTTTTCGCAAGAATACAATATTTATGCGAAGACAAAGGTACTACCATCAAGCAGTGTAAGCGCATACCTATAAAAAACTACAAAAAACTATACGAAAATATAGTAAAATAAATGTCGAAACCATTCGACAAAAGAAAGCGAACGATTATGAGAGAAAGCGTATACATTTTGCTGCTGATGCTGATAGCCGTCCCTATTGCCGGAGAACTGAAGTTTCACCCGTTTCAGGATGACTTTCGGATCAGCTTTGGAACGACGGCCTTTTTCTTTTTTTTGCTATGGCTGAGGAAAATCCCTTCCTATATAAGTGGGCCGCTTACGGGATGCATGGTCATCCTGTTTCGGCTGGGACTCGATTGGATCGCCGATGAGCCTTTTGACTTGCTCGCATCGTTCCAGATGCATCTTCCTGCTTTTTTCTTTTACGTCACTTTTTCGGTTATTTTTGCGCTGTTTCGCGTCAATCAGCTTCATCATGTTCCGTTAGCAGTCGGTTTGCTCGCTACTGTTGCCGAAATCGCCGCCAATTTGGTCGAGCTGGCTTTCCGCTCTCCGCAGTGGGATGCCGTTTTTCAGTGGGAAGTGATCAGCTCTGTCGCCGTAATCGCTCTGATCCGCAGCTTTTTCGTGCTGAGCTTCTTCAATATGATTCAGCTTCGGCAGGCCAAGTGGATGGAGGAGCAGCAGCGCACTCGAAATGAGCACATGCTCATGCTCGTTTCCAGCCTGTACGAGGAGTCCATTCATCTCAAAAAGACGCTCCAGGATGTGGAGGAGATCACCAGAGACTGCTATGAGCTCTATCGGGGACTAAAGGAAACGGACGGACAGGGAAAGGGCTACGCCAAGCAGGCGCTCCGGATTGCCGGACAGGTGCACGAAGTGAAAAAGGACAACCAGCGGATCTATGCAGGCCTCTCCAAGCTCATCTCGGACGAAAACGACCGGGATTACATGCCTCTGGGCGAACTGCTGAAAGTGATTGTGCGGGCAAACGAAAAGTACGCCAGGCTGCTCGGAAAGGATATCAGGCTGACCTATCGGGTGGATGTTCCTTTCCTCGCCTGCCATATATTTACGACATTGTCCCTTTTAAACAATCTGGCAGCAAACGCAGTGGAAGCGATCCGCGAGCGCGGTGCGATCGCCATCACTGTGACGCTGGAAGAAGGCCAGTTTCTTCTTTTTACAGTAAAGGATGATGGTCCCGGCATTACTCCGAAGAATCGGGAGCTTCTCTTCGTGCCCGGTTTTACGACCAAATACGACGTGTCAGGAAATCCTTCTACGGGAATCGGCCTTTGCTATGTCAAGGAAGTCGCGGATAACTTGCGGGGACAGGTGGAGCTGTTGGAAGGAACGGACGGGTACACAACGGTTTTTACGATCCGTTTGCCGGTTGCAAATCTGGTCCAGAAAGGTTGATAGCATGCGTTACTTCATCACGGATGACGATCAGGCGGTGCGTTCGATGCTCGCTCACATTATCGAAGATGCCGATCTGGGAATAATAGCGGGAGAAGCAGAAGACGGCTCGCAAATTGACGGAGATTTTTTGCGATTGAAACAGGTCGACATTCTCTTGATCGATCTTCTGATGCCGAACCGCGACGGGATTGAAACGATCCGGCAGTTGATCGGCTTCGAGGGGAGGATCGTCATGATCTCCCAGATCGAGTCGAAGGAAATGATCGCGGAGGCGTATTCGCTTGGAATCGAATACTACATTACAAAGCCGATCAACCGTCTGGAGGTTTTGAGCGTCTTGCAAAAAGTGCAGGAGAGGATCTTGCTGCAGCGTTCCATTGAAGGGATTCAACGCTCGCTCAGCGTGCTCCAGGGCGGTGCGGCAAGAGAGCCGCGAGAACAGCCGTTTACCGAGAAGACAATCCAGACACCTGGCAAGTTTTTGCTGACCGAGCTGGGCATGATCGGAGAGAGCGGAAGCAAGGACCTGCTGGAAATGCTCGATTATCTCCATCGTCAAGAAGGTATGCAAACAGGCGTTTACAAATTCCCTGCATTAAAAGAAATCTTTTTGGCTGTCGCGCAAAAAAAGCTGGGCGATCAGGCGAGCGGCTATGAACTGCAAAAGGAAGTAAAAGCGGCGGAGCAACGGGTACGCCGGGCGATTTACCAGGCGCTTTCCCATCTGGCCTCACTTGGACTGACTGACTACGCGAATCCGAAATTCGAGACCTACGCCTCCACTTTTTTTGATTTTACCGAAGTGCGCAAGCGGATGAGGGAGCTGGAAAACCAGATCGAGCCCGGCCCGTCGTCGACGAAAATCAACACAAAAAAGTTTATGCTGGTGCTTTATCTGGAAGCAAAGCGCTTGTTGGGATAACAATAGAAGAACGAGGCGGCGTAAGCGTCCAATCTTTTTGATCATGGCGGTATTTATGGTAAGATAGCACTATTAATAGAAAGAGAGCCGGCGCGTGCCGATTAGGCTGCAATGGCATGTGACACGGCGGAATAGCGTTGTCGGTTAGGAGGGAATTGCGTGAGGGAGCTACGACATCCGTGGCAATTGCTGTATCGGATGTATCGCCATGTGCAGCCGGTTTTGGAGCGGGAGTTTGGCGCTTGGTATGGACGGGCCCAAAAAATAGAGGACCCGGAATTGCGCAAACAGGCGATGGCTAGCATGGAAAGCAAGAAGTTTCACTGTCAGGGAGGATGTGTTTACGCGGCACAGGTAGTACCTCACATCGAAGTGATTGTACCGCTAATCGTGGCCTACCAGACGATCAGCGACTATCTGGACAACCTGTGCGACCGGAGTACGTCGCTGGATCCCGTGGACTTTAGGCAGCTTCACGTATCCATGCAGGATGCGCTGACGCCGGGAGCGCCGCTGCAGGACTATTATCGATACCGGGACGAAAAGGACGATAGCGGTTTTCTCGCGGAGCTGGTTTTGGCTTGTCAGCGGTATACGGCACAACTGTCCGGCTATGAGAAAATCAAGCCGCATGTTCTGAGATTGTCTCGTCTATACAGCGATTTGCAAGTGTACAAGCACATTGCTCACGATCAGCGGGAAGCGCGGCTGCTCGCCTGGTGGGATGAGCACAAGGAAGAGAATTCCGAGCTGTACTGGCAGGAATTCGCTGCGGTAACGGGATCGACGATCAACATCTTTGCGCTGTTCTGCTTGGCGACGGACGAGGATGTCCCGGATGAGCAAATTCTTGCGATAAACGGGGCGTACTTTCCCTGGATCAGCGGCTTACATATTTTGCTTGATTACTTGATTGATATGGAAGAGGATCGGCTCGGCGGAGATTTGAATTTTGTCAGCTACTACACTTCCGAGCGGGAAGCTACCGAGCGGCTGCGGCATTTTATCAAGCAAGCAAAGGCAAGCGTAGACCGCTTGCCCAATCCGGATTTTCACCGTATGATCGTAGACGGACTGGTCGCCTTTTACCTGGTTGATCGCAAGGTAAACCGGAACCAGCCGCGCATATACACCATTGCCAGAGAACTGTTGAAACAGGCCAGGGGGTTGCCTTCAGTATTGTTCTACGTGAATAGTCTGCTCGTCAGGCGGTAGGGTCTCGGTTTTAACGCAAGTGCTTCCGCTTGTACGAAAAGCCATACCCCATCAGGGCGCAGGCACCGAGGATTCCTCCGATGACACCCAGCGGGCTGCGTTCACCGATAGCGACACCAACCCCGATGAAGCAGGCTGCTACGCCCAGAGCCAGCGTTAAGGTAACCCATTGATATCGATTCATCGGTCGTAACCTCCTATCTGTCAATGTTCCCATTATACCTTATTTTCCTTGAAAATGATTGAATTCCGTTAGCATGGAAGAAAGCAGCAAATCTTTACGTGAAGTGGTGGAGACTCGGATGGACAGCTTCTTACAAATAAAAAAAGGAAAGCAATTGTTCGAAGGCAGTGTCATCTATGAAGAAGGTGATTTGATCGAAGCCGTCTTCCCTGAGATTACAGAGGTAGTGGTGGGCGATCAGCTGCCATGTTTAATGACCGATAATTACGAGACAATCAGTAATTTTGAGGCGGTCGTTGTGGCGAAAGAGAAAAATCGCCTGTTTCTTTTCCATTCCCCGACTGTGATCGAATTTCGCGAACAAAGGCGTCGGTATCCCAGGTTCGACGTCGATATGAGTGGATGGATCAGGTATAAAGCGGACCCCGGACAGCATAGATTTTCTCTCCATACACAGAGGGTGGCCTTGATCAACCTGAGTCTGGGGGGACTGGCCCTGCGTGTGGACCGGCCAATCCCGCGTGAACAAACGATCACCTTTTCCACAGAACTGTACGGCCGCCATCGGGAAGACGGCGTGGTCCTGGCCGAGCTGCAGGTGATACACGAGAGAATGGAAGGGGGCTTTTACTTTTACGGCTGTAAAATCGTCCGTATTCAAGCGCGTTACTTCCATGCTTTGCGCAAGTATATCCTGCAGAGACAACTGGAAGAGCGACGCCATTTCCTTCCGGAATAAAATAAGCAGACTTCAGAATTGGTTCCTGGTGGACCAATTTTTTTAATTCCGGCTCTTTCTCAGCCCCAGCCTTGCAGGCTTTCGTTTTGCACCGATTTTCTTTTCCAAATGACTTTCTGCAGGAGGATGCCAGATGCGCCGATGCCTCCGATGAGTATACCCGTCCACTGAAAGCTCAGGCTTACGCCCCATGTTTGAATGAGGGCCCCGCCGAGCAGCGGCGCGACGATAAAAATAGAGCTGCTGAGCGAGTCGAGAATGCCGGTGACACGGCCGATCGCTTCCTTTGGCGTCTCTTTCTGCCGAAGGTAATTGGAGCCGACGGAGGCAAGACCTGTTCCAATCCCTCCGAGGAAAGCCGCGAGCAAGAGCCACGAGACCCCGCTTCCCGGCTGGTACAAGCCGGCCCACGTTACCATGACGCCGATCAAAAGCACGCCTCCGCCGAGGACCCAGCCGTACGAAACAATCTCTTTTAAGCGGGAAAGCCACATCACGGCAAACAAAGCTCCTACTCCAATCGCACTGATCATATAGCCCAAAAGCTCGGGCTGACCCGGTGCCTTTTCACGCAGGATGACGACAAACTGCGCGTCAACGAGCTGGATGGCCGTGAGCGAGAGGAGAAAAAAGAGCGTACTAAAAAATAGCGTACGGTTGTGCAAAAGAATGCGCCAGCCCTCCAGCCAGGTCGCGATCCAGCTTGTATGTTCCGGGGTCTCTGCGGTGTTGGTTTCCCCCTGCGCAGACTCGCGTATGCTCCCGATCCCAAGCAAGCAGGCAGCAGAGCCCAAAAAGCTGAGCGCGTTGATCAGAAGGCAGACAGCAGGCGAGACAAAGGCGGCAGCGATCCCGCCCAAAAGCGGACCGATCAGCTTTCCCGACTGAAACACGCTCCCGTTCAGCGAAGCCGCCTGGAGCAACTGGTCTTCAGAAACGACATGACGGGTAAGCGCCTGATGGGCTGGAGCATAAAAGATTTCAGCCGTCGAGCGGATCAGCACGATGCCGAGCAGCCACCAGGGGTTGGGCGCGAGGATCAACAGAAGAGTCAAACCAAATCGAATCAAGTCCGTGATGATCATCACCTTCAGCTTGCCGAAACGATCTGCGGCAATCCCGGCGAACTGGCTCAAAAAAACGCTGGGCAGCGCGTACGCCAGAGGCAGCAAGGCGAGTGTCATCGGTTCGGCTTTCCAGACGTAGCCGAGCAGCATGGACAGGGCGATGAAATCGAACCAATCGCCCAGCGTAGAAAGCCCGTAAGCGGCAAACATTTTGGCAAATACGCGGTTTTTCAAAAGCATCATGAACAATTCCCCCTTTTCCTTGACGTTAGAATAAGGGGGAATTGTCAGAGCAATATCAGAGATGGCGGGCAAAGACATCGACTAATTGACGCCGCAGAAGTGGAAATTGGTACTCTTCGCTTACCCGGGCCCACTCTTTTTTGTACTTCTGCTGCCAGACGCTGTCGACTGGGAAGGCTTGAAAGAAGCGGTCAATTTTGCGGACAGCAAAAAGGTAGTGGGGAATAAAGCGGGTCCGCTGCAAAATCTCGATGCCTTTATCCAAAGACAGCCGCCCCTGTTCAGGAAGACCCTGCAGATATTGCCACATGCCTTCTAAAATGACCAGCATTCCCTGCTCGCGCTGCATCGGTTTTGCAGCGAGCAAAGCGTTTGCTTGCGTAAAGGCTTCCTCTGCCCCGGCTACATCCTGCCGATCCAGCAGATAGCAGATGTGCTGAAACAGAAAGGTCAACGTATAGCTAGGCGACTGAATTCTGGCGACAATCTTCTCAACCTTTTGAATCTGGTCGGCAGCTTGCTGCCATTGCTTGGCCTCAACGAGGAGCGAGATCATGTTGATCTGAAGCTCTTCTTCCCACAAGCCTGGCAACTGCTGCTTGCCGTCAACGATCCGCTTGTAGAGGTCCAATACTTTTGCGGAGTCTTCCTCTGCAATGAAGTAGAGATGGGCCAAATAGAACAGCTTCTCGTTGAAGGGGAGGTCCGATGTGGTCAAAAACCACCGGAAATCCCCTGAGACAAAACGCAAATAAACAGCGTAGAACGGGTCCAGCTCAAACCCGAGCACGTCCTTGTTTGCCGACAGCGTTTGCATCGCAGCCCCCATCCCGAGACCGTGATACATCTCCAGCATGTGCCTGACATGTCCCGCGAATTCAGGATTGTTCTCGAGCAGATTTTGCCCTTTCGGCTCTTTCCAGGTGAGCCGGTAGCCCATCCCCCGCACCGTCTCGATGGTCAACAGATGCCGCCACCCATGCAGTTTTTTGCGCAGACGATAAACGTGATCATCCACTGTCCGGTCCGTCGGCATCTCGTCTTGTCCCCATACCAGATCGAGCAGATCGCTGCGGCGGAAGACCTGATTGCGCCGGGTAAAGAGAAAGCGCAAAAGCGCGTACTCCTTTGGCAAAAGGGCAATTCTCTCGCTATTTAGGCACACTTCATAAGCTTCATCGTAAAATTGGAGCGTCTCCACTTCAGAATCCCTCGTCAATTCCGTATTTTTTCATTTTGTTGTACAGCGTTCCCCGGGAAAATCCCAAAAGAACCGCGGCCGCTTTTTTGTTCCCGTAGGTTCGTTCCAATGCAGCCAGAATCCGCTCCTTTTCACTCCCGCCATGCTCGAAGCCGGGGCGCGATGCAGCATACGACGCAGAAGCGATGGGATGATTGTCTGCGGAAGAGAACCTCGGCTGCGGAATGACAGGCTGTTCGAGCTGCTGCATCCTGATCGAGGAGGGGAGCTGATCGTATAGGATCAAACCGTTTTCTTGCAGGATGGACAGCCGCTCGATCACATTGCGCAGCTGCCGGATATTTCCCGGCCAGTTGTAGTCGTACAAGGCTTGCATCACTTCGGGGGAGACCCGTGGCACCGGATGTTCGTGAGCAATTGCATACTCGTGCAGAAAGATCTGCACCAGCTCGGGAATGTCCTCGCGCCGCTCGCGCAGGGATGGGATTTCCAGTGTAAAGACGTTTAACCGGTAGTAAAGGTCTTCGCGGAAAAGCCCGTCTGCGACCATTTTTTCCAGCTTCCGGTTGGTAGCGGCGACGATACGGGTATTGACCGTGATCGGTTCCGTACCGCCGACGCGATAAAATTGACGCTCCTGCAGGGCGCGCAGCAGCTTCACCTGAAGCTCGAGCGGCAACTCTCCAATTTCGTCGAGGAACAGCGTCCCTCCATGGGCCAGCTCCAGCTTCCCGGGCTTTCCTTTCTTTTCCGCGCCTGTAAAAGCGCCGCCCTGATAGCCGAACAGCTCGCTTTCGAACAGCGCTGCAGGGATCGCGCCGCAGTTGATCGCAATAAACGGTTTGTCTCTTCTGCGGCTGGCCTGGTGAATCGCCTGGGCGAACAGTTCTTTCCCTACACCGCTTTCGCCGTTTATCAGGACCGTTGCATCCGTCTGCGCCACTTTGCGGGCAGCCTGTATCGCAGTCTGGATAGAGGCGGAGTGACCTTTGATCGGAAAAAACGGATCGTCGGCAGGATGAAAACGGCTCATCTCCTGCTGCAGGTTGTGCAGGTGGGCAGTCGTATGGGCCAGCTCCTCATTTAAGCGGACCAGTTCGGTAATGTCCTGCTCGATCGAAATGGCGCCGATGATTTCGTTTTCCCGGCGGATGGGAGCGGCATTGATCAGCACATGGCGGTCTGGCCTCGGAACGTGGTAGAGGCGATAGACGGTCTCCCCTTGCTGCAGGGCATCCAGCAGACGGATCGATTCGCTGGCAAAATGCACGTCCAGACGGGTGCCGACCACCTGGCTCCGGTCGATATCATAAATTTTTTCGGCGGCGGGGTTCCAATACTGGACGATGTTATCGGTATCCACGATCGTGATCGCTTCACTCATCGTATCGAGCAAGGTTTTGAGCAGGATCGCCTGATTGCCGGCGATGGAGACGAAGGCTCCAAGCAAGCGCCTGGCTTCCACAAATCCGCTCACATGGCCCTCGCTGTTGAGGATGACAATGTCGGGCGCAAAGGCGCTGTCGTCGGCTTCAGCCAACAGTCTTTTTCCGGCATCAGCCATAGACATCGCTTCCGGCAAGAGGAGCACGGCCGACTCCTGATCGTTTATCCGCAGCAAACCTACACCCGGCGTGATTCCCTCGCGTATACTGACCAGAGCAGGGTCGATGGGCTTTGCCAGGCTGGAAATAGGGGCATCCAATGAAAACAGCGGTTTCAAATCCTCACTTCCAATCCACACTAAGAGATAGGAAAACGGTTTCAATTTTCTCATGTACGTTTATGTCGGATCTTGTCTAAGCAAAAGTGTACAACAATAAACACATTCTGTACATATGTGTAAAAATGGTGAACAACCAGGAAAGAAATTGTTGTTTTTTTTTCGAATTTGTGGTGTTGGCACGGTTTATGCTAATAAAATCTCGCAGATGTATTGTTGAGGAGGAGACAGATTTACGATGGAACAACTTATGAAGGACTTTTTCCTGTTCCTTTCCAAGAACAAAGCGTTGAATGCTGCTGCGAAAAAATGGGGGTTGCGGTTCGGAGCCAACCGTTTTGTTTCGGGTGAAACGATTGACGAGGCGATCAAGAAGGTCCGCGAATTGAATCAGAAAGGGCTTGTCTGCACGCTGGACCATTTGGGCGAGTTCGTATTCAGCACGGAAGAGGCAAATGAGTCGGCTGACTACTGCATCAAAACATTGGAAGCGATTCACAAGTCCGGTGTCGATTGCAACCTTTCTCTGAAAATGACGAGTCTCGGTCTGGATATCAGCCGCGAGCTGTGCATGACCAACATGCGCCGCATTCTCGATTATGCCAAGAACCACGGAAATATTTTTGTCCGGATCGATATGGAGGACTATGCCCATAAAAATATTACCCTGGAAATCCTGCACGAGCTTTTGCAGGATTACGACAACGTCGGAACTGTCATTCAGGCGTACCTGTACGATTCCGCTGCTGACATCGAGGGTGTAAAAGAGAAAAAGGTCAACCTGCGTCTCGTAAAAGGGGCGTACAAGGAATCGCCTGAGGTAGCGTTCCCGAACAAAGCCGATGTGGATGAGAACTACAAAAAAATCATCAAGCAGCACCTGCTGAATGGCTGCTATGCTGCTGTAGCCACTCACGATGACGCGATCATCGACTACGTGAAAAAGCTGGAAAAGGAATACAACATTCCGCGCACGCAATTTGAATTCCAGATGCTGTACGGCATCCGTGTGCAATCGCAGATCGATCTGGCGCGCGAAGGCTACAAGATGCGTGTATACGTGCCATACGGCAGCGACTGGTACGGCTATTTCATGCGCCGTCTGGCAGAACGCCCGGCTAACGTTGCTTTTGTCTTGAAAGGGATGTTCACGAAGTAATCGGACAGCTATCGTTGCTTTGCAAAAACGCACCCGTCTCCAAAAAAGGGGACAAAGGGTGCGTTTTTTGCCGTTTATGGCTGTTGCTGATAGGCTTCCATCGGCTGATGATACGGAACCTGCTGGTACACCAGCCCGAGTGTCGAGACAGCCTGCGGAGGTGCCATCGTGACGGCGTACCAGCCTTTTTTGACCATGTACTGCCACACTTCAAACGATTGATGGGAACACATCCGGAATGCATCCTCGAGGAAAATGCGCAGCTGCGGAGTCGTCGTCTCAAAGGCTGACCAGGCGTATTCCCGTCCTGCCCGCTTCAACGTCAGCAGATACGAGGTGGCAATCGCGCGGTCATCCAGTTGAGCAAGCTTTACTTGGGGCTGTATCGGCTGATATTGATGGCCGGGAGCAGGTGTGAAGGCTTGTCCTGTAATCGCCGGGACATTCAATTGATCGCGGGAGCCCATCTGCTGTGTGACAAATTCTACCTTCATGTTGTAGTCTTGTACATGAACCGAGTAATGGCGCTGAATCATCGAGCGCAGCTCCGGGTCCTGAGCCTGGTTGATGAACAAGGCCATGCTTTGGATCGAGTTGGTGCAGCTCATCAGCAGTTCGTTTAATTCGGCTGCTTCATGAGAGGCAAGGCGCATGCAAAATCTCTCCTTCTGGCAGTAGTCCGGCAAATGCCTGTCATAGTATGCCCAGTTGCTCCTGTTTCATTTTTCCAATGGATTGAAAAGAGAGGTGTAATCTACCCGTGAGCAGCCAAATCATTCAACTAAAGGCCCCCTATTCGTTTGAGCGGCTTTTAAGGCGGCTTGAGACCCATCCCGACCCGCAAATAAAGGTAGTCTTCGAGCAAAAATCGCTTCAGCGGGTATTTCGTGTAAACAACCGTCCCATTTTGGCCAGCATCCGTTTCACAGGCGAGCTGGACCATCCGAGCCTTTCCTGGGAGACAAGCGCGGCATTGAGTGCCGCCGAGGCAGCGGGGCTGGAGAAACACATCCGGCATATGTTCAGTGCAGATGTGGATCTGGCTCCACTCTACGCGCTTATGCAGGCAGATGCCAAACTGGCTCCGCTCGCAGAACGGTTTCGCGGACTGCGTTTTGTACTGGATGACGACCTGTTTCAATCGATGGTCAAGACGATTATCGGGCAGCAGATCAACCTCGCTTTTGCAGCGACATTGACCGAGAGGCTCTTGGAGCTTGCGGGTGAAAGCGTCCAGGATGCAGAGGGCACTCTCCACTATGCCTTTCCCGCCGCTGACCGGATTGCAGTCATGGAGCCGGAGGCACTGCGCCCCCTGCAGTTTAGCCAGAGAAAAGCGGAATACATCATCGATCTGGCACGAGCGGTCGTGAATGGCCGTGTAGACCTGGAGGGACTGTGGAAAATGGACGAGCAGGAAATTATGGCCACGCTTACCCCGCTTAGGGGGATTGGCAAGTGGACTGTCGAGTGCATGATGATGTTCGGCATGGGGCGGCCCGATCTGCTTCCTGTAGCAGATATCGGACTGAAAAACGGGATGCAGCTTGTTTACCAGTTGGAGGCAAGACCGGATGAAGCTGAAATGAGAAGGATCGGGGAGAGCTGGGCACCCTGGCGCAGCTATGTCTCCTTGTACGTATGGGAAACAGTCGGGGCTCTGAAGCGGAAAGAAGCCTGGTAATCATCAAATCGGTCAGTGAAGCAAAGCTTGCAGCCGCTTGATCGGATGCAGGCTTTTTTGTTGATATGACAGCGTTTGTCCGTGTGTTGGAAAAAAATATATTTGAAAAAGATCTTAATACGTACTATAATCTGTGTTCAGTTACATTATAAAAAACTTTCGCAAAATTTAAAAACAAGAAAGGCAATTGGAGAGGAAAATATGAAAGAATTATCCAAAAAAGAAACCATATCGATAGGACTCATGCTATTTGCCTTGTTCTTCGGAGCGGGGAATATGATTTTTCCACCGGCATTGGGGCAATCCGCCGGGACAAATGTCTGGATTGCCATGCTCGGTTTTATCATAACCGGAGTGGGGCTGCCGCTGATGGGCGTGGTGGCTGTCAGCCTCGGCGGAGGGAGTCTGTCCGCACTGGCTGGCCGCGTTCATCCGGTATTTGGCGTACTGTTTACGGTTGTCGTTTACTTGGCGATCGGCCCGTTTCTGGCGCTTCCCCGCACAGGGACGGTTACGTTTGAAATGGGGGTATTGCCGTTTTTGCCCGAGTCGGTGAAAGGCAGTTGGGTACCGCTGTTTATCTGCACCGTGGTCTTCTTTGCCCTGACCTACTGGCTTTCCCTGCATCCGTCGAAATTGGTGGATCGCATCGGGAAAATTCTGACACCGGCGCTTCTGCTGATTATTGCGGTCATGTTTTTCCAGGGAGTGACACATCCGATCGGCGATGTGGGAGCACCTGCCGAAGCATATCAATCGACACCGTTTTTCAAAGGCTTTTTGGAAGGGTATTTGACCCTTGATGCGCTGGCTGCAATGGTCTTCGGGATCGTCGTCACGACTGCGATCAAGGAACTTGGCATCACTGACCGCGCGAAATTGTCTCTGTCTACGATCAAAGCCGGCATTATTGCGGCAACCGGCCTGGCCCTGGTTTATCTGGCGCTCGGCTACCTTGGCGCTACCAGCAAGACATTGGGTGCCTCGGACAACGGAGGGCAAATCCTGACTGCTGTCGTCCAACACTTGTTTGGCTCGATGGGATCTTTGCTGCTTGGCCTGGCTGTTACACTCGCCTGCATCACGACATCGGTCGGTCTGGTGACTGCCTGCAGCCGATTTTTCTCGGATCGCTTTCCGGTTGTATCTTACAAAACAATGGTCGCGGTCTTGTGCGTGTTCAGCACAGCCGTAGCCAATGTAGGGTTGACCCAGCTTATTGCCTTGTCCGTACCAGTGCTTGTTGCCATCTATCCGCTGGCAATCGTGCTGATGCTGCTGTCCTTTTTGCACCGGGTATTCAGAGGATATTCTTCGGTTTACATCGGGGCAATCGTCACTACTGCAGCTGTCAGCCTGACGGATGGACTGAAGCAGCTCGGCGTTCCGATGGACGCGATAACTGCGCTGTATAAACACCTGCCGCTTTACGCGGAGGGGATCGGTTGGCTTCTGCCCGCAATCGTCGGAGGAATGCTTGGCTACCTTTGGGGAAGCCTTCGCCAGGGAAGTGCGAAACAGAGAACCATCTACTAGGAAAAAACAAACGGCACACCCTAATCGGGTGTGCCTGCTTTTTGCTTGGCAGCAGATTGTTGGAGATTGGAAAGCGCGACGCCCAAAAAGATAAAGATTGCGCCGGCGAAAAATCCAATGCCGAGATGCTCCCCAAGAAGAAGCCAGCCCAGTGCAGCGCCGACGATCGGCTGAACGAAGAAAAATCCGGCTCCGCTGCCCGCCTGGAGCAGTTCAAAGCCTTTATTCCACAGGTAAAAGGCGCCTGCTGTAGAGATAATCCCGATGTACAGGACACCGGCCCAGATTTTCCAGCTGAAATCCCAGGATACCGCTGTGACGGACAACTCCCACACCATGACCGGACAGGTAAAGATGAGACCAAACAGAGCGACATACGTCGTTACCGCCAAAGAGGAGTAGCGCAAAGTCGCCTTTTTGCTCATGACCGTATACAGCCCCCAGCTCACCGCGGCGACCAGAAGAATGAGGTTGCCGAGCAGGGAAGACTGGGCATCCGCCTCGTCGGGAATGCCGATCACAATCAGGACGCCGATCGTAGCCAGCAGGATGCCTGCGAGCTGCAGCTTGTGGATGCGCTCCTTGAGCAGCCAGACGGCAAACAGCGCGATGAAGGCCGGGGAAGCGGCGGTAATCAGCGCTCCCATGTGCGCCGTCGAAAGCTTGGTCCCCAAAAACTGCGCGCCAATCGAAATTGTCACTCCGACAAACGCGATCGCCATAATCATGGGAAAATCCTGTTTGGCGATGAACTCGCGCCGTGCCACTACAAATACCCCCAACACGACGGAAGCAATGGCAAAACGGATAATCAAGAGCGTAAATGGCGGAATTTCTTCCAGCACTACCTTGCTTACCACATAGACGCCGCCCCAAATGGCTGCTGCCAAAGTCAGGCAAAGTGCTCCAAACAACTGCTGTTTCCACATCGCATTCATATCAACGTGCCCCTCCCGGAAAAATGGTACTGTTTCTTTTCCGTAGCCGGGGGGACGATTTCACACATTCCCTCTCCGACTAGGTGAGGAGAACGACGGGTACATCACATTCAAAACGCGGACGTGCGAGCATGGTTTCACCTCCTTTAAAGGACAAAGCTGTGCTGGGGAACGCGGTCAATCCGCAATTTGCTTGGCCAGGAGCAGGACAGGCTGGGTCAAGCGTCCGACGGGAGCCGTGACCTGGCGATACTGTTCAAAGCCGAGCTTTCCCCAAAAACGGAGAGTCTGCTCGTCCTCGGCAATTACGCCGAGATGGAGCTGTGAGCACCCTTGCTCTGCACAGTATTGCTCCAAAAGCGAGCAAGCCTCGCGACCAAAGCCTTGGCCTTGGCAATCCCGGTGAATGAGAAACAGGCCAATCCACCCTTTTCCCGGGGAAGGATGAGCTGTGGAGAAGTGAACAACCCCGATAATCTTCGGTTCCGGCTTGGCGGCGTGAGCGGTCTGTGCAGTTTCTGCGGTCTGAGCAGTCTCTACAGTCTTTACGATCATCCAATGGCCGGAAGGAATATCCAGCATCGCCTTGTACTCCTGCTCAAGCTCTGCCAGGCTAAGCGCGGCAGTTCCGTTTCGCCAAAGATTGTAGGCGGGGTGACTGTTGTACACTTCCAGCACAGCACCCAGGTCATCCGGGGTCATCTCCCGAAGCCATACATGTTTTCCTTGAAGCAAAAGACTCACCGTTTGCCTCCGTATTTGCGGATCAGCCCGATCTGGCCAGCGTGATACCCTGTATGGTAGATCAGCCGGCCCAACGCTTGCCGGGGGGATAATGTTCCGATCGGAGCTTCCACAGGGTGGTCCCAGGCTTCGCTGGGCAGTTGACGAAGTGATTCCAGCAAGTATGCATACGACTGTTCGCGGAATGCAAGCAGAGCGGAAAGGTCGGTAAATTGACCCTCATCCTTTACCGGTCCAATCGTGTCCAAGGTTACCGTATTTGGCAGCGGGCGGCCAAAAAACATCAGGCAAAAACGATACTCGACTTCTGCGATGTGCCGGATCAGGAACCCGACAGAATTGGAGCCGTCAGCCAGCTTCCAGACCAGCTCGCCCTCGGTGAGATTGGCGAGAGCATCCTGGTAGCGGGAGCGCGCCATCTGCAGTGCAGGCAGCAGCATTTGTTCAAACATCGGCATCTTCCCTTCCGTGTCCGTACTGTAAGCGTTTGTGTTAGCTCTATTATAGTGAAGACTGAAACAAAATACAGCCGCATCCTTCGGAATATTCCGAAATACATTCCGAGTGAATGTTCACTCAGTTGTTTTGTTTCAGTATACTAGGGGAAAAGAAGGGAGCGATGAGTATGCAGGAGCACTTGTTTGATCTGGTTGTCCGTTCTACCGATATTGATTTTATCGGGCACGTAAACAACGCCAAGTACTTGGAATATATGGAGTGGGCCCGCTTTGACTGGATTTGCCAAAGGGGGTTTACACTAGACGAGCTGCAGCGAAGAGGACTGATGCCGGTAGTGGTGAACATCAATATCAACTACCGCAGGGAGCTTCGCATGCTTGAGCAGGTGCAGGTGCGGACGCGGGTGCTGGGGATCGGCGAGAAAAGCTATGTCATCCGGCACGAGCTGTACAAGGAGAAGGGGGAGCTTGCAGCCGATGCCGATGTGACGATGGTGATGATCGATGCGAAGACGCGCCGCTCGGTAGCGTTGCCGGAAGATTGGCTGGGCGAATTGGCAAAGGCTGCGGAGGGTGAGCAGGAGAGATAGAAGCTTTCTGGGAGGAAAAAGGAAACGGCGATCCGGTGCGGGCGAAATGGTAGAATGAAAGAAGCAAACCTGGAAGCAAGGGGGCCGTATTTCTGTGAGCAAAAAAGAATACAAGCTGATCCTGTTTGACCTCGACGATACGCTGTTTGACTATTCGCAGAGCTGGGAGGCGGGGATGCGCCTGACCATCCGCCGCCATCCTTTGACTGCGGGTCTGAATGAAGACGACTTTTACTGCAAGCTGAAAACATACAGCGACGAGCTGTGGCCGGATTTCACAGAGAACCGGATTTCGCTGCGGGAGTATCGCCACCAACGGATGGAGAAGGCCACTGCCGACTTTGGACGTGCTGCGAAGCCGGAGGAGATGGATGATTTTCAGAATATGTTTATGTCGGCTTGCTTTGAGGTGATCGCGCCAGTTCCGGTTGTGGAGGAATGCTTGAGCAAGCTTGCCGAACGTTGCCGGCTCGGCATCGTGACAAACGGACCGGAGGATATGGCCTATACCAAGCTGGAGCGGCTCGGCCTGTCCAGGCTCTTTCCGAAAGAAACGATCGTCATCTCCGAAGTCGTCGGCTATCACAAACCGGATTGGCGGATTTTTTCAGCGGCATTGCGGCTTTTCGACGCCAAACCGGAAGAGACGCTGTTTGTCGGAGACAACTGGGAAGCTGACGTCGCCGGAGCGATTGAGGCAGGGATGGACGCAGTCTGGATCAATCCGGGCAAGCTTCAGCCGGCTACCGGCCACGTGCCGCTCGCTGTCGTGGAGCGGTTGGAACAGTTGGCGGACATCCTCACCTGAAATGTCACGAAAAAGGGGGCAGTGCCCCCTGGCTACTCCTCTAGGAAGCTACTCCATCCAAGAAGCTACTCCTCCAGGAAGATCCGCTCGAGCGAAGGCTCGTCCCCGCAGACGTGGTAAATATCGACTCCCGCATGGACGAAAGCGCGAATCAGCGCGGCCACCTTTCGTTTGTCATCGACCTCAAGGGAAAGAGCCTCCTCCCGCCATTCGAGGTGTTTGCCCAGTCCTTCCACAAACGAAACCAGTTCATGCGGCTTGTCGGCCAACGCTGCATGGCGCACAGTGACAGTACGCCAGCTGCGATGCTTGGCCTGCAGCTCGGAAAGACTGCCCGCTGCAGCAATCGTACCGGCTTTCATGATCGCGATGCGGGTGCAGATTTTTTCGACCTCATGCAGATTGTGCGAGGTCATGAAGATCGTCCGTCCTTCTTTTCGCAAACGCAGCAGCAACTGCTGGATCTGAAGCGAGGACTCCACATCCACTCCGGAGGTAGGCTCGTCCAAAAATAGCAGCTCCGGGTCACCTACGAGAGCTTGCGCAATGCCGAGCTTCTTTTTCATACCGAAGGAAAACGCCTTGGCCCTCTTCCCGGCGTGCTCGGCCAATCCCACTTCTTCCAGGATGCGGTCGCACTCCTTCTTCGTGACGCGTATTCCTTTCACACGGCTCAGGTACAACAGATGATCTCTGGCCGTCAGTGAATCATAAAAGGTGGAGTAATCCGGCAGTACACCGATCCTGCGTTTCCACTCCTCGGTGTTCCCGTCTCCGTCAAACAGGCGAATGCTCCCCGAAGAGGGGCGGATAATACCGGTTAGCATGTTGATAAAGGTTGATTTTCCGGCTCCGTTTTTTCCTAGAAAGCCGAAAATTTCATTTTGCTGTACGGTGAGCGACACGGAATTGACAATCGTTCGTTCCCCGAATCGCTTGGTTAACTGGACAGTCTCTATAAGCGGCATTTAAAAATCCCTCCTTTGAAACAGCAAGGCAGAGGCGGCGAGAAAGAGAAGCGCATAGAGCCAGATCACGCCGATGTACGCTTCGCCTTTTTCCAAATACGCATAAGGCAGCAAATAGCCGATCCACTTGGCGGCAGGCTGGCTGGAGGCAAGCGTCCAGATGCCGAGAATCGGGAGGAATAAACCGAGAATGATCCCCCCGAACATGGTGTAGCTGGGACGGGCGATCAGCACAGAAAGCAACAGGCACAACGAAACGCTGTACACCAGCATGGACATGCACTCCAGGAAGGTCTTCACATCAAAAGTATGGACAGAGGCCAAGACTGTTCCAAAGGTGACCAGCATGCAGCACAGCCAGAAAAGCAGAACGCCGAAACATTTGCCCAGCACAATGCGGAAGCGGGAAGTGCGGGTGACTAAAAAACGGACGGTCCAACTGGATACTTCCCGGTTGATCATGTCATGCGATAATCCAAAGACAAACAAAGGGCCAAACAGCATGACCAAGGCAAAAACGCCGAGCGCATGGCCCTCTGTCAGCTCATGCTGGGAGATGAATCCGGCGGCCTGGTTGACCAGATCGGACACCCAGTACGATACGCCGGCAATAAAAGCGATGGTGATCAGGGATTTGACGCTTCGAAACAGTCGGATAAATTCGTGAATGCAGATAGCCCACATGGTTTCCACTCTCCTTTCACCGTCAGTGTAAAGGAGCAACCTTATCAGCACCGAATGTCTGCCTTACCATTTCCTTAACGCTCGGTGTCAGCAGCCGTGGAAGGATGACAGGGAGGGCGGTGTGGAAAAATTGCAGCGTGTTGTGAAAAAAGCAAGCAGTGACCGTAGTTGCCCAGTAAACGTAAAGGACGCAGATCCCATGAGACCTGCGTTCCGAAAAGTGAAGCGATGCAGAGCTTCCATCGCCATGGCCTGTTTTCCATGAGCCGGTAATGGCTGCTCCGTATTTTCCCGCCTAATCATCGCTTCTGGACGAATGATTGAGCAGTTTTGTCCCTTGGAATGTTCTCATGACCTCGGTTGCCATTTGCATGCCATTGAGAATGGTTCCAAGATCAATGTTTAGGTTCGGAAGCTGAAACAGCGACCGTCTTCGCGGCCTATTTTTCCGCTGCGTTTTCGACCACTCTTGATAATACTGATCGAACAGTTCGGGATTTCTTTGCAGCCTTCTCCTTGAAACCTTCTTTCCCTTTAGCCAATCCATAAATTCCGGTGAAAATGAGTCGCTTTTTTGGTTTGTTCGTCTAGCCAAATCTTCTTTTCACCTCGATTCGCAAATGAAAAAATGCAAAGAGAGAAAGCCTGTTCATTCTCCCTTTGCACACACTTTCTGCTCCAAAGGTCATCATCAATCACAATCGCAGCCTACGATGACCAGCAAGATGAACAGTACCAGGATGAGAGTAAAGTCGTCAGATCCGTTAAAGAGCCCCATTCTCCTCCCCCCTTTCAACAGTAACACTATATGTCCGCAGATTATTTTTGCTTGAGCGGGTGCCTGAAAAGAGGACAAAAGCAGAGTGGAATTTCAAAAGCGCCTTTCAAAACTGGTAGGAACAAAAAAGACACGGGCATGTTGGTTGCCGTGTCTCATGTGGCGAAAGCAGCAGGCGTCAGGGGGCGACTTGTTTTTTCATCAAGGGGAGTCGACGGTCCGGAAAAACAGTGGAAGGGATGTCGCCAATCCGAACAGCTCCCATCTTTTCATAAAAACCTTCTGCGTACGGATCGCTGTGGATGAGAAAATGGTCAATGCTGAGGGAGCGGGCGGTATCCATCAAGTGGTTCCACAACGCTTTTCCGACCCGCTTGCCGATGGCAGCAGGGTCTACGAACAGATCGCTAAGCTCTGCCCCGGTTTCGTCTACGGATAAACGGTAAAATCCCAGAATGTTTCCAGCCTCCTCGGCCAGAAACACATGGGAGGTCTGAAGAAACGCAGGGGTAATCGTCAACTCCTGCCGACATGCCTCCATAAAATCGTCATCGTAGCCCCAATATCCTTTTGAGCGAAATGCCAGGTCGCTGAGTGCAGGTGTTTCTTCCGGGCGGGGAGAACGAATAATCATGGCAGGACCTCCAATTTTCATCTATACAGAAAGTATACAATATTTCCCATAGTGAGGTGTAAGATGGAACGTGTGAAAGCGATCCTCGAAGAGCTGGGATTGGAGTATGAGCTGATTGAACACGAGCGTCCGGTTCGTTCGGCCAAGGAGGGAGCAGCTCTTTTCGGCATTGACATGGGGCAGACTGCACCGGTATTGATCGCAATAGCTGATGATTCACATGTCGCCCTGATTTTGTCGGGCAAGCGTGGGCGCATAAGTTTCCAGTCCCTCGCCGCTCAACTTGGCTACCAAAGCATAAGAATGACCCGGATGGATGAGGTAAAGGGATTGACCGGGTACGAGCCAGGCAGTATTCCGCTCATCGGGCACGGTTTGCCGGTCATTCTGGATGAAGAACTGTTCAACTACCCTGAAGTATATGGGGGATCAGGGCACCCAACGTGGACACTAAAGCTGACTCCACAAGCTCTTGAAAAGGGGAGCAATGTAATTGCAAGGCTTGCATAAAACGAAAAAACGCGAAAGCAGCTTTGAACTGCCTCCGCGTTTTTTGCATTCACACTATGCCATTTAGTGAATGTCACGTTTTTTAAACTGTCCGCCCCGTACATCGTGAATATTGCCAACTGCCAAAAATGCCGATGGATCGACTTCTTCAACGATCAACTTGAGCTTGGCTTCTTCCAGACGGGTAATAATGCAGAACACCACATTTTTATCATCCCCGGAATAACCGCCTTCGCCCTTCAAATAGGTAACGCTGCGGCCCAGGCGGGCGACGATGGCGTCACCGATATCTTTGTGGTTGTCGCTGATGATCCAGACTGATTTCGACCCTTGAAATCCTTCGATTGTCAAGTCGATCATTTTAAATGCGATGTAATAAGCCATCAGGGAGTACATGGCGCGATCGACGCCAAATACGAGTCCTGCGCTACCCAGGATGAACAGGTTAAAAAACATCACAATTTCACCGACAGAGAACGGAGTCTTTTTGTTGATCAAGATAGCCACAATCTCTGTTCCGTCCAAAGACCCGCCGTAACGAATCACCAGCCCCACACCAATGCCCAGGATGATTCCGCCAAAGACAGCAGCCAACAGGGGATCTTCGGTGACTCCTTTCACATCGTGAAGCAGGGAGCTCACAATCGACATCGTGCTGACTCCGAGCAGTGTGGAAATCGCAAAGGTTTTTCCGATCTGTTTGTAGCCAATTACGAGAAAAGGCAGGTTCAACAGAAATAAAAACATCCCCAACGGCAGTCCCGACAGATGCGCGATAATAATGGAGATACCGACTATTCCGCCATCAATAATATGATTGGGGACCAAAAAAATTTCCAGCCCAACAGAAAATAAGGCGGATCCGATCAGGATAAAGAGTATTCGCTTGATAAGTTTGGCAACAGACAGTTTTTGATGATGCGATGACTTTCCTTGCACACCTTCCAAAGGCAACTCCTCCCGGATGTCCAGATTTTCTCTTCGCTTTATTATACCATTTATTGTAGGCAACATTTTAGCTGCATGTAAAGTTCGGAATGTTCAAACTGTTGCAGGCAGTATACCCTCCGCCTGAGAAGAGGATATCCTGCCTGCAAGCTTGGCTTTACCAAACCCGGATTAGCTGACTGTTTTCCACCTGGCAAGCTCGGGAAGATGTTTTTGCAGCATCGCGCGGGCCGCATTTTCTTCCATGCCTTCTTCCTTTAAAAAGGGAACACAAATCTCGATCATTTGCTCCATCGTGATGTCAGGCTGCTTGAAGGCTCCTTCTTCGTAGCAGTAGAGGCAATACTCGCTGTTTTTGGAGCCGTCTTTTTCGGTTCCGAGGATGTGGGCATCCACCATGGGCATACTGCAGCTTTGGCAAAAGGTTTTCGTCATTGAACAACTGCCTCCTTTTATTGGGGATGTCTCCATGATAATGAAGCAAACCTGACAACTGTCTGTCATGTTTCGTCGCGTTTTTTTCCTCCAGCTTTTTGTTCTGCCGAGATGGAAGAACATGTCGGTGACGAACTGCCCGAATAGACGCTCCCGATCTCGTGAGCCAGCTTCTGAATGTTTTCCCGAAAAAAGAGCGGCTCTACGACTTCTACCCTGGGACCAAAGCTGAGGACAAACCCGTACAGCCAGTCGTCGAGGGGATAAGCTTCAGAGACCCAGCAATACCCTTGTTCGTCGATACGGATGTGATCGACGCCAAACATTTCTTCCACGATGGAACGGATCTGGGGAACGAACCGGAGGACGAGCTGGACGGTTTGCCCCGGTTTTCTCCATTCATTGTCCCATGGCAGCTCCTCCAGATTGATCGGTCTGCGTTGAAAGGCGTCTTCCAGCAGAACGGGCTCCTTCAGCCGTGACAGCCTGAATAGACGGAATTCGCACTTGTTTGTACAGTAAGCGTAAAGGTACCATTGGCGTCCTTTTAAAACGAGAGTGTGCGGCTCCACGATTCGCTCGGAAATCGTCCCGGAGACGTTGTGATAGGTAAAGGAGAGCAGGCTGGATGTCTGGATTGCGTGCTTGATCCGCGTGATCTTTTCTTTTTGCGGAGCATCTCCTCCCCATGGGCTGTAATCGATATAGATCTGCTCGGACATCATCTTGAACGCCTCGGACTGTGTGCTTTCCACTATGCCGCGAATCTTCCCGAGTACTACCTCAGCCCGTGCATCCCGGTAGGTCGAGGCAACGCTTTTCAGAGCCATCGTGACTGAGGCCAGCTCCTCCTGGGTCAAAATGTGCTGGTTGAGCCGGTAGTTTTCCATAATGCCGATGCCGCCATTGGCTCCCTGATAGCTGACAATCGGGATGCCTGCCTGATTGATCGCTTCGATATCCCGGTAAATCGTTCGGACAGATACCTCAAACATGTCGGCAAGCTCTTTGGCAGGTATACGCCTCCTCTGGATGAGGATCATCGTGATGGCAAGAAGTCTGTCCAGTTTCATCGTTCAGGCCCCCTTTCTACAGATTGCGGACCCGATACCTGTTGCATGGCTGACAGGTGAAACCGTTTACGAGCAATCCGCTTTTTCCAGTGAAACGAAGGATTGATACACTTTTCCGGGCTCTTCCCATTCCTGAAAGTCGCCATTGGTATACTCACTTATTGTTTTCCTCCAGAATAGTTGGGCAGGCACGTTGGAAGCCAACTGAACAACCTCCCAGTGGCCAGGGAACATGCGAAATACCTGGTGAGCAATGGCTTTGCCAATCCCGGACCTGCGATATTTCCGCATAATGAAAAATTCTGCAATGGAAAAATAACTGCTGCCCAAGTGATTCTCGTCTGCGATTTTTCTCACAAGCACAAACCCGGCCCATTTGCCCTCGGCCTGGATGAGAAACGGAAAGCGATCCGGTTCCGTCCAATAGTTGTCCAAATAAGGATATCCGTATCGTCCCTGTTCGTCCACATCCAAGTCCATATATTCACTAAAGTCGTGATTGTACAGCTCAAGCAAATTGCTTATAATTGATTTTTCTTCCAGAGCGGCTTTTTTTAATGTAAATTTCACAAGGTACCCCCGATATACGTTATCATTCTTTTGGTATTATAGGGACATTTTCGTAAGTTCTGCAAGAAACTTCCAAAAATTAGTGGAAACATCTGCTTTAAAAGAGAAAGTGGACAGAACCCGCGGCATAAGCTTACCTTGGCTTCGAAATCCGGTTTGCCATTTTAGCCAAACGACGAGAGGATGGAGCGGAGCAAGACCATAGAAAAGGAGAAAGGGTACAACAATGATTCGGAAGGTAATGACAGCATGGCTGGTATGTGTGCTTTTGTTTGCGTTCAGTCCATTCACGACACATTCCAGCGAGGGGCAGACATCTTTTCAAAATCCGTATTACAAAGCTGCGTGGGACGCAAAGGGACAACTCAGGATTACGGACGCTGGAGGCAAGGAGATTCTTCGTTCAGTCCAGTATGTGGCTGAGTACGGGGACATTTACAATCTGCTCGTTCCGCAGCTTCCCGCCGGGACCAGCAAAATCAAACTGGACGCGCCGCCAGCCATTCCGGTGGGAAGCATGATACAAATTCGCTCGGAATCGTTCGCGGGCAGGCTGAATGCGCCGCTCGTTCATCAGGCCAAGGTAACAAGCGTACAGGGAAATGAACTCGCCTTTTCGCCGCCGGTGTCAAAACCGATAGATACCAATATGTTTATTCGGCGGGAGCATACGATTGTCCGCCAGTATCAGAAGACAGCGGTGCTGACCGAGCAAAAGCCCGACGGCCTGCTCGTCAAGGTGATCGGAGATACTCCGGCTGCCCAGGTAGAAACGAATTACCTGCTGCGCCAAAACAGCCCGGTCGTCGATGTGGAAGTGAAGACTACATACAAGCGTCAAATCAAGGTTTTTCGCGAGGCGCTGACACTCAGCTTCGCGCCAAAGGTGTCAGAGGTCTATCGGAAAAACAGGAAGGTAGATACGCATTCTTTTCAAAAGCAATACTGGCTGGACCGGGAAGGCGTCCGGTTCGGGCAAGGAAAGCAGTCGGCTTTTCTGTACCACACCCCGCACGTATCGTCGCTGGAGTTGAACACGGTCCAAAATCAGCTGGTCGTCAATCTGGATCATATGGGAGATCACCGATACGTAGAGGAGACCGTAGGCAAGCAGGTCGGGAAGGTGAGACACGCCTCCGAATACAAGCCACAGGAACAGCGGATCAATACATTTTCGCTCATAGTCGGTTTTCAACCGTCACTGATGCCTCGGCTGATGAACCAGCCTCATGGGTTTCTCGCGACGCACGTCTGGACGGAGCATGCGGATGAACAGTCGCTGGCAAGCAACAGGGCGGCTTACTACGGCTCGGAGAAGATTGCGAGCCCGGATAAAGCAGTGGGTGGTTTTGTCAAATACAAGATACCTGTGACCAAAAGCGTCTTTTATTCGAACCCGTATTACCGTCTGCAGCAGCCGATGAATGTAGCGCTCCATGAGAACCAGGAATTCCTGCAGTTCTTGAAGGATTTGCACAAGCGCGGAATAGAAATCGGGCTGCACACGGCTTATCCGTTCGATTTGCACCTGTACCGGGATGTGGCGGAGAACATCCTGGCTTTTATGAAAAATGAGTTTCATAGCGTGACCTGGATTGATCATGGCTACGTAAAATACAGCTTTGGCTTTCAAGGCTTGGACATCAAAACTCCCTATTATATCGCCGATTTGTGGCAAAAGTACGACACCCGGTATTTCTGGCACTACAGCTCGGAGGACGTGACCAACGTCAACCAGGCATTTGACCTGTTGCAAACGAGAAATGGAGACAGCAGAAGAACGCCCCTGTATTGGGCCCATCCGACAGTGACAGGCCCGTTTTACTCATGGGCGGCAGCGATCGTTCCCGAAAATACGATGTATAGGTACAATGAACAAAATTTACTTCAATTAATCAATGATCGCGGTGTTTTTATCAGCCATGCCTATATCGCCAGAATCCCGCAAGGCAAGGCCGCGGGGAAAATTTTGAAACGGGATCAAAAAGGAGCGCTGGTCATCCAGCCAAGCTTTGATCAATTGCTGAAAAAGATGGCTTCTCTCCGCGATCAGCAAAAGCTCTATCTCACTACCGTGCGGGATTTGATGAAGTACTGGCTGGCGCTGGAGCAGGTGCGGATGGAGTACGATGCAAACGGTACGGTGCGGGTTTACAATGACGGACCCGCGAAAATATCCGGGCTTTCGATGGCTGTAAGAGGTGCGGAGGTGTACGTAAACGGGAAAAAGCCTCCGCAAAAGAAGGACCAGGGAGACCTGATCTTCTGGTTTGACCTGGAGCCCCATGCCCACGCCGTGATTGCGAGAAGTGCTGCGGCCAGCATGCCAAAAGCGGCCGGTACGACAACTCCGGCTAGCACGACAGCCCCGGCCAAAACAACACCTGCTGTGAACAGATGAGAAGGCAAGGCGCTTCCGACAAAGGCGCCAGTCACTCGTCAAACTGATTGGTTTCGGTCAAGACGCGCAAAAAGTCAAAATCAGGAACGAGATAGGAAGCCGGGAGACGGTGTGCAAACTCATTCCATCCGCCCTCATCCAAGCGGTGGCGGAGGCGGAAGGCGAAGAGCTGCGCAACTGAATCCCGGCTTTTTTTCTTCTCCCCCGCAGGCGCAGCGACCCGGTGTTTCCTCTTCATCTGGAGGTAGAGCTGCTCGACCTGCTCGGCCCACTTGGCAGACGACCATTCGTTCATCCCGTAAGTCTTGGAGCTGTTTCGCAGATGACTTGCCAGCTCCGGGGTGTCCAAGAGCTGCAGAAGCCTCTCTGAAAGCTCCAGACTGTTGCCGGCTTCAAACAGCAAGCCCGTTTCGCCGTGTCGAACCATTTCCTGGATCACGCTGCTGTCACAAGCTACGATCGCTGTTCCAGCGACCTGTGCCTCCATAAGCGGAAGAGGGAAGTCGACAGCAGGTGCGGGCCACACGACAATATCCGTTTTCGCCAAGAGAGATGGCCAGTCTGTCCGTTCGCCGAGAAGCAGCACATGCCGAGTCAGGTCTTTTTCCCTGCAATACGCTTCAAGCTCCCCTCTCCACGGACCGTCTCCAACCATCCAGCACAAAAAATCGTCCCGCTGCTGCTTGAGCCTTGCCAGAGCGTCCAGCAGCGTAGCAGATCCGCTTTGAAAATCCAGTCCGGGCGGGCAGGCAATGATCTGCACACCTTTCTTTTTTTCGACGGGAGGATACGGTTCATATTGGAGCCATTGAAGAAAAGGGGTAAATTCCATTCCTCGATGGATCACGGCTGAATGCCCGTCCGGTATAAAAAACTCCTCCTGCCATACTTTTTTCAGCCATGCGCTGGGAACGATGGCCTGATCGCAGGAAGTGGCAGCCATGTACTCCTCGCAGGCGACATACCGCGCTTTCAGACTGTCCGGGGATGTGACTTCCGCCGCCACCGCCGGATCGTGCCGAAGCAGTCCGCCGCACTGATACAATAGCGGGACATGAGAAGGCTTTACCCGCCAAACAGCCCTTGTCGCCAGCGCGTCATGGGTATGGATCAGATCGTACTTCCCCAGATCAAAGAGGGACAGGATCAGCTCAAAGGTGTACCGTTCGATTTCTCTCCAGCGAATCCATGGATGGACATGGGGCAGATATTTTTGATAGTAACGAAATACTTCATCGTACACCCGCTCTTTGATTGGCGCTTTTGGGACGGATTGGCCTTGCAAATTCAGCGTCCATGGACCCGATCTTGTCTGGGAGATCAAATAGACGCGCTGCATGTCAGGATGGTGGCCCAGGACATCGACTTGATGCCCGCGCTGCTCCAGCTCTTTTTGCAGCAAGGAAAAAGGCGATGGGAGCTTGCCAGCTTGCGGAATTTGGCCATAGGTGGCAAACAGGATTTTCACACGTATCACCTGCTTTCTTTTTGACTCTTCAGCGGAAATTTGCTGCCTTTTCGGTTTATTCAAATTTCCTTGCATATTTGTTACAGACCCGCTTTATTGTTCTGTCATACAACGCCCAGCAAACTCAAAAGCTTTTGCAGCGAATCCGGCGGGATCGTCAAGTCTTCCTTCCCCCGCAGCTCGTGCACCGATTCTGGAGATCGTCTGCCGCTGCCGATCAGGTAGGCATAGCGTAGCTGTGCGTGATTGCTCAATGCCCAGTAGATCGGATTCACATATCCGGGTGAAAACAGCTCGATCACGAGTGTCCCCGGTTTGCAAAAGACGATATTGGTCAGATTGGCTCCGTGAGGGGAAATGATGACATCGGCGGAGGCAAACAGACGTATTTGTTCGGACACGCTGTATTCGCTCGGAGTAATGGTGACAAAACCGTGAGACCCAAGCAGGCTGACAATCTGCTGTTCATTGGATACGCGCCGGTGAAATGCATCTGCCCGACTGACGTAAATACGCTTGTGGTTCAGGGCCCCCGATGGACCTGGACGGAAAGACTCGCTCGCTTCCTTGCTCGGCGCTGTCTGTCCAATGGAAGAGGGCAGCAGTTCCTTGCGCAAGAAATCGACAGCCCATTTGGGATAATGGGACGTATAGCCGATCAGCGACGGGATGACTGCTTGCTTTACCTGACAATGGCTGTCCGCTTGCGGTTGGAACCTTTTTCCGGCTGGAATGCCGAGCATGTTCAGCGTCTCATCCTGAAAGGGAAGGATCGGGATGGACATATAGTTAAAGACGTACCTGTCGATCGACAGGCCGCTTTTCCGGATCAAATCAAGCCGGGGCAGCACGTCCAGCATCCAGTGAAAATAGCTGTCGCTGGCGGTGTAGGTAAGTACTGCCCAGGTCTCATCATAATGCTGCGGGGCAGGCAGAGAGGATTGGCGAAAAACAGAATGCTGCTCCGGAGGCTCTGACGAATGCTCGACCGACACATCCCACACCAGCTTGTTTTCCGGCGTAACCACCGCCCCTTTTGTCCCCCAGAGCCGTCCGTCCGGGATGATCCCTACAAAGGGGCTGGGGTGGCTGGTAAACGGTTTTTCTCTAAATTCCCAGGGAGCAGGCTCATCCAGGCCAATGGGCAGCGCGAAGTCGCTCTCATGGTCGGCGTAATATTCCTGAAACAGCCCGTCCATGGATCGGCCTCTCGCCAGATGGTAGGCTACCCATTCCCCCATCGTTCGGTAGAAACCGTCTGGAGCGGGATGGCCATCGGTGATTTGGCTCATGAAACCGGCCCTCCTTTCAAAAAAACTCTTGATAGTGTATGTACAATCATTCGCGTCTGCATACGCAGTCATGGAGCCTGCCGAAAAAACATCTCCTGACCAGCGGCCGCTGTCTCGCGGTGCTTGAAAAGGGGAGATGGCGTCTGCTGTGGAAGTAGAAGAGACTGGGAATCAACCCGGCATATGCACGGTTGGTAAAAACCGGAGCGGACAAGGGAGGGGCTTGCCGTGGGCTTTCGAGGATCTGATTTTTTTGACGACGATTGCATTTTTCAAAACTATATGGCGCGGCGCGAAGGACAGGAGAATGCCAACGATACTTTGGAAAAACCGCTGATACGGGAAATGATGGGTGACGTGAGCGGCTTGTCGGTTTTGGATCTTGGCTGTGGCGACGCCCGGTTCGGCATCGAACTGCTGGAAGAGGGATGTGCGGACTATCTGGGGGTGGAAGGATCACACAACATGGTCGAAGCGGCAGCAGGAAATTTGCATGGCTATCCCGCAAAGGTGGTCCATTCCACCATCGAGGATTGGCCATTTCCTGCAGGCCGCTTTGATCTTGTGCTCTCCAGATTGGTGCTTCACTACATCGAAGATCTCGATTCGCTTTATTGCCGTATCCATCAAGCCTTGAAGCCGGGCGGGAGACTTCTTTTTTCTGTCGAACACCCCGTCATTACGTCTACGCTGCAGACAGCAGGGCAACGGACGAATTGGCTGGTCGATCAGTATTTTGTCAACGGACCGAGGCAGCAGCACTGGATGGGTGGAACAGTTTCCAAGTACCATCGTACGATCGAAGACTACTTCCTCGGGCTGCAGAAGGCCGGCTTTACTGTAGAACAGCTAAGGGAATCCCGGCCGCTCAGGGAAAACTTTCTTCATCAGGAGACGTATGAGCGGCGGATGAGAATCCCTTTGTTCTTGCTGCTTTCCGGGAGAAAGTGAAACCGGCATGCTGTCGTCATCGAGAAGGGAGAAATCCCGGCGGCATCTGAACAGAAGCAGAAGGAACGCTGATGAACAGAAAGAAAGCTGATCATCTAGAAAGAAAACGCCCGGCTGTGCGAGCGTAAGCGTAAAACGCCGCGCAGTCGGGCTAAAAAACGAGAAAAGATAGCTTTCCCCTTCGGCAAAGACATGCTTGGAAGAGGTGGAGCTATCTTTTCTTATCTTTCGTCAGGCAATCCGTCAAACGCTTTTCTTGTTTACGAGATCAAACGTATGATGCTGGCAGCGCGGGCAGCCGCGCATTTTTAGCATTTCAATCGTAGAAAAGCGCTGCTGAAAGCCGACCTGCACGCTTCCATTGCATTCCCTGCAGCGGTATGTCCGCATCGTCCTTTTCACCTCGCCGGTATACAGCGCATCGTCGAAGCCTCCTTTTATTTTGGGAGTTGTCTGCTCAGTCGTTTTCAGTACGATCATCTGGCCTCTGTTCCCGATCATCTCCGCCCCCTCGTATTCATTGAAATGCGGAATGATCTCGCTGACCATCAGCCCCATCCGGATAAACTCGCGCTGCATATCGAGCATAAAGCCAGGCGATTTATGGGCGAAGGACAGGAAGATAGGCAGTCCTGTCTTTTGCTTGAGCAAACTGATTCCCCGTGAAACGAAAAGGCTCATGCCTGGCAGCGTATAGGGCGGGTCGGTGAAAAAACAGTCAAATGTGCCGAGCTGCTTCTGGGACAGAGGCTTGCGGAGGTCTGCACGGTGACCGCTGATCGGCAGGCCTTCGCGCCAAGCGATGTCCGCGATGAACGCAAGGAACCGATCATCGATGTCGACGACGGTGATCCATGCCTTGTGCTGGACCGCTTCCGGGAACAAACGCTTGAGCAGCAGTCCGAGAGATACGCTCACCAGATCATCATCGCCGACGCACAGAATCCTGCTGCCGATGAGCGCATGATGTTTCAGGCAAAGAATCGCCCGCCTCAAGCTGGTCTCCGGCGTGCATTTGGACTGGTCAATCTCTACATTTACCTGCGGACGAGCAGGGAACCATTCGTAGAGACGAGACAGGATGTCGGCGAGCTCGGCCTTCCAATCGCAGTCCTCCAGCAGCTTGCGGTACAAATCCATGTCCAAACCGTCGAAGCCCCACTTTTGCCGAACGTATTCTGCCCCTTCTTCGGTGCAGCAAACTCCGCGATCCTGGCGAAGCGCGCCCAATTTGATCAGCTCCTTTTTGATTGCAGCCGTCACGGGAACAGGCAGCAGGAGCTTGCGAGCCAATTCTTTCGTAGAGATGCCGGGATTGACAAAAGACTCCAGCAGGAGCTGTTCGATCGCCTGTACACCTTCCTGCAGGGTTATGCGTTTGCTTGCGAGTTCTATATAATTTTTCAATCGGATCACTCTTTTCATCGTTATTTTTCAAAAAACAAACAGGCAGAAAATGAACACAGCGTCCATCTTCTGCCTGTTTGGGCATGTGTTGACGATACACGGATTCCAGGGAGCAGGGTACGACAAATAAACGCTCCTCCGGGACATGCGTGTAAACAAACAAAACCGCGCATAAGAGCACGGTCGTCTGCAGTCAACAAAGATATTGAATGGGATGGCCGGTTCTTAACTAATTGGGTATCCCCTCATGTTCCCAGCACAAATAGACCACGAAAAATGTGGGTTTTTTGCAAGGAAAGCAGGAAAACACCCTATCAAATTTGATTAGTTAAGAACCAACGCGGACATCAAGACATCCCCTTAATTTCAGTAAAGTTATTCATAGTATAGCTGGAAGCGGATGGAATTGCAAGGCTGCTTCCATTTTTTCCATATCGGCGGAAGCCCGGATTCGCATCAGAAGACAGTGGCAGGAATAGGCCTTATTTCCATGCACTCGATCCCTTTACACAAGAGGGAGATAAAGATAACGTAAAGGATGGGAGTTTTATATCGAACGATTATCGATCCTGTGGATCAACCCGAAGGAGCTACACAGATGAATGTTGATAAGAACACGGAAAACTCTTGGGCATCACCCGATCGAGAGGCAGGAGCGGGGAGAATTCTCGTGGTTGTCTCTGTTCAGCCTGAAAAAGAAGCGGTCTTGCGCGGACTGGGCGGCGACAGCCGGTTTGACGTCCTGGTAGGGGGCGTCGGTTCCGTAGCGGCTGCTGCCAGGACGGCCAGAAGACTGGCAACAGCAGAGTCCGGTTACAGCCTGGTCATCTGCGCAGGAATCGCCGGCGGATTTGTCGGCCAGGCGGAGGTAGGCTCTCTGGTCGTGGCTGCCGAGATTATCGCGGCCGATCTCGGAGCCGAGACGCCGGATGGCTTTTGCAGCGTGGACGAGCTCGGCTTCGGCTCCGCCCGCGTGCAGGTCGAAGATAAGCTCGCATCCCGCCTGACCGAGGCCTTGCGGGCAGCGGGACTTCCCGTCTGTCACGGTCCGATCTTGACGTTGTCGACGGTAACGGGCACAGCGGCTACCGCCTCTGAGCTGAAGGCCAGAGTCCCGGAAGCAGCCGCCGAAGCGATGGAGGGATACGGCGTCGCAATAGCTGCAAAGGACAGCGGCCTGCCTGTCCTGGAAATCCGTTCAATCTCCAATGCGGTCGGTCCGCGAAACAAGGCGGCATGGCGTATGAAAGAGGCCTTTGAGGCGCTCGAAGCCGCATGCAAAGTAATTCGGGAGGTACTATGATGAAGATTGCGTTTTCTCCTTGCCCTAATGACACATTTGTTTTTCACGCCTGGGTGCACGGACTGGTTCCCGGCGCTCCAAAGCTGGATGTGATGTATGCAGACATTGACATTACCAACGGACTTGCGGCAAGCGGACAGGGGCCGGAAGTGCTGAAGGTTTCCTATGCGGCTCTTCCGTGGCTGCTCGATGACTATGCTCTTCTGCCATGCGGCGGGGCGCTTGGCCGGGGCTGTGGCCCGCTTGTTTTGACGAAAGGCAGTCTCGCTGGAACGAACGATCCGTCCGTGCTGTCGGGCAAACGCGTGGCTGTCCCTAGCGAACGCTCCACGGCGTATCTGCTGTTCCGCTTGTGGGCAGCCCAGAATGTACCCGGAGGCGTGGGCGAAATCGTGGTCATGCCGTTTCACGAAATCATGCCCGCCGTCCGCGATGGATTGATCGATGCGGGACTGGTGATTCACGAGGCCCGCTTTACGTATCAGACGTATGGGCTGACAATGCTTGCTGATATGGGAAGCTGGTGGGAGTCGGACACCGGCCTGCCGATTCCGCTCGGTGCGATCATTGCCCGCCGTTCGCTCGACCTGGACAAGCTGGCGGAGTGGACGCGGGCGTCTGTCGAGTACGCCTGGGCGCATCCCGAGGCATCTCAAGACTACGTGATGAGCCACGCACAAGAAATGGACCCTGAGGTAGCCAAAGCTCACATCAATCTGTATGTGAACAGCTTCACGGCAAATTTGGGAGAAGACGGCTATGCCGCGGTGACGGCGCTGTTGGGCCGCGCTGCCGAGGAAGGACTCGTACCGAAGTTCGATCTGGCGGCGCTGCGAGTATAAAAGCGATTGATGCAACAAGGAAGGCTGAAGCCTCTGTCATTTGTTCAAACGAACAAGTGCAGGGGCTTTCTTTTATGGAAAAAAAGGGAAAGGTCGGAACTTGTCGAATACGGGAGAGGGATGAATAACGGTAGTGTGATCAACACCCAAAGTGATAGGCAAGCCGTTCGATCCATACGTGTGCACAGAAGAGGGATGAAGGGGAAGGCTGCTTATCTCTCGCGATGAGGTGACCGTGATGAACCGTTTTTTGATTGGCCAATACGCAGGTTTTGACGAGAAAAAATACAAGCGTGATTTCCGGGACGGCTTTTACGGAATCGAAGCGTGTCTGTTTTCCGCACCGGAGGATATCGCCAAACTGGTCGGGGAGTCAAAGCGCAGGGGCTTTCGGATCGGGGTGCACTTTCCGTTTCGCTCCGGCTTCTCCCCGCTGAGAGACGCGCTTTTCCTGTCTTCTGATGATGAAATTCGAGCCAACGCGTACGCCTATATCGAGAACGAGCTGGCGTATTTATCCGCTTCGGTCCAGCCAGAATATGTGCTGTTTCATTACCCCAAACCGGTTATCTTGGACGACAGGGTAGATTGGGAAAAATGGCGATTTTACGATTCGGCGGAATACATGTATGAAAGTGCCTGCAGCTTTGAAGAGACAGCGGCGAAAAGCGAGGAGCTGTTTCAGTGGCTCACGGAGAAAAGCGTACAGTACGGCTTCGTCCCGGTGCTTGAGTTCGACGCGCTCAATCGGTATGTGTACGAGGCCGATTTTTTGGAAAGCTTGCTCGTGCGCTATCCGGCCATCAAGCTATGCCTGGATACGGGACGGCTCTTTTTTCAGGAAAAGCTGGATCCGCATTTCCGGGCCAAAGAGGTCATCAAAAAGTACGCCAAATATGCATGGGTCGCAGGCATCATCGACAAATCCGCGGGCAAGGGAGCGGTAGTGGAAACGCTGCAAGAGCGGGAGGAAAGGGAGCAGTAGACGTGAAGAAAATTTTTTGGCTATTCCTGTGCATGTATCTAGCAGTTGGCCTTACCGGGTGTGAATCGGACAGCTCGCTGCCCAAAGCGGGAAAGGGCAATCTGGCGCAAAGCGAGCATTACCATGTATACGGAGGCGACACGGAGGCAATGTACTACCGGCCGGTTGAATTCAATCAGGTGTTTCCGTATCTGCCTGAAAAGCTGAAGCAAAATGCAAAGCTCATCGACCCGGGCAAGCTTCCTTTTCCGATGGGAAAACAAAACGCTTATCTCGTCAGCTTTCAAAGTGGACAAGAAAGCGGACATTTGCATCAGGTGCAGTTCTCCTATTTAAAAGACAAGGACGAATACGGCAGATATGGCAACGAGTTCGTTATCGTCCGCATGACGGAAACAGCTTCCGATCCTTTTGTGGGGTTCGTCGGGCGCAAGTCAGGGACGGATGATATGGGAAACAGGATTGAAGTGGAGACCATTGGCGACGACAATATACGCCTGTACCATCACATCCTGCAAACAGGAGGCGGCTACGTGTACTCCTACTATGACTGGGATGAGCAGAAGCGCTCTGTCCAAATGGTGAAAACCATGGCAAATGAAATCGATTTCTACCACAACGGGGTCATGTATCAAATCGGTTATTTGGTGAACGGGAATCAGTTTGACGAAAATGTGCAGAAGCAGATGGTGGCGCTTGCCAAGGAATTGGTTGCGGACGAAGAAGGATAAAGGATAAAGAGGCGGAAACCTGGAGTATTCATTAGCAGGTTTTCGCCTCTTCTATTGCGGGACAGCCGCGAACACGCTGGGATTCTCGATCTGCTCGTTTTGCATGGAAAGCCAATACCTCCTGCCGCTTGGCTGGATTGTGAAAATGGCCCGTGCAGACAAACGTTACTTTTTCAAATGATCACGAAAAATGCCAGCTGTTGTCTTCGCTGCTGTGCTGCCCCCTGACGAGCATGCCGAACGCAGCATAGCCGTGCAACGCCCAATTGACCACGTCATGGATGCCGCCGTCGAAGCACCAGTCATAGCCGTGATAGAGAATCAGCCCCGGATGTGCGCCCGCCTTGTCCGGAACGGCGAAATACCCCTGAATCCTTGCACCTCCAAATCCACGGTAGCTGAGCCGATACAAGCGAACACCGTCTGCGGGATGTGTCAGCGGCGCAAGTTCATAGGTGAGCGGTTCCTGATCCAGAAGCGCTTTGGTGGCTTCCCAAAAGTCTGCAAAATCGTCTTTTCGCGTAAGCGCCGGACGGTATGTCTGCAATTGGTCCAATGGCAAATCATATGGCTGCATGAAAAGTTCCTCCTGTGATCTGCGATGAGTAGAGCAGCTTGGTGGGAATGTACGTTCTTAGTATAAGTGAAAAAAAAGCCCTTTCCACAATAAGGAAAGGGTGACGAACGTCAGCTCATATTTTTTGCTTTTTCCTTTCTCCAACGTCGAATCATATCATGGACTTGAGCCCCATTAATTAATGTAATATTTAGGGGACCTGCGATTTCTATTGCTGTCTTGGTAAAATGGCTTGTTGTGACAATCCAAGCGTCATAGCAACCGTACACCTGCTTGCCAGCCTTTAATCGCAGCACTATGTCATTTCCTACGTTCTTTTTCCAGCGTTTGCACTGTACGGCGATCTTGTAGCCTTTCTTATCTTGGAGAATCAAATCAACCTCGTTATCCCCTGAACCTCCAACCCTTTCTACTTGATACCCCTTGTCTCGGTAATAAGCTTCCATTAATCTTTCAAAGTCCGGTCCGGAAAGGGAATCAATATCTGCGGTTAACAACTCTTGATCCGAAAGTGGCTTACGAGATTGTTTTTCAGTTTTGTGATTTCTCTTGGTTAGTTCTTTCTTTGCCCCATTCTTTTTTTGCTTTGCTTTTCCTTGATTGTTTACCCTAGCTAACCAACTTCCAATGATTACAGACAAGACGAGACTAACGCCAATAGAACCGAAGAAAAATAGGTAGCCAAGATTATAGGCAAAGCAAATTGATGCCGAGGAAATAACGAGTATCCCCCGTATCAGGTTTTCAATATTCGTTAATTCTTTTTTTGACCATTTCAACATAAGATGTCAGCCTTTCCGGTGCTACTGAACAAGTTAATCATCTGTCGTCAGGCACGATTTTTGAGGGTGAATTTGCAACTTGGATAGTTTGAACATCCAATAAATTTTCCGTATTTTCCATTCCGTTCAACTAATTCTCCGCCACAAGAGGGACACAGATTATTTTTTATACGTTGATTACGGATTTCATTTTCTTTTTGCAATGTTTTGGCGTGTTTTGTTCTCGCATCCTTATCCTGCAAATTATATACGGCGAGCTTCCGAACAATGGCTTCTCGATCTGCTTTCGAAAGGACGGGATCTTTGTACGAAAGGATATTTTTAACGAGTTGACTAGTATAAATGACTGTTGAAGAAACACTCACTTTCAGAGTAGCTCTGCCGCTAAATACTACGATGGGGATGTAACGGATGTTTTCAAACTCCGATAAGAGAGCTTTAAGTGCTTCCACATGTCCTTTGTTTTGCCAGATTGGATTGAATAGTCGTGCTTTCTTTTTATAAATGGTTTGTGTCCAATATTGGGAATTCTCCGTACCGGTGATCCAACCTTTATAGTTTTTTGTTTCAATCACAAAAATACCGTAAGCTGAAATGACAACGTGGTCGATTTGTGTTGTTTTTCCTTTTGTACCAGGAATGAGTAGATCATTAACGAGATAATATTCATTTGGATCGAGTTTTTTTAGGAGAAGTTGCACAGTTTTTTCTCCGACAAATCCTTTTACCGACGGATGCTTCAAAATAAAGGCGATGATCAGCAGAATTATCAGAAGCGTATAAGTAAACGCCATGTTTGTGCCTCCAAACTTTCATTGCGTCAATGGAAAGCTGCTAAAAAATCAAGGCTTCAATGGGAGCAACGTTTGTTATCCCGGGAAATTAATAAGCTTGTATACCAAATTTCAGTAATTTTTTTGGAAAAACGTCATCTAGATTTTGAATATCTGCATCCGTCAGTTCGATAAGATGAAACCCATATTTTTGATAGATGTCCAACTTTGCTTTTTTTCTGTCGAGGTATTTTGGGTCATTTTCCATCCCCCAATATTCGATATAAACCTTTCCTATGGGGAGGTAGAAATCACAATACACATCCTCTTCGATCGGCAATTTTCGTTCGTAGGCATGGACGATTTCCGACATATACAACCAATTATCGATGATCATCTCCGCTTTCGAACGCACAAAATGGCCATCAGCGGTTCGATGCTTCGCTTCAAATTTTTCCCGAAAACTTACATCGTTTTGTTCCTGCACCTCGTCTTTTTCTTCCATAGGTTCACCAATCAATTGCTGAAAGGTTTCAACAAGACGCTTGTTTTTTAGGATGCTCTCCGGCCAGGTTACATAGGGGATTCCGGTTTTTTCGTACTCCAACTGCTTTCCGCCAATGCTTTTGCCTAAATTCGTTAATATCCATCCTTTCCTGTCTCTTTCTACCCATCCTAGTTCCGACAGAATCGGATTAATACGAAACTTGGAGATGTTAAAAATTTGACTCAATGCAGTGGCGTTTATAAATTTTGTCTCCGGTTTATGAAATGACTCTAGAAAATCCTTGTCTTCATGAATGTTTTCTGGCCATACAATCCAGGTTCCTCGTATAGAGTCCGATCTCAATTGTCCATCTTTCATTTTTCCTTTTTCCGTCAAACACCAAGTATCATTTTTTCTTTCAATCCAGCCCATTTTCATTAATAGAGAAAAAAGCTCACTGGTGGGAATGTTTATTAATTTTGAAAGAGCGGTTGTTGAAATGTACTTCGTATTACCCATTTCCTTCCTCCTGAATACATCCCTGTAGTGCAGAGGGAATTATTGATCATAAAAAAACTAGTTCAAATTACATGGTTCGTTAAAATAATACTAAAACCTTCATTATTTGGCAAAATAACTGTAAAGAAGTGGTTTTTTTAACCATAAAATTTCGTAACCTAGTACCTTTCATTGGTTCTACTTACTTAGGACTGATGGTATAAAAAGAAAAGGGACGCGGCCCGGTGGTCATTAGTATCGACCAAGGGTTCACGTCCTGCTATTTGTATGGGTTGCTTTGGAAGGCAATCACGGTAATGTCTCTTGTCTTTCTATTAGCGGCTATGCGCTTCTTCAGTTGCTGTCATCCTTATTCACAATCGCAAGGATCTGATGATCCTCCCATTTGCCGTTTATCTTCACGTTTTCCTTGGCGATGCCCTCCTTGTGGAATCCTGCCTTTTCCAAAACCTTCATCGATCTGAGGTTGTGCGGCATGACGCCGGCCTCAATCCGGTGCAGCTTCAGCTCGTCGAAAGCATACGATACTACGAGACGGACGGCCTCTGTCGTATACCCTTTCCCATTGTACTGCTGGTCGAGATAATAGCCGATCCAGCAGCTTTGCAAAGGGCCGCGTACAACCTCTGACAGAAATACGCTTCCGATCAATTCTCCTGATTTTAGCAAAAAAATGCCGAAGGAGTAATACTGATCGAGAGCCATCCTTTCATTGTTTTTGTTTATCCGGTCAAGCTGTCCTGCCAACGTGTAAAACTCCGGTTCGCGCAGAGCTGTGTAGGTTTGAAAAAAGTCCCGATTCCGCAGTTCCAGATCGAGCAGAGCTTCTGCATCTTCGGCTTCAAACGGTCGTACAAAAATCAGATTGCCTTTTCGTTTCATTTGGTCGGCCTCCCTTTTTCAAAGAAATAAAAAACACCACAGGTACTCCCTGTGATGCCGGACAGCAAAACGATGAAAACCACAGGGAAGTGAAGTGCACCCCTTAGAATGGACATTGGATTAAACCCCTGGTAAATCCGATGAAATTTAAGGGGTGCATTTTTTATGGTGAAAAAGGGGCAAACGTTTAGAAGTTATTCTCACGAATTAAAGGTGGAAGCCATACGACTGCATATCGAAGAAGGATGGACATACCGTCGAATCATGGAGCATCTGGGGATTCCGGACCGCCACCGGCTTAAAGTATGGATGAAAAAATATAAACAGTTAGGCGAATTTGGGTTGATGGATCAACGAGGTAGACGTGAAGAATATGTTGATCAAGATCGATATGTTAAAAAGCTAAAACGAGAGAACTCGATGCTAAAAAAGTGTTTGAAAATCTGGATGCGGGAGGTGCAGCCCATAAGTATGAGGCGATCAAGCAAGTAGCTGGTGAGTATACGACTAGTGAACTTTGCAAGCTGTTTGGAGTCTCAAGAAGTGGATACTATGCATACTTGAAACGGCAACAAGCGGACCGGGACAAGCCCGTGAAAGACCTCATCAAAGTAGTTTATAAGAAGTATGATGGTAAATATGGGTATCGACAAACCCAGCTGTTTCTCTTACGAGATCACGGGGTATGGGTCAACCATAAGAAGGTACTACGTCTGATGCAAGAAATGAAGCTCCGTTCTCGAATACGCCGCAAATATCGAGGTCACTATGCTTCAACCGAAGGTGGACGAGTCGCTGAGAATGTGATGCAGCGGAATTTCAAAGCGGATGCACCTAATCGAAAATGGGTAACCGATGTCACACAGTATCGTGTCGCGGATACGTGGCTCTACCTGTCTGCTATTAAGGATTTGTTTAATAATGAGATTGTGGCTTACCACATTGGAGTTCGCAACGACAATCAGTTGGTCCTACGGACCTTTGAGAAAGCCTTTAAAAAGACGAAAGACGTGACTGGACTGATCGTTCACAGCGATCAGGGATTCCAGTACACGTCCTACGCTTACCACGACATGTTGCCGAAGGTTGGCGCCCAAATCAGCATGTCTCGGAGAGGCAACTGTTATGATAATGCCTCGATGGAGAGCTTCTTCTCGCATCTCAAAACGGAAGGGCTCTACCCTTATGATATCCGAAGTGTGGATGAGGCACAAAGGCGAATTGAGGAATATATTCAATTCTACAACCAAAGTCGACCACAACGAAAATTAAAAAGGCTGACGCCTGTTGAATTCAGACGTCAGCTGTCGGTCTAACGGTCGGGTTTTTTCTTACTGTCCACTAAATGGGGTCTTGACCAAAGCGACCCGTGGCGTTTTCTTTTGAGAAAATGCTAATCAAAGGATGACGAGTCGCATGGATATCCAATTTTGGACAGACCTCTCCCTTGGTTAGCTGCAGAAAAGAAAACGGCAGTCGAGTACCCGATGCCTTTGGACAACGACAGAAGCGATCTTTTTTTCATCAGCGGCACTCTCCTTTCGCGTTTTCTAAATTGTATGATAACAGGTAAAGCTTCTCGGCGCAAATGATGCTGCTTTCATAAAAGGGCGGCCGTAGTCAGTAACGTCTTGCTCAATAAAATGAGGCTGCAGCAGCAGAGAGTGTCTTGTCAAGCAGAAAATGACTGTAGCTTGACAGTCGAGCTTACGAACCGAACGCACAAAGAGGGAGCCTTCAACTGCCCGGGACGGATCGCTTGCTCGTCACGTATTCCTCCTGAAGAATCCCCATATGGCAAATGTCATGCCAGCGACCATCTCGATAGAGACTCTGACGTGAGCGGCCCTCGTCCTTGAAACCAAGCCTTTCGTACAGTCTGATCGCTTTTTCGTTAAAGGAAAAAACACGCAAGGATACCCGGTGCAAATTCAATTCCAAAAAGGCGTAGTCGAGGAGGAGCTGCAAGGCTTCCCTTCCATAGCCTTTGCCCCAACATTCCTTTTCTCCAATATCGATGATGCATTCCGCGTTGCGGTTTTTGTAATCCAGGTTGATCAGCGACGTAATCCCGACCGGTTTTCCCGATTCCTTGTCGACGATGATATAGCTCTTTCCGGAAGGCGACCCCAAGATCACCTGGTTTACAAACGAGGCTGTCTCCTCGAATGTAAACAGATCGAGAGTCGGACTGGTTGATTGCATGACAGCAAGGTCGTTTCTCCATGTATGATAGACGGCTGCATCATCGGGGGTCATTTTTCGCAGGCGAACTCTTGCGGATTCAAATAGCATCAGGCTTTCTTCCTTTCCTCTGTTTTATGAAGGGCTTGCTGTTTCTTCGACCGGGCAAAGCATTTCCTTCAGCGAAAACAAAAGCACATCGATTTGAGCGCTCACCCGCGTCTTTTCCGGGCCCAACTGAAAAGTGTCCAGCATCAAGCCATCGATGAACGAGATCAAATACAGAGCAATCGATTCGGCAGGCAGGCGGGGCTGAAGCTCCATCCGGGCTGTCCCCTTTTGGACAAAATCGACGATCGCTTCGGCCATACGCTGGTAGCGGTCCGTCAAATAGCGGCGGCTTTCATTTTCCGGTTGGCTGTGGATGGATAAAAAAAACTCCGAATTGGCCAGCAGCAGTGAGCGTTCGATGGCTTCGATCTCTTTTTGCTGTTTTTGTATCCAGCTGGTCAGTTGCTGCCAGGCTGTGGACGTATCGTCCGGATCGAAGAAGTGCAGTTCCTGTTCATCCTCGTGCCGCAGCAGCTCGCGGTAGACATGCTCGATGTTGTCGAAGTAGGCGTACAAGGCTCCTCGCGAAACTCCGGCTTCATCCATGATGTCTTGCATCGTTGTCCGGGTGTAGCCCTTTTTCATGAAGACTTGCTTGGCGGCACGGAGCAGTTCCAGTCTTTTTCGATTTTTATAGTCCTCGCTTACTCTTGGAGCCATAAGCACTCCTCCTTTCGTAGGGGATCATGTTTGTAAAAAGGGAAAAAACGCTTGTGCAAACAAAATATACACTAGTGTCGTTTTTGTGATTATAAACGACACTGATGTCGTTTTTCAAGCGCAAGCTCTTTCTGCAACGGGAATCCCTAGGAAAGCTCGATCATAAGAGCAAGAAAAAGGATGAATGTGATGATCTTCCTTGGTAAAGTTGTTCATATCTGCTGCATCCTTGAGAGGCATTGCATAAGAGCTGAGGCCGGGGTGCCACGTCGCATGAAACTTCCCAAAAAGGCAGGAGCTGAACGATGACGAATCATGTGAATCTCACATTTGACGAGAAGTGGGAAATTATTTTGGCCTGTGATCGCTCATATGACGGGTTATTTTATCATTCGTGCCGTAAAACCCCTTGCTTTAGCTATGGGGATATAAGGAACTTTGCTCTATATCCTCGTTAGGGGATGCTAAGAGCAAACAACAAATAGTTCTTTTTTGCATCGTTGTTAGATGTGTACCACATATCTAACGAGATGTGGTATCATTAATCATAGGTGATGGTTTTGAGTAGATCAGTGGAAAGCAACCGCAATATCATATTTGACTGTAAATATCACGTTGTCTTTTGTCCAAAGTATCGTAAAAAGGTTTTGATAGAGCCTGTAGACATTCGATTAAAAGAGCTGTTTCTTGAAAAGGCGATGGAGCTACGTACCGAAATTGTTGAAATGGAGATCATGCCTGACCACGTTCATTTACTCATCAAGTGTGACCCAAAATTCGGAATTCACCGAGTCGTAAAACATTTGAAGGGCTATACATCCAGAGTGTTGCGAATGGAATTTAAACATCTCAAAAGCAGGCTCCCTTCGCTATGGACAAACTCCTACTTTGTTGCCACCGTTGGAACTGTTCAACTGGATGTGATCAAGAAATACATTGAGTCTCAAAAGGAAAGGAGTGATTGAATATGCACAGAGCGTACAAATTTCGTCTATATCCAAACAAAAAACAAGTGATGCTCATCAATAAAACAATCGGCTGTACTCGCTTTGTATTCAATCACTTCCTTGCAAAACGGAAAAATGTTTACGAACAGGAAAAGAAAACGCTCAACTACCACGAATGCCCTGCCATGCTAACACAACTAAAAAAAGAGATCGAATGGCTAAAGGAAGTGGATTCGACTGCCCTGCAATCCACATTGAAAGATTTGGATTCTTCTTACAAAAAGTTTTTCAAAGAGAAAAAAGGCTATCCCAAATTCAAAAGCAAGAAGAACCCGAAACAATCCTACACATGCAAAATGAATATCAAAGTGGAAGGAAATCGCATCAAACTCCCTAAACTTGGATGGGTTGAGTTTGCAAAATCAAGAGAAGTCGAGGGACGTATCCGATCGGCTACGATCAGACGAAATCCTTCGGGAAAATATTTTGTGTCGGTATTGTGCGAGACTGATATTCAACCACATCCGCAAATAGAACAGACTGTAGGAGTTGATCTTGGTATCAAGGATTTCGCCATTCTGTCTACTGGTGAGAAGGTAGCAAATCCCAAGTACTATCGTAAGTATGAAAAACAACTGGCGAAGTGGCAACGAATTCAATCACGTAGACAAAAAGGCGGTAAAAACCGTAATAAAGCACGCATCAAAGTAGCTCGTTTGCATGAGAAGATTGCAAATACCCGCAATGACTTCCTACATAAGCTGTCAACCAAGCTGATTAACGAAAACCAAGTGATCTGTTTGGAAGACTTGCAAGTGGAAAATATGGTCAAAAACCACAAGCTGGCAAAATCCATTGCGGATGCTTCATGGTCTATGTTTCGCACGATGCTGGAGTATAAGGCGGAATGGTATGGTAGAACGATCTCCATCGTCGGGAAGCAATACCCTTCCAGCCAACTTTGCTCCACTCCAAATTGCGGATACCGCAACAAAGACGTGAAAAACCTGAACTTGCGAGAATGGACTTGCCCGAAATGTGGTACGAAGCATGATCGTGACGAAAACGCAGCCATCAATATTGAGCAAGAAGGACTTCGACTGTTGGCATAGCTAACTGAACTGTGGGACACACAGGGATAGCTTGGTGAATTTCACTCCGTTAGGAGTGACTACCCAAGAATCCCCTGCCTTTAGGCATGGGGAGTGTCAAACCGCAGTCAAAACGACGAAAATATATTGCCGTCCATCCTGTCGATCGAGGAAGCCGAAAAAAGAAAACGTCGTCTTCTACCAAAACATCGATGCTGTAGAAAAGGCAGGCTTTCGCTCGTGCAAAAGATGCCAGCCCGATGTCGAGCATTCTCCGCAGATCGAGTTGGTAACCGCGGTGAAGGCGTTTTTCGTGGAGCATTATAAGCAAAAGCTTATTTTGCAGGATATAGCCAGGCACGTCGGCGTCAGTCCGCACTATTTGGAAAGACTGTTTAAACAGGTCACGGCGGAAACTCCCCGCAGCTACTTGGAGAAAATCAGAGTAGATAAAGCGGCACACCTCCTTGCCAACACAAGGCTTACGAACCTCGAAGTTTGCTACGAAGTCGGTTTTCAAAGTCCGTCCAACTTCTACAAGGCATTTCGCCATGTCAAACAGTGTTCTCCGAGCGAGTATCGCAGGCTCGGGAGTTAGCACGTACTTTTATGTCTTTGCATAGTCAACGTCTTCGCGAGGGGGAACGATTATGAATTGGACCTTTCATGGATCTTCCATTGAACTCTTTCCGCCCAGGGAGTTCCATTTCGGCGAATGCCTCGTTTTTTTGGGCAGATCAGAGCTGGAGGTCCTGCATCAGATCAAAGACGGGTATTTGTACAAGCTGGTGAAAGTCGATCAAGAGCTTGTTCTCTTGAAAATCGGGTGTGCGGGTCAGACGATTCGCGTTGATTTTCCCTTGGGAACCCCGTCCGAGCAGGTGCGTGAAAAAGTGGCGGCGTACGTATGGGAATGGTTTGATTTGGAGCAAAATTTGAGCGGCTTTTATGAAATGGCCCGTCAGGACAAGGTATTGCATCAGCTTGTCCAAAACTATTACGGATTGCGGATCATTCGCATCCCCGATTTATTTGAAGCGCTCTCGTGGGCGATTATCGGTCAGCAGATCAATCTGCCGTTTGCCTACACGTTGAAAAAGCGATTTGTTGAGCAGTTTGGAGAAAAGCTTGTTTACGAGGGGACAGTCTTTTGGTTGTATCCTGCCTTTGACAAGATCGCAGCTATTGACATCAATGAGCTGCGAAGCCTGCAATTTACGACCAGGAAGGCGGAATACATCATTGAGGTCGCGAAAGCGATGGCGACGGGACAAGTAACAAAAGAAAGCTTGCGGCACATGAATGATCGCCAGCATGTGCAGAAAACGCTGCTGGGCATTCGCGGAGTGGGGTTGTGGACGGCGGACTATGTCATGATGAAATGCTTTGCTGATCCTGCAGCCTTTCCCGTAGCGGACGTCGGACTGCAAAACGCATTGAAGTCCCGGCTCGGGTTGCAGCGCAAGCCTACTGTCGATGAAATCATGGACTTGGGAGCAAATTGGGAAGGGTGGCAAGCATACGCTACCTTTTATCTGTGGAGGTCTCTGTATGAGCAAGCTGTATAAACTGGATTACGATTCGCCGATTGGTGTGCTGGAGCTGATCAGTTCGGATGACAGTGTGCTTTCCATCATGTTTCGTGAGGGAGGCGAGCCGCGGTATGCAGCCAGCGATGATACCCCTCAGGTGTTGAAGGACTGCTGTCGGCAGATGGAGGAGTATTTTCAAGGAAAACGCCGGGAGTTTACGTTTCCCTATACGCTCGACGGGACTGGCTTCCAAAAAACAGTGTGGGAGGCTTTGACCAGAATTCCCTATGCCCAAACGGTTGCGTATAAAGACATTGCAGCCGACATCGGAAATGAGAAGGCGATTCGGGCAGTGGGACATGCCAATAGCAAAAATACGATCAGCATCGTTGTGCCCTGCCATCGCGTGATTGGCTCGGACAGAAAGCTGACCGGATATGCGGGGGGAATATGGAGAAAGGAATGGCTGATTCAGCATGAAAAAACGTTTAGAACCGACCAGTGACACATACGATTCAATTAGGGCCCGTAACCGTTTTTTCCCCGATCCGCATTCCTTCCTCAATCACTCCCGGGCTATGGCGCATCGCAGCCAGTAGCTGCTGCGATGCTATGTGATGCACTGCAATAACGCAACCCGCTTTTGGAGCCCAATCATAAATGCCCATCTGCTTCTAAAAGTTCGTCGACTTCTTTTTTGCGGGCAGAATGCGGCCTTCCACTTTTTCATAAAACGAAAGCAATTGCTTGATAAAAGTGAGCTTCGGTACAGCCCAATAGCTGACCAGAGCGGCCAGCCAGCCGAAAAGCGCACCTGTTGCGACGTCAATCGGATAGTGGACGCCTACCATAATCCGGGAGAGGGACACGCAGATAGCGACTGCAAGCCAGAGCCATCCTTCCTTTTTGCGAACGAGCAGGAAGGATATGCAAATGGAGAAAAACAAGATCGTATGGTCGCTCGGAAAGGAATTGTCGATGTCGTGTTCAATCAGCGTATGGACGTCCGACAATACAGCAAACGGCTGGTTATGGAAGTAAAACTGCCCTGCCAACTTTCCGAGGATTTCAGCCAAAACAAAGGCTGCGACCGCCTGAATAACCATCATGCGGTTTTGATTCGATCTCGTGAACCAATACACGAGCATTCCCGCTGCCAAAACGTACATCATATATTCCGCAAAAAAGACGGCGATCGGATCCAGCGCGGCGTAATGCTTCCCCAAATCATTGATCCATCGAAACACTTCGATATGTAATTCCGCAAAGGACATGACTAGATTCCTCCTAAACTCATGCTTAATACGCAACTTTTAGGAAAACGCGTGCTCAGCAGTTTTCCTACCTAATAATTTACAGATGGAGCTTTGCTTGTGAAATCGAACTTTCTTACAAAACACCGCGTTAATCTTACATTTTTGTAAGCCACCCCACTTTTTCTCTCAAACATAGGTTCAATCGAAAATGATCGTGCGAAATGCAGGAAGAAAACAGGATAGGATACGCCTTGTATGGAAATGAAAGAGGAGATGATTGGGGGAAAATTCGAAAAAAGACGGGAGAAGGCGAAATGAACCAGAAAATCGTCGGGAAGACAAAATCGGTGGGGTTCCAAATTGGCGTAAGGAGAACGCTACCCGTCTCGCAGGAGAAAGCGTGGGAGCTTCTCACCTCGGCAGAAGGGCTGGAATCTTGGCTGGGAGCGGGCATCAGTGTCATGCTGCAGCCGGGGCAGAAATATTATTCTGACGAAGGGACAGGTGAATTCCGGATTGTCAAACCGCTCCAGCAGCTCCGCCTTACTTGGCAGAAAGAAGGGTGGCAGCGGCCTTCTACTGTTCAGGTTCGCCTAATAGCGAAGGAGGCAAACAAGACGACAATCAGCTTTCATCAGGAGCACCTCGCTGACGAGAAGGTCAGAGAAGCGATGAAAGAACATTGGGAGGCTGTTTTGGACAGGATCAGGGAAAATATCTAACGCTTTTGCATGGGCAGTTTAAATTGACGGAAGGAGACATTTCACATGGAAAAAACGGTAGAAACGCGTCCGACCCGCTCCGAAGTGCCTGTCGAATTGACTTGGGATCTCCGGGATTTATTCGCGTCTGACGAAGCCTGGGAGGCTGAGCTGGCAGAAATCGAAAAAGCCGCAGCGGAAATGGCAGCGTACAAAGGGAAGCTGAAAGAAGGGGCAAGTGTCTTGCTCGCATGCTTGCAAGCCCAGGAACAGATTTCGATGAAGCTGATCAAGGCCTGGACTTTTGCCAGCCTGCGGCAATCAGCGGATGGAACAGACCCTGTCAATCAGGCGAACTCGTCCAAGCTTTCCGCAGTTCGGACAATGGTAAGCGCCGCCTTGTCTTTTATCGATTCCGAAATCCTTCGGCTGCCGGATGGAACAGTGGAAGCCTACATCCAGCAAGAAGCAGGGCTTGAGCCTTTCCGCCGAAGCCTGCATGAGCTTCTGGAGCAGAAAAGGCACAGGCTTTCCCCGGAAACGGAAGAAGCCCTCGCTGCACTCGGAGAAGTTCTGGAAGCGCCGTATCACATCTTCAGCATGAGCAAACTGACGGATATGCAGTTTTCCCCGGTAGAAGACGAGAAAGGGAATGAATTGCCCGTATCGTTTGCCTTGTTTGAAACCCGTTATGAATTCTCGCCCGACGCCGAGCTGCGCAAAAAAGCGTACGACTCCTTTGTCCATACGCTGCAGCAGTACAAAAATACATTTGCCGCCGTCTACGCGACGGAAGTGAAAAAACAAGTGGCCCTCTCCCGTCTCAGAGGGTACGAATCGGTCACGGAAATGCTGCTGGAGCCGCAAAAGGTTTCGCTGGAGATGTACAACAATCAGCTCGATATCATTGTCAGCGAGCTTGCTCCACATATGCGCCGATACGCCCGACTCAAGAAAAGAGTGCTCGGCCTCGAGACCGTGCGCTTCTGCGACTTGAAAGCGCCGCTGGACCCGCATTATCATCCCTCGGTCTCCTACGAGGAAGCGAGCAAAATGATCCTGGATGCTTTGCAGGTAATGGGGCCGGAGTACCTTCAGATCATGGAACGGGGATTGACGGAGCGATGGGTGGACCGCTCTGATAACATCGGCAAATCGACGGGGGCCTTCTGTTCGAGCCCGTACGGAGCCCATCCATACATCCTCATAACCTGGCAAAACACGATGCGCAATACGTTCACGCTGGCGCATGAGCTGGGGCATGCGGGTCATTTCTTCTTGGCGAACAAGAGCCAAAGAATCATGAATACCCGGCCGTCGCTCTATTTTATCGAAGCGCCGTCTACACTGAATGAGCTTCTCTTGGGACAGCATATGCTGGCAGGTACGAATGAAAGCCAAATGCGCCGCTGGATTGTGCTCCAACTGCTCGCGACGTACTACCACAACTTTGTTACCCACGCCCTCGAAGGGGAGTATCAGCGTCGCGTCTACCGCCTGGCAGAAAAGGGTGGAGCACTTACGGCGGCTTCGCTTTCCGAAATAAAAGGATCGGTTCTCTCCGATTTCTGGGGGGATGCTGTCGACTTGGACGAAGGCGCCCGCTTGACCTGGATGCGCCAGCCGCATTACTACAAGGGCCTTTATCCGTACACGTACTCTGCCGGATTGACAGCGTCTACGACTGTCGCCCAGATGATCCGGGAAGAAGGCCAGCCGGCCGTGGAAAGATGGCTGGACGTCCTGCGTGCAGGCGGAACGATGAAGCCGCTGGAACTGTTGCGGCATGCCGGTGTGGACATGTCGAACCCGGAGCCGATCCGTAAAGCTGTCGCTTACATCGGATCGCTTATCGACGAGCTGGAACGTTCCTTTGAATAGTGGCTAACAGGCATGGACGCAGGGGGCTCGTCCCCCTGTTTTTTAAGGCAGGAAAGTCGGGGGGTTTTCGTCGAACGTTCGAACAGATAGACTAGCAAAGATGTTTTTCCCTATAGCTTCCAGTTGCCTGCACTATACGGCCGAGCGACTATCGGACTGTAAATATCTTTTTGCTACGTAAGAAGATAAGAGCGTTTAAAATGAAGGAGCTTCGGATATAGTAGTAGATAAAAGAAGGAAAATTCGGATAACGAGGAGTTGTTTGATGATGGCAAAACGACTGATCCCCTATTTGATGATGGACGGAAATGCAAAGGAAGCGATTCAATTCTATCAAACTGCTTTGGGAGCGCAGTTGCTTTTCAGCCAGACCTTCGGTGAAATGCCGGAAAATCCGGAGTTCCCGATGCCGGCAGAGGCAAAGGACCGGGTAGCGCACGCAACAATCAAAGTTGGCGAATCCGAGTTGATGTTCTCCGATACGTTCCCGGGTCAGCCGCACAACGTTGGAAATCAAGTGACGATCTGCATTACAACCAACAGCCCGGAGGAAGCAAAGCAACTGTATGAAGCCTTGCAGCAGGGCGGTCAAGTCAACATGCCTCTGCAAGAAACGCATTTCAGTCCAGCCTACGGGATCGTCACGGACAAGTTCGGCGTGGTCTTCCAGGTATACGCGGAAAGTCACCACAGTTAACATTGTGCAGGTTAATTGAAAAAAGCGCATAGGGAATCCATAAAAAAGAACGGCCAGCTTCGCAGCTTTTTACAGTTGGCCGTTCTTTGTGTATGTTCCGAGCGGGCTTTGTCAGCTGTGCTTTACCATTTTCTTTTTTTCGGAGTGAGAAGGAAGAAAGCTGTCAGAATGCCGACTGCCAAATTTGCGGCAGAATGATTATAATGGAAAAACTTAAACCATGTCATAAAGGCTGCTAGTGTCAATTACCCGGGCAAAGGTATCCTGCAATGATGCCATAAAAGTATCATGAACGGTTTTTGCAGGAATCACTGTATCGTTCCATACCAAATCCTTGGTGGCACACGCTTCACTGAGCAATATCACTTCATAGCCCAAACGATGCGCGGTTCTCACAGTCGAGTCAATACATATGTGGCTCATCATGCCGCAAATGACTAACCGCGTTACTTTCATCGACTCAAGATGTTTTTGCAATTCAGTTTGAAAAAAGCTGTCTGGCGTATGTTTCACAATCACTTTTTCGTCAGATTGGGGCTTTACGCGTTCATGAATGTTTATCCCGTCGGTATCGGGCAGAAAAAAGGCAGCCTCTTTCTCCAGAAGAATGCACTGAATATGGACAATAGGCAGATTCTTTTCGCGGAACAGCGACAATGCTTCTTCTGCGTGAGTTACCGCTTTATCGGGTTGGAATAATTCATTTCTCCCTCCTTTGAAATAATCATTTTGAATGTCTACCAATACCAACGCTGTATTCATGGTACATGGCTCCCTTCCGCAGGTTAAAGTTGTTTCTAAACAGCATTGTAATTTCAGTAAATGGAATGGTGAATTACCCACTTTTTTGTGGGTATGGGAAAGGATCTTTTGCGTCTGATATGATTACACAGAGGTGAGTTCCATGATCATTCGAGAGGTATGCACCTGCCCTTTGGAAATTGTTCACGACATTATAAAAGGGAAATGGAAAACAATGATCATCTATCAATTGAAAGACGGGAATATGTCTTTGGCTCAACTGGAGCGAGAAATCGACCAGATAACCCAAAAGATGTTGTTACAGCATTTAAGAGAACTCAAATCTTGTGGGATCGTCGATAAAATCAAAACGGAAGGGTATCCGTTGCATGTAGAGTACTTTCTTACTGAACGCGGGAGAAAGCTGTTGGACGCGGTACTGATCATGCAGGAGATCGGCATTGAATACATGGTGGAACGGGGGCAAACCGAACTTCTTGATCGCAAAGGCATCAGTTATAAGATTTGAAACATGAACTTTGTTCAATTTGAATGGATGTCTTGCTAAATGAATTTGCCCGTTTGCGCAATCATTCAAGTGAGTCTCAAACATGATGGTTAGTGGACAATCCACCGTCGACTGCTCCATCCTTCCAAACAAAAAGCCAGTCCAAACACGAAAAAAGTTTGAGACTGGCTTCGTTTCATGAACGATCTTTACCACAAAACAACGCCACAGAGGGAACCTTCTGCGACGTGTTTAGCCACATCTCGAAAGGCAGCATCAAAATCCTTCTTCAACGCGGAAGCTTATTTATCCCTTACTCCCTCAACAGCCAACATATACATCGTTAAAGCTTGGGCATCCCGGATTATCCATTCCCGGTATTCGCTTTCCGCTGCTACATATTCCTTTTCCGTTATATATCCGTCTCTTTCCATCTGGACGCCTCTGCTTGAAGCGGTATCCGCCCAAATGCCAATTCTATTTTGGAAATCCGGGTCCGATCGCTTCATGACTTCATGCTGGGGCGTTATCGTGATTTCTTTGAGGCCGCTTGCTTGGAACAAATCTGAAAGGCGGTCGGCAATTCCGTTGTCCATTCCTGCATCGGAACGCCATTTCAAATATGCCGAGTAAAAGGCGAGCATACTCGCGGGCGGCTGCGGCTCCCATTGTATTTTTTCATGATTATAATCGGCAGCCACAATCCTTCCACCTATTTTTGCAGCCGATACCATTGATTTCAAAGCCTCTAGCGGATCAGACAGCCAGATCAAAACGCGAGCCGAGGCAACAATATCAAATTCCTGCTCACAGGCAAGCGTGTAAATGTCACCTGTTTCAAAAGTCAACCCCGGGGTATCGCCATGAGCTTTCCGGGCTTTTTCGATGAGGGCCGGATTGCTGTCGATTCCGACAACACGTCCACTCGGACCTACCGCTTCGGCGATTCCGCGTGTAATGGCTCCAGTACCGCAGCCAACATCAAGAACGGTCATTCCTTCCGTCAGGATTTGTGCAAGCCTTCTGTGGGATGTTGCCAATGACCGCGAATCTAAAACATTGGTCAGCTTTCCCGACAATTCCGCACGATTTCGAGCAGTATTTGTGTCCATGTGGAGTCCTCCGTGACCAATCAGATTTTTCCACTTATTCTACCCCTGCGAGTGGTATAGATAAAATATTAAACTTTTATTAATTCGATAGGTATTAACTATAGGTTTGCGAGAGAACTATCGTTTTTGCTGTCTGGAGATGACCAAGGAGGGTTGAGCGGAAACATATGATAATTTGCAGGGAGCCGTTGTCCCCCCTAATCCATAGTGCCTACAAGTTTTTCGTACTTTTGCTGGATGTAGCCTCTCCATCCAAATACTACCATATGAAAAAGAGACGATTGCGGAAGAGGTATGTCCGGCAGGGAAAAGGAGGGGCACTGGTGATTCGGAAGCACTATTTGTTATTGATTCTGGCAATGATTCTTTGCCTGCCGCTGGCCACGTATGCAGCAGACAAGCCAAAGCCAAACATGCTGCGAGCAGATGAGCGAAATGATGCGATTTCGGGCGGAACAGCAAGAGCTGGGGCACCTCCCGACGAACTGATGAGATTCAGGATCATGTACGCGACATATGCGGAAAGTATGTGGGACGGGCGGATACCGGGCCATTTGCACGGGGATGGGGACAACTTGGGCAAAGGCGGAAACAACCTAGGCAAGGGTGGAGACGACCTGGGCAAGGGTGGAGACGATCTAGGCCGAGGCGGAGACGACCTAGGCAAAGGCGGAGACGACCTAGGTGGAGACGGAGACAACCTGGGGAAAGGGGGAGACCCAGAGCACGGTACTCCGACCCATGAAAACACCCGCACTCCTTTTGACCCCACAGCCAGCGATCATGACCCAAAAAGCGGCGACTCCGATGGGAAAGGCAATGAGTTGAAAGCAAAAGAGGGCAAGCCAGGCTTTTGGGATTGGCTGATCGGCGGAGCCTCCGAAGCGCTCGACAAAGGCTTGGAGCTTTGGGAGTCCACCGTGGACAGCGTAAAGGAAACAGTGAGGGACGCTATTGACACCGTCGTAGATACTGTGAAGGACGTCGTAACTACCGTCGTAGACGCGGTCGTCGATGCAGGAAAATGGGTTGCGGACCACTGGGAGGTCGTGTTGGTCACGACAGCAGGTGTCGCCCTCACCGTGGGCGGCGTGTTCTTTCCGCCGCTGCTGCCGTTTGGCGTCTCGATCCTGGTCGGCGAAGGGATATCCGGTGTGATCGGGTACGCCTTTGGCATGCGCGGCGATGAGCTGCTGCGGGAAATGGCGCTTGGCGGCGTACTGTCGGCAGCGGGCTTTGGTGCTGGCGCTTTAATTGGAAAGGCGGCTACGGCAGTCGCTCGCCTCAAACCGGTGGCAAATGCCCTTGGCAAAGCATCCGCTTTGACGAGCCGGGCTACCAGCGCTGTCCGGACCGCCGTTGGCAAAGGAGCGCAAGCGGCAGGGGCGGCAGCCAGATGGGTGCGGCAAACCTCGGTTGGCCGTGCCGCAGCCCGCTTGGGAACACAAGCAGCAAATGCGGTACGGTCGGCAACGAGCGCGGCAGGCAAGGCGGGGAATGCTCTTCGCAGCGCTCTGGCAAGCACAGCGAAGCAAGCAGGCGGCGCTCTGAGAGCTGTTGCAGCACGCATCGGGCAAACGCGCCTGGCCCAGAGCGCAGCGTCTGTAGCGAAGAATGTAAGAAGTGCTGTCAGCAGCGCAGGAAATGCTGTGAAAAACAGCAGTGTGTACCGGGCAGTGGCCAGCCTCGGACGAAATACGGGGAAAGGCATCGGGAAGCTGGCAAGCAACGTGGGAAGCGGCTTGCGTACCGTGGCGAAGACGACGGGCAGCAAAATGCAGTCCATCGTCCAGACTGTGAAAAAGACGGCACCTGTCCGGGCTGTCGCAGGGTTCACTCGAAAAGCAGGCACGCAAATCAGCCAGAGCTTCCGGCAAATCGGCAGTGCGATCTCCCGCAGTTTGGCAACGACAGTCCTGCGGAGCAAAACGGCGGGGGCTGGCGAAGGCTTTGCCGTCAGCGTGATGGATGACCGGGCGCGCGGGAAAAAGGTAGATTACCGCAAGGCGACGATTGCCGCGGCCATCGGGGCGCTGCTGGTGACCGGCGGATCGATTGGACTAAACAAAGCGTATTCTACCGGGCAGGAAACCGCGCAGGCTATGGTGAAGAGCAGTGCTGAGCAGGCCGAGGATAGTTTGGAGGGGATGCTGCGGGTCGAGCGGCAAGTTGATCTTGCCAAGATTGGAGCGAAAGCTCCTACGGGAGACAATATAAACAAGAATAATATCATTAAAGCGCTTGAGGGGACCACCACTCAGTCTACTAAAATTGCTCAGGCTATTAAAAATGGAGACATTAAAGTTAGCATACTTGGAGATGAGCTATTTGACAGGTATTTTGGGGAAGAATTGGCATTGGCAGTAGGTGATAAGATATATCTTCGGAAAAGTTCGGGTAGCTTGTTAAGTGAAACAGTACATGAGGGAACGCATGCTCTTGATTTCAGAAATATGTATGGGTTTGAAGGAACGAAGACAGAATGGCAATGGGAAAAACGTGCATGGTTTTATGAACGTCAGTTCCAGAAAGCAACAGGTGGGAAAGTTGAGTTTGAGAAAATTGAAGACATGCTAATGCACATATATCTTAATTATAAAAATAAACCATATAATCCGTACGAGTAGGTGATAAAAATTGGATGAATTTGTTCGGAGTATGCTATTTTACCTAAAAAATGGTGAAAAATCCTCATTATTAGAAACAGCAGAAGAGAAGATAGGCAGTGATATGCTAAGAGGTGTCCTGCTTAATATTGTTAATTGGTTAAAATTGGAGTATAAAAGAGTGCATATATGGGATCGAAGAAGTATGTATTCCAAACCTCTTAGCCTTAATGAAAATTACCCATGGTGTAAAAACCTTGTAATTTTGGTTCAAGAAGATAAGTTGTTTGGGAAATATTTCGTTATTGAAAAAAATGGTCTTTACTATAGTTTTTTAGTTGATGAAGAAACCCGTAACATAGCTCGAAAAATAGCCTTCGAGGGTTATAATCCACCAAGAATGAGTTGAATAAATTCTTAAGTTCCAATTTTACTATCTTTATATTTGCTCGTTGGGAAAAATTTATCAGGAAGGAAAACCTAATAGAAATCAATTTTTATGAACTATAAATAAAGACAAATGTGTACTTGAAAATATGAGTTGGTGCTTTGCTGTACCGAATAAAACATTCTGTTATTATACCTTTAGGAAATTTGTGTAATTTTGAATGTGCAACTAGGAATAAAAGGCACGCTCTTTTTAACTTAACATCGTTACATCAACCAGGTCGATTATGGTCAGATACCACTATAATTGACCTGGTTTTGTTATATTAACTTTTCTTATTTTATCTCGGTCCAGACCGTGAAAAACACGGCACCCGTCCGGGCAATCGCAGGGTTCACGCGAAAAGCAGGCACGCAAATCAGCCAGGGCTTCCGGCAAATCGGCAGTGCGATCTCCGCGGAGCTTGGCAACGACGGTCCTGCGGAGCAAAACGGCGGGGGCTGGCGAAGGCTTTGCGGTTAGCGTGATGGATGACCGGGCGCGCGGGGAAAAGGTGAATTACCGCAAAGCCGTGATTGCTGCGGCCATCGGGGCGCTGCTGGTGACCGGCGGATCGATAGGACTAAACAAAGCGTATTCTACCAGGCAGGAAACGTCGCAGGCTGTGATGAAGAGCAGTGGTGAGAAGGCCGAGGATAGTCTGAAGGCTGTGCTGCGAGGTGAGGGAACGGGCGACCCTTACGATCTTCTGAGACAACATGGCGTACCGACGACCCTGACGGATGAAGAGATTGCGGCGGCAAAAGCTGTGGATTTGCGGATGGAGATGAAGGGAGAAAAATCCCCCAACGTAGGCACTGTAACACTTTGTAAATTAGAAAAAAGGTCCAACTCGCTTGCCATCAAGCGGGCTGGACCTTTTCAACTGATTAGCGGGAAGTCTGTAACGGCTCTCCCTGATACAGGTCGACTTGCAACGGGGCTGAGAGAAATTCCTGGGCTTTGGCTGTGAAGGCTTTGAAGTGATCGCTTTGATTGTGGGAAGCGACCGCGTCAGGGCTCTTCCAGACTTCGGCCATCAAGAAGGTATTCTCTTTTTCCGCGGATTGATAAAGGTTGTACGAGATGTTTCCAGCTTCCGCTCGGGAGGCTTCGATCAGCGGCTGGATTTCCTGCAAAAATGTCTCGGTCTTCTCCGGATTTACTTGCATGGTGGCGTGAATGATGATCATGGAGCGTTCATCCTCTCAGCGTGTCGTTTATTCGTTACTTCCAGGTTGCGACCTTGTCCACCGGCAAACGGTAGGACGGGTGACCGCTATCGGCCGCTTTCCCGATGGAGATCAGCATGACGGGGAAGTAGCGCTTCGGATCGAGCCCGAAAGCTTCGGCAATCTTGTCTTTTTCGTATCCGCCGATCGGGTTCGTGTCATATCCGTGGGCACGGGCGACCAGCATCAGCTGCATGGATACCAGGCCGCAGTCAATCAGGACGGTCTGCAGATTGACCTCGGGAGTCATGTTGGCGTAATACTGGGTGATGGATTCCATCAGTCTTTCTTTGACATCAGCCGGCATGTAGCCAAGCTCCACGGCTTTTCCGTAAATCTCCTCGGCATAGGCAAAGCTGTCGAGATCTCCAAAGACGGCAATCACGGCAGATGATGTTTCTACCTGGGTCTGGTTGAACCGGGCGAGGGGAGCAAGCTTCGCCTTCCCTTCAGGGCTGTCAATCACCAGGAAACGCCAAGGCTGCAAATTGACAGAGGAAGGAGCCATGTTGGCTTTCCTGAGAATTTCCGTCATTTCTTCGCGGCTGATTTTGACGGTGGGATCGTATCTTTTAATGGAACGGCGTCCGGTGACGATTTCTTGAAAATCGTTATTGAGTACTGAAGTGTTCATCTGTCATTCCCCTTCTGTGTAGTTTCGTATGTTGGATTGCATGCGCGCAAGCATCCGGGAAAGCTGCTGCTGTTCTTCCATGCTGAAATCCTGGAGCATTTGCGCCAGGAAACGCTCCATTTCCTTTCGGTAAAGGACGATTTCCTCCCGCCCATGATCCGTGAGGCGGACCAAAGTGACCCGGTTGTCGCTCGGGTTCATCCGGCGAGCGACAATGCCGTCGGCTTCCAGTTGCTTCAGATGCCGGGTAATTGCCGCACTGTCGATCTGCAATTCCTTTTGCAGAGCAGCCTGGCTGATTTCATCGGCATGGTAGAGCTGTTGAAGCAGCCGAAACCGGGACGGGCTGACACCTGTGCAATTTCCAAATTGGGCGCTTAGCAGGAGGTAGAGATTTTGAAGTTTATCAATAATGGAAGTTTCTTTTGAATCCGTCAACAAAACACCTCCCCCGTGAACACGTGCAGCCAATCGTTGACCATGTCAATAGTTGACGCATCAAATAATAGTGCAGGCATAAATATTTGTCAACGGCAGAACGTGCCAGATTTCCCTAATCTGGATAAATCGGTGTTGTATAAGATGGTTACTTGCTGTCACAGAAAATAAAGTGCGTGGCTGCTTCGGCTGATCTGTTGCATTTGTTGCAAAGAAAATCTGTTCCCATGGCATTATTTTCACCGAACAGCTCACAGGAGATTACGGAAATCCAAAATAAAAACGACCATGATAGACCAAGGTCGTTTTTATTTTGTGCAATTCCCTGTTTAGCGTACCCATTGCGCAACTTCTTCGATGGGCCTGCGTGTTTTTTCGCGTGGTTCCTGGACACGGTAGCCGAAAGCCACCATGCATGCGATTCCAAAATGGCCGTCTTCCATGACGCCGATTTCACGCAGAACCTGCTCGACCTTATCCTTATCGAAGCCTTCAATCGGGCAGGAGTCGATGCCGATCTGAGCGGCGGCTGTCATCATATTGCCGAGAGCGATGTAGCACTGTCTGGAGGCCCACTCGAACATAGCCCTTTCATTATCGAGGAGATGGAAGTCATGCTCCAGGAAATTGTGATAAATCTCCCCTTTGCGCTGAACAACTTCCGGAGGCAGCTGCTGCACGTCCTTCATGATATGCTGGATGTATGGTGAATCCGCCAGCAGATCCTCCTTCGTCCGTCCCAGGATAATGACAAAATGGCTCGCTGTTGGAAGCGACCGCTGTGCTCCCCAGGTGACCGGCAGCAGCTTTTCACGTATGTCTTGGTTTTGCAGCACGACGAATTTCCAGGGCTCAAAACCGAAAGAGCTCGGAGACAAGCGTCCTGTTTCCAGTACAAAAGCGAAATCTTCCTCGGAAATTTTCCGTCCGGGATCGAACTCTTTGCAGGCGTGCCGGAAGCGATACGCCTCCAAAATCTGTTCTTTATTCATGCGATCATCCACTCCATTTCTGTTGAATATCCATCTTTTCACAGTCGATTATAAGAGTTATATTGGGTCTACGTAAGTACGCACATTTTTGATAGGTAGTATCAATTTTTATACCAGGGAGGAAGCAGGATGGGGAAGATGTCTATCGGATTAGGTCCTTCCAGCCAAGGATGTCCCGTTGAATTTACATTGAGCGTCATTGGGGGCAAGTGGAAAGGAATCCTGTTATATCATTTGATTGACGGGCCCAAACGATTCAATGAGTTTCGGCGAATCTGCCCGAATATCACCCAGCGGATGCTTACGCTGCAGCTTCGCGAGCTTGAAGAGGATGGCATCATTCACCGGGAGGTCTATCAGCAGGTGCCTCCCAAGGTGGAATATTCCTTAACCGACTTAGGTCAAACGTTGACGCCGATCATTCTCCAGATGAAGCAGTGGGGGGAGCAAAACCGGGGGGCTGTAGCGGCTGAAAAGTGACAACTACAGCACTCCACATGTATGGAGGTTACAGGGAGTATCGTGTTAGAAAAGAGGAATGATATCGGCTCAAAGAAAACTTATCTTGCCTGACCATGCTTGTCAGTGAAGCTGGTTTACTATTAAGTTGCACAAAACTTTACCAAGGAGGGAATCACTTTGAAGGAAGTGTTGATTTTTATAACGGATGGTTTTGCTGATTGGGAGGCAAGCTACGTCAGTTCAGAGCTGAACAAGCCAGAAACAGGATATCGTGTAAAGACGATCGCGATTGATCGGGAGCCCAAGGTTTCGATGGGGGGATTAACAGTCCTTCCTGATTACAGCGTAGGCGAATTCAATCCGAATCTCGATATCGCAATGTTGATCATCCCTGGTGGAACGGGATGGAGAGAAGCAAAGAATCAGCAAGCAAAAGTAATCGTTGACTATTGTGTGAGCAAGGATATTCCTGTCGCGGCGATCTGCGATGCGACCACTTTCTTGGGAAACCACGGATATTTGGATAATCATAAACATACAGGCAATACGTTGCCTTATTTGAAGCAAGGAGCTCCGAACTACAGAGGGGATCAGCATTATGTAGATGCGCAGTCTGTCCGTGACGAGAATCTCATCACTGCGAATGGGAGCGGTGCATTGGAGTTTTCAAGGCATATCCTGGAGAGATTGGGTGTATTAGAAGGCGATGAATTGAATGAATGGTACGAAATATTTAAAAAGGGCTACTTCCCCTCATAATATTTACGTTTGATAGGAAAGCACGAGAGCGTACACGGCTGAAGTGCTTTCCTATTTTTCAGCTCTCAAATCAGGCAAGCCTCACAGATGCCTCTACATGGCTTGAGTGTCGGTCACTGTAAATGAAGCCGAAAGAAGAGGGTAGGGGTGAATTTATGATGAATGTTCACCGAGCCATCAGCTTTATTGAGAGTGGTTCTGCATACTGCTTTCGGTTGCAAAAAACACTTCACCAAACTTACCCGTAAAGTTGTTAAGAACTAGGTCACTTCGTCATGGAGTTACTGCTGCAAGATTTGAATCAGGTTGCCGCATGTATCGTCGAAGACAGCTATTGTGACTTCGCCCATTTTTGTCGGTTCCATTGTAAACGTTACGCCTTTGGCGATTAATCGTTCGTACTCTTTTTGAATATCGGCAACGCCAAACATCGTTGCTGGAATGCCATCGGCTAATAACCTCTGTTGATACTCTTTGGCGGCAGGGTGGTTGTTCGGTTCGAGTACAAGCTCGGTACCGTCTTGTTTTTCGGCAGAAACAAGCGTTATCCATCTAAATTCTCCTGCGGGAACGTCATGCTTTTTTACAAAGCCCAGCTTTTCAGTATAAAACTCGAGTGCCTTGTCTTGGTCGTCTACGAATATGCTGGTGACAATGATTTTCATCATATTTTGCCTCCTTTGATATTTTGACGCTGGTTCCCCCTCTGCATTTTCCCGCCGATCCATCTCCCATTTTCTTTTTTCACCAACAGAGATACCGCCTCCACATGTGTCAAGTAGACAGTGACAACAAATGTGTCTGTGTCCGAAGGAATAGTGTTTGCTCTGAGTTTGTAGTAATAACAAAGCGCTTGTTATTTATTTAGTGCGGCGGACAACGTACTGCTTTGTTTGATTTTTTGTATGGACAGATTCAAACTGTAGTTCCCATAATCGAGAAGTTTATTAAGAAAAAGGTTCAGTTGATCTTGGGATGAAACTTTTATCGTTAAATGGTAACAGCCTTCACCAGAGATTCGGTGTGCTTCCACTACCTCATTTTGATCGGTTATAAAACGAATAAACGAATCATGATTTGCTGTTTTCATATGAATAATTACAAATGCTGTAAAAACAAGCCCTAGTTTCATTTCATCGATTATGAGGGAGTAGGCTGTAATTACACCGCTTTCCTCAAGTTTTTTGATACGATTGCCTACTGCTTGTCCAGTCATATGAATTTGTCCACCTAAGTCTTTCCATTGAATCCTTGAATTTTCGGTTAGTAACCGAAGGATCTGATAATCAGTTTGATCAAGTTGCATATATTAATCCTTTCACCGTGAACGGATATATTGAAAAAGTGTTTCATCGAAGCATCGATTACATTCAAGATATCATTTATCATTTTATTATACAGTAACCCTTATTTAAAGTTGAGAAAGGGAACATGTATTTGATAGTCACCGTTGAGCAAACTATACCCGAATCAAAAAAGGAGTCCATTGCACATGAAAATACAACTGATTCGAAATGCGACACTTGTTGTCCAGTATGCAGGGAAGAAGTTTTTAATCGACCCTTTTTTGGGGGAAAAAGGTATTTACCCACCTTTCCCTAATTCGTTACGACAAGATCAAAACAATCCTTTGGTTGGCTTACCAACCTCGGTTGACAATATTATAAGCAACTTAGATGCTGTGGTTGTCACTCATCTGCATTTAGACCATTGGGACGACACGGCTAAAGAGGTCTTACCAAAGGATATTAAAATGTTTGTACAAAATGAAGAAGACGCAACAGAAGTCGGAAACGCTGGTTTCCAAAATGTAGGAGTGCTACAAGAAAATTCAGCTTTTGGAGATATTCAATTAGTTAAAACAAAAGGCGAACACGGAAGAGGAGAAATATTACAACTTGCTGGACATGTGTGCGGTGTTGTCTTTAAGCACCCAAGCGAGAAAACATTGTATATTGCTGGAGATACAGTTTGGTATGAAGGTGTTCAGGAAGCAATCGAAAGACACAAACCGGAAATCATTGTTGTAAATGGAGGAGATAATCAATTCCTTCAAGGTGGTTCTTTAGTTATGGGGAAAGAGGACATCTATAATGTTTATAATGCCGCCCCTAACGCAAAAATTATTTCTGTCCATATGGAAGCAGTAAATCATTGGACATTATCAAGGGAAGAATTGAGAAGCTTTACGACCGAAAAAGGAATTTCTTCTAATGTTTTAGTGCCCAATGACGGAGAATCATACACATTTTAGAGGAAATATAAATTTTGTCAGCTGAAGACAACACTTGGGGATTTGCCATCAGGACTTTGTCTTTTACCCACAAGTTGATGCACCTTTTCGTGGCGTAGGAATGTTCTCGAAACTCAAAAAGACACGGAAGAGCAGTTCCGTGCCTTTCAGAAGAAAATTGCGTTGTTTGCACAGCTTGACATTGATGCTAAGCAAGTTCTAAAACAATTGCTCCATCAACTAATTGAAAAGATAGAAGTCCATCAAGATGGCACTATCAAGATTCACTACAACATCGCCCACCCTCAGGAAATGGGCGAACTATTGCAGGGGGCTTAATCGGAAGCCCCTTTTAATTTAAGTAACACTGTACACTCCACATGCGCCGTATGCGGAAACATATCCACCGGCTGCACCTGCACCAGCTCATACTCGGCCAACAGCTTGGCAATATCCTTCGCCAGTGTAGACGGATTGCAGGATACATAAACAAGCTTCTTCGGCTGTACCTCCAGCAGCGAACGGATCAAAGCGTCGTCCAGCCCCGTTCGAGGCGGGTCCACCACGACGACGTCCGGCTTTATCCCTTGCTTGGCCCACTTGGGCATCAGCACCTCGGCGCGGCCTACATGAAACTGTACGTTCTGGGCCCGGTTGCGCTCGGCGTTTGTCCGGGCATCCTCCACCGCCTCGGGGATCAGCTCAATACCCCGAACCTCACGTGCATACGGGGCCAGCCAAAGCGAGATCGTTCCCGTCCCGCAGTATAAATCCAGCAAAAGCTCGCTGCCGGTCAGTCCGGCGGCTTTTTTTACTTCGTCGTACAGCTTGCGGGTCTGCTCCGGATTCAGCTGAAAAAAGGCCCGGGCCGACAGGTCAAACGAAAGCTCGCCCAGCTTTTCGGCGATGGACGGCCGCCCCCACAGCTCGCGGGTCGTATCGCCAAAGATGACCGAAGTCTTTTTCGGATTGACGTTCTGCACGATGCTGACCAGCTCAGGCAGGCGCGTCCGCAGCTCGAGGATGAGCTCCTTGACTCGCGGAATGTCAGGTGTGGCCGTCACAAGCGTCAGCTGCGTTTCACCGGTGGCAAACGCCACACGTGCCACCACCGTCCGGATCACGCCCGTCCGCTTCCGTTCATCGTAGACGGGGATTCCCAGTTCCTCGATGACCTTTTTTGCCGTGCGAACAATGGTCGTAGTAGCTTCGTGCTGCACCTGGCAGGTCTCCAGGTCCACAAGCTGATGAGACCCGGTCTGATACAGTCCGGCCACCAGCTTTCCGTCCTGTCTGCCGACCTGAAACTGTGCCTTGTTGCGGTAGCCCCAAGGGTTGTCCATACCGATTGTCGGGGCTACCGGGGGATTTTCCAGACGGGCGTACTTTCGCAGCGATTCGATGACCAGCTCCTGTTTGGAGGCGAGCTGTGCCTGATAGTCCATATGCTGGAGGCTGCATCCGCCGCACTGTTCATACACGGGACAGGGCGGTTCGACGCGAGCCGGCGATTTTTCTACGACACGCAGCAGCTTGGCGACTGCGTATTTTTCCTTTACCTCGGTTACCTCTGCATGGACTACCTCACCTGGCAGCGCCTTTTCTACGAACACAATTTTTCGCTTGAAATAGCCGATGCCTTCTCCGTTGATACCCAGACTTTTGATCGTCAGGGTCATCTGCTGGCCGACCGCGAGTTTTGCGTCCGGTTGTTTATCATTTCTGGGACGAGTGTTATTCTGATGCTTGCCAGGTGACTTCATGGGGTGCAGCTCTCCTTACTTTGTGATGATTCTATTATACCTTGTCTCAGCCCTCTGACCCAAGCTTGGCAAGCAGGCAGGGCAAGAATGGCTTTTTCCTCGGGAGGGAGGAAGCTGTTTCGTACTCATTTGATCCATTGCAGAAAAAAATGATGGAAATAGGGAGAAAGATAATTCCGGTTTATCCGTTATAGCTGATGAACAGACAAAAAGGCTAAAAACTGCGCAGTCACCTTTTTGGATGGGAGGATACCACATGCAGGAGGAATGGGAGCTGATCGAACAGCTTCGAAGGGGAAACAAACAGGCGTACACAGAGATTGTCGAGCGCTATAAAGGGAAAATCTACGCATTTCTGTACAGAATGATCGGCCACTCGCAGGATGCTCAGGACTTGACGCAGGAGGTATTTATCAAGGCGTATTGCAAAATTGGCGATTATCGGCCGGACTTCCGCTTTTCTGCCTGGCTGTTTCGGATTGCCGCCAATCATTGTCTGGATGAGCTGCGAAAGCGAAAGCGCCTGCCTGCGACAACAGCGGAAGAAAGCGAACTGGTTCATGAGAATACACCTGAACGAATTTTGCTGGCCAAAGAGCAACATGAAGTGCTGCACGAGAAACTGCTGGCACTGGAGGACGATCATCGGGTCATTTTGCTCCTTCGTTATGTAGAGCAGCTAAGCTACAAGGAAATTGCAGAAGTCCTGTCCATTCCGGTAACGACGGTGCAGATGCGGATTTTTCGGGCACATAAAAAATTGCGACAGTATATGATTCCCGTGAAAGGTGGTGGTCCTGTTGAGGTGCGTGAAGTCTAATCAACTGAAGGCATATCTGAGCGACGACCTGCCTCACTCGGAGAGCCTGCTGGTAGAACGTCATGTTGAAGAATGCAGCTACTGCCAAAGCGAGTTGGAAAAGATCGGAGGAGAACTGCGAGAGATCCGGGTTTTGGGGGACATCCCGCCGTTGCCGGATGCGTTCACGGAGGAAGTGGCAAACAAGCTTGCGCATCTTCCATTTCCCTTTCAGGCGCAGGATGAACGAATGCAGGTTGCCTTGAATAAACCAATCAATTGGAAGAAAAGGAGCATGGATATTATGAAGAAGACAGCGATTACCGTAGCCGGTCTTGCGGCTGCCGTTACATTCGGAACGATGGTTTCACCGACGTTTGCCAATTACGTAAACAGTTTGTTCAATACCGTAAATCAAGCGGACGGCGGCATGAAAAATGCGGCGGCCGAAGGCTACGTACAGGAAGTAGGCAAGAAAGTGACAGACAAAGGCATCACTGTAACTGTCAAGGAAGTGCTCGCCGATCCGACGCGTATCGCTTTGATCTTTGAAATGGTCGATAAAGATGGAAAGAAGCTTGACTTTAAGGCAGGCGAATACGGTGGGGAATTTACGCTTACGGACAATGCCGGGAAAGACCTGAATCCCGAGGGAGATGGCTGGAGATGGGGAAAATACGGGGATTACATGCTTATTAGCAAAAACCTGCGTGACGTATTCGACAGTGCAGAGAAGGTACCTGACGAGCTTACGGTTGGATTTGCGTTCAATAAAATCCGGGGCACCGAAGGATCATGGAAGCTGGATATCCCTATTGATATGAAGAAGGCAAAAGAAGTGGCAAAAACGATAGAGATCAATCAGGAGTACACATCCCCGCAGGGAGTCGTCATCAGGCTGGACAACATCATGACCGTGCCCAGCGCCAGTCTGCTCAGCCTGGAGACGCATTGGAACGAGCAGAGAAACAAGGAGTATTGGAAGCTGATCGAGGAGAAAGGCTGGAATGATGCGCCAGAGGAGCCAAGGAAGGAAATGCGGTTAACCCCTGGAGAGATTATGCAAGACTTTTTGACTAGCTATAATCTGGCGTATGAAATTCTCGACGAAAAGGGAAATCGGATCGCCGGTCGGGATGATACGTTTTTCAAGACTTTGAACGGTATTGAAAAAAATAGCGTACACAGCATAAGTTCAGGAAGAGGAGAGGGCGATAGCCAAACAATGGAGTGGTGGCACGGATTTACACCGTTTACAGGCTATGAAAAGCTGACCTTCAAGCTCCATTCGATCTATCTGAATGAACCGGCTTCCTTCGAGGCCAAGATTGCCCTCGATGAATTGAACAAGCAGCCGGTGACGGTTGAAAACAGCGGAAGCACCTTTACCTTTAGCAAATTCCACCTGAAGACAACGGAAGAAGAGGAAAAGATCGGAGGGTACAAGTCGGAGGGGAAAGGCGGGATCATCGAGTTTGAGGCAACCCTGCCAAAGGACATCGTCTACATCACCGATTGGAAAGCAAAAGACGAGGCAGGCAACGTATACAGTGTGAGCATGGACCACAGCGACGGTGAGTACATCCGCGGCAAAGACGGACGCGTGCAGTTTAAAAGCGCTCTGTTCATAGACGGCTTGGAAAAGCAGCCGAAGGAGTTGACGATCAGCTACGGAATTCAGGAACACCAGTACCGCGACGTCAACTGGGAAGTACCCATCCAGCTTGACAAGTAAGGCAAGCTTTCGCTCTCTTTTTGCAAGAATAGGGCAGCGAAATTGCGGGGGGAGTTGTAAAATTTCTCCCCTCCCGCGTGAATATCAAATTTCGACGAAAAAGAGGGCGTGATGTCCCTCTTTTTTTGTTATTGTCTTTCCGCACCGGCACGCGAACTGCCTCCACCTGCTGTAATCCTCCTACTCCCCCCTAACGTTAAAACATCAGAAAGCATACTCGTTCAAGAGCCTCCCTAAAAATTTCCCTAAGATTTGAAAGAAAAGGATGAAAACGTTCGTTATACTTCATGAACACAGCCAAACAGTCTGCCAGTATCAGCCGCATGCCTGAGGAGCGGCGACGATAACCTGGATGCAAAAAGGGATCAGCCAATTTGTTATCGGAAGCCAGCGGGACAATGGCGTCTGGAACAGCGGCATTTCCGTTAGGGAAAATTTGCAGACCTGTTTTGGCAAAAAGGCAATCGCTGCGCAGCAAGCCTTTTGCATAGGAGGAAAAGAAAAACATGCAGGACGATAACGAGCTCGTTCGTCTGGTGCTAGGGGGAAACCAGCAAGCCTATGCACGACTTGTCGACAAGTATAAAGGAAAAATATTTGCCTACCTGTACCGGATGATTGGACAGAAGCAGGATGCCCAGGATTTGGCCCAGGAGGTTTTTACGAAGGCGTATTTCCAACTAGGCAAGTTTCAACAGGACCGCAATTTTTCAGCGTGGCTCTACCGTGTTGCTGCCAACCACTGTCTGGATGAACTCAGACGGCGGAAGCGCACCGTTAAAACCACTGGCGAAGAAGTGGAACTGATCGAAATGGAGACGCCGGAGGAAGCTTTCTTGCAAAAAGAGCAGAAACAGGTGCTTCTCCGCCGGATTATGGACTTGGAAGAGGAATACCGGTCAGTGTTCGTGCTGCGCTACATCGACCAGCTCAGCTACAAGGAGATCAGCGAGGCGCTGGCGCTTCCGATGACGACTGTCCAGATGCGGATTCACCGGGCGAAGAAGAAGCTGCGGGAGAGCTTGGAGAAAGGGGGGACTTCCTTGTATGAAATGTCACAAATCTGACCAGTTGAAGCCGTATTTCGACGGGAAGCTCTCCCCGCTGGAATCAGCCAGGCTGGAGCAGCATGTCGATCAATGCATCCCTTGTCAGGAAGAATTGGCTCACATCATGGAGGGTACGCCAGAAGCGGAAGAACTGCTGGCAGAGGAGCTGCTCTCTCCTCGTTTTACAGAGCTGGTCATGGAGGATATTGCCAGGCAAGAGAAAAGCAGGAACAAAAGAAAAACGTGGAAAAAAAGGAGCATGGATATTATGAAGAAGACAGCGATTGCCGTAGCCGGTCTTACGGCTGCCGTTACATTCGGAACGATGGTTTCGCCGACGTTTGCCAATTACGTAAACAGTTTGTTCAATACTGTTAAAGATGTGGACGGGGGCTTGAAACAAGCAGCGGTCGAGGGCTACGCCCAGCAAATCAACAAGCAGGTAACGGATAAAGGCTACACCGTGACCGTCAAGGAAGTGCTCGCCGATCCGACGCGCATTGCCCTGATCTTTGAGATTGTCGATAAGGATGGAAAGAAGCTGGATTTCAAGGCGGGCAATTACGAAGAGAGCTTTACGCTTACAGACAAGGCCGGCAACGACCTGAATCCCGAGGGAGATGGCTGGGCACGTGGGAAATACGGGGATTACATGCTTGTCAGACAGGATTTGTATGACATATTTGACTCAGTAGAGAAAGTGCCAGACGAGCTTACGGTCGGCGTTGAGTTCAATAAAATCATGGACACCGAAGGCTCGTGGAAGCTCGATATTCCCATCGATATGAAAAAGGCTAAAGAAGTGGCGAAAACGGTAGTGATCAATCAGGAGTATACTTCGCCGCAGGGGGTCGTCATCAAGCTGGATAACATCATGACCGTTCCCAGCGCCAGTCTGCTTACCCTAGAGACGGCTTGGAACGAACAGAAAAACAAGGAGTATAGGAAGCTGATCGAGGAGAAAGGCTGGAATGATGCGCCTGAGGGGCCCAGGAAGGAAATGCGGTTAACTCCTGGAGAACTGATGCAGTACTACTTGACTGATTACGGTCTGGCCTATGAAATTCTTGACGAAAAGGGGAATCTGATCGCAGGTCGGGATGATACCATGTTCGAAACCTTGAACGGCATTAGAAAAAATGAGGTGCGCAACACCAGCAAAGGCAAAGGAAAAGGCGAAGGACAAGGAAGGGTGTGGTGGGACGGTTTTGCACCGTTTACAGGCCATGAAAAGCTGACCTTCAAGCTTCACTCGATTTATCTGAATGAACCGGCGTCCTTTGAGGCCAAGATTTCTCTCGATGAATTAAGCAAACAGCCGGTGACGGTTAAAAACAGCGGAAGCACCTTTACATTCAGCAAATTCCACCTGAAGACGACGGAAGAAAAGGAGAGGTTCGGAAGGCACGAGTCTCGTGGCAAAGGCGGAATCATCGAGTTTGAAGCAACCCTGCCGAATGACATCGTATATATTACCGATTGGAAGGCAACAGACGACAAAGGCAACGTATACCGTATGAGCATGGACAACGGCGACGGAGAGTATACCCGCGATAAAGACGGACGCGTGCAAATCAAGAGTGCTCTATTCATAAGCGGCCTCGAGAAGCAGCCGAAGGAGCTGACCATCACCTACGGCATTCAGGAGCGTCAGTACCGCGACCTCAATTGGGAAGTTCCCATCCAGCTTGACAAGTAATGCCAGCTTTCGTGCGCTCTCTCTTTTTGCTATAATAGGGCAGAGAAAATTGAGGGAGTTGTGACGGAGGATGCAAGAGCTGTTTGACAAAATGAAGGAATACTTAAATATGGACACGGAAATTTCCTTTGAAGAGTTTGACGGTTACTATAAAAAGGTGACAGCGTTCCTGAACGACAACTGGACCGGCCTGGGCGAGGACGACACCATGCATATGCTGTTCATCCTAGACAACCTGAAGTCCAACGGGGAAGACCGTTCCAAGCGCAAGACCAAGGAAGCCAAGAAGTACGCCAAAATGGCACAGCGCTGCGAAATCTGGGCGACCGCTCTGATCAATCGTCTGCGTGAAGCAGGCCTGACCGACGAAGAAATCGGCAAGCGCTACGAAACGATTTACGAAGCCGTATAAGCAAATTGTGAAGCCGCATAAGCAAATTGCGAAGCGGTGTAGGCAAGATGCAAAGCAGTGTAAGCAAATAGCAAGGCAGTGTAAGCAAACCGAGGGGAAACCCCGGAAGCAACTGAGCGCACAAGAAGGCGGAGGATGCGGCAAGCATTCTCCGCTTTTTATAAAAAGCTGGTTGCGACCTCTAAGTTGAGCCTTTTAAGTTGAGCCCTTTTGAGTGGCTCCCTTTTGCTCGGACTCATGATAGACCTGTTCCCTTGAAATAAGCACATCCTATTGACAAAGAGCAGACAAAAATCTATAATTTTTAACTAATTTAAAATATTACGTAAGGACGAAAAGAAGCGTAGAAAAGGAAGAGTAGGAGCAAAGGCGACGCGCAGAGAGCCATCCCCCTGTGCTGAAAGGATGGACGTCAGCTTGCTGTGAAAATCACCTTGGAGCTGTGTTCTTGAAAGTTTCGCGGATGCGATCCGAGTAAAGGACAACGGAAGCCGCCACCGTTATCCGGCGGAGTCTCTAGATTTCACCGGAGACTCTCAAAGTCTGTTTTTCGCAAGGAAACAGAGAAGCTGAGTGGTACCGCGATGCCCTCGCCTCAGCCAGTCGTGCGCAATTTTTGCACAGCTGGCCGACGGCGGGGGCTTTCTTCTTTTCGAAAAAGAAACAGGGTGTGCACCAGGAGAGGAGCAAGACCATGAAAACAGTAAGTATGGAAGATATCATCGTTGCCAATCACGTACTGAAGGATGTGATCGCAAAAACGCCGCTGCAGCTAAACAAGCGGCTGTCGGAACGGTACGGCTGTCATGTGTATCTGAAACGAGAGGATTTGCAGGTAGTCCGTTCCTTCAAAATCAGAGGGGCGTACAATCTCATCCGCAATTTGTCCGACGAAGAACGCCAAAGGGGTGTCGTTTGCGCCAGCGCAGGCAACCACGCGCAGGGTGTGGCCTATTCCTGCCAGCTATTGCAGATTCGCGGCACGATTTTCATGCCGGCCACGACGCCCAGGCAGAAGGTAACACAGGTCAAGCTGTTTGGCGGAGACTACGTGGATGTTGTCTTGGGCGGAGACACGTTTGACGACTCGTTTGCGGAAGCCATGACATTTTGTCTGCAGGAAAACATGACCTTCGTCCACCCGTTTGACGATCCGTACGTAGTGGCCGGACAGGGGACGGTAGGGGCAGAGATCATGAACGACATGGACGAGCCTGTCGATTATGTCTTCATGAGCATCGGCGGCGGAGGGCTTGCCGCAGGTGTGGGAACGTATGTAAAAGGAATCAGCCCGTCCTCGCGGATCATCGGCGTGGAGCCTGCGGGAGCGGCTTCCATGACAGAAGCGCTGGCCCACGATGATGTGGTTACGCTTGACGAAATCGACAAGTTCGTGGATGGAGCGGCGGTCAAGCAGGTGGGACAGCTTACGCGGGAAATATGCAAGGAAGTGCTGGACGACATCGTGCTTGTTCCGGAGGGGAAGGTCTGCACGTCTATTTTGGAGATGTACAATGAAAATGCCATCGTCGTGGAACCAGCCGGAGCCCTGCCGATTGCGGCTCTTGATCTGTACCGGGAGCAAATCGCAGGGAAAAACGTCGTCTGCATCATCAGCGGCGGCAACAACGATATCGACCGGATGCAGGAGATCAAGGAACGCTCGCTGTTGTATGAGGGGCTGAAGCACTACTTCATCATCAACTTCCCGCAGCGTGCCGGAGCCTTGCGCGAGTTCATCGACGGGGTACTGGGGCCGCATGACGATATCACCCGGTTTGAGTACACAAAAAAGAACAACAAGGACAACGGCCCTGCACTGGTCGGGATCGAACTGAAGTCTCAGGAGGATTACGAGCCCTTGATCGATCGGATGAAAAAGCACGGCATCCGCTATGTGGAAATTACCCATGATCCGTATCTGTTTAATCTGCTGATCTAGGCCCGGGATGCCTGAAATTATGGTACAAACAATTGTTGTAATACAGTAAGGAATAGTCAAAAAAGTGCTAATACAGAGAAAACAGGAGCAAACAGAAGCGAGAGCGAGCAAGTCTGTGATAATACAGCATAATGTTTTATAACAAAGTTTTATAAAACAAGTGCTGTTATAATACAATAACCTCAACGAACAAAATCGGGGGGTTATGGTCATGACGCCAATCACGACGTTCTTTCGCAATCTCGAATCGAAATGCTGCGCAGCTTGCGGCCAAACGATGGTCGAGCAGGCCGAGTCTTATATGACAGAGTGCTTTGCTTGCCAGGAAAAGGCCACACACGATGCATACCTGTATTATCACACAAAGAAATAGGCAGCCCCGCGATAGCATATGAGGAGCAACTGCCATGTATATAGAAAGAATTCAGCGCTTGCAAAGAAATGGATAGAGCAGCAGAGAAATGTCTCTGTCGACTCTATCCATCTTTTTTTCAAATCGGTTTGGGGAAGACAAGTCTTCTCGTTTTCGCTACCTTTTGTTCAAAACGACTTTTTCTGCCTGTTCCTTGACGTAATCGATCAAGCCGAGCTGAAAACCGCGATTTTCGAGCAGCCGTTTTGCTTCATACGTTCCCGAGTAATAAGCGAGTACGTGAGGATCAGTTTCCAGCACGTGGCGGCACGCTTCATCCTGCCACAGCTCCTGGTACCAGTCAGCCTGCTTGATCTTTTCGATAAGCTCTTCGTAGGGCGGCTCCGGCTTTTTCCACGGATTCAACCGGTGGAAAATTTCTGCCACGATCGCGACTACGACCAATATTCCGATTAAAAACATGCTAGAAGGCCCAGTTGCCGCCGCGGAACAGAGGCTCTCTCGTACCGTCGGCAGCAATACCGTCGATGTCCATTTCATCTGATCCAATCATGAAATCGACATGAGCCAGGCTGGTGTTGATGCCTCGCCTGTCAAGCTCCTCAGGCGACAGGCTGGTTCCTCCCTCGATGCAGACGGGGTAGGCATTCCCGATCGCGAGGTGGTTGGAGGCGTTTTCGTCAAAGAGCGTGGAGAAGAAGATCATATTTGACTGGGAAATCGGAGACTGATGCGGAACCAAGGCGACTTCCCCGAGATAATGGGAGCCTTCGTCCATCTCGATCAGCTGCTGCAATACTTCATAGCCCGTTTCCGCAGAGAAATCGACAATCCGACCGTTTTCAAAGGTGAGCGAAAAATTCTCGATCAGATTTCCGTTGTAGCTGAGCGGCTTCGTGCTGCGTACGACACCGGAAACGCCCGTCTTCTTCGGAGCGGTGAAAACCTCTTCTGTCGGCATATTGGCCATGAAGGGGACCCCTTTGGCGTTTACGCCGCCTCCGCCGATCCAGATGTGAGATGTCGGCAGTTCGATCGTCAGGTCGGTACCCGGCGCCTTGTAGTGCAGGGCGTGGTACTGCTTCGCATTGAGATATTCGACTCTTTGGTTCAGATTCTCCTGATGTTCTCTCCAGGCCTGAACCGGATCGTCCTGATCGACGCGGGTAGCGCGGAAAATGGCCTGCCAGAGCGCCACGATTCGCTGCTGCTCGGGAAGGTCGGGGAAGACCATCGCCGCCCAGGCAGGGTTCGGTGCGGCGATCACGGACCAGCTCACCTGATCGCTCATCGTATAGCTGCGGAATTTGTTTAACGCTTGACCGGCTGACTTTTTCGCGGCAGCCAGACGCTCGGGGTGAACGCCCTTCAACAGATTCGGATCGGAATCGATGATGCTGAGAAAGGCCGCCCCTTCTTCTGCCATCGTTTCCATCCCTTTTGCTTTCCACAGCGGATACTCATGAAAGGCCTCGTCCGGTGCGAGATCGTACTTCATCCGTGTCAGCTCGTCATCGCGCCATTCCATATGTACGTCTTTTGCCCCTGCTTCGTACGCTTTTCGTGCAATTTTTCGCACCAGATCGGCGGAGGAAAGGGAAGCGGTGATCACCAGAGTCTGTCCAGGCTGCACATTTACGCCGACTTTTACCGCCAATGACGCATACCGGTCCAGCATGGTATCGAATGCATTCATGAAAAAACCTCCTCACAACAACGGATTCTCTTTTTCAGGGATCGCAGTGATGAATGAGCTTATTATAACAGAGCGTAAAGCTGGCATGCTCTTGAACTTGAGACTTCGCTTGCAATGAAAAGAATTTAGGGGCACTCTATGGAGAAAGAGGTGCAAGGGAAAAGGAGGAGCGGACATGTTTCACCCGCTTGTTTTTGACAATATCAAAGTGGTGCTGGAAGGAGCCGTGTACGACAGGGACTTTGAAGGCAGCATCACGATTATCGGGCGTTCGGACACCATGGATCTGGCGACGTTCCACAGGCAGTTTCAGATCGATTTTCGGCTGGCAGACGAATTCGGGGAGGCAAAGGGTGTCTTCGCCCAGATGCAGCTGCGTACGTCGCTTGCCGATATTGCGGCCGAACAGCTGGAGCAGCCTTTGACAGAGCATATCGGCTGTACGATCTGCATCCATTTTTTCATGACAGTCACCGATGTGCAGCGGGAGACAGAAGCCGTGGCGCAGATGCTGAATGATATCTGGGGGAATCGGCCGTACATAACGCAAACCATTAAAGCCAAGCTGGACGAGTATCAGCTCCACTGGCCGCCCAAACAGTACGAAAACCAGATCACACTCGACTTTCATCGCAAAATCGACGAGGGCAACATCGAGGATCTCCGCGGCTTGGTGGATCATACAATCGCATCGCTCACACAACTGCATGCCGTCCTTGCGAAAAGATCGTGAAGTAACTGTTTACAAGCAGAAAAACAGGCAGTATCATTTTGTTAACGCACTTTATTTTTAAGTTGACAAAATGGAGGCTATCATGAGAAACGAACGATTGAAATGGCTGGTGCTTTCTGCCATCTTTGCCGCTGTAACGGCTGTCTTTTCGCAAATTACGATTCCGCTGCCGCTTATTCCGATTACGGGTCAGACGCTGGCTGTCGGCTTTACCGCGACGATTCTGGGGAGCAGGTGGGGGACCGTAGCGATTCTCATCTACGTCCTGCTGGGTGCAGTAGGCCTTCCTGTATTCTCAGGTGCTAGCGGTGGACCACAGGTATTGGTGGACAAAACCGGCGGTTACATTTTTGGCTTTATTTTTACGGCTTTTGCCACTGGTCTCATTCTCGAAAAAACGCGTTTTACCTTTACATGGGCTCTGGTCGCCAATATTGTCGGCATGATTATTACGCTCATCTTCGGGTCGGTCCAGCTCAAGTACGTTCTGGACATTCCGTGGGACAAGGCTTTTGCCGGAGGAGCCGTACCATTCCTGCTGGTAGGTGTCGTCAAAGCCGTCCTGGCTGCCTGGATCGGCATCAAGGTGCGCGAGCGGCTCGTATCCTCAAATCTGCTTCAGGCACACAGCAGACCGCTATCCTGAAACAATCCAAATCGCTCGCCGAGTTCGGGCGATTTTTTTTATTGCCCGAATCCTTGTATCCACATTTTGATGGTTTACGGCAGTTCAGTCCATTGTCCGTGTCCTCGGTGGTTGCGAGACCTCCTCCGACAGCAACATCGACAGTCATTTCTCTCAGACATGGCACTCATGGTATAAACGGCCAGACTGGTTGGATACTACAAACAGTATTGGGAAAAACACGACTGAGAATGGGGGAATGATCGTGAATATAACCACCATACCTGGCCCAAAAGGACTGCCGATCTCGGGCAACCTGCTCGCCTTTCGCCGGGACCCGCTCCGCTTCCTGCGCGAAGCTGCGAAAGAACACGGCGATGTGGCCCACTTTCGCTTTGGCCCCTCGCGGCATGTGTATTTGATCAGCAATCCGGACATGATCAAGGAAATTCTGGTGAGCAAGCAGGCCCATTTTCGCAAAGGAAAAGGCTTGCAGGTCGCCCGGGCGGTCGTCGGTGACGGCATCCTCACCAGCGAAGGACAGAAGCACATACGCCAGCGCAGGCTGATGCAGCCGGCATTCCACCGCGAGCGGATCGCGACCTACGGCGAGTCCATGGTCCAGCAGGCGATAAGCTTGATGGATGACTGGAAAGCAGGAGATGTACGCGATGTGCATGAAGACATGATGAAAGTGACGCTGGCGATTATCACAGAGACGATGTTTGGCAAAGGTCTCAAGGAAGGCGCCGACCAGATCGCCAGGGCCATCGATGTGGGCCTGAAATACGTCTCGACGAAAGCGTCGTCCTTCATCGACATTCCGCTCACCGTTCCGACCTCAAGCAACCGGCAGTTCCGCGAGTCAGCCGAGCTGCTCGACAAGACGATTTACAACATCATCGAAGAGCGCCGCCGTGAAGGAGATCAGGGGCGCACTGACCTATTGGCGATGCTGCTGGCGGCAAGAGATGAGGATGACGGCAAAGGAATGACGGATGAGCAGGTAAGAGACGAAGTCATGACCATCTTTGTCGCAGGCCATGAGACGACAGCCAACACGATGTCCTGGATCTGGTATCTGCTGGCGACCAACCCTGAGGCGGAAAAAAAGCTCTGGGCCGAGCTGGACGCGGTGTTGGGAGGACGGCTGCCCACGGTAGAGGATATTCCGAATCTGAAGTATGTAAACCAGATTATCAGCGAAACGCTGCGCTTGTACCCGGCGGCTTGGACGATCAACCGGGAAGTCGCCGAAGAAGTGGAGATCGGGGGGCATACGTACAAGCCCGGAGATACGCTCATGATGAGCCAGTACGTCATGCACAGAAGCGAGAAGTACTACGACAGGCCGGAGGATTTCATCCCGGAACGGTTTGAGGGGGACTTGCTGAAGCGTATCCCGCAATACGCCTACTTTCCGTTTGGCGGAGGTCCGCGCATCTGTATCGGGAACAACTTTGCCCTGATGGAAGCCGCGCTGCTGCTCGCTACGTTCGCACAGAAGTATCGCTTTCAGCTCGCCGACCCGGGCAAGCCCGTGGAAGCGGAGCCGCTTGTCACCCTTCGCCCGAAAGGCGGTCTGATGATGAGGCTGGAGGCGCGGTCGCAATAACGAAAGGGCACAGAAAAAGACACGGACCATTGACGGTTCGTGTCTTTTTGCATAAAAAAAAGGCATCTGCCCACCATTTTTGCAATTTCCGCTAAGGTGTTAGATACCGAACTGGGGTTATTTATCACTGAAAGCAACATGCTATACAAGATAATCTACCAGACAATTATAAAGGATATATTAACTGAGAATAAATCTATATAAATTAAGATTGGAAAAAGGGGATCGTAAAGGAAAAAGAGCTCCCCCTCCCCAGCTCGCTGCTGACGGAAATCGAACCGCCGTGACGCTGGACGATGCTTTGGCAGATCGTCAGGCCCAGGCCGGTTCCGCCATTGTTGCGATTGCGCGATTTTTCCGCGCGGTAAAACTTGGTGAAGATTTTGGTCAAATCCTCCTGCGAGATGCCTTCACCCTTGTCGATCACGGAAAAGAGCACATGCCCCTCCCGCTGGTCGCAGGTGAGCAGGATCGATCCGTTCGGCTTGTTGTAGTAAATGGCGTTGTTTAACAGATTTTCCAGTACGCGGCGGAGCTTGGTCTCGTCCGCCTCGATGTACAGATCATTGGAGATGCGCAGCTTCCACTGGAGTGTTAGTCCCGATTCCTTGATCTTGACCAGGTAGTCCTCAATGATTCCTTTTGCAAAGCTCTTGACGTGGATGCGGCTCAGGTTCAGCTTCAGCTCCGTACTTTGCTGGGTAAAGTCCTGCAGTTCGTCGAGCAGCTTGTCGAGATCGTCCGTCTTCTGTTCGATCTTTTTCATCTGCTTCTTGATCCGTTCCAGATCGGTTACCCGCCCTGAGGCGATGTAGGAGGCGTATCCTTTGATCGTTGTCAGCGGTGTCCGGAAATCGTGAGCGATCGCGGAAATCAGCTCGGATTGACGCTCTTCGGAAAACCGGAGCTGATCGACCATGTCGGAGAAGTAGCGAAACAGACGGCCAAATTCGTCTTCTGAATGGTACGTAAACGAAACCAGCCGTTTTCCTTCGCGAATTTCCTGCGTTACGCGGGACAGCTCGTTTACCGGCCGGTGAATCCAGCGGACGAAGAAGCCGAGCAGGACAAGTCCGACCAGGGCAATGCTCCCGTAGATGTACCAGAGCATCATGCTGACCCCTTTTGTTGCCATAATATCGGAGTCATCTGTGTAGAAGTAGATGATGGTTTCGCCTTTTTTCGGCGGTTCGTGTTGAAAATGGTATTCCGCCACAACCTTCAGATCGGTATTTTCCTTTTTTATTTTCCTCGGCGGATTTTTCAAATTGTATGCCTGGGATGTCTTGATGAAGATCGTGTTGCCGTTGGCGTCCTTAACTAACATTTTGTATACCAAATCCTCCGGCAACTGCTTTTCCAACTCGCTGCGGTCTGTCGGGTCCTTGAAATTGCTGGCGCTGAGCAGCTGATTGACGCGAACCTTTTCAGCCGTTTCCTTTTCATAGCGATATTGATTGTGGCGATCCGTTTTCAGTTGAACGACAATAATATCCTCGAAGACAAACTTGAAAACGAACAGGTTCAGCGCAATCAGTGCGAAGAACGAGAGGAACAGCTTGTTGCGGATGCTCATCTACACCTTCTCCCCGATGAAAACGTAACCCGTCCCCCACTGCGTTTTGATGTACTGCCGCTCCCGTTCCAGCTTTTCCCGCAAATTTTTGATATGAACCGTCACAGTATTGAGGGAGCCGTAGCCGTATCCCCATACCCGGTCGTAAATTTGTTCGCGGGTAAACACAATGCCGGCATTTTCGGCCAGAAAGGTGAGCAACTGAAATTCTTTGGTGGAAAGGTCAATTTTTTCTTCATTTACATACACCGAGTACGTTTCCTTGTGGATTTCCAGTCCTTTAAATTTCAAAACGGTAATGGAGGAGCCGGATGGGTCCTTTTCGCTGTGCTCTTCGGTATGCTTGCGAATCCGCTCGTACCTTCTCAGATGCGCCCGGATGCGGGCGAGCAGCTCTTCCGTGTCGAATGGCTTCGTGATATAGTCATCGGCGCCGATTTCAAAACCGACGACTTTGTCGACCGCTTTTCCTTTCGCACTGAGAAACAGGATCGGCAGGTCCGATTCGCGGCGAATTTGCGAGCACAGCTCATAGCCGCTCATATTCGGCATCATGATGTCCAAAAGAATCAAATTGGGCTTCAAGCCTTGCTTCAACAAAGTAAGGGCATGCTCCCCGCTCTCTGAAGAAGTGACCTCATACCCTTCGTTTTCCAAAATATCTTCAAGAAGCTCTATGATTTCCTGATTGTCGTCTACAAGCAAAATATGGTCTTTCACAGGTACTCCCCCAGTAACCTCAAATCTCCTGAATATTTGTATTCTCTCCTATCATAACACGGTTTGACTGGTGAAGGACAAAGAAACCAAACGTTACCAGCGTGTTCCGGCAGGAAAAAGGACATATAATGAAGAATAGCGGGTGTTACTTCCTATTGACACCAGGTGCTAAATTTCGTCAGAAAAAGCCAGAGACCTAACGTCCCTGGCTTTCATTTTTGTGCTTGCACTTACTTGCTAGGCTGCGCTTCCGGCTGTTGTTCCGGCTGTGGCACTGTATGTGTCTCAACTGGTGTCTCAGCTGCAGCTGCTGCCTGCTGCCCAGGCTGTTGCTCTGGTTGAGCTGCCTCGGGCGCTTTCGCTTGTTGTTCTGGTTGTGCTTCAGGCAAGGAAGCCGCTTGTACCGCTTTCTTGGCTGGAGGAGTGTCGGTGGCTTTCGCCTGGAGTGCCGGAGCAGCGATTCGCTTGGCTCCTACATAGCGTTTGCTCCAGTAGTAGGGGTCGCTCAATTTGGTATTGACGACGCCTCTGCCAGATTCCGAGTGCACAAACGTGTCATTGCCGATGTAGATTCCTACGTGGGAAATGCTTCTTCCATTCGTCTTGAAGAAGACGAGGTCGCCGGGCTGCAAATCTTTGCGGCTAACCGGTTGGCCGACTTGATACTGAGAAGAAGAATTGTGAGGCAAATCTACACCTAGCGCATCAAACACATAGCGTGTAAAACCGGAGCAGTCAAAGCCTTTTTTCGTGGTTCCGGAAGACTTGTAAGGGACACCGTACAGATCATTGACGACAGTCATCAGGGGGGTTCCCTCCTGAGCATGCGCCGCACCGGTACCCATTGCAAGCAATCCGGCAATAAGCAAAGAAACTACTGTCTTGCGCAAAAGATACTGCTCCTCTCCTGAGCCTACGAGGTTAGCTGAAGGGTTCGGTCGAAAGGAATGCCCTAGACTGCGAGAGCGCAGCCATTCACCCCAAAGATAGTGGGTCCCCCGTTTCCGCATAGCGGAACTCGGCTATTTTTCGATATTTTTTTACACGCACCTCCACACAATTCAACACTTGTCCCACTTTTCCTTTTTCTACCCTTGTTTGTTCACGATTTCGTCACAATATTTTGTCATAAGCTGTAACGTTTCGTCAGTACCGTGCAAACGACATTTTTCTTCTATATGTAATGGAAACCATGTGTCGGACTTTTCTTCTCCATGACGGCTCGCCCTGCGCCGGAAAAGGGCTGAATCCAATCAAGAGGGATCCTTGTCCGATTGGGGGACGACACTTTATCCGTCCAGGGACGGAGGCAAAAACCAACCGCTCGCCCGTTATGTCGAACACTCGCCCCGTCTAGAATAAAGGCATAAGGTTGACACACCAACAAATAGTCGATTGGAGGGAAGCATTTCATGAGTGAGCGGTCTGGCAAGGTGCTCCTTGGACTCGCATTGCTGCTGACCGGAGGGTTTGTCTTATTGGACCAACTCGGTATCGATGGCGGCGATTTCCTCGGTGTGCTGATCCCCGGGCTGATCATGTTATACGGAGCCCGTAAAGTGATTGGCAGCTCCGGTTCCCGCTTCTGGGGGATACTGGTCTTTCTGTTCGGGCTGTTAATGTTGATCGGCAAGCTGCATTTACTGTTCAATGTCGTACTGGCTATCGGAGTGATTTACCTCGGGTACCGCTTTATCCGCCGCAGTGACAAGACGCATGATTCCATGCCGACAGCATGGGAGCGGCAGTGGGCACGGCAGGTATTGAAAGAGGATGCTCTGGACGGCTGGGAGCACAGAATGGCCAAGAAGCAACAACCTTGATATCGATGACAAGTGATGAAACAAACCTGAAAAGTGCAAGGTACATGACAATCAAATTTCTTGTGATATGATAAGGAGGACTAAAAAATGGGTATTTTTAAACGACTGCGTGACTTGACGGTGGCTTCTGTGAATGACGCTTTGGATTCGATGGAAGATCCGGTGGTTATGCTCAATCAGTACATGCGTGACATGGAAGTGGAGATCGGACAAGTGGAAGTGGCAGTAGCGAAGCAAGTGGCCCTGGAGAAGAAATTCCACCAGCAATGGGAAGAGGCAGTGGCGCTTGCGGAAAAACGCGATCGTCAGGTGAAGCTGGCGCTGACCGAAGGAGAAGACCTGCTCGCGCGCCGGGCTTTGGCCGACAAGAAGCAATACGAGCTGCGTGCCCAGGAATACGAAGCCCTTTATCTGACAGCATCGGAAGCCGCTCAGCAAATGCGCGAGAAGCTGGCCGAGCTGAAAGAAGAATTTTATAAAATGAGAGCGAAAAAATTCACTCTGATGGCAAGAGCGCAAGTAGCGAAAACGCAAAAGCAAGTGAACCATGCAATTGTCGGCATGGGCAATCAATCTGCCGGCAAAGGCTTTTCCCGGATGGAAGAAAAAGTGCTGCGGATGGAAGCGGAAGCCAATCTGAGCGGCCAGTGGCGCCAGACCAGCGCTGGTTTGGAGCAATCTCTCGAGTCCCTTGAAAAGAATGATCTGGATGAGGAGCTGGCCCAAATCAAAGCGTCTTTGCAAAGCAAAAAGGATGCCGAGCCTGCGAAAGTTCAGGAGTAACGACAGGAATCAGGCATCTCGTGTAGAATAGGAAGTGGCAACCAGGCAGCCTGTCCAAGCAGGCTGCTTTTCCCCTAGGAGGTTCTATCCTTGGCAGACTTTATGGTCTTTTTACGTCGATTTTTTGCGGAGCCAGGACGTGTAGGAAGCATCATTCCCAGCTCTCGTTTTTTATGCGAAAAGATGCTGTGCAGCGTGGACTGGAATCAGTCTGACGTGATTATAGAACTGGGGCCTGGAACAGGCGCCTTTACGGAAAGCATTCTAAAGAAAAAAAGGCTCGATACCAAATACATTTTGGTGGAGAGAGATCCGTTGTTTCGGGAAATGCTGACTCGCCGATTTCCCGGCATCACGATGTGGGATGAGGCACTGAAGCTGCAAGAGTACATGAGTAAGGCCGGGATTGGCAAGGCTGATGCCATTATCTCCGGACTTCCGTTTGCCAACTTTCCCGCGGAATTGCGGACGGGGATCTTGGATGAAGTCCAGTCTGCCCTTGCTCCGGGTGGCCTGTTCATCACGTTTCAATACTCCCTCCAACTGAAAGCTGAGCTGCAGACGCGCTTTCAGCGGGTAGAAACCACATTTACGCCGTTGAATATTCCGCCTGCGTTTATTTATACTTGCCGTGACGGAAGTGTAGGAAATTAGCCGACATGGGGCGTAAGAGAGGAGACCTTTGTGAAATTGTCCCGCTTACAAAAAATGACGGTCGGTGTCTTGATCATTTTGACAGGAATTGGCCTTTTTCTTGACAGCTTGCATATAATCACGTTTGGCCTCTTTGATTTGTGGCCGATGGTTCTCGTGTATTTCGGCGTACAGATGTGGGGAAATCACAAGCGTGTTCGGGGAGGCCTGCTGGCCGGGCTCGGCATCATGATTGCTTTGGACATGTGGCTTCATATCGGCATGGATGATCTGTTCCAGCTTGTAATCCCGCTTTTGTTCATTTACTTTGGATTTCGGCTGATCCGTGGGCGTTCGGCTGACAAAGGAATCCGGCCGACAATACCGGAGGCTGCCGAAGCAGCCGATGCTGATCCGAATTTTGCTTCAGCGGAAGATACGGCAACAGGCAAACAATCAGGGCATTGGAGACAGAAAGCGGGATACCGCAATCCATTTGGAACGGAAAGAAGCAGATGGACTGCTTCATCCGCGGGCCCTGGCAGCATTTTGTCGCCCAAAGATTCCCGCAGTTCGCTGATCGGTGATTTTCACTTGACATCCGGCCGCTTTGAGCTAAGCCAGTTGCATATCTGGCACGGAGTCGGGAATGTTGTCATAGATCTGTCCCGGGCGATGCTGATGGATGATGAAGCGTTTCTGATAGTCGACGGTTGGGTGGGGGACGTCACTATTTACGTTCCGGTAGATATGCCAGTAGCCGTATCTGCGGAGGTGCGCATCGGCGATCTGGAAGTGTTTGGCCATAGGCAGGGGGGCATCAATCGCAGCGTGATGATCCGCTCCGAACAGTACGAACAGGAAGCGCAAAAAATCCATGTACAGATTTCGCTGCTCGTCGGCGATGTTAAAGTCAAGTACATCTAGGGGGTACTGACAAATGCGACGACAGCGGTTGGCAAGTATCCAATGGCAGTACGTGCGCTACGGTTTGCTGCTGGCCGTAGGAGCGGTTACCGCCTCCTTTTTGTGCAGTTTGATTCTGTATTTCGTGGTGGCCGGGGACCCGGACGTCACGAGATGGCTTGCGACCTACCTGCATCTCTATTTGCCGGAGAAGCTGGATTGGAAAACACAACTGGCCTCGTTTGCATTCGCGATCCTGACAGCAAGTGTCGTCGGGTTGGTCGGAGGCTACATTTTCGGGAATTTGCTGAAAAAGAGACTGCAGGTGCTTTGGGAGGCAGCCACCAGCCTGGGGCGCGGCATATTGTCTTCGCGCGTCCCTGAGCTGGGCGAGGACGAGATCGGTGAACTGGGCTGGCAGCTGAACCGTCTGGCGGCCCAGTGGGAAGAACAGGTCGCTTCCCTGCAACGGCTGTCCAATCACAACGCCGCTTTGGCGGAACAATTGAAGCATACAGCGGTCACCGAAGAGCGGCAGCGACTGGCCCGCGAGCTGCACGACGCGGTCAGCCAGCAGTTGTTTGCCATCGCGATGACCACTGCAGCCTTAAAAAGACTGATCGAAAAAAATCCGCAGCGAGCTGCCCAGCAGATCGAGCTGGTGGAAGAAATGGCCGCGGCTGCGCAGGCGGAGATGAGGGCGCTCCTGCTGCACCTCCGCCCGGCGACTTTGCAGAACAAGGCACTGAAGGAAGCCATTGAAGATCTGCTGGAAGAGCTGACCCGCAAAAATGCGATGGAAATTAGCTGGGAGATCGAAGAAGTGGACAACCTGCCGAGCGGAATCGAGGACCATCTGTTCCGCATTTTGCAGGAATCACTCTCCAACACGCTCCGGCATGCCCGTGCCAACCACATCGCGGTCAAGCTGTTTACGCTGAAGGGGCAAGTCAGGCTGCGCATCGTAGACGATGGCGTCGGCTTTGATCCGGAGGGAGAGAAGCTGACTTCGTACGGATTGAGAAGCATGCGGGAGCGGGTGGCAGAGCTCGGCGGCTCGCTGGATATTTACTCGGCAGTCGGAAAAGGGACGCAGATCGAGGTGCGCATCCCGATCATGCTGCAAGCGGAAATGGAAGGGAGAGAGCTGACATGATACGCGTATTGCTCGTGGACGATCATGAAATGGTGCGAATGGGGTTGGCTGCTTATCTGTCTACTGAAGACGACATTGAAGTAGTAGCCGAAGCATCCAGCGGTGAAGAAGGAGTGAAGCTGGCTGTCGAGCTGCAGCCGGACGTGGTTTTGATGGACCTCGTGATGGAGGGGATCGGCGGCGTGGAAGCGACCAGGCGGGTACGTGAAACCTGCCCCGCTAGCAAAGTCATCGTCTTGACCAGCTTCATTGATGATGAAAAGGTATATCCCGTCATTGAGGCAGGAGCGTTCAGTTATCTCTTGAAAACCTCGCGTGCAGCCGAAATTGCCCGGGCGATCCGGGCGGCAGCCGCAGGCGAGCCGGTCCTGGAGTCTCGCGTCGCCGGCAAAATCATGGCCCGCTTCCGTCATGGACAAGAAGCGCAGCCGCATGAACAGTTGACGCCGCGCGAGCTGGAAGTATTGAAGCTGATCGGCCAAGGCAAGTCCAACCAGGAGATTGCGGACGAACTGATCATCGGCATCAAGACCGTAAAGACCCACGTCAGCAACATCCTGTCTAAGCTGGGCGTCGAGGACCGTACACAGGCGGCCATCTACGTACATACGCATCATCTGGACTAGCTGCTGCCCTGCTCCTCATTTCCATAGCTATCCCGTTTTCCGCTAATTCGGACTCACCCTCTGGGTGAGTTTTTTTGCTTGAATTTGGCAATCATAGAATGTAGATGATGCGGAAAGGAGAACGGGCTATGAGGCACAAACCGCGTACACGCTCCAGGGTGATGGCTGCCGATCAGGGTGTCGACATTGTCGGCGATGTCCATGCTTGTTACGACGAGTTTATAGAGCTCTTGCAGCGCTTGGGGTACGAACGTTGCCACGACGGGACCCACCGGCATCCTGAAGGCCGGAAGCTCCTTTCTCTCGGAGACATTACAAGCCGCGGGCCACAATCGATCAAGATGCTGCAGTTTTTCATCCGGCATGTGGCAGCGGGCCTGGCGGAGATGGTGGACAGCAACCACGGGTGGAAAATTGCCCGCTGGCTGGATGGACGCCCTGTCATGCTGGCGCACGGTGACGAGAAGGTAGCAGACGAGTTTCAAATATTCGAACGGGAGTACGGGGCCAGGAGGGCCGACCAATTAAAGGAGCAGAGCAGGAGACTCCTGTTTTCCTCCCCTTCGCACATGATGGTGCACTACCAGGGGCGGCTTGTCCTCGTAGCGGTTCACGCGGGGATACGCGATGATTACATCGGAAAAGAATCGCCTTCCATCCAAAGCTATTGTCGGTACGGAGATGTAGCCGGGACAGGGGCCGACGGGAGACCGATCCGCAGGGATTGGGCAGCCGAACGGGTAAAAGCCGAGCCGCTTATCGTCTGGGGACATGATCCTCGTCCCGAGCCGGAAAGAAAGAATGGCACGCTCAATATCGACCAGGGATGCGTGTTTGGAGGGATGCTTACCGCCTATCGCTTCCCGGAGGACGAGATTGTGAGCGTACCAGCACGTGAAAACTACTCAGGCTTGGCAGAAACGCCGTTGACACGCTATTTGGCCGAGTTTGGATGAGTCACACTCTCCAATCGGCTGAAGTTGACCCGGGTGAGGCGGCTGTCTCCCCCTGCTCCTTTGCCGGGGGGCTGCTTTGACCGTTTCGCTTGCGGAGCAAGGTGACCTGCTGCATCGTATTTTTGGCAGTCGAGTGGATGCCGACAGCGGCCAGAGCAGCCGTCCCGCCTTCCAGCAAGGCAATCCGCCAGTCGAATCCCGTGCTGTAGATCCATTGATTGACCATGTAAAGACCGAGGATGAGCACCATGGCGACCCAACCGCGCAGCTTTTTTGGTATGCGGAGAAAATCCGACATGCTTGCAGCGGCGGCCAAAGCCAGCGCAATGATCAGACCGAGGTCAAAACCCATCAGAATCCCTCCTTGCTCAAGGTGTGCGCAATTTTTCGTACAGCCGTTTCAGGATGACCGCTTCCGCCCACAGAGGCAGCGGTTTATCCGGCTCATGGCGCCAATCTTCGTTTGTAAGCAAGCCTTCTTTAAACATCCAATCTATCGCTTCTTGCTTCCATTCAGGCACGTTTGCTCCTCCTCCGTCTCCTGGATTTGTCTGGGTTGGCGGCTTGTATGGACGGTTGGTGTATTCGCAAAAGGAACGGACCACGCCCTCTGCGAGCTCTCGCCAATCCCGGTCCAATTTTTCCGCATCCAGCGGATTGTCGGCGAAGCCGTATTCGATAATCACTGTCTCCACACTGCCGGTCTCCCGGTGCATGAAGTAGTAGTCTTTGCTCGGGTTGTTGGGGAGTGTACGGGTAAAGATGCGGCGGCCCGGCATCCCTTCTGCTTCCAGGTCATCGAGGATCAGACGGGGAAATGTAGGGGAGGAGTAAATCGAGTAAATAACCTCCGCACCCCGTCCTCCACCGGCATTGACGTGGTTGGAGATACAATAGCGGGCACCGCTGTTTCTGACCAGAGTGGCGCGATCATCGCTCGTCAGGGTGGTATCGCCGGTTCGGGTGATGGCAACAGGAATGTTCAGGGTCTGAAATCTCGAGTATTGGTAAAGGGAAATCTGCAAATTTTTCTCTTTTTCTGTAAAGAGCTGATTGGAGCCGCCGCCCGGATCGATCCCGCCATGCCCCGGGTCTATCACCAAAATGGGGGTCATATAAAGTCACCTCCTGTTTCAGCATATGCGAAAAGGTGCGAACATGCCGAAGGACAGTTCGCTCATTTTCCCCGGGCGGCGATGTACAGAGCACGCAGTTGTGGTACAATAGGAGAGATTTAATTCCCAAAAGAGGATGGTAATGTATTGATGGCTTGGTACAACTGGGTAATCCCGATCGTGACATTGATTATCGGCCTTGCCGGAGGATTTTTCGGCGGCACGTACTATCTGCGCAAGCAGGTGGAAAATATGCAGATGGATGACAAACAATTACAAGCGATGGCTCGTTCCATGGGCGTTAACCTGAATCAAAAACAACTGAAGCAAATGAGCCGCAACATGAAAAACATGAAGATGCCTAAAAAGTTTGGCAAGTAATTGGCAAAGGGGATGTCGACATGGGTCCGACCCGTCTGCGTTATACGATGATCGGCTTCATTGTCGGCGTCGTCGTTGTTTATTTAAAAGGGCTTCCGATCAGTGAAGGAGTTCGCTTTGCTTTTCCTTTTTACGGAGCGGGGCTTGGTTTGTTGATTGACGGCATCATCTTGCGCCTAAAGCAGCGCAAGGGGAAAAATGAGTAGCCGTAAAAGAGCTGACAGGAGCATACGCAGTACAAAAAATGGATAGAGCAGCCAGAGATTTCTCGGCTGCCCTATCCATTTTTCAGCTTGTAAAGAACAACTCATAGACCATCTTGGTAATCAAGGTGATGGACACCAGCAAAAACAAGGGACGAACGTAGCGCACACCTGTTTTGATCGCAACACGGGCACCCAGCGTGGCCCCCAGGAGCATCGCCACACCCATGGTCAGCCCGGTAATGAAAATCACTTTGCCCTCCAGCATAAAGACCAGCAGAGCCGCGATGTTGCTGGCCAGGTTCAGGATGCGCCCATTGCCGGCGGCGATGACAAAATCATAGCCAAAGAGAAGAACCATCAGAAAGACGAAAAACGATCCGGTGCCGGGTCCGAAAAAGCCGTCGTAAAAGCCGATCAAAAACGTGACCGGAATCCCCAGACCGAGCGTAAACTTGGTGTATCCCTTAAACGTGGTGTTTTCGCCAAACCGCTTGTTCAGCAGGGTATAGACAAAAATTGCGGCCATCATGATGATGACCAGCACCTTGAGAAATTCTTGCGGGACAAACAGTACTGTTTTCGCCCCGAAATAGGCGCCCACAAGCGAAACGGGGAACAGGATCGCCATCAGTTTCTTGTCAAATTTACCCATGCGAATAAAGGTGACGGAGCTGGTGGCCGAGGAGATGGTGCCTGCCAGCTTGTTTGTTCCCAAAGCCAAATACGGCGGAATGCCAAGCCCAAGCAGTGCAGGGAGCGAAATTAAGCCTCCACCGCCCACGGTACTGTCGATAAAGGCAGCGACAAAACCAAAAAAGGCAAGAAACAGAATCGTTGATAAGTCCAAGTCCATAGAAGATCACCTTGCTTGTTGAATTGGGTTCATGAATAATCCAAGTCTAGCACGGCTTTTGTACATTGCAAGATACTATTTACTGATATAGGGGGATTTTGAAGATTACGATACTTAGCATACCGATTTGTTGTAAAAGTGAGCGGTTTGCATTATAATAAAAAGCGAGCTTGAACTACATACCATTAAGGAGGAATGTTATCATGGCACATCAACTTCCTGAACTGCCTTACGCACACAATGCGTTGGAGCCTCACATCGACGCGCAAACCATGGAGATCCACCACGGACGCCACCATGCTACTTATGTAAACAACCTGAACGCTGCATTGGAAGGCCACGCTGACCTGCAAGCGAAATCTGTAGAAGAGCTGATCAGCAACCTGGATGCATTGCCAGAAGCGATCCGCACTGCTGTACGCAACAACGGCGGCGGTCATGCGAACCACGCTCTGTTCTGGCAAATCCTGAGCCCGAACGGCGGCGGAGCACCTGCTGGAGCACTGGCAGATGCGATCAACGCAGCATTCGGCAGCTTTGACAACTTCAAAGCTGAATTCGCGAAAGCGGCAACTACCCGTTTCGGTTCCGGTTGGGCATGGCTGATCGTAGATGGCGGCAAATTGGCCATCACCTCCACTCCAAACCAAGACAGCCCGATCATGGAAGGCAAAACGCCAATCCTCGGTCTGGACGTTTGGGAGCATGCTTACTACCTGAAGTATCAAAACAAACGCCCTGACTACATCGGTGCATTCTGGAACGTTGTAAACTGGGACGAAGTCAGCAAGCGCTTTGAAGCTGCCCGCTAAGCGGAAATCAACGCGATAGCATTACTGCTTACGAACAAAAGGCATGTCGGACAAACCGGCATGCCTTTTTTGTTTGTTTCCTCGCCTTCGCAACGAAACGTCAACTGCCATCGTCTTAGCCATAGGAATAGAAAAAATAAGCGAAAAGGGTGGTTGATCACCGTGGATAAAATGTTGAAGCAGGTAGGGATTGCGCTGGGGCTATTGCTGGTGGTGGTGGGTTCAGTGGTTGCTGCGGGCAAAATGCTGCCAGGCGAGTCGCCGCAGGCAGAAAAGCAAATCGACATCGCAGGAACCGTCACCGCTGTCATCACCGGACCGATCGGGGGGCAGCCGGATCAATCAGCAGATCCGAGCGCGTCTGTATCGAGCAAGGACACTCCCAATGGTATCGATCCGGCTCAGCCGACCGGGATTGTCGCGATCATGGTTGAGGCGGATTCCCAAAGCGGCAAAACGCCCTATGATAAAGCCTCTGTCTCTCTCCGAAAGTCGCCGGAGCTGCTGAAAAAGCAAGGGGATTCGCTCGTGCCGGCGACATTGGATGACTTGCGGGAGGGAACCAGGGTGGAGGTTTCTTTCGACGGGCCTGTCGCCGAATCCTACCCCGTACAGGCGACCGCAGGGATGATCGTCATCGTGGAATAGAAAAGCAAATCAAACATGCCGGGACAGTTGATCGATTTGACACTTGGTCTCTGTCGGAAAGCGGCCTGCAAAGGAAAGGATAGAAAGTATGGAAGGAATGAGATATAATACTTACTAAAGGTAATTAAGTGTACAAAAGGAAGGTGTCTTGCACCATGAAAATGCCATCGCTTTTCCTCGCTCATGGAGCGCCGCTGCTTGCGATTGAGCGGAATCAATATACGGAAGCACTGAAGCAACTGGGGGAGGAACTGCCTCGTCCGAGGGCCATCCTGATTTTTTCCGCCCACTGGGAGAGCCGCGTTCAGGCTGTCGGGACGACAAAGCTCAACGCTACCATCCACGATTTTGGCGGCTTTCCTCGTGAGCTGTATGAAATTCAGTACCCGGCCAAAGGCGATCCCGCTCTGGCTGCCGAGGCATTGCGCATTTTCGCAGAGAATAACATTCCGGCAACGGCAGAGCCGGTCCGCGGGCTGGACCACGGGGCATGGGTCGTCTTGCGGATGATGTACCCGGAAGCAGATATTCCAGTCGTCTCGCTCTCGGTCAATCCGCAGCTTTCAGCGGAAGAGCAGTATGCGATTGGCAAAGCCCTGCAAGCTTTCCGCGAGGACGGTGTCTTGATCATCGGCAGCGGAGGAACGGTACACAATTTTGCCTACATGAGTATGCGCTCCGATACGGAGGAGGGAGACGAGTGGGCCGTTGCGTTTGAAGAATGGCTGCGGGACAGGATCGAGGCTTGGGATCTGGAGTCCTTGTTCCGCTACGATACGCTTGCTCCGTATGCCCGGCAGGCTGTTCCTTTGCACGGAAGCGAGCATTTCGTTCCCCTGCTCTATGCGATGGGCGCTGCCGATGAAGACCGAACGGCAGCCAGGGAGCATATCAACTTTCGCTATGGCAGCCTCAGCCATGTCATCTGGAAATTTGGGGCGAAATAAAAAAATCTCGAAAAACCGGTCACAAACTCGAGGGGTTTCTCGTTTCAAGTACGAACGAGAAATCACAAGAGAGAGGATCGATGGCAATGAAACCGAGAATGGAATATCGCAAGGCAAATCCCCAGGCTTTCCAAACAATGCTGCAAATGGAGAAATTCGTCCGCAGCAGCGGGTTGGACCACAAGCTTCTGGAGCTGGTGAAAACGCGGGCGTCCCAGTTGAACGGCTGCGCATACTGCCTTGACATGCACACTCGTGAAGCGAGAGAAAACGGCGAGACTGAGCAGCGCCTCTATCTGCTCAATGCCTGGAGAGAAGCGGATGTGTACACCGAAGCAGAGCGGGCGGCACTGGCTCTGACGGAAGCCGTTACGCTGATCGCAAAAGAGGGCGTTCCGGAAGCGGTGTTCCAGAACGTACAGAAGCATTTCAGCGAGGAGGAAACCGTCTCCCTGCTGATGGCTATCAACACGATCAACTCCTGGAACCGGTTGGCGATTGCTACCGGAATGAGCGCCCCTGCTGACTTGCCGGTACGGTAATGGATGAATCGCCCTACGCGATAGATGTTTATGAATGACAAAAAAGACACGCTGTCCTGCAGTGTGCGGCGACCGAGCTTACAGGTCGCGGCCCGCGGGGATCAGACGTGTCTTTTTGATGTAGAGGTGTTGTTTACACATCCATCTGCCGGGTACGGCCGGGATAAAAGGCATTCTTCTCCGGCAGCGGATTTCCTTTCGCGGTGATCGCATCGGGTTTGATCCGAAAAACGGCTGCGACGCTTCCCATCGAAGAGCGGTACTTCACTACATGCTGCAAGGAAAGCGGCTCCGGGTAGTAGCCGGGAACGTATTTGTCCAGCATGGCTTGCAGGGCATCGCGCATTTCTTCCGGCTCCTCGACCCGCTCCACCTTGCCGAAAACCATGGCACTCATGTAGGCTGTGTCGGTGAGAGCCGGCACCGGATCAGCGATCGTTCCGTATTCGTCGCAAACGCTAAAACAGACGCGGGCGTTTTTGGCGATCATCTCGACTTTTCTGCCGGAATCTGCTCCGTGAAAGTAGATATTGCCGTTTAGCCAGCTAAAATTCAGCGGAACGACATAAGGCTCTTCTCCGTCAGTCAGACCGAGGTGGCCGATCCTGGCTTGCGTGAGAAAGGCATCGATTTGGTCTTGATCAGTAACTGTGCGTTTGGAATAGCGGATGGGAAACAAAGGATCTCCTCCGTTCGATGTAGGATGTACGTCCATGATAGGAGGATTCTGACCTTTCGGAAAGGGTCAATTTATTCTTTTTGCATCGGGTCAGATTGGGCAAATAAAAAGCGCCTGCCCGAGAGCAAGCGCTTTGCTTGACGATTATCCCATTTGAATTTCTTTGTCCGGATCGAGCTTTTTGGCAAGCTGCTCTTCCCCGCGGTGAATCCAGCCCACGAACGAGTCGCGGATATTCATATCGTTATCCAAATAGACCACGGCTACGAACATATAATGGCTTTTTCCGGAATACCTGGCCCGATAACGCAGATCAAACCATCTTACTTCGTAGCCAAACGGCTGCTTTCTGGTCTCGACATGCGCATGACGCACAAAGGAAAGAAACGCCTGTACCTTCTTGTCAGTCTTGGCGACGGCAATCAGTTCATTCTCCGGCTTGATGGTGAAAACATCCAGGATACTGACCTCGCCGCCGTGGACTTCCCCGACGTACCAATGCTGATTTGTCTGGACGACAAACGTCCACTGATTCCAGGAGAGCGTAGGAATGACTGTGTAGGTTCCCGCTTTGCCGATGTATGCGCGAACCGCTTCGGTCGTTCGTTTGTTCACTTGCCAGCGCCAGAAGTAATACGGAATAAGCGACAGATACACCCATAAGAAAACATGTCCCGGATCAGCCCCCGCGCCCCACAGCATCAGGCCGGTCACATGGGCGGCGAAGATAAACGGATCGAAAATAAAAATGACATTCCAGGCGATCCACTTGTTGTGAAACGGATACAACCCTTTTGTTCCGTAGGCGTTAAACAGATCGACGAATACGTGGAGACAGACAGCGACAAAAATCCAGCCGAGCAGGTGCAGCCAATGAACTTGCGGGGAAATGGCCTGCACGAGGGCGAAGACCGCGGCTGTCCAGATAGACAGCGCCGGAATGGAGTGAGAGACTCCACGGTGGTGGCGGATGTAAGCGGCACTTCCTCGAATACGGGTGAATCCATCCAAGTCAGGTGCTTGTGAACCGATGACGGTTCCGATCATGACCGCCTCTGCCAATCCCGGTGTCGAAGCCACGACAGGATCAAGATGGGCGAGACCGGCCAAGCCGAAGCCCATTGCAAAGTGCGTTGCAGTATCCATGAGGTGCGGATGCTCCCTCCTTTTCGTTCGGGCAAAAATATGTTGCCGCATCAAACGCGGTAGCGCATCTTGAGAGTGCCTCCATTGAGGTTTCTTATCAGTTATTATAGCGTGTTAGATGGGAAAATTCCCTTTTCGGCTGAAAAAAAGTATCCTTGTTCCTTTGGAAATGGGCAGGTATGATGAAAGGGACCGGAAAGGAGAGGGACAACGTGCTCATCGTTTTCATCGAATACAAAATCGAAGAATCCATGCGCGACCAGTATCTTCGCCTATTGGCAGAAATGCCGGACAGAATCGGCGAGAAGGGAGCGCGTGAATACCGCTGCTGGGAAGGATATGACCAGCCCGGATTGTACGTCGAAGCCTTTCATGTAGAGAGTGTCGAACAATACGAAGCGATAAAAGCATGGCGACTTGCCGATCAGGACTTCTGCGCCTGTATAGCGGGAGGGGCAGCCAAATTGCACGTATGGGCGTTTCAGCCTGTCCAATTGGCGTGAGAAAAGGAGTTTGTGCAGACAAGTATGGCAGGAAAGCAAAAAAAAGCATTGACGTATACACTACCCGAGGAATTTCATGTTTTTGGATTCTCACGCGATCTGTTGGCCTGGTACGACGGCCAGAAGCGTGATCTCCCCTGGCGAATCAATCGGGACCCGTACCGGATCTGGGTTTCGGAAATCATGCTGCAGCAAACGAGAGTCGAAACGGTAAAACCGTATTACCAAAACTTTATGGAAAAGTTCCCGACCGTAGAGGCTTTGGCCGACGCACCTGAGGAAGAGGTGCTGAAGGCATGGGAAGGGCTGGGGTATTACTCGCGTGCCCGCAATTTGCAAAGCGCTGCCCGGGAGGTCAAGACCCGCTACGGCGGCGTCGTGCCGGACAAGCCCGAAGAAATCGCGACACTGAAAGGAATCGGTCCGTATACGGCGGGCGCGATTCTCAGTATCGCCTACGAAAAACCGGAGCCGGCCGTGGACGGCAATGTCATGCGCGTTTTTTCGCGTCTGCTGCTCATGACCGATGACATTGCCAAACCGGCAACGCGGATAAAAGTCGAGCATCTCGTCAGACAGGTCATACCCGAAGGCAGAGCGGGAGATTTCAATCAGGCGCTAATGGAGCTGGGCGCGCTTGTGTGTGTGCCGAGGACTCCGCAGTGCTTGACGTGCCCGGTGTTTGATTACTGTCTGGCCCGTCGCGAAGGCGTTCAGGAAGAACTGCCGGTAAAAGGCAAGGCGAAACCGCCGCGCCCCGTCAATCTGCAGGTAGCCGTTGTCCGGCACGGGGATCGCGTATTGATGAACAGGCGGCCGGAGCAGGGGCTGCTTGCCGGGATGTGGCAGTTTCCGATGGTGGAAACCGATGCAGACGCGCCGTCAGTCAAGCAGCAAACACTGCTGGATGGCTTGAGCAGCCGTTTTGGCCAGGATGCGGAGGTGCTTGAGCCATTGATGGAGGTGCAGCATACGTTCTCGCATCTGCATTGGAACATGGAGGTATGGCTTTGCGACTGGATTGACGGAGGGGAGCTCCCTTCCGATGCCCGTTTTGTTACCCTGGAAGAGATCTCGTCCCTCGCGCTCCCTGTTGCCCATCAAAAAATTGTGGAAAAGCTAAAAAGCGACCGCTGATGGTCGCTTTTTTTCGCTATTTATGGCTTACCAGCGGCAGTATTCAGGGAACTGGGCCGCCTGAAGCAAGCGCTTCTCTTCCCATTCCCGGATGAATTGCTCCTGCTGGTAACGCGCCTCGACTTCCTCTGGAGACAATACACGCTTCTCGATGATAATGCTGAAGAAAATCATTGGAATATACATGGTGCTACCCCTCCTACAGGGACGAATATAGTCAGTCAGCCGCCTTCTATCGATTTGACTCCTGTGAATCTCATTTTCTGACGGCGAATTTTATTTCTCATCTGACATCCCTCCTTGATTATCCTTTCAAAGTCTTACCCGCGAATCGCAAAATCAGGGTACTGGGCAGCTTGCATCGCTTGCGCGTCTGCGCGTTCTTGCAAGTAGCGTTCACAGTTGTACTCAGCCATGCGCTGTGCAGCGTTGTTACGCTCGATTTTGATCGTGAAGAACAAAAAGTTGACTACCATCTCGAATCACCTCCTCTCAAGGGGAAAATGGATATAAAAAGACCGCGGGCCAGGGCCTACGGTCTTTGTAACGAAGAAAACGGGAATCAAAAAGACCACAAGCTACAACGCCTGCGGTCTGGTATGCAACGAATAGGATATGAGTAAGAAACGCAGTTCTTACAATGCTACGATTCGTTCGTCCAGGAGGCGCTGTCATATGAAGTTTTGGAAACCAATGCTAGATCGAGTGCTGCGATAGTTACCATCATCATGTTGTTTGCCTCCTTCCTTAAAATGGTTGATAAAAATCGTACTCTTAGAATATGGCAAATTTTTCTCATTGTAAAGGACTTTTTGCCAAAAAAATAAAAGAAAATAAATTCTGACAACAAATTCAGCAATTTCAGTCAGATCAAATTTTTTATATATGCTTACAAAATATATGGAGGTGATTAGTATTTTTATCCAGTTTTTCATTTCAACGAAAAGGGTAGATAGAAGAGGACAAAAGAGACAAAGGGGCGTTCGCCATTGCGGAAGAGGAAGACATCGGTCAGAACGAAATTGATAGCGACATTTGCAGCGATACTGATGATCCCGACACTCGTACTGGGACTGCTATCGTATCAGAGCGCAAAGGAACAGCTCGCAGAGCAGCTGCTGAGCGCAGCTCACGAAAACGTGCGGCTGGTTGACGAGCTGCTTGAGCGAATGCTTACGGCACAAGAGCAGTCGATTCATTTCTTTGCCGAGACAACAGGGGAAAGTCAACTGGCACCCGGCCAGCTTGCCGCTCTGAAGCAACGATTAAAAAGCTTTCTTTCCACCCATAAGGAGGTGGGCGAGATATACATCGGGACAAAGACCGGCATTATGCTGATGGGATCGGATACGAAGCTGCCGGATGGATACGATCCGCGAACGAGGCCCTGGTATCAGGCGGCCATGGCAAATCCGAATGAGCCGATTATCATCGATCCGTATGTAGATGCGGCATCAGGCAGCATCGTCGTCGGTATTGCACAGGCTCTGACAGACCGCTCGGGTGTAATCGGGATGGATTTGCACCTCGGTACTTTGGAGGAGACTGTCAAGCAAGCGAAGATCGGCGAGACGGGATACGTCGCCATTTATGACAAAGCCCGCCGCATTCTCGTCCATCCTTCACTCAAGCCAGAGGAGGAAAACAAGGAGCCGTGGATGGACTCCTTGTATGCGGAAGAGACGGGGCGGTTTGATCTTGCCGACGCTGGGGAGTCGGCAGGTGCTGTTTATGTGACGAACCGTCAAACTGGCTGGAAGCTGATGGGGCTGATGTATCAGGCAGAGGCCGATCGGGTAGCCAGCCCGATTTTTCAGAAGACGCTGTGGATTACGGCAATGGCGCTGGCTCTCGGGAGCGTGCTCGTCTTTGTCATTTTAAGAAGGATGCTTGGCGCACTCAAGCGCTTGACTGCAGCAGCAGAACGCATGGGTCAGGGAGACATTTCCCAGCAGGTAACCGTTGAAGCCGAAGACGAATTCGGCAAGCTTGGCCACAGTTTTAACCACATGGCGCAATCGTTGCGAACATTGCTTGCCACGATCAAACATTCGGTAGAGCAATTGGCTTCGTCTGCAGAGGAGCTGTCAGCCAGTGCAGACCAGACGAGCAAGGCAACGGAGCAGATCGCCACGACGATCCAGGAGATGGCCGTCGGAGGGGACCAGCAGGTGCAGCACACACAGAAAAGCTCGGAAGCTTCGGAGCAGCTTGCACAAGGGATCGACCAAATTGCCAGCTATGCGAGCCAGGTGTCCTCTGCCGCCCGGCAAACAGCCCGGCTTGCCAGCGAGGGCGATCAATCGGTTCAGGAAGCTGTTCTGCAGATGAAAGCCTCCAATCAAAGCATTCAGGACTTGGCTGAAGTGATACAGAGCTTGGGCGGCCGTTCCCAGGCAATCGGCAGCATCGTGGAGCTGATCGCCAATATTGCCAAGCAAACGAACCTGCTCGCCTTGAACGCTGCGATTGAGGCGGCACGGGCAGGCGAGTCTGGACGCGGTTTTTCCGTCGTGGCTGATGAGGTCCGCAAACTGGCGGAACAGTCGTCGGATTCCGCCCAGCAAATCGCCATGCTGATCCAGTCAATCCAGTCAGAGACGCAAACAGCCGTCGAAGTGATGAAGCGAAGCCGTGAAGAGGTGACTGCCGGGATCGAGAAGGTTTCCATTGCTGGACAGTCCTTTGACCAAATCCGTATATCTGTCGGGGAAGTAGCAAAACAAATCGGCGAGGTTTCCGAAGCGACCCAGCGCATGTCCGCCCGTACCCGTCAGGTAAGCGAATCCATTCGCAGTATAGCGGAGCTGTCTCTACTCAGCTCAGAGGGTACACAAAGCGTGTCTGCAGCAGCGGAGGAACAGCTCGCATCCATGGAGGAAATCGCCTCGTCTGCGGTGGAACTGGAGAAAATGGCGGCTCATCTGCAGGAGCAGGTCGCCCGCTTTCAGACATAAAAAAGATGCAGGGCCGGGGATTCCTCGGCCTTTTCTGCTTGCTGCCAGCCGAAAAGCTTTAGCTGCTGCACGGGCGCCAGGTTTAGACCCAAAACATGAAAATCAAGCCGATCATTGCCGCGAGACTGAAAGCGACGATCGCAATAATGGCGCCGAGCTGTCGGTTCCTGGTTTTCACTGAAACTGACCTCCCTTCGTTTAGTCGTAAATGGGGGCAGAAGAATGATCCCAGCCTCCGCCGTCTCCGCCGACAGGACCTCGGGATTCCAGCTCTTTGATGATTTTGGCGTGCATGGAGGTTCCTTCTGCGTTCAGATAGGCAGCCAACTGCGACATCGAGTGGTGGTAGTAAAGCAATTCATTCAACTCCCAGTCGTCCAGCGATGTCATCGTTAATTCGGACAAATCTCGGCCAATATACATAGAAATACAGTCCCCTTTCCGCTCAAACCGTTCTTATCGTAGTATGGCTGACCTGACTCGTTTCCATCCCGGACGGAGCGGGCTTCTGTCGTTATGTCTTTTGACGGGTGGCAATTGCCAAAGCGGAGATGTATAATAAGTACGAAATATTTAGTACCTGATATTAATAGTTGGTGTAGCAGGAGGGTAACCTTATGAATACAACAAAAAAGGTGGCACTGGTGACAGGGGGAACGCGCGGGATCGGCAAAGCGATTGCATTGCAGCTCGCCGAACAGGGCTATGATCTCGTCTTGAACTATTTGCGGAACCGTTCCGCCGCCCGGGAAGCGGCAGCAGAGCTGGAGGCAAAAGGGGTTCGCGTCCATTTGGTCAAAGCCAATGTCGGGGATGTAGAAAAAATCAAAGAGCTGTTTGCGGAAATCGACCGTGAATTTGGCCGTCTCGATGTATTTGTGAACAATGCAGCCTCCGGGGTGCTGCGTCCTTTGATGGAGCTGGAGGAGAGCCACTGGGACTGGACGATGGATATCAACAGCAAAGCGCTTCTGTTCTGCGCCCAGGAAGCGGCGAAATTGATGATCAAGACCGGCGAAGGCGGAAAGATCGTCAGCCTTTCCAGCCTGGGTTCGATCCGCGTTCTGGACAACTATACTTCGGTGGGCGTATCCAAAGCGGCTGTCGAGGCGCTCACCCGCTATCTCGCAGTAGAATTGGCGCCGCACAACATTGTCGTAAACGCAGTGTCGGGCGGTGCGGTTGATACGGACGCGCTGCGCCATTTCCCTAACCGGGAGGAACTTCTCGCGGATTCTGCAAAGCGCACGCCTGCGGGACGGATCGTGGAACCGGAGGACCTGGCCAATGCGGTCATGTTCCTTCTTTCCGACAAAGCATCGATGGTTCGGGGACAAACCCTGATTGTCGATGGAGGCATTTCTCTGCTGACATAATTCAAAAAAAGCCAGAGGGGATCGGAAGGCAAGCAAGCCTCCACCCCTCTTTTGCATCTTCATACGGAGACAAACTTGTCCTTTTTGGTGTACAATAGAAAAAGAAGGCATCGAAGGAGGCAACTTATGCTGATTCGTCCGTTTCGGCTCGGTGACTATTCCGCAATTACTCGCATTTGGCAAGAAACCGGTTTGGAGGAACAAGAAGCAGAGTCGCTGAATGATCTGGCCAAGCAGCTTGCATGGGACAGCGATCTGGTAATGGTAGCAGAAAAAGAGGGTGAAGTGGTCGGTGTGGTTGTCGGTACCATTGACGGGACACGGGCTTATTTTTACCGTTTGGCAGTTCTCCCCCGCTTGCAGGGTGCAGGTATAGGCCGGAAACTGGTGGAGGCGATCGAGAAGCGCTTCAAACAGCGTGGGGTCAATCGCGTCCTGATTATGGTGAATCAAGGCAATCCTGAAGTACTTCCTTTTTATCATTCACTTGGCTATGAGATGCAAAAATATGTTACACTTTCCAAAAAGCTCTCTTCCTAAGGGAGGCTGTCCCCATTCAGATAGAGAAGAGAAGAAAGGGGAGGGTCATGTCGCCAGCTCCGGGCTCCATTATCCGCATTGAAAGCTATAAACACGACCACTCCCTGCATCGCATCTGGGATAAGACGACACTAATCCACACCAGTGATGCAGTAGTGATTGGCGGCAACGATCGAGTAAAAGTGACAGAGTCTGACGGCCGGGAGTGGCGTACACGTGAGCCGGCAATCTGCACGTTTGGTCGCGGGCAGTGGTTTAATACCATCGCCATGATTCGGGACGATGGGATTTACTACTATTGCAACATCGGTTCCCCGTTTAGCCTGAAGGGGAATCTCTTGAGCTACATCGATTACGATCTGGACGTAAAGGTGTTTCCCGATATGACGTACACGATTCTCGACGAAGAGGAGTTTCTCTTGCACGGCAAGCAGATGAATTATCCGCCTGTAGTCGTTGAGCGCGTACAAAGCGCATTGCGGGAGGTGCTGGAATGGGTGCGTCTGAGACGAGGCCCTTTTCAAAACGGATTTGTCCAACGCTGGTATGAGCGCTACCTTTTGGTGCGTGAGGACGAGGAATAATCCCTTTCCCGATTGACGGGGGAGGGATTTCCTTGTTTGGCGGCCTGCTTTCGGGTTTTCTATGAATGGCAAAAATAAAATCCGGCAGGTTTTCGATTAGACGGAGCATGTAAAAGGAGGAACGGGCTTTGAGTATCCGTCGCTACATGAAGTATGTAAAGCCGTATGCCAAGCAAATTATCGGGACGATTTTTATCGGCATCATCAAGTTTTCCATACCGTTGCTCCTGCCGCTGATCATCAAGTATGTAATCGATGATCTATTGCCCAGTCCGATGCCCCAGTCGGAAAAGCTGACACATCTGTTTTGGCTGATGGCAGGAGCGTTTCTCGTTTTTACTGTAATCCGCGCCCCTGTGGAATACTATCGTCAGTACTTTGCCCAATGGGTGTCCAGCCGCATTTTGTTTGACATCCGCAACCAGCTGTTTGATCACCTGCAGCGACTGTCGATGCGCTATTACAACAATCACAAGACGGGCGAGGTCATTTCGCGGGTCATAAACGACGTCGAGTCGACGAAGAGCTTTATCGATACGGGCTTGATGAATCTGTGGCTGGATCTGATCACCATCGGGATGACGCTCGGGGTGATGATTTACATGGACGCGGAGTTGACGGTAGTGTCCATCCTCGTTTTCCCGCTGTACGGATTTTCCGTCAAGTATTTCTACAAAAGGCTGCGTCAGTTGACGCGGGAAAGATCGGCAGCGCTGGCTCATCTGCAAGGCCATCTGCACGAGCGGATCAACGGGATGTCGATGATTCGGAGCTTTGCTCTCGAAGAGCATGAAAACAAACAGTTTGCCAAAGAGAACAATCATTTTCTGAAGAAGGCGCTGGCGCTGACACGCTGGAATGCGAATACGTTTGCCGTTGTCAACACGATTACGGATATCGCCCCGCTGCTCGTCATTTCTTATGCGGGCTATCAGGTCATCAACGGCACGATGTCGATCGGGACGCTGGTCGCTTTTTACGCATACCTGGACCGTCTCTATACACCGCTGCGCCGTCTCGTGAACTCCTCGACGACATTGACGCAAGCCGTGGCTTCGATGGACCGGATGTTTGAATTTATTGATGAATCCTATGATATTACGGACAAACCCGATGCTGGTGTGCTCCCCGTCAATCCGGAGACAGGCAGAATTCGCGGGGAGGTTCGCTTTGAAGACGTTTCGTTTCGCTATCGGGATGAAGGGCCGCTGGTGCTGGAAAAGATAAACCTGACGATTCGGCCTGGCGAAACAGTAGCCATCGTCGGGATGTCGGGGGGAGGCAAGTCTTCCTTGATCAGCCTGCTGCCCCGCTTCTGGGATGTGACGGAAGGGCGCATTACCGTTGACGGCGTCGACATTCGGGACGTCAAGCAGCAAAACCTGCGCAGCCATATCGGCATGGTGCTGCAGGACAATATTTTGTTCAGCGAATCGGCACGCATAAATATCATGATGGGCAATCCGGATGCAACGGAGGAAGCCGTGATCGAAGCGGCCAAGGCTGCCAATGCGCATGACTTTATCATGGACCTGCCGGAGGGCTATGACACGGAGCTTGGCGAGCGTGGTGTAAAGCTGTCCGGGGGGCAAAAGCAGCGGATCGCGATAGCCCGCGTCTTTTTGCGGGACCCGGGCATTCTCATCCTGGATGAAGCGACTTCGGCGCTCGATCTGGAGTCGGAGCATATGATCCAGGAGTCGCTCGCCCGCCTGACTAATGGACGGACGACAATCATTGTGGCGCACAGATTGTCGACGATCACCCACGCGGACAAGATCGTCGTGATGAAAGAAGGACGAATTGTGGAACAGGGCCGCCACGAAGAGCTGCTGGAGCAAAAAGGCGTGTATCACAATCTGTGGCACGTGCAGGATCTGGGCACTCCCGGCGAGCAGCAGCCGGCCTTGTAAGAAGGAGGGGGGAAGCGCCAATGGAATCTTGGCGACGCAACTTATACGTACTGTGCGGGGCTCTTTTTGTCGTGATGATGGGAATGAGCATGATCATGCCGTTTTTGCCGTTGTACATCCAACAGGATTTTGGCGTCGAAGACCCTCATGAAGTGACTGCCTGGGCAGGAGTCATTTTTGGCGCCAACTTTTTGACGGCTGGTCTCGTTTCTCCGATCTGGGGCAATCTGGCTGACAAGTACGGGCGCAAAATCATGATTTTGCGCTCCGGCTATTTCATGTCCATCATTATCGCAGCGACTGGCTTTGCCAACTCCCTGTGGATGCTGCTTGGCCTCAGGCTGTTGAACGGGATGGTTGGCGGTATTATCCCGGCGAGTACCGCCCTCGTCGCTTCTTCAACGCCGAAGGAGCAGATTGGCTGGGCTCAGGGACTTCTGCAATCCTTTATTACAGCAGGGTCCATCATGGGTCCGCTGTTTGGCGGGCTTTTGGAACCACGTATCGGGTTTCGGATGATATTTGTCGTTACAGGCTCCCTGCTTTTACTGGCTACACTCGTGATCACCTTTACGGTAAAAGAGACGTTCGTTCCGCCGGAAGAAAAGGAGCGGACCAGTCTGCGCGATGATTTTCGCATGATTTTTTCATCCAAGAAGCTCCCTGTTCTGTTTTTTGTGACGGTCATGATTCAGTTTGCTCTCTTTAGCATCATCCCCATCCTGCCAGTCTACATCGGTATTCTCTTGGGCAGTGCGGGCAACGTAGCCCTCTGGGCGGGGATCGTCCAAGCCGCGATGGGAACGGCAAATGTGCTGGCAGCTCCTCGTTTGGGCCGTTTTGGCGACCGATTCGGCTCGCAAAAAGTGCTTCTCGGCTGCTTGCTGGTTGCCGGACTGTTGTTCATCCCTCAAGGCTTTGTCACCGCCGTATGGCAATTGGTGCTGCTGCGCTTCCTTTTGGGCTTGTCGCTCGGAGGACTGCTCCCATCGGTCAATGCCTTGCTCCGCCGTGCCACCCCGACTCATATGGTCAGCCGGGTCTACGGATACAATAACAGCTTTGTCAGCATCGGAAGCATGCTGGGGCCGATGATCGGCGGCTTTATGGCGGGCTACGTGAGCATCAACGGCGTTTTCTGGATGACCAGTGCGTTTTTGCTCATCAATGCAGGCTGGGTATACTTCAGCTTTTTCCGGAAAAAGGAAGTCTTGCAGGAAGGGACCTGATCAAGTAAGATTGATTTACATAACACTGTTCGTGAAAGGAGTATTCCTCCATTGTAAACCTCTTGTCGGCTTGTTCACCCAAACAGAAGCTATCAAAAGCATAATTTGTTTGGAAGACCGACAGGAGGTTTATTTGTCATGTTCACAAAACGGTATTGGCTGCTGTTTTCCGGGCAGTCTTTGGCCAATCTTGGCGATGTATTTTACGTGGTGGCAGTCGTATCAGCCGTGTACGTCTCGACCCAATCGGCTCTTTACACGGGGGCTGTCCCGATTCTCTTTGTCGCGGCACAAACGCTCAGCGGATTGCTCGCGCCGCTGCTCTTCAGGCGGGTCACGCTGGCTGGGGCCTTGCTTGCTTCGCAAGGGTTGAAAACGATACTGCTCGGCCTGCTCGCATTGTTTCTCAGTTATGCAAGTGCGGCGGACCAGCAGCTCGGTACGGGAAAATTGCTCCTTGTTTTTGGCTTTGTCTTTGCCAACGCCTTTTTGGACGGCTGGGCTTCCCCTGCGCGAAATGCCATGGTTCCGTCATTGGTGCCGCGCGACGGCCTGGTAAGGGCGAATGGACTGATGGCGACCTCTGACCAGACGCTGCAGTTTGCCGGTTGGGCGGCTGGCGGATTGCTGGTGGCTATGCTCGGATATGCGCATGTGCTGTGGGGAACGTTTTTTGCCTATGTGCTGGCTACAGTCGCGGTTTGGCCGCTTGGAAAAAGCGGGAAAAGTCAAGATGGAATGGACCAACGGAGTGAGGATGCTGATCTCCAGCAATGTACAGTGAGTCAAAGCAACCGCAAGGCCGCCAAACCTGGGCAAGACGGGAAAACCGACAAAGCCGACGACAAAGCCTTCAAAACCGTCAAAGCCGGCATAGTGTTTCAAGACGGCGGGCATGATCATGATAACGAAGCTCAGTCCTGGACGACTGGCTGGCGTTTGCTCTGGACTCAGCGCCCGCTGCGGCTGCTCGTCCAGATGGAAGTGCTGGAAGGCTTGGCTGGAGCGGTCTGGATGGCAGCCATCCTGCTTCCTTACGTTCACACGATACTTGGGAGAGGAGAAGAGTGGTGGGGATACATCAACGCAGCCTACATGCTGGGCTCGGTCGCAGGAGGAGCTGTGGTGCTGGCTGTCGCTGACCGCATGCGAACGCGGCTCCTGGCTGCTGTTCTGACAGGCACGCTGTTCTCCGGGCTGATCACGCTTTTGTTCGGTCTTGGCACATGGGCGTGGAGTGCGCTTCTTTTGTCCTTTGCCCTCGGCCCTTTTTACCAGCTCCAGCAGGTAGCCAAGCAAACGATGCTGCAGGAAGCGTCTCCGCCTGCTTCCCTGCCGCTCGTACTGTCAGCCAAGGGAACATTGGACTCGGTTACGTTTGGTTTATCCGTACTGATCATGGGGGGACTTGCCGATTTGGCCGGTGTCCGCTCCGTATATATACTCGCTTTTGTCCTGCTCGGAACATCGGCTGTTGTCGGAATAAAGCTGCGAAGAAATGGAGCATTTTCCGCTCAAGCCGAATGGAGTGAAAAATAGAAAAAGCTGAGGTGTTTGCCCCAGCTTTTTTTTAAGGGAGTGAGTCTGGATGACGGGAAAGACCAAAATACATGAGAGTCAGCCTGCAGGCAATCCCCCTATAGCTGATCAGCCTGTCAATCCGCTGCTGGAACAGGCCCAGGTAGCAGAAGGAGGGGGACCGCCAAAGCCAGTGGATATGCGCTCCATGCCGAGATGGCTGAGATTCTTTGGCTATTCCTTTATCGCTGTATTCTTTCTCCTTGTTCTCCTGCTACTTGTCTCCAGCGTGTTGACTTGATTGAACAATTGCTAATTGGCCCTTGTTGTAAAGGGCCTTTTCTTATTTCTCCGGATCGAGAAAACGGAGGATCGCCATCAGATCGAGATCCCCCATACCTTCCTCCAGTGCGGTCCGGTAGCTGGCTGCTACAGACTCTGCCAGAGGGGAAGAGACTCCCGCTTCGCGTGCCAGGCGCAAATCTTTGGCCATGTGCTTCAAAGCGAAAGCAGCCGGATAGTCATCGGCCAAAATGGAAGCGGCCTTCCCGCGTATGAGCGGCGTTCCGACAGCGCTCTCGGAGATGATCGTCAGCATCTGTTCGGTAGTGATGCCCATTCCACGTGCGAACAGCAGCGTTTCCGCCACGCCCTGCACAGTAATGCCAAGCAGCAGATTGATCGCCAGCTTGGCCGAGGTTCCGGCTCCGTTCGGTCCGAGGTGAAGAGCCGTTTTTCCCAGCTTGTCCAGCATAGGCTTCGCTTGCTCAAAATCCTGCTGCTCTCCTCCTGCCATGATGACGAGCTTTCCTTCCTTTGCTGGCCCCACACTGCCGGAAACGGGTGCATCGAGAAAACGCAGACCGGCTTCCCGGCATTTCTGTGCGAGAAAACGGGAGGTCTCCGGCGAAACGGTGCTCATGTCCACAGCCAGCTTGCCCCGGACAGCGGCAGACAGCAATCCGCCAGCTCCTGTATAAATGGATCGAACGGCATCGTCGTCACTTACCATCGTAAAAATGATGTCGCAATTCTCTACTAATTTCTCCATCGACTCGGCGATGACAGCCCCAAGGCTCACAAGCCGCTCTGCCTTTGCGGGAGTCCGGTTCCATACACAAACGTCATACCCGGCCGCCAGCAGATTGCTCGCCATCGGAATGCCCATGTTGCCAAGTCCAATCCATCCGACTTTCATCACTGTTCTCCTTTGCGATCGATAATTTGTGCCTGTACTTTCTGTTTTAACAAGGCGTGCTTCTCGCTTGTCATTGCAAAAAGGTCGTCAAAAGCTTGCGGCAGCGTCCGCCCCAAAACAGCGAGACCTTCCTCGGTAATGCCGCCTTTTGTAGCGACTCTCTCAATGAGCTGGTCAAATCCAAGCTCCTGGCCTTTCAGCAACAGAGAGGTGCCGGCCAGTGTTTCTGTCAGCATCCGCCGTGCGGTATCAATCCCAAGCTCAGGGGATGTCCTCACCGCGGCTTGTGCGAAGGCTTCCAGTATGCCCGCGATCAGCCCGGGAGCGCTGCTTGTCAGGATTGTCGCGGTCTCGATGCTTTCCTCGGAAACCTCTTCAGCCGTGCCGAGTGCGTCGAGCAGGAGCCGCAGGCTATCTCGCTGCGTATCGTTCACCAGGCGGTTGCTTGCAAACAGGGACACCCCGCGGAGCTCTTCCGAGGTGACAGTCGGGATTACCTTGCTGACAGGGGCGCTATGTACCGTCTCCAGGTCTTGCAGGCTGACGCCGGCAGCTACGGAGACGAGATGCAGCCTTGCAGGGAGAGTCAGCTCCCGCAGGACGGGCAGCACATCGAGAGGCTTGGTACAAATGAACAGCATGTCTGCCTTGTCTGCTGTCTCCTGGGCGGTAGCGGCGAGCTCAAACGGATAAAGCCGCTGCAATTCCGCGGCCTTATCCCGGCTGCGGTTAAAGACGATCATATCGCTGGGGGAGACAACCCGGCTCTTGGACAGACCTTTGACGAGCATTTGCCCAATGTTTCCTAATCCGATAATTCCGATGACCATTTTGCTTCCCTTCCTTCCAATCCTATCCTAACAAATCGGGAATGAAAAAGGTACAGTCCCGAAAAAGGGAGCTGTACCTTGAGTGAATGATCGCAACGGTCAAAGCCTAACGCGTCATAGGCGTCAAGTCAAAGCAGTGGTTATTCCTCTCTCGTGTTGGTAAAGATCATGACGTACTTGACCAGTTCCAGCACAGAGATCAGAGCTGCCGCCACATAAGTGAGGGCTGCGGCACCGAGGACCTTGTTTACGCCGCTTTCTTCGTTGTTTCGGATGAAGCCCATTTTCACCATCATCGTTTTCGCGCGGCTGCTGGCGTTGAATTCCACCGGCAGTGTGATCAGCTGGAAGGCTACTGCTGCGGAGAAGAACAAAATCCCCAGAAGCAGCAGATTGGCAGCCTTGAAAAAGAAGCCGGCCAACAGCAGCAGAGGCGCAACGCCGGATACCAGGTTGACGACAGGGAAAATGCGATGGCGGGCAACCAGCATCGGATAGGACACCTTATGTTGGACCGCATGGCCTACCTCGTGGCAGGCGACCGAGATAGCGGAAATCGAATTGCCCATATATACCGGATCGGACAGACGAACGACACGGGAAATCGGGTCGTAATGGTCGGTAAGCGTACCGGGAATGTGTTCGACAGGGACATTGGTCAAGCCGTTTTCGTCCAGCATTCGGCGGGCAGCCTCGGCCCCAGTCAGACCAGAGGATGCGGGCACATCCGCAAAGCGGTTGAAGGTCCCCTTCACGCGGAACTGGGCCCACAGCGAAAGACCAAAGGCAATGAAAATCAGGAAATCCATGGGGTGAAACAACAGCATGAAGTGATCACTCCTCATTTTCTCATAATGAATTTTTCCATGAATAAAAGCATCCATCTATTGTGCCCATTACCTACATCTACGATTATGGCGGGCGCTAGTTTCATTTTTCTGTGCAAAACATCCCTGCTTCTCCCGGGAGCGTGTTTCCCTGGCCGAGGCGAATGCCATTAGCTGCCTGACTGTCGGAAAATTGCTGTTGACCCTTGAAACATGCAAGACATGATCAGTTCATGATCGCATCTTTCCTTTTATTGTACAATCTCTGACTATCTTTGACAATATAAATGGACGTTTATATGTGCAAAAAAGAAAAACTCCTCCCTGGCAGGGGAAGAGTTGGGAATAAAGGGTATGGCGGAGCGTCACTCGGTCGAGACAGACGGATCGGCCTGCTCTTTCTTTGGCGAAATCATCAGGAAGTTGTCCGCCGGATTCTCGATCAGCTTTTGGATGCGGCTGGCTGTTTCATATTGCTCGGTAGCGAGCAGCTCTTCCTTGTAAGCGGAAAGCAGCTCTTGAACATCGCTCGTCCCTTTGTCGTCGAGCTGATACAAAAACACTTTGGCTCCTTTGGCGATTCGGCGCTCCAATGCGTCGCGGTCAAAGCCGAGCTCCGGCTGAAGCCGCACGTAGACGACGCCTCCGGTCATCCCGGCGCAGATCCACGGCCCTGGATCACCGAGCACCACAGCACGGCCGTTTGTCATGTATTCAAAGGCAAAGCCTTTCAGGTTGGCGCGAGCCCCGATGCCTCCAAGCTGGTCGCTGATCGGCTGGGTGATTTCGCCGCCAAAGACCACGTCGGCGCCAGAAAGGCGGATGCAGGCGCGGGAGTCGGCGTTGCCCTGGACGATAAAGAGCCCTTTTTGTGCCCCGTAGCAAAAGCTTTTGCCCACTGAGCCGTTGATGTAAGCGCCGTTCAATCCCTTTGCCTTAAGGATCGAGACGCGGCCGCCAAAGCTGGTTTTGCCTACCCCGTCCTGTGCGCCGCCCTGGACGCGGATGTTGACGCCCTGCGCATTGTAGGCAGCCAGACCGTTGCCCGGAACGCTGCCGTGGGTGAAGTGAAGCGACACCTCCGGCAGGGAGGCATAGCTTCCGTCCAGATGGTCTTTCACCCGTGCCCCCGACCAGCGGCTGCCGAGGACCCGCTGCCCGGAGAGAACGCTGCTGAAGGTTTCCTGGATGGGCCTATCCGCCTGATAATAGCGCCCCTGCGCCTCTCCTGCGTGGGCACCGGCAGCTACGAGCACACGGCTTTCCTCTTGTTCCGCGTCAACGCTTTCGGCAGTGCCAAACTGCGGGTGGAGCGCAAGCAAAGACGAAAGGTCGATCTTCTCCAGCAGACGGCTTTGCACCAATAGATCGGAGCGTCCGACCAGATCCTGTGTACGGCTAAAGCCGAGTGCGGCTGTAATCCGCCGGACCTCTTCGCCGAACAGGGTAAAGAAGTTTTTCAGGCCCTCCACCGCCATATCAAACTGGCGGGGAACAAAGCGGCGCAGACCTTTTTCATGCGCTTCTTCGAGCGAGTCAATCTGCGTGGCGATCCCGACATGGCATGTATCGAGGTGGCAGCCGCGGCAGGTTGTGCAGCCGACTGCGATCATAGCCAGTGTGCCGAATCCGATGCGGTTTGCCCCCAGCAGCATCAGCTTGACGACGTCAGCGGCGCTTTTCACGCCGCCGTCCGCCCACAGCTCCACCTTGTGGCGCAATCCCGCCTCCAGCAGTGCGTTGTGAGCGGCTTTGACGCCGATTTCCGCAGGGAGTCCCACGTGCTGCAAGGCGTGGACGCGGGCCGCTCCCGTACCACCGTCAAAACCGGAAAGCGTGATGAAATCTGCACCTGCTTTGGCGATCCCGACGGCAATCGTGCCGATATTGGGGACGATTGGCACTTTCACGCATACTTTTGCTTCGTGATTGGCTGTTTTCAGCTCGGTGATCATCTGCGCCAAATCTTCGATGGAGTAAATGTCATGGTTGTTGGACGGAGAGATCAAGTCAGAGCCGATCGTCGCATTGCGGGCAGCGGCGATTTTGGCTGTTACCTTGGAGCCGGGAAGGTGTCCCCCTTCGCCTGGCTTGGCGCCTTGGCCGATCTTGATCTCCAGGATGTCTGCCGCATTTGCCAGCTCGATATTGATGCCGAAACGGCCCGAAGCAACCTGGATTCCGCGTGTTTTCCGGTAGCGGCCGAGCATGTCTTTGATCTCGCCGCCTTCCCCGTTCATGCTGATCATATTCAGTTGTTCCGCTGCCTCGGCATAGGCGCGGAATGCCGTCTCGTTCTGTGAACCAAAGGACATGGAGGAGATCAGGAACGGCAGGGAATGGCTGCCTACGCTGAGATCCACCTGCTCCGCTTCGACCCTGCCCTGCTCCTGTCGAGCGTTCTTGTCAAAGGCGAAGTCGGTTGTATGGCGAATAGCGATCGGATTCTCCCGCTCGTTTTCCTCCAGCTTTTGCGCGTAGTCGGCGTAGGGAATGTCTCCCGCCGCGACCTGTCCGATCAGCTTCCACAGGCGCGGGAAGATGTGGAAGGTCTTGGCTTCACGGGCCGTCTCGCTTGCGTAATCGCGCGAGCGCTGGATACTGTCCGCTTCCAGGTCGGCAAAGGAAAGCCCCGACTCGGCCGATCCGCAGAAATTGATGATGGACAGGGCGGAAGCAAGCTCCTGGCGCAGACCGATAGAAGAAAACAATCGTCCGTATCCGCGCAGCTCGTGAATGCCGATGGTGGAAATTACTTTTTCCAGCCCTTTGTTCAACGCGCTGTACAAGTTTGTTGCCGATGTCACCCCATCCTTGGCAAAGGCTGTGGCGAACATCAAATACGGCGACACCGCGTCCGCACCGAAGCCGACTGCCAGAGCGAGATCGTGCAGCGAGCGGATCGAGCCGGAGCGCAGCACGAGAGAGGCGCGGCGGCGCAAATTGTCTCCGTCTTCGAGAAAAACGGCTTTCAGCGCCTGGTCAGAGGCTGCCACCGCCAGCAGCGGATCGATCCAGAACTTGTCGCTGCGATGCGTTTCCGTATCGTCCAGAACGACCAGCACTGCACCGTCCTGCACAGCTTGCACAACCGTCTGCTTTATTCGCTTCAGACCGCCTTCCAGCCCTTCCTCTTTGGAAAAAGAAGTGGACACCAGCGAAATGCTGGACGGGTGGTTATTCAAATAGTGGAGGACCTGCTCCAAGGAGAAGGTGCCCTGCTGCGCAGCGGCGGCCTGCAGCGACTGGCCTTCAAACAGTACGGGAGAAGGCAGCTCCAGGCGCAATCCGGGAACCGGCTTTGCCGAGAGCGGGACGCGCGAGCCGACGACGACGCGGGTAGAGAAGTGCTCCATTTCCCGGTCGCGGTCTATCGCCGGATTGGTGACGACTGCAACGCTCTCCTTGAGGTAATCGGCCAGGTTTTGCCGCTCCTTGGACAGAGCTCCGAGGGGGCCGTCATGTCCGAGGGAACGGATCGGCTCGACGCCGTTGGCAGACATCTGCTCGACCAACTGGATTTGCTCCCGGTCCCAGCCGAATGCGCTGTACACCGACGAGGCAGGGGGTTCTGCATCCGGCTCGGAGACGAGCGCATTTGCCTCATATGCGAAATAGAGATGCTGCCGCCAGCCATCCGTTTTGACCTTGCTCGTGAAACGGTCATGGACCAGTTGCTGCAGGCTGTGGTGAGGCACGACTTCCGCTTCCCGATCCGGGTGCAGAAGGACGCCCACCTTTTCGCCAGGGGCCAGGGACTTCGGCTCGGCCGTCATCTGGTGGACAGGGATGACTCCCTGCTCCGAGGAGAAGTAGTAGGAGGTTGCGCTTTCCACCATCCACAGCGGCCGCAGGCCAAGCGCGTCGACGCTGAACAGGCACTCATTTCCGTAGCGCGACACGATGCCGGCCGGACCTTGGGCAAAATGTCCCCAGGCCTGGCGCAGATAGGCATACAGGTCCTGCAGATGGACAGGCAGGTTTTTCATTTCGTGATGGATCGGAGGGAAGACAATTTCCATCGCTTCAAACAGGCTGAGTTCATAACGGTGGATGAAGGTTTCGACTGTCCGGTTGACATTTTGCGAATCGCTTCCACCGTCTACGAGCGGAACGCCGAGCAGGAGCGCCTCCTCCTCCAGCTTGCTGATGGTGTTGATCTCTCCGTTGTGGCCAAGCAGCGAAAACGGCTGGACACGGAAGAAGTTGGACAGGGTGTTGGTCGAGTAGCGATTGTGTCCGATCGTCACGGACGACGCGAAGCGATCATCAGCCAGATCGCGGAAATAGCGGGGCAGGATGGAGGCGGCGCCCATTACCTTGTACGCAGCAGTGTACGGACTGAGCGAAGCGACATGAACATGGTGAGCCGTCTCGATGGCGATCTGCAATTCAAACAGCCGCTGGGCATACGGGTAGCCAGTCAATTCCTCTTGGGAGGACAAGGCCAATTGCCAGAAAAGCGGTTCGTCGCGTTTGCCGTTTTTCCCGAGAGCGGCAGAGTCCACCTCTTGTACCCGCTCAAGCATAATGTCGATGGAATACTCGGCGAAAAGCTGCCGTACCTGCCTTTGAACCTCCTCAGGGTCATGACTGGCTTGAGGCACGAAGAGATGGGCCACTGCGAATCGTTTGTCGTAGGCAAAACCGCCGTCCAGCCCTGCCTGATGGAGGTATGTGGACCAGAGGGCACGAGGGATGTCCGTCAGGATGCCGCAGCCGTCTCCTTCCCCGTCGATAAATCCGGAACGATGCTCCATTTGAATCAGCGACCGGATGGTTTCATCCACGTTAGCTCGCGTAGGGGCTCCCGCTTTTTCGATGACACAGATGATTCCGCAGCTATCGTGCTCAATCCTGTGATAGTTTTGAAACGTTTCGATTGCTTCTCTTTGCAGGTAGTTTCTCATGGTTGCGGTCAGACGAACTGACCCTCCACCTCCTTTGCTAATAGTCGGAAACTTCAAAATAGTAGTGCTAAGAATAACATGAATGAATGGAGTACACAATCGGGGTTTGGATAATCATGTAAATGTAAGCGTTTTAATTAGAATAAAATGTTTTTTCTCGATAAAAAATGTATTTTTATTCATGGAATATAGCGTTTTCAAAAGGAAAAAAGCATGCTCCGCGGCAGAGCATGCTTTTTGCGTTGCGGTATGAAATGCTAGCGGTCGTGGTCTTGCGTTTTGTGGTGCTCCGTCTTTCGCGGATTTTGAAAGCCGACGACTTCCATCATCTTGGAGCTCATTTTGGGGTCCAACGTTTTTTCCGGCGCTTGCGGGTAGGTTTTTTCCCCTTTGGACACGTAAAATCCCTCCTGCGGTGGTATGCTGTCCCGCTTAGTATGTGGAGGAAGCTGCGGTTTTCGTTCAGGAAAATCTTCCCCGGCAGGAGACCGGATCATGTGCCGGGCTATACAACCAAGATCGGGCTATTTCGCAAGTACCGGGCTATTCCCGCAAGCATCGGGCTATTCTCTCCGGCACCAGCCTATTCCCGCTGGCACCGCTGCGTTGTATGATACGGGGTTGAACCGCATGCTGCGACAGCAACATCTACGATCTTAGAGCTTGGCAAACGAGCGATCCACAGCCGCGATCGTGTCCCGAATATCCGCTTCTGTATGGGCGGTCGTGACAAACCACGCTTCGTACTTGGATGGTGCCAGGCAGATGCCTTCATCCAGCATGAGCCGGAAGAAGCGGGCAAACAGTTCGCCATCTGCCGCCTGGGCCGTATCGTAGTCATATACCGGATGGTTCGTAAAGTATACGGCGAGCGCTCCTTTTACGCGGTTGACCTGCACCTTGATGCCGTGGGCGTCTGCCGATTTCCGAATTCCTGCCTCAAGCAAGGCTCCGAGGCGTTCGAATTCCTCGTATACGCCTGGCTGCTTAAGTACCTCCAGGCAGGCGATGCCGGCGCGTATCGAGGCAGGATTACCGGCCATCGTCCCGGCCTGGTAAGCAGGGCCGAGCGGTGCCACCTGCTCCATGATCTCGCGTCGCCCGCCGTAAGCGCCGATAGGCAGTCCGCCGCCGATGATTTTTCCCAGAGCCGTCAAGTCCGGCTCAACGCCGAGCAGGTTTTGCGCGCCGCCGTAGCAGAAGCGGAAGGCCGTGATCACTTCATCGTAAACCACGAGCGCACCTGCCTCGTGGGCGATCTCGTTTACGCTTTCCAAAAAGCCCGGTTTCGGCGGGACGATCCCGAAATTGCCGACGATCGGTTCGACGAGCACGCATGCCGTCTCCGCTCCCCAGACGCGGATCGCCTCTCTGAACGCCTCCGTGTCGTTGAACGGTACGGTAATCACTTCGCTCGCGATGCTTTGCGGGATGCCCGCACTGTCGGGAATGCCCAGTGTGGATGGACCGGAACCCGCAGCGACCAGCACGAGATCGGAGTGGCCGTGATAGCAGCCGGCAAACTTGATTACCTTGACTCTGCCTGTATAGGCACGAGCCACGCGGATGCAGGTCATCACCGCTTCCGTCCCGGAGTTGTTGAAGCGAATCCGTTCCATCGACGGGATGGCTTCGCGAATCATCGTCGCAAATTTGATTTCCCAAGGAGTAGGGGTCCCGTACAGAGTCCCGTTTGCAGCCGCTTCCGAGATGGCTTTTGTGATATGCGGGTGGGCGTGGCCCGTGATGATCGGACCGTATGCAGCCAGGTAATCTATGTAGCGGTTTCCGTCGACATCCCAAAAATAGGCTCCCTGCGCGCGTTCCATCGTGACAGGAGCGCCGCCGCCGACAGCTTTGAAAGAGCGGGAGGGGCTGTTTACCCCGCCGAGGATGACGTCCATCGCCTGTTCATGCAGGCGGGCAGATTTTTCGCGGTTCATGTTCATTCCCTCTTTTCGTCCATAAGTCCATCCTCATCTTATCACACTTGAAGGTTGGCGTAATCGGCAGAGCTGCAGCTGGAACCGTATTTGGAAAAGTGATACAATTCAGCCTGTCAGCTTCCAAGCCAGCCTTTGATAACGACTTGTTCCGGCTTGGACGGATTGTAAAAACAAGAGCGGAAGGGAAGAGGGCGAATGAACGTCGAAGCGTTGTCCATACCCGGTTACAGCGGCAATAATGAGGATCGTTTTTTGATAAACACGGCTCAGCAGATATTTGCCGTGATTGACGGTGTTTCGTCTTTGGTGCCGTTTGTCACCAGGACCGGGCAGAGTGGAGGGGCAATGGCGGCCCGGATCGTTCACGATCATCTGGCGGCTGTCGGAAAAGACGCCGACTTGCCGTCTGTACTGCTCGCAGCCAACGAGCGCCTTCGGGATTATATGATCTCCGAAGAAATCGATTTGAGCCAAAAGGAAGCTTTGTGGGGTGCAGCCGCCGCCGTAGTGAAGCTCGATGGGACACACCTTCACTATGCCCAGACGGGAGACTGCATGATCTTTGCCGTGTATGCCGACGATTCGATCCGCGTCCTGACTCATCTGCAGGTAAATCACCTGGAAGCAGCCGCGATGGAAAAGTGGGAAGAAGGCATTCGCCAAGGCTTAAGCACAAGGGCTGAACTGATTGAAAGCGTTCGCGACATCCTCGTTCACAACCGCTATCAGGCAAATACGCCGGGAGGATACGGCGTGCTGAACGGCGAGCCGCTCAGCGGAGACTTTCTGGAGTACGGGAGGATCAACCGGATCGGCCTGAAGGCAGTGCTCCTGCTGACAGATGGACTGTTCTGGCCGGCCGCGCGCGGAGAAGGGAGCATCGGTTGGGAGAAAACGGTCTGTCCCATCCTGGAAAAAGGGCTGCAGGCGTATACAGATGAACTGGTCCAGTTGGAGAAAAGCGATCCGGAGTGCATCGCCTACCCGCGGTTCAAGCCTGCCGATGACAAAACCGGTGTCGTCATTTGCCTTCCCGAGAACGAGCCTGCGACTGAGCCGTATGGTCTTCCAAGGCTTTAGATTGAAGGTTGCAGTTGGCAGCACATTGATTTTTGCAGAAATCAGCCTGCTCATATACACTAAGCAGTGGAATCCTACTCAAAAGCGACAAAAGGGCGGTTAATCATGATTCAAGTCAACCATTTGCAAAAGGAGTTTCGCATTCATCAAGCCCGCGCCGGTCTGGGAGGCGCGTTTCGCGACCTGTTCAGCAGGGAATACAAGACGGTCAAAGCGGTCGACGACCTGTCCTTTTCCGTAGAAGAAGGGGAAATGTTCGCCCTGATCGGAGAAAATGGGGCAGGGAAGTCGACCACGATCAAAATGCTGACGGGCATCCTGAACCCGAGCGGCGGGGAGATCGTCATCAACGGCTTTGTCCCGCAAAAACAGCGGGAGGACTACGTGCGCTCCATCGGCGTCGTGTTTGGCCAGCGCTCGCAGCTTTGGTGGGACCTGTCCCCGCTGGAGTCCTTCCGTCTGCTGAAAAGCGTCTACAAGGTCGAAGAGCATGAAGGACAGCGCTGGCTCGACCGTTTGATCGAGGAGCTCGACATCGGTTCGTTCGTCAGCCAGCCTGTACGCAAGCTGAGCCTCGGCCAGCGGATGCGCTGTGAGGTGGCGGCGGCGCTGATCCACAAGCCTCGCCTGCTGTTTCTGGATGAACCTACGGTCGGTCTGGACGTACTCGTAAAGCAAAAGATTCGCGAGTTTTTGCGAAATTTAAACGATACCGAGCATATGACGATTCTGTTGACCACACATGATGTGACCGACATCGAAGCGCTGTGCAAAAGAGTGCTGGTCATGGACAAAGGCAAGCTTATTTTTGACGGGCTGCTCGAAAACCTGAAGGAAAAATGGGGAAATGGGACGGAAGTGGCCTTTCAGTTCAAAAAGCGGACGTCAGCCGAAGAGCTGCGGACTGTCCTCGGCGAGCTGCCCTGTGAGATCATTCGGGAAAACGACTTTGCTTTGCGCGTAAAAGTGTCGCGCAGCCAGGAAATGCTGCCGTTCGTCCTGTCCACCGTGATGGCCTCGTTTGACATCAGCGACGTCAAAATTATGGAAGCGAGCACGGAGGACATCGTCCGCAATATCTACTCTACAGACAGCGAGGTAGTCAGCCATGGGTAAGCTTTACCTGGAACTGATCCGCATCCGCTTTCTGACCTTGCTGGCGTATCGCGTCAACTACTACAGCGGCATCATCATCTACGCGATCAACATCGGGGCGTACTACTTCCTCTGGGGGGCGATTTACGGCGGACAGCAGCAGCTCGGCGGTCTTTCGGTAGAGCAGATGACGGCGTATGTCGCCATCGCCTGGATGTCGCGGGCGTTTTATTTCAATAACATCGACATGGAGATGGCGCAGGAGGTCCGGGAGGGAAAAGTGGCGATCGAGATGATCCGCCCCTACAACTATCTCTCGGTCAAGACGGCGCAGGCATTCGGCGAAGGGATTTTCCGCATGCTGTTTTTCGCCGCGCCGGGCATTTTCCTGATCAGCCTGTTCATTCCGTTTCAATTCCCGAGCACGCCCGAAGCGTGGGGCATGTATCTGCTCAGCCTGATGTTCGCGTTTGTCATCAACACGCAGTTGAATCTGTTGACCGGTCTCGTTACCTTTTTCCTCTTCCGCAATGACGGGATGATGCGGGCCAAGCGGGTAGTCGTCGACCTTCTTTCCGGCCTGGTGCTGCCGATCAGCTTTTTCCCCGGCTGGGCCCAGACGCTGATGGGATATCTGCCGTTTCAGGCGATCAACTATTATCCCAGCGTCATCTTCACCGGGGCTATACCGGCGTCCCGCGCGTGGCAAATGATCGGATTCCAGGCGATTTGGGTCGCGGTCATTCTCATCCCGATCTTCGTCTTGTGGCGCAGAGCCCAGACCAAGCTGGTCGTGCAGGGAGGATAGGAAGCAATGGGTGAAATCAAGCATGTCTTGGGCATTTTTGCCACTTATTTGGGACAGTATTTCAAAACGCGTCTCGCGTACCGGACTGATTTTTTCGGGGAGCTCGTGTCCAATCTGATCAATGAGCTGATCAACCTCGTGTTTATCGTCGTCGTCTTTCAGCACGTGCCGCTGCTCAATGACTGGACGCGCGACGAGATTATTTTCATTTACGGCTTTTTCCTCATCCCGTACGCGCTGTTCTCGATGTTTTTCGGCTTCTGGGATTTCAACGAGCGGTACATTATTCGCGGAGAGATGGACCGCGTCCTGACCAGGCCGCTGCACAATCTCGCACAGGTCTGTCTTGAGTCGATCGCACCGGACCGGATTTTTGGCGTCATCACCGGTTTGATCATTATGGGCTATGCGGCCATTCAGTTGGATTTGTCCTTTACGTGGTACGACCCGTTCCTGTTTGTCGGTCTCGTCGTCAGCGGCATGCTGATCTATGGCGGGGTCTACACGGCCATTGCGGCCATCAGCTTTTTCTCCGATTCCCGGACAGGGATTTCGCCGATGATCTGGAATATTCAGCAGTATGGGCGTTACCCGGTCGACGTGTACAACAAGGTAATCCGGTTTGTGCTCACGTACGTGCTGCCCTTTGCCTTTGTCGGCGTGTATCCGGCGGCGTATTTTCTCCGCAAGGAAACGTGGTACGCGTATGCGGCGTTTACTCCCGTCGTGGGAATCGTCTTTTTCAGCATCGGACTGGTCGTCTGGAACTGGGGTGTGCGCAAATACAGCGGAGCAGGGTCGTAATCGGCTTGCTGCCTGACCCTCCGCCGTCTTGGGGGAGGGTTTTTGCATGCTTTTGTCGTATTGGGAAAAATTGCTTTCTTTCTACCTCGCTATGTTCCCCTGGCTGCTCATGTTTGCTCCGCAAATGATAGCCGAAATTTGCGGCAGGTTTCCCAAAAGCGATGGGAGCTACGCAGGAGATTCGCAACGACCATAGCAGGGAACACTTCCAGCATTGTCAAATCCGAGTGCGGCACTGTATAATATCCATGTAAAATCACATACATTCCTTCGGGGCAGGGTGAAATTCCCGACCGGCGGTGATCGCGCCAAAAGCGCGTAAGCCCGCGAGCCTCCGCGATGCGAAAGCTTCCGGAGTGCAGGATCTGGTGCAAATCCAGAGCCGACAGTACAGTCTGGATGGGAGAAGGATGACGACAGTACGTACGCTGTGCGTGCTTGTTTGCTTGTGCATGGGTATTGCACGACGGGCTGGGTGCCGCTTTTCGGCCCTTCTGTTTACGTACCCTTTTTTAAGAGCACAGGTCTGTTTCGTTGTCTTTGCATGTGTGCCAAAGCCCTGAGGAGATGTTGTTTCTCAGGGCTTTTTGCTGTGCAAGGACCGAACGCGGGCACGTCCGGGTGTATGCTGTTGCCATTCCTCAAGAAGGAAGAAACCAATGAGGAGATGGTACAGATGAAAGGAACCGCGATTCCCACATCGCAAGCGACGCAGCGGCTGGTGACGATTCCCATGCTGGCGGCGGTCGCATTTGTCTTGCAGTACCTGGAATTTCAGGTGCCGCTCATGCCTACGTTTTTGAAGCTCGATTTCAGTACGCTGCCCGGATTGATCGGCGCCTTGCTCTACGGCCCAATGGCAGGCGTTATCGTCGAAGTGATGAAGAATGCGCTGCACATGCTGTTTAAAAATACGGACGGCCTTTTGATCGGCGAGCTGGCCAACGTAGTGGCGGGTGCGAGCTTCATCGTCGCAGCGGTTTGGCTGCAGCGGATGAAACAGGGGAAAATGAGCTTCATGGCCGGTCTTGCTATCGGTACTGTACTGATGACGGCTGTCATGGCGGTAGCCAACGCCTACTTCCTGCTGCCCGCCTATGCGGCTTTGTATCAGGTGTCGCTGGAGCAGCTGGTCGCGCAATTCCAGGCTGAGAGCGTATGGTCTTTGATCCTGTACGGCATCGTGCCGTTTAACCTGATAAAAGGAATCATGGTCTCCGTAGTCGCTTATCCGCTCTACGTGAAGCTGGCACCGAGACTCAGCCTTTATGCAAGAAATTGACATTGCCCGGCGGGTCTGCTACCATATTGCCCAAGAAACAGGCGAAAATGGCTGTGAAAGGACCCGCAGGTAGCGAATGTGGCACAGAGAGTCGACCCTTGGCTGAAAGGTCGATGCACGAATGCACCTGCTCCCCATCCTGGAGCTGCTGGCGACGAGCCATGCCGGATTCCCTCCGTTAACGGGTCAGAGCGGATCGCAGTTGCTTTTGTGGCAGCAGCGGTCAATCAGGGTGGTACCGCGGGAGAGTTTCCCCCGTCCCTTTTTGGGATGGGGGTTTTTTGCGTTTTTGAAAAGAAGCTCATGAAGGAGTGAAGGGCATTGAAAGAAGGAAAAGCATTTGTCAAAGAAATCACGCCGCAGTCTGAAGACTTTTCGCGCTGGTACATCGACACGATCAAAAAAGCGGATCTGATGGATTATACGCCTGTGCGCGGCTGTATCGTTTTCAAGCCGGACGGATTTGAGCTGTGGGAGCGGATCCAGGAGGCGATGGACAAGCGGTTCAAGGAAACCGGCCACCGCAATGCCTATTTTCCGATGCTGATTCCCGAATCCTTTTTTCAGAAGGAAAAAGAGCACGTAGAAGGCTTCAACCCGGAACTGCCATGGGTTACGGAAGCTGCGGGGGAACAGTTGGAGGAGCGCCTTGCGCTGCGGCCGACCTCGGAGACGATGATCGGCCATATGTACAGTCAATGGATTCAAAGCTACAGAGATTTGCCGGTACTCATCAATCAGTGGGCAAATGTATTCCGCTGGGAAAAGCGGACGATGCCGTTCCTGCGGACCTCCGAATTTTTGTGGCAGGAGGGACACACCGCCCATGCCACAGAGGAGGAAGCCCGTCAGGAAACGATGCAGATGCTGGACATTTACGCCGAGGTCGTGGAGGAACTGCTCGCGATCCCGGTCTGGAAGGGGCAAAAGACGCCGAGCGAGAGGTTTGCTGGAGCTGTCGACACCTACTCCATCGAAGCGATGATGAAGGACGGCAAGGCCGTACAGGCCGGCACCTCGCACTATTTGGGAGAAAAATTTGCGCGGGGCTTCGAGATCAAGTACTTGGACCGCGACAATCAATTCAAATACGTGCATACGACATCCTGGGGGACCTCTACCCGCCTGATCGGCTCGATGATCATGGTGCACGGGGACGACCGGGGGCTGTCGCTGCCGCCTCGTGTAGCGCCTACGCAGGTCGTGATGATTCCGGTTGGACCGCCAAAGCTGCGTGAAAGGGTGATGGCAGCATTCGATCCGCTCTTTGATCAGTTGAAAGCGGCAGGCGTACGGGTCCGGGCTGACCTGCGCGAGGAGACTCCCGGCTGGAAATTCAACGAATGGGAGATGCGCGGCGTTCCGATCCGTCTGGAAATCGGTCCGCGCGATGTCGAGAACGGTCAGGTCATTCTGGCCCGCCGCGATACCGGGGAGAAGATCACGGCTCCGCTTGCGGATGCAGTAGAGGCGGTCGTAAACCTGCTTGAGGAAATCCAGCAAAACATGTACCAGCGGGCAGTCGAATTCCGCAATGCCCATTCGCATCTGGAGATCAACACGCTCGAAGAATTGAAGCAGCACGCGGAGACCGCCGAGAAAGAAAACGGCATCGCGGGTTGGGTGCTTGCGGGCTGGTGCGGCGACAATGGCTGCGAAGCAAAGGTAAAGGAAGAGACCAAGTTCACCTCCCGCAACATCCCGTTCGAGCCGCCTGCACAAAAATCCGCATGCATCTGCTGCGGCAAAGAGGCGATGCACACGGTCTGGTTTGCCCGGGCTTACTAAGGCAAGGCCATCAGGCCAAAATCAAACCCGACGAAAGAACGCTTACGGCCAAGCTAGACCAACAAATACGAAATGAAAAAGGGGGCGTCTTATTTTTGACGCCCCAATACCCATTCCGCAAACGCATCCGTATCCGTAAACTCGTAATCCGGTTCCGGCTGAAAGCCTCCCGTTTTTTGCGTGACCGGAAGCCAGGTGACTCCTACTGTCACCAGTCCGGCAGCCTTCCCGGCTATAATATCCGCGTTGCTGTCGCCGACGTAGATGGTCTGTTCGGGCGTTGCACCAAGCTGCTCCATCGCAAGCAAAATCCCCTCCGGATCGGGCTTCGGATTTGTCACCTCATCCCCGGCGATCACCACATCAAAATAAGGGGCAAGCCCCCACTCTTTCAGAGAGATATCTGCGCTTCGTCTGCCCTTTCCTGTGACAATCCCCATCGAAATGCCGGCTTGCTGCAAGCGGTCGAGCAGCCGGATCATTTCCGGCGGATTGGACACGCGCTGATGCTCGGCTGCGTAGAAGTCGTAAAAATGGGTCACGGCATCCGCCAATTGCTCGCTGGCAATCATGTTTTCCAGAATCCCCATCTCAGGCGGGCCAAACATCGCGACGATCTCCTGATCCGTGTAGTGGCGCTGAAGAAAGTGCTGAAAGGTAGAACGGAAGGAATTGAAGATCATCGGCAGCGTATCGGCTACGGTCCCGTCGAAATCGAATAGAATGGTGCGCATCGTAAGCCTCCTTGGTCAAAAATGGAGAAAACCATCACAGCGGATGGTTTTCATGGTTGTTTTTGCATACTGGTCAGCTTCAGCATACTGCTGCGTTTTCTGATTGTTCGTTCAGTCTTATGCGAAGATGAGTTCTTTCATGCCTCGTTGTCTTCAAAGTCGTCGTCCTCGTCGTCTTCACTCGGGTCAGGAGGAGTAACGGGAAACAAGACATCAAAGAACTTAAACTTCCGTCGTCCGTTTTCATTTTTCAGTCCTTTGTACTTTTGGAGAAGGTCGCTAATCTCGGCAACCAATTCATTTCTTTCTTCTTGGCTTAAATAAAATTCAGTCAGGTTGTAAGCGAACGTATCCTTGTACTCCTTGCGCACATCCACGTCGCTGGCTACAAACCGGTTGAGCGTACGCACCAGATCCTTTTCCGTCGTGCGGAAAGGGGTAAACATGATATCGCTCAGCTGCTGTGCGTTTTCCTCGATCATCAGCCGCAGCTTCACCTGAATGACTTTGGCTACAGGCTCGTAGTACTTTTCCACGATCGAGCCTTTTACTCTCGTGTCTACCTGCTGCAACAAGCCTACGCGCACAAGTTCTTTCACATGATAGTGAAGACGGGCGGCGTTTTCCCCGAGCTCGGTTGCAATCTGCTTGGCTGTACGGGGCTCAAGATCCTCAAACAATTCCAAAATCTTTACACGTTCTGGTATAGCAAGGGATTTGAGGGCTTCCGGGTCTGTTACGTTAAAAAATTCTTTCATCGCCATTCTTCACCATCCAGCTACCTACGCAAATTTTATATTTCTTTATCATTACTATCCATCCATATTATCGTTTTCTGTGCAAAAGCGCAACGTGCAAGCGGATGAAGTAGCTGTAAGCTTGTGGTAAAATGAGACCAAATGAAAAGCAGTTTTTAGTGGAAGGACGGGATCAAAAATGGTCGCTGCAGGACAAGCTGCACCAGATTTTACCCTCAAGGCGAGCAACGGTCAGGAGCTTTATCTGGCTGATTTTCGCGGAAAAAATGTGGTGCTCTATTTTTATCCAAAGGACATGACGCCGGGATGTACGACAGAAGCATGCGATTTCCGGGATTATCATCCCGATTTTGCCAAGCTGAATACGGTCGTACTGGGCATTAGCCCCGACGATGTGAAATCCCATGACAAGTTCGTCGCCAAGCACGAACTTCCTTTTCCGCTGCTTGCCGACACTGACCATCAGATCGCGGAAGCATATGGCGTATGGGTCTTGAAAAAGATGTACGGGCGCGAGTACATGGGCATCGAGCGGACGACCTTTGTCATCGATGCGGAAGGAAACATCGCCAAGGTCTGGCCCAAGGTTAAGGTAAAAGGGCACGTCCAGGAGGTGCTCGCGTTTATCCGGGAAGAGCTGCACAGGCCGTAATCCGTTCCTCAATGGAGAGAACGGGGGACAACCAATAAATCAATGGGGGAACAAATAATGACTTTGTCCACTGCATATATGGTAGAAACGTTTTGCCAGCTGGCCAACACGCCAAGCCCATCGGGAAATACGGGCAAGGTGATGTCCTGGGTGGCAGACGAGCTCGATCGACTGGGCGTCAACTATGTAAAAACCAACAAAGGAGCGGTACTGGCGACGCTGCCGGGCAAAAACAAGGAAAAGCATCGTCTGCTGACGGCTCACGTCGATACCTTGGGCGCGATGGTAAAGGAAATCAAGAGCAATGGCCGGCTGAAGCTCGCTTTGATCGGCGGCTTTGAATTCAATGCCATTGAGGGGGAGCACTGCACGATTGAGACAGACAGCGGCCGACTTGTTACCGGCACCATTTTGTCGACCAAGGCATCTGTACATGTGTATGGCCGGGAAGCTGGCAAAATGGAGCGCAACGAAAGCAACATGGAAGTCAGGCTGGACGAGAAAGTAAAAACAAAGGAAGACGTGGCTGCGCTTGGCATCAGCGTAGGCAATTTTGTCTCCTTTGACCCGCGTGTAACAGTTACCGAGAGCGGCTTTATCAAATCGCGCCATATCGACGACAAGGCGAGCGTAGCGATTTTGTTCGGGGTGCTCAAGCATATCGGAGAAAGCGGCATCGAGCTTCCGTATACGACGCATTTCCTGATCAGCAACAACGAGGAAATCGGTTATGGCGGCAATTCCAGCGTTCCGGCACAAGTGGTCGAATATCTGGCTGTCGACATGGGGGCGATCGGAGACGGACAGACGACAGATGAATACTGCGTGTCCATCTGTGCCAAGGATTCCTCCGGCCCTTACCATTACGGCTTGCGCAAGCATTTGGTGCGCCTGGCCGAGGAGCAGGGTCTCAACTACCAGGTCGATATTTATCCGTATTACGGCTCGGACGCCAGCGCGGCGCTGAGAGCCGGATACGACATCGTTCACGGCCTGATCGGTCCGGGCGTGGACGCTTCTCACTCCCATGAAAGAACACACAAAGAGGCGCTGGAGAATACCGGAAAACTGGTCCTGGCCTACATCCAGTCCGAAGAGCTGCAAGCGTAGGAGGACTTTGCTATGAGTGATATGTACCGCTGGGCCGACTACTACGACTTGACACAGCGCGGCATGGCAGGTGACGTGGAGTTTTACCTCGATATGGCTCGTCATGCAGGTGGCGAGGTGCTGGATCTGGCATGCGGGACTGGCCGTACCAGCATACCGATGGCAGAAGCGGGTTTGTCCGTCACCGGGCTGGATTTGTCGTCCGAGATGCTGAAGCGAGCGCAGGAAAAGGCGGAAAAACACGGTGTAGCGGATCGCCTTCGGCTGATCCAGGGAGACATGCGCTCCTTTGATCTGCAAAAGACGTTTTCACTGATTATGATCCCGTTTCGCTCCTTTTTGCATCTGCTGTATATCCAGGAACAGATGAAGGCGCTGGCTTGCATCCGAAAGCACATGGCACCTGGAGGAAAGCTGGTTTTTAATGTGTTTGTGCCCAAAATCAGCCATTTGTATGAGGAGAGAGAAAAGATGTCGCTCCGCGGCACTTTCCGATTGGAAACGGGAGAAGAGGTTGCAATGTGGGACTACACACGCTACGACCATTTCCAGCAGCTATCCGAGGTGACTCGGACTTATGAAAGGACATCACCGGACGGTGTCGTGACCGAAAGAGTTGTCGGGCGATTTACGCTGCGCTACATCTTCCCCGCCGAGCTGCACCATTTGCTTCGGCTCAATGGGTTCAAGGTGACGCAGCGTTACGGCTCCTTTGACAAAAAGCCGTTCGATTCTTCCAGCAGCGAATTGATAGTAGTCGCCGAACTGCTTTAAAGCGAGCGAACTTCTTTCAAGCGACGGAACTGCTTTCAAGGGAGCGAATGGATAAAGCGCAAGCGGGATGTCCCCGTGTCGATTTCCGGGGAAATAAGAAGAATGGGGGACTGACGGTGAAAATTTATACAAAGTCAGGGGACAAGGGCGAAACGTCACTGGTGTTTGGCGTTCGCGTCCCGAAGTTTGCGGATCGCGTAGAAGCGTACGGAACATGTGACGAAGCCAATTCAAGCATTGGCCTTGCACTTTCTCTCCTGCCTGCCGGGGACGAATGGAAGGAACTTCGTCAAGTTTTTCACGTCATTCAAACCAAGCTGTTTCACATTGGAGCGGAGCTTGCCACCCCTGTGGGAAAACAGGTGGGATGGCCGATCCAGGAAGAGGATGTACTCTTTTTGGAAGGGGAAATCGACAAGCTTGACGCTGCTTTGCCTCAACTGACCAACTTTATTTTGCCGGGCGGGCATCCGGCTGCCGCCGCGTTTCACATAGCCCGCACCGTAGTCCGCAGGGCTGAGCGCAAGGCAGTAATGGTCGCAAACCAGGAAGAGGTAAACGCCGCTGTCGTGAAATATTTGAATCGCTTGTCCGATTATTTATTTGTCGTGGCGAGGTATGTCAATCGCGAGACAGGGCATGAAGAGCTTCAATTGCACGAATAGAGAAGGGCGGCGTGTACCTGTCCAGGCTTTCAATGCGGGCTTCCAGTCTGGGCTTCTGAACCAGTTTTCGAACCATGCTTTTGACCATACTTCAACTATACTTTCGACCGGGTTTCCGAAGTAGGCTTCGACCGAAGCTTTTGAACCAGGTTCCCGATCCAGACTTCTGAACCAAGCTTTTGCGCCGGGGTTCCGATTCCGGCTTGCTTTTCGGGCAGCGTTCTGCTCTAGTCCGATACAAAAATGATGGACGTCGCAGCATGCTTGTAACGTATATTCCGATGCAAATTCCGATGAGGCTGCTCTCTAATCCAGAGCAGCTTGCATCCCTTTTCTAAAGCCATGAAAGGGAACCAGACATTTCCCGAGGCAATCCATTTTTGAAAAGGAGGGATTCGTATGTTTCAGAAAGCGGACAAGTGCTTGCGGACGAATAAATTTACTGAACAGTTGGAATTTTACCGCAGATTGATGGGATTTGACGTTGAGCAGGTGGAGGGAGAGCAGCAGCTGACATTTTTGATTGCCCCTGGCGGTGAGCGGATTTTACTGGCGGGAACAGAGCAAAAAGACCTTTCTTTGTATTTGACGGAAGTGTTTGACCAGCCAATCCTTGGACAGAGCTTCTATCTTTCCGCACCTTCGTCATTTTATGAATATCGCGATCGGGTACTGGCTCAAAAGCAGCACAATGCGGAATGGGTAGAAACGGAATGGGGCTGGGAACGTCTCAGTGTGACTGATCCGGAAGGCTATGTGATCACATTCTGGGGCGGGCGGAATCTGAGTGACGGGCAGATCATAGCCTTTTACGACGAAGCCCCGACTCGTCTGAAGAAAGCGCTGGAGGGACTGAACGATCAGCAGCTTGACTTGTCCCGTGCTCCCGGAAAATGGTCGATTCGCCAAATCGTTTTACATATGGTAGACTCGGACGCAACCTCGCTGGCGATGGTGAAGTTCGCTCTGGCGGAGCCAGGGAGGGTATTTCACGGGAATGCTTACGACCCTGACGTATGGGCGGCCGGATTGGATTATGCCCATCGCAGCATACAAGCGGAGGTCGAGCTGTTTTGCGCGATCCGCTCTCATATCGGCGGCCTGTTGAAGCACCTGCCCGACGCGATGGACAGAACGGTCTCTCTGTCATCGGGACACATCGTATCCGTTCGCCAGCGGATCGAGCCGCTCATGGGACATGCTTTGCATCATATCGGGCAAATTCTTGAAACCCGGAAGGTTCATGGAGTATAAAAGGCCAGGTAATGAAAGGAACCAAAAGGCGGTTAGAGATCTTGAAAAGGGGAGAGGAGCACGATGGCCAGCCTGCCCTCGGTTTAGTTCGGGGTGGCCGGCCGTATTTTATGTCTTCTCGGGCGGGAAAGGGGTTAGAACATCTCTGTTGTTTTTCCGCTAACATTTTAGCGCAAGTACGCTTTGATTCCTTGCAAAAAAGGAATTTTCTCTGTGTCAAACATGTCGTACAGCGATTCCGTATCCGAGCATGCGTTTCCTTCCAGCAGCATCGTCAGTTGGGTATTGGTGATCGGGAAGAAGGAGAAACCTTCCATCAGATTAATGACCGGCTTCATCAATCCCAGCGGAATATGCACTTTCCGTACTTTGCGCTTGCCGATGGCTTCGCCAATAGCGTCGAGAATCGCTCCATAGGAGACTGGTTCCGGTCCGCCCGTCTCGAAAATTCGTCCGACAGCAGATTCTCGGGAGAGAGCCTGGACAAATACATTTGCTACTGTCTGGCTGGCAATGGGCTGCAGGAGATAAGAGCCGTCTCCAATCACGGGGGTCACAGGCATACGGACAAGATCGGCCAGCATGTTGACGAATTCATCTCCCGGACCGAAGATCACGGAGGGACGGAAAATGACGTAAGGGATGCCGCTGCCCTTCACGAGCTGTTCTGCTTCGTATTTGCTCTGATGGTACCCGCTCGTCGCATTGGCTCTCGCTCCAAGCGCACTCATGTGAACAAAGCGCCGGATGCCTGCTTTCTTGGCGGCTTGCAAAACATTTCGGGTCCCCTCCACATGAATCCGGGGAAATGTAATGCCCTTTTGCTTTTGTTCACGGATAATGCCTACCAGATGGATAACGGCGTCGCAGCCAGCCATCGCCCGGGAAAGTGAGTCGGGGTCGAACAGATCACCGACGGCGACTCTAGCATTTTCGCTTGCCTGGTTTTGCTTGCGCCATTTTTCCTCCGAACCGGGACGAACCAGGCAAACGACCTCATGTCCGTCTTCTGCCAGTTTTGCCAAAATACCCTTCCCTACAAAGCCGGTACCGCCCGTCAGGAACACTTTCATCCATATCCCCCCTAAAGTAAAAAACTCCCAGGTTCCATTGTACACCAGATAGACAGCTTGCTCCATTGCTGATGCGCTCTCCCGGTGGATTGACAAAAGAGCGTATAATACTAATAGAAAGAGAGGAGGTCCAAGCTTTGGCTCAACGCAAAGTACCCGTAGATGACATTTTGGAAATACTTTACCAAACATACCCAGATGCTCACTGTGAGTTGAACTATACCTCGCCTTTTGAGCTGTTGATTGCGACGATCCTGTCAGCCCAGTGCACAGATAAACGGGTAAATGAGATTACTGCGCCCTTGTTTCAAAAACACAATAAACCGGAAGATTTTCTCCACATGACACAAGAGGAAATGGAGGAGCATATAAAAGGGCTGGGATTGTATAAAAATAAAAGTAAAAACATCCTGGAGACCTGCCGGATCCTTTACGAAAAGTACAACGGGGAGGTTCCGCAAAACCATGCGGAGCTGGAGGCGCTTCCCGGCGTAGGCAGAAAGACCGCCAATGTCGTTTTGTCCAACGCCTTTGGAGTTCCAGCCATCGCAGTCGATACACACGTGTTTCGGGTTGCCAATCGCCTCGGCTTGGCCAAAAGCGACAATGTGGACGAGGTGGAGCGTCAGCTCATGAAGCGGATCCCCAAGGAAAAGTGGTCGGATGCCCATCATTGGCTCATCTGGCATGGACGACGCATCTGTGCCGCTCGTACTCCACAGTGCAGCATCTGTCCTTTGAAGGACATGTGCAGGTACGCCCTGGCCGAAGAGAAGAAGGCGAAGTCATCGCGGACAAAAGAGACGGCGAAAACAGCTGCCACCGCCAAAAAAACGGCGTCCAAGTCAAAATCGGCGGGAACAGCAGGCACGAAGGAAAAGGCAAAGAAGCCGGCGGCGAAAAAAACGGCAGCATCGCAGGGCTGATGAATGTCTGAATCATCGATTCCGATTTCCGGTGAATGTATATTGACAGTTTTCCTTGATTAGAAGTACACTTAATTTAAAGTAATTCTAATCAAAGGGTTTGACAAACCATGTACATTCATCGTGCGAAAGACTGTGAGGTGTAGCACAATGTCACAGCGTGTAGAAAAAGCTGTTGAAATCCTAAAGAACACCGGGGTAAGGATGACACCTCAGCGTCATGCCATTCTATCCTATTTGTTGGGGACGATGACCCATCCGACAGCTGATGAGATTTACAAGGCTCTGGAGGGGAAATTCCCCAATATGAGCGTGGCGACTATTTACAATAACCTGCGCGTCTTTAAGGATGCGGGTCTGGTGCGCGAGCTTACCTATGGAGATGCGTCCAGCCGCTTTGACGCCAATGTGGAGGAAGATCACTACCACGCGATCTGTTCGGAATGCGGTTCGATCCGGGATTTCCACTACCCTTATCTCCGAGATGCCGAGGCTTCGGCCGCAAAAACCATTGGATTTCGTGTAACCGGACACCGGATGGAGGTATACGGGGTATGCGAAGATTGTCAAAAGAAGACGCATTGAGGAATGTGTCGCTCAAAGAACACCTTCTGCTTCCAACAGGCTTTCGTTGGAGAGAGGGTGTTTTTTTGTTGCGCTGAGATGTTTATGCAAATTAGGGCGAGACATGTAACCTTTTGGCGATTGCCACGTCATCTTTGAAGGAAGGTTTTAGCCATTTCCAGTTTCTCGAAGGTTGTGAATAGAGTGAACAGAAGGTACGATAAGAGGAATACAGCCGTCAATGCATGTTATACATATGGTCAAGTCAAGAAGCGGTTGAGCGGAGGGAGTAGTCGATGAGTCTGGAAGTAGCCTTGGATAGACGAGCGAGACGACGCAAGAGACGAAAGCGCAGGGCTCCGCTCCTTTTTTTGATGCTCCTGGTTTTGGCTGCCGGGTTTGGGTATTGGTATTTTGAACTGAAGCCGTCGAATGAACAGGTGTTGCCCTATTTAGGAAACGAACGTCCCATTGTCTTCGAGGGCGAGCCTTTTAAGCAGCCGTATGCAATGGAAGGCGATCAGATTTTGCTGCCGTTTGAATTTATTCAGGAGCGCCTCGACCCGCACATTCATTGGGAAGAGCCGACCAAGATGCTGATCATTACAACCAAGGACAAGGTTCTCCGCATGCAGAGCGGCCAATTGGTGGCCTATTTGAACAAGAAGCCGGTGGATTTGCAGGTGCCAGTCTCCATCATTGGCGGCCACCGCTACATCCCGCTTGCCCCTCTGGAAAAGCTGTATCCGTATGCCTTTACGCGGCATGAGACAAGCGGGGTGCTGCGCGTAGAGAAAAACGAGTACGAAATCCAGCAGGCACATGTACTAAAGGATGAAGAGAAGGTCCGGCTTCGTTTAGAGCCGACGCATCGTTCCCCTTATTTGGCAGAACTGCCGGGAGGAGCCGTAGTGGACGTGCTGGGACAAGAAGAGGAGTGGTACCAGGTCTTGTCCGCTGACGGCATATCCGGTTATTTGCCCAAGAAGGTCGTCGAGCAAGGGGATGTAAGAAAGGTCAATTTGGAACAGCCGGCAGAATCCTTGCCTGTTTTATGGACACCGAAAGGGAAAAAGGTCAATCTCACCTGGGAACAAGTCGTCAAGCGAAATCCGAATACGGCCGAGATCGGCAGCATGCCAGGCGTGAATGTCGTATCCCCGACCTGGTTTGAGCTAAGCGATGCCGAAGGAACACTGATTAACAAGGCTGATCCCGCGTACGTCCAGTGGGCCCACAAGCGGGGTTATCAGGTGTGGGGGCTTGTAACCAACGGATTTAATCCGGATTGGACGCGGTCCGTTTTGTCCAGTTATGAAAAACGTGACAAGGTCATCTCCCAAATCCTTCACTACGCTTATCTGTACGATTTGGATGGGATCAATCTCGATTTTGAAAATGTCTATATCGAGGAAAAGGACAAGCTTGTCCAATTCGTTCGGGAGCTGACGCCATACCTTCATCAGCAGGGGCTGGTCGTCTCTGTGGATGTCACGATTAAATCGACCAGTGACATGTGGTCTCGCTTTTATGACCGGAAGGCTTTGGGCGAAGTCGTAGACTACATGGCTGTGATGACCTATGACGAGCACTGGGCATCGAGTCCGAAGGCCGGTTCCGTCGCTTCACTGCCGTGGACCGAAAACGGACTGAAGGGAGTCTTGGAAGAAGTGCCGGCGGAAAAGGTGCTGCTGGGCGTTCCATTCTATACGCGCTTGTGGAA
>NZ_CP150173.1:1067500-1930000 GCF_037964015.1 Brevibacillus sp. FSL K6-6036
CTCAGCTGGGAGAGCATCTGCCTTACAAGCAGAGGGTCGGCGGTTCGATCCCGTCAGCCTCCACCATATACTTCGTTCATAGGCATCGGCTACGGGGATCTCTCCGTACCGGTTCACCCTCATCGTCGCGGGATGGAGCAGTCTGGCAGCTCGTCGGGCTCATAACCCGAAGGTCGCAGGTTCAAATCCTGCTCCCGCAACCAAATTTTCTACTTGATCCTCGTTTGTACATACCATTGCTCAAGTAGATTGGCAGCAGTTTTTCAAGTGCAGCCAAATGTAATCTTATAATGCATGGAGCTGTGGTGAAGTTGGAGTTCACGCCGGTCTGTCACACCGGAGGTCGCGGGTTCGAGTCCCGTCAGCTCCGCCATTTTTGTTATAATGGCAAATATAATTTGGCTCGGTAGCTCAGTCGGTAGAGCAGAGGACTGAAAATCCTCGTGTCGGCGGTTCGATTCCGTCCCGAGCCACCATGTAGGGGCATAGTTTAACGGTAGAACGAAGGTCTCCAAAACCTTTGGTGTGGGTTCGATTCCTACTGCCCCTGCCAACTATGTGGCGGTCGTGGCGAAGTGGTTAACGCATCGGATTGTGGCTCCGACACTCGTGGGTTCGATTCCCATCGATCGCCCCATTTTCAATCACATATTGGGGCATAGCCAAGCGGTAAGGCAACGGACTTTGACTCCGTCATGCCTAGGTTCGAATCCTAGTGCCCCAGCCACTTTGCGGACGTAGCTCAATTGGTAGAGCGTCGCCTTGCCAAGGCGAAGGTCGCGGGTTCGAGCCCCGTCGTCCGCTCCATTGAAACCATAACAGAATTTTATTTATGAAGCATCATTTTGATGCATAATACGGAGGCATAGCCAAGTGGTAAGGCACGGGTCTGCAAAACCCTTATCCCCGGTTCAAATCCGGGTGCCTCCTCCATAGAACAGTGCCGGTATGGCGGAATTGGCAGACGCGCGCGACTCAAAATCGTGAGGGAAACCGTGGGGGTTCAAGTCCCTCTACCGGCACCATATGCTTGACCAAGGAGGAATCCATTATGGGTTCCTCTTTTTTATGTTTCATGATAACTATCACCTGATAACAAAACCTGCGGCAGAGCGGAAACCGTACACTCCGATACAAAAGTATTTTTACACACTTTACTTTGCGTAACGAAACAGCAAAGGGAACCGTCTTTAAAATGAATACGAAATAGGAAAAGAATGGGGTAACACATGGGGAAAGAAAAGAGAAGCGCGTTACGTTTCAAGAACCTGCTCATGGTTGGTTTGTCTCTCGCAGCAGTGGGATGTTCCACTGGGCCACAGGCAGCATTGCATACGGAAAAGCCTGGCGAGATTACCGCAGCTGCAGCAGCTATTTTGAATGATTCACCTGTTCAAAAGGAGGACGCAGCTGAAAAACTGCCCGCTTCGTTTATGATTGAAGCAGGCCAAGTATCGTTTCAAGGCAAAACTGGAGAGACGATCACTTCGCTTCCGCTAAAAGTGATTAAGGCTGAATTTTACATCGATGGGGACCAGCCGCAGACTGTTGGGCCCAAAAAGCCATACCCGGTGATTCCATTATCGATTCCGCAATCAAGCAAGGATGAGCTTGGTGCGTATTGGATGGATGTGTTGGGGGGAGGAAGCGTATTTTTTATCGGACCGCGGGATTGGACCTTAGGGCAAGCTGGTATTGGCGCAAATGGATCGATTGGCATCGAACTGGTTAATCCGCATGATCCGAACCAGAAGCTCAACTACTCCGACAACGCCGGAGGATGCCAAGGATGCGCGATTACCTCGATTGGAACATACTTCCCGGACAAGGAGAAGTGGGCAGAGGAACAAGGATTTCCGATCTCTGCGAAAGTTGCATTTAAAGAAAGGACGCTGGTCTCCCCAACAACCGTACAATATCTCCTCGCCGATTCTCCAGACGGTTATCACATCTCTGGTGTGGCGCATCACCTTTCCCAAGAAGGAAGCCAGAGGTTTTTGAAAATGGAAATTTCCTGCCAAGCGGAACAAGCAAAAACGGCAAAAGATATTCTCGATTTATTTGTGACTACAGGTGCTTCAGCCGCTTCCTTGTTAGAATAAAGCCAAGCAAATGAGCATAATCGCCTTTCTGCAAAATGTGGTCGGGAGCAGATTCACAGATACACATTTCGTCCTCTTATGTTAAAATAACTAGGTCACGAAAAGGATTCCCTGACGCTCTTCAGTGAATGCTATCCTTATTGAAGGCATAGACAAAACGCACGCTTACCATGGCGTGCTTTCTCTTTTCTTTTGAAGGATCGTCGACGCCGTAAGAGTAGGATTCTGCGATGTGATTCAGCAGATGGGAATCGAGAGTAGAGGTGTGAGAAGTGGGATATGGGTTACATGAGAAGCCTCCATTTGGAACGACCATTCTGTCAGCTTTGCAATGGATGATCGTCACTGTCTCCAGCAGTGTCGCCGTACCGTTGGCGATTGGAGACATTTACGGACTTACCCCTGATGAGGTCGGCCTCCTGATGCAGCAGACCATGTTTTTCGTCGGACTGGCGTCCTTCCTGCAAGTATGGATCGGCCATCGATATCCGATGATCGAAGGGCCGGCAGGGCTATGGTGGGGAATCTTTATCATTTTGGCGCAAATCGGAACCAGTGTGGGTATCGCTCCGCGGGAAATCGGGCAGTCGTTCCAGCTTGGGCTGCTGTTGGCCGGTGCGATGTTCTTTTTGTTTGGCCTGCTCGGGTGGATCGGAAAAATCCAACGCTGGTTTACTCCTCTTGTTTCAGGCACATACATGGTGCTTCTGGCAGTGTCCTTATGCAGCAGCATCGTATCGGGCATGCTGGGTATTGGCTATCAGCACGCGAAAGAAGTAAGTCCCGGGATCGCCCTGGTTTCCGTATTAATCGTTGCTCTGGTCCTGATATTTTTGCGAACGAAGCGGTTTGCCAGCTTTGCCGTGCTGCTCGGGATGGCGGCCGGCTGGATCTTGTTTGCTGTGCTAGGCTGGACGGAACCGGTACGCCATACGGATCAATGGATCGTGATGCCAACCCTGTTTTTCTGGGGTGAACCGAGGTGGGACTGGGGCGTGGTGTTGACCAGTCTGTTGACAGGCTTCGTTCTGCTTACCAACCTGGTAACAAGCATGAATGTGATGGGCAAAGCAACCCAAACACCTCCGACAGTGAGCCAGTACAACCGTGGCGGGGTATTTACGGGCGTTTCCCACATGTTGTCCGGTGTATCCGGTGTTGTCGGAATGATTCCGCTTTCGATCGCCGCAGCAGTGATCGAAACGACCAAAATGGCAGCTCGTCTCCCGTTTTTGGTAGCGATGGCAGGGATGATGCTGATCGGCCTTTTGCCGGCCGTATCTCAGTTCCTGGCTGCATTGCCTACGCCTGTCGCATATGCTGGCATGTTTATTACCTACACGCAGCTCCTTGGCTTCGGCTTGAAGGACATCGCCTCCGTCAAGCTGGACACTCGGGCAATTACCGTGGCAGGCAGTTCAATCCTCGTCGGGATCGGCGTTATGTTCGTTCCGACGACAGCTTGGCAGCATCTTCCTTCCCTGGCCAGCTTCCTGTTTGGAAACGGATTACTGCTTGGCGTGTTGGTCAGCCTGGTTCTGGAGCATGTCGTGTTTCGGCAAAAACCAGAAGAAATAGCGGAAAAAGACGGCCAGTCCGAGTGACGAGCCGTCTTTTTCCTGAGAGTTGCGGGGAACATATCGTGGGATGTTGCTTCAGATCAGCCGGTGACGATGTACGAGGATGAAACGAGGCCTCCGTTGATTTCCGTGAACATTCTGGCTGTCGTCCCCATGATTTCCTCGCGCTCGGGAAGTGTAAGCTGTTCATGGAAAAAGATGACCTGCATCAGCTGCTTGCTTTCTTCGGAAACCGGGGTGCGCTTTGAGTCAACGATCGGACTGCCGAATGCCCCCAGCTCGTCGGCCAGAACCAATTTGCCTTCCATATGTACTTCTCTGCCGTTTAAGCCCTGGTAAACATCCGCGGCCTGTCCCAAGCGGCAGACGACGTCTCCCTGTATCTGTGCTTCATCATATATACCGTAAGGCAGGGCTTGCAGAATGGAGAAAAAATTGTTTACGTCGACAGCGCTGTTGATCCAAAAGAAGGCATTCCCTTGGAGGAGTCTGCGCAGCAGCGCTTCCGAGGAGGGGCGATAGCGGCCCGGATCTATGCCGAGGCGTTTAAATGCCGAGCGCCAGTGCTGAACCCCTGCGATTTCCGTAATTTGCGACAGCTCGTGCTCCAGACGCAGCGACTCCACAAATAGATTAATCCGTCCCTGAAGCATTTTTGGAGAAGTGCTTACGGTAACGTCTGTATAATGAATAACTCCCAGCGAAAACGAAGGAAGAATCCCGGCTACCTCTTTGGCAAGCCGTACCTTCATGGCGATCACTCCCTGCGTACAGCATTTTTTGGTAGTATAGCAAAAAAATTTTGTGATCGCGACTATCCTTCGATACAATAAGAAGAAGACAGGAGGGATTCCCTGACGATGCGTGAAGTTACGATATATACCGACGGAGCATGTTCCGGCAATCCCGGCCCAGGAGGCTGGGGAGCCGTGTTGATGTATGGTGAACATAAAAAGGAGATGTCCGGTGCCGAGCAGGGAACGACCAACAACCGGATGGAGCTGAAGGCCGCGATCGAGGCATTGTCCGTCCTCAAGGAGCCTTGCAAGGTCACTCTATATAGCGATAGCGCTTATTTGGTAAATTGCTTTCAGCAAGGCTGGTACAAGGGATGGCTGCGAAACGGATGGAAGAACAGCAAGAACCAGCCAGTGGAAAACCAGGATTTGTGGAAGGAATTGCTGCGGCTGATGGAGATTCATACCGTTCAGTACGTCAAGGTAAAAGGGCATGCAGACAATGAATGGAACAACCGCTGCGATGAGCTGGCAACAGGAGCGATCAAGAAGCTGTGAACGAGCGCCAATACTGGGAAGACACAAAGCAGGCCATCATCCGCTATGCCAAGGAAATGGGGATAGACAAGATCGGTTTTGCCAGCGCTGACCCGTTTCTTACCTTGAAGCAGCGTCTCGTAGAGCACCGGGAAAAAGGCTATGAATCCGGCTTTGAAGAGCCGGATTTGGACAAACGAACCGAGCCTTCGCTGAGTTTGGAAGGGGCTCGTTCCATCATCTCGATCGCACTGGCTTATCCATCCAAGCTGAAGAATCCGCCCAAGTCTGAGCCGGGGGCGTATCGAGGAATTATGTGCCGAGCAGCCTGGGGGACCGACTACCACCATGTCCTCCGGGAGAAGCTGGACAAGCTTGCTGATTACATCAGACAACTGGAGCCGCATGCCCGGCTTGAGTCCATGGTCGATACCGGAGCGCTTTCGGATCGGGCGGTCGCCGAAAGAGCCGGCCTCGGCTGGGTGGGAAAAAACTGTGCGCTCATTACCCCTGAATTCGGTTCTTGGGTTTATCTAGGCGAGATGCTGACCAATCTTCCGCTGCCACCGGATACACCGGTAGAAGAAGGCTGCGGCGACTGCAATCTTTGTGTGGAGGCGTGCCCGACCGGGGCGCTTGTTCAGGGAGGACAACTGGACTCGCAGAAATGCGTAGCCTTTTTGACACAGGTAAAGGGTTTTATTCCCGATCAGTACCGAAGCAAGATCGGCAATCGATTGTATGGCTGCGATACTTGCCAGACGGTTTGTCCCAAAAACCGGGGCCTGCATTTTGAGCATCATCCCGAGTTTCAGCCGGACCCGGAGCTGGCCAAACCATTGCTGCTGCCCCTGCTGCAGATGAGCAACAAGGAATTCAAGCAAAAGTTCGGCAACTCCTCCTCTTCATGGCGAGGGAAAAAGCCTATTCAGCGAAATGCGATTCTCGCCTTGGCTCACTTTCGGGATCAATCCGCTGTACCGGATCTGATCCGATTGATGCAAAGCGATCCGCGGGAAGTGATCAGAGGTACAGCGGCATGGGCTCTTGGGAAAATTGGCGGTGAAGCAGCAGCAGAGGCTCTTTACAAGGCAGCAGAACAGGAACAATCGGAAGAAGTTATGGCCGAGATTCGGAAGGGAATCTCGATGCTGCAGCAGGTCCATTCTCTGCGGAAAGGGACTGTTTCCCGGGAAAAAACGGAAGAGATCAGTTAGCACACGTTTACAGGAGAAGAAAAAACGGCAAGGGAGGAATGATAAAGTGGGACAAACGATAGGTTACACCACCATGGACTCACCGATCGGACCGTTGTTATTAGCTTCTACAAAGGAAGGGCTGTGCTATATTGAATTTGGAGACGAGGAATCCGCGCTTCCTCTGCTGCAGCGGTGGGCTCGCAAAACCTTTCTCGGCGCAAATCTGGAGAAAGATGCTACGTTGAATCAGGCTGTGCAAACTGAGCTGGAAGAGTATTTTGCCGGAAAGCGGACGCGGTTTGACGTTCCGATTGTACTGTTCGGGACCCCATTTCAAAAAGCTGTGTGGAATGAGCTTACCCGGATCGGGTATGGGGAAACAAGATCGTACAAGGAGATCGCTTTGGCCATCGGGCAGGCAAAAGCGGTCCGGGCGATTGGCGGGGCGAATAACCGCAACCCGATTCCGATCATCGTTCCTTGCCATCGGGTAATCGGTTCAAATGGAGCGCTTGTCGGTTACGGAGGCGGCTTATCCATTAAAGAGCAACTATTAGCTTTGGAAGGAGCAGGAAACCCCGCTCCTTCCATCGAATCAGCAAAAGCTATCCGCTAGTCCGGATAGCTTTTTTATTGGTTTTGCGAGCATCTGGAACATCGAGAATAGAAAGATCCAAGTGTGACTCGGCTTTCCGGCTGTTCCAAAAACAGCCGCGGAGGAGGGCTCCTGCTGGTATCTTTTTCTTCTGAATCAATGTGTCGGATCATATTTTATCAGCATGGAAGGCATGCATGAAATAAAAGGTATGTGGCAGGACGTACAGGTTTGTGACAAGACGCATTGGAGCCTGAGCCTGAAGAGACAACAGACGCCTGACGAGAGATACAGGCTACCTGACAGGACACACAGTAGCTTTACAGGCAGACAGTAGCTTTACAGGCAGACAGTAGCTTTACAGGCACACAGTAGCTTTACAGGCACACAGTAGCTTTACAGGCACACAGTAGCTTTACAGGCACACAGTAGCTTTACAGGCAGACAGTAGCTTTACAGGCAGACAGTAGCTTTACAGGCAGACAGTAGCTTTACAGGCAGACAGTAGCTTTACAGGCACACAGTAGCTTTACAGGCACACAGTAGCTTTACAGAACACCCAGGAGCCCGGCAGGAGACACAGGAGCCTGACAGGACGCACAGGAGCCCGGCAGGACAGACTAGAAAGAGGGGAGGAAGTGCATTGGTGAACCGGCAGGATTCAGCGGCGGCTGTGAATCAAGAAGAATGGCAGCAGTTTCTAAAGGACTATCTGGATGACGTTCACCGCTACGGAGTTGATCAGGGTTACGAACGCATCTGGCCGTTTTGGAAAGAAGGGAAAATACGGGAATCGCTCTTTTGGAGACAGTGGCAGCGCTGGGAAGATCAGCTTCAGGAGAGAGGGGCGGTTACTACCGCTGTTCACGGGCGTGCCATCCCCCTCTTCTGGATGGAAAAGGGCAGAGAAATTCAGCTTTGCATGAGCTGGAACGTCCAGCGATGGTACACATTAAAGGGAGAGAGCAGAGTAGAGGAAGCAGAGAGAATTTTGCGTGTCATCCTGAACCGCGCAGACGGAGGATGGCATGTCGATCATATCGAAGAAATCAAAGGTGACGGAGCCTTGTCTGACGAAACGAAAGAAACGCTGTCAACTCTAGAAGAACCCGAGGATAATCTCCTCCCTACTCTTTTCGTGCACGGAGCAGGAGGATACAATTCGGGTCGGGCTATCGCGTATGCGGAGAGATACTGGAATACAGCCAATCCTGCCTATCCGCTCTTTACTGATAACTGTACGAACTTTATCTCGCAATGCTTGCATGCAGGCGGGATTCCGATGCTTTTTTCCCGGGAACAGGGGAAGGGCTGGTGGATGCGGGGCAGCGGAAAAGGTGCCAACTGGAGCTACAGCTGGACGGTGGCACATAGTTTATATTTGCTCTTAAAGTCTGGCCGGCCGCCGATGCGGGCAGTGGCAGTGCCCTCTGTCGAGCAGTTGGAGCCGGGAGATATCATCTGCTATGATTTTAACGGCGACGGACGATTCCAGCACAATACCATCGTCGTGGCAAAAGACGCGAACAACATGCCTCTGGTCAATGCAAATACAACCAACAGCCGCCTGCGTTACTGGGACTACCGCGATTCGACGGCCTATACCCCGCAAATCCGGTACGCTTTTTTTCGCATCCGTGGAACGTGATCGGATGCGGAGTCTGTTGGCTATCCATAAACAAGACAGGGCCTCTCTGTGCGAGAGGCCTTATTCATTTTGTCCGGCGCAAGAAGACGGTTTTTACAAAGGCAATGAGACGAATGGCGACGACAATTCCGGCTATCCACAAAAAATCGCCCGGAGTATGCGGTTCGCCTTTTATCGAATTCACATAGATGAGGGCGTGAAACACGACCAGGACAAATAACAGGAAATTGCTCATGTGGATGCGTTTCCAGCTGGAGCCGCCAAGCAGCTTCTCTGCATAGCGGGAAGACGTAATCCAGAGACAGAACAGGAGGATAAAGGCAATCAGACCCATGTAGTTGGCTATGCCGGTAAAAGTAAAATTGGGAGACAGTCCGCCGCCGTAGACACTGGCGTCCAGGAAGAAAAGACCGAGCCACCCTTTTGCGGTTATATCGCTTTGCAAAAAATGCAGCTGAGGCCCTTTTTCGAAAATAAACAGGACGAGTGCGACGTGGACCAGTGCACACACGCCGCCGATAATGCCCAAGTCTCTTCGGAGCAACAAAAGCTGGGGGGCAAAGCGCGCAAGCCACTGTTTGATTGGACCGAGCAGCAAAGTGAGGCTGATCAGCAGGAATGCCAAATATCCGGAAATCATACTCAGGGCTTCAGGCGTGCGGAAAAAAGAAAATTGCGGCCACTTGATCCAAAATAAAGCAAGGAGAAAAAGCAGACTGACGATAAAGGCAAGGAAACGAAACAAACGCATTTGCAAGGCCACTCCCTTTCGGTGCGATACCCGTTTTCTTTTTGATGCAGGACACCTCTGATTTGTTACAGGAAGTGGCGTCTTCAAAAGCAATGTTCGTTACACGCTTGTTGGAAAGTGAAGGTTATTGCGATTGCAAGAGTGGGCGGATTTCCTCCTTCAGAATCGGCTGGATAGGAATGATCCGATAAGAAGATGATCTCCTAAGAGGATGAGATGAATAGCGGATTTTATGAAAAAGGGATGATAAGAAAAACTTGTTTTATGAAAAAGGCGATACGATACAAAACGGATGAAGCGAATCAGTGTTAAACGCGGAGCCTGTTACAAAGCCATTCCAACGGGGCAAGCGGGTGGCCTTCCCTATGTCTGTTTATGTATAATAGAGGATGTTTGAAAGTCCGGTAACCAAGGAGATTTTTGATTATGCCGTTACACATCGTCCTTCATGAGCCGCTCATCCCTGCCAACACGGGAAATATTGCCCGTTCCTGTGCTGCTACGGGTGCGCATTTGCACTTGATTCATCCGCTCGGCTTTTCCACAGACGACCGCTATTTAAAGCGGGCAGGTCTTGATTACTGGCACGCGGTACAGGTGCATCACTACGATGATTTCGACCATTTCGTCCGCGAGCAGGGGGAAAACGCCGGTACGTTTTACTTCGTGGAAACGTGGGGAGAAAAGCTTTACACGGAGGTTTCCTTCCGTGATGGCGATTATATCATTTTGGGCAAGGAAACAACCGGTCTTCCGGAGGAGTTGACAGACCGATACCGGGAACAGACGATTCGCATTCCGATGAGCGGCGCCACCCGATCCGTCAATTTGTCCAATTGCGCTGCCATTGTCCTGTTTGAAGGGCTCAGACAGCTGGGCTTCCCCGGACTCAAATAACGAGCATGACCCGTAGCCTGACAATCATCCAAACAAGGGAGAGAACGTACATGAACACGACAACGATCCTATTTGACCTCGATGGAACACTGCTGGAAATGAGGACGGACCCGTTCGTAAAAGGATACCTGAAGGAACTGGGGCAGTATATGGGGGATAACTACGATAGTCAGGCGCTGCTCGGGATCATTTGGGAAGCGACCAAAACGATGATCATGAACCAGGACCCCGAAAAAACGAATGAGCAAGTCTTCATCGAATACTTTGCAGAGCACAGCCCTTGGTCAAAGGAAGAGCTGTGGCCGCTGTTCGACAAGTTTTATCAAGAAGTGTTCCCATCGCTCTCCCATCTGACGCATCCGTCCCCTTGGGCGAAAAAAATTATTGAAGCGGCAAAAGAGCAAGGGTATCGTGTAGCTGTCGCCACGAATCCGGTTTTTCCGCGTGATGCCATTCATAGCCGGTTGGCCTGGATTGAACTGTCTCCGGACGATTTTGAGCTGGTCACAGTCTACGAGGAGTCCCATTTTACCAAGCCGAATCCGGGCTACTTCCAGGAGATCTGCAGCAAGCTGGGAGTCAAGCCTGAGGAATGCGTCATGGTCGGCAACCACATGCAGGAAGATATGGTCGCCAGCAAAGTGGGGATGAAGACGTTCCTCGTGACAAATTGGCTGGAGGATCGCGGAGAGCCGCAATATCCAGTCGATCAACAGGGAACGCTCGAGGAGCTTTATACGGCGATCACGGAGCGGACAGGCCTGTTTGCCAAGTAATGCTGAAGGCAGCGATTTATACTGAAAGATTGAGCAGGTACCAGGTGCCTGCTCTTTTTGTGGTTGGACCACCGCCATACTGCGCCGCAATTTAACTCAGAATTGGAGCACGTTCAGATTGCGCCGGCGACGTAGGTCGGAAGGGACGCATGTTCAGATCGCATGGCGAGAAAATCCGAGAGACACACGTACGGTTTTCACCCAGCGACGTACGCCGTAGGAGAAGCGCATGCTCAGATTGCGTATATTGCTGCTGCAGCAGACAAGCCACAATCTTTCATTGTTATCCCATCATTTTCACATAGTTCTTGGCTACTCTATTCCTGCACCAGGAAATCTGGAGATGGCAAGAGTGAAGGAGAGGGTTTTGATGAAAAAATGTGTGTCTTCCATTTTGTCATTGAGCCTGCTTTTGGGAGGCGTATCCGTTGTCAACGCAGCGGAAGTGCCATCCGTGGACAAGGCAGCTCATGCAAAAGCGAGCAAACCTGCAAACACCGGGAAACAGGCAAAGGCTGAAGCGCGCCAGCAGCATCTGGACAAAATCAAAGCGCTCGCAGAAAAATGGGGCATTGATACCACGAACATGACAGTCGAGCAAATGAAAGAGGCCTACAAAGCGAAGCGTGCGGAATTGAACGCGGAGAAATTGGCCAAGCTCAAGGAAAAGGCCCAAAAGTGGGGCATACAGCTCGATGGAAAGACGGCTAAAGAAGTGAAGGCAGCCATAAAGGCAAAACAAGCGGAAAAGCACGAGCAGCAGCTGGCCAAGCTTGTGGAAAAGGCCGGAAAAGCGGGGGTAGAAACATCTGCTGGCCAGACTCCGAAGGAAATCAAACAGATGATCCAGGCCAAAAAGGCCGAAACCAAACAGCAGCGTCAAGCCAAACAGGCAGAGCATATTGCCAAGCTGCAGGAAAAGGCGGCTCAGCTGGGGACCGATGCAACTGGAAAAACAGCAAAAGAGCTGAAGGAAGCGATCAAAGCGAAAAAGGCCGAAATGAAAGCAGCGAATAAAGCCGAAAAAAAGGCTGAGAAACAAGCAGAGAAGCAAGCGAGCAAAGAGGCAAAGCAAAAGGCGAAGCAAGAAGCAAGGCAACAGGAAAAACAAGCACCAAAACAAGCAGCTCAGCAACAGAATCAGGTGTAACAACCCTCGTAGTGGGTCTTGGGGAATGGAGTCATCGTGTTTCGATGGCTCCTTTTTTTCGATCAAAAGGATAAGGGAGCGAAGGCTTCGGCGAAAAGCTTGGCCTATCCAAGTTTCGCGATCAAAAAAAACAGGATGCCTGTCAAAGGCAGCCTGTTTTTTTCCTGGGAGCGATGTGAAAAGGAAAGCCTCAATAAGGCTTGGCCTTACAGATTCCAGGTCTTGTCTTCGTTATATCCTGCCGTCAGAATGAAAAACAGAAATGCGGCAAAGACCAATCCTACGATAAACGTACCCATGTTGGACTGCTCCTTTCGTTACCAAACTACTCCCATTATAACCTAGCCTTCCCTGTTTGCAAGGGAAATACGGAGAGCGCTTTCTGTCATTCTGATGAATTTTTTGGCGCCGTTTTCCAGAGGGAACGGGCAGCGATACAGGCCCATGCCAAAACGCTTATCCGATCATCAAGTTCGCTGAAACATGTGTCGTCTTCGCGCATACAGATAGGAAAAGACAGCAAAAATGTCGTGTCTTTGGTTGAGAGCAGCTTCGATAAGAATGCGTGGCCGCTGGCGGACATATACATGAAAGTACATGGTCGTTCGCGAAGAGAGAGGGCTTAAGAGGGAGGAGAGACGAGCATGGACATTTTAAAGCGCATCGCCGAGCATCGGGCCCGAGAAGAAAAGATGATGTGGAAAGGCACATTTGCTGAATATCTGGAACTGGTTCGTAAAAATCCGCAGATTGCCCAGACTGCTCACTCACGCGTCTATAATATGATCAAGAGTGCCGGCGTAGAGGAAAACGAGGACGATAGCCGCTCCTATCGTTTTTTTAGTCGGGAGATTTTTGGTCTGGATCGCGCGATTGAACGATTGGTGGAGGAATACTTTCACTCTGCCGCCCGCCGATTGGATGTACGCAAGCGGATTTTGCTATTGATGGGCCCGGTCAGCGGCGGGAAATCGACGATTGTGACGATGCTCAAAAAGGGATTGGAGGAGTATTCCCGGACAGATGAGGGAGCCGTTTATGCACTGGACGGATGCCCGATGCAGGAAGAGCCGCTCCATCTGATTCCGCATGAATTGAGACCGGAAATTGAGGAAGAGCTGGGGATCAAGATCGAAGGGGAATTGACTCCTTATAATCGCATGCGTCTGGAAACCGAGTTCGGAGGGCGTATTGAAGACTTCCCCGTCAGGCGAATCTTTTTCTCGGAGGCGGAGCGTGTCGGGATCGGAACCTTCAGTCCATCTGACCCCAAGTCTCAGGATATTGCTGATTTGACGGGAAGCATCGATTTTTCCACCATCACGAAATACGGCTCGGAATCGGACCCCCGCGCCTACCGCTTCGATGGCGAGCTGAACAAGGCCAACCGGGGCCTTATGGAATTCCAGGAAATGCTGAAGTGCGATGAAAAATTTCTTTGGCACCTGCTCTCGCTCACACAGGAAGGCAATTTCAAGGCTGGACGCTTTGCCTTGATTTCTGCCGATGAGCTAATCGTCGCGCATACGAACGAGTCAGAGTACAAAGCTTTTATCGCCAATAAAAAGAACGAAGCGCTGCAATCCCGCATCATCGTCATGCCGATCCCCTACAATTTGCGGGTGAGCGACGAGGAAAAAATATATGCAAAGCTGATCAAGCAGTCTGATCTGGGACACGTGCATATCGCTCCGCACGCGCTGCGGTCGGCGGCAACCTTCTCCATTTTGACCCGCCTGAAGGAGTCAAAGAAACAAGGAGCCGATCTGCTGAAAAAGATGCGTCTCTACGATGGCGAGTCGGTGGAGGGCTTCAAGGGTTCCGATCTGGACGAACTGAGAAACGAGCATGCTGACGAAGGGATGTCAGGCATCGATCCCCGCTACGTGATCAACCGTATCTCCAGCGCGCTGATCCGACGGGATACGGAGTGCATCAACGCGCTCGATATTCTGCGCGCGCTGAAGGAAGGCTTTGACCAGCATCCGTCCATCACCAAGGAGCAGCGGGAGCGTTATCTCAACTTTATTTCCATGGCTCGCAAGGAATACGACGAATTGGCCAAAAAAGAGGTTCAGAAGGCGTTCGTCTACAGCTACGAGGAGTCCGCCAAAACGCTGATGGACAATTACCTCGACAATGTGGAAGCCTACGCCAACATGAATAAGCTCCGCGACCCGGTCACCGGCGAGGAGATGGACCCGGATGAGCGCTTGATGCGTTCCATTGAAGAGCAGATCGGCATCTCGGAAAATGCGAAGCGGGCATTCCGTGAAGAAATTTTGATCCGGATTTCCGCATACGCCCGCAAAGGAAAGCGATTTGACTACAGCACGCATGACCGGCTCCGCGAAGCGATCGAGAAAAAGCTGTTTACCGATTTGAAGGACGTCGTCAAAATTACGACCTCCAACAAAACGCCGGATGAACATCAATTGAAAAAGATCAATGAAGTAACGCGAAGGTTGATCGATGAGCATCACTATTGCCCTGTTTGTGCCAACGAGCTGCTGCGATATGTAGGCAGTCTGCTGAATAGGTAAAAGGGGGCACCCAAAGGGCACTTTTGGATCTGGCTTGACGATGAAGTAATTCGGCGCAGCTGCGCCAGTAGGAGGGGACCCTATGGAGGATTCGGTACCGTTTGTCGTCTCCAGGGAAGACTGGTCGCTGCACCGCAAAGGGTACCAGGACCAAACCCGCCACCAGGAAAAGGTGAAGGAAGCGATCAAGAAGAACTTGCCTGACCTGGTCAGCGAAGAAAATATCATCATGTCAAACGGGCGTGACGTGATTAAAATTCCGATTCGCTCTCTGGATGAATACCGGCTGCGGTACAACTTCCAAAAAGGAAAGCATGCCGGGCAAGGAAAAGGGGACACCAAAGTAGGGGATGTCATTGCCAAGGACGGCGATCCCGCCCAAGGGGCCGGGAAGGGCCAGGGCGCCGGCGACCAGCCGGGCGTCGACTATTTCGAAGCGGAAATCACCGTGGAAGAGCTTGAGGAAATGCTCTTTTCGGAGCTGGAGCTGCCGAATCTCCAGCGCAAGGACGAAGACCAGATCGTGATCGAAGAGACGCGGTTTAACGACGTTCGCAAAAAAGGCTTGATGGGCAATATTGACAAAAAGCGGACATTGATCGCGGCGATTCGTCGCAATGCGCTGGCCGGGTACAGCGACATGGAGCTGGGGATCAGCGACGACGACCTGCGATTCAAAACGTGGGAGGAGATCATCAAGCCGCACTCCAATGCTGTGATCATTGCGATGATGGATACGTCGGGAAGTATGGGGGTTTTTGAAAAGTACATCGCCCGCAGCTTCTTTTTCTGGATGGTTCGCTTTCTGCGGACCAAGTACGAGAAGGTGGACATTGCTTTTATCGCCCATCATACAGATGCCAAGGAAGTGCCGGAAGAAGTGTTTTTCTCCAAGGGCGAAAGCGGGGGAACGATTTGTTCGTCGGCCTACAGAAAGGCGCTGGAAATCATCGACAGCCGCTACCCGCCCTCACAGTACAACATATATCCGTTTCACTTTTCCGACGGCGACAACCTGACTTCAGACAATGAACGCTGCGTCAAGCTGGTCAAGGAATTGATGGAGCGGTGCAATATGTTCGGGTATGGGGAGGTCAACCAATACAACAGGCACTCCACTTTGATGTCCGCTTATCGGCACATCAAGGACCCGAAGTTCATGCATTGCGTGATCAGGGAAAAAGGCGAGGTATACAAAGCGCTGCGGACGTTTTTTGGGAAGAAGGAAGAGATTGTGAGGTAGCGGGAGAAGTAATACGTCAAGGTATCCAAAGTAAATGCATCTCTGCAAGAGGTAATAAAAACGCCTTTTCTCAAATGGGGGGAGGCGTTTTTTCATGGGGAGCTGCTGTTTCGGCTCCCTTTTTCCCAGAACGGGTAGGCAGTCAACCTTCGATAGCAGACGCGGATTCCATGCTGTTGTATGCTTTGTTTTGCCCGTTGTACATTGTCTTCTGATCCGTTGATAGAACGCTGTGTGCGATGAAAGTCGCCCGCACGGTGTAGGTTGTCATTACAGGTGGAAAGAACGAAGGTGAATCAAATGTGATTACTCACACTGTCATGTAATCCATCAACGGCCCTCGGGAAGTCCCGGCGGCATTTATTAACGCCAGGACGATGAGCCGGCCTCGAACCTGATCGGGGACGACGTTAAGCGATGACTGGACAAAAAAGAGCGGCAGCTAGGAGTAAGAATGACGTCCTAGAATGCCGTTTGTCCCGTTAAACGGTCGTTCTCGTCTGCATGAATGATGTATTTCTTGAGTGAATTATTCAATGTATTCGGCGAGGTTCTCCAGGCTAGACCTTAAACCAACGTCGTGATCTTCCTTTCGAATACCTTCAGGTACGTTCTCACATTGAATGGTAACAGCAGTGCCTTCTGGAACGGCTGCTAAAGTCCATGTCATGATCATCTCCCCTGAAAATTGGGGGTCGTCGGACTGAAAAATTACTGCTTGTACAATTCGCTCATCTGGGGTAAGCTCTAAAAATTTACCATTGACGACATCGGCATGTTCCGAGGTTTTACCACGGGTTGAATGGTCTTTATCGAGATAGGTTAGAGACATTTGATAAGATCCACCGACACGAGCCTCAAACTTTAAGATTTGGCCACTCATCCCCTTTGGGGGCAGCCACGAAATCAGAGCCACCGGGTCCACGAGGGCCTCATAGATTTTGCTTGGGGATGCCTTGATGATTCTCGAAGCAGTGTCGGTTCTCCTCTTGCTCGATGGGGTTGTCACTGCTTTCAACCTCCTTTTTTAGATGTCATGGTCAGTAAATTACTATGTGTAATATACTAGCACACAGATTGTGTTCTCATTTCTTTTGAATTGCTTAGTTTTCGTATGAGAGTATCGTGCCTTGGCACATTTCGATTTCTTTATCCTGACCGTTCGTTTTGCAGCTTTTGATGAAATTTATCCCCAATATCTGGAAATTCCGGAGGCCACCGTCAGTGAACACGAAATATTCACATCGCTCCAAGAAGCAATAAAAACGCCTTTTCTCAATTCGAGAGAGGCGTTTTTACATGGAGAGAAATATACATCAACATCCATTCCGTTACTTGACTGTCAACCTAACATCCATCGTCTTGCTTCTATGCTGATCCCATGTTGCCAACGTTTCAAATGTGTAATCTGCTGTGCCGGGTATCTCGGCTTTCAACGTTGTGTCATTTGCCCAATCCAGCGAAATGATCGGGATTGTAAACTCCGGTGCAGTCAACATGCTGGCCAATTCGTTTTTGCCTTGAAATTCTGCCAAGGTAAATGGCTCTGTGCGAATCACCATGACACTGTTTCTGACAACCTCCGTCCCTTCATTTCTCCCCAATAGGACAGCTACATAGTTGCCGTCGGGGGAAAAAATATGTCTCTGAAAAATGCTGCCGGAATGCAAGTGGATAACCTTCTGTTCATCGTTTTTAATCTGGACCAATGCGTGGTCACAAAGCTTTGCACCGCAGGAGTAGCGAATATCTGCGTAGATATCCCCGGATTTTTACGTGAATGAATGTGTCTGTACGCGTTTGAATTCAATTTCCCGCCCCGTTTGATCAACCTGATGGAGGTAGTCGTTGAGTGGGTTTTGGATGGTTGCCTGATTGAAAGGTTCACCAGCATCGGGAGCACAGCCTGAAATCAGCAGGAGAGCTAAGGACATTGTCAAACAGGATTGACGTATTTTTCTCATGAGCATAGCTTCCTTAGGTTTTTAAAACTTGTCGTTCAAGAGAGACCTATTGCTTCTTTGCTTTCCACAACTGCACCAGATTCAGACCATAATAAGAAATAAACAGGCCTAGAATAAAGAAAGCCATGACGATGCCGTAGTCATCGCCGGAAACCTCGTAACTGACAACAGTCCGTACTCCATACCTTATTGCCATGTAGGCTAAGACAAAGAGAAGTACAAACCCGTATCGCAGCCATTTGCTCTTATTTTGCATGCTCTCTTTTTTCAGCTTCATCAGATAGCGCAAGTATCCGACGATTATGCCAATAACGAATATCACGACAAACAGATAGCGCAGTGGGTGCACGTCGATAAAAGTTTTGGCAATGGTCGGTATGGCACACGCCAACAGGATCAACACGGCAATGATGTAAAAATTGATCGAGCGATTATTCAAGGGACAGAAAGCCTCCCATCAAAATTTTTTTAATCAGATGTAATAATACCATAAAATAGGAGTCATATGAACCTTGCCTGAATTTACATAAACAGTCCGAGGAACGACAGCAAGAAAAACTGGATTCTGCGCATCAGGTTGATTGCATTCTTCAGCAGAAGCGGACAGTCGCGGAGTGAATATTTTTCCCCTCCAATGGAAAATATGGCTAATAGCAAGTCAACAAAAAGTTTGGGGGGCTCTTCATGTTTAAAAAGATGAACGTTTTGGCACTGGCTTTGGTCCTGGCAGCAACTATGGGACTGACCGCTAACGCGGAAACCGGAGGCACAGGGAATGTAGGGGGAACCAATGCTCCCGGGAATATGACCGGAGCAGGTGGGCCCGGTAATGCGGGCGTCAATAATGTAAACCAGGGCACGTACAGAACAGCCGCTGCCGACAATGATACGGACTGGGGCTGGATTGGTTTGCTGGGCCTGGCTGGTCTTGCAGGCTTAATGGGCAGAAACAGAAATCGCGAACCTCAAAGATAGTAATAGGAACCTGCCTTGCAGCTATGAAAGCGCGCCTCTTAAAGCAGGCATTGGAGATCGCAAATGAAATCCAATGCTGCTTTAGGAGGTGTATTTTATTTTACGGTGCAGATTTGCTCCCGGACCGTGATCAGTTCAAACTGTGATGCCTGGCCGGAACCGGTGAGATAAAGAACAGCTTTTCCATTTTATGGATAAATCAGGCAGCAATTTTTTCAGTATTGTATTGATTTTACATTTTGATTACTATCGAACTATGAATGCAGGATGCGGATGTCTCTGCAGCTTGCTTTTAGAATAGTATAAAATCGCTTCGGTTCATGTCGAAGTGTGCATGCAATGTGAAGGAGGAGTGCAGAAGTGAATTCAAGTCCGGATATTGTCGAAGTCGCTTCGCTGATCGGAGAACCGTCCCGTGTAGCGATCCTGATCAGTCTGATCGGGGGAAAAGCATTGCCTGCCAGCGAATTGGCCCGCATAGCCCGAATTACTCCGCAGACAGCCAGCTCTCATCTTGCCAAGCTGGTAGAAGGCGGTCTTCTGAGCCAGGAGTCTTATGGGCGCCATCGTTATTACCGGCTCGCCAATCCCGAGGTGGCGCATGCACTGGAAGCGTTGCAAGCAATTGCCGTGCCGAAACCGGTACGCTCGCTGCGGGAATCGGACCAGATGAAGGCCTTGCAATACGCACGCACTTGCTACGATCACCTCGCGGGCAAGATCGGCGTGGCCTTGACGGACAGGCTTCTCGAATTGGGGTTGATCCAGGAGTCGGGAAAGGACTTTCTGTTGAGTGCAGAAGGCAAAGCAAAGCTGCAGGCCCTGGGGGTTGAGGTCGATCCTCCCCCAAAAAGCCGCCGCCATTTTGCCCGTCAATGCCTGGACTGGAGTGAACGCCGCCATCACGTAGCAGGAAGCTTGGGGGCTTCGCTGACCAAACGGCTGTTTGAGCTGGGCTGGATCGAGCGACTTCCGGATGGGCGGGCTGTTCGCGTGACGGCTGCAGGCATCAGCGGGCTGTCAGAAGAATTTGGATTGAAGCTCTAATGAAACAAGGAGAGAAGAGGCGGGTCATGCCTTGTATGCCAATTCCGGCGTTGTCAAAATGGAGCTGCTGAAAAGAGAGGTATGACGATAATAACTTTTGTCAATTCGTACACTTTTCGTAACTTACCTCCGATTTGGTTGTCAACCTGTATAGATATGGTAAGGTAAAATGAAGCATCTCAATAAATTGCTCTTGTATACCCGCCGGAGCATTCGTTTTTGCGCTGGCGCATCCAATAAAAAGAATCGGTGATAAAACATGAGTACGGACGCATTTTCTGTGAAACAGGGGGAGCCAAAGGAGCTTTCACGGGAACAAACCGACAAACTGAAAGAGGTGGAGCGAGAGCTTGCCGATGTGAAGTACGCTCTCGACCAGTCCTCGATCGTTGCGATTACAGATCGCCGGGGAACGATTCTTCACGCGAATGATCAATTTTGCAAGATTTCCGGTTATTTGCGGGAGGAATTGATCGGCCAGGATCATCGCATCCTGAACGCGGGTTTTCACCCCAAGGAATTTTTCAAAGACATGTGGGCAACCATCGGATCGGGTGAGATCTGGCGCGGAGAGATTCAAAATCGGGCCAAGGACGGCTCGTTCTACTGGGTAGATACGACGATTGTTCCGTTTCTGGATGAAGAGGGCAAACCGTATCAGTACGTCTCCATTCGAAACGACATTACCGCACGCAAAAAAATGGAGGAGGAAGTCCGACAGAGTGAGGAAAAGTACCGGCTGATCACGGAGAATACGACTGACATGATCTCCGTGATTGATCGGGAAGGAAATTTTCTATACCTGTCCCCCTCGCATGAAACGGTGCTCGGCTACGATATCCGTAATGTCGGGGTCAACAATCTGCTCGCCTGGATCGAAGAAGAAGACCGCGAGATTATGGTCGAAGCCATTCAACATACGTTTTCGGCCCGAAAGAGCAGGCAGATTGAATACCGCCTCCGCACGCTCGAGCAGAAATGTATCTGGGTCGAAACGACGATCACTCCCGTAATGAGCGAGTCAGGAAATGTAAGAAAACTGGTTTTGGTTTGCCGTGAAATTACGGAGAGAAAGAAGTCGGAACAGACGATTCATCACCTGGCTTACCATGATACGTTGACTGACTTGCCGAATCGCAGACTGTTTGTGCAGTATCTCAGCAAGGAGCTGAACCAAGCCAAACGGGTCGGCTCCAAGCTCGCAGTGCTGTTCCTGGATTTGGATCGATTGAAGGACATCAATGACACATGGGGGCACGACGTCGGCGATTTGATTTTGCTGGAGGCGTCGAAACGGCTGAAAAGCTGTACACGCAAGCATGACATGGTGGCCCGCCTGGGCGGTGACGAGTTCACGATTGTCCTGCCCAATATCACGGGGCGCGATGAGGTGGAAGGGATTGTCTTTCGACTGCAAAGCGAGCTGCGCAAGCCTCTGGAGGTAGCCGGTCAGAGCTTTACCTTGTCCATGAGCATCGGGATCGCCATGTTCCCGGAAGACGGGGAACAGACGGATGATCTCCTGAAGCGCTCGGACACTGCTCTCTACGTAGTGAAATCGAGGGGACGAAATGGGTACGAGTTCTTCGATCCGACGATGGAGGTTAAGACGCTGGAGCGAATTCTGATGGAAAATGAACTGCGCAAAGCGATAGCGCAGGAGCATTTTGAAATCTATTACCAGCCGAAAAAAGACTTGTCTACAGGGAAGCTGACCGGGATGGAGGCGCTCGTGCGCTGGATTCATCCTGAACTGGGTGTGATTCCGCCCAACCGCTTTATCCCGATCGCTGAAGAAACGGGTATGATTATCGAGCTGGGCGAATGGATTTTGCGCCGTGCCTGTCAGCAAAATAAACGCTGGCAGGAGGAAGGATTTCCTCCGCTAAAAGTATCGGTAAACCTGTCGGCCCGCCAGCTTCACCAGAAAAATCTGGTCGAGGTGATCGAAGCCATCCTTCAGGAAACAGGTCTTGATCCGCAGTGGCTGGAGCTGGAGATCACGGAAAGTGTACTGGTCAAATTGGAAGAAGCCATCACCATTTTGCATGCGATACGCGAATCAGGCGTTCAAATTTCCATTGATGATTTCGGAACAGGCTATAATTCTTTTAGTTATATTAAACATTTGCCAATCGATACGATTAAAATCGATGCTTCATTTATTCAGGATATCCATCAAAATCAGGAAAGCCAGGCGATTGTGAAAGCCATCGTGACGATTGCGGAAAGCCTCAATCTCAACGTCATCGCCGAAGGTGTCGAGCTGCTCGATCAGGTAGCGGCGCTAAGCGAGAACGGGTGTGATCAAGGTCAGGGCTATTTGTTCAGCAAGCCTCTGCCGACGCGGGATTTTGAACATTACTTGCTTGCTGTTCAAAACAACTGACTGGCTCTTGGAAGGGACGCAGCGGACAGGATGGCTAAAGGGGGCGGAAGCGTAGGGAACGCAATCCTTTCGCGAGAGCATAGTTGGGCGCACCACCTCTTGGGCGCGACATAAGCTATGGTATAAACACCTATACCGTCTGGAGGTAGAAGGCATGTACGGATACCCCGTCAACTATGTTCATTGGCCCTTGCCTGTCCAGGATGGCGGAAGACGCAGGGCTGTTGATACAACAGATCGCTCGCTGGCTGCGGAAATCCTGCAGGCAGTCCATCGGGAGGAGCGGGCTGGAAATTTCTACACGCGCCTGGCAGAACTAGCCCCTACGGAAAATGTGAAAGTTTTGATTACGATCATCAAGGACGAACGGCTCAAGCATCTGCAAAACTTTTCGCAGTTATATTCTCGGTTGACCGGTCGGGAACCGCAGCTTTTGCGTGAGCCTGTCCCGGCGCCCGAGTCATTTCAACGAGGCGTAGAGCTGGCCATCCGCGACGAGCTGGAGGCGGTCGATTCTTATCGGGATATCGTTGAGCGAGCTACCGATCCCCGCATCAGAAGGGCTTTTCAGCGGGCAGCAGAGGATGAGCAGCGGCATTCCACCTGGTACGCCAATATTTTGCTTTCCCAGGGAAGCTCATAAAAAGATATTTTTCATAGTTCATGAGAGCCAAATCAGTTGCTGATTTGGTTTTTTGTTGCATATGCGCCGGATTTGTCCCACGTCCAGCAACAATTCACTGCAAGCGATTTTTGGTTGGCCCTATGCATTGTTGAAAAAAACGGAAGCTTGTTCAATGCTTATAAACAAAGGGATGTGAAGGGGGATGGAAGAGACTCCCAGGCAACCCTTTGTTGACAACAGCCCGAGAACTTTTTATAATCTGAGACATTCCCGAAATGCAAAGATGAACACCACATATCGCTTGGAAAAGGAAGAGTAAAAGAGGGCACTGACGCCCAGAGAGCCTGCCTGAATGCTGTGAAGGCGGCCGTCACCTCTCTTTGAAGCCGCCTTGGAGCTCTGCTTTTGAACCGTTCAGTAGAAAGCAGCGGACAGGACTCCGTTATCAGTCGCAAGTCTATGGAAGACTTCATGAGTCTGTTTTTCGTGAGGAAAACAGAAAGCTGAGTGGTACCGCGAACAGATCGCCTCAGCAACCGACAATCCGGATAAAGCCGGGTCGGTTGCCGGGGCGTTTTTTATTCACGGGCACACAACATGAATGGAATGGAGTGGAAAGGAAATGGATCGACAGAAGCAACGCGAGCTGCTGCGGCTCCTGGAAGAGGACAGCCGTCGCAGCGCCGAACAGATCGCCAGATTGATGGGAGTATCGCAGGCGGAGGTGGAAGAGGCCATCGCCGCGCTGGAAAACGAAAAAGTGATCGTGAAATACCCGGCGCTGATCAACTGGGAGCTGGTCGAGGACCATCCGTACGTCACGGCTATGATCGATGTCAAGGTAACGCCGAAGCGCGATGTCGGCTTTGACGAGGTGGCGGATCGCATCTGTCGCTTTCCTGAGGTCCAGGCTGTCTACCTGATGTCCGGAGCCAGCTACGATTTGTCTGTCGTGCTGGAGGGCAAAACGATGCGGGAAGTGGCTGCATTCGTTTCGCAGAAGCTGGCGACGATGGATTCGGTCGTATCGACAGCGACGCACTTTATTTTGAAAAGATACAAGCATGACGGCATCCAGTTTGAGGACCGGGATGAGGACCGCAGGATGGTGGTCACCCCATGAGTCAGCACACTGTGTTACGAAACCGCCTGTCGCAAACTGTTGCTTCGCTCAAGCCGTCCGGCATCCGCCGCTTCTTTGATCTGGCGGCTTCGATGGAGGGCGTCATCTCGCTCGGCGTAGGGGAGCCGGACTTTGTCACTCCTTGGCGTGTCCGGGAAGCATGCATCTCATCGCTGGAGCGGGGCTATACGGCCTACACGTCCAATGCCGGGCTGTTGGAGCTCAGAAAAGAAATTCACAAATACCTGGAGGAGCGCTTCTTTGTTTCGTATCATCCGGAGACAGAAATGCTGATCACTGTCGGGGCCAGTGAAGCGATTGACATCGCGCTGCGCGCCATCATCGACCCGGGCGACGAGGTGCTGGTGGTCGAGCCCTGCTACGTATCATACGAGCCGGTTATCCGGCTGGCTGGCGGGGAGCCTGTCTTCCTGCGGACGAACGCTGAGCAGCAATTCAAGCTGACGCCGGAGGAGCTGGAAGCCCACATCAGCCCGCGGACCAAAGCGATTATCTTCTGCTACCCGAACAACCCGACGGGCAGCACGATGACTGCCGAGGAGTGGAGCAAGCTGCTTCCGGTGATTGAAAAGCAGGATCTGCTGGTCATCTCCGACGAGATTTACGCCGAGCTGACCTATGGAAGAATGCACGACAGCATCGCGGCTCTGCCGGGGATGAAGGACCGGACGATCTTGATTTCCGGCTTTTCCAAGGCATTTGCGATGACGGGATGGCGGCTCGGCTATGTCTGCGCTTCTCCCGACCTGCTTGCGGGGATGCTGAAAATCCATCAGTACACGATGCTGTGCGCGCCGGTAATGGCTCAAATGGCTGCCTTGGAAGCGCTGCGTCACGGACAGGCAGACATGGAGCGGATGGTGGAGAGCTACCGTCAGCGCCGCAATTTCGTCGTTCAAGGGTTTCAGGACATCGGCCTGGCCTGCCATGAGCCGGAGGGAGCCTTCTACGCGTTTCCTTCCATTCGCTCTACGGGCCTGGAGGCAGCCGAATTTGCCGAACGCCTGCTGATGGAGGAAAAGGTGGCAGTGGTGCCGGGTGATGTGTTTGGCGACTGCGGCAAGGGCCATATTCGCTGCTCCTATGCGACTTCGCTGGAACAGCTGCAAAAGGCGCTGGAGCGGATGGGACGTTTTGTCCAAAAGGTTTCTGCCAAATAAGATTGGCGTGCATGGAAAAAGGCCGGGAGCTGATCCCGGCCTTGCCTGTTGGATGGTGAGCACATCATTGCAGGAGAGCAGGAGAGCCGCCGCTTATGATTGCTCGTTGGTCAAATCCACTTTGTGCAGCGGAACGACCTTGGTTTTTTTCGTGTATTTGTAGCCCAGCCAGACGAGGATGAAGAGCGGCAGGCCGATGTACGATACAAGTGCGCCGCCCCAGTCGATCGTCTCGCCGGTAAAGGCGGTGTAGTTTTGGCCAAGCACGACGATGAGGCAGATGATGAAGGCGAGGATCGGTCCAAACGGGAACCATTTCGCCCGGTAAGGCAGTTGCTTCAGATCGTAGCCTTGTGCCAGATACGCCTTGCGGAAGCGGTAGTGGCTCACCGCAATCCCGAGCCAGGCGATAAAGCCGGACATCCCGGAAGCATTCAAGAGCCAGACGTAGACGGTGCCATCCCCGAACAGCGAGGACAGAAAGGCAAACATCCCGATAAGCGTTGTCAGCAGGAGGGCGTTGGTCGGCACGCCACGGCTGTTCACTTTGGCAAAAAGCTTGGGAGCTCTTCCTTCTTTGGCGAGAACATACAGCATCCGCGTAGACGCGTACATCCCGGAGTTGCCCGCCGAGAGGACGGATGTCAAAATGACGGCGTTCATGACAGAAGCGGCAAAGGCAAACCCCGCTTTTTCAAACACCAGCGTGAACGGGCTGACTGCAATGTCCGTAATGTCGCTGTTTATGAGATTCGGATTGTCGTACGGGATCAGCATCCCGATGACGAAGATCGCAAAAATATAGAACAGCAGGATGCGCCAAAAGATTTGCTTGATGGCTTTCGGAATGTTGCGGGCCGGGTCCTCGCTCTCGCCTGCGGCAATCCCGACCAGCTCGGTTCCCTGGAAGGAAAAGCCGGCGATCATGAAGACGCCGAGCATCGCCATAAAGCCGCCGCTGAACGGCGCATCTCCCTTGGTAAAGTTGTGGAAGCCGACTGCTTCGCCGCCCATAATGCCAAAAATCATCAATACGCCGACGATGATAAAGATGATGACCGTACTTACTTTGATCAAGGAAAACCAATATTCGGATTCGCCGTATCCTTTTACTGATAACATATTTAAGCCAAACATAAGGACGAGGAAAAGCGCGCTCCAGAGAATGGACGGCGTGTCCGGGAACCAGTATTTCATGATGAGCGCACCGGCTGAAAGCTCGACGGCAATCGTGATCGCCCAGTTGTACCAGTAATTCCATCCGAGCGCGAAGCCGAGGGACGGATCGACAAATTTGGACGCATAAGTGCTGAAGGAGCCGGATACCGGCATGAACGCCGCCATCTCACCGAGGCTCGTCATCAGGAAAAAGACCATCAGGCTGATCGCTATATAGGCAACCAAAGCACCGCCCGGACCGGCAGAGTGAATGGAGCCGCCGCTCGCCAGGAAAAGTCCGGTACCGATCGATCCGCCGATGGCGATCATCGTCAAGTGACGGGCTTTCAATCCGCGTTGCAATTGATTGGAAGACATAAAATAAAAACACGACCTTTCTCTTGATTTGCGGGAAGGAAGGCCGGAAATAAAAATACCACCACAAGCCAAAAACGGCAAAAGGGCGGTATGATCCAATCCCCACCAAGCCTTCACGGAAGATAGCACACCACGCTTGCTCGGCTGGCAAACGTGACAGTTCTGTCCCTTGTCGGGTACAGCCCCAGCCTGTGTGTACAGAGAATACACGGCAGACTTCGGCAGCTTTTCCTTCTTCTGGAGTCATCAATCTTCTCTGGATCTCGTACAGAATAATATAAAAGCCGCGACCTCTATCCTCATCGTGTCTGATGAGGATAATTGCTATGAGATTATGTTATGGTTCAAGTATATGGGTTTTTCCTTTAAAATCAAGTGTGATTTTGTGGCAGTGAGGTCCGGGACATCGCGACGGTCTATTATTTTTGGTTTATCGAAGCTGGAGAAGGGTACGAAGGAAAAGAGGGCCATGCTCTGACAGTATGAAGATTATGGTGTGGATATGACAGCTAATGGGATCGCAGGCTGCAAAAAAATGTGTAACAGATGCTACAAAAACCATCTAGTCATCTGAGTCTTTATTCATGGTAAAATAGTACCATAATTAGGAATGTTAGATGTCTTCCCTTCAAAGACACTGCACAGCTCGAACGCAAATAAAGGAAAGAGGTGAGCCGTTTTCATGAAGCGGAGTCTGCATCGACTGTTTTTGATGTGCCTCGCATTTCTGATCTGCTTTACCGGTTTTTCGCTGGAATGGACAAGCAGTCCTGCTATGGCTGCGTCGGCGGTAAATCGCACGAACGATCCGTTAAACGGGGATTGGTCCAAGCCGTATGCCGTAAAGTACGATACGACAGAGGCCGATCTGATGGTCCGGGTCGGGGATATCGACAATCTGGGCGGAGGCTGGCCGAACGGCTACGATCCATTTTCGGGAAAAAGCACAGGGGCCCCATATCCGAAAGTAACTCACCAGCCGACCGATCCGGCAGGAACGGACCAGCTGATGGTGATCAGCTCCTTTCAATATCCGGATTTGCGGAACCCCAAAAATGATGCCAATGATCATGTGGCGGACGGCTATACCCGAAACAATTACAGCAAGACAGCCAATCCGGTCGTTCCCATCAAGGTAACCTTTGACACGAAAAACACCCCGATCGAAGGGGCCATTCTCCAGATGTTCATCAATGACTATCAGCCGCGGAAGTATCCGGGGCGGGTCAAATATACAGCCGAGCTGAACGGCGTCCGGGCGCCGTTTCTGGAGAACGTTATCAACTCGCTCAACCAGCATGGGCCGATCGGAAAGCTGATCAGCGTCCAAATTCCGGATGAATACCTGCCGCTCTTGAAGGACGGAAGCCTGACCATCCTTCTCGATGACAAGACGACGCGAAATCCGTACGGAGACGGCGCAGCCATCGATTTTGTCAAGCTGCTGATCAATCTCGGAGAGTACAAGCACACCGGTACGATCAAAGGCAAGGTTACGGATTCGGGCTCGCCTCCCAAGCCGCTCGCGGGTGCTGTCGTATCTGCCGGGGGAATTGTTTCGGCAGTGACGAATGCGAAAGGCGAGTACATCCTCCAGGATGTCCCCGCAGGTCTGGTCTCTGTGGAAGCGGCCAAGGACGGGTACATCCCGCAGCTCAAGCTGATTGAAAACTTTGAGGCAGGAGACACCGCTATACTGGACTTTCAGCTCGCCCCGCAGCCAAGCGACAACGCCTACCTGCAAAATCTGACGGTAAAAGGGGAGACACTGGTCCCGCTTGAGCCCGGCTTTGACAGGTCGCAAGGCAGCTATGACGTTCATTTGAACAGCCATGTCCAAACTGTTGCGATCACCCCCACGCTCGAAGACAGCAGGGCGAGCATGACCGTAAACGGAGAGGGTCATCAGAGCGGCACCCCCAAGGTGATCCCGGTCAAGCCGGGTGCGACCAAGGTCACGATCGTCGTCACGGCGCAGGACGGAAAGACGAAACGCACATACGAGGTGACGGTCCATACGCCGCTCACATCGGTGGACCTCGCCCGTTCCCTGTCCAAATCGGCGATCAAGCTGGGGGAAACGAGTGTAATCCGCTACACGGTCACGCCCAAGTCCTTTTCGACTGAGGGATTGGCCGACAAACCCGCCGGCAGAGCAACGGGGATTCGTCCGTTCTTTTTGCTGAATCAGCCGTTTGTCTACTCAAAAGGCTATGACATCGGTTATGAACTGGACAAAGTGAAGGTGAACGGAAAGGGGAATTCGAACAACGGCGGACTTGCTTTGGGTGGAAGAGGAAAAAGCCATTTTCTCAGTGTGATGAGATCGGGCTATAGCGGCGAAGTGTCTGTCAACCAACAGCTCACTACGGAACCGAGCGCAAAGCAGGATGACATTTTGGACACGCTGAAAGATTTGATCCGCTCGGGAGTCAAGGAAATCACCATTCCCCTGGTAGACGAAAGCCAGCTCGCCGATATGCTGAAGGGCCGCGATTCGGTCACGGTCAACGCCTTTGCCACTTTTGGGTTGTCTGTAGTCAACAACAGGGTAATCGCTAATTTTGCGGGCTATGGTCCGCTGCCGGAGACATTCGCCGTCACGGACGTTACGCTGACCGAGCCGTTCCCTGCGGAGGTGCCAATCGAGAGCATCGATAAGTCGTGGAGCAAGCGAAGCGACAATGGGACGCTGAAGCTGAAGCTTCCGGACATCATCTACGAGCGCAAAGGGGATGTGTATCAGGCTGCGCCCGTTTCGTTTGGCATAACCGTGAAGCCGACCAGGACCGGCACGTACCTGCTGTCCGACTCGCAGCTGACGTACCGGGAAGGAAACGCGGTCAACAGCCGTTTCTTCAACAATTTGACACTGCAGGTGGATACGAATATTCCGCCAGTGACAGGACTGAAGGTCACCCCGGAAAAAGCCTCGATCCTCGTAGGGGAGACGGTCGGCTTGAAGGCCAGAATTACGCCTGACAACGCCGATCAAAGCGTGATCTGGACGTCTGCTGACAGCAAGGTCGCTACAGTCTCCTCCAACGGCATCGTCACGGGGGTGAAGCCAGGGCGTGCGGTCATTACCGCCAGAACACCGGACGGCAAATTCTCCTCCTCAAGTGAGATTACGGTAACGAGCAAGCCAGTCCTCGACCTTGCTGCGAACAATGGCTGGGATGCGATGTATCCGGAAAAAGCGGTTGTAACGGCGGAAGTCATCGATTTTCCAGAGTCGTTCCCGATGAAGCTGACAGTCAAGGTTGGCGGTGCTGAGCTCCCCGCCTCAGCGCTGTATGAAGCAAAGCCGTCTTCTTTGGGAGATGGGCGACAAAAGGTCACCTATACATTTGAAGTGGAAGCGGCTCGCAAGAAAAGCGGCGAGGAAATCGGCGAAGTGCTGAGAGTGGGACCGACGCCTGTCCAGGCAGAGGCGAAAAACGCCAGCGGCAAATCGGCCGATCCTGTGAGCAATACCTTGCTGTTTAATCCCGTAACGGCATTTGCAGCGACACTGGAGCGAGAGGGTTCGCCATTGAATCAAAAGGGCAGCTTGAAGGCAGAGCCGACAACGCTGGTCATGGAAGACGTGAAGTTTTTCTGGATGCCCGGTGTCGACCTTTCGGAGGTGGGCGCATCCTCCCCGTGGGTTCCTTTTAATCTGGGCAACAAGGCGACCGGCATTCCCTTGAATCCCTCCGGTCCGACCACGCTTGTCGTCGGGATGTTTCAGGACTTTAACCGCGATGGAAACTATGCCCAACCGGATGGGACACCGGATGAAAATGAAATTGTCGTTCGCGAGGTGTCATTGGGACAACCTATCGTTCCGCCTGATTTTGAACTGAGCCAGGGCTTGACGCTGCCGGACAGCGCAAAAGTCATTGTCACCCCTGTCATGGATACCGTTGACGAGCATACGCAATGGTTTTACAGAGTAGGGACGGGCGAGTGGCAGTCTTTCCCGGTGGCTTTCGACAAGAACGACAAGGGGAAGGCAAGAGGAGAGTTTTTGGTCGATTACGTAAAAGTGAACGGCAAATACGTGGATACGCCGGTTGCTGTAAAGGCGGTAAATCCGCTGAATGGCGACATCCATTTGGGGATTCCCACCGTAAAAACGGCGATCATAGAAGTGCCCAAACCGGGAAGCGGCGGCGGTGGGGGTGACCCGGATTATGATGATTTGCCCAACCTTTACGTTAGAGTGAACAACGGTACAGCAGCTTTGGAAAACAGGGCTGTTCAAGTGGAGATCGGGTATTCGTTCCGAGCAGAGAAGGATCTGGAGCTGGCTGCAGCGAGATATGCGATTGGCGATTCCGATGGGGATGCGGACTTGCTGAGAGAAATCGTTGCGGGTAAAGGAACCAGTATTCTGAACGGGAAGCAAAACAAAATCGTCAAAAACCTGAAGACAAGCTCCGGTCAAAGTCAAACGTATCAGATCGCGATCTTTGTGAAGGTGAATATTTATCACTCTTTAACAGGCGAGCTATTGGAGAGCAGGCCGTATCAGAAGATCGAAACGGTCACCGTCAAAGCGAAAAACAACTTGAACTAGCAAAAAGAACCTGGAGCTGTGAAAGGCTTCAGGTTCTTTTTGGCTTGATAGGGTCGTTTCTATTTTTGGCCCGTACGGGGAGGGGCGAGACGAGGGGGAAGGCCGAAAAAGCCGAGCATCCCCGGACTCGCTCAGGATATCACTGAACGTTTACGGAACGAGCTCCACCTCGTCGGGGTGGGGACTGTACTGAAGATCGTACAGATCGACGAAGAACTCCTCGGCAACAGGCAGGCCGGGGGTCTCCTGCTCGAAAATCCTGCGGTTGAACTGAATGGCCAGACGGGAGGCGAGACGGTCGTCCTCGTTTCGTTTGGTGTTCAGCTCGATGTAGGAGGACGGGCCGCCAGTCGCAATGCCGCCCTGGATGCGGTTAAAGGAGGCAACCGAGTAGATTTCCATTGACTTTTCCGAATAGAGAAAGGCCGAGATGGGCGGAAGCGATTTCCACGCATCGACGCTGCTCGTATGATCGGTCTCCTCGGTGTAACGGGAGGTCAGGCTGATCTTGCCGGTTGCGACGATCGCCAGATTCTTGTCGTCCAGGTTGGTAATCTCCCGGATCAGCACATCGCCATCGACAAAAATGGTGCCGTTGATGCGGATGTCACCGACGATGTCCAGATTTCCTTTGATATAGATCGTTCCCTCAAAGGTGAAGGGCTCTCCGCTGTTTCTCTCGGAGGCGTCCGCATCCGGGATGAAGGAGCCCAGTCTGCCCATTTCAACCGTAGCCAAAGAATCCTCGTCCGAAGAGGCAGGTGCGATATACAGCTTGCGCACAGATCCCCCGGCCAATTCATCCCCGGTCAAGCGGGCGGTCAGGGATACGGCGGAGGAGCCGTCCAAGCCTTCCTTGCTGTCTTCGGCCAGAATCGCGATGGATTCGCTTCCGGTAGGAATGTCGATGAGGCGGAACCCTTCATTCAGATACGCGTAGTCCCCGCTGTGCTCTTCCAATTGAACGGACTCGTCTGCTGCTACTCTTTCTTCGTGCGAGCTTGCTTTTCCCTCACGTATCATTTGAGAGATGTATTGTTTCGTCGACTCTCCTCCAGGGAAGGACAGAGACCTGGCCGAATCGATTGTATTTTGCACGACGGGCGGCTCATAGCCGGGCTCGTACGGCCTGTCCGATGGCGCGGAGAGAAGCGTCTCTTTGCTGTCTTTGGGCAGCGTCTTGGGAGAAAAAAGCGACGCCAGGCTTTGCCGGTCAGAGATGAGTGCCTGGTCGGCTTCGTCTGCGAGCGTTGCAGCGGAAGGAGCCTCCTCCTCCAGTCTCTCAAGCTGATACAGTCCGCTAACCAGTCCGCCGGAACGATTCGCATTCTGTGAAAGTGACAGTACGCCTTCCAAATATGGAAGGTTCTTTTCAAAAGAGCCTGATGTCCACTCGGCGCCTTGCCCATCGGGGGTCTCCTCGCTGTACCGGTAGTGTGTCGCAGTGACCACATGGTGAGCCGTCACATTGCCGATGATGTTGGAGCCGCCGAACAGGCGCAGCTCTCCGGGAGTGCTGACTGCATAATGAAACGGTGCGGCGATCGTGTTTATGTACACGGTAGAATTCAGGCGAACCCGGCTTTTCACTACAGACAGGTCTTCGCTTCCGCGAGCCGGAATGCCGATCACGGAGACCTTCAGCTTCAGCACGTATGGCTGTCCGGGATCTTTCTGCAAACGGATTTCGTCCAGAATGCGGTAACCGATGGCGAAGCCTTGGGCTGTCCCGTCCGGCAGGGGAGGGAGCATGGTTTGCTTGTAAGGGCCCTTCTCCCAGTCGGTGTCGTTCATTTCAGCGGCGATATTGCTTAGGACGTTCTTGATTTTTTCCTGGCCGCTCCCATCTTCCAGCGCTTGTGCAAGTTCCTCATCGTCAAAGGAAAGGTTTTGCTCGGCGTATTTTTGAAAGTAGGCCAGGCCCATGTCAGCCAGCATTTTCCCTTGAATCTCGTCTTCGGAGAATACGTGCTGCCGGGAGCTTTGCGCGACGTAGCTGAGGATGGACAGCCCGAGCACCGTAAACAGCACGACGATAAACAGGACGATCAAGAGCGCGCTTCCGCGTTCGTTGTTGAGGCGGTTCATCTACTCACTCCTCTGCAGATTGGAGACGGCGAATTCCGTTTTGACCAGGCGAATGTAGCTGTTGACTTTGCCGGATGCTTCTGTTCGCTCCAGCTCGGCCCTGACCTCCTCCAGATTTGGAAACCTCATCTGCTGCCCGTCGCGGTCGACAACCCTTTCTCCGTACGGTGCGACCACCAGATAGAGAGACAAGGTCTTGTTGTCCGCCGAGGTCGAAAAGAGTCCGCGGACGAGATAACCCGGTTCAAAGCGAAATGACTTGACCAGCCCGTCTGAAGGATCAGAGGGAGTAAAGCGGTAGACATTTCGTTTTACAAAGGATTGCGTGCTGCCGGACTCGGCATCGGAAGAGTCTTGATCGGAAGGGACATAGACAGTCGAGCTGGTGAAAACGACAAGGCCAGTAGAGAACTGGGGCGATACGCCGATTTCTCGGGTGCCTTCTTCCGCGTCTATTGCTCCGTTACTCCCCGCTCCCGCTCCTCCCTGTTCGGCCAAAAGCAGCTCGCCGGCCTTTTTGCTCTGCATGATCTGGCGCAAAGTGTCCATTTCCTCGTTTTCGGAATCGAGTGAACCGCCGTCTTTTTCCAGTTCAAAATAAGTCGCTCCCTGCACAGTCCGCATCACTTCACCGATGGCAAAGTCAGCGACATTGCGCAGGTCGGTCTGTTCCCGCGTCTGGTTGAAGACCTGGACGCCTGAGACGTAGACAGAGGTTAACGGGATCAGGATGATCAGAAAGATGAACAGGGAGGCGAGCGTTTCCAGCAGCGTCATCCCCGATTGATCACGCAGGAGGCGAGAGATTCGAGTCCTCAGCTTCATGGCGTTGTTCCTCCTGTCCGGGGATCGGCGACGGCGGTCTGCAGCATGGCAAGCTGCTGTCCCTCGGGAGAAGTGACGCGAACTGTGATGAGGATCATCGTTTGATCGTCAAGCCTGTACCCGCCGTTGTGCTTGTCCAGAAAAGAAAGAGAGAGCTTTGGCTGATAGATTCTTTCGTTGACCTCCACATCGGGAAAGGAAATCTCCTTGTTCTTCAGGTGGTCGGTTAATGCCGCAAGCTTTGGATAAGTAAGCTTGTCGGAGGCATAGTCTCGGAGGGAATCATCCGGGAGCGCTGCAGTCTTCAAGTCTCCGTTCCCTGATCGCCAGCTTTCTGCCAACTGCCTTGCCAGATTCATCGCAACCAGCTTGCTGTCCTCTTTTCCGGAAAGCTCCAGACCGCGCAAGAGAAAATTGCTCAGCAATAGGAAAGCGATGGAGAGTATGACAATGGAAGCGAGCACTTCGATCAGCGTCATCCCGTTTTCATTTCTGCTTTGTTCCCACACGATCGCAATTCCTCCTTTCTTACTAATTCTCGTATTTCATGATAATCGGTTGAAAGCGTATTCCAATATGGATAAAAGGTGACATTTCGAGGGAGGGAGAATATTTTTCGACAAAATTTTAGAGGAGATGCATGAAACCTGTCGAAATTAAGTTATTGCATAAAAATGGATGCAACCAAAGAACTATGCTAATCTACTACTAATGTACTATGATCTACGCCTTTTGGCTATAAAACAGGTGATCCTATGCTTCTATCAGGTTTAAGCGGCTATTACATTGTGTACCTGCTTCTAACCCTTCTGTTGTACCTGCTGCTCCGTCGCCGCCTCTTTTCTCGTAAACGGCTGTCCGTGATGACAGCTTCCGGGGGTGCCTTCCTGCTCGGAGCGCTCCTGCCATTTTCCCTGTCTCTTTTCGGGAGGTTGGAAACGGCTGTTGCAACCATCCTGATCACGCTGCTCCTTTCCTATTTCATTGCGAGAGACTTTGCCAAAAATGACTTTACGGAAAACACCGGGATTCTCGCTGCTCAAGTATTTGCCGATACTGCTGCTCAGCAGGGGCTGCCTGGTGGCGGAAACGCTGCTGCTTCCAAAGATTTGACTGCTCCTGATCAGCGTGGAGAGCGGCTTTACTGGTATGAGCAGGGACAGAGCATAGCGTTCCAGGAGATTGCGGCTGCCATGGAGCAGGAAGCGGACGGCGTCGAGGCTGGGCGGTGGACCGAATCGCAGACTGCATTAGAGCCTGAATCAGAGCTTAAACCGTGGCCTGAACCGGAACGTAAACCGGCAGATGAATCTGAATGGGCCGAAAAACAGGGAAGCCCCGCTGAAGCGTTCCCGTACTACCACGCTGCTGATCCAGCTTTTGCGGAGTTTGGCAGCTTCGAAGACACGGGAATAGATACGAGAAGACAATCCGGTTTGAAAACGGATGATGCAGCGGATGAAACGAAAGCGGATTGCTTATCACCCTTGCCGTTCTTTGAGTTTGAGGAGGAGGACACGGGAAGCGGAAAGATAGAGAGGATAGCGAAGGCAGAGAAGATAGAGAAGATCGAGAAGATAGAAATGGCAGAGATAAAAGCAGGTTCTGAAATGACGGCAGAATCGGCGGAGCAGGACTTGGACGATTTTGGGTGGAGATTTTCGGATGAGCCGATAAACGCTGATTTCTTTTCGCAGGACGCAGATTCACCCGGAACGGAGCCAGGGGAGCCGCCGACGTCCCCTGATGGACAACGTTTTTGGGAGGAGCTCTCCCTGGTCGGGTCTTTGCATGATGAATCCGGCAGGCTGTTGAGCCGGTTCGAGGAAGAACTGGACCGTGTGGATGATCCTTCTTTGACAGGTGCCGGAACATTGACAGGCACTGGAACATCGCCGGGCCATGCCTCGGGAGCAAAGCATGAGCAGGACACATCAAATCGGAAGTGAGCGGGATCGTGTTGGAAAAAAAACAGTACAAGTTGTTTGGCGGGGCCTTTGCGCTCCTGCTTATCCAATCATGTGTGTTCGGGGCGGTCTCCCTGCTCGCCTCCGGCTTGTGGGACCAACCGGATTCGGAGGCGGGCGGGAGGCTGTCCGATGTACAGGTAGCCGGCCTTTCGCTAGCCGGGCTGACGATAGAAGAAGCGCGGGCCAGCGTGAAACGAAAGGTTGAGGACCTCTCCGGAATGCCCGCCGTGCTTACCCTCGAAGATCGCACCTATTTACTTGACAAGGAAAAGCTGGGATTGCGTTTCGAGGCAGAAGAGACGATCCGGCAAGCCGTTGAGCGCTCTCGCGATTCTGCGGGATTGGCAGGATGGTTTCAGCGGCTGGCAGGGAAACAAGCGGACGGCACAGTACCGCTGGCCGTTCACTACGACCGCTCCGAGCTGGTTCGGCAGGTGGAGCGCATCGCCGGCGAAATTGACCGGAAAGCGGTCGCGGCTACACTCCGAATCGAAAACAATAAAGCAGTCGTGATACCGGATCAGGCTGGTTATCAGGTCGATGTGGAAGAGACTGTTTCGGCTGTCGAAACAGAGTTTCGCACCCTGCGCTACGGTCTGCGCATACCGATCAAGGCGAAAAAGGACGAGCCGGCAATCACACGAAAGGATCTGGAGAAAAGCGTGGATTTGCTGGGCGAGTGGAACGGGACGATTGGCACGGAGGGACCTTCTCGCCTGGTGAACGTGAAAAGGGCTGCCGACCTGCTTAATGGCACCATCCTGATGCCGGACCAGGTGTTTTCCTTCAATGAAGCTGCCGGGCCGTTTACGACAGCAAAAGGCTACCAGCTTATAGATGAACGGCAGGCAATACCCGACGGCCTTGGCGGAAGCGCCGTACAGGTAGCCTCTGCGTTGTACGAAACGGCGCTCACCAGCTCTCTGAGCGTGGTGGAGCGGCACAGCCCGAAACGCCCGGTCGATTTTCAAAGGATCGGACTGGAAGCATTCGTAAACGGACGGGATATGGATTTGCGCTTGGCCAATCGAATGAAGACGCCGGTCTATATCCATGCAGCGGTTGAGCAGGGCCGTCTACGGGTCGCTCTTTACGGAAGCGGTCAGTCATCGGAGAAGGGCAAGCCGCAGCTCATGACGGAAACAACCGAAACCTTTAGCCCCGATACGATCGTTCGGGTAGACCGCGATATGAAACCGAATCAGGAGCGGATCGTGCGCGTCGGGGAAAAAGGGCTGCGGGCAAAGGTGTTCCTCTACGATCCAGGTTTGAATCAAAAGGTGCTCGTCTCGGACAACCTGTATCAGCCTGTCCCGAACGTGATCGCTGTCGGTCCGAGAGAAGTGGGAGCGGTCGGAACGAAAAGCCGGGAGGAAGACTGGCCGACAGAAGCGGAAGCGGAGCCATGGGTCGGCAGCGAAGCGGAAGAGGAATTGCCGCCGGAAATCATCTACGGAAGCGTGAAGCCATACGGGGATAGCTACGCGCCTGCCGATACAGGCAGCAGCGCAAGACCTCCCGATATAGCCCCTTTGCCGGAAAATACAGGGGCTGCCGTTCCTCAAGGCTCAGCTTCGGTTGGTGCGGGAGCAGCGGTAAAGGTCGAGAAAAACAACGGCGTCATTATTTTGCATGACGCGCCTGAGAGGTGACGGGCATGGGTAGGAAACGGCTGGGGGACATCCTCGTCGAGAGCGGCCTGATCAGCGAAGAGCAGCTACAGGAGGCGCTGGTCGAGCAGAAAAAGTCGAAGCTGAAGCTGGGGGATCATTTGCTGCAGCAGGGCTACATTACGGAGCAGCAGCTGATCGAGATTCTGGAATTCCAGTTGGGAATCCCTCACGTCAGCCTGTATCGCGTCAAAATAGACCCGTCCTTGTCCAGCATCGTTTCGGAAGAGGTGGCGAAACGATATTCTCTCATTCCGTTGAAAAAAGAGGGAAACAAGCTGACCGTGGCGATGATCGATCCGCTCGACTACTTTGCGATCGATGAGCTGCGGCTCAGCACAGGCTTTGTCATCGAGCCGGTCATTGCTACCCGGGACGAGGTCCAGCGTGCGATTTCCCGGATGTACAGCATGCAGGGTTCGGTGAAGGAGCTGATGGAAAAGATCGAGGCGGACGAGATTGAAGAATCTCGCATCGTCGATGAAGATTCCCCGATCGTTCGCCTGGTCAACCAGATGTTTGAACAGGCAGTCCAACTGCGTGCCAGCGACATCCATATCGATCCGCAGGAGGACGGGGTCCGCATCCGCTATCGGGTAGACGGCGTCTTGCGGACCGAGCGCGTGCTGCCGCGCCACATGATCGGCATTTTGACAGCGCGGATCAAAATCATGTCCAACCTCAACATCGCGGAGCGGCGCACTCCCCAGGACGGCCGGATTCAGATGCATGTGGACTACAAGGAGATCGACGTTCGGGTATCTACACTTCCGACCATTTACGGCGAGAAAATCGTCATGCGCCTCCTGGATGTGTCCAATGCCTTGATCGAAATAGACAAGCTGGGCTTGACCAATCGAAATCTCTCCTATTTCCGGAATTTGATCAACCGGCCAAACGGCATCATGCTGGTGACGGGACCGACGGGAAGCGGGAAGACGACCACGCTGTATGCGGCACTCAACCACCTCAACCAGGAGGATGTCAATATCATTACGGTGGAAGACCCGGTCGAGTATCAGTTGGACGGAATCAATCAAGTGCACGTAAACGACGGAATCGGCATGAGCTTCGCATCCGTGCTGCGCTCCATCCTGCGTCAGGACCCGGATATTATCATGGTCGGGGAGATTCGCGACAAAGATACGGCCGAGATCGCGATCCGGGCAGCATTGACAGGGCATCAGGTGCTAAGCACGCTGCATACCAACGACGCCGTGAGCAGCGTTACGCGCTTGCTGGATATGGGCATTCCTCCGTTTTTGCTGGCTTCTTCGCTCAACGGAGTCGTAGCCCAGCGACTCGTCCGGCGTATCTGCAAGGAATGCAAAAAAGAGATGCCGGCCACCGAGCAGGAAAAAGCGATCTTTTCCCAGCGCGGACTGCGCATTGAGACGATTTGGCGCGGCGTGGGATGCGGCAGTTGCAGCATGACAGGGTATCGCGGCAGGCTGGCGGTCCACGAAAGCTTCGTCATGGACGATGCGTTTCGGCAGATGATTATTCAGCGTCTCCCCGCTGTCGAATACAAGCGACACGCCGTAAAAAACGGGATGGTGCTGATGTTTGACGATGCCCTGTTGAAGGTAAGACAGGGGTTGACCACCCTGGAAGAAATCTACCGGATCGCACTGCCGGAATAGTGGCCGGATCAATGCCAAGGAGGGTAAGAACGGATGGCTGGCGTCGAAATCAAAAAGCTGCTCAGATACGCTTTTGAAAAAAAGGCATCGGACCTGCATGTGACAGTAGGCACCTCTCCCGTATTCCGGATTGACGGGGAACTGCGCCGGCTCGACATTTCTCCGCTTGCGCCAAGCGACACCGAGGAAATGGCCAAGGAGCTGATCCCGCAGCATTTGTATCCGTCCTTTCTGGAAAAGGGAGAATTGGATTTCTCCTACGGACTGCCGGGCATCTCGCGCTTCCGCGTCAATGCGTACCACCAGCGCGGGTGCATCGGGCTTGTCGCCCGGGTCATTCCGACAGGCATCCCGTCACTGGAAGAGCTGGGACTGCCGGAGGTAATCCGGAAGCTTTGCCACAAGCCCCAAGGGTTACTGCTCGTTACAGGGCCGACGGGAAGCGGCAAGTCGACTACATTGGCGGCGATGATCGACTACATGAACAGGACGATGAGAAAGCATATCGTTACGCTGGAAGACCCGATCGAGTATTTGCACAAGCATCAGCTCTCCATGGTCAATCAGCGGGAGATCGGCTTTGATACCAAAGATTTTGCCAGCGGACTGCGGGCTTCGCTGCGGCAGGACCCTGACGTCATATTGGTCGGCGAGATGCGGGATCTGGAGACGATCTCGACAGCAGTCACAGCGGCGGAGACGGGACATTTGGTGCTCGCGACGCTGCATACAACCGATGCGCCCAAGACCATCGACCGGATTATCGATGTCTTTCCGGGCGACAAGCAATCCCAGATTCGGATGCAGTTGTCTTCCGTTCTGGTCGGGATCGTCTCGCAGCGCCTGTTTCCGAAGGTCGGGGGCGGCCGGGCAGTCGCCACTGAGATTCTCGTTCATACACATGCTGTCGCCAACCTGATACGCAGCGAGAAGAATCATCAAATCAAAAGCTTGATGCAGACGGGACGCGAACTGGGAATGCACACGATGGAAAGCTCCGTCAAAGAGCTAGTGGACAAGGGACAGATTACTCCCGAAGCCGCGCAACACTATTTGAATGAAAGGGCGCTAGAGTAGATGCCGACGTTTATTTACGAAGCGAAGGACCGCACAGGCAGGCGCAAGCGCGGGAAGATCGAGGCTGCCGCCAAGCCAGTCGCCATCGTTGAGCTGAAGCGTCAAGGGCTGGCCCCGCTTTCGATTGAACAGGAAGCGAAAGGCTTCCTGCAGCGCGAAATCCATTTCGGCAAGCCGGTGAAGTCGCAGGAGTTCGTCGTATTTCTGCGCCAGCTTGCCACCCTGATCAGGGCGGGGATCGGGATTGTCGATTCCGTCCATATTCTTGCCCAGCAAAGCGAGAGTAAAGTCTTGCGCAAGATACTGGAGGAGGTAGAAGCGGAGATTCGCAAGGGCGGACAGCTGTCTGAGGCGTTCGGCAAGCATCCGAAGGTCTTTGAAGCAATGTTTCTCAGCATGATTCGGGCCGGGGAAGCGTCGGGAAGTCTGGAAATCGTCCTGGACAGGCTTGCTACCTACTACGAAAAGTCGCACTACACGCGGGAAAAAATCAAGTCGGCGATGATGTACCCGATCACAGTCGGGATTTTGTCTATTGCCGTAACGATGTACCTTTTGATCAACATCGTGCCTACCTTTGTCTCGATGTTCGCCAGCTTTCACGCCGAGCTTCCCGCGATGACCCAGATGGTCATGGCAGCTAGTGAAAGCGTAGTTAGTTCTTGGTACCTATATGCAATAGGTCTAATTGGCATATATTTTGTATTTCGCATTATTGTCAATACTTCTTATGGACGATATTTTGTGGATTATGCTACACTGAGATTGCCGATATTTGGCAAACTTATGCAAAAAGGCGCATTGGCCCGCATGAGCCGGACGCTGAGTACGCTATTTTCCAGCTCGGTGCCGATTTTGCAAGCACTCACGATTGTAGAAGACGTCGTTGGCAACAAGATTATCAGTCAAGCCGTGCATGAATCAAAAACCAGCTTGCGCGAGGGCAGGCCGCTATCCGAGCCGCTAAAGCGTGCGTGGGTAATCCCGCCGCTCGTCTCACGCATGATCGCCATCGGAGAAGAGACCGGATCGCTGGATCAGATGCTGGAAAAGGTAGCTGATTTCTACGAGGCGGAGGTGGACAGTGCCGTTGACAAAATCAAGTCGCTGATCGAACCATTGATGATCGTCCTGCTTGCGGCGATTGTGGGTACGATTGTACTTGCCATCATGATTCCGATGTTTGAGATTTTTGGTAAAGTACGCTAGGCATGAAGGATATTGTGGGGAGGAACTTATATGTTTACACGTTATTTGAAGGATCAACGAGGCCTTACGCTGGTCGAACTGCTCGCCGTTGTGGTGATTTTGGGGATTATTGCGGCGATTGCGATTCCGTCAGTAGGAAATATCATTGAAAATAGCCGCAAGGATGCGCACATCGCGAATGCGCAAATGTTGGCAAATGCGGCGAGAATGGCAGCTACTGCTGAAGGGAAAGCGACTGGGGATTATACCTTGGAAGAGTTGCAAAAAGAAGGATTTATTAGTGACATTCAGGTTCCAGGGGAAGATAAAACTTACGATGTTAAGAAAAGCGAAGTCACAATTACCGCTAAAGAGGACAATGATACAAAAATTACGAAGCAAGTAATTGAAGTAAAGTTGCAGGAAGGAGATAGGGTTTTTGTAGATGAAGATATTAGTGCCTTGGATCGAGACAAAGTATACCTTGATGGTAAAAAGTAAAAAATCAACTCAAGATTTATAAGAGAATATATATCTATTGAGAAAACAAACGCTCGCCGAAGAAGCCTGTTTCCTGATGTACGACTTGTCCAGCCTGGCTCAGCAGAGCAGCGAGTCGCAGGAAACAGGAGCGTCACCTCTGAGTGACCCTGACCCTAAAGCTGTCCGACTTTGACGCTCCCACCCGAATCGCCTCGGCGCGTACAGGCCCCGCTTCTATGCAGGGCGGAACCGGAGGGAGCCTGGAAACAGGCTTCTTCCACTACAGCCACGGCTACGAGCGCTTTTTAAAACACGGGCAACAAAATGAACCAATAAAAACTTCCTACATCCCAATGCGGTGCAGGAAGTTTTTTCCTGAATCAAAGCAAACTATACCCGTTCCACCAACTAGGAGAGAAGCCATGGAGTACCTGATTACGGCCGTCCTGTTTGTATTCGGCCTCGTATTCGGTTCATTTTTCAACGTCGTCGGTCTGCGAGTCCCGCAGGGGGAATCCATTGTCCAACCGCTGTCTCATTGCAAAAGCTGCAACACCAGGCTGCGTCCCCTCGATCTGATCCCTGTTCTTTCCTATTTGCTGAATAGGGGGGCATGCCGCTATTGTCGGACAAAAGTCTCGCTGCTTTATCCAGTCATGGAAGGCATCTGCGGTATCTCATTTGCCCTTGTCTACCTCACATACGGCTGGAGCGCCGAAATGTTTATGGGTTTGCTGTTTGTCTCGCTGCTCGTCATTGTGAGCGTGGCTGACCTCGCCTATCGGCTTATCCCGGACAAGGTGACTCTGCCTGCGCTGGCTCTGTTTCTCATACTCCGGCTGCTCGTCCACCCGACACAGCCCTACTGGATGCACTTGATCGCCATGGCAGTCGGATTTGGCCTGTTCTTCCTGCTCACCGTACTGTCCCGCGGCGGTGTAGGGGGAGGCGACATCAAGCTGTTTGCCGTAGTGGGTCTGTTTCTGGGCCTGCCTTTGCTGGCGCTTTCCATCTTTTTGTCAGCTCTGTTGGGAACGCTGTTTGGCATCATACTTATGCTCTTTCGAGGGGCGGTGAGGAAAACGCAGGTGCCATTTGGACCATTCATCGCTGCCGGGTCACTGCTTGCCTATCTCAAAGGAGATGCGATCATCGGCTGGTATGTGGATGTGTTCTTCTGACAGCAAATGAAATAGCAATTTCCTTTTCCGCTAAGCAGCAGGTTGACCGGGAAGGTGTGTCGAAAAATAAGTGAGTGATAGAAGAAATGTGTCGAAAAATGAAGAATTTCGTCAAGTGGCAAGCTTCCTATAACACAATAATCATCGACAGGGCGAAAGCTTGCGCATGCATTAAGGAACCGGATTTCCCAAACACAGGAACTGGAATTGCATCAGCTCTGGGGCTGACAGAAAGGAAAAGAGGCGGATGAAACTGCGCATCCCTTTTATGACGAATCCCGTTCGTATCGGCATTGCCGTGGAAGAAGACGGGCTTCGCTTTACAGAAGCACGGCGAACGGACACAGGCGTGGAGATACGGCAGGCAGGTCTGATCCCGCTGGAGGAAGGAACCTTCGAGAACGGGCGGATCACGGATATCGAGCGGGTAAAAATACAGCTGACTCTAGCCAAGAAGGAGCTGCGGCTTTCCAAAAAGAAGGCGGTTCTCTCCGTTCCGACGTCAACCGTGGTGATTCGAAAAACCATTCAGCCCAAGCTGACGACGGACGATATTCGTTCTTTGCTCGAAATCGAGCTGGGGACGACCATTCACCTTCCTTTTGCAAGGCCCTATTTTGACTTTCACAAGATCAGAGAAGTGCCGCCGTCGCTGGAGATGGACGAGCTGGGAGAGTACAGCCTCGCGGAGGAGCCGCAGCCGGAGGATGAATACTTGGTGATTGCCGCTCCTGGTGATTTGATCGACCAATATATCGAATTGTTGAAGGTACTCGATATCGAAGTAACGGCTGTTGATATCGAACCGCTTGCTCTGTACCGGCTGCTGGAGGAGAGCGGGGAAGTCCACAAAACCGACTTCATGTTCCTGCAGCTCGGACGGCATTCGGTCAACGTCAGCATTTTTCAAAGCGATATTCCGGAGTTTTTGCGAAACATTCCGATCCATCTCGCCCATTATGAGCAGGCTTCCGCATCCGGGGGGACAGACGGTGCTGCTGCCGTCCATGCATTATTTGTAGCTGATCTGGTCAGGGAAGTCGACCGCGTGATCAACTTCTATCAGTTCAGCATGAAAAATGACGGGACCCGTATTCAGACGATCTATGTAACCGGTGAAGATGACGATTTGGAGCACACCATCCAGCTTCTTAAAAATCGCATGACGAGCTTTGAGATCGTTCCTCTGCCCATCCACCATATCCGCCTTCAGCATACGCAACCGCTGAATGTTCAGGCCTTTACGGCAGCGGCGGGACTAACCTTGAGAGGTTGACGCAAGTGGTAACCATTAACCTATTACCAAAAAAGAAAAAGGTTAGAGGCGGAGTCCTGTTGCTCTCCGCGACAGGGCTGCTTTGGCTTATCGGGGCGGCTTGGATGGGCTTTGCCTACTATGCCGATCAGGCAACGGTGGAAAGATTGCAGCAGGAAATCGCGCAGCAAAAACAAATGGTCCAGGCAGCGGAAAAGCGGATCGGCTTGAAAGCAAATACAGCGACTTTGCAAGACTATGTAGAGCTGTCGGAGAAGATGCAGCATCTGTTCTACCCGACAACGCTCCTGCTCGACAATTTTTCCGAAAACCTGCCGGAGATGGGAAAGCTGCTGAAAATCAGTTATGCCCTGGATGGCACGGTGCAGCTCACCGGCCGCTTTGAGCAATATGACGATGTGGCCGCCTATCTGCACAATTTGCAGGCTTCGCCATACGTACGGGAAGCGCAGATAAAAACAATCGCTTCCGTACCCGTGAAGTGGACCGGGCCGGTGGACGAGAAAGGCAGGCCCCATTCGGCAGCGTTGAGTGCGGTGGGCGGAGACATCCTGCCCCGCTACACGGCTACATTTGAAGTGAAGGTACTCACCCTGGACCTGGGCGTGCTGAACAAGCAGCTTGCTGCACGTACACAAGAGCAGAAGAAGTAGGAGAGTGAACATGGCTGAGAAAACACGTCAATACCTGTTCTTGTTTGTTGCTTTGCTGTTTGCCCTGCTCGCTGTCTTCTACTATATCTATCTCACGCCGTTGCAGGCAAAAAAGAGCAAGCTAACGGTAGAACTGGCTCAGCTGCAAGCGACGGTGCAAGGGCTGAGCAGCAGGAATACAGAGAAAAAGAAGGATGATACCGTTTCCGAGGAAGCATTGGCAAAGGTTACGGAGGCAATCCCCGTCTCTCCCTATACAGATCAGCTCGTGAAGGATTTGGGCAAGCTCCAGACGATCAGCAAGGTCGAGATCCTTACGGCCAGCTTTACCCAGCCAAAAGTGCTGTCGACGAAAGACATGGTGGAGCAGATCATTTCGAAAGAAGAGCAGGGGGCGGATACAGCAGCCGAAGAGTCAACTGGAGCCAAAGAGCCGAAAACAAACTCAGATACGGACAAAAAGGAAACAGGTACAGCGGAAGCAATAGGAATAGCATCTGAACCCAATGCCAAGGACCGCAGCGCTGCACTTGCCATGCCCACGGCAGACACGCTCAGGAGACTGCTGCCGGAAACCGCATTGGGAAGCGTGGAGATCACGCTTTCTGTAAAGGGAGGATACGATGAGCTGTACCTCTTCCTCAAGGAGGTACAGGGATTGTCCCGATATTTGCGGGTAGATGAATTCACTGTCGCTGCGGCGGAGAAGGATGAATTTACCGTCCCCAAAGACAGCAGGATGACGGCGACAATCAAGCTGACCAGCTATTACGCGCCTGAATTCAAGCAGGTAGTCGACAAGCTTCCGGCCGTTGAGGTAGAGGCTCCATCGGGCAAAGGCAACCCGTTTCAGTATGGAATCACACCGAAGCCCGGTGATCCGATCAATGAAAGCAAAGAAGGATCGCCTTACTAAAAGCAGAGGGCGAATTCCTTCATTTACGAATGAAAGCCGTTGCTGTCGCGAGCAACGGCTTTTCTTCATTTCTTAGTCTTTTCCTGCCGCTCCCGCACCAAGGCCAATAGCGCCAGAAAGTCTCCGATTAATACAATCACAGCCGCCAATAAAGCAAGATCGTCAGCAGACATACCTTCGGACTTTTGACTCATGGAATCGCCTCGCTCCGATGAACTTCCCTACAATGTATGAGGGCATAGCCGGGCGGGTTTGGGTTTTTGTCTAGGAAGCGGATTCTTAATCAAAAGACCTGCGTGCGGGCCAGGTGCCTTGCAGTTTGCGGATCTGCACAATCTGTCCGGTATGAAACGCATCGTGCATGATGATGCTGAATACGCTCAGCCCCAACGGCTTGGAAGGCGACGGCTGATCGAAGGAGGTCTCCGGAATGGAAGCGAGCACGTCTCTCAGTTCATAGTGGAGAGTCTCCATCCGCTTGACGTCCGCTTGCCAGGCCTCCTCGTCCTCTGGTCCTCCGGATGGGGCAAAGGTGTCGTCGTTGGTGGAAGCTGTAGAAGGCTGTTCGGTGCCCTTCAAACGGTGAAGCAGCCGTTCCTTGTAAAACAGCAAGTGGCTCAGATTCTCCCAAATGGTGTTGGCAGCTTCGCCAGGCGGCCGCCAGCTTGCTTCGGCTGCGGTGAGTCCTGCCAAGGCGTCTTTCAAGGGGGGATACCAATCTTCTTTGGCGAATGTACAATCCCACTCGTGCAACAGCAACTCCATACGGTTCATGCAAGTCCTCCTCATCTGGGAAAGAGTGATTGACGGCGGTATAATGAAGGTAGAATCTGGAGAAGAATACCGCCTGTAACTACTTAAATACATTTTGGTGGTTACAAACAATACCTTACCATATTTTGGCGAGTGGTTCAAGAGAGGAGAAAAAACTCCGTGGAGTGGATATGTCTTGATTTTATCAACAGCGATTGCAGAGACTGGCGAGGGTCCGGACAGCGGGATGACCGGCTTGGCAAGCCTGAATGGTGGCAGTATTTTTCGACGAAGTGGGAGCTGAAAGTCCCCCTTCCTACAGACCCTATGCTGCTCCAGAGCTTGAGAGAACTGCGGCAGCAGATGCGAAATGTCACGGAAGCGGTGGCAACAGGACAAGCACCTGATCCAAGCGATCTGGTCGGCATCAATCAGGTGCTTGCGGCTGTGCCTAGCTGCCGCCGCATCGTTCATCGGCCGGATGGCTTTCAAATAGAGGAGGTTGTACGAGGCGAAGAATGGGACCTGGTCATAGGGAAAATCGCACTTTCCTTCGCCGAGCTTCTGGCTGGTACCGATTTGCGGCGATTGAAGATCTGCGAAAACGCCAATTGCCTCTGGGTGTATTACGACGAGAGCCGCAACCGCTCCAGCCGTTGGTGCGACGATAAGGCGTGCGGCAACCTGATGAAAGTGCGGCGCTTTCGCGAGCGGCAAAAAAAGGAGAGGAAAGACACATAAATCCAGGAAGATCGGGAGAAAGGGAGAAGAAAAGAACATGACTGTCAGCAAACGGCACGAATTGAGGTTGGACGAGCTTGCCAGCGGGGATATTCCGGGGCTGATCGAGCTGTCTGCCTCGGTAGGCTGGGATTACCATGAAGCAGAGCTGGCAACCCTCATTGCTGCAGGGAGAGTATTCGGACACCGTGATGACCAGGGAAAAGTGTACTCAAGCGCCGCGATTGTTCCATACGGCGAAACGCTTGCCTCCATCGGCATGGTCATCGTTCATCCTGAATGCAGAGGGATGGGGCTGGGGAAACAAGTAACACAGGCTTGTATCGATGCCGCCTCGACTTCAGCGGATACAGCCCTGATGCTGATCGCCACACCGGAGGGAAAGCCGATGTACGAAAGCATGGGCTTTGTGTCCGTAGATTGCGTGCACAAATACTTATGCGAAGCGTACCAGCGGCATCGAGCATCGTTTGATACAGGAGATACATTTGTAGAGAAGCTGACCGGGGAGCATCTGGAGCAAATCGTGGAGCTGGACAAGGCCGCAGTCGGCGCGGACCGCAGAAGATTTTTGATTCATCGCATCCAGCAGGCGCAAAATGGCGTCGTCTTGAAGCAGCAGGATGGAGCTGTCATTGGCTATGGCCTGTCTGTAGAGGGGCCGGTCAACCTGATTCTCGGCCCGATCGTCGCTTTTGACCTGCAGGGAGCGAAACAAATCGTGGAACAGCTTGCGAGTGGATATCAAGGCAAGCTGCGGATCGATGTACCGTCTGGACATGAAGAATTCCTGGTTTTTCTGGAGCAGTGCGGATTTCAAAAGGCGAGCCAGCCTCCGATCATGATCAGGAATGCGGAAAAGCTGCCGGAGAGGAACGGCCACTTGTACGCAATTGCTGCACAGGCGTTCGGGTAGGGGAAAGGCTGGAAGCGGGAAAGCCAGAAAGCAAGAAAGCAGGAAAGCAGGTTAGCCGGCATATTCCGATAGAGGAGAAACGAAAAGCTGAAACCCGAAAACCGAAACCCGAAAACCAAAAACCCAAAAACCGGAACTCTTCCGGCAGGATACAAAAAACCACGCAGGTGCAATTCTCCCGCGTGGTTTCATTTTGTCATTCAACAGGTTCAACCGGAAGCTTCTTGTTCCGAACCTGCTTGCGACCGCAAAAGCGGTACGATGAAGAGCAGGCCGACAATGAACAGAAGCGCAGCCATCTCGAAAACAGAGACGAGTGAGAGCAGTTTTTTCAATGGACCCGCGATACTCATCGTCAAAACCATGGCTCCGGTGAAGAGAGGGCTCAGGATTCCCATCACGCGGCCGACAAAAGCGCCCTCGGTATGCTTCAAGATCATCGTATTGATCCCGATCTGAATGCAAGGCATAAACAGGCCGTTGAACAACTGGGCCGTCAACGTCAGCCAGAGGTTGGTCGATAAGCCCGCGATGCTCATGGCTACTGCATTGACCAGCATGCCGATGACCAACAGCTTTTGCGGAGAGGCTTTTTTGGCAACGGTCATGGTCAGCGCACCCCCGACAATCATGCCGATCCCGTTGACTGTCATCAGCCATTTGAGGGATTCCATAGGCAAGCCCAATCGCTCCGTCACGAGAAAAATGCTCAGAGGCTGGATGAGTCCGATGCTTAGGCCCGCTGCCAAAAAGCATAAGCCCAGCTTTGTCAGAATGTTGCTTTTCAACACATAACGGATGCCGTCGACCATTTCCTGCCATAGAGTTGTCGGCTGCTGCCCGTTTTCCTCTACGTGGTCGGCGGGCAGCCGCGCAAGAACGGCGCCGGAGAGCAGGAAAGCGACACCGGTCACCGCGATTGCTACACCGATCCCAAATGTCTGAAACACAAACGTCCCGAGGGCAGGGCCAAGGATCATGAAAATGGCAAAAAGCGTTTGATAGATGGACATACCCGCTTGCATCTGCTCGGCAGGAAGGTGCATTTTGAACAGCTTCATGCCGGACGGCTGCGAAAACTGGGACAAAATGGCCGAGATCAGCGTCGCGAAGAAGACCGCTTTCCAGGTTCCGAACACAAAAGCAAGCAGGACTCCGAAGATAGACAGCGCACTTAAAATATCACACCAGACCATCGTTCGCTTGGGGCGCCAACGGTCAGCGAACGTCCCGCCAATAAAGGAAAAAATAAAGATCGGAGCGTATTCCGCCACGTAAATCATCGAGACAGCCAAAGGATCGCCGTTTGTTTGCTGCATGACAAACAGCAGGATCGCGAAGTTGCGGACCCATACGCCGATTTGCAAAAACAGCGCAGACAGCAGGATCGTTTGTATGACTTTATTGCGAAAGATTCCTTTTTCTCGCATAAAAAAACCTCCTCATCCAAGTTCCTGGACAGGAGGCGAAGAGATCGTGATCGCAAGGAAGACAAAACATAAGCCCAAAAACAGCTCAAAGGGGCTTCCTTCTATCCAAAGGAATGTGCCATGCTTCTGAGATTCTGGGAAGCAAGTTCACCCTTCAGGAGTGCATCCTCGTACCGACAACAAGCAAGCTGTCGACACCGAAAAAAGATGCATGCGACTATGAACATCCATACCAATCCTATCCAGAAACCGTTTCGTTTCCCACAGACATGGTTATTTTCAAACGGTTGTTTTCATGGAGACAGGATTAGATGTCCATTGTTCATAAGTCACCCTTCCGATTTCGTATGGGTTAGATATTATCACGCTGAAAAAGCGGAGTCAAGAAGGATTTAACAAATTTTCCGGACGTTTCCCAAAAAGACCTGCAAGCATGTTGCGCGCGGCCTTGAGCGCCATCTTCTCCCGGGTTTCCCTCGTGGCGCTGCCAATATGAGGGAGTGTGACCACGTGGGGCAAGGAAAGCAGCGGATTGTCTTTTGGCGTTGGCTCCATCTGGAAGACGTCCAGGCCGGCTCCGCCTATCCGGCGCTCCGTCAGAGAACGGATCAAGGCCTGTTCATCGACGACACGTCCCCGGGAGGTATTGATCAAAATGGCGTCGCTTTTCATCAGAGCCAGCTCGCGTTCTCCGATGAGGCCCTCTGTTTCCGGGGTCAATGGCGTCATCACCACCACGTAGTCGGACCGGGACAACAGATCGTCAAGCGAGGTGAACTGTACCCCCAGAGCTTTTTCCGCTTCCGGCTTGCGGGAGCGGTTGAAGTACAGAATGTTCATGTCAAAGCCTTTGGCTCGCCGGGCGACAGCTTCTCCGATCCTGCCCATCCCGACGATCCCGATGGTCGCGCCGTGCACGTCTTTTCCGAGCATCAGACTGGGGAGCCATTCATTCCATTGGCCGTTTTTCACAAACCGGTCAGCCTCCGGTACACGTCTGGCAGCCGCCATCAGCAGGGCAAAGGTCAGATCGGCGGTTGTCTCGGTCAAGACGTCCGGGGTATTCGTCGCGAGGATGCCGCGGGCTGTCAATGCGGGAAGGTCCAGATTGTCGTAACCGACCGCGATATTGCTGACGACCCGCAGACGGGGAGCCTTTTCCAGGACGGAGGCATTGATTTTGTGCCGGGAGTAGATCATCAACCCGTCGGCCCGCTGCAGACCGGCTGCAAACGATGCGTCGTCCAGCTTTTCCTCGATGTCGCGATAATCCACTTCGCAGCGCTCGCGTAGCAGGGCAAGCGCTGATTCAGCGATGCGGTGAGGGACAAAAACAAGCGGTTTTGTCATCTGTTTCGACTCCTCTCTAGGATCGCGCTGCCTTGACGATCTCGACGAATTGGCGCGCTGTTTGGGTCAGACTGTTCAGATACGCCTCGTCCACCGCTCCCTTGAAGCTGACGAGAGAGCTTCCTACGCCAACGGCGACCGCGCCGGCCTTGATATAGGAGGCTGCATTGGAGAGATCGACGCCTCCGGTCGGCATCAGCGGAATGTGCGGAAGCGGACCGTGCACGTCTTTCAAGTAGCCGGGGCCAAATACGTTGGCCGGAAATACTTTGATCACGTCTGCGCCGTGCTCATACGCCGTCAAAATCTCGGTCGGTGTCAGGGCGCCGGGAATGCTCACGACACCGTAGCGCTTGGCCATCTGGATCGTTTGCGGATTCACGGTCGGGGAAAAGATGAACTGGGCCCCGGCCATGATGGCGGCGCGGGCTGTTTCCGGGTCCAACACTGTTCCCGCACCGATAACCAGCTTGTCTCCGTACTCGCTGGCAACCTGTTCGATCAAAGAGAGCACTTTCGGCGTTTCCACCGTAATCTCCAGTGTAGTCACGCCCCCTTCGTAGAGCGCTTTTGCCACCGCCATGATCTTCTCCGGCTTCGCTCCGCGAATCACAGCTACGACACCGCTGTCGAGGATTTTCTCTAGTTTGGTCATCTCACATTCTCCTTCCCATTATCGAAAACGAGCTTTTAGCGCATCACTTCTTCGCCGGGCGATTCGACGAACCGTTTCAAATCGGAGCGTTCCGGCAGGCCTTCGACATCGCCGTTCACCATCGTGACGATGGCACCGACAGCATTGGCCCGTTTGACCGCTTCGGGAAGCGGAAGGCCATCCAGCAGACCGGAGACAAACCCGGCCGCGAATCCGTCACCGGCACCGACAGGGTCAACCATCTGCTCGACATGAAAGCCGGGAATGTGCAGGTTTTCCTCTGGCGTAAAGTAGTGGGCTCCTTTTTCGCCCAGCTTCAAAACGACAATTTTGGCACCAAGGCTGAGGAATCGCTCTCCCAGTTTGACAGGATCGGTTTCTCCAAAGAGAAACGTCCCTTCGGACAGTCCGGGCAAAATAATGTCGGACTGGGCGGCGATGGCAAGCAGCGTTTCGCGGGCCTGTTCTTCCGTCCACAGCTTTTTCCGCAGGTTCGGGTCGAAGACGACAGTCAATCCGCTTGCTTTTGCCATGCGAATCGCTTCAAATACCATCTCGCGGCACGATTCGCTCAGCGCAGGCGTGATCCCCGACACGAACAAATAGCGGGCTTGCGCGAGATAGGCTTCGTCGAGGTCGGCAGCGGTCATCCGGCTGGCAGCGGAGCCCTTGCGGTAATAGTACACGTTGACATCGCTGGCGTTGCGGATTTCCTTGAAATAAAGGCCGGTAGGCGCATCGGGATCAAGGCGGACGCAGCTCGTGTCCACCCCTTCTCCCCGGACAAACGAGAGCATCGCTTTGCCCAGCTCATCGTTGCCTACCCTGCTGATCCAGCCGACAGAATGGCCGAGGCGGGCAAGCCCAATGGCAAAATTGGTTTCCGAGCCTCCAAATTTTCTCGTATAGGTGTGCGCATAGCGCATCAGTCCAGTGCTCTCCGGAGTAAACAGTACCATCGTTTCTCCAAAAGTGACTACGTCCATCATGATTTCCTCCAGGCTGCGTTATTGATGAGCGCGTTTTCTCTGCTGCCAAATGGCTTTTACGATCGGAGTGAGCAGGGTAATGACCGACAGCAGCAAAAGAATGAGCGGAATGGGCCGCGTATAAAAAATATCGTAGCTGCCGCTGGAAAGCGCTAGCGCTCTGCGGAACTGGCTTTCTGCCATCGGGCCGAGAATCAGAGCCAGCACGATCGGCGAAGCCGGGAAGTCGTGTTTTTGCATAAAGAAGCCGATCACACCCGCTACCGCCATGATCAACACATCAAAGAAGCTGTTGTTGATCGCATATGATCCGACAATGCATAGAACCAGGATGACTGGGGTCAAAATCTCTTTCGGAATTTGCACAACCTTGGCAAAGTAGCGAGCCGTGAACAATCCGAGCAAGCACATGACCACGTAGCAGATGATCATCCCGATAAACAGGGTGTAGACGAGGTCGCCGTTGTTTTTAAACAGAAGCGGACCTGGCTGCAGTCCCTGGACCATCAGAGCGCCGAGCATGACAGCAGTAACGGCATCTCCGGGAATTCCCAGTGTCAAAAGCGGCACCAGAGCGCCGCCGGTACATGCATTGGCACCTGATTCGCATGCGGCAACGCCAGCCATCCTGCTTTTGTCCGTAGGCTCTTTGTCTTTGTTGAACCGTTTCGTTTCGTTGTACGCCACGAAGGCTGCGATATCGGCGCCCGCTCCCGGAATAATTCCGATAAAGGTTCCAAGCCCGGTCGAACGGAGGATCGTCGGGATAATGCCGCGGAATTCGCCCCAGCTCGGTACGATTTTTTCGATTTTCACTTTGACCTTTTCTTTTACATTCATGTCAGAGAGCGACTTGAACGCCTCCGAGGCGGCGAATAGGCCGATCATGATCGGAATGAACGGGACGCCGTTCAAAAGCTGTTCGCTGCCGCCGGTGAAACGCGGGAAGCCGAGGATCGGATCAAGTCCGACCGTGGCGAGCAAAAGCCCGACCAGACCGGCAATCAGTCCTTTGACCAGCGATTTGCCGGAAATGCTGGCAATGATGCTAAGACCGAATACAGCCAGAGCAAAGGTCTCCGGTGCGCTGAATTCGAGAGCGATCGTAGCCAGAACAGGGGAGAGAAACATCAGGATGATGATGCTGATCGTGCCTCCGATAGAGGAGGAGAGAGTCGCGGCACCGAGTGCTTTTCCCGCCATCCCTTTTTGTGCCAGGGCATAGCCGTCCAAAGCGGTAGCCGCGGCTGCGGGAGTTCCTGGTGTTTTCAACAAAATCGCTGTAATCGAGCCGCCGTAGACGCCGCCGAAATATACGCCGGACAGCAGCAAAAGACCTGCGACAGGCTCCATTCCAAACGTCATCGGCAAGATCAGTGCGACTCCCATGGTGGCGGTGAGTCCGGGAAGAGCCCCTACCACGATCCCGATAATGACGCCGACGACAGCCATCAGCAGGGCAAAGGGGTCAGTCAGGATGTTCGTTAACCCGTTTACAAATAGATCAAACATGCGGTTCCCTCCTTATTCTCTACTCGAACAAGACGCCTGCAGGAAGGGGAACCTGCAGCACTGTTTCAAAGATGAGGTAGATAAACAGCGTAACCAGGACGGCTACGAGAATCGACGCAAACGGCTTCCGATAGCCGAACAGCCACATGAAACCGAGCAAAAACACTGGTGTCGCCAGATGGAAACCGCCGAGGTAGACGAGTGCCAAAAATACGAACATACAGACAAAACCAAGAATGGTCCGTCTCCAGGACGTAGGAGGCCCGGCTTCTTCGGCCGCCTGTCCGGGACGGAATGCGGCTGCGATCAGCACCAGCGACATCAGGATCAGGCCGCCGGCGATCAGGCGGGGAAAGAATCCGGGGCCGACATCTGTATCGCCGACCGACGGAAATTGCCCCGACGTGATCCAGACCGCTACGGACAAAAGAATGAGAGCAATACCGACAAACAGATCAGTCTTCTTCACGAGCTACCCTCCCTAAAACGGAGGACACGGGGAGTGCACTACAGCATCGCCCGTGTCCAGCGCTTCTTACTTTTTCAACCCCAGATCGGAGACGAGTTTCGTAAACAGCTCACTGTCTTTTTTCACAGCTTCTGAAAAGGCTGCATCGTCAGCATAGGATACGCCCAGGTTCATTTTTTCCAGTACATCTGTAAACGCCTTGTCTTCCGTTACTTTTTTCGCGGCGTCTTTCAATACGGTGACGACGTTGTCCGGTGTATCTTTCGGAACCGCGATTCCTCTCCATGTACCGATGGACAGATCGATTCCTTTTTCTTTCATCGTCGGTACGTCTTTGAACTTCGGCAGGCGCTCGTCAGCCATGACGGCCAGCATTTTCAGCTTGCCCGCTTCCACCTGTGCAGCTACTTCTGCCGGGCTGACGGAAACAGCTTCGATGTGCCCGCCGAGCAGAGCTGTCACAGCAGGATTGGCCCCGTCAAAAGGAATGTGGTTGAATTTGGTATCAATTTTCTGTTCCAGCGCGGTTGCAGCCAGATGCCAGATCGCGCCTGTACCGGAGTTTCCGATACGCACCTTGCCCGGGTTTTCCTTGGCGTAGGCGACAAATTCCTCGATCGTGTTCCAAGGAGCGTCTGCACTGACCGTAATGGCTGCCGGGTCCGCATTCAGGCGGGCAACCGGTTTGAAGTCATCCGGCTTGAAGGTGGCCAAACCGAGTGGAGGAAGCGTTGTCATTTCCACTGTGACCAGCGTCAGCTTGTAGCCGTCCGGCTTTGCCTTGGCTCCCTCGCTCATGCCTACGGCACCGCCGCCGCCTGTCTTGTTCACGACGCCGATGGATTGGGGCAGAACTTTGTTCGCAGAGTCCGCAAATGCCCGGGCGACTGCATCGGTTCCGCCGCCGGCTGCGTAAGGAACGATCAGTTCGATTTGCTTTTTCGGATACGCTTCTGCCTCTCCTGCTGCTTGATCGCCAGAGGGAGCAGAGGAGTTGCCAGAACCGCATCCGACGAGAGATGCGATAAGAGCGGTAGCGGCGAGACCAGAGAAAATGCTTTTCAATTTCATGATGTCATCCTCCAATAATTAAGGAATGTGTTCATAGTGTTCCTTTGAAAGCAGTACATGGGCAGTGCGTAGACAATTTGTTTATAAGTCATTTGTTCCTTAATGCGGAACATTGTTCCTAAATACTGTGAAAAAAATTACCCTCGGAATCCAAGGTGTTTGGAGATTTCACGAGCGTAAAAGACGACGCGATCCATGCAAAACTTCACTTTCTCTTCATCCATGCGCATCGTTGGGCCGGATACGCTGAGACCGGCGACGGACTCGCCATTGTGGTTGAGAATGGGAGCTGCGACACAGTATATGCCGGGCTCATGCTCTTCTTTGTCAAGCGAGTAGCCTTTTTCTCGGATTTCCTGGAGATTCGCGAACAGATCATCGATCGTGGTGATCGTGTTTTCGGTAAACTTCTTCAGACCCTTCTGCTCGACGATTTTTCTGACGTCACTCTCCGGAATATGGGCAATGATCGCTTTTCCGACACCCGTGCAATGAACGGGGGCACGTTTGCCGATCAGCGAATACATGCGGATGGTGTAAGGGCTTTCAATTTTTTCAATATAGACCACTTCTCCATCCTCCAGCACGACCAAATGGGAGGTTTCGCCCGTTTCCTGCACCAGCCGGCTCATGATCGGGTTGGCAATTTTTCGTATTTCCAATGATTGTGATACGATCGACCCCAGTTCAATCAGCTTCAGACCGAGAAGATAACGCTCGCTAAGCGGGTCTTGTCTGACGAATCCCTGGTTTTTCAGGGAAGAGAGCAAGCGGTGTACAGTGCTTTTCGCGAGTTCCATCCGGTTGGATAATTCAGTAATACCCAAGCCGTCCACATTTTCCTTGAGCAGGTTTAAAATGTGCAGAGCTCTATCGACGGATTGAACCGAAGAGGTATCTCTTGGAGTCTTGATCTTTCTCCACCTCCTGATTGTTCCATAATAAGGAACAGTGTTCCTATTTCGTATTCTCTGAATTCATTATAAAAATAGTCGAATCTCATTGTCAATAAAAATCGAGAAAACGATTTCAATGAAAGTGCATACTACTGATAGGAAAAATGAGTCAATGCGAGAGGGGGGAACAGTGATGAGGAAAAACTTTATCCGCTACTTGATCTATGTATTTGTGGCCGTGGCTGTACTGGTAGCGATTGCCGCCTGGTATCTCGATCCGTATCAGCCGGATGATGCCGCGATGCAGGCTATGCGCGACGGGGATGGCGTCAACGTAACTGAACGAGGGGGGCTGATCGTCTTTGAAGGCGGTGAAAATATTCCTCCCGGGATCATCCTGTATCCGGGCGGATTGGTCGGTCCGGAGAGCTATGCGCCTCTTGCCAGGCTGATGGCTATGTCCGGCCATCGGACCGTTATTGTGAAAATGCCGCTGAATCTTGCCTTTACCGGGGTTGACCGTGCGAATGATGTGCTGCTGGCTTATCCGGAGGAACCGTTCGTGATCGGCGGGCATTCACTCGGCGGGACGATGGCCTCACGGTATGCAGCCAGTCATCCCGAGCGTGTCTTGGGGACTTTTTTTCTGGCATCGTATCCCGATCAAAAAGGGAGCTTGAAGGAAAAAACCATTCCGGTGCTGTCTCTGATCGGATCAAGAGACGGTGTGGTGAACAGCTCGGCCTATGAAATGGCCCGTCAGTATCTCCCTGACAATACGGTCTACTTGAAGATTCCCGGGGGCAATCATGCTCAATTCGGAAGCTATGGGGCCCAAAAAGGAGACCAGCCCGCCGCAATTCCCCCGGGAGACCAGTGGCAGCAGACCGCCGCTGTGCTGAAGGAATGGATGAAATCGACGGTCGCCGGATTGGATCGAAAATGAAATGACAGCCGTCTCATTGCCTGTCGATTCCGCGGTGTATCGCCGGCTCAGAGATGATCCCGGAAACCACCCCTGTAATGCGTATGTTTTCGGAGGGCAGGATCAGAGGCGGAAGATCGTTCGTGCAGGTAAAAACGCATTCTACCGGATTGACTTCTTTGGCAATACGAACGATATACTGTCCCTCTTGACGTACGAGGACGGGCCTGCCTGTGATCGGTTCCATGGAAAAATCAGAGATGAGCAGGGCATCTCCGCTGGAAATGCCGAGTCCGGCAAGACCGTCGTCCTGCATCAGCAAGGCAAAGCGGGCTACATGATAGCTCGCTGCGGCAATCCAGGGCATCAAGGAAAGCTCTTCGTCATCCAAAGACAAGTCAAAAAAGCGGGAGCTGTAAGCGTCTCCGGCCAAAAATACTTTTTTCATTCCGAACTCCTTTTTCCTTTTTATCGGTTTATTACCAATTGATGGGGTGGCCTTTTGCGTAAAGCCTGCCCAGCAAGCGGTCGAATCTTTTTTGGGCCAGGGCGAGAGGAACGCGAAAGATTCGGGCCAGCAAAAAGGGAGCCTCATAGCGGTTGCAGTTTTCCAGCAGTGGCACAAACATCGGAAACGGCATGAGCAGATGCTCGGCAAAGTGATTCGCTTGCGCTTCCTGCCAATGGATCATCGATGTGCTCCCTATCGGCTGGATTCCTTCATGCAGCAGCAGATGTCCAAGCTCATGGGCGATTTTTTCCCGTCTCGAAGGCAGAGGGAGGCGCTCGTCTACAGCGATCACGTAGCGGTTGGGCAGATAGGGATGCGGATGCGCCCGACTGCGTCCGGTGATGTTCCACAGCTCGATCCCGTACGCTGCACAAAGCTCGGTCAGGTGAATCTCTTCCGGCTGCTTGATGTCATGAAGCTCCAATAAATCATAGACGCGCGACTCTAGCCAGGTCTGCGGCTCGAAGACGTCGGAGACTAGTGAGAACATGAGTGACGACCTCCTTGATTCGGGAACGTTTGTTCGTTTTTGTGGCGGAAAGAATGCCCCTGTTAAGAGGGGCTATTTTTATTTTTCTCTTTTTATTTTTTCCGTAATCGCATACAGGGATGGAGTGCGGGATTCTTTCACCTGATGAACCCGCATCTGTTTTTTCAAATCATACCAGTATCGGCGAATCTCTTTTTTCTCTTCTTCGGACGCTTCCAGATAACCGTCGAGAAAATAATAGTCATCCGGGTCGTCGATTTTTTCCTGCAGCAAATCCTCCAATGATCGGTTGTGGCTCTGGACCGCGGCAGCAGAGGAGGAAGCAAGCTCATCGTCCACGCGGCCAAGCAGCCAGTCTGTGGAGACCTGAAGGATGTCTGCCAGCTGCGCCAGCATCTCATTTGGCGGTGAACTGTGGTTGTTTTCGTAGTTGCTGATCGTGCCTTTGGTTGTCTGGACTTTTTCCGCCAGTTCTTCCTGCGTCAGTCCTTTTGCCTTGCGGGCTGTTCGTAAGCGCTGGGAGAGCATGAACGAACCAGTCCTTCCTGTTAGTGAGTACAACTATATTGTACATGATTGGAGATATTTAGGGAAGTGTGTATGAAAAAATTGTGATAAATGTATTGACTAACAAGATACTTGTACTTTATGATCGGATTGTCCTGTATGAATGTGGAAAAAGTACAAATATCCTGTAAGTGAGGAGTGAGATGATGGAAACATGGTTTGCATTTTCTACAGCAAAAGTAAATTGGCCGGCTACACAGCGGAGAGTGAAAAAAGCGCTCGATCTGGCGCGCGATTTTATTCGCATGGGATTTCATCCGGGGATCGAGGCACGGACGACAGCGGGCTGGCACTCAACACCCTCTACGGTCACGAACAAGTTTCGCAGCAGCACAGAGGACGCAGCCGTCCGCAACGCGACGATCGAACAGGAGCGGCGGGAGTACGTCGAGCGAATCCTCGCAGCGGTCAATCGCCTGTCTTCCCGGGAACGGGAGCTGATCTGGACGCGCTGGTTTGACGGCGAGGACCGGACGGATATAGAGGCCTACATCATGCTGAATATGACGCATTCATCGTACTACCGGACCCGCAGCAGTGCGTTTCGCAAGCTGGCCGGGGGGCTTGGCATGGAAGTATATCACGAAGAGGAGAGTCCCGCGTGAAACGATTTCGAAACGGATGCGGCACACATGTTTTTCCTCTGCTTGTTACGATGGCAGTGTGACATTGTGTGAAAGGAGGGATGAGTGATGGAGGAATTGCATCTGGAGTCGATCTTGCAGCAGGGGCCGTTCGCGGCTCTTTTTGTTTGGCTCTTGTTTTATGTGATGAGAGCCAACCGGGAGCGGGAAAACCGCTTGCAAGACCTGCTGGACAAGTTCAGCGAAAAATACGACGTGATTATCGGCGAGCTGCGCGATATCAAAGAAAAGGTAGGTGAGTAACGTGAAACCAACACGCATAGGAAAGTGGAGGCGTCTGGCTGTTTGGGGGTGCCTGATCCTGGTGGTCATGACGATGCCCGGCTTTAGCCAGACGGCCCACGCGCATGAAATCATTGAATTGTTTCAGAGGAGCTACAATCCGAATCCTGAGCCGGAAAGCCCCGAAAGGACGCAACAAGCGCTTGATTACATTTCCAAGAGAAAAAAGGACAGGATGTCACACACAAGCGCTAGTGCGGCACGGCAGCCTCAAGCTGGTGCGGCTGCGGTCCGCGATACGTTTGAACCGAATGACGACTATCCGGAAGCCTACCCGGCAAAAAACGGGTATTCTTACTTGTCATTGCTTTCGACAGAGTCCGATTTCGATTATTACCGCTATGACTCCGGAACCTACTCCGGCATGTTGACGGTCAAGCTTACCGTCCCGAAAGACAAGAACTACGACCTGATCGTCATGGAAGGGACCAGCAAAAACGTCGGCTCAAGTCTCGGGCGCGAACCGGGGGCGGCGGAGAAGGTTGCCTTCGAGGCTAAAGCCGGGACAACGTATTATTTTGTCGTCTTCAGCATGGATCAGCACTTCAGCACGACGGACCGATACAACCTCATTGTCGGCAACCCGTCCGAGCTCGCATGGGGAACGCCGGTAGATATCGATGTTCCGGAAGGCGTGGTGCCGGGTTATCGGATTACGGCTCCGGCGACGGGAAATTTCCGCTTTTTCACATCTCCTTATGCGGGGACGGGATTGCCCAACGACACGCTGCTTTTGCTTTTCGAGGATGAGCTTATGCAAAAACTGTTGGGCGGAAATGACAATGCGTCAGAAGATACCGTCTTTTCAGAGCTTGACGTCAATCTGACAAAAGGCTTGACCTACTACCTGTACGTGGCTCCTTCGGCAAACGACGGCCAGGTCCACGCCAGGCTGACGGCTGCATCCAAGCCGAATGTGTCCGCAGAAGTCCCGATTCTGCACGAAACCGAAGCCAACGACGGCAGCGTGGCGGAGCAGCAGATCATCACACTGGAGGGAAGCGTATTTGCTCCAACTGTCTCCTCGCGCCGGGTCAGCTTCAACAACCTTCCAGAAGGCTTGGAGACCCAGGTGGTCAGACTGAACGATAAACAGCTGGCAATCCGTTTCAGCGGAAAAGCGCTCTCGCATGAAAACAAGGATTCCGGCGAAGCATCCGTGACTATCTACAAGGAGGCGATTGTCGGGGCTCTGGAGGATGTGACGACGAATCCGTTCTCCTTTGCGTTTACCGACACGCCTGCTGTCACCCTGCAGGCACCCAGGGATCTGGACGTCGCTGCCTCGCAGTATCAGCTCATAAAATTTACCCCGCCCGCGACGGGTACCTATGAGATTTACACCGACTATTTTCTGGGAAATCCCGCGGAGGGCACCAGCGATACGATCCTCTCGGTCTACGAGGACTACGAGCGGACCCGCCATCTGGCGACCAATGACGACGGCAAGAAGCCGCCCTTTTCCAGTGTCACCCTGCTTCTGAACGGAGGACAGAACTACTTCCTCAGCGTGTCAGGCTGGAACGGGAAAGCAGTTCACGCCAGGCTCGCTGTCCGCTACCTCGGCGTCGAGTACGTGTACAACGAAAAAGGGCTGCTTGTCCAGATGAAGCAGGACGGCAAAGTCCTCGTCGATTTCTACTACGACAATAACGGAAATTTGATACGAAAAGTCGTTCGCTAGAAGAACGAAAAGGAGGCAAACTATGAGACGAAACAAGTCAATCGGCATCGGCTTCAAGCTGCTTTTGTCGGCGGCTTTGCTGATTCCAAGCGTCGTTCAGGCCCAGGGGGCGGTGCAAAACGGGCTGCTCCATAGCGGCAAGGCGAATGCAGCCCCTGACGCAACGAAGCTGCCGAGCACAAAGGAATGGCTGGCGCAATTCACCAAGGCTGCCCAGGAGACAGCCGAAACGACGCTCGAACCGGCAGAAATTCCTTCCTATAAGGACGAGGAGATCAGGGCAATGGAGTGGGACCCGTTTGCCGCCGACGCGATCATCCGCATGAAGGCTGAGCTGGATCGCACCAGCCTGCAGGTAGCCGCCTGGTTTTATCCCCAGGTGGACCGGCTGCTGTCCCACAATGAAAAGGTAGAGAAGTACGGCTGGACCGATCGGGATGTGATGGCCAAGATCGCGAAGCTTCCGGCTGATGCGTACAACCGGCTGGCAAAGGAAGTTCCGGTTATCGCAGAGCACTACAGCAAGTGGAAAAGCGTGCAGGCAAAGCAGGCCGAACCGAAACAGCCGAAAGAAAAAATGGCCGTTTCAAAGCAAGAAAGCGAGACATCGACAACGAAAGCGGCAAACGCCGGGCTGCTCAGCTCCGACCTGCCGGATGCCGTGTACGATCCGACAGGGCTGACCTATCAATACAAGCGTTCGATTGATTCGCCGGTAGATGATGTCTACCGAACGTCCACTATCACGGAGACGGACCTGGTTCTCGAAGGCAAGCACGGGATGGATCTGAGGCTGGAGAGGACCTATTCGCAGTTTGATTCCATTGAACAGCGTTTCTACTACAGCACACGCGGCAACAAAACCAGTTATAACAACAATCATTGGGAAAAGTACAACATGCCGCTCGGTTGGAGACTGAACATCCCGATGGCTGAAGAAATGTACGAAGATGGAATCGCGTGCAACTACGTTGATAAGAATAATCCACCTTACGTATGCGGAAGAACATCCGGGAAATTTCGTTATGTTTTCACCCTGGATGATGGCACGGTGCTTGAATCTTCCTCACGCTCCGGTGAAGATTGGGTGAATTATCCCTACAAAGGAGCGTCGATGCATTTCTATTCCAAAGACCAAAATCCAACAAATGGCGTCAAGTCGATCGCTTGGGTCGATTACAACGGCTACCACTACAGCTTCACCAGGGAGGGCGTTTACGATCCTTCCCCTGTTGATGTCATCACCAAAAGGAATGCATACGGCGATACCATTGTCTACAAAATTCCGTATAACAATGATCCGATACAGATTACCGATAGCGTCGGACGGTATATCGAGTTAACGAGAAAAAGCCTGAAGGTGTATGCCGATACCTCCAAAAGCAAGCTGCTGAAGCATATCGAGTACGCATGGGGAACAGGCACGACTCCAGACCGTGTCATCGAGCACGATGTCAACGGAGGGGGAAGCAAGGTCATTGCCGAATACTCTTACCTTGATTCCGAAGTCTTTGGGAAAGCTGAGTTTAACCTTCGTCCCAACTACTATTTTTCCGCGCAGAATAAAGAGATTCCACTGGACTATAAAGGTATAGAGAGTTCCGAGTATCTGGATATGGACTGGAATGAGCGGGGGTACGTCAATTACGAGCTTCTCCATCAGGTGAAGTATCCGGTGGAAGGCTTGACCATGACCTATGCCTACAGCCCCTATTTCTCTAGCGCAACTGATTTTCTGAACCGAGGCGTTGTTCGGAATTATTACGATGAGGAAAAGCTGACCTATGTCACATACCATCCGGTCACTTCGGTAAATATCCGTTTTGCCAAGACACCACACCCAGACCGTCCGTCCACAGAAACGTATTTGAAAACGATCTACTATCCAATGACCAGTAAAGAGATTTGGAAAACGAAGAAAGACACCTCTGTTCGATTGAAAAATCAGACGATACGAGACGGAACGGTCGCAGTCTCCCGGATCGAACAGGATGGCTTGCCCAGCCAGGAAAAGACGTTTGCCGTCAATTCGGATAAAAACTTCTTGCTCCGTTCGGTCGAAACCTATATCGGGACGGGTGCAGACACAGACAGAATCGAAGGCCGCCTCAACTTGACCGCAGACGGGAACAAGTACAGCTACCACCCGGTATCGTACGTAAGCCACATGTATCGCGGCAGGGAAACCAAGCCCAGCTACTCCTACGAATTTTTGGGAAGGCCCGCTTCCATGACGAAAGACGCCGACGTGTATCAGTACCTGCTCGCGCCGGAAGCGAAGAATCTGGAACAGGTGAAAAACAGACTGGCCGACTACGCTCAGGTGACGGAATACAGATACAACAGTTACGGCGATCTGGTAAAGCTCGTCGATCCGAAAGGAAATACGACCAGCTGGACGTATTTGCCGCCCACAACATATTACTTGCGCCTGCTTTCGGAGATGAGCCGCACCGCCGCAGACAACCCGAAGCATTTTCACAAGGAATCGTTTACGTACAACAGCGACAAGCTGCTTGAGGGAGAATCGATCCTCGATTCGTACCCGGATGGTGCCGACATCAAAACCGAGGCAATCGGACGTTTTTACACCTACGAGAACAAGCGGATATCCTCTATTCAGCATATGACGATCGGTTTGGACAATAAAAACATGGTCCAAAATTTTCCAGCCTACGACCGGTACGACCTGAAACCAACCGAAATCAACATGCAAGTCGAAACTTCCCCCGGCGTCAAAACAAGGCTGACGTACCGCTTCGCCTACGACGAGCTGGGCAGAGTCACACAGCGAACCTATCCGGATCAAAGCCAGGCCACTTACGAATACGACTTCCTCGGACGGCTGAAGCGTGAACAGTTTGCCAATAAAGGAGAAACCCGCGCGATCACCTACAGCTACGACGACGACCAACGCAAGGTGACAATGACCCTGCCGGACGGCACGAAGAGGTTCACCCATTTTACCCCGGGCGGCGAAGTCGAATACGAAGGACAGATCGGGACCAACGGCCAAATCCGTCCACTACAGTACAACACGTATTCGCCGGATGGAGAGCGCTTGCTGTCCAGTGCCCCCTACGCCATGGACAACCGGGCGACCACGTATGTCTACAATAAAGACGGCACGCTTTGGCAAAAACAGGAGCCCATCGGCACGACGATCTACCTGCGGGCAAACACTTTCGTCGATTCGCTCAATAACCAATATCTGCCGGTAGAGACGATCAAAACCCTGGGTCCAAACGGCCTAGAAACGATCCAGTTTTACGACAGGCACGGCCAGCTGGAAAAAGAAGTGAATGAGGCGTGGGTAAGCGGGCAAAAACGCACCACCGCCTATAGCTATAATGCATTCGGACAGCCCTCGCGCAAGACAGAGCAGGAACAGAGCGGAGCGTCGCGCTCCTGGTCATACCGCTACAATCCAAGCGACAAGCTCGTCTATTTGCTCGACCCTGAAAAGAACGAATACCGCTACGGCTACGACCCATATGGCAATCTCGTGCAGGTAACGGAAAACAACACCCTGACGACCAAGTACCACTACAATGCGCTTTCCTGGAAAATCAGCGAAACGGACGTTCCATCCGGGGCGACGGAGACATTCGGCTACACCCCGAACGGCAAAGTATCGGTGTTCACGGACAAAGCGGGCAACCGCCACGAGTACGCGTACACGCCGTTTTACGAGCTGTCCGAGCTGACGACGAAAGACAAGGCCGGTACGGTGAAAAACCGGGAAACCAAAGAGTATTACCCGAATACGTCTTTGGTAAAGAAAGAAACCAACAGCAACGGACCAAACATCCAGTCCAGCAGCCCGCTATATCGCGAGTTGTTCTACACCTATGATCCGTTCCTGCGGATGAACAGCTTCACGGCGTTTGGCAGACTCTATCAGATTCGCCATACGGACGCCGACGACCAGATGGATCAGTTGATCTACCCTGGAAATACAGCGGTTTCCTACGTCTACGATGACGCGATGCGGGTAAAAGAGGTGACGATTCCGGGATCGAATGGTTCCTCTCAAACTGTCCGCAATGACTACCAGCTCAGCGACGCGGGAGACACCTACACCCTGACCTATCCAAACGGCGTGAGCCTGGTACGCAAGCGGGATTCGTTCGGCCAGGTCGACACGCTGAAGCACTTCAAGAGCGGCACGTCTGTATGGCAAGAGAAGAACAACTACTCTTTTGGCAACGTGACAAGCATTGAGCGAAACGGCACGACCTACCGCTACGAGTACGACAAAGTGGACCGCTTGACGAAGGAAAATGTGCCAGCGGGGGAGAATCGTTATTCGTATAACGGCCGAGGCAGCCGAATGACCTTTGAAGGCACGCTGCCGGCGATGCCAAGTACAGCCACCTACACCTTTGACGAGCGCAACCGCCTGAGAGGCGTCACCAATGAAAAGACGGGAGCCAAGGCGGAATATACGTACTATCCGGATGGGCTCCGTGCAACGAAGACAGCAGATGGCGGCGAAACCCGCTACGTGTACCTGAACGGCAGAGTCATCGAGGAGCTGGACAAAAACGGCCAGCTGAAAGCCCAGAATATTTGGGGGAATGAGCTGCTCTCCCGAAAGGACGTTGCGGCGAACAAGCGCGGCTACTATCTGTACAACAGCCACGGGGATGTCGTGAAGGTCGTTGGGGAGAACGGCGAGGAACTAAACCGCTACGAGTATGATACGTGGGGGAATCTCACGGCGAAAACGGAGGGGATGTCCAACCCGTTTACCTATAGCGGGGAGATCTTGGATGGCGAGACCGGGTTCTACTATCTGCGGGCGAGGTACTACGACCCGACGGTGGGGCGGTTTATTTCGGAGGATACGTATAAAGGGCAAGTGGATAATCCGCTCACACTGAATCGGTATACGTATGTGCATAATAATCCGTTAGTTAATATTGACCCAACCGGTAACTACTGTGTTTCCGCAAATGGTAAAAATGCTCACGGAGGAGATTGTAATTCAGACAGCAGTATATATTTAGGTGAAGACAGGGACTTTGTAGGTCGACCAATTTTGGATAATGGTAAGATCAAAGGATATATTGGCGTATCTGGACCAGGAAATGGTTCAGCGGATTATTGGTCTACTTACAAAGATGATTACAGCTATGTTAGATGGGTAAGTGGTGACAATGATTATTACTATAGTCTAGAAAGTTCTACACAGCAGAGACTCAAGTACAAGCTACTGTCAGGCTATATGAAAGAACAGATTGAAATGGGGTTTCCTGATTTTATAGCAGGTCTTGATTTTGCAAAAAATGTTAGATCTGGATCAGGAATCGTCTTAAGTTTTGCAAAAAAAGGAGGAAATATAGGGAAGCAATACAAAGGTACCCCTAGAAATAATCAAGCTCAAAATAAACAGGTAAGAGACATTGTCACCAAATATAAATTAAATAAAGATCAACAAAGAAAATTACACGATGAAATTTCAGGACAAAATTATGATTTCCATACTATTGAAGAAATTGCAAAAGAAATAAAAGCAGGGAGATTTTAAATTTTTGAAAGAAAGGTGTAAAATGAAAAAAATAATTGAGAAAAAATTACAGGTTTTGATTGGATTACCGGTTGAGAATGCAGGAAGATCGGGGAACCTAACGTGGTTTAGTTTCGGTAAAACAAAAAAAATAACCTCTCTAAGAGGTATTGAAAAAAGAGTGGGAGAGCATACCCTAAATGTTCAATGCTCATGGAGGATCACAAAAGAACATGAAATAATTGTTGCTTCGAAAGACATATATATACCCAACAAGGAATGGGTGGGAAAGGATGAAGAATTTGTATGGGATAAACCGGGGATGAATCGGTATGATGAGCGAATTATAAAATTCAAGGCTTTAAATATATTAGTGGATAAAATTGAAGCTGATGATCTTGGTGGTATAAAGGTTTATTTTAGTGATCGATATTTGTTAGAATTATTCCCTGATAGTTCATCAGAGGAGGAGTTCTGGAGATTCTTTGTCCCTGGAGAACTGAACTCGCATTTTGTTGTAAAGGGTAGCGGAATTGAAGACTAGTATTGGAACCCCAGACGAATAATTTTGATATTCGTCTGGGGAATTTTTGCGGTTTATTTAAGATTCTATGTAAAAGTCGGCGTTACTAGACTCTCCATACGGATGAAGGGAGCAGAATTTAAAATCTTAATAAAAGCGCTGGAGAAGATGAAATGAAAATAACAATTGATTTTTGGGAGTTAGTTACAATTGGAATAGAGAGGATTTTTAAGGGAAGTGAATCAGAAGAAAAAATTATCGAATTACTAGGCGAACCAGAAATCTATACTCTCGAGAGAAAATCCTACCCAACATTTATGATTTATGGATGTTTAGAATTTCGTCTCCGAGAGAATAAATTAGAGACAGTTGTAATCACTTTTAATGAAGAAGAGTTAAATCTACCAAATAGAATGGTAATAGAAAATATACCTGAGAGGCAAATGCTAAAGACGGACTTTATCAGGAAGATATTAGTAGATAAAGGTGTAAAGTGGACTCTCGATAGTATTATGTCAGATGAATATCAAGAAAATTATATTTCGGAAAAAGGTGTTCGTTTTGTATTTGATTTAGTGGAATCGGGAGTATTATCTAAAATAGGAATTGAGTTAAACTACAAAGCAAAATAACAACTTTTAACCCCAAACGAGTAATCCAAACTCGTCTGGGGTTTCTTTTTTGCCCTTGTAGCCGCCTACGAAGGGGAGAAGTTATTGAGGCACTTTCTTTAAATAGAGTCTGTAAAATATTTTGTGTAAACTCTCAACCTCTAAACTACAATTAGGAGTAGAAAGGTTGGGAGATTTTTATGATGTCAAAAGAGCAGATCAAGCAGTGGATCAAAGAGAAAAACATGAAGTCAGTGGACGACGTACAGTCAGCGTTAAAGGATCTATTCGCAGACACAATCCAAGAAATGCTGGAAGCTGAAATCGAGTCCTCTCTTGGATACGCCAAGCATGACATGAAAAACAAGCGGACAACCAACAGCCGCAATGGGTATAGCAAGAAAACCGTCCGTTCTGAGTACGGGGATGTTGACATCCAAGTCCCTCGGGATCGAGAGGGTGATTTTGAACCAAACATTGTAAAGAAACATCAATCCAATGTTACAGGGATCGAAGATCAAATTCTTGCTCTCTATGCCAAAGGCGTATCCACACGCGATATCCAAGACCATCTGCAGCAGCTCTATGGCATCGAAGTCTCACCAACGCTCATATCAAATGTAACGAATAAGATTGTACCGATGATCAAAGAGTGGCAAAATCGCCCCTTGCAAGCGGTTTATGCTGTTGTTTTCCTTGACGCCATTCACTTTAAGGTAAAACAGGACGGAGCTATCGTCAATAAAGCCGCCTATATGGTCATTGGTATTGACCTTGACGGTCATAAAGATGTGCTTGGGATCTGGATTGGGGAGAATGAATCGGCAAAATTCTGGCTGCATGTCCTCAACGAACTGAAAAATCGTGGAGTCCAGGATATTCTCATTACAAGCGTCGATAATCTTCGTGGCTTTACAGAAGCCATCTCTGCATGTTATCCGAAGACGGAGATTCAGAAATGTGTTATCCATCAAATCCGAAATTCCATCAAGTATGTTTCCTATAAGGATCTCAAAAAGATCACGTCCGAGCTAAAACCTATCTATAAGGCTCCAACGGAGCAAGCCGCGTTGGAAGAACTCGATCAGTTTGAACAAACCTGGGGCAGTAGATATCCCTTGATGGTTCGTTCCTGGCGGAATAACTGGGACGAGATTGCCACTTTCTTTAAATATCCTCCAGAGATTCGAAAGCTGATTTATACAACTAACGTGATCGAGAGTTATCATCGACAGCTTCGAAAGGTGACAAAAGGAAAAGCCATGTTTCCCACAGATGATGCCCTTTTGAAGATGTTATATCTCGTAACCATGGATGTTCTACGAAAGTGGACGGGACGAGTTCAGAACTGGGGCCAGATTCTCTTACAGCTATCCGTTTTCTTTGAAGATCGGGTACAGCCGTACATCCGTTAACAAATGAAAGGCTTCATCCCCGAAGGGATTATCTTTCTCTCCACCAACGCGTCAAGGGTTCGCTTCGCCTTTCGCCCTTGACTCTATTGGTTTCGAAAAATGGCCCAATTAGGGGGATGAAACCTTTTCATATATTGGTTGATTGAGTTTGACAGACCCGAATTATTTAAAGGTCTCCCTTTAAAAATGGGATGAGAATGTAGATGTTAGGGCATTTGTGTAGTTCTAAAAAACAGTCTATGAGGAGTTAGTCCCTTATTTCTTCGGATCCAAACGGGGAAAGGGGAAATTAATTGATTATTACCCCAAACGAGTAATCCGCGCTCGTCTGGGGTTTTCTTTATTTGACCTCGCGAAAAAAAGAAAAGTGCTACAAGAGGTGAAGACAGTTTTTTAAATATTAGGTGTGAAGTATTGCACATCGCTCTTTTTTGTTACCCCTAATTGAAATTGATCAGTTGTTGATAAAATGAAGCGGAATTAATGGCATATCACATATACTACCACTTTGTTAATGTCCACATATGGAGGACGTAGCCAAAGAGTAAGCACAGAGAAAGCTTTTCTTTTGGGTACTCGTAGCACCGTGTTGAAATAGAGATCTCCCCCATTGAAATACCTCCATGCAAAATCGCTAGTGTGTTGAAAGCCCGTGTCCGAATCGCTATGATCAAGGAAAGGAGGAGATGCAATGCCCGCGGTGGAGGCGTGGATCGCCGAGAAGCCGAATTTCACGGCATCCGCTCGAAGTAGAGCCGTTTATAGCTCTTGTTTTCAAGGAGGTAAAACATGGATAAAATTTTACCGAAAGAAGCGGCGTTAAAGGTGAAACGGTTGCCTAAAGATACCATAGCGGCGGGTTATCGTCATACCGTCGTCCTTAAAGTGGACGGCACGGTGACGGCTGTGGGTGATAATAGATATGGCCAATGCGATGTAAGCGGCTGGTGCGACATGGTGGCGGTTGCGGCGGGTAATGCTCATACGGGCAATGCTCATACAATCAGGCTGAAAGCGGACGGTACGGTGGCGGCTGTGGGGTGGAATGAGCATGGCCAATGCAATGTAAGCGGCTGGCGCGATATTGTGGCGGTAGCGGCGGGTTGCGCTCATACGATCGGGCTTAAAACGGACGGCACGGTAGTTGCTGTGGGCAATAATCAATACGGTCAATGTGATGTAAGCGGTTGGCGTGACATCCGACTGCCCGGCAATTAGTTTTCTTTTACATATTGTCTGGTGGATTGCAGAATTGCATCTCGGTTATACACAACAACCGGGTATGGTTTTTGATCACTGCGGATAATTTCGGCCTTGCGTCTCGATAAGGCCCGTTTCACGGTCTCCCAACGAAACCAACCCAGACTCTGGTATAGCTGCAATCGATGATATAGGGGGAATGCCAGTCCATAACGGTGTACAGATACATCCAGCCGACCTTCATTGGATTTTCTTCTTTCGGAATTTTCAATACGGTTCAACATTTTTCCTCAATTGTAAAATTTCTTCTGCTGGTCGTCATACATCAAGAAACTCCTTTTTTGCTAACAAGCTTCTATGTAGCAGGATAAAGTGCCCCTGAGTCCGATCCAAGGGCACCTTTCCCGAAAACACCTGCACCTACAACCTAGGACTCACCAGAATCTTCACCTGATTTTTCTCTTTCAACAAAGCCTCAAAGCCTTGCTCCACGACATCATCCAGCTTGATTCGCTGGGTAACCAGCTTCTCGGCAGGGAAGAACCCTTTTTCCATCAAGCTGATGACGGCCGGGAATACATCGCGGTACCCGATGATGCCTGTCATGGTCCGCTCCTTCATGACGATGTGGTTCGGTTTGATAGGCGCTTCTCTTTCGAAAATGCTGACAATCATGATCTGTCCGCCGATTTTGGTCGACTCGATCGCCTGGGTGAGAACAGGAGGAACGCCGGTCACCTCGAAGGCGACGTCGGCTCCGCCGCCTGTCCGTTTGTGAATTTCTTGGACGACATCGCACTCTTTCGGATCGAGGACGATCGCGCCCAGCTCTGCTGCTTTGAGCTTGCGTTCCGGCGACAGCTCGACGGCGTAAATGTCCGAGGCCCCGGAAGCCTTCAGTGCTTCGATGACGAGCAAGCCGATCGGTCCGGTACCGAACACGACAGCCTTGTCTCCGACCTTCAACTGGCTGGAGCGGACAGCGTAAAGCGCGACAGCGGACGGTTCGACCAGAGCGCCTTGTTCATAAGAGACGCTGTCGGGAATTTTATGGACCATGTGCTCATCGACGGCTACGTATTCCGAAAACCCGCCGCCACCGCCGGCGAGGCCGAGGAAGCCCATTTTGTCGCAAAGGTTGTATTTGCCTTGCTTGCACGCCGGGCATGTCCCGCACGCGAAGACGGGCTCGACGACGACGCGGTCGCCTGCTTTGATGGAGGTGACACCTTCTCCGACCTCTACGACTTGTCCGGAAAATTCATGTCCCATTACAATAGGGGCTTTTTCGTTTGTCAGCGGGTGGGCGGTGCCTTCCGGGATGAAAATCGGGCCTGCCACATATTCGTGCAGGTCGCTTCCGCAAATGCCGCACCATTCCACTCTGATTTTGACTTTCCCTTTGAGCGCTTGAGGTTCCGTAATCGTTTCCAAACGCAAGTCTTTTACGCCATGCCAGCGCAACGCTTTCATATCTTCCATCTCCTTGTCAGTTCGGATCATAAAAATAGAGTCCAGCAAGAAAAATAGGAAACGTTTCCGAAAATTAATATGTCATAAGTTTGATACATTGTCAAAGTGCTTTTTGAATGAAAGTGTTGGAATAAAATACCTTCCTGAAAAGCTTGATCACGGATGCTTTTGCGTGCGTCGATCTTTTTTGCGGCAGCAGGGTCCGAGGCCCCGGTGTGCAGCCCGCCTCCCGTCAAAGCATCGCCTCCTATGATATAATAGAACGAGGCGACTGACGTTGGTTCGTATCGCAGAAAACGATTCCAATAAGGAAGGGACATCTCTCTTGGCCACAAAGAAAAAAGTAACGATTGAAGATGTAGCAAAGAAGGCAGGGGTAGGGATTGCCACCGTATCCCGGGCCATTAACAATAGCGGCGGGATCAGCCCGAAAACAAAGGCGCTGATCCTGCAAATAATCGAAGAAATGGGCTTTGTTCCGAATACGTCAGCGCAAAGCCTGAAGGTGCGGCAAACGAATCAAATTGCTTTGGCCGTGCCGGATATCCGCAATGCAATCATTCCTGATATCGCCTGGTCTGTGGAGCAGACTGCCAAGCAGCACGGTTACCGTGTCGTGCAGATCAATACCTCCGGGAACGCCCGGGCCGAGCTGGAGATCGTGCGCGAGGTGAAAAAGCTGCATGTGGACGGGCTGATTATCATGCCGCTGGCTTATCCCAAAACGCTGGTCGACTTGATCAATAAAACAACCGTACCTGTCTCGATCATCAACTACGGAAAAAAGCTCGATGACAATGTGAAAGCGGATGTTGTCGGTCTGGCCAGTCAGGAAGGCCGCCTGGTCATGGAGCATCTGATCAAAATCGGGCGGACCCGGATCGCTTACGCGGGTGCTCCCAAGAACAAAATCGAGGAGCGTTACTTTGCCTATGAACAGTCTTTGCCGCAGGTCGATCCTTCCCTCGTCTATTTCGGCGAGGACTTCTCGTTTGAAACAGGCGTGCGTGCGGCTGATTACTTTTACAGCCTGAAACATATGCCGGATGCGATCTATGCGGTAAACGACATGGTGGCGATCGGGATCGTGAACCGGTTCAAGGAGCTGGGAGTTCGCGTCCCGGAGGATGTGGCGGTCGTGGGCATCGACAACAACCTGTGGACGACGGTCACAAGCCCGCAAATCAGCTCGGTGTCGATCATGGGGGGCGAAGTGGCTCGCCTGGCAACCGAGCTTTTGCTGAAGCGGATTCGCGACAACGGGGCCGGGGAATATGAACGCGTGCAGTTCGAGCCTCGGCTGATCGTGAGGGAGTCGAGCGTGGCTGTCATTCGCCAGTCTCCTTCGATCTCGTAAACGAAGCGGCGGGGCTGTACTGTACTGTACTGCCTTCGCATGAGCAGGCATGTCTCTGGGACAACGGCGAAAAACGTGTTACGATTTGCAAGTAGCATCATCCTGACGCGCTTAGCTGTTTTGCTTTTCGCAATGGAATGGCATTCGCGCCTGCAAAAAGCAGGCTAAAAACATGGCGAAGTCAGGTCGAAGCAATGATGGCAGCCTGCCATGCACATGCAGAAGGCAGCCATTTCGGACCGATTCATCTCCTATCCTATTAAAAGCACAGGTGAACAATATGCATATCTTATCAGTAGAAAACCTTTCCAAAGGCTACGGCGAGAAGGTCCTGTTCGACGGGATTTCCTTTCACATCGCGGAAGGCCAGCGGATTGGCCTGATCGGCGTTAACGGTACAGGCAAATCCTCGCTCCTGAAAATAATCGCGGGACTCGACACGGCAGACAGCGGGAAAGTAATCCACGCCAATCACTTCCGCGTCGAGTACCTGCCGCAAAACCCGAGCTTTGCGGAAAACTCCAGCGTCCTCGAACAAGTATTTTACGGCGACTCGCCGCTGATGCAGCTGCTGCGCGAATATGAGCAGGCGCTGGGGGAGCTGCAGGCAGATCCTGCCGATGAACAGAAACAGGCCCGGATGCTCAGCCTGCAAGGCCGGATGGATACAGCGAACGCATGGGAGGCGAGCACGCTCGCAAAAACGATCCTGACGCAGCTCGGCATCCACGATTTTTCCCAGCAGGTCCAGGAGCTGTCCGGCGGGCAGCGCAAGCGGGTGGCGATGGCACGCGCGCTGATCCAGCCGGCGGACCTGCTCATCCTGGATGAGCCGACGAACCATATCGACAACGAAACGGTGGAGTGGCTGGAGGAATACCTTTCCCGCTACCAGGGAGCCCTTTTGCTTGTAACCCACGACCGCTACTTCCTGGACCGCGTCACGAACCGGATCTTTGAGCTTGACCGCGGCAAGCTTTACAGCTACGAGGGCAATTACGCGACCTTCTTGGAAAAAAAGGCGGAACGCGAAGAGAATGAAGCGGCTGCGGAGAGCAAACGGCAGAATCTGCTCAGACGGGAGCTGGCCTGGCTGCGCAGGGGGGCCAAGGCCCGCACGACCAAGCAGAAGGCTCGCGTCCAGCGGGCGGAAGAGCTGCGGGACAGACAGGTAGACGGACCGGCGGACAAGCTGGAAATGGCGTTGGGAGCGAGCCGCCTGGGGAAAAAGGTGCTGGAGATTGAGCACATTCGCAAAGGCTACGGCCCTAGGCAGCTCATCGACGATTTCAGCTACATCGTCCTGCCGCAAGACCGTGTCGGGATCATCGGTCCCAACGGCAGCGGAAAATCGACGCTGCTGAACATTCTGGCCGGCCGGCTTGCCCCTGATGCCGGAACGGTGGAAACGGGCCAGACCGTGAAGCTGGCCTATTACACGCAGGAAAACGTAGAGATGGATGAGAAGCTGCGGGTGATCGAGTACATCAAGGAAGCGGCGGAGGTCGTGCACACGAGTGACGGGGAAGTGATTACCGCTTCGCAAATGCTGGAGCGCTTTCTGTTTCCGCCGCATTTGCAGTGGACGCCGATCTCTCGCCTGTCCGGCGGGGAAAAGCGCCGCCTCTATCTGCTCCGCACGCTGATGGGAGAGCCCAACGTTCTCTTTTTGGACGAGCCGACGAACGATCTGGACATCCAGACGCTGAGCATTTTGGAAGACTATTTGGAGCAGTTCCCGGGGGCTGTCATTACCGTGTCCCACGACCGATATTTCCTCGACCGGACCGTGGACCATCTGTTTGCGTTTGAAGGCGAGGGGCGGATACGCCAGTTTACCGGAAACTACTCGGAGTACCTCGAGGTCCGGCGCAGAGAGCTGGAGCAGGAAGCTGCGGACAAGCGAAAAGCCGGGAAGGCGCAGGCGGAAGCCAAAGCGGCTGCAGCCGACGAGAAAAGCGCCTCCGGACGCGGAAACAACCGCACGCGCAAGCTCTCCTACAAGGACCAGAAGGAATGGGAGACAATCGAGGACAAGATCGCCGCGCTGGAGGCGAGAAGCGTGCAGCTCAAGCAGGAGATTGCCTCGGCAGGCAGCGATTACGGCAAAGTGGAGAAGCTGTACGCGGAAGAGCAGCAGGTTGCGGCAGACCTGGAGGCTGCGATCGAGCGCTGGGCCGAACTGTCCGCCTTGATCGAAGAGCTGGAACAAGGGAAATAACTGCCGATAACAGAAAAGAAACCCTTCCCGATTGCAGTATGGGAAGGGTTTTTGTCATATTTGGATAATTTTGATTCCGCTGATGATGATGAGAACCGAGATCGCATAGCGCAGGAAAACGGTGGGGACCTTGCAGGACAAGCGGCTTCCCAGCAAGACGCCGGGCACCGAGCCGAGCAGGAGCCAAAAGACAGTTGCCAAATGAACAGTGCCGAAGCTCATGTGCGCCAGACCAGCGGCCGTGGTCAGCAAAAAGGCATGGGCGATGTCGGTGCCGACTACTTCTTTGCCGGAGAGCTGAAAGAAATACATGAGTGCGATGGCAAAGAGCGAGCCGCTGCCGATGGACGTCAAGCCGACCAGAAAGCCGAGAAAAGCGCCGATGATGATGAGCGGGGTACGCTTTTCGCGCGTGCTCATGCTTTGCCATTTATTCCAGGAAGGACTTTTGCGGCTGAGCCAGCTTTTGGCCAGGATGGCCAGGGGGATCAGGATGAGGACAAAGCCGAGTATTTTTTTCAGGATGAGGTCTGCCCCTTGGACATGCTGGTGCACCCAGTTCATCAAATTCACGGCGATAATGCCGCTCGGGATGCTGCCGATCGCAAGGTAGAGCACGATGGGAAAGTGAACGGTTTTTTGCCGCCAATGCTGCCAGGTCCCGAAAATCTTGGTGATGGAGTTGTAGACCAGATCAGTTCCGACAGCGATGGCGGGCTGTATCCCCAGCAGGAGCAGGATCGGGGTCAATAGCGCGGCGCCCCCTACACCGGTCAGGCCGACCAGAAATCCCACCAGGAGGCCGACGACTGTCAAGTGAAAATCCATCAAGCAACCATCCTCTGTATTTCTAGTATGCATGCCTATCATCAGGATAAGCAGATGCCCGGATATCGTGCGCCTAAATTGGGCAGCGCCGCGCCTAATTCACTGTTTGATTGTTTGACAAATCACCCGTTTTCAACTACATATAATTCTATTATTATTAAGGATATCAAAATAATTGTGAAAAAGGGGAAGGCTATGGCGGAATATTTCACGGAACGTAAGGCTTTGCAAATGACTCTGCAGTCGCTTTTGGAACAGCGGGCTTTGCTGCGCCGACAATATGTGGATCAAGACAAACAGCTCGGGCTTGACATCAAGCAGATTTTGGCGCGAGTAAGAGAGCTTGACCAAGCGGAAGGCAATGAAGAACCGCTGCTGGCGGAAGAAGCAGAGAACGGAACCGTCGGCATGAACGTGGAAGTGATGGAACGGCTGAAAGGGCGAAAAACGCATACCCGTCATGACTATGAAACTGTAGCCAATCATGTAGAAACAATCTTGCGGGAGATGTCGGCATTAACGTTGAATGAGCTCTGTGATGAGTTGAAAAGACGGAGCGGAGTCGAATTTGCCAGCCCGTACATTGGCATTCACAAGACGATCAAGCATTTGCCGCAGGTCAAGGTTCAAAAGGACGGAAGAAAACTTGTTTTTTCTTTGGCGACATAGACGGGCAGCAAAAAAGAGGGCAGTTGTGCATTCCGGCACAAAAGCCCTCTTTTCCTTTATCAGGAAATAAACTTCCTCTATTAGGAAATAAAACACACTTGCAGCAAGATTAGCCTTGGAAGGCTTTCAGCATCCACACATGCTTTTCGAGACTGGTCTGGATGGACAGGAGCATGTCTGCGGTGCCCTCATCGCCGAGTTCCTCCACTTTCTTGATGCCGTCTTTTAATTCATCGATTACAGTGGTAAAATCCTCGATCAGTGTTTGAACCATTTCTTCAGCAGTCTCGCGGTCGCTTGCTTCTTCGATGCTGGCGTCTCGAATGCACTCTCCCAATGTGGCAACGGGTTTTCCGTTACGGGCCAGGATGCGCTCAGCGAGAGTATCGATGTGTTCGGAAGCTTCGTTGTACAGCTCTTCGAATTTGTCGTGCAGGGTAAAGAATGCAGGTCCTTTGACATTCCAGTGGTAGTTTTGCAGCTTCATGCGCAGGATCGTCCAGTTGGCTACTTGTTTATTTAGTACAGAATACAGGTTTTCCATTGTTCATCCGCTCCTTATTTATAATAATTATTATTTGATATCTATTATAATATAAAAAACAGTATTGTCAACCGCCTTTCTCCTTTCCGCACGAAAGTTCTCAAGAACAGGAAACGAAGAAAGGATTGAGCCAATCATCAAGCGAATGATTGCGCGTCATTCTTGAATATGAGAAGCCGATTTCTCATTTCACTATGCATTTCTGTATGAAAAGAAGGGAGATCGGGGGCATTTCTCTCTGTTTCGGCTGGCATTGTTCTTGCAACTTCTCCAAGGTGAAAAACCAAACCGGAAAGGATGAGGTGCATGGAACGCAAATCACGGAAAGAATCTCTTGAGCTTGCCAGTGAAATTCTTTCATTCATCGAAAGCGAGACACTGACAGTCGAACAGAAAAAGAAAATTGTAAGCGATTCGGTCGAGAACTTTACCAACCATGTGACCAAGGCTATACTTGCGCACCGCAAGTCTGTTTCGACCGACTATTCGGTCGTGGAGTGGGAAGATGAAGGAGCCATTTTCCGCGACACGATGGGGGATGAATACATTGATTGCCTGGGAGGCTACGGTGTATACCTGCTCGGCCACCGCCACCCGAAAGTGGTCAAGGCGGTAGAGGCCCAGTTGAAGCGCTACGCTCTGCACAGCCAAGAGATGGTGGACCCGCTGCGGGGCTATCTTTCCAAGCTGGTGGCGTACATTACACCAGGAGATTTGCAGCACTCCTACCTCGTAAACTGCGGTACCGAGGCAAACGAAATGGCCCTGAAGCTGGCGAGGCTGGCCACGGGGAAAAAATGCTTCATTTCAACGGAAAGAGGCTTCCACGGCAAGACGCTCTTTTCCCTTTCGGCGTCGGGGAAATCTACATTCCGCGAGCCGTACATGCCGCTCGTTCCCGGTTTTCAGCACGTTCCGTTCGGGGATGCGGACGCGGTGGAGCAGGCGATTCGCATGCTGATCGCTACTGGCGAAACGGTGGCTGGCGTGATCGTCGAACCGATCCAGGGAGAGGGCGGCGTGAATATTCCGCCGGATGACTACCTGCCGCGGCTGCGCCAAATCTGTGACAAATACGAGTGTCTGTTGATCGTTGACGAGGTGCAGACCGGCATGGGGCGGACCGGCACTCTGTTTGGCGTCGATCACTGGGATGTCGTACCGGATATCATGACACTGGGCAAAGCTTTCGGCGGTGGTGTCATGCCGATCGCTGCCATGGTCGCCAAGAAGAAATGGTGGGGAAAAATGGAGGAAAATCCGTTCCTGCTGGGCTCCTCCACCTTCGGCGGCAACCCGCTCTGCTGCGCGGGGGCTATCGCGGGCATTCACACGATTCTTGCCGACAACATCCCGCAGATGGCCAAGGAAAAGGGCGATTACATCATGCTGCGCCTGAACGAGATCAAGGAGCAGTACCCGGAGGTCATGGTCGACGTACGCGGACGGGGCCTGTTGATCGGGATGGAGTTCGCCACCAACAACCTTGGCTATACGCTGGCCAAAATGCTGTTCGGCAAGAAAATCCTCGTCGGCGGTACGATCAACAACGCGACGGTGATTCGCATCGAGCCGCCTGCAGTCATTTCGTACGAACAGATCGATTACGTGTTGGCTTGCATTGAAGAGGGGATCGCCCAGCTTTCCAAAGAAATGAAAGTGGCGCGGTAGTTTGGCAAAAAGGAAGGGAGCGGTTTATGGATGCTCCCTTCCTTTTTTCATTCGGTTGGCGGATCTTTATAGGCAGGAGAGCGGGGGCGTCGCAAGGAACTGTTAGAGCGGCAGACAATCGATAAAGATGCCAATAAAGAAGGAGCTGACCGTTATGGCGATGTCTCAATACTATAAAGATTTGAGAGAAGCGTTCGGGCCCGGCCTGATTTTCATGCCTTGCGTCGCTGCAATGATCCGCAATGAAAAAGATGAAATTCTGTTTGGACGCAAACATAACGAGGAGAATTGGGGCCTGATCGCCGGGGCGATCGAGATCGGAGAAACACCAGCGGAGGCCGTACGTAGAGAAGTGCTGGAGGAGACCGGTTTGGAGGTAAAGCCGGAGAGAATCATCGGAGTGTTTGGCGGGGAAAAGCACAGATTTACATACCCGAACGGACATCAGGTGGAATACTTGACGGTTGTTTTTGAGTGCGCGGTTGTCGGAGGCGCTCTTCACCCGGAAAACGACGAAATGTGCGAGCTCGGGTATTTTCAAGAAAACGGGATTCCTCCCCTCGCCAATTACTATCCGCGGGAGATCTTCCGAAAAGAAGAAGCAAAGCAAGCGATTTTCGAGTGAGGTTGACACACGGAAAATAACAAACGCCCCAGCCTTGGATGGTCAAGACCCCATTTAGTGGACAGTAAGAAAAAACCCGACCGTTAGACCGACAGCTGACGTCTGAATTCAACAGGCGTCAGCCTTTTTAATTTTCGTTGTGGTCGACTTTGGTTGTAGAATTGAATATATTCCTCAATTCGCCTTTGTGCCTCATCCACACTTCGGATATCATAAGGGTAGAGCCCTTCCGTTTTGAGATGCGAGAAGAAGCTCTCCATCGAGGCATTATCATAACAGTTGCCTCTCCGAGACATGCTGATTTGGGCGCCAACCTTCGGCAACATGTCGTGGTAAGCGTAGGACGTGTACTGGAATCCCTGATCGCTGTGAACGATCAGTCCAGTCACGTCTTTCGTCTTTTTAAAGGCTTTCTCAAAGGTCCGTAGGACCAACTGATTGTCGTTGCGAACTCCAATGTGGTAAGCCACAATCTCATTATTAAACAAATCCTTAATAGCAGACAGGTAGAGCCACGTATCCGCGACACGATACTGTGTGACATCGGTTACCCATTTTCGATTAGGTGCATCCGCTTTGAAATTCCGCTGCATCACATTCTCAGCGACTCGTCCACCTTCGGTTGAAGCATAGTGACCTCGATATTTGCGGCGTATTCGAGAACGGAGCTTCATTTCTTGCATCAGACGTAGTACCTTCTTATGGTTGACCCATACCCCGTGATCTCGTAAGAGAAACAGCTGGGTTTGTCGATACCCATATTTACCATCATACTTCTTATAAACTACTTTGATGAGGTCTTTCACGGGCTTGTCCCGGTCCGCTTGTTGCCGTTTCAAGTATGCATAGTATCCACTTCTTGAGACTCCAAACAGCTTGCAAAGTTCACTAGTCGTATACTCACCAGCTACTTGCTTGATCGCCTCATACTTATGGGCTGCACCTCCCGCATCCAGATTTTCAAACACTTTTTTAGCATCGAGTTCTCTCGTTTTAGCTTTTTAACATATCGATCTTGATCAACATATTCTTCACGTCTACCTCGTTGATCCATCAACCCAAATTCGCCTAACTGTTTATATTTTTTCATCCATACTTTAAGCCGGTGGCGGTCCGGAATCCCCAGATGCTCCATGATTCGACGGTATGTCCATCCTTCTTCGATATGCAGTCGTATGGCTTCCACCTTTAATTCGTGAGAATAACTTCTAAACGTTTGCCCCTTTTTCACCATAAAAAATGCACCCCTTAAATTTCATCGGATTTACCAGGGGTTTAATCCAATGTCCATTCTAAGGGGTGCACTTCAGGAAAGGTTATATCCAAGGCTGGGCGTTTTGAAATGTGGTTCGGCCTTTAGACAATTGGCCGGGACGTTTCGCAATGTAGCACGGTCTGGGGCAATTAGCCGGGACGTTTCGCTATGTGGCACGGTCTGGGGCAATTAGCCGGGACGTTTCGCCATGCGGCACGGCCTCGGGCAATTGGTCGAGACGTTTCGCCTATGTGGCACGGCCTCGGGCAATTGGTCGAGACGTTTCGCAATATGCCACGGCCTCGGGCAACTAATGTGCGAGGGCGGAGCAATTCGTATAGCGACACTGCCGCCAGCTCACTGCGAGCTTTTTACTTCGGACCAGATGCGGTCGTACAGTTTAACCGAATCGCCGATATCCTTCAGGCTTTCCACCCGCTTCATCTCTTCGGGCGGGGGATAGATGGCGATATTTTCCAGCGTCTCCTTGTCGATCAGCTTGCGGGCCTCGGTATTCGGATTGATATAGGGAAAATCCTTGGCGATTTCCGCGCTGATTTCCGGTTCGAGCAAGAAATTGATGAAGGCCTCCGCCGTTTTCTTGTGTTTCGCACCTGCAGGTATGACGAAGTTGTCAAATGTTATCATCAGTCCCTCTTTGGGCAGGACTGTCGTGATTTGCGGCTTTTCCCGCTGTGCCAGCGCGATTTCCGGTCCCCAGACGAGGGCGACGTTCACTTCGCCGTTGATCATCAGCGTCTTCGGGCTGTCGCTGTCAAAGGCCTTGATATTGGGCATCAGCTGGAGCATTTTTTGCTTGGCCTCCTCGAGGTGGGCAGGATCGGTGTCGTTGCCGGAGTAGCCCAGCGTTTTCAACACCATGCCGAGGATGAACCGCTGATCGTCCACCATCACGATCTGGCTCTTCAATTCGGGTTTCCACAGGTCCGCAAAGCTGGTGATGCTCGTCTTGATATTGTCGGGGTTGTAGGCGAGCGAGACCGTATTGCCCATGTAGGGGACGCTGTATTTGTTGCCGGGATCATGCTCTTTGTTTACGAGGTCGGGCTCCAGATTCTTGAAATTGGGAATATTGTTCAGATCGAGCGGCTCGATCAGTCCTTGATTGGCCATCGGCTGGATAAAATAGTCGCTCGCTACCGTCAGATCGTAAATGCCGCCCCCTGCGGAAACCTTGGCCAGCATCTCTTCATTGGAGGAAAACGTACTGTAGTTTACTTTTACCCCGTATCTCTCTTCAAATTTTTTGATGACCGAGTCGGGCAGGTACTCAGACCAGTTAAACACATTGAGTTCTTTGTCCAGACCGTTTTCTCCGCCTTGCGATGACGGCGTGGAGCTGCAGCCAGCCGCTGTCAATGCGATCGTCAGAAAGCCGGCCGCCACTATTTTCCGAAAGCCTTGCTTCATATCAAATCCCCCTTTGTAATAATATGGAAACTCAAGAGCTGAGCGTTTGAACTACTCCTTGCGCATCCGGATGCGTTCGGCAAAGATGACGATAGCCAGTGTGACGACGAGCATCAAAGTAGACAGAGCGTTGATTTCCGGAGTCACGCCGAATTTGACCATGGAGAAAATCTTCAGGGGCAGCGTCGCGCTCGCAGGCCCTGCCACGAAAAAGCTGATGATCACGTCGTCAAGAGACAGCGTAAAAGCAAGCATCGCGCTGGCCAAAATGCCCGGAGCGATGACCGGCATCGTCACTTTGACAAACGTCTGCCAGGGCGTAGCCCCCAAATCCATCGCCGCCTCCTCGATGCTTTTGTCAAATCCGGCCAACCGGGCCCGCACCACGACAACGACGAAGGGAACGGAAAAGGTGATGTGCGCTGCGATCAGGGTGAAATAGCCGAGCGGCACCTTCAACTGGGCGAACAGCGCGAGCATCGAGATCCCCATGACGATTTCCGGGATGACGATGGGCAGGTACAGCATCGCGTCCAGAGCCGTTTTTCCGCGGAAGTGGTAGCGGTACATCCCGACGGCCGCCAGCGTGCCGATCATCGTCGCGGCCAGCGTGCTGATCAGCGCTACGATCAGAGAGGTCTTCATCGCTTCCAGCACGTCGCTGTTCTGCATCAGCTTTACGTACCAGTCGAAAGTAAAACCGGTCCAGACCGCATTCAGCTTGGATTGGTTAAAGGAATACAGAATCAAAATGGCAATGGGCATATACAAAAACAGGTAGATAAGCGAAGCGTAGAAAACGGAGAATTTGCGGCCGAGCGAGTAGCGCATCCTAGAGCAGCTCCTTTCCCTCTTTGTCTTTGGTGATCAGGATGTAGGCTGTGATAAACAACAGCGTCAGTCCCATCAGGATAATGGAGCTTGCCGAGCCGAATGGCCAGTCGCGGGCGGTGAGAAACTGATTTTTGATCAGGTTTCCGATCAGGACGGTCTTGCTTCCTCCCATCAGGTCCGGGATGAAAAAGAGGCCCAGCGACGGAATGAAGACGAGCAGGGAACCGGCCATGATCCCTGGCGCGGTGAGAGGCAGGGTCACCTTCCAGAAGGTATGGACGGGCTTGGCGCCCAAGTCCGAGGACGCCTCCAGCAGCGATTTGTCCAGCTTTTCGATCGAGGCGTACAGCGGCAGCACCATAAACGGCAGCATGGTGTAAACAAGCCCGATCAGAACGGCAGTCTCGTTGTACAGAAGCGGCAGGGGCTGACTGATGATCCCGAGCTGCATGAGGATTGTATTGATGACCCCTTCGGTCCGCAAAAGGACGATCCAGGCGTAGGTTCGGATGAGCGAGTTTGTCCAAAAGGGAACAATGATCAGCAGCATCAGAATGTTGCGGTAGTTGATCGGAGAGCGGGCGACGATATAGGCGAACGGATAGCCGAGAACGAGGCAAATCGCCGTCGTAAAAAAGGCCAGCACACAGGAAATCCACAAAATTTTAAAGTAGAGCGGGTCGAAAAAACGGACGTAGTTCTCCACTGTCAAAGGCAGTTCAATCCCGCCAAATGAGCTGCGGGTAAAGAAGCTGACGCCGAGAATCAAGATGAGCGGCAGCAGGAAAAGGGCACTCATCCAGATCAGGATGGGCCCGATTGTCCAGGTCTTTCCGTAATCGCGGACAGGCCGGTTCGGGGTCGTGGCTGCAGGTCTGCTGGAGGTGGCGGAGCCGATTACAGGGGCCTTCATCGGGTTAACACCACCCCGTGCTCCGGCTGCCAGTTGACGAATAGTTCGTCGCCTTCGTTTACCGGCAGGAGCTGATCCGTTTTTTCCACGGCGACAAAGGGAATTCCCCCGGGCAAGGTGACGACAGTCCGCGTTATTCCGCCGCAGTAGATTCGCTCTGTCAATCGGCCGGGAAGCTGTACGAGCTGGTCAATCCCGGTTTCTACCGGTGCAAGACTGAGAGCCGATTTTTCCGGGCGGATCGCGACGGTCACCTTCTCATTCTCGGGAAGCTGCAGAGAAGCCGCGGCTACCTCCATGCCCCCGCAGTCAATCAGCATCCGGCGGGAATCCCGCAGTTTGACTGTTCCGGTCAACAGGTTGGTCTCGCCGATAAATTCCGCGACAAATCGCGTCGCAGGCCGGTCGTAGATGTCGGCAGGGGTGCCGACCTGTTCGAGGACACCCTTGTTCATAACCGCGATGCGGTCAGACATGGTCAACGCTTCTTCCTGGTCGTGCGTGACGAAGACAAACGTGACCCCGAGCTGCTTTTGCAGATGCTTCAGCTCGACCTGCATCTGCTTGCGCAGCTTTTGATCCAGGGCGCCCAGCGGCTCGTCGAGCAGCAGCACCTTTGGATTGTTTACCAGCGCCCGGGCGATGGCAATCCGCTGCCGCTGGCCGCCGCTCAGCTGCTCCGGCTTGCGGCTGGCGTACTCTTCCAATTGAACGAGGCGAAGAGCCTGTTTGACCCGCTGGTCGATCTCTTCCCTGGCGACTTTTTTGACACGCAAACCGAACGCTACGTTTTCGTAAGCGTTCAGGTGGGGGAAGAGGGCATAGCTTTGAAAGACGGTGTTGACATCGCGGGAGTAGGCAGGCAAATCCTGCACGAACTCGCCATCCAGCTTTACCTTGCCGGATGTCGGATGTTCAAATCCGGCAATCATTCTGAGCGTAGTGGTTTTGCCGCAGCCGCTGGGGCCGAGCAAAGTGAGAAATTCACCTTTCTGGATGTGGAGGGACAGATCGTGTACGACTGTATGTTGACCAAAGCGTTTGACGACGTTTTGAAGCTCCACCATAGGACCAAGCATGGGAACCCCCCTCGTTTTTTCTTTTCGCACCTCTTGTTACAAGCAAAAATAATGCCAATTTTGAATATTCCAACATATAGGTCGATCAGACACGAAAAAAGAAGCAGAAGGCAGGAAAATCATCGCCCGTTGCTTCCTAGAAATTAGAATACTTTCTCATCATTGAGAAGTTTATGTCCCTCCAGTTTTCTGTATAGAGTCGCCAGGCCGATGTCCAGTTTTTCTGCCACCAGCTTTTTGGCTTCCAGAGAATATCCGTATTGCTGCAGCATGCTGTACAGGATTTGCCGCTCGTGGCGCTGGAGTCGCTCCTTCAACGGCTGATCGGCTTCGCCGGGACCGGTGATGCCGCTGACGCTGTGGTGCTGGCGGATGCGCACCGGAACGCTGTCCAGTCCGATGTACGGCGAGACCTCCATGTTGACGGCGTACTCGATGGCATTTTCCAGCTCGCGGACATTCCCGGGCCAGTGATAATGCATGAACAGTGCCCGAACCTCTGGGGTGAAATCGAGAATCGGGTGGCCTAAAAGCTCCCGGTACTTCGCCAGGAAGTGATCCATGAGCAGCGGGATGTCTTCTACCCGCTCGCGCAGAGGCGGCATGTGCAGGGGGATGACGTTCAGCCGGAAGTAGAGATCTTCGCGGAATTCACGGTTTCGCACCATTTCCTCGAGGTTTTTGTTCGTGGCGGAGATGACCCGGATGTTGACAGGGATTAGCTGGTTGGACCCGACCCGTTCGACCTGCTTGCTCTGCAGGACGTGGAGCAGCTTCACCTGGAGATGCAGCGGCAAATCGCCGATCTCGTCGAGAAAAATGGTGCCGCCGTCGGCCAGCTCGAACTTGCCCGCCTTGCCTTCCCGCTTGGCTCCGGTAAATGCGCCCGCCACATAGCCGAACAGCTCGCTTTCCAGCAGCGCCTCGGGAATCGCCCCGCAGTTGACGATAATGAACGGACCGTCCCGCCGGTTGCTTGCGGAGTGGATGGCGGCGGCTATCATGCCTTTGCCGGTGCCGCTCTCGCCGGTGATCAAAATGTTGGAGGTACCGCGTGCGACTTGCTCCGCCTGTTTGATCACGAGCGACTTGGAGCGGCTTTTGCCGATGATTTCCGAAAAGTACAGGTCCTTGTGCTCGTTGGTCAGGACGTAGGCGAGGCGACGCATGTCCGCCATCCGGCGAAACGAGGCGACAACCCCCGCTACCCGGTCGGCCACGCGGATGGGACGGGCTGTTACGATGAAGTGCATGTCATGCTCCCCGAGGCGGTAAATCTCCTCCTGCTCGACATAGCCGACGCCGGTTTCAAGCACTTGCAGCATCGGCGAGTCGGCCCAAATCGTTTGCAGGGGAGTGCCGATGAGCTCCTGTTTGTTCTTTTGAATAAGCTGCTGGGCCGTTTTGTTGCAATTGCTGATCAATCCGCGCTCGTCGATGGCGATAATGCCCTCATGGATGGATTCGATCAAGGTTTCCAACTGGGTGAACGTCTTCTTCCACTCGTTCCAGGCTTCCTGCTCGGCGATCTTGCCGGTGAGCAGCTCGGTCATCCGCTGCAAAAAGGTAAGGTACGGCAGCCGATTGTGGATGAGCAGCCTCCTCTGGGTTTCGGTGAAGGCGATCAGGCCGATCACGCCGATCACCTCGCCTTTGTAATGGATCGGCGTGCACAGCTCCGCCAGCTCTTCGGTGACCCCCTGCAGGACGGACGGATCGTAGGAGGGATCGCTGCGGGCGTCCTCGATGAAGAACGGCTGGTTGGTGGTCAGAACCCGGCCGTACAAATAGCCGGCGTTCACTTCGCCGCCCTCCTCCTTGGTGTTGATGCGGTCTTTGTACTTTCCCGTCCCGGCGATAATCGTCATCGTGTCATCGACGATCTCCGTCTCGATCTGCAAAGCGGCTGAGATGGCTTCGGCCACCTGCTGCGTGATCTCCTGGAATTCCCGCAATAAACTCATTTGCATTTCTCCTCCTGTCTGCAGGCAAAACAGTTGCAATACGAGGTCCCCAATCCTTGTAGACGGGGTTTTATTCACAAGACGGAAGCAGAAAAACAGATGCAAAACCCACTTCGACAACAGCAGATAGAATCCTCTCAATTTTGGGAATATTTATAATAAAAAACCGGGCGAGCACCCGGTTGCTTGATATTTACGTGCGAAAACGGTTCACCAGAACCTTTAGTTGTTCCGACAGCTCCGCTAGTGTGAGAGCCGAGGCGGTCACCTCCTGCATAGCAGCCGTTTGCTCCTCCGAGGCGGCCGAAACAGCCTGCGTCTTTTTCGCAGAAAGGCTGGCAATTTCGGCGATCCCTGACACGGCATCGAGAACGGATTCAGTCGTGCTCGACATGTTTTGGGCGCGTCCTGACACTTCCCGAATCATCTCAGTCAGCGAGAGGATCGACTGGCGAATTTCGGCGAAGGAAGCGCCGGCATTGTTGACGGTTTCGATTCCCTCGGCGACCTCGGCGCTGCCGGAGGCCATCGTCTGTACGGCCTGCTCCGCTTCAGCCTGAATGCTGACGATCAATTGCTCGATTTGTTCGGCTGAACGCGCAGACTGTTCGGCAAGCTTGCGCACCTCGTCCGCAACGACAGCAAATCCGCGCCCGTGTTCACCTGCCCGGGCTGCTTCAATCGCGGCATTCAAGGAAAGCAGGTTGGTCTGACCGGCGAGCTCTGTAATCACGTCGGTAATCTGCCCGATCTCCTGGGAGCGCTGCCCGAGCTCCTGCACGACAAGCGAAAGCTGGTTCATGGTATGGAAGATGTTCCCCATCTGCTTTACAGCTTGCTGGATCGCGATATCGCCTTCTTCGCTCTTTGCGCCGGTGTGGATGGCCGCGGCGGATATTTCCTCTGACTGCGCGGCGATCAACCGGGCATTCGAGGAAATATCCGTGATCGCCAGAAGGCCGTTATTTACTTTTTGCACCTGCTCCTCGGAGCCGATCGCGACTTCTGACACATGCTCCGCAATCTGGCGTGAGGCTTCGCTAATCTGTGCTGCGCTGGAAGAAAGATTTTCCGAGGAGGCGGCAACCTCACGCGAAGTCAGCGCGACGGTGTCGAGCAATTCTTTCAATTTGGCGCTCATGTGATTGTAGGAGACTGCGATCCGGCCGATTTCATCGCCAGATGGGTCGCTTAGTTTTCGGGTAAAATCGCCATTCCCGGCATTTTCCAGGACTTCCGTGATCGTGCCGAATCTTTTTTTCAGGCGGCGGGTAAACAAGAAGAGCGCAGCTTGGACAATGAGCAGCACGACGATCAATGCCCCGGCAAAAATCGCCATAAACTTTTTCTGGGTGCTGTCGATCAACTCCTGGGAAGCGCCGACATACCAAATGCCGATGACCTTTCCGCTGCTGTCTGTAATCGGCTGATAGGCGGACTGGTAGCGATGGCCGACGACGTTTGCTTCTCCCAGGTAGATCTCGCCATTGGTCAGGACGGTCTGAATGACAACGTCCGATGCCTTTGTGCCGACTGCGCGCTGTCCGTCCTTCATGACATTGGTCGTGACCCGCGTATCGCCCAAAAAGATCGTGACCGTATCGCCGCCTGTCAATTTGCCGAGCTCGTCTACCAGCTCGAAATTGTCGTTGATCCGCGTCTCCCCCTTGTAAAGGACCCCGTTCTGCACCGACCATGCTCCGGGAATTTTTTGATCCAGGTAACCATAGCCCAGCGCCAAATCCGACTTGGCCTTATTCAGAGCAGCAGTCTTGATGCCGCTCTCCAGCTGTGTTTGAGCCGTTATCAGGACAACGGCGGAAACCAGCAGCAGAGCGGCTACGAATAGCAAATTCATTTTCGCTCCGAGGGATAATTTGTTGAGAAATGGCATGTGACCGCTCCTTTCTTTGCTATCTTCGAAGTATATTGATAGTATCGAGAAACCGACAATAAAGTTAATTCTTTTTTTCTCTGTGAAAATATAATAGAGTTGAATATTTTGGGTAAAGGAATTGATCGCGTGCGGAAGAAATCGATAGCCGGAGTCATTCTGGCAGGAGGAAAAAGCAGCCGAATGGGCCAGCCCAAAGAGCTGTTGGCATGGCAGGGGAGTACGCTGATCCAATATTTGCGGCAGGAAGTGAACGCGGCTGGATTGCCCTGTCTGATCGTGTCCAATACGCCGGAAGCCCTGCAGAGGGAAGGGGAGAAGGGCCAGGGAGCGGAGGTAGCGGAAGCAGCGGTAGAGGTAGAGGTCACACGCGACCTGGTGCCGTCAGCGGGACCGATCAGCGGGATCGTCAGCGCGTTTCGTTTGCGCAGCGAGGAGGCATTGCTGGTGCTTTCTTGCGATTTGCCGTTTGCGGACCGGACACAGCTCGAACGTTTGATTCAATACGCTGGAGAGGTAAGCGAATGGGATGCGATTGTGGTAAAGGAGGAGCGGCTGCACCCGCTGTTTGCGCTGTACCACAGGAGGTCTCAGCCGAGGTGGGAGGAGGCGCTGCAAATGAAGCAGCATCGCTTGATGGAGGTGCTTTGCGGGCTTCAAGTGGTGACGACTCCGCCCGGCTTGCTCGACCCTTGGGCGGCTTTTAATGCCAATACGCCGGAGGAATACCGCATCGCCCTGCAGGAAAAGCAAAAAAGAGAGACCGGGCAGCCGTAACGGCCCGGTCTTTCTCTTTACACAAAGCTCAAGCTGTCGGTACGATGACCCTATGAGGATTCGTGTACACGTTCATCCTGTCATTGCGGATAAAGCCGATCGCCGTAATGTTCAGCTCCTCCGCCAGTTGCAGGGCGAGGTCGGTCGGGGCCGATTTGGACAAAATGATGCCCGCTCCGATCTTTGCCGCCTTCAGCAAAACCTCTGAGGAGATCCGGCCGCTGAAGGTGAGAATTTTATCGGCGGTCGAAATATTTTCCCGCAGGCAGTACCCGTAGATCTTGTCCAGCGCATTGTGCCTGCCGATGTCGGAATACTGGAGCAGCACCTGGTCCGGCGTGCACAGCGCGGCGTTGTGCACGCCGCCCGTCTTGCGGTGAATGTCGGACGAGGCTTGCAGCACATTCATGAGCTGCAAGCATTGCTCCGGTGTGACGGTGACGCCGTCTTCAGCCGGTTTGGCAGTACGCGCGTCGCTGAAGAAATAAAACGACTGCCTGCTTTTGCCGCAGCAGGAGGTGATGCGGCGCTTGGAGTAAAAGCTCTGGGACAGCATGGTCTTCTGATGGGTGTCGACGTACGCGAACCCTTTTCCCTCGTCGATGGTGACTTGCTTGATGTCCGCATAGGAGCGGATCGCGCCTTCTGCGGCAAGAAAGCCGATTACCATTTCCTCCAGATCGGCGGGCGTGCAGACGATGGTGGCAAACTCCTCGTCCCCGAGAAAAATCGTCAACGGGTATTCGGTGACAACCTCGTCGTCTTCCCACTCGGACTTGCCCACCTGTACCTTCAGGACAGGGCGCGTAATTGTTTTGGACAAATCGGACATACTGGCCTTGGCCTCCTTTTGAACCGTTATATCAAAAAAAATTTAAGGAACGTATTGTAGAGTAAGCGCTCACATGGTAGTATACTATTTGAGGTTTTGGTTGTCACAGAATTTTCACCTTTTTACGAAACAGTTCACAAATTGACGCGGGATAGCGTACCTGTCGCCGGTTCTTTTGTCGGACTGCCTGTAAGTGAATACCAAACACTAGCTGTTGATGCTGAAGTAGCGACCCTGCTGATGATTAACTGTCGTGTTTCATCTTTTCGCCCATGTGCCGGTTTCCGGCTTCCAGTAGCGAGGATGGACCGGCAGTTTTTCTTGTTTTCGGGGCGTGCTTCGGTATCGCCTCTCAAGTTGATGATGAAGGAGATGAATTGGCATGCAGCAGAAAGTGAAAAACCGCTGGTTGATTGCAGCGGCTGCGGTGGGAATCCACCTCTCGATCGGTTCTGTTTACGCGTGGAGCGTATTCACCAAGCCGATCACCAGCCAATTTGGCTGGGAGCTGTCCAGTGTACAGCTGACGTTTAGCATCGCAATTTTGTTCCTGGGGCTGTCCGCGGCATTCCTCGGGCACTATGTGGAGAAGCACGGACCGCGCAAGGCAGGCATTCTTTCTTCAATCTTTTTTGGCGTAGGTATTACCGGTTCGGGTCTGGCCATCAGCATGGAAAGCCTGCCGCTTTTGTACATATGCTACGGCGTATTGGGCGGAATCGGACTGGGCGTCGGGTATATTACTCCGGTTTCCACGCTGGTCAAATGGTTCCCTGACCGCCGCGGTTTGGCAACAGGACTGGCGATCATGGGATTTGGCTTTGCATCGATGATTGCGGGACCGATTATTCAAGCACTGATCGAAAGCGTAGGAATCGCGAATACATTCTTTATTCTCGGCATCATTTATTTCGTCGTTATGTTTGCTTCCGCTCAATACCTGGCTCCGCCGCCACAAGGATGGGTGCCGGCAGGATATTCCGCACAAGCAAGCGAGGGACAAAAGCAGATTAAGAAGGACCTGTGCCAGCTGACCGCCAACGAAGCGGTGAAAACGCGCCGATTCTACTGGCTGTGGCTGATGCTTTTTATCAACGTGACCTGTGGTATCGCGATCATCTCGGTTGCGTCTCCGATGGCGCAAGAGATTGCCGGAATGTCTGTCGGCATGGCGGCAACCATGGTTGGCTTGAACGGCTTGTTCAACGGAGCCGGCCGCATCGGCTGGGCATCCCTGTCTGACTATATCGGCCGTGCCAATACCTACACCGCCTTCTTCGCGATCCAGATCGTCCTGTTCTTCCTTTTGCCGAATTTGACGATCCAGACGCTGTTCATGATCGCGATGTTCATCATCATGACCTGCTATGGCGGCGGCTTCTCCTCGATCCCGGCCTACATCGGCGACCTGTTCGGCACGAAGCAATTGGGCGCTATTCACGGCTACATCCTGACAGCATGGGCGGCAGCGGGACTGGCTGGTCCGATCTTTGCAGCCTGGGTACGTGAAAAGACTGGCAGCTACACCGGCACGCTGAGCGTATTTGTGGCAATGTTTGTGGTAGCTCTCGTCATCTCGCTGATCGTCCGTCTCGACATCAAAAAGCTGAAAGAAGAAGCGAAGCGCAAAGAAAACGCTGTTGAACTGGCTAGCTGATAAGTGGTAAAGTTTTAGGTAAGATCAATTAGTTAAAGGTGACTTGCATCGATGAATAAATATGAAGCTGAGTTCAGCAATCTGGTCAGAACCTTCCGAAAGCGACACATGGGCAAGGGACCGAGCAAAATCGTCACGACGTTTTGCAAAAATTGGGCGATTTGCGAGATGGAGGGGAACCTCTCTCCGGTAGAAAAGTTCATTGCGACTGCTGATGAAGGGAAACAGATGCTCCGTGCGGCCCGGACGGAAATGGTAAAGGAAATGTACCGGAAAAACCGTCCGATCGACATGGAGGCATTTCTAGGTGCGGCCCTCGTGGATTTATTCGTCGATATTGACATTGAACGCGATTTTGGGATGTCCATCTTCGTGTTTGACCAAGACATCGAAAAAAAGTTCAAAAACGAGCCGTAAGCCTGAGCGCAGCAGCGATCCTGTGAGCGTTTGGACAAGACGGAGTATCGCCTCACACACGCAAGGTACTTGGTAGCGCTCCTGCCGAAGAACCACCGTGGACATTCCTTTCGCTTTGATGGGACTGTTTCGCGGTGGTTATTTTCTTGCAAATAATGAAAACGCTTTTTTTCGGATGATGGATAGGAAGGAATACGATTGTTTCGGCGGAATAATCGTTAAAAAGAAAGGAGCGAGTGTCATGGGAAAGACGAAGCACAACGGTCCCATCAAGCTTGATACATCCTGGAAACCTTCTATGTGGGCATCTCTGGTTCCAATGGGACTTGGCAAGGTAAAGCCGCATCACATCCGAGATACGGTGAAGGTCATCTACGAGAATCGGGATAACCTCGCATACGCATACCGCATCCTGACGCAGGGAGTGTGCGACGGCTGTGCGCTCGGTGTCTCAGGCTTGTCCGATCAGACGCTGAAGGGCGCTCATCTGTGCACGACGCGCCTGAACGTGCTGCGGCTCAATACGATGCCCGCCATCGATCCGAAATGGCTTGAAAATGTAGAAGAAATGAGGAAGCTGTCCAGCGCAGATTTGCGCAAGCTGGGCCGCATCCCCTACCCGCTCTCCCGCAAGCCTGGTGAAAATCGCTTTGCCCGCATCAGTTGGAACGAAGCCTTAAACCGCATCGCCTCCAAGATCAGAGGCATTTCTCCCAAGCAGCTGGCGTTTTTTCTGACCTCCCGCGGCATAACCAACGAAGTGTACTATACGGCAGCAAAAGTGGCCCGTTTCCTCGGAACGAACAATATCGACAATTCCTCCCGAATCTGCCACTCTCCGAGCAAAACGGCATTGAAACGCTCACTGGGCATCGGAGCGTCCAGTTGCAACTATCAGGACTGGATCGGGACAGATGTGCTCGTCTTTTGGGGCTCGGTGCCAGCGAACAACCAGCCTGTATCCACCAAGTATATGTATGCGGCCAAGAAAGCGGGGACGAAGATCATCCTGATCAACCCGTACCGGGAGCCGGCGATGGAGAAGTACTGGATTCCGTCCATCCCTGACAGCGCTCTGTTCGGCACCAAAATCGTCGACGATTTTTATCAGGTCAATATAGGCGGCGACATCGCCTTCATGAACGGAGTCATGAAGATTTGGTTTGAGATGGAGGAGGCCGAGCGGGGAGCGGCGCTCGATCACGACTTTTTGGCCCATCATGCAAACGGACTGGATGAATTGAAGGCGCATGTCTTGGCTCAGGACTGGGCGGCGCTGGAGAAATCGGCGGGAACGAGCCGGGAGCGGATGAAGGAGTTCGCCGTCTTGCTGGCACGCGCGAAATCAGGAGTGTTCGTCTGGTCGATGGGCTTGACGCAGCACCGTTTTGGCACGGACAACATCTCCCAGGTGGCCAATCTGGCAATCCTGCGCGGCTTCATTGGACGGAAGCACTGCGGCGTGATGCCGATCCGCGGGCATTCCGGGGTACAGGGCTCGGGCGAGATGGGAGCCGACCCGTTCAGTCTGCCCGGAGGAGATTTTGATGAAAAAAGCTGGAGCCGGCTCGAGAAGATATGGGGCTTTTCGATTCCGAAGTGGCAGGGGGACATCGTCGGCGTCTCGCTGGAAAATGCTTTGCTCCCAAACGGCCACGAGCGGAAAACGAGGCTGTTTTACACCAGCGGAGGAAACTTTCTCGAGACGATGCCTGATCCTTCTTATATGAAGAAATGTCTGGAGAACGTCGAGCTGCGGGTGCATCAGGACATCATTTTCAACACTTCTACGCTGGTGGACGCCAAGGAGGAGGTCATCGTCCTGCCGGCGATGACCCGCTATGAACAGCCGGGGGGAGGCACCTCGACCAGTACGGAGCGGATGGTCTATTTCAGCGCCGAGGTAGAGGGGCCGCGGATCGGGGAGGCCCGGGCGGAATGGGAGATTTATGTCGATCTGGCCTGCCGTGTAGACCCCAAGCGCAAGCACTTGATCCAGTTTTCCAGCGCGCAGGAGATACGGGAGGAGATCGCCCTGGCCAATCCGAATTACGACGGCATCCAGCATCTCAAAAAGCGGGGCGATGTCTTCCAATGGGGAGGGGCGTGGTTGTGCGAGGACGGCGTCTGTCCGACTCCCGACGGGCGGGCCAATCTGATTCCGATCGAGCTGCCTGAGCTGCAGAGGCCGAATGGTCAATTTTTCGTCACGACCCGCAGAGGCAAGCAGTTCAATTCCATGGTATATAGTGAGAGAGACCCCTTTAACGACGCGGATCGCTACGACGTTCTGATCCATCCGGAAGATGCCAAAAGCTTGCATATTCGGGAGGGGGAGCCGATCGTCGTGTATAATCAGTTTGGAACGTTTCAGGGCAAGGCGAAGTATGCAGATACGCTTCAGGGAAATATCCAGGTGTATTGGCCAGAGGGAAATGTGCTCATTCCCAAAGGCGTTTACGAAAAGTACGCGGGCATTCCCGAATACAATACGACTGTGAAAGTGGAAAAAGCGGACCGATTTACAGCAGGCAAGGATTTGAAGTACGCGGAAAAGCGGGTGGAGGATCTGGAAGTGGACGTCGGCTAATCGGGCTTGCGATACGCGAGGCAGGGAACATCTAGGAGGAGGAACAAACCATGCGCTTTCAGCGACAAACGATCAGCGTGGAGGAAGCGGTCGGCAGGCTGCTGACCGACCTGGGCAGGCTGGAGGAAGAACAGGTCGACATATACGAATCATACGGACGCATTTTGGCCAGAGATATTACGGCTACGAGCGATCTGCCTCCATTTGACCGCTCCCCGTTGGACGGATTTGCCGTGAGAGCGGAGGATACAGCAGGTGCTACCGTGGAGCAGCCCGTCCCGCTGCAGGTAGTGGAAACGATTGCGGCCGGCGATGTACCGGCAAAGGAAGTGACACCGGGGACGGCGAGCCGGATCATGACCGGGGCGATGCTGCCGCCCGGGGCCAATGCAGTCATCATGTTCGAGCAGACAGAGCAGCCGGGTGAAATGTCGCGGGAGGTCAGAATCAAGCGCCAGCTTGCGCCGGGTGAAAACCTCTCGCGCCAGGGGGAGGAAATGCAGCAGGGCAGCGTTGTAGCCAAAGCGGGCGAGCGCATCAATGCAGGTACGCTTGCCATCCTGGCTACATTCGGCTACGCCCGGGTGCCGGTGGTCCGCAAGCCCCGGGTCGGCCTGCTGTCGACCGGCACGGAACTTTTGGAGGTAGACGAGCCGCTCGTGCCGGGAAAAATTCGCAACAGCAATGCCATCATGCTGTCTGCCATGATCGCGGAGACAGGCGGGATACCGGTCCTGTTCGAAGGGCTTCCCGATGAATTGCCGCTCGCCAAGAAGCGCATCGGAGAGTGCCTGGAGCAGGTCGATTTGTTGGTCACGTCCGGAGGCGTTTCCGTGGGGGATTACGATGTCATGGCTTATCTGACAGACGAGCCGGATGTGAGCCTTTTGTTTAACAGAGTGGCGATCCGTCCCGGCAGTCCGACCACGGCGCTGCTCTACCAAAACAAGCTCATCTGCGCGCTTTCGGGCAACCCGGGCGCTTGTTTTCTGGGCGCCCACCTTTTCCTGCTCCCTGTTTTGCGGTCGCTTTTGGGTGAGGGCAAGGTCCAAACGAAGCGGATCAAAGCCTTTTTGGGCGAGACGTACGACAAGCCCTGCCCGTATCCCCGGTATTTGCGGGGGAAGTTGACGGAGGAAAAGGGAAGCTTGTACGTATGGCCTGATTGGAACGACAAAGCGGGAAACCTTTGCACCATGTCAAAAAGCGAATGCTTTGCCATTATTCCGCCAGGAGGCAGAGGCAAGCTGGCCGGAGAGGTCGTCGAGGTCATCTGTCATGTCATGCCGGGCTGGTCGAGGGAGGAGTGACGAATGGCGAGGGAAGCGGTCGTCCTGCAGATCGTGGGCTACTCCGATTCGGGCAAAACGACATTGATGGCCAAGCTGATCTCGCTTATCGAGGAGTCTGGCATTCGTGTAGGCGTCATCAAGCACGACGGCGGGCATGACTTTGAATGGGATCAGCCGGGCAAGGATACGTGGAAGTACAGAGAAGCGGGAGCCTCGCTGGTGACGATCACATCGCGGACAAAAACGGCGATGCTGGAGCAGCGGCCGCTGCCTTTGTCAGAGCTGATCGAGCGGATGGCAGCAGCAGGTGCCGAGCTGGTGCTGGTCGAAGGCTTCAAGCGGGAGAACTACCCGAAAATGGTCGTCCTGCGCCGTCCGGAGGATCAGCAGCTGCTCTCGCTCGTATCGGGTGTGGTCGCTGTGATCAGCTGGGATGCTTTTGCACATCCAGAGGTGCCTGTGTTTTCGGTGAATGACCGGGATCGGGTCGCCCGGTTTGTGCTGGATTATTACGAGGCTAGAAAAAAAGGGACGGGCTGATTGCTACCTTTTACTACGGGCAATCCTTCGAATGAAAATGGGTTGCTGTACAAAAAGGCGTACTTAAAAAGCCGTTCTTAAAAAATCGTTTTCAAAAAGCCGTTGTCCTGCCACTTGGGAAAACGGCTTTTCTTTGTTTCATTCCGCCCGATCCCCAGTGGTGAGCGTTTCCTAATAGATACAGCTTGCGCATTTGACAGGCGCATTCCTGACGTGAGGCGGATATGTTTGCTCTCTTATCAAATTTTTTCTTCCATCCCAAAATATTTTCTTCCTATAATATAGAGACAGCAAATGAAGACATCCTTGCTTCTACAAAAATTTGGAAATACTCTGCACATGGTGAAACCATTGGGTTACAATGACAGGGGGAGGGGTACATAATGACAAAGCAATTACCACAGCGTTGGGATTTGGATGTGTTTTTTCCAGGCGGAAGCGCCTCGGAAGCGTTTCGTACATTTTTGGGCCAACTGGAAGACGAGGTTGCCGCACTGCGCGCTCAGTTAACACAGAAAGGACTTTCCCTTTCTGAGCCGTCACCGTTTCAAGCCGTACTCGCTACTGTGCAAAGCATTGCGGTTCGCCTGAAAGAAGCGGGGGCGTTTATTTCCTGCCTGACAGCCCAGAACGTCCGGGACGAGCAGGCTACGCTTCTCGGGGGACGGGTCAAAAGTCTGTCCGCTGCGTTTGCCTCCGTTTTGACGACATGGGATGTTCACCTGCTGAACATTGACGAGCAATCATGGAATGCGATCCTGCAGCTACCGGATGTGGAGCCGATCGCCTTTCCGTTGAACGAACGGCGCAGACGGGCTCAGGAAAAGCTGACTCCTGAACAGGAGATGCTGGCTACCGATCTGGCTGTCGACGGATATCATGCCTGGCAGGATTTGTCCAATGCAGTCGTAGGACGCATGACGATTGAAGTGGAGATCGACGGGGAGACGAAACAACTGTCAGTCGGTCAAGCGGCCAATCTGATGAACCATCCGGATCGTTCCGTCCGCGCTCTCGTATTTGCCAAGTGGGAAGAAGCTTGGGCGAAAGAAGCAGAATTGTTTGCCAAAGCGATCAACCATTTGGCAGGCTTCCGTCTCGCGCTGTACCGCCATCGCGGCTGGGAATCCGTTCTGCGCGAGCCGCTTGACATCGGCAGAATGCAGGAAAAAACGCTCGATGCGATGTGGCAGGCGATCAACAACCGCAAGGACCGCCTGGTTGCGTACCTGGAGCGGAAAGCGAAGCTGCTCGGTGTGGAAAAAGTGAGCTGGTACGATGTGTCCGCACCGATCTCCAAAGAACATAAACAGGTTTCTTATGATGAAGCGGCTGCCTTTATCCTCGAGCAGTTCGGCCGTTTCCACCCGGCGATGGCTGAATTTTCCCGCCGTGCATTCGAGGAAGGCTGGATCGAGGCAGAGGATCGCGCAGGCAAACGTCCCGGGGGTTTCTGCACCAGCTTCCCGGTGAGAAACCAATCCCGCGTATTCATGACTTACGCTGGAACTGCGAAAAACGTATCGACCCTGGCGCACGAGCTCGGTCATGCTTATCATCAGCAGGTCATGAGCGGTTTGCCGCAATTGGCGCAAAATTACGCGATGAACGTGGCGGAGACGGCGTCCACCTTTGCGGAAATGATCGTCGCCGATGCGGCTGTGAAAAACGCTGCCAGCGACAAGGAACGCATCTCCCTTTTGGAGGACAAACTGCAGCAGACCGTCGCTTTCTTTATGAACATCCACGCTCGCTTCCTGTTCGAGACGCGTTTTTACGAGCAGCGGAAAAAAGGACTGGTCAGCGTCGGCGAGCTGAATCGCCTGATGGTCGAAGCGCAGAAAGAAGCCTACTGCGATGCGCTCTCCGAGTACGAGCCGCATTTCTGGGCGTCCAAGCTGCATTTCTATATCACCACCTATCCGTTCTACAATTTCCCGTACACCTTCGGCTATCTGTTCAGCCTGAGCGTATATGCACGCGCGCTGCAGGAAGGGCCCGGCTTTGCCGACATGTACGACGCCCTGCTGCGCGATACGGGGCGGATGACCGTCGAGGAGCTGGCTATGCGCCACCTGGGCGAGGACATTACGACTGTGGAGTTCTGGCAGACAGCCGTCGATCTGGCGGTAGCCGACATCGATGAATTCCTGCGGTTGACGGAAAAAGAGACGGTGTAGGAAACGTCCCAATAGCAAGATCCGGCCGGTGAATGGTCGGATCTTTTTTGGTGCGGAACGTTTTCCTTCGATGGGAAGGGCCAGCTTGAGCGTACAGAGACATCAAAAATGTCCTGCTGCCAAACCATTTTTTATCAAAAATAGGAGAAACAAATCATTTCCATATCCGTAAATATTGATATTCTGTTACGTGGAGGTGAAAAGGATGGCTCGACTGGAATACCGTCTGCTTGACGAGGAAAAGGATTATCCGGTTTTGTACTATTACGACGGGATTGACAAGGACGAGATTTCCTTGCGGTTTGCCTGCGATTACCTGGTCAAGGGTCACGTCGTGTTTGAAAAGACGTCCTGCGCGACTGAGCCGGGGTGCTACGTCATTTATGTCCGGTATTCTGCGGAGGAGCAGGCCGTGGACTACGTCGATACAGCGGCAGCACGCTGGGGCAGCATTCAGATTGAGTTGCGCGAGTACAAGGAAGGAACCAATGTATACCCGCTTATACATACGTACTCCTTCAAGGATGACGACGATGTTCTATTGCTGTTGCAAAGCGACTATATTACTTTGAACGGTCGCGAATGGGAAAAGACATCTGCAGAGGTGGATGAAGATCGGCGCGTGTATGTTTATTACGCACGGCCGTCAGCGTAGGAGGAAAGATGATGACACAAACCAAGACGGCTAAAGTAGTCGGACTGTTCGTGGCTGCGGCATTGACGATCAGCGGCTGCTCGTCGGGGGGATATGACGACGATTGCTATGACGCGGACAATGATGGATATTGTGATGATGGCGGGGGCGGTTCGAGATCGAGCTCCTCTCACTATTACCATTCCAGCAGCAGTAAAGACAAGAGCAGCTCATCAGGCATCAGCAGCGGTTCCAAGGGCGGCATCGGCAGCTCCGGAACGTCCAGTTCGGGGTGAGAGATGACAGCGCCGCACAACATTGATCGGGAACGTTTATACGGTCCTCTGAGGACGGAAGGCGTGTTTACATGGGATTGGATGTACGGCGAAGAATACGCGTTGGCCGACATTCATCTGATCACAGGCTCCTTTCGCGAGGAATTGGCTTTGGCGACGAAGCAATTGGCCGTAATTTTCGCAAAAACGGTGCCCGTGCTGCAAAAGGCAGACGACTCTCTGTTGCTTGAGCTGGGTGTGCCGCAACCGGCACTGCGAGCTGTGCGAACCGCCATCCCGCAGATTCCTGCGACGGTCGTAGGCCGTTTCGACTTTGCCCAGACAGCAGAAGGGTTGAAAATGCTGGAGTACAACAGCGATACCCCAACGGGGATTGTGGAGGCTTTTTGCGTCAATGAGCACGTCTGCCATGCTTTTGGAGTAAATAACCCAAACCGGGGGATGGAGAAGAGATTTGCTCCGTCATTTCAGAACATACTGGAAGCTTACAAAGAACGGGGGTACCGGACGAAGCACATCTGGTTCAGCGCGCTTGACTGGCATGAAGAAGACAAAGGGACGACGCAATACCTTCTGGAAAAGTCCGGGTTGCCAGCCCGCTTTGCCGGACTCGAGCAGCTGCGCGTCTTTGAGGACCGGCTGTACGTGCTCGAGGGCGAGGACCTGACACCTGTTGACGTGCTATACCGGCTGCATGCCCTGGAAAAGCTCGCAGAGGAGAGAGACGAGGACGGCTACCCGACCGGCGAGCATGTGCTGCAGCTGATCGCAGATAAAAAGCTGGCGATTATCAATCCGCCTTCGGCCTTTTTGCTCCAGTCCAAGGCTGTTCAGGCCCTGATCTGGAATTTGCATGAAGCGGGCGAGTTTTTTTCGCAGGAAGAGCATGACATTGTTGCAACGTATATGCTGCCGACCTATTTTGAAAACCGGTTCGCGGGCGTTGCCGATTACGTCACCAAGCCTGTCTTTGGGCGGGAAGGAGGCGGGGTCGTGCTGTTCGATGCGGAAGGCAGCGTCGTAGAGAAGGACCAGGAGGAGTTTTACTGGGACCAGCAGATGATCTACCAAAAGCGCGTGGAGCTTCCCGTCGTTACGGTAAGAACATCTGAAGGACAACGCGAAGGGCGGCTGCTCTGGGGCTCGTTTTTGATTGGCGGAGAGGCATCCGCGATCATCGCCCGTGTCGGAGGGCCGATCACCAACAACATGTCCTACTATTTGCCGGTAGGCCTACAAGAATAAAGGAGGGAGAAGAGAGCGACATGGACTCACAAGTGGGGTATCTATTAAACTTTCTTTCTTATTTGGCTGTCACCATTCCCATTTTGGGAGTAGGTATTTTTGTATTTACTTTTACGACTCCGTACAAGGAATTTGAACTGATCAAGAATGGATCGCAGACAGACGATCCGAAAAAAATGGCTGCAGCCAAAGCGGCGGCCCATGATCTCGGGGGAAAAATCATCGGGCTTGCGATCGTGCTCGGATCTGCGGTTTACCATTCCGTAAACCTGCTGGACCTTTTGCTCTGGGGGATTGTCGGGGTCGTTTTTCAGGTTCTCGTCTTTTACCTGTTTGAATGGCTCACTCCATTTAAAGTCGTTTCGGAAATTCCAAACGGAAACGTATCAGTCGGCATCTTTGCTTCCCGCTTGAGCATTGCGGCGGGGCTGCTGCTGGCAGCGTTGATCAGCTACTAGTAAAGGAACCGTCAGGGTATATGCCCCGGCGGTTTTTTTGTCGCTCGTAAATCGGACAGCCCCTCGCTTTCTTAAAGAAACCTTTACCTTGCATTGATTCAGGAGTTACGAATGTTCCGTACAGTTGAGGGAGAGGGAGAAAGAGAAAGGAAATAGGGAGAGCGCTGTTGCAGGAGGCTATGCGTACAGCAAAAAACGTTTGGGAGGGATCGTCATGGATACGGGAAGTCATCTGTTGCTGGGAGTTACTTTGGGGGGCCTTGCCCACCTGAGTCCGGGCGTCGCGAGCGATCCGGTATTGGCGCAAGCGGTCATGGCTGCGACTGTGATTGGTTCAAATGCACCCGACTTTGACACGGTGGTCCGGGTCAAGGGACAGACAACCTACATCCGCTATCACCGGGGGGTTACGCATTCAATCCCGGCATTGTTCCTGTGGCCGGCTGTTATTTCCTTGCTGGTGTCTGCCGGTTACGGTTTGTGGGGTCATCTCTGGCTCTTGTATGGGTGGGCTTTGGCTGCGGTCATCCTCCACGTTTTTCTCGATATGCTGAATACGTACGGCGTCCAGTGCCTGCGTCCGTTGTCACAGCGCTGGGTCCACCTCGACATTCTGGCCATTTTCGAGCCGTTCCTGTTTGTGCTGCATGCGGGTGGGCTGGTATGGTGGATTTTCTTTCACGGAGAGCCGGGAACGATTTTCGCGATTGTCTATCTGGCATCATTTGGCTATATTGCCGTCCGGGCTTGCCAGCATCAGCTGCTGATTCGCCGTGTGAAAGGCCGGTTTGGCCTGGACGGGGTGTATCATGTGATCCCCAGCTTTCATCCGTTTTTCTGGAGGTTTGTCGTGGAAACGGACCGCCACTTCTATACGGGAAAAGTGGAGTATCAGCACATATATGTAGAGGAGGTTTACCTGAAGGAGCAGAGGAATGAGATTATTCGGGCCACGATGGGAGTCGACGGGGTCAGGGCCTTTCTCGGGTTTGCCCAGCGGGTCCATGTGACGTGGAAAGAGATTCACGACGGTTATGAAGTGACCTGGAGCGACGTGCGGTTCTGGTACGATCGCAAGCTTCCCTTTGGCGTGGATGTTCGTCTGGACCGGGAGCTAAACGTCGTTTCTCTGAAAATGGGCTGGCGGAAGAAAATGTGGAATCCGCCGTTTGTGTGACTTGGTGCACGGGAGCTGTCCCGTGTTTTTTTCCGTGTTGTTTCCATCCTCCTTGGCTAATTGCCGGAGCCTTTTTGTCATTGATTGATGTTTGTGAGGGAGAATGTGAAACTCCCAACCTGTTCGTTAAAAAAGGTTGGGAGTATTTATAGCTGGTTGGACGATTAATACGATGAATACCCGATCGAATGTTTTAAGGTAGCTACCGCTGTGTTGTACTGGTAGATGGATTCAACATGCCTTGTCTCCAGCTCCAACAATTCGCTCTCCTGCTGGGCCAACTCCGAAAGAGCCGCCTTCCCGTTGTGATAGTTTGACAGAACGGCGCGATAACGCTTCTCTGCCGATTTTCTGCTTTCAGCGCTTTCCTCCATAGCTTGTCTGGCCGCAACTGCTTTCTTGTAGCTTTCCGCGATTTCCTGATCCGCCTTTGCTTTTGCTCGCTGCAAAAGAAGCTCCGCTTTTTTTCCGTCGTTTCTAGCCATTTTGCCGAGGTATGTACTCAAAGCGGAATAATCTTTGAGGTAATCGATTTTTTCCTGGGCAAATGTTTTCTCGGCTATCGCTTTTACGATGTCCGGGCGTTTTTCGTACGCGGCTTTCTGGATTTCCTCAAGAACGGGCAGTTTGTCATTCGTCAAGTCATCGGCTGCCTCCAGCTTCCACTCTTTGGACGGATTCTCATTCAACAGTTCGTTTAGCTTGGCTAAAGCTTGTTTATGGTTGGTTTCGAGATTTTCGATGTTTTTTTGCGTTTCTTCACTTGGAGCGGAAGACCAGAATTGTCGCTTGATGCTTTTCTTTTGCAAGTCGAGCTGTGCTTTGCCAAACAGCGCGTCAAGGTAAGCTTTTTGCACTTGCAGGCGCAAAGTGTTTTCTTGTGCTTTCATCGCAGCCTGGCTATGGACGAGGTCCTTGCGTGCCTTCGCCATTTCCTCGTACTTCTTTTTTGCCTGATCAAGCGTTTTTATCGAGCCGCTCTTGATGGCGCCTTTTTCTTGCAAAGTCTGGCGTGTCTTGTAATAGGTTGAATCGGCATCAAGCCGCAGCATGGCCAGATCGATGCTGTTGTTTAGCGCTATGTCTTCAGCCTGAGCAAGCGTCAATGCTGCTGCTTTTGCCTGTTCAGTCTGGTTTCGTGTGAATGCCGCTGCCTCAGCCTGTTTTGCCTGGTTTACCGTTGACGGCGCTGCATCCGTCTGTTTAACCTCGCTAAGCGCTGCTTTGTCTGCGCTAGCTTGTTCGGCATGTGCAGCAAACGGAACACCAAGAGCGATGTGCGATCCCGACAGGAAAGCGGTGATCAAGGTTGTACTGTAAAGACGTTTGATAACTGTAGATTTCATATGAGACCTCCAAAGTAAATATATGATAACGATTATCATTATCAATATCGTGTTTAGTATATATTTTCCTGTTCACATTCGTCAACATGAAAAACGCACTCACATTTTAAAAATTAGCAGATAACCAGTCGCATCACGTCCTTGTAATGCCAGATGCAAAACGGGAAGGACGCCAGGGATCCAGTGCTCCTATTGACAAAAAACAAACAGGAGGGGTAAAGTTGAATCATCAAATAAATATTCGATGGTGATCGAATGAAAAATATGTATTCTATAGATATCGAATTCTCTCCTGTGTACGAATGTATAACCAGCTTTTATGCATACACCCATCAAAAGGAAGTGAAAAGCTATTTTCTCGAACCTGCCTGGAGAGAAAAAACAAAACAACTGCTGCCAGCGTCCTTTGCTGCAGAACTGGAGGATGAGCGCTGGGAGGTGCTCCACCGGATCGTTCTTTTGGCTGCACAGTCACCCCGAAAGGAGACGGTCGGCGAATTCCTTGACTGGCTGGGCTCGCTGCCTGCCGGAGAGATGTATGAGCGGATGGCACCCTGGGTCGACTCCATTCCACTCAATTTGGGAGAAATTCGTGATCGCTCCTTGAGGCTTTTGTCTAGCTGGAATGAGCATTACTTTTCCCGTCAGGAGCAGGCTGTTTTGGCTTCTTTGAAAGAAAGCGCGGGATACTTGCGGGAGCGGGCAAAGAGCATCGAGGCGCCGTTCTTGATCGATGAAGCGACAAATGGCATCTGGATCGAGCCGACAGAGAGTCTCAAACGCGTCGTGCTTGTTCCTCAGGCTCACTGTACACCGACCACGATTCTTGACTTTTATCGCGGCATGGCGACGGTCTTGTACCCGGTCATTGACGGAGAAATTGTGAAACAAAACCCAGTGAGGCAGCTATTGGCGACTACCCAATGCCTGGCTGACGAGAAGCGCCTCCTCATCCTTCGTACGCTTGCCCAGAAAACATGCACATTGAGCGAATTGCAGGCAGCAGTCGGGCTCGCCAAAAGCACCGTTCATCACCATGTCACGGCTTTGCGCAGGGCAGGCCTGATCCGCGCCCACTACGCTGACAGTACAACGGTGCAGGGCTATAGCATACGGGACGCGGTCTTTGCCAAACTGCCTGACATGTTGTCGCAATACTTCTACGATGGAGGAAGCGAGCGATGAACAGGCTGAAAGAAGCGTGGGCCGCCCAACATCCCGTTGTCCATCTGCTGATGGCAGGCACCGTATTCGTCATGCTGACGCAGTCGATGAGCATGCCGTTTTTGGCGATTATGCTGAGCGAGACGACGTCGCTGTCGCCTGCAGAGATCGGCGTGATTATCGGTGCCGGTCCCTTGGCCGGAATGGTCGGAGGATTTCTGGGCGGCCTGCTGTCCGACTTGTTCGGTCGCAGAAAGCTGATGCTTCTGTCCATGCTTTTGATGGCAGTCGCTTTCGCCGGATTTGTCGTCACCAACGACCCGTTCATACTCCTTCTCAACAGTATTTTGAGGGGATTGGCCAGCGCCTTCTTCGGTACCGTATCCAAAGCGCTGATGGGAGATTTGACACCGGAGGACAAGCGGTTTCGCGTCTTCGCCAACCGGTATTTGGCGATCAACCTGGGCTTCTCCATCGGGCCGATGCTGGGGGCTTTTCTCGGAATCGCGGGCAGCGGCTTCACGTTTGTGCTGACTGCCATGACCTATTTGCTGTTCGCCATATTGCTCTCGTATGTTTGCAAAAAGTACCGGGTAGGGGACGCGCCCGGCCAGTTGGCGGAAAAACCGCAAGTTGCAAAGATGTGGCAGGTGCTTGGCCGCGATGTCGTCCTGCTGATGTTTGTGCTCGGAGGCGTACTCTTGGTTACGGTACATGGCCAGATGTCCGTCACACTCTCTCAGTATCTGCAGCAGAACATCAAGGAGGGCGTGGCTTTATTCAGCGTGATGATGAGCGTCAACGGAGTGACTGTTCTGCTGCTGCAGGCCCCTTTGACCAGATGGGCAGAGCGCTTAACGCTGTTTCGCCGGATGGTCGGGGGAGTGCTCTTGATGGCTGCAGGCGAGGTTGGCTTTGCCTTTTCCCAGGAATGGAGCTCATTCATCATTGCGATGATTGTATTTACTCTTGGTGAAATACTGATCGTTCCAGCAGAATACGCCCAGATCGATCAGATTTCTCCCGCACACATGAGGGGAACCTATTATGGAGCGCAAAGCTTTAGTGAGTTGGGCAATTTTTTGGGCCCGTGGGCCGGCGGCATGATTTTATCCTCTTATGGGGGACCGGTCATGTTCCTCGTCATGGCGGCACTCGCCGTCATCAGTCTCGTGTTTTACGGAGCGGGGCGCAGTCTTTACGAAAAGAAGCAACGCAGGTTGGCCAGTCCAGTATCTGCAGGCTGAGCCGGACGAACGATGCCAACGTGAGATATTGGTGTAATATCGTATGCAGTGCCAAATAGATTACGAACGCAGTACGGTATGCAGAGTCGAAGCCGAATCAGAGCCATATGCAGCACCGAATCCGTCACGAAAGCCCGGACTTTTTCTGTTCGGGTTTTTCCTGTTTGTCCGACAGGGAGCATAGAGTAGTAGAAAAAGAGAAAAGGAGGTCGCAAAGATGCAGAAACGGATGGAGGAAGACGACACAGCAGCCGTTTCTTGGGGAAAGGGGATCGAGCAGGCGTCGTTTCTATTTTTGCGGTTCGTAACCGGACTGATATTCTGGGCGCATGGCCTTGCGAAGCTGAAAAAGGGGATGGAGCCGGTCGGAGAATCGTTTGTCAGCTACGGTTTGCCGGAATGGCTGGCTTATCCTGTTCTGGCCGTGGAACTGCTCGGAGGAATGGCGTTGATCCTCGGTATCGCCACCCGCTATGCGGCATGGGCGCTGGCAGCCATCATGATCGGTGCCATTGTTACGGTAAAATGGCAAAACGGCTTGATAGGAAGCGGAGGCAAAAGCGGGTATGAGCTTGATCTGGTGCTGCTGGCGACAACTCTCTACCTGGGTGGTCGAAGGCAGAAGCCGCGGATAGCAACGGACTAATGAGTCGTTTTCTGGCAACAGCTTTTATCGTTTCAAAGGCCTCCCGACTGTTCTGCGACTTGGATTGGGATGTGCATGAAGACGCGAAAAAACCGCCAACGTGTAGCGGTTTTTATCGGTACATCGGCTGCTCCCACCATCCGAGCGAAACGATCAAATCGACAGCTTCTCCCTCCCCGGGAAAATAAAATAGCAGAGCTGTACCGGGACCCAGTATCCAATGGCCGGTTTTTTCGGCGGCGACGGATGAGCTGGGAGAGACGACCCGCGTAGCCGAGGCAGTGCCGTTCATGGGAAGCGGGCCGGTATCGTAGACGATCTGACCTTGGGGCTGTGGACAGGGGGAGAGCTGCACAAATCCGGGTGTGACGAACTGGGATACGGTAGGATTGCCGAGAGAAGCGGCTTTGCCGAACCAAAGCTGTGCTTCAGCCGGATAGGCGGCAGAGCGGTTCGTGATTACATACTCATTTACGAACAGATGGACTTCAGAGCGGAGCGGATTGACCAGCGCCGCCCAGGCAGAAGTGCCGCCCCCCGCTGTCAATGGTTCGGTCTGGCCGAGGTAGTATTTGCATTGCATGGCCATGGCCATGGGCAAAGGGATGCCAACGTTCGCATCGGGATGTTCTTCGGCTGTCTGTCCTGGATAGGGGTAAAAGCCCATTTGCATGTACATATCTGTCATGCCGTAAAAGTAAGGCGGCTGATGAGAAAACGGGTGTTTTGCCATCCGGTTCGCTCCTTCGGGGAAACTCACCTACAGGATATGGCAAAGGCCCGGGTGCCGTGCTAGGCATTTTCGCTGAAGATGTCAATTCCGCGTCTGCTCAAAATCGCGGCAGCCTGGCGAACAGGGAGGCGCGGCAGTCCGAATTCTGTTGCAGAATGGAAAACGGCTTCTCCGTCGAAGAAGAAGCCGCATGGTGTAAAGACAATGAGTAGGTTAAGAAGCTGTTTTCCACGCCTGGATGGCAAGCAGCGCCCAGCCGACCAGGAAAAGCACGCCCCCGAACGGGGTAATCGCACCCAGCACCTTGATGTTGGTCAAGCTGAGGGCATAGAGACTGCCGGAAAACAGGACAATGCCGAAAAAGAAGCACCAGCCTGCCCAGGTCAATGTGGAGGAACCGGGGAAAAACTTGATGAGCAAGGCAACCGCGATCAAGGCGAGAGCATGTGTGGCCTGGTAGGTAACGCCGGTCTGAAAGACGCCCAGCAAATACTCATCCAGCTTTTGCTTCAAGCCATGGGCTGCAAACGCGCCGAGTGCAACGGACAAAAAACCGTTGATCGCGCCAAGCAATAAGAAGGTACGCAACGTATATCGCTCCTTTGAAGAGGAAATGGTCAATTCAACTGACTCGCTGCTTCTATTGTACCTTACAGGAAGAGCAATGCCCAATTGCAAATTGATGAACACGCCTTGTACTTCTGTCTAAACCGCTTGGCCACCTCTCGCATAGGGTGTAGTAAATCCAGCAGAAGTTAGAGCTGGGTGAACGGGAGGTGACGCACAGATGAACAAATGGCTCTCGCTTCTTGGCGGCTTGGTCGGAGGCTATGCTTTTCTGAAAACGCCTCTGGAAGGTTCCTTCCTCTCCGGCCTGAACCCTGTCGTGGATGGACTGGGCATTATCTCGATACTGGTATTTTCCGCTGCACTTATCTATACAGGTGTACGCGACATCATCCAGAGGTAATTGCAACAAAACGGGGATACGGGTTCTTGTGCCGATGGCGGCGTCCGGGGGAAGGACGCCGTTTTTCTCGGCGAGAGCGGGACGAGCTTCGGTTCGCTACGTATAGCCTTTTATTCCGTTTTGAAACGCAGCCTGATCGTTGTTTTCCAGTCCGAACAGCGCCTCTTGCAGAGCAAAGGTTCCCCTATAAAATTTGGCCCTTGTCCAATGTGCCTCGATGTCCGGGGAATGCCTCAACAGTTCATTGAAAAACGGCTCGCCATATGAGGCGATCAGACCAGCATAATCAATGGCAGGATCGCCCAATCCGGAAGACCCGAAGTCGATTATTCCCGTGATGCGGTCATCATTTTTGTCGTACAAAATATTCCCGGGTCCGACGTCACCGTGGATCAGTACAGGCTGCGTGGCAAAGTTGGTCTCATCCTGCAAAAAGGTCTCGAAATGCTGCTCTACCCATTTCTGTGCATCCAGCCGCATAAAGGGGAACAGCTTTTCTCTGATGCGCTCGTAGAGGTCTGACCAAACAGCAGCGCCATTTTCCGCCCCAAGACCGTCTATATCCAGAACGTCCACAGTCAAGTTGTGCAGCTTATCGAGGAATCGGGAGAGCTGTCCTGCCAGTCGAGGGGCGTTTTCCGCGTGGATGAGGCGTTTCCAGAGCGGCTCTCCTCCAATCCTTTTATATCCGGCAAATGCCCGACCGACCTGATTGGAATCGAGGCAATGATAGAGCGGACAGGGGACGTCCAGAGAGACCCGGCTTTGAATCTTTTCCAGAATCCGTACCTCCAGGCGAAGCTTCCTGATCCCCTCTGCATATTTGGGAAAGCGAAAGATCAGTTCGTCGTTTACCAGCAGCACGTCGTTGTTTTGGCCGAGATTGATGGGGACAGCGCTTGTGATGGGCAAGTCAGGACATGAACGGCGGATTGCTTCTACCGATCTGTTCACAAGGGGCTCGCGGTCGGTTTCCATTTGGGCAAAACTCGCTTTCTCATTAAAATTCGTTGTGCCAGAACAACGTTATGGTAGTAGGGGGGATTCTATCGATGCCCTACAGGTAATTATATACAAAAATAGAAACCATGCTTTAATAGTTTTATATACTATTTCGCCAAAAGATCGAGACTAGAGGTGGTACTACATGAAAAAATACAAGGTGATACTGCTTATTGCTGGGTACATATCGGCCTTTATTTTAGGAGGATTTGCTTATAGCATCGTTGCAAAAGTTCATATGGTTGATGCGGGGAACGTCTTTACAGAGGAAAGCAGTGAACGTTTTCAAAGACTAACAGAGAAGCTGGCAGAGGACTTCAGACGAGCCAACTATGAAGAGGTAGTAAAAGGCAGCAATAACCTATTAACCGTTCCAGACAGTATCCTGGGGCCGCAGCAAGAGGACATCGCTACATCCATATTCGGACGGCAAAAAAACTACATATATAAAAACAAAGCAGATGGAACAATCGTACTGCTGAGCATAAGTACCCGTCTCGGGCCTCAGCACCCACAGTGGCAGCACAGTATCTGCTACAGCGATGCCAGATACAATTCGCCTGAAAATGATCTTAGGGAGTATTACTCCAGCATGTTCCCGGCCATTAATGTATATCAATACGGGTTTGAAAAAAACGGATACAGCATAAACAGTACCTTTCTCTCCCATGCTGATTTTCATGAAGGTTCCAATCCTTTCGTAGATTTCATTACTCAGTTAGATTCATTCCTCGATGAAAGCCTGTAAGAGCAGAAGAATATCACCAACAGTTTTTTTTCACGTGACGCCTTCATAAAACAACGAACGAATTACCCACACAAAAATTGCTCAGCAACCCTCATCTAATCCCAAGCACTCCCCATATACATAAGATAAGGACGGAAAGACTTGGGGGGACAACAATGACCAATGAAGAGCGCAAAGAACTTGAGCGTGCCATAGACGAAATTACGGAGATTGCCAAAGGCTTCGGCCTTGATTTTTACCCGATGCGGTACGAAATTTGCCCGGCGGACATCATTTACACGTTCGGCGCGTACGGGATGCCGACCCGTTTCTCGCACTGGAGCTTTGGAAAGTCCTTTTACAAAATGAAGCTGCAGTACGACCTCAACCTGAGCAAAATTTACGAGCTGGTGATCAACTCCAATCCGTGCTACGCCTTTCTTCTTGACGGCAACACCCTGATCCAAAACAAGCTGATCGTCGCCCACGTCCTGGCGCATTGCGACTTTTTCAAAAACAACGCCCGCTTCTCCAACACCAACCGGGACATGGTCGAGAGCATGGCAGCGAGCTCGGAGCGCATCCGCCAATACGAAATCGAGCACGGCAAGGAAGCGGTCGAATCCTTGCTCGATGCTTGCCTGGCCGTTCAGGAGCACATCGACCCGAGCCTCTTGCGTCCCAAGCTGAGATGGAAGCGGGAGGTAGAGGAGGCGGGGAATAAACCGGCAGCCAAAGCGGAGCGCAGCACCCCATACGACGATTTGTGGCGGCTGGACCGTGCAGAAGAGAAGATGGAGCCGGAGAAGCCGGCGCGCAAATTTCCGCCAGAACCGGAGAAAGACCTGCTGCTCTTTCTTATGGAGCATAGCCAGATTCTCGACGATTGGCAGCGTGATGTCCTGACGATCGTCCGGGATGAGATGCTCTATTTCTGGCCGCAGTTGGAGACGAAGATTATGAACGAAGGCTGGGCCTCCTACTGGCACATGCGGATTTTGCGCGAAATGGACCTGACCGAAGCGGAGACGATTGAATTTGCCAAGCTGCATTCCTCTGTCATTCAGCCTTCGCCGACGAGCATTAATCCGTATCATTTGGGGTTGAAAATTTTCGAAGACATTGAACGCCGCTGGGACAATCCGACCAAGGAGGAGCAGGAGCGTTTCGGACGGAAGCCGGGGCAGGGACGCGCCAAAATTTTTGAAGTCCGCGAGCTGGAGTCTGACATCAGCTTTATCCGCAACTACTTGACCAAGGATTTGGTCGGCAAGCTCGATCTGTACATGTTTGGCAAGCAGGGGAACGAGTGGGTCGTGACTGACAAGGCATGGGAGGATGTCCGGGATGGTCTCGCCGTTACCCGCGTCAATGGCGGCTTCCCGTATGTCATGGTCCACGACGGCGACTACCTGCGGGCTGGCGAGCTGTACCTGAAGCACCATTTTGAAGGACTGGAGCTGGATGTCAAATACGTGGAGAAGACGATTCCTTACATTTATCGCATGTGGGGGAAAAATGTCCATCTTGAAACGGTGATCGAGGATCGGCCTGTACAGTTTACGTATGACGGGAAAAAGGTGCATCGGCGGTTTTTGTAAGAGTACGGGAAGATCACAAGAACATTTTTTTCACGGGAAAGCAAAAAGTGCAGATGGGGCGATCAGCCCCTTTTTTTGTTCCAGACAGAATGGACATCAGCCGCACTGCCATCCCATTGTTCTGCTCAAGCCGCAGCTACTGCTTTTTCGTTTAAAGAGAAGCACCTCGAACGCCATCTCCGCTTTTTGTTGCGCAAGCTTGTTTCATGATGCTGCTGACCTGAACAAAATGAATTTACGCTTGTAAAACTTGAAGTCGGCTGTTATATTTACATTTGTAAATAATGGTTTCCAATCGATAGGAGGTGAAGCATATGACCAACATTCCGAGAATATCCGAATCCGAGTGGGAAATCATGAAGGTGATTTGGAAGCAAAGTCCGCTCACCGCGGAGCAAATCGCAGCTCAACTGCCGGCCGAAATCGAATGGAGCGATCAGACGGTTCGCACCTTTCTGAACAGGCTAGTGAAAAAAAAGGCGATCGGATTCGAGAAGGCGGGTAGAAGCTATCTGTACTACCCGGCGGTTACCGAAAAAGAATGCGTCAAAGCGGAAAGCAAATCGTTTGTAAACAGAGTGTTTGGCGGAGCGGCAAAGCTGATGGTGACCAACTTTTTGGAAGAGGGCGATTGGTCCGAGAAGGAGATTGAGCAGCTGCAGAAGATACTTGAGGAAAAAAAGGGAGAAAAACGATAGCGACAGAAGGCGAAATGCCGGAGGCCATCGTTGAGGTACAAACACATGGAGATCCTATGCGACGTTTTTTTATGGTTTTTCGATTCCACACTAGCGGCGAGCGCAGTGGTCCTGCTGGTGATGGCCATTCAAAAATTGTTTCGGCATCGTCTGAGTCCCCGCCTTCAGCATGCGCTGTGGCTGCTCGTGTTGGTCAGACTGCTTTTGCCTGATTTGCCAAGCAGCCCGGCAAGCATATTTAATGTTGCCGCAACGATAAAAAATGCCGTTTCGATGATTCATGTGGAAGGCAGCAGCCTGTCCCATGACATTTCTCGAAACAGCGAAGAGAATAAAATACCACAAAACAATCATAGCACGGCTCTTGAAAAAAATCATGTGCAGCCTGTAGCGATCGCGCTGCAGGATGAAACGCAAGCACGTCAATTCTCGCAGGTTGGCTATCCGCTGGGAGTACAAGTCGTATCGGCGATCTGGTTTGCCGGGGCCATTGTGTTCATAGGCTATTTGTTTGCCTGCCTGTTCCGGTTGAGAAATCGACGCAAAACGCTCACGCCTGTAACAGACCCGCAGATCTTGTCTGTCATGGATGAATGTCAAAGGAAATTCGGTATAAAGAAGCCAATCCCGCTGTACACAGGGGACTATGCAAAAAGCCCGTTTATCGCCGGATTGATTCATCCGTGGATCTTCGTCCCGGAAGCGGTCGTGAAAGAGTTGGCCCCCTCCCAGCTACTACATATTTTGTCACACGAGCTGGCCCACTGCAAAAGAAAAGACATGTGGTGGAATACGCTCAGCAGCTTTGTCCTGGCGATTCACTGGATGAATCCGCTCGTGTGGATCTGTGTAAAAAGAATGAAAGCGGCCAGGGAGATCGCCTGCGATGCCTGCGTTCTGGAGGTTCTCGGAGAACAAGCAGCGACTCCTTATGGCTTGACGATGATTGAATGTTTGAAGCGGTTTGCGTCCAAATCCGCTCAGCCCCAACTGCTGTATTTTTGGGGTACGACCAACAAAAGCGAAATGACAAGGAGAATTACCATGATCAAAGCATATAAAAAGGGAACGTATAAATTGTCGGCTCTGGCGGTTGTCTGTGTAGCCGGTCTCGGTGTAGCGACATTAACAAACGCCGCCGCGCCTGCACCTGCTCCGGCAAGCAGCCCGGCAACCATTGCGGAAACGGGAAAAGAGCGCCTTCTGTTCAATTCTTCTCATCGGAGCTACGGCAGCTTGGAAAAGGCGGTAAAGGTATCGCCCACACCGTTCAAGGTGCCGGACTTGCCGGAGTTAAGCTTGGCCTATGTTACCTTGTATCTGGATGATCAAAAGCTGTCCAAAGTGGATATTGGTTTTAACAAATATGAAGGAAAGAGCCACTACTTATATGATATGGTGATTCTTCCTAGTGGAGCCGAGCATGATGATGCCTTGTTGGAAAATCAGCAATCCCCGGATATCAAGAAAGAAACGCTGAAGCTGAATGGAATGGACATTCTAAAGCTGACACGGGTATCGGACTCGCTGACCGCCTATTTTTGGGAGGACCAAGGCCTTCAATATAAGCTCAGAGAGTTTGATGTTTCTGATGAAGAAATGTTGAAAGTGATTTCCTCGATGAAATTCCCTGACCAAGACATGTTGAAGCAATATGAAAATCAGAAGGGTCAGTTCAAAACAAACGTCTATGACACAGAAGACTTGCGCTATGCGCAGGAGTTGCTCGGATTTACTCCGAAGCTTCCCATGCAATTTCTTGAAATCTTTGAAGCATCTGGAGCTTGGGCGTACTATCGAGATACGGACCGCACATCAATGGGCTTCTTCGTGGAGTTTGCAAGAACCAACAAACCTGGAAAATGGAAAAACAGCTTCTATTTTGATCAGGAAAAAGACACGAGCACGTATGAAGAGATTCAGAAGACGGGCACCTATTTTCACGAAATTATTAATGGCGAAAAAATTGGCTTGAAGACGACTCCTTTGCAAATAGAGGGGAAAAAAGTATTCCGCACAGAAAAATATAAAATAGATGGAAGGTTGAGCTCGCCGGATGAAGTTGACAATGTCAGTTATTTTTGGGTAGAGAACGATCTCGGCTACCAGGTAACCTTCCAGGAAGATCTTCCGCAGCAACAAGAAATTGTCGCTGAGTTGATCAAAGCAAAACCGGTAGATGCCAGCCAATGGAAATAAGTCTTGCTGAGTTTGAGTGTGATCTGATTAGAAAACTAACGCAAGCCCGGAAAAACGGCAGTAGCGAATAAGGGAAAGCGAAACCACTCGGAGTTATCCGAGTGGTTCCTTTCATTTCATTAATTAATTTTGTACGTGTAAATATCATAACCAAAATCAGCAGTATCGTCCTTACCGCCACTGACCTCAATATAGTAAGTTTTGCCTGCCTCTACTGTGGCGTCAAAATACTTAATTGGGTCATTATATTCAATTTTTCCTACTGTTCCAACGCCATCCCCTTTAACAACCATTGAATAAAACTGGAGGGACGAATGGGAAAAATAAAAACGATATTTTCCGGTTGTCGATGGAGTAAATGTATACCAGTCCGCAGCGTCCCCTATCGGGAGTGTCCCGGAGATTTGGTTTCCGTCGCCAATAGAGAAAAAGTTGGCATCGGCCCTTTTATCGTTTGGTTCTCTATCGTAGAAGATTGCTTGTGGCTTAATCACAGAATTCGTCGAAGCTTCATTTGCAGATGCTGCGACAGCTACACTGGATAAAAGTGCAAGACTGAGCATGCTTAGGACGATCTTTTTCATTGAAAATACCTCCTAAAATTTGGTATATACTATTTTTACCATTTACCCACTATATTGTAAATCTTCTTTATTAATTTCATATAATGTTCAATAAAAACCTTTTTAGTATCTTTACAAATTAATCCAATTATTGTAGCGAAAACTCTGCGAGAACCGGGATAATCCAATAGGACGCAACAGATAAAACAAACCCAAACAGCAAAAAAGATAGAATCCCGCCACCTGTTTCAGTAGACTTGATAGGTAGGATGGTATGTAACAAGTCCCGGAGATTTCCGGTCTTGCCTCCGATTTACACTTGCCACACCGGCCCATCCTTGGCAAAGCTACAGATAAACCTTGTAACGGAGAGTACAAACATGATGCAAAAAACAATTGTAGTCGTAGAAGACGAAGAGATCTTACGTGAAATCATCAAGGATTATTTCCTGCATGAAGGCTATCAAGTGCTGGAAGCAGTCGACGGCGAAGAAGCTTTGGCTTTATTCCAGGAACATGACGTTCATCTGATCATTTTGGATATCATGCTGCCGAAAATCGACGGGTGGTCTGTTTGCCAGCGGATTCGCAAAATATCCAACGTTCCGATCATCATGTTGACCGCCCGCTCGGATGAAGATGACACCCTGCTCGGGTTTGAGCTGGGTGCGGATGATTATATTACGAAGCCGTTCAGCCCGCCGATTTTGCTTGCGAGGGCGAAAAGGCTTCTGGAAAGCCGGCAGCTGCCGCGAGCTTCAGCCGATGACACTTTATCAGGCAGCGGCATTGTGATGCACCTGCCTTCCCGTACCGTCACGGTGGATGGAAAGAACAGCAGCCTGACGCATACAGAATTTGAAATTCTCGCCTATCTCATGAAAAACAAAGGGATCATCATCAACAGGGAGCAGTTGATCACCAAAATCTGGGGCTATGATTTCGCTGGAGATGACCGCACGGTGAACAGCCATATCCGCAATTTGCGATACAAGCTGGGGGATAAAGCAAAATGTATTGTGACGGTTGTCCGTTCGGGCTATAAATTCGAGGAGCACGCATGAGAACGGGCATCGTATTCAAATTGTTTCTGCTGACAAGCGCCTTGTGCCTGTTCATTTTGGCCGTCATTTTTGTCGGTCAAACCGTATTTTTCAAGCAGTTTTATGTGAATAAAAAAGTGGATAATATTCAGGCAAGCCTCCAAAGCTTTGAAACAGCCTACGCAAATAGCGGCGGCGATACACACGCAATCGACAAGCTGGAGGAAGAGTTTTACCGCAAGCACAATACATGGATTACCACCGTTGACAAGCTGGGCAATTTGAAAGGAACTGACGACTTCTATATCGAGGTCAAACTCGATCCTGATCAAGACCACAGCATCGCAGGGGAGACGATAACCGTTCCGCTGTACAGCCTCGTGGGTGCCGAAGAAATTTCTAAGAAGAATCCTTTTCTTCGCGAAGGGGAGCGTGTGATTCTGAATGGCATCACGGTGGATTCGGCAGCGGTCACGTATCGGGTGGGGCTGGGAAACGGAAATATTGCCTGGGAGAACCAGCAGATGGCCAAGAAAGAGCACGAAATCATTCCGAGCTTTGATAATCCGGCAGAGGAGCATGAAGAATTTCCCTCCTACTTTCTCTATGGCCACATCACCAAGGTCCAACTGCCTGACGGAAACCGCGCCAGCAGATTTGTTTATTCCAACCACTTGTTTATAGACCGGGTCAAAGAATTCCAGGCCAATCTGCTGCTGGGGAAAGAGAAGAAGCAGCCTGTAGGTTTGCAAATGATTGATTATGAGGAAAACGACGTAAAGTACAAAATCATGATCGACCCGATAATCGTCGGCGGAGAACCCGCCTATGTCATCGCGATGACCTCGCTGCAGCCTGTTGACGAGGCCGTACAGATGATCCAGGCATACTACGTGTATCTGATTCTGTTTGTGATGATCCTGATTCTGTTGCTCTCGTTTTACTACTCCAAACGGATTGCGCGGCCGCTATTGCTCATCAACCGCACGACGAAAAAGATTGCCGCGCTGGACTTCTCGGAGAAAATCTCCATTGCCTCCAAAGACGAGATTGGCGATCTTTCTCAGACAATCAATGAGCTTTCCGATACGCTGCATTCGCACATCAAACAGCTGCGGCAGGACATCGAGAAGGAAAAACAGTTGGAAAACACGAGGAAGGAATTTATCGCGGGCGTCTCGCATGAACTGAAAACGCCGCTGAGCGTGATCAAAAGCTGCATCTCGATTGTCAGGGACGGCGTCGCGAGTCACAAGCGGGAGCATTATCTGGAAGCGATGGAAAATGAAGTGAACCGGATGGACATGCTGATCGTCGATATGCTTGAATTGGCGAAGTTCGAGTCCGGTACGTACAAGCTGAAGCTCGATGCTTTTTTTATTGATACGGTGATCCGGCAAATATGCCAGCAGTTGTCTCTGGAGCTGGACAAAAAGCAGCTGCAGCTTCATACCGATCTGGCTCCGGTCGAAGTCATCGCCAACCAGCATCGCATCGAACAAGTCATCACCAACTTTTTGACAAACGCGATCCGCTACTCGCCGGAGAAGGAGTCGATTTCCATTACGGCTATGGAAGAGGAGGGAAGCGTAAAGGTCTGTGTGGAAAACAAAGGGGTCCATATCGAGAAGCAGCATCTGGAGAAAATCTGGGACCGCTTTTATCGCGGGGAGCCTTCGCGCCAGCGCTCAAAGGGCGGCACCGGGCTGGGACTGGCGATCTGCAAAAAAATATTGGATTTGCACGGTGCAGCTTATGGGGTGGCCAATACAGCGGAGGGCGTATTGTTTTACTTCTATTTGCCGAAAAAAGTGTAGAACTGCAGGTTCTGCACTTTTTTTATTTATCTTGATCTCATCTGCATCTGATCTTTATCTGCCCGGATTACGCTATCTCTTGCAAGCGCAAGGCTTGGAAATACATGTACAAGAGAGGGACATCGATATGACGAAAAAATGGATGACATTTTTGCTCACAGGGGTCGCAGCGGCATCGCTGGCGGCGTGCGGAAGCCAGGAAACGGCAAGCAGCCAGGGAACATCTCTTTCCACTCCCGCAGCGAACCAGCAAGAGCCCGCTGCGAAGCCTTCGTTGCCATCCGTTTTTCAAACGAGCGTATTTTTGGGAGATTCCATTACGGAAGGGCTGTCCTTCCATGATGTTTTGGACGAAGCGAATGTGGCTGCCGGCGCCGGGAAAACGGCCGAGTTTGCTCTGGAGGACATTGACGATCTGGTCAAAAGAAACCCGGAGCATATCTACATCCAGCTAGGGTCGGATGACATCCTCTGGCCGGTAGAGAATCCGGTTGCCTATGCGCTGGATCAATACGCAAAACTGATCGGCCAAATCAAAGAAAAGCTGCCGAATGCAAAAATCTCGATCCTTACCGTCACGCCGGTCACAGCGGAGGCAGAGAAAAAAGAGCCCCGCTATAACACGATCGGCGAGTACAATCAGGGACTGAAGGAGCTGGCTGCAAAGGAGCAGGTGGAATATATCGATCTGTCGCCGCTTTTTACAGGTCGATCCGATCTGCATGATGCGGATGGCATTCACTTCAAAGCGGAGTTTTATCCTCTCATGCTGGAGTTTATCAAGAACCGTCAAAAATAGATTCGCTGCCCTGCATTCGGTTCAGGAGGGCTGCAGGGCAGTTCTCTTCCTGAGCGCTCAAACATGCCCGCAGCGTCCAAACATGCTGGGCAACGCCTTATGCGAGCAAGCTTGCCCAAAAACAAAAATTACTCCAGGAGGGGAAAGCCTTGGTATTCAGCAGTCTCTTATTCCTCTTCCTATTTCTCCCTCTGGTGCTGCTTGTTTATTACCTGTCACCGCGCATGCTTCGGAATGGCATCTTGTTTGCGGCAAGTCTGGTGTTTTATGCATGGGGAGAACCCGTATACCTGTTTCTCATGATCTTCTCTACCGCATTTGACTATATGAACGGCCGCATGATCGACAAATACAGAAGCCGCAAGGGCATTGCCAGAGCCATATTCATCGTCTCCATCATATCAAGTCTGGGGGTCCTCGGTTTCTTCAAATACTACGGCTTTCTCGTCGCTGCGATCAATGATCTGTTCGGCCTGAACATCCATGCGGCAGAGCTTCCGCTCCCGGTGGGAATATCCTTTTACACCTTTCAAACGATGTCGTATGTCATTGACGTCTATCTGGGAAAAGTGGCTGTACAGCGAAATTTCATCTCCTTCGGCGCCTATGTGACGATGTTCCCGCAAATGGTCGCAGGGCCGATCGTGAAATACGGCGATATTGCAAAGCAGCTCGCAGCCCGAAAGGTAACCATGGAGCATTTTGGAGAAGGGGCCGAATTGTTTGTCAAAGGGCTGGCAAAAAAGGTGCTTCTGGCCAACAACATCGGACTGCTCTGGACGAATGTGAAAGCGACGCCTGTGGCTGAGCTTACAGTGCTTTCGGCATGGCTGGGTATCATCGCCTTTACCTTCCAGATTTATTTCGACTTCAGCGGCTATTCGGATATGGCCCGAGGCCTAGGGAAAATGCTTGGCTTTGACTTTCTGAAAAATTTCCATTACCCGTACGTGTCCCGAAGCATCACGGAGTTTTGGCGCCGGTGGCACATCTCGCTGGGTAGCTGGTTCCGGGAGTACGTCTACATACCGCTTGGAGGGAATCGGGCGGGGACGGCCAAACAGCTTCGGAATTTGTTCGTCGTTTGGATGTTGACCGGACTATGGCACGGGGCGAACTGGAATTTCATCCTGTGGGGATTGTACTTCGGCTGTTTTCTCGCGCTGGAAAAGCGGTTTCTGCTCGATTGGCTGAAGTATAGGACTCGCTTCGTCGGACATCTGTATACACTGCTGATCGTGATCGTCGGCTGGGTATTTTTCGAGATCGAAGACCTGTCCACCGCGTGGGCATTTATTGGCACGCTGTTTGGACTAGGCGGGCATTCGCTCGTAGATAGCAAAGCGCTATACGATTTATCGACCCATTTCGTCCTGCTGAGCGCATTGGCTATGTGCTCAACCCCGCTTCCCCACAAGGCGTTTTCTGTTCTGCGGGAAAGGCTGAACATCGCCGGAATGCTCATCGGTACCGCTGTCTACGTCGGTCTGCTTTTTCTTTCGACGGCTCATCTGGTCAATGAAACGTACAATCCGTTTCTTTACTTTCGCTTTTAACCGGATGCGGTGGTGTGCATGCAAATCAGCAGGCTTGGCAGGAGGGGGTATTCATGCTGAGAGATGACAAGCTGTCCAAATGGATGCTTGGTTTGGTATTTCTAATGTTTATCGGCGGACTGCTGGTACTGAACACGGGTGCGCCGACACGCGAGTTTTCCGAGTCAGAAAACAGAATGTTGGAGCAGCTTCCGTCCTTTTCACTGGAAAAAGGTATGAATGGAACATTTACTGCCCATTTCGAGAAGTACCTGTCTGACCAGTTTGTTTTTCGAGACTTTTGGATCGGCGTAAAATCGGAAGCGGATCGCTTGATGGGGAAAAAGGAGAGCAACGGGGTTTATGTAGGCAAGGACGGATTTCTGATTCAAAAATTCGGGAAACCGGAGGACGGCGATCTGGAAGAGAAGGCGGAAGCCATAAACGGCTTTGCCAAATCATTGCCGGGGCTCCATACGTACATGATGCTGGTGCCGACTGCAGCCAGCGTGCTGGAAGAAAAGCTGCCTGCCCATGTCACTGGGGACGAAGAACGAACGTACATGGAAAAAGTGAAAGAGGCGCTCAGCAAAGACATTGCCTTTGTGGACGTTTATCCTGCGCTGCGTTCCAAAAAGGAAGAGTATTTGTACTATAAAACGGACCATCACTGGACGACCAGGGGAGCCTACTATGCCTATCAGGAGCTTGGCAAGCAAATGGGCTTTACGCCGAGGATGCAAGCGGATTTTCGGATTGAACGGGCCACTGATGACTTCTATGGCTCGCTTTTTTCCAAAAGCGGATTCAGACATGTGCTCCCTGACAGCATCGACCTGTATCTGCCAAAGGATGATGAAGCGTATAGCGTGGAGTATGCAAGCGAAAAGAGGAGCACCCATTCCCTTTATGAGAGGGAAAACCTGAAGAAAAAAGACAAATACACGGTCTTTTTAAATGGCAACCATCCACTCATCAAAATCACGACTGGTTCCGGGGATGGAAAAAAACTCGTTGTCGTCAAGGACTCATATGCCAACTGCTTTCTGCCCTTTCTGACGGCTCATTTCGAGGAAATATACGTAGTGGACCTCCGGTATTACGAGGATCGCCTGGATGAGCTCATACAGGAAAACCACATAACCGATGTGCTGCTGCTCTATAACGTGAATACGTTTTTGGAAGATCCGTCGATAAAGGAGCTGGCCAGTCAGCGCTGAATCAGGCTGCCGGTGGCCAGCAGGTCGTCCGATCACCGCCATAGAGCGCCGCAGCGTGTAAGTGGAGATAGGAAAGGAGGCCAAGCATGATGCAAAAATGGCTTGGAAAAATAAACGCAGTATTACTCGTTTCGATGATTGCATGTATCGTTGCTCTTTCCGCATTAACCGGCTGTTCCGGACAAAATACGGAAGAGAGTCAGCTTGCAGCGGCAGAAATAGGAGATCGAATCAAACAGGCTGTGCATCTGGATGATATGAAAGCGGGAGACGCGAAAAAGCTTCAAAAGCTGTACAAGCTCGGCGAGGAAGAGGTTGAGGATTTTATCCTGTATACAGCCCCGACGAACGTAAGGGCTGACGAGGTCGCAGTGCTGATCGCAAAGGATGATAGTCAGGCAGAAAGCATCAAGGCAAAAATAGCGGAGCGAATAGAAGAGCAAGGGAAAAAATTCAAAGATTACGTCCCAGATGAGTACTTTTTATTGGAAAAACATGTCTTGAAGACGAAGGGCCGCTACATTCTTTTGGCGGTGTCGAAGGAAGCGGAGAAAATCGAAAGCGCATTTGACGAGGCACTGAAGTGACATAGCAAGAGTGTAGCTTCACTCAAAAAGAGAGCTCCAAATAGAGCTCAAATAGAGCCCCCTGATCAGCCAACTGGAATCATAGGAAAACACAAAGAAGCGCCCTCCGGATCGGAGCGGCGCTTTTTGGCCAGATAGCGTGTAACCGATGTTGAAACGATCAAGAGAGCGAATCGAGATTTTTCATCATTTGCTGCAAGACGCGGTCAAAGACGATCAAATCCTCTTCCTTGATATTTTGCAGGGCGATAATTTCCAGATCGTCAGAGGTTTTCTGCCAGGTGGCGAGCATCTCTTTCGCCTGCGGAGTCAGGGAAACTTTGCGTGCCCGTTTATCCTCGCCTTCCTCGCGAATCACCCATCCCAGCTCCTCCAGCCGGGTCAGTGATCTGGTAATTGTGGGGGCTTCCACGTTTAAATAATTGCTGATATCGACCTGGGTCAAGGAGCCTCGCTGATGCAAACACCAGATAATTCCCCACTGTGAGCTGTACAACCCTTGGGTAGACAGCTTTTCATTCAATTTTTTGGTAAATTTCCTAGCCGCCTGGTTTATTTTGTGTCCATATATGTAGTTCAATGGCTATCCTCCTAAAGGTGCTTTTTGGCAGATGATCCTTTTCTTTCATAGACGGAACACCAAGAGGTTGGTAACAATTTTTTTGCTTCCATCTGTTTATGATTTCCAAAAAACGGACTGCTCAGCGGCGCGATGAATCCGTTTTCAAATGTTTACCTAAGTAAATGCAACTACTATTCATCCTACTTGCAGAACGGCTTTAAGTAAATGTATCTTTTGTGAAAATTGTATGGAAATTTCATTTTGGACAGCGTAGGGATTTCCAAGTTTGTTTTATTGGAAAATTACAATAACACCTAAACGTTTGACAGATATTTTTCTTTGGAACTATCATGAACTAGGTAATAATTATCTAGTTAATTTTACACATCAAGGAGGAACTACTGTGGCAGATACAAACTCAAAACAGCCCAAAAGTAGCTCGCGGCGCGAATTCCTCAAGAATTCCGGGATCGCCCTCGGGGGGCTGGTGGTTGGAGGCGTACTGGGTGGTTCGTTGTTCGGAAGCCAGAAAGCGGAAGTAGAGAAGGTTGTCGAGAAATCGGTCAACTACAACCAGGCGCTGATGTTTTTCAATCAGGAGCAATTCCAATTGACGGAAGCGGCTTGCGAGCGCATTTTTCCGCAGGACGAGCACGGCCCCGGCGCAAAAGAGCTGGGCGTAGCCTTCTACATCGACCACCAGTTGGCCAGTCCATGGGGAATCAATGCGAAAGATTACATGACCGGTCCGTTCTACCCGGGAGAACCGACCCAAGGAATGCAAACCTCCCTGAAACGCGCGGAGATTTTCACATTGGGGCTGCAAGGGCTGGCTGACTACAGCAAAAAGAAATACAACAAACGCTTCACTGATTTGACCGAAGCAGAGCAAGACGAGACCTTGAAGGTTTTTGAGGCAGGCAAGGAGTATCAGCTTGCGGGAACTTCGACCACAGGGTTTTTTAGCCTTCTGCGCAGCATGACGATCGAGGGCGTTTACGCCGATCCGATGTACGGCGGCAACAAGGACATGCAGGGCTGGAAAATGCGCAATTATCCTGGCAACCAGATGAGTTTCGCCAAAGATATCGAGAAGGACGAATTTATGAAGATTGAGCCTAAAAGTCTTCATGACCACATGGGCCACTGATAACCAGGAAGGGATGACATAAATGAGCAAGAAGCTACCAAAGGTTCCCGTTGTGATCGTCGGTATGGGCTGGGCAGGCGGCATTATCGCTTCGGAACTGACGAAAGCCGGCGTGAAGGTTGTTGGATTGGAACGCGGAAAAGGCAGAAGCACCAGCGATTACTACATGGCTCATGACGAGCTCCGTTACGCGCTGCGCTATGAGATGATGCAGGACCTCTCCAAGGAAACCGTCACCTTCCGCAATAACGAAAAAATGCGGGCGCTCCCGATGCGGACGTACGGATCTTTCCTTTTGGGCGACGGTCTCGGCGGCGCAGGGTCTCACTGGAATGGGCAGTACGGACGCTTTCTGCCTTACGATTTCGAGATTCGCTCCAAAACGATCGAACGCTACGGCGAGAAAAAGATTCCAAAAGGAATGACGATTCAGGACTGGGGCATTACCTACGACGAGCTGGAGCCCTATTTCGACAAGTATGAAAAAATGGCGGGGATCTCGGGTGAAGCGGAGCAAAACCCGATGGTCGGAAAACGCTCCAACCCGTTCCCGACTCCTCCGATGAAAGTCACGCCTGGCATGAAGATGTTCATGGACGCTGCGAAAAAGCTGAATTATCACCCATACATCATTCCTTCGGCCAACCTGTCCGAGATGTACAAAAATCCGGACGGCATCGAGCGTGCCGCTTGTCAGTACTGTGCGTTCTGCGAGCGCTTCGGCTGCGAGTACGGCGCCAAAGCCGACCCGGTCGTAACCGTCATTCCAGTCGCCGAGAAAACAGGAAACCTGGATTTGCGCACGCATTCCAATGTGACCAAAATCCTGCATGACGGGAAAAAGGCAACCGGCGTGGTTTACGTCAACACCATTACCGGTGAAGAAATCGAGCAGCCTGCCGATCTCGTGGTCATGACCAGCTACGTGCTGAACAACGTCCGTCTGCTGCTCACATCCAAGCTGGGCAAACCGTACGATCCGGCATCCGGAAAAGGCGTGATCGGAAAGAACTACGCATACCAGGTAAACAGCGGGAAAGCGGTCGGCTTCTTCGACGACAAAGAGTTCAACACGTTCATGGGGGCGGGTGCGCTCGGCGCGGAGATCAGCGATTTCAACGGCGACAACTTTGACCACAGCAACTTGAACTTCCTGCACGGGGCCGGTATTCGCTTTACCCAGACTGGCGCAAGGCCGATTGCCACCAATCCGGTTCCAAAGGGCACGCCTTCCTGGGGCAAGGATTTTAAACAACAGTCGCTCAAGTATGCGAACTCGACGCTTACGCTGGCTTCCCAAGGGGCAAGCCTCCCGTGGCAGCACCACTACCTCGACCTCGATCCTACCTATAAGGATGCGTACGGAACTCCGCTTTTGCGGATCACCTTTGACTGGGAGGATCAGGACCGGGAATTGAACAAGTATCTGGCTGAGCGGGCCGGAGAGATCATGAAAGAAATGAATCCGACCAAAATGGAAGTCTCCAAAGAAATGAAATCGTACAACATCACCCCATACCAGTCCACGCACAATACGGGCGGTGTCATCATGGGGGCTGATCCGTCGACTTCCGCGGTAAACTCCTACCTGCAGATGTGGGATGCGGAGAACGTGTTTGTCGTAGGGGCTTCCGCATTCGCTCACAACGGCGGATACAACCCGACAGCTACGGTAGGGGCCCTCTCCTACAGAGCAGCCGAAGGCATTTTGAAGTACATCAAGCAAGGCGGCTCCCTCGTCTAGTCTGAAAATGCTGCCCGTTGCCTTTCATTTGGGGGTGTGTATGGAAAACAAACAAGAATTTGTTGGTCATCTGGCTGAGCTGCGAAAGAGATTGATTGTGGTCATTGTCGGCTTCTTTCTGTCACTGTGCATCGGCTTGTACATGTCCCCTGACATTTTGCTGTTTATCAAAGCGCAACCGGTGGCTGCCGATGTAGTCTGGAACGTATTTTCGTTCACGGACGGCATGTTTATCTATATGAAATGCGGCTTTCTGGTGGCGATCCTGCTGACGCTTCCGCTCGGGCTCTACCAGGCCTGGGCGTTCGTCAGGCCAGGCTTGTCCGATGACGAGGCGCGGAAGACGATCTGGTTTGTGCCGCTGTCGTGCTTTCTGTTTTTGTGCGGGATGGCGTTCAGCTATTTCGTCGCGTTTCCAATGATGGTGTCGTTCCTCTCGTCGGTGAACAAAAGCATCGGAGCGGTGGAAACGTACGGGATTGACCGCTACTTCGCCTTTATGTTCAACGTCATCTTTCCGTTGTCGGTCGCGTTTGAAATGCCGGCAGTCGTGCTGTTCCTGACGAGGATCGGGCTGATTACTCCCGCCCAACTGAAAGCCGTTCGCAAATATGTCTATCTGGGACTTGCCATCGTAGGCTCGATGATTTCTCCGCCTGATTTTGTCTCGCATTTGTCGGTCACGATTCCGCTCATTCTGTTATTCGAGCTAAGCGTCCTCATCTCAGGGTGGTATCATCGCAGATCAAGCGGTTTGCTCGTATCTGGGTCAAAGTCATAAAAAGGAGGTATGATCGATGTTCAACAGTATTGGCATCCCTGGATTAATCATTATTCTGGTCATTGCCCTGGTTGTATTCGGGCCATCCAAGCTGCCGCAATTAGGACGGGCGCTTGGGGATACCCTGCGCGAATTCCGCTCGTCGACCAAAGGCGTGGTCGATGACATCACCACCGAAGGCAAGACCGAAAACCAGCAGCAGCCTGAATCCAAGTAACACATGGCCGCTCAGGCCATATCAACATAAATCAATCTATCAGATGCAATGGAGGTAATTACAATGAACAAAAAAGCACTCACTTCTCTTATCCTCGCTTCTGCTGTAGCTCTTGCGCTGGCAGGCTGCGGAAACAGCCAATCCGACCAAGGCAGCGCTGCAAGCAATAACGCAGCAAGCACAGCTACTGCTGACGCAGGTGCGGCTCAATCCGCAGACGGCGTAAAAGAGATCAAGCTTTCCGCGACAAACTTCGAATTTGACCAAAAAGAAATTCATGTGAAAAAAGGCGATAAAATCAAGCTGACGCTGACCAATACAGAAGGCATGCACGGTGTAGCCATTCCTGATTTCAACGTAGACCTCAAAGGTGACGGAAGCGCCGAGTTTACTGCTGACAAAGCGGGCGAGTTTACATTCAACTGCTCTGTTATGTGCGGTGCCGGCCATGATACGATGACAGGAAAATTGATCGTCGAAGAATAAGCCCATCTTTCAACATAGTTTCGTGAAAAACCCAAGCGGACGTCCGAGAAGTCGGATCAGCTTGGGTTTTTTGTCGTTTTTCTGTCGCAGCCTGTTCGCAAACAGACGCAAAAATATTTGCAAAAGTCCAAAATAACGAAAATTGATTATTGAATAAAAAAAGGCGGATTTGTATAATTGCACATATGTTATTAAAATGAGGACCTATGGTCCGAATATGGAGACAAAAGGGGCGAAGGGCAACATGAACAATGGGGAACAAAAGAAGCATCCCAGAGCGTTAGAGCCTGTCACGCTGATCCTGACGATCGTCACGGCGATTCTCGGGGCGGCGATCGGGATGCAGTTGATCGTGACGTTGGGCATTACGGCCAATACGGCCATTATCGGAGCGCTCTTGGCTATGCTGATCGCGAGGGTGCCGCTTGCCTTTCTTCGCAAGATGCGCTCTGTCCATCGGCAAAATATCGTTCAGACCGCCATCTCGTCGGCGACATTCGGGGCTGCGAACAGCCTGCTCATTCCGATCGGGATTCCATATGTATTCGGGAAGCCGGAGCTGATCATGCCGATGCTGATCGGTGCGGCGCTGGCGATGTTCGTTGACGCCTTTCTGTTGTACAGGCTGTTTGACACGAAGGTCTTTCCCGCTTCGGGCACCTGGCCGGACGGACGCGCCACAGCGGAGTCGATCATTGCCGGCGACAAAGGCGGCAAACGTGCCGGATTGCTCGGTGTGGGGATTGCCGGCGGTGTAGTCGGCTCCATCCTGGGAGTGCCGATGTCTGCATTCGGTGTCGCCTTCATCGGAAACATCTGGGCGCTGGCGATGTTCGGGATCGGTCTTTTGCTCAAGGGCTATTCCGGGACATTGCTTGGAATGGATTTGAAGGATTCGTATATACCGCATGGATTCATGATCGGAGCGGGAATTGTCGCCCTGATCCAGGTAAGCTTCGTCATCTTCAGGAAAAAGTCTCCGCAGCAAGGTTCAGGCGCAGAGGCGGAGCAAGCGCTGCAGGTGACCAAAGGGGAAAAGGAAACCTCGCGCACGCTTTTGACAGGGCTTTTGCTGTACATGGCGATTTCGGTCATTTTGGCAATCATTGGCGGATTGTTGACGCATATGTCGTTCGGAATGTTCCTATTGTTCATTATTTTCGCTGCTTTCGCCGCTTATTTGCACGAATTGATCGTCGGCATTTCCGCGATGCACTCCGGCTGGTTTCCGGCTTTTGCGGTGGCGCTGATCACCTTGATCCTCGGCATGCTGATCGGATTTCCGCCTGTCGCGCTGGCACTGCTCGTCGGCTTTAGTGCAGCTACGGGTCCCGCTTTTGCAGACATGGGCTACGACCTGAAGGCCGGTTATATTTTGCGCGGCAACGGCGCTGATCCCGAGTTTGAGAAAGAGGGCAGAAGACAGCAAATGACAGCCGGGATGATCGCTTTCGGCGTAGCTGTCCTCGTCGTCCTTTTCAGCTTTCACAGCCTGTTTTCGCAAAACCTCGTTCCGCCTGTCGATACCGTATACGTAGCGACGATTAACGCCGGGGTCTCTGGCGATGTGGCAGGTGAGCTGTTCCTCTGGGCGATTCCGGGGGCGATCCTGCAATTCCTCGGCGGGCCCAAGCGGCAAATGGGGATTTTGTTTGCGACCGGGTTGCTGCTTACGTATCCCGAGGCGGGCTGGGCTGTTCTCGCAGGTCTCTTGATTCGCGTCATTATCCTGAAATGGAAAGGCCAGGAGGCGGATTCCTCGATGAATATCATGGCAGCCGGATTTATCGCGGGCGATGCTTTGTACAGCTTCTTCAGCTCCGTCTTTTCGATGAAAAAATAGAGGAAGGAAGGAGAAGGCAGATGGAAACGATTACGCTGGATGAACGCAAAATGGAGGCTGCTGTCTGGGGCGGCGCTGTCCTCGGAGGCGGAGGCGGAGGCCCGATCGAAGAAGGCATCCAGCTCGGCAGACTGGCCCTGGAGGTAGGCGAGCCGAAGCTGATTACGATAGATGAACTGCTAGATGACGAGTGGGTGGTGACGGTTTCTGCGGTGGGGGCACCTGCCGCAGCCGAGCAGTACGTCAAGCCGATGCACTATATCCGGGCCCTGCAGCTGCTGCTGGACAAGCTGGGCCGTCCGATCTCCGGGCTGATCACGAACGAAAACGGAGCGAGCACCACAGTCAATGGCTGGTTTCAGTCGGCTGTTACCGGACTGCCCGTTTTGGACGCGCCGTGCAACGGCAGAGCGCATCCGACAGGGAGCATGGGCTCGATGAATATGACGGAGCTGGAAGGCTACGTCTCTACGCAGACGGCAGCAGGCGGATTGGGCAGCCGGTACATCGAGCTGTGCGCGTCCGGTTCCCTGGAGAACATGGCGCAAATGGTGCGCCGGGCATCTGTAGATGCGGGAGGCATGGTCGCCGTAGCCCGCAATCCCGTACAGGTGTCCTATGTGAAGCAAAACGGCTGTCCGGGAGCGATCCAGCAGGCGATCCGCATCGGCGAGACGATGCTGGCCCACACGGGAGAAAAGGCGATTGAAGCAGTGACCGAGCTCCTGCAGGGCAGAATCATCGAGGTCGGGACTGTTTCGAATTTTTCGTTGAATACGACAGGCGGATTTGATGTGGGCCGGGCCGACATTGGCAGTCTGGAGCTTACCTTTTGGAACGAGTACATGACACTTGAGTCAAATGGCGAGCGGCTGGCCACGTTCCCCGATCTGATCATGGCCTTTGATGCAGAAAGCGGACGCCCGCTGGAATCTGCCAAAATGGCAAATGGTCAAAAAGCGGCGGTCATCGCGGTGCCAAAGGAGCAGCTGCTGCTCAGCTCGACGATGCGAAACCGCAAACTGTTTGAACCTGTGGAAGAAGCGATTGGAAAACAGGTCATTTCGTACGTGTTTTCCTGAAAGGAGAAGGTAAGGCATGGCATTGAAACAGACACTCATTGTCTATGAGGTGATGGACAGTCTATACGCTTCCGGGGAGAAGATCAAGGAACTGTTCTCTTCTTACAGCGATGTTCAGGTTGCAGTAGATACGGTGCAAGGAGACAAAGGCAAAACGGATTTCGTGAAAATCCTGATTCCCGGGACAGAGGGAAAATCCCGGGGAGGCTCGGCTCCGACACTCGGCATCATCGGGCAGCTCGGCGGGATCGGGGCCCGTCCGAGCCGGATCGGCATGGTATCGGATGCGGATGGCGCGGTGGCAGCGGTCGCCAGCGGCTTGAAGCTGGCGGAGATGGCGAGAAACGGCGACAGGCAGAAAGGAGATGTGCTGGTGACGACGCACATCTGTCCGGATGCGCCTACCCAGCCGCATGATCCCGTTGATTTCATGGACTCCCCTGTCGATGATCCGACGATGAACCGCTACCAGGTATGTCCGGAGATGGACGCGATATTGTCCATCGACACGTCCAAAGGAAACAGGCTGATCAATATCAAAGGCTTTGCGCTCTCCCCGACAGTGAAGGAAGGGTACATTTTGCGCGTCAGCGAGGATTTGCTGCGGATCATGGAAATGACGTCGGGACAGCTTCCGGCCACCTTCCCGATCACGCTCCAGGACATAACGCCGTACGGAAACGGCGTGTATCATTTCAACAGCATCATGCAGCCGGCTGTCGCGACAAAGGCTCCCGTGGTCGGAGTCGCCATCACGGCACAATCTGCCGTACCCGGCTGCGGCACAGGGGCCAGCCACGAAGTAGACATCGCAGCCACCGCCCGGTTCGCCATCGAGGTAGCCAAGGAGTTTACGGCTGGCACTTGCAGCTTCTATGATCAGACGGAGTACGACCGCCTCGTCAGCCTGTACGGCTCGCTGGCGGTATTCCAGACGATGGGCAGCCAAGAGACGCCGGCAGAATCGTCATGACGATGAAAAAGCTGGGGCTCGTCACGATCGGACAAGCGCCGCGGATGGATGTCGGCCCCATTTTCCAAAAATACGTCGGAGGCCGGGCGGAAATCATGCAGGCAGGCGTACTCGACGGCATGACCAAAGCGGAGGCGGAAGCGGCCTTTTCACCGGAAAAGGGTGACTACGTCTTGACCAGCAAGCTCGTGACCGGAGAGTCTGTGGTAATGTCCCGGGAAAAGATCGCGCCTGTACTCCAGCGAAAACTGCATGAGCTGGAGGAAGCCGGGTGCAATCCGATTGTCGTCCTGTGCACCGGGACATTCGAGGGGCTTGCCGCAAACAACGCCTTGTTGATCGAGCCCGATGTCATCCTGCGCTCGACCTTGTCCGCGATGCTGAAAAACAAGAGACTCGGTGTGATCGTTCCTCTGCTGGAACAGCAGGATGCGCTCGAAGACGAATGGGGGAGCCTTGTGGATGCCGTCTACGCAGCGGCTTCTCCATATGCGGAGGGAGAGACGGAACTGATCCGCGCCGCAAAAGAGCTGGCTGATCAAAATGTGGACGCGATCCTGATGGACTGCATGGGCTATGTAGAAGCGTCCAAGGCGGTCGTAGAGGCCTATGCGAACCTGCCTGTCATCCTGTCAAACGCCTTGCTTGCCAAAATCGTATCGGAACTGTACTAGGAGGGTATCGGGATATGGACACGCAATTGGTCGAAGTCAGCAAAAGCATATTGGTGACAAGTCTGGTGCTCAAGCAGGAGGATACGCTCCTGGTCGTCGCTGACCTGGAGAAAAAGGAGCTCGCGGAGGCGATTCAGAAGGCAGGTCTTGCGATCGGAGCAGAATCGCTCCTGATGGTGATGAAGGAGCGGGAAAAGGACGGGGAAGAGCCGCCGACACCGATTGCGGAAGCGATGCGGGGAGCGGACGTCGTCGTTTGTGTGACGGAGTATTCCCTCACCCATACCGAAGCGAGAAAACGTGCAGCCGCGAGCGGCGCCCGTATCGCGACGATGCCGGGGATTACAGCCGACATGTTTCTTGTAGGAGCGATCACGGCGGACTACGGTCAGGTACAGGTGCTGACGGAGCAGGTGACGCGCGTCCTGACAACTGGCCACACCGTACGGATCGAGAAGGACGGTCACTCGCTCAGCTTTTCCATCGCGGGCAGAGACGGGATTTCCAGTACGGGCGTGTACCGCAATCCCGGCGAGTCGGGCAATCTGCCTTCCGGAGAATCGTACATCGCACCTGTCGAGGGAACGGCATCGGGAAAAATCGTCGTAGACGGCTCGATTGCCGGTATCGGCAAGGTGAGCGGTCCTCTGCTCGTATCCGTTGACAAGGGACGGATCATCGATTTGGAAGGCCCTGATGCCGATCAGCTACTGGACATGCTGGGAGAGGGAGACGGCAGGCTGCTCGGGGAGTTCGGCATCGGCACCAATGACAAGGCGCGCATCACCGGAAATGTGCTCGAGGATGAAAAGGTATACGGCACGATTCATGTAGCCTTCGGCAGCAACCGGACGTTTGGCGGCACGATTTCAGCAGGTGTCCATATCGATCTGGTCGTCCACGAGCCGGACGTGTTCATCGACGAAGCGAAAATCCTTTCCAAAGGGAGGGTGACCATCCAGCCATGATCGGTATCATCCGGGTAATCACGACTGACGATGCGGACATTCTGAATGAGCACGGCAAGCTGATCGAGAGCAAGTACGGTGTCCAAACCGTATCCGCATGCATTCCCGATCAGCCGTACGGCATTTGCGACGAGGTGACGGAGCGGCAAGCAGTCCCGAAAATCGTCGCACTGGGTCAAAGGCTGGCCGCATCAGGCTGCCGGGTTTTGGTGATCAGCTGTGCGGATGATCCGGGAATCGATGCGCTGCGTCAGCAGGTGAGGGTGCCCGTGATCGGGGCGGGCAGTGCGGCGGCACTCCTTGCCAAAGGATACGGCGAGCCAGTCTGTTTGCTCGACATTGCCTCTGAACCGCCCCGGGTCATGAAGCGGATTTTAGGCAGGCAGCTCGCTTGGCATATATCTCCGCCAGGGGTGACCAATTCCGCAGAGGTCATGGCGCCCCACGGTCGGGAAGCAGCGCTGAACGCTGTACGGACGATGGTGGAGAACGGGGCAAAGACGATCGCGTTTGCGTGCACCGGGTATTCAACCATCGGCCTGGCACCCCTCATTCGCAGGGAGTTTGGCGTGACCGTCATCGATCCAGTGGAGGCAGAAGGGCTTCTCGCCTGGTATATCGTCAAAAACAGTTGACAATTTTGGGCGGTCACAGCATCAGATGATATGGTCACAAGAGATGTCTGGCCTATAGTCACTCAAGGTCAGCGAGCGGGCAGCACTCAGCACGAATCTTCCGTTTCTGGAAATATATATGGAAACGAATGGCAATATCAGGACTCTTATACTATAATCGACATTGTATAAGGGAAGTGAGGCTGTGATACCGGTATGAGCTTGAAAACACTAGATAACGCTTTGGAAATTTTAAAATTTTTCACCGATGAAACCCCTGCCTGGGGTGTCCGCGAGCTGGCGAAAGAGCTGAATGTGAGCCATTCGATTGTTCATCGGGTTCTGGCCACCTATGAAAAGCACGGTTTTTTGGCGCAAAATCAGGTGACAAAAAAATATGTCCTGGGCATCAAATTTTGGGAGTACGGACAGCTTGTCCAGAAACGGCTGAAGCTCATTGACGCGATTCGGCCGATCATGCACCGGCTGTGCGAAGATACCGGCGAGTCGGTTATTTTGACGATCCTGGAGGGAATCGAAGCGGTTGACATCGAGATCGTGGAGAGCCCGCAAAAGGTAAAATACGAGCTGACAGTGGGGAATCGAGCCCCTTTGTATGTCGGAGCTTCCAGCAAGGTGCTGATGGCCTATCTCCCGGAAGAAAAGCGGGCGGAAGTGATCGAACAAGGCTTGTCTCCCTATACAGACAATACAATCGTCGATCCGAACAAACTGATCGATGATTTGGACAACATCCAAAAGCAGGGATGGTGTTATTCCAGGGGAGAGTATTTCGAGGACACATTTGGCATCAGCATCCCGCTGTTCAACAAAGATCGGGAAATCGTCGCCTCCCTGTCCATCGCGGGTCCCAGCTACCGCATGCCCGAAGAAAAGGTACAGGAAGCGCTCCATATGCTCGAAAAAAGAGGGAAAGAAATTCAGGATTACCTGAGTCAAATAGAAGTTCATCAATTGTTTCAATAAGGCGAGTTACCCGCAATTGCTTCAAGGAAAGAAATCACCTGCAATTGTAAAAGGAAAGGGACGCATGCTCTTTATCCGCTTCTCGGCGAATAGAAGGCACGCGTCCCTTTTGCGTTCCCTGCTGATTATTCCTGGATAGCAGGGGTTATGTGTTTGTCTTTAGTGCGGCGATTCCATGAGACGGACAACAACAGGCTGAACAGCAGCATGAAGGCTCCGAACAGGTACGGAAGATTGATGTGCACATCGAACAGGATACCGGCCAGAGAAGGACCGACGATATTCCCCAGGCTCATGTAGGCGTTGTTCATCCCTGCGACGAAGCCCTGCTCCTTGCCTGCCATTTTGGAGAGCAGCGTATTGATCGCGGGACGGAGGATCGATGTGAAAGTAAAGAAGATGAGGCACACCAGCATCACGTACCAGAAGTTTCCAGACAGCAGCATCAGCACCATAGTCACTGCGGAAACAAAAAAGCTGAGATTGATCAGCCGTTTTTCGCCGAAGCGGCGGAGCAGCTTGTCGATCAGAAGCGATTGAATGACAACGCCGATCAAAGCCCCGACTGTAATCAAAATGGAAATATCCTTTGGCGTATACCCGTATTTCTGATCGACGAACAGCCCGAAAATCGCCTCAAAGTTGGCCAGGCCAAACGTAAGGGTAAAGACCAGCACCAGGAGCACCAGATAAGGCGCTTTAAACGAATAGGCAAACTGCTTGAAAATGTTCTCCCGCTTTTTCTCTGAGCTGCGGGCTGCCAACTGGTCTTCCATTGACAAGGTTTCACGCAAAAACACGAAGGAAGCCAAGGTCGCAAAACAGGCGACAGCGGCAGACACATAAAACGGAACACGCAAGCCGTACTCGGCCAAAAACCCGCCGATCCCCGGCCCGATCACAAACCCGAGCGACATGGATGCTCCGAGGAGCCCCATCCCTTTTCCTCTTGCTTCCACACTCGTAATATCGGCGACGTAAGCCATCATGGAAGGGATCATGAACGCAGCGCCCATTCCCCCGATCAACCTTGACAGGTACAACAGCCACATCTGATCAGCGAGGGCAAAGATGAGCTGGGACAGTGCAAACGCGGCCAGCCCAATGACGATCATCCGCTTTCGGCCGTACTTGTCGGAAAACTCCCCGGCGATCGGTGAACAGATGAATTGGGTCAAGCCAAATGCGGCGACCAGATAGCCCAAGGCCGTACCGCTGGCCCCGAATTCCAGCATGAATTTTGGCAAAACCGGAATGATTAAGCCAATTCCAAGCATAGCAATGAACATGTTGACCATCAAGATGACGAGTGGCGCTTTTTGGATGCTCTGTTCTTTCATTCGATGGTTCTCTCCTCTCTCTCTGTTGCTCAATTTCTTTCAAAAACGCCACGGGACAGGAATCAGCATCCTTCCTGCTCGCAGAAAATAAGACCCATTATATAAAATCGGGGCATGGAAAGGCAACTGGGTCAAACTGTAAAATGTGCAAAATTTACAGTTTGCTGCTTTTGATGCAAAAATCCGCCTCCCATGGAAGAATTGTAGCAGCTATACCGTTAAGGATTGATGAAGATCGTGCAAAGATTTTGCGAGGGGAAAATGAAATGGGCAGTTTCAGGAAGCTTTTGCCTACGTTAGCGGCCAGGTGCCGCGGGTAAACGGGGAGCTCCCTTATACAGGAAAGGTTGGGGCAGAGGTCACGATTGAGCAAGCCCGCGAACTGGCGGAAATCTGTGTATTAAAAGGATTGAGCTGTCTGGAAGCCGAGCTCGGCAGTCTGGATAAAGTGGAGCAGGTATTGAAAGTGACCGGGTTTGTTCAGTCCGCTCCCGGCTTTTCGCAGCAGCCCAAAGTATTGGATGCCGCTTCAGAGCTGCTGCAAGCCATTTTTGGAGAAAAAGGACGGCATGCGCGCTCTGCAGTCGGTGTCGCTGAGCTGCCCGGGAATACACCGGTGGAAATCGAATTTGTGTTTGCAGTCAACGCAAATAAATGAAAGGAGAAGTGCCGATGATTCGACTGGAGCAAGTGAAGGAAGCGCGTCAACAAATCGCTGACGTCGTGCGAGTCACACCGCTCTTGAACTCCGAACAGCTCTCCCTGCGCTGCGGCAATGACATCTACTTGAAAGCGGAGCACTTGCAAAAGACAGGCTCGTTCAAAATTCGCGGAGCGACCAATAAGGTAAAGCAGGCTGTATCAGCAGGAGCCGCCTATGTGACGGCGGCATCCTCGGGCAATCACGGGCAGGCGGTGGCGTATATCGCGCAAAGGCTGGGGATTCCGGCGACGATTGTGGTACCTGAGGATGCTGCCCAGTGCAAGATCGACGCGATCCGGTCCTACCGGGGGGCGGTGGAGAAATACGGGTACACATCGGCAGAAAGGCTCCCGCGGGCAAAGGAGCTCGCAGCGAGCGAGAACGGCGTCTACATCCCCCCGTATGACGATCCTTCCATCATGGCCGGACAGGGAACCATCGGGCTGGAAATACTGGAACAGCTCAGCGACGTGGATGCGATCATCGTACCCATCGGCGGAGGCGGACTGATTTCCGGCATTTTGACTGCAGTAAAGGAATCCAGGCCAAAAGTCCGGGTGATCGGTGTGGAGCCGGCATTGGCAAACGATACATGGCTTTCGCTGAAGCAGCGAAGCATCGTGTCCGTCCCGGGCCCGAAAACAATTGCGGACGGCCTCAGGACGACGCAGCCGGGTGACCTTACCTTTCCAGTCCTGATGAAGCACCTCGATGATCTGGTCCTCGTCAGCGAGGAGGAAATCCGGCAGGCGTTGCGGTTTGTGCTGGAGCGCATGAAGCAGATGATCGAGCCGTCCAGCGCTACGACTGTGGCAGCAGCTATGTTCGGCAAGCTGCCATTCTCCGGCAAAAAAGTCGTGACGGTCATTTCCGGCGGCAATGTCGACGTCGATGGGCTTTACTTATTTTTGAAAGCGTAAAAGAGCCAAATACGAGGAAGCATTGAAAATTTTGACAGGCATGTGGCTTTTGGATCCTCCAAAAAATCCGCCTCTTTTCCAAATAATAGAGGTGGATTTTTCGTTTTTTTGCTATCTTAGCTTCACTGGAGGGATTTTTATATTCACACAGGCTATAATCAAGCGGACAATCTTTGACGAACTGAGCGATGAGCGGTTGGGATGGGCGTGTATTGAGCACGTCGTCGTGCCGTTGCGGGGCAAGCACCCGGATCACAAGGCTAGACCGATGCCCGTTTCCGGCGAATCTCGGAGGCGGGTTTTTTCATGTGTGCGTTTTTTGTAAGGGAATCTTAAGAATTTCTACGCAAAATTCCCGGTGTTTCTTCAGTAGAATACATAGAGTTCTTATCGCTTTGCTAAAAGAGGGAGAAGTCATGAATTCTACTATTTTAATCGTCGATGCTGAACGGGAATACGCGGAGTATATCGAGCTTTTCCTGAAAAACGAGAATTACAGCATTCACAAATGCGATACGGCCGAAGAGGCTCTTCGCTGTCTCGATTCTGTTCGGCCTGACCTTGCCATTATGGACGTCACGCTGCCGGGGATGGACGGATTCGCGCTCTGCCGACACATTCGGGAAACATCCTATTTTCCGATCATCATGCTGTCAGCGCGAGACGAGGAAATCGACCGAATCACCGCCTTGGCGCTCGGAGCGGATGACTATCTCACAAAGCCGTGCCGTCCGCTGGAGCTTGTCGCTCGCGTAAAAGCACAGCTTAGAAGATACACAACATACAATCGTGATCCACAGCAGGAGGATGACAAAATCGCTTTTGCGGGTCTTCTATTAAATAGAAACTCCCACGAATGCTTCTTGAACGGAAACCTTTTGCCACTCACGCCTACCGAATTTTCGATCCTCTGGCTCTTGAGTGAGAACAGAGGACAGGTGGTCAGCTCCGAGAAATTGTTCCAGGAGGTTTGGGGAGAAAAATACTACAGTCATAATACCAACACCGTCATGGTTCATATCAGGAATTTGCGTGAAAAGCTGAATGACTCGGCAGAAAGTCCGACGTATATCAAAACGGTACGGGGCGTTGGCTACAAAATGGATCCGTAAACGGACAGACAACAGCCGCATCTCTGTATGAGAAATACGGCAGTATTCAGCCTAAGATCAATTCATTTTGCTGCAAGCATACGCTTTTGCTTTTCTGCATGGGCTTTGGGAAGATGGAAGATTCCCGAAGAAGCCAAAACGCCGACGATGACGAGAGCAGCCCCGATCATTTGAAAGAACGTTATCGGGGTTCCTGCGGCAAATGAAATGATCATCGTAACGACAGGAACAAGATTAAAAAACAGAGAAGTTTTCCCAGCCCCGATTTCTTTTACCCCTTGATTCCACCACAGATAGCCCAAAACGCTTGTAAAGACAGCCATAAAGGCAACCGCGCCCCAAGCGCCGACCGGAACATCCGGAAGAGGAACAGGGTTGGACGTAAACAAAGAAGCGACGATTAACCCAATCGCGCCGGCCGCCATCGTGTATGTTGTCGTAGACAGTGGAGTGGCGTCCTTTATAAAGCGGCGTCCAAGCACGGCATATAGCGTCCAGCAAAGGTTGCCTGCAAAAATAAGCAGATCTCCGACTGAAACCGACAAGGTGGCGATCGCCTTCAGCGAGCCCTGGGTAATGACGAGAAACACGCCGATAAAGGCAAAAGCGATGCCGACTGCCTGTCTTTTCACAATTTTATCCTTCAAGATCATCCGGGCGAAAATGGTCGTGAGCAAAGGATTCAATCCCATGATCAAGGCCGCGTTGACAGGTGACGTATATTTCATGCCGATAAAAAACAGAGCGTTGAATCCAAAGATCCCGACAATTCCAAGGACTGCATAGGCGATTGCATTTTTCTTGAGCAGGCTTTTGTTTACCCCTTCCGTCAAAAGCAAAATGACCAGCATGACCACGGCAGCCAAACCAAAACGCCACGCCGCAGCGGAGGAAGGCGCCAAGTATTCGACTGTGTATTTGGCGAGGTTGAAGGTGGCTCCTGTAAAAATAGAAAACCCGAGCAGCATCGCGTATATTTTCATAGGCTTCATTTGATGTTCACCCCTCACTCAGCATGGAATGGTAGGAGTCGAGCTTCGACTTTGTTGCCGCGATCACTTCTTCGAGCTCCTTCTTCTTCGCTTCCATATTATCCAGATGCTTCGTTAAAATCTCGATGCGCCTGTTTAAGGATGGGGTAAGCTCCTTTATCGGCACATCCAGGTGAATCTTTTCCATGATACAGCCGTCTTTTACAAACTCATGGATTTCTTCCAGAGACATGCCGGTTTCCTTTACGCTACTCAGGAACCGCATGAAGCGGAGATCCGTTTCCGTGTAGCAGCGTCTCCCCGCGCTGTCTCGTTTGGGCGGGGGGAGCAACCCGATTTTTTCGTAATACCGCAATGTATACGAGCTGATGCCGCACTTTTCAGCAGCTTCCCGAATGGTGAACAAGATCATCATCCCTCTCTGTAGATGTAGAACTAGCCTACCTCTTAGAGGTAACTCTAAGTCAAGCAAAGAAATGCAGTTCAAAAACGATTGTTTGCCGCTGTCTGGTATCATAGATCGATTCATTATCCGATCAAAGGAAAACCCTGCTCTTTGGTTCCGGGAATCCGAAGCAGGGTTGGTCGTTTTTTCAGGCCTCTATTCCAGCTCACCTGTTCTGGAAACGTCATGATTCCGTAATGATTTCGTAAGGATTCCCTTAGGCAAAGTTAAAGGACGGCCTGTCTCGTTTCGCTACAATACAATTGCCTGCTTCCCGCAAGCCGGGGCACAGGCATTGTTGGAGGAGGGAGCGGGAACCGATGGAAAAGAAAAAAATAGCCATCCTGTTTGGCGGATGTTCCACAGAGTATGAAGTTTCTCTGCAATCCGCCTATGCAGTCATAAAACACGTCAATCAATCCCGGTACGAAACGGTTTTGATCGGAATCACGAGGCAGGGAGAATGGCTTCGGTATAACGGAAGCCTTGAACAGATTATGGATGATACTTGGAGCACAGACCCGGGCTGCGTGCATGCCGTTATTTCTCCAAGCAGGCATGTTCGGGGTGTGATCGAGTTTCATCGGGACGGAATAAAAGCGACCAGGATCGATGCCGCATTTCCCGTCCTGCATGGAAAAAACGGCGAAGACGGCACGATTCAAGGCTTGCTTGAACTGGCCGGAATCCCTGTCGTGGGATGCGGCACGCTCAGCTCGGCGCTGTGCATGGATAAAGACATGGCTCACAAAATCGCCATGCAGGCGGGAATCAAGGTGCCCCGTTCCATCGTCGTAAACGGCAAAATCAGCGAGGGAGAATTGCAACAGTTGGTCCGGGAGCTTTCTTATCCGTTGTTTGTCAAACCTGCGAGGGCAGGGTCATCGTTTGGCATCACCAAAGTCGAGCGAGAAGACGGCCTTTTCAAAGCGGCGGTGAACGCTCTGGAGTACGATCCAAAAGTCGTCATCGAGGAGGGCATCGACGGATTCGAAGTAGGCTGCGCCGTGATGGGAAATGAGGAACTGATTATCGGCGAAGTGGACGAAATCGAACTGTCGCAAGGGTTCTTTGACTACACCGAAAAATATACGCTCAAAACCTCCAAAATCCACATGCCAGCCAGAGTCGACGAGCAGACAGCCGAACGGATAAAGCATACAGCGGCTGCGATCTACAAGGCGCTGGACTGCCGCGGCTTTGCCAGAGTCGACATGTTTGTAACGCCGGGGGGAGAGCTTGTTTTTAATGAAGTGAATACCATCCCGGGCTTTACCGCCCACAGCCGTTATCCGAATATGCTCAAGGGCATTGGCATGTCGTTTGAGGAAATCGTAGACAAGCTGATAAGGATGGCGATCGAGGAATGAACACATTGATTTTGGAACAAGCCAATATGCATAAAGGCAGCCTGATCTTGATCAACAGAATGCACCCGGTTTTTGAAGAGCCTGCGGAAGACATGCTCATCCCCGCAGATCACAGGCACCCGGACATTTTGCTGGAACGAAGGGCGGCGGCGATGTACGCAGCGCTGATTCACTCGCTCGACGGCGGAGAGCGGATCGTCCCTGTCAGCGGCTATCGCACAAAAAAAGAACAGGAAACCATCTACACCGAGTCGATGCGGGAAAACGGCGAGGAATTTACGCGAAAGTACGTAGCTTATCCGAACCACAGCGAGCACCAGACAGGGCTGGCGATTGACGTGGGCGAGCAGAAGGAAGAGATCGACTTTATCAGGCCGGACTTTCCCTATACCGGCATCTGTCAGGAGTTCCGGCTAAAAGCAGCGAGGTACGGGTTTATTGAACGCTACCCGCAAGGAAAAGAGGCCATTACAGGCATCGCCCACGAGCCCTGGCACTTCCGGTATGTCGGTTATCCGCATGCGGAGCTGATCCGGAAGCATCAGTTTACCCTGGAAGAGTATACGGAGTTTGTGAAAAGCTTCCCCTATGGGCGAGAGCACTTGTTGTTTGAAGCAGATGGACAAACAGCAGAAATTTTTTACGTACATGCCCTGTCTTCCCCGACAGTGCGGATTGACATTCCGAGCGGCGCCCGCTGCGAGGTGTCGGGAAATAACGTGGATGGATTCGTGGCAACGGTTTGGAGGAAGAACGGATGAAACAGGACGCGGGCTATGCGGGCATTGATACCTTTCGCATCATCGCAGCCTTTCTGGTTGTGGCCATCCACACGTACCCGCTCGTCTCCGTCAGCGAGACAGGGGACTTTATCTTGACGAGAATTTTGGGGCGGGTAGCCGTCCCGTTTTTCTTTATGGCAACGGGATTTTTTTTGCTGCCGCGATACATGGACGAGAAGCGTGGAGACAGGGGCAGCCTGGCCAAATTTTTTGTCAAGTCGTGCAAGCTGTATGGCATGGCGATCCTGCTTTTTCTCCCCGTAAACGTGTATGCCGGCTACTTTGAAACCACGCCGCTTTTGCCCAACCTGCTGAAGGATATTTTCTTCGATGGCACGTTTTATCATTTGTGGTACTTGCCGGCGACGATTCTGGGAGCGGGGCTCGTATATCTTCTGCTGCGAAGCTGCAAGACCGGCGTGGTGGCGTTGATTGCCGGGCTGCTTTACATGATCGGGCTCGGCGGGGACAGCTATTACGGCCTGACATCGCAGGTGCCGCTTTTTGCGCAGTTTTACGACGTGCTGTTCAGCTTCTCGGATTACACGCGAAACGGCTTGTTTTTTGCCCCGGTTTTTCTCTTGCTCGGCGGGCTGATCGCGCGGCAGACAAGCGGATTTGGCTTGAGAGAAAGCATGGGCGGACTTGCCGTTTCGCTCTTGCTTTTGCTCGCGGAAGGCTTGCTCTTGCACCATTTTTCTCTCCAGCGCCATGACAGCATGTACGTGATGCTGCTCCCCTGCATGTTTTTCCTGTTTCAATCCTTGCTTCTATGGAGGGGAAAAAGCAGCCGAAGCCTGCGGACCATTTCGATGATTGTCTACATCATTCACCCGCTGGCGATTATTGTCGTGCGCGGATTTGCCAAGATTGCAAAAATGCAGCCGCTTTTGATTGAAAATAGTATCGTCCACTATGTGGCGGTAGCCGCTCTGTCATTTGCGGGGGCTATCTTGCTCACCAAGCTGCTGCAGCGGAAGAGAGAAAGGAAGATCGTATGAAAAGCAGGGCGTGGGCGGAGATCAACTTGAACCATCTTCGCCACAATGCAAAGGTTTTAAAGAAGCTTTTGCCGCCGAAGTGCGAAGTGATGGCGGTCGTGAAAGCAAATGCATACGGGCACGGAGATGCGGTTGTCGCAAAGGAACTGAATCGAATCGGGATTTCTGCCTTTGCCGTGGCTGCCATCCGGGAGGGCGTACATCTGCGAAGACAGGGAATAACAGGAGAGATCCTCATCCTCGGTTATACTTCACCGGAGGAATTTGCGGATCTGGTCCGGTACGATTTGACGCAGACGGTCGTCGATTGCGAATACGGCAAGCTTTTGGATCAGTATGGACGCAAAATAAAGGTTCACGTAAAGATTGACACAGGGATGCACCGGCTCGGGGAGGACTATCAAAACGTACGCGGGATAGCCGGCATGTTTGCTTGCAAAAACTTGAGCGTGGAGGGCATCTTTACGCATCTTGGCATGGCCGATGATTCCAGCCCGGCGGGAATGAATTTCTCCCGCTTTCAGATCGACAATTTTTACGGCGTGCTGGCCCAGCTAAGGGATTGGGGATACGACCTGCCAAACGTACACATCCAGAGCAGCTACGGCGTGTTGAACTTTCCCGAGCTGCAGTGCGACTACGCCCGGATCGGCATTGCCTTGTACGGCGTGCTGAGTACGGCAGAGGATCAAACGAAGTTGTCCGTGGACCTGCGCCCGGTCCTCTCCTTGAAGGCGAGGGTAGCGCTCACAAAAGAGATCGGGGCGGGCGAGACCGTCGGGTATGGGTGCCGCTTTACCGCTCCTTACGACATGACAATCGCAGTCGTTTCCATCGGATATGCGGACGGCTTTCCCAGATGCTTGTCGTGCGGCGGCGGTTATGTGCTGGTGAAAGGGAAAAAGGCTCCTGTCATCGGCAGAATTTGCATGGACCAGCTCATGATCGATTGCAGCGGGATACCGGATGTCCGGCAAAATGACATCGTGACGTTGATCGGCGAGGACGGCACGGAGCGGATAACAGCGGAGCAGGTCGCAAAGCAGGCAGGAACGATTACGAATGAATTGTGCAGCAGGCTGGGAAATCGGCTTGAGCGCGTCTATGTGTCGGATTGACGGAAAACGGATCGTGGCAGGAAAAGACCCCGTCTGTCACATTTGCGCGGAGGCCGGGTTGTTGATTTTTGTTCATAATTGACGGCCGGCTTCCCAATCAAACTCCTCAAGAGTAAGATTTTGAAAATAATTTGAACAAAAAGTGAACAACAAGTGAAAAGTGTGTTACAATGTAAGTAACAATATTTCGAAAACACAAAGACAGGGGTCATGTGTTATGAATAACGGGATGAAAGCAGCAAACACACTCAAATGGTTCGCTTGGATCACTTTCTTCATCGGTGCACTTTTGTTCGTTACGCATGTAAGCGATTTCAGGGCGGAAAACTTCGGTCTGATGGCAGCGATCGGGTTTTTGATTGCAGCGTCGAATATTTTCCTGCTCAGCGTTGTATTTCGACTGCTTCATCTGGAACCGAACAGTTAAACCAGTATGACCAGACGGGCCAGGTCTATAATATGGAAAGAACTCGAATCAAAACGATCCAACCGATAAAGCGGATGCTTGCCACAGCGGCAGCATCCGCTTTTTTTAGTTTCACTGAAAACATGACCATTTTTGGCAGATCAAATCCAATGCAGGAGATCGATAACAATATTATGATCAACTCGTGAACCCTTCTTGAACACTTTGTAACAAAATAAAGACAGAATGTTGAACGGTGTCAAAAACCCACTGCGGAAAATCGTTCTGTCTGTTAGTATGTGAAGGCGAAGAAAAGTTTAATTCATGTGAACAAATTGGGGACGATCGTTTCCTTTTCTGTGGCGAACGAGGAAGGGGTAGAAGAAATGAACAGAGCGAAGACGTTTCGTCAGATGGGCTTCTGGTTAATGGCGATTATCGCCAGCGTCCTGTTGTCGGGATGCGGAAGCGATTACGTTGTCCTGAATCCGAAAGGGCCTGTCGCAGAGACGCAGTACAATCTCATTATGATTTCCGTGATATTGTGCGCGATCATCATCATTCCGGTTCTTGCGCTTACTGCTTTTATCGTCTATCGATATCGGGATACCAAGGACAATAAAGCGCCATACAAGCCGGATTGGGCACACAGTACAACCCTTGAGGTTATTTGGTGGGGTATTCCGGTCATCATTATTGCGATCCTGGGATATTTCACGGTGCGGGATACTTACGCGTTGAAAGAATCGCCGAATCAGGCTGTGAAGCCGATGACCATTCAGGTTACTTCTTTGAACTGGAAATGGATGTTTACTTATCCTGAACAAAACATCGCAACAGTGAACTATCTGGAAATTCCTGCTGGCGTACCTGTTCAATTTCAATTGTCGGCGGACGGTCCTATGAACTCCTTCTGGGTACCGGAGCTTGGCGGCCAGATTTATGCGATGTCCGGGATGGCGACCGAGCTGTACCTGCAAGCGGATAAGCCTGGCGAGTTCTATGGCAGAGGAGCCAACTTTACTGGAGAAGGGTTCGCTCATATGGAATTCAAGGTAGAGGCCAAACCGCAGGAAGAGTTTGACAAATGGGTGCAGCAGGTGAAGAACACGACACCTGTTATGACGAAGGAAGATTACGAAGAGTTGAGAAAGCCTGGCTTGACGGATAAAAAGACGTATTCTGCATTCCCTGAAGGGTTGTTTGAAGAAATCGTCATGAAACACAGCCATGGACATGACATGGACTATGTCATGAAAAAACCGATGCCTGCAACCGGGCAGGAATCGGGCAACAAGACAGATGAGGCTTCTTCGACAGAAACCCATCATCACAACCACTAGTTGAGAGGGAGGAGGAATACCAAGTGTGGGAAAACATAAAGGAGTTTGCATCCACGTTCTTTGTAACAGGTGATCCACTGATCTACGGCGCGGACGTTTCCATCGCACTCACCGTGGTCGCGATCGTCTTCGTTCTGACCAAGTATAAAAAATGGGGCTGGCTGTGGCGCGAATGGCTGACCACGGTCGACCATAAGCGAATCGGGATCATGTACCTGATCGCCTCTCTGCTGATGCTGTTCCGGGGCGGGGTTGACGCCATCCTGATGCGTCTGCAGCTGGCATTCCCGAATGTGGAGTTTTTGCACTCCGATCACTATAATGCCATCTTTACGACACACGGTACGATCATGATTTTGTTCATGGCGATGCCGATGATGTTCGGTTTGTTCAACATGGTCGTTCCGCTGCAGCTTGGCGCGCGGGACGTTGCCTATCCGTTTCTGAACGCAGTCAGCTTCTGGCTGTTCATGCTGGGTGCGATGCTGTTCAACCTGTCGTTCGTCATCGGGGGCTCCCCGGATGCCGGCTGGCTGTCTTACCCGCCGCTTTCGGAAAATGATTTCAGTCCGGGGCCGGGGCAGAACTTCTGGATATGGGGGATACAGATCTCCGGTATCGGTAGTTTGGCCACGGGGATTAACTTCATCGTGACCATTTTGAAAATGCGCGCTCCTGGCATGAAGTTGATGAAAATGCCGTTGTTTAGCTGGTCCGTACTGTCCAGTTGTATCATGATTATCTTTGCTTTCCCGATTTTGACCGTAACACTGGCGCTGCTGTTCCTCGACCGCTTTGCAGGTGCCCACTTCTTCACTATGGACGGCGGCGGTAATCCGATGATGTACCTCAACCTGATCTGGATGTGGGGTCACCCGGAAGTATACATCGTGGTCGTGCCGGCCTTCGGTATCTTCTCTGAGGTCGTGGCTACGTTCTCGAAGAAAACAGTCTTTGGCTACAAATCCATGGTGGCAGCCTTGATGACGATTGCGATCGCATCGTTCTTCACCTGGGCTCACCACTTCTTTACGATGGGTACGAGCGCAAGCGTTATCGCGTTCTTTGCGATATCGACGATGGTCATCGCGATTCCGACCGGGGTGAAGGTGTTCAACTGGCTGTTCACCATGTTCCGCGGACGGATTTCGTTCAAACAGCCGATGCTGTGGACGATCGCGTTTATTCCTTGCTTCCTCGTAGGGGGAGCAACCGGGGTTATGCTGGCTGTCGCTCCAGCGGACTATCAGTACCACAACAGCTACTTCTTGATTGCTCACTTCCACCAAGTGTTGATCGGTGGGGTTGTGTTCGGTTACCTGGCAGGTATCTACTACTGGTGGCCAAAACTGTTCGGCTTCAAGCTTGACGAGAAGCTCGGAAAATGGGGCTTCTGGTTCTGGAATATCGGTTTCTACGTTTGCTTCATGCCGCAATACGCGCTTGGTTTCATGGGTATGACCCGTCGCTATTACACGTATGGATGGGACCGCGGTTGGGCTGACCTCAACCTGATTTCCACCGTCGGGGCGTTCCTGATGGGGATCGGCTTCATCTTCCAAGTATGGCAGATCGTCTACAGCATCAAGCACGGTGAACGCGACACAACAGGCGATCCGTGGAACGGACGCACGCTGGAATGGTCTATTCCGTCCCCGGCACCGTTTTACAACTTCGCCGTCGTTCCTGAGGTAAAAGAAGCGGACGACTGGTGGCATACAAAACAAGCGATGGCAAACGGCACCTATAAAAAAGAGCCTGTGCATCTGGAACCGATCCATATGCCGAAAAACTCGGGTATTCCGTTTATCATGTCCTGCTTCTGGTTCTTGGTCGGATTTGGCTTTACGTTCGGCTGGGTATGGATGGCCGTGATTGGATTTATTGGCGTGGCCCTGTCGATGTGGGCGCGTTCCTTCCAATATGATACGGATTATTACGTACCGGTGGATGAAGTGCGCAGCACGGAGGCTTCACTGGGGAGGGTTGTATAATGCAACAAGTGGCAAAACATCACGACCATAGTCACGGGCACGACCACGATCATGGTCATGAAGATCATGAGCAGCTCAAAGTACTTGGTTTCTGGATATTCGTTGTAACCGACTGTATCTTGTTTGGTACGCTGTTTGCCACCTATGCGGTGCTGATGCACAACTACGCTGGTGGCCCGACACCAAAGGAACTGTTTCAAATGCCGGGTGTCATCGCGGAAACCTTTATCCTGTTGACCAGCAGCTTCACCAGCGGTTTGGCTGTTCTGGCAATGAACAAAGGAAACGTGAAAAAGCTGATTGGCTGGCTGGTTGTAACAGCGCTGCTCGGCTTGGGCTTTATCGCGCTGGAGGTTACCGAATTTGTGCACATGGTGCATGAAGGTGCGACCATTTCCACCAGTGCGTTCCTCTCCGCGTTCTATACGCTGGTCGGTACGCACGGTCTGCACGTCTCGGTAGGTTTGTTCTGGATGGTGGCGATCATGATCCAGCTCGCCCGCCGCGGGATTACGCCGGTTACCCGCCGCAAAGTGACCAACCTGAGCTTGTACTGGCACTTCCTGGACGTCGTGTGGATCTTCCTGTTCACGGTCGTCTACCTGTTGGGGGTGATGTAGGATGCATCATGAAAACCATGACAACCACAATCATGGATCGCTCAAATCGTATGTGATCGGCTTTATCTTGTCGATTGTGCTGACCATTATCCCGCTCGTGCTGGTTATGAACCACATGCTTGAAAAAACGGCACTCGTGATCACGATCATGGTGATGGCCATCTTGCAATTTATTGTGCAGCTATTCTTCTTCATGCATATCAGAGAGGGAGAAAAGCCGCGATACAATGTGCAAACCCTGATCCTGGGGCTGGTGATCGTGTTTACGATTGTTGCCGGTTCTATCTGGATCATGACGTTCAACAAGTACTAAGGTTCGAAAGTGAACCAAGAGCATAGTAAAGCGCTTCCCGATTAAGGGGAGCGCTTTTTTGGATACGGAGAACGATTCATTTTAAAAGAAGGATTGGAAAGTGGCCGTAGTGGGGAGAAGCGTCTTATTTTTAAAGTAATTCGGGGAAGAAAAGGATGAAAAGCCCGGGACTTTTTCTTTGGATATTCCGACTGGATTGCGAATATGAATCTTACGTGATCTGGATGAACGACTGCAGATTGTCGGATGCAGTCAACCGGATGATCGGGTATAGACTAGCTATCGGGATGCATTGTCAACTGTATGAACATGTGCAAGCTAGAAGTCGGATGAAGCGTCACCTGCTTTGATAGGGAGCAAGTACGCCGTAAAGCAGCAGCTCGGACATTTCTTCCGTCAACTGCTCCGGCTGTTTCTCCCCGGTCACGATCCATCGCTCGGTCAACTGGTCAATCATGCCGACGATGCAGCAGGCGGCCACTTCGGGGACCAGCTCTTTGCGAATATGGCCGGCTTGCTGATTGTTCAGGATGTGGGCGCTCAATAGCGCGATTACTTTTTCCTTCATTTCTTTTGCGTCTGGAGACTCAAACCAGGCGATCCGGGTCAGTTCGGGCTCGGATTGCAGAAAGGCAAAGACGTCCCGCAGATTTTCTTTGATTTGCCTGGCTGCTTCTCCCGGAGCGAGCGACGCCACTTTTCCGGCTGATTGGGCGAGCGTTGCCAGCTTCATCCGAAAGCTGTCCACCAGCTCTGTAAAGATGGCTTCCTTGCTCGGAAAATAGAGATAAAAAGCAGCCTGGGTCAATCCGGCGGCTTTGACGATGTCGCTGACTTTGGTATGGTGGTAGCCTTTGCGGGCAAACTGGGCAGTCGCGGCAGCAAGCAGCCGCTGTCTGCTGGCCTCGCCTTTTGCGGTCCTGTTTCGTTCTTGTGTTTCCATCCTTGGTTCCCTCCCAAACAAAAGCGACGAGAAAAGTAACTTATCAGTTATTTTTATCACTACTGCGGAGCAGGCGTCAAGAATGGAGACTGCTGATGGTAAGATTGAAAAACCGCGGGCAAACTGTAAAAAATGGTTTCTATTTTTGTTACTTATTATATAATTAAGTTGATTAAAAGAAGTCCAGAAAGGGTGTGTTGACATTATGTACGATATCGCCATTATTGGAGCAGGTCCAGCCGGGGCAAGCGCAGCGCTTTTTGCAGCCAAGGCGGGAAAGAGCACTTTGCTTCTCGACAATGACAAAAGCATGACCAAACGGGCTTGGATTGAGAATCACTACGGAGTAGAGGGAATTACCGGACCGGACATGGTGGAGCTGGGGAAAAAGCAAGCGGCGCACTTCGGTGCTGAGCTGGTCGCTGCCCAAGTAACTGATATTTCCAAATCAGGCGATGGCTTTGTGATTGCCGCAGGAGAAAACGCGACATATGAAGCCAAGCATGTCATCCTCGCCACCGGCGTACTGGTCGAACTGGCGGAAAAAGCAGGCGTGGCGACAAAGCCTGGCACCGAACCCCGGATCAAAACAGTCATCGACGCAGATGCGGCAGGGAAGACCAACGTACCCGGATTTTGGGCTGCCGGGACATGCGCGGGAGCCAGCGTCCACACGATTATCACCGCAGGCGACGGAGCGAAGGTAGCGATCAATGTCATCAGCGAGCTGAACGGCGAGCGCTACGTCGACCACGATATATTGAAGACAAATTAATCAGCCATTTCTTGCTTCCCCAGGCACCTTTTTCTTGTATAATAGTTCTGAAGTCATTATTGATTTGGGCAGAACCATTTGCTACATAGATCAGGTTACTTACGGAGCTGAATACGAAATGAAAAAAGTCCTGGGGATTACATTGATGGTGGCCTTGCTTGGCCTCAATGCGTACATTTGGCCTGCGCTGATCAAGTCGGTATCGGCGGGGACAAAGGCAGCGGAGCCAAAGGCCGAATCTCGCGTGCAGGCGACAGCGGCAGGGACGGATTTTTCCAACCAAGACCCGAAAAAGACCGAGGTCGCTTTTCAGCAGTTCGCAGCTAGAGAAAATACCGCTGCTTCCCCTCAATTGCAATCTGCAGGGGCGGGGGAACAGAAGCAAACGGCCCAGTCGGCGGCCTCCAAGTCTCCGGCCAAGAAGGCCACTCAGACTGCAACTGCGAGAAAAAAGACGCAGCCGAAAAAACAGGCAGCAAAGAAAACACCGGCACCAAAGGTACAGACGCAGCAACAGCCGGAAGCTTCTCCTGGCTATAACGCTCCGTTTTACACGGACGAGGGCGTTTATGTAGTCGATTACGGCAGTCAGCGAAGCAATTGGGTCGAGCTCTCGGATGGGTCTATCATGCGCAAAAGCGATGGGGTGCGGACCTTTAATATGCCGTTCTCCAAAAATGTGTACACCGGAGAGATCAAGCCGATGGTGGAACCGATGTCGGAAGCCGGATACAAAATGTATCAGAGCCAGCAGGCTGGCTTTCAACCGTCTGTAACTACGCATTACAGCAATCCCCGCTGATCGCCAGGCTGATGAGAATGACGGGTTAACCGCATCTCGGGGCCTGAGCGGTCCAGCGGTCTTCCTTTTACAGCGCCATGTCATGTGCGCTGTTTTTTTATCAATCTTTTCATAACAACTCGTTGGCCTGGATTACAATATAATTCGTGGGCAAGCATGGAAATAGGAGGGGTGCGGCGTGATTGCCAAAGAAAGCAAAACGGGATTTGTCGTAGCCGGGCTCCTGCTCGGTCTGCTGATGGCATCGATGGACAATACGATTGTGGCTACAGCCATGGGGACGATAGTGTCCGAGATGGGGGGAATGGACAAGTTCGTCTGGGTGACCTCCGCTTATATGGTAGCCACGATGGCGGGGATGCCGATCTTCGGAAAGCTGTCCGACATGTACGGACGCAAACGGTTTTACATTTTTGGCCTTGCCGTCTTTTTGCTGGGCTCCATCCTGTGCGGGACAGCGGGCAGCATGATCGAGCTGAGTGTATACCGGGCGATCCAGGGGATTGGCGGAGGCGCGCTGATGCCGATTGCCTTCACCATCATTTTTGATATTTTCCCGCCGGAAAAACGGGGAAAGATGACCGGACTGTTCGGAGCTGTCTTCGGTACATCCAGTGTCTTTGGTCCGCTGCTTGGAGCATACATAACGGAGTATTTCGGCTGGCATTGGGTCTTTTACATCAATGTGCCGATCGGGCTATTGTCCCTGCTTTTTATCAGTCTGCACTACAAGGAGTCGCTGGCGCACAACAAGCAAAGCATTGACTGGTGGGGTGCGATAACCCTGGTCGGTGCCGTCGTCAGCTTGATGTTTGCTCTGGAGCTTGGCGGCAATCAGTACGCATGGGATTCGGTTCAGATCATCGCGTTGTTCGCTGTGTTTGTGATCCTGTTTGCCGCCTTTATCGCGGTTGAGCGGAAGGCAGCGGAACCGATCATCTCGTTTGCCATGTTCAGAAAGCGTTTGTTTGCCGCGAGCAACGGCGTGGCGCTCCTGTACGGCTCGGCGTTTATCATTGCGACCATCTACATTCCAATCTTTATTCAAGGCGTATTTGGCGGGAGCGCGACCAACTCCGGCCTGCTGCTCACGCCGATGATGCTCGGCTCTGTTGCCGGCAGCCAGGTCGGAGGGCTGCTCACGACCAAGACGAGCTTCCGCAACATCATGCTGATCTCAGCCGTGTTTTTCGTTCCGGGGCTTCTTTTGCTCGGAACGCTCTCGCCGGAAACCTCGCGCGTCATGGTAACGATTTATATGATTCTTACCGGCTTTGGCGTCGGGTTCTCTTTTTCCGTCCTGGGGATGGCGGCGATTCACAATTTTGACATGCGGCAGCGAGGATCTGCCTCGTCGACCAACTCCTTTTTCCGTTCGCTCGGGATGACGCTGGGGATCACGATTTTTGGCATCATTCAGCGAAATTTGTTTGAGAGTGGCTTGAGCACTGCTCTTGCGGGAAATGGCGGTGCGATTCCAGGCGGGTCACTCTCCGATCCGAGAGCTATTCTATCGCCGGAGACAAGAGCACAAATTCCGGCTCCCGTTTTGGAAAAAATAACGGACACGCTGGCAAGCTCCATCGCCCATACCTTTCTTTGGGCGCTGGTCCCCGCCATTCTGGCCGTTCTGTTTATCCTGATGATGGGAAATGAGCGGGTGGCAGCTCCCGTTGGGCAGGCGAAGTCGCCCAAGCCTGCCGGGGATCGTACATAGTCGGGGGAGAGGCGAGATCTCCGCATGGAGACAGACGCATCACTCTTGTATTTATTCCTTCCGATTAAGCGATAAACGACGATAAACGACGGTAAAAAGCTCCGAGGCTGCAAGCTGGCCCCGGAGCTTTTTTGATCAGACGGACGTTGTTCTGGTGTCGAAGGAAACCTACGTAGCCCGTGCCCAAATCGCCAGGGAGACAGAGTTTCCAGGGTTGATAAACCGATGGGGCGACGAGCTGTTGAAACCGATGCTGTCGCCTTCGTACAGATGGTACTCGCGATCGGCGAGCAGCACCTTCAGCTCGCCCTTGAGAATGAAGCCGCACTCTTCTCCGGAGTGGGAAATCTGCTCCTGCTCCAGTGTCTCCCCGGGCTCGATTTCGATCAGCAGGAATTCGATTTTTCCGGCCTGTATGGGCGTGAGTACGTGATACTTGACGTGGGTGTTCTTCAACTGAATGATCTTGTGCTGATCACGTCGGATGACAGGTTCTTCGTCATCCTTTGCCTTGAAAAAATGATTGATCGGTACATCGAGAGCGGAGCAGATTTTCCAAAACGTTCCTACGGTGGGATCGACCAGGCCGCGTTCGATTTGGGAAAGCAGGCTCATGCTGAGACCGGTCCGATTGGCAAGATTTTGCAGGGTCAGCTGTTTTTGTTTGCGGATTTCTCTAAGTTCCGCTCCGTTGAACATGGTATCGACCTTCTTTGCTATGCAAGCTAGTCTGTTGGCTCATGTGTTCTTCATTCATGCGTGAAGAGAGGCGTTTTCCTTGTGCAGGCTTGGAAGGGACGACAACAAGGTCTTCGTGTAGGCTTCCTGCGGATGCTTAAAAATGTCTTCAACGGTTCCCGTCTCCACAATTCTTCCCTTCTGCATGACGGCCATCCGGTCGCACATGTAGCGAATGACCGCCATGTTGTGCGAGATGAAGAGATAGGTGAGGCCCCGTTCGCGCTTTAACTCCTTCAATAAATTGAGGACATGCGCCTGAACGGAAACGTCCAGAGCCGAGGTGGGTTCGTCCAAAATAACGAACGTCGGATCGGTAATCAGGGCCCGTGCGATGGCGATTCGCTGGCGCTGGCCTCCGCTGAATTCGTGGGGATAGCGCGGCAGATGCTCCGGCTTGAGGCCTACCCGTGCGATCAGGGCGTGCAATCGTTCCGTGCTGCCCTTTTGCCTCCGTTCTTCGGCAGGCAGGGCCCACAGCGGCTCGAGTATGATGTCTTGAACCTTCATCCGCGGATCGAGAGAGGACTGCGGGTCCTGAAAGACGATCTGCATCTCGCCAGGCTTCCTTCTGTTGAATTTTTTCCCGTTCCAAAGCGGACTTCCTTGGTACAGAAGGGACCCGGAAGTCGGGTATTCCAGTCCTGTTACCATTTTTCCCAGCGTGCTTTTGCCGGAACCGGATTCGCCAATCAGGCCAAACGTCTCACCGGGATAGATCGAAAAAGCGGCGTCAGAGACAGCGTGAAACAGTTGGCTTCCCTTCCCGTATTGCTTGCTGACGCCGGAAAGCTGCAGCAGTGCTTCCATATGTAATCACCTCACCCAGCAAGCGACTTGATGTGTACCTGTCGATGCGTCTCGCGAGCCCGGTACCGGCTCCAAAACAGGATGGTCCTCGCGGCAGAGCGGCAAGGCACGGTCGCAGCGCGGCGCGAAAACGCAGCCGGACGGCAAATTCCGCAGATCGGGAGACTCCCCCGGGATCGCATGCAGCGGCTGATCAGGGGAAGCGAGGTCTGGCAGGGCTCCGATCAGGGCGCGTGTGTACGGATGAACGGGATGAGCGAGTACTTCATCGGTCGTTCCCGTTTCAACCACTTCACCCGCATACATGACGACGACCCGCTGGCATACCTCGGCAACGACACCGAGATCGTGGGTGATCAGCATGATGGACGTGCCGCGTTTTTCAGCCAGCTCCTTCATCAGCTTGAGAATTTCATGCTGGATGGTCACGTCCAGCGCTGTAGTCGGCTCGTCGGCGATCAACAAGTCAGGTGGCGCCGACATCGCCAGCGCGATCACGACCCGCTGGCGCATGCCGCCGCTCAGTTCAAACGGGTACTTCCGTGCGACCAGCTCCGGCTCGTTGATCTTTACCTCCGCCAGGCTGAGGACGGCTTGCCGGTAAGCTTCCTTGTAGGCGATCTCACGGTGCCGGTGAATGACCTCGGCCAGTTGATCCCCGATCCGCATCGTCGGGTGGAGGGCCGTCATCGGCTCCTGGAAGATCATGCCGATCTGCTTGCCCCGAAGGGATTGCTGCTCCTTTTTGTGAAGCTGCAGGACGTTTCTTCCTTTATAAAGAATTTCTCCGTTTTTGATCGTCGCATTGTTATCCAGCAGCCCGAGAATGGTTAGCGCCGTAACCGACTTGCCCGAGCCGGATTCTCCCACGATGCCGACAATTTCCCCCTGGTCGATGGAAAAAGAGACGTGGTTCAGCGCTTTGACGGTCTGCTGCATCGAGGAAAATTCGACAGACAGGTCTTTGATTGTAAGAAGCATAGGTATCTCTCCCTATCGGTTGGCTTTCGGATCGAGGATGTCCCGAATGCCATCGCCGATCAGATTAAACCCGCACGAGGCGAGGAATAGGGCAAGCCCAGGGAAGGTGGGATACCACCAATAATCAAGCAGGTATTTCCAGCCGATACTGATCATCGCGCCCCATTCCGGCGTAGGAGGCTGAGCGCCCAGGCCGAGGAAGCCGAGTGTTGCGACGAGCAGGATGGCATCGCCGATATCCAGCGTGACCTGGATGATCACGGGGGAGACGGCATTGGGAATAATGTGGCGGGTAATGATCCGCCAGGGCTTGATGCCGAAGGTGACAGCCGCTTTGACATACAGCTTTTCCCGCAGAGCCAGTGTTTCCGCACGGGCCAGCCGGACGTAGACAGGTATCTTGATGATGGCAATGGCCAGCATGGCGTTCTGGAGGTTGGGGCCGAGAACAGCGGCCACCGCCATCGCCAGCACGAGCGAAGGAAACGCGAGGACGATATCCATCATCCGCATGATGATCTGGTCGACGCGGCCGCCGAAGTATCCGGAGATCGCCCCGATGACCGTTCCGACCAGACCCGCCGAGAGAACGACCGCTACGCCAACGCCGAGCGACAGGCGAGCGCCGTACAGAATGCGCGTAAAAATATCGCGTCCCACTTCATCTGTTCCGAACCAGTGAGCAGCGGACGGAGGGGAGAACCGCTCCGGGATATTGATCTTGGTCGGGTCATGCGGGGAGATGAGCGGCGCGCACACGGACAAGAGCAGCAGCATGACGAGCAGAAACAAGCCAAACAAGGTGAGCGGGCTCTGCCGGATCCGGAACCAAAAGGGGTTTACCTTACGGGACGGCTGGGCAGCAGTATCCGCTTTTGCCGATAGACTGGACATGGTGGCCCCTCCTATTCCTTGATTTGCGGGTCTAGTACGTAGTAAGTGAGGTCAACCAGCAGGTTGATCACGACGTACCCGAAAGATATGACAAAAGTGAAGCCCATCATCGCCGGGAAGTCGAGAAACGCAATCGAGTCGACGACGTATTTCCCCATGCCGGGCCAGCTGAAAATCGTTTCCGTCACGACTGCTCCGCCAAGCAGCGAGCCAAAGGAAAGACCTACGACGGTAATCGTCGGGATCAGCGCATTTCGCAAGGCGTAGCGGATCAAAAGGACAGGGCCGTGGATGCCGTTGGCCAGCGCGGTCCGAATGTAATCCTGTCCGAGTACCTCCAGCATGCTGGAGCGGACCTGGCGGGTGACGATTGCCAGCTGAGCAAATGCCAGCGTAAAGGCAGGCAGGATCAGATGCCACAAGCTGTTTTTAAATGCGGCCCAATTGCCCGTGAGCAGGCTGTCAAACAGGTAAAGGCCGGTAATTTTGGTCGGAGCCGGGACAGTCAGGTCCAGCCTGCCGCTGGATGGCAGCGCCCCGAGAAACTTGTAAAAGATCAGGATGCCGACGAGGCCGCTCCAGAACACGGGTGTAGAGATTCCCGCGATGGAGAAAAAGCGGCTGGAGTGGTCCCAGCCAGTGTCCTTTTTCACGGCGGACAGGACGCCCAGCGGTATTCCGATGGCGATCGCGATAATAAAAGCGGTGATGGCCAGCTCCAGCGTTGCAGGGAAAAAGGCGATCAGATCATGGACGACAGGCTGCTGCGTGCGAATCGAGGTGCCAAAGTCACCTGCAAAAAGCCCTTTCATGTAGGTAAGATATTGGACCCAGACCGGCTGGTCCAGGCCCAATTGGCGACGAACTTCTTGCAGTGTTTCCTCACTGGCGCGCTGTCCCACCATCATCCGCGCCGGATCTCCCGGGATCACATGAGAGAGGAAAAAGGTGATCAATGTGACCCCGAGGAGCACCAGCACCAGCATGGCGAGACGTTTCAGGATGATCTGTTTCATGAGGAAAGCACTCCTTTATTCAAGGCGTTATTTAGACATCTCCGCCAGGTTGTAAATGCCCTCCAGCATCGGGTTGTAGACGAAGCCTTTGACGTTTTTGCTGACCGGCAGGAGGAAGTCCTTTTGATACAGATAAAGGTAAGGCGCTTCATCAATGACGATCTTCTGCGCTTCCTTGTACAGCTTCTCGCGCTCTGCCTTGTCGTTGATCGATGCGGCTTTGCGCACCAGCTCGTCCACTTTGTCGTTTTTATAGAAGGCGCGGTTTCCGGCCAGACCGAAGTTGACGGAGTCAAACCAGTAGTTCATGAACATGTACGGGTCGCCGAAGTCCGGGCTCCAAACGCCAAGAGCGAGGTCGAATTCGCCGGCGTCAATCATTTCGCGGGACGTGGCGTAGGCGATCTTTTTGAGATTGAGCTTTACCCCGATGTCGGCGAAAAATGCCTGCAGGGTGAGTGCTTCTGTCTCCCACCACGGTTTGTTGTCGGAATACAGCAGATCGAGGGTCAGGTTGGAGACGCCTGCTTCCGCCAGGAGCGCTTTGGCTTTTTCCACATCGCGCTTGTACTGATGGGCAGATTCATCATGCCCCCACAGACCTTTTGGAATTGGACCGCGCATTTGCGTAGCGTAGCCTTCCTGCACGGATTCGGTCAGGGCGTCATAGTCGATCGCGTAGCTTAACGCCTGGCGAACCTTCGGGTTTTTGAGCGCTTCGTTGCCTTTGGAGGAGTTTACGTACACGTAGTCGACGAACAGGCTCGGTTTTTGCAGGACTTCTACGTTGGGCAATTCTTTGACGGCTTTCAATTGTTCATTGGGGATGCCTTCGGCGATGTCAATCTCGCCCTGTTCCAACTGCAGGCGCTGAGCTGTCGCATCCGGAACGATTTTGAAGTATACGGTTTGGAATGCGGGTTTCACTGTGGAGTGCGGGTTGACGGTGAGCTTGAGATATTCGCCTTTTTTCCATTCTTCGAGCTTGTACGGGCCGCTGCCCATCGTGTTGTTTGCGAGGAAGTTTTGGCCCAGATCGCCGTTTTGTTCTTCTTCTTTTACCTTCGGATTGACGATGCCGCCGTAGTTGGCTGCGAGAGTCGAGAGGAATGGCGGGAAGTTTTTGGAGAGAACGAAGGTAACCTGTGTCGGCGAATCGACTTTGACTTCTTTGATCACGCTGTATACGTCAGCCGGGCCTTTCTTGATGGCGAGCGTGCGGTCGAAGGTGAACTTGACGGCTTCTGCCGTGACCGGAGTACCGTCGGCAAACTTATGTCCTTCTTCCAGTGTAAAGGTCCAGGTAAGGCCGTCTTCGCTCACTTTCCATTCCTTGGCGAGACCGGGCTTGACCTCTGTGGACTCCCCGTCGTATTCGACGAGACGTTCGTAGGTGGGATAAGTGATTTTCCATGCGGCGTTGTCAAAGGTGACGGCGGGATCGAGCGTGCCTTGATCCGCGTTGATCGCGACGAACAGTGTGTCTGCTGACGTCTTCGGTGCGGTCGGCTCGGTTTTTGCCGGCGATTCCGGCGAGTTGTTCTGAGCTTGAGGCTGGTTCGCCGGTGTGCCGCAAGCGGCAACGAGCATGGAAACAGCGAGAACCAGGCTGGTGAGGACGAATGACCATCTGCGCTTCAAAGAGATCAACCCCCAACATTTTGTTATAAATTTAATATATTTTTAATATATTGCAAAAATTGAGGTTATTCAACTATTTTCGCTATCAATTTCCAAGATTCCCCCGTACATGGCTTGTCCAGTAGTTTGCCGTGCCCAGGAAAGCGTGCCGTATTCGTAATGCCACCACTCTTTGGGGTAATTGACGAAACCGGCCTCGGTCATCAGGTGATACAGAAGACGTCTGTTGGCGCGGATCGTTTTCGCCTGTTCATCAGGGCTGAGAGCGTTTTCATAGAATCGGGTAGAGGCCCGTTCGCTGAAATCGTCAAACTCTGTTCCCATGTCGAGCCACCCATCGGGGCCTTCGATCGTCAGGTCTACTGCTCCACCGGACAAATGGGGCGATGGCTTTTGCACATCCTTGCTGGGGACGGCGACAAATTTGCTCAGTTCGGCCTGAAGCGCCTCGCCTTCTTCCCAGCCCTGCTTGAGCAGTGTTTGCTTGAATCTTTCATAGAGAGAGCCTTGCACCTGGTAGGAGCGCCAGCCGTCAAATACGACGAAGCGATGGCCGTCGGGCAAGCGTTCGGCTGCTTGGACCAGGCGGAGAGCGGCGCTTTTTCGCAAGTACGCTTCGGGAGTGGTTCCGTCGTAGCCTTGCTTGTAGTACATCGGCCAGACCGTAATTTTTTCGGACAAGCTGGAGAGGGGGAGCATTGCTTCGCCGCATTCTTCAAGGAGAGGCTGTACGTAGAGATGTGGCCGCTCCGGAGGAATTGGGAGATCCTGTTTCATCTGGACCACCTCCTGTGTGTGGATATGTTTTCCATCATCCTAGCAAAGAACAAAACTTTAGTAAACTGCATTTAATTTTCATTTGTTGAATAAAACTCGATGATCAGCTTGTTCTTTCTATCCGTGCCCACTTTTGTTATGATGATAGCAAGCGCCAGTCTTTGGCTGGCTGAACATTTCCATATCGCGCAAACAGGTCTTTGCTTCCTGCACGGTGCACGCCGCGGGAAGCGAAGTTAAAAGGGAAGTTTGGTGAAAATCCAACGCGGTCCCGCCACTGTAAGAGAGGAGTTTTCCTTCAAGGCATTTTGCCATCCACTGCCCCGGGTCGGGGACGGGAAGGAGAAGGAAAGCAGCGATTCTCGAGCCAGGAGACCTGCCTGTCTTGCCTGAGCACTGATTTCCTTCGGGTCAAAGGAAGAGGTGGATCGTTGTAGCGAACTGTCCGCGCTTTGTCTCCCTTTGTTTTCCAAAGGGAACAAGGCGTTTTTTTATACTTTTCGGAAGGTTGGCGTGTACTCCCCTGGAAAAGCAGGCGGCAGTTTCGCGTTTCACCCGGAGATTTGCCCGAGTGGCTTTGTATGTTCAAAAGGATTGCGCAGAACGAAGGAGGGGCTGTTGATGAGCAAGGCCGACAACAAGCGAGGGCTGCTGCTGGTCTATACAGGAGACGGAAAAGGCAAGACGACAGCGGCGTTAGGCTTGGCTGTACGTGCAACCGGCAGAGGAAAACGGGTTTTAATGATCCAGTTTATCAAGTCTCCGGAACGCACCTATGGCGAGAAGATTATTTTCGACCGTCTCGGAATCGAAATGGTGCAGATGGGCGTCGGCTTTACCTGGACCAAAACACCGGAGGAGCACCGCAGCGCCCTTGAAAAGGCGTGGAGCTTTGCCCGCGAAAAGGTGCTTGGCGGCGAGTACGATGTGGTGATCCTGGACGAATTGAACAATGCCCTGGCAATTGATCGTTTTCCGATTGACGATGTGCTCCCGCTGGCTGACGTGCTGGATACGGTCCAAAACAGGCCGCGCCACGTCCATCTGGTCATTACCGGCCGCAATGCGCAGCCCGCGATCATCGAGATGGCCGATCTTGTGACGGAGATGAAGCCGGTCAAGCACTACTATGACGAAGGCATTCCCGCTGTACTCGGAGTTGAGTACTGATGGGGCTGCTGGAGACCTACGGCCACGGCGGGGATCTGGTGACGGCTGCAGAGCGCTTTGGCGTATCGGCCGAGGCGTTCCTTGATTACAGCGCCAATATAAATCCGCTCGGTCCTCCGGCAAGGGTCCTGGAAGCGCTGGGGAGGTCGCTTACCGCCGTTATCCGCTATCCTGATCCCGGCCATCGAGCTTTCAAGCGGGCATTGGCTGCCCGGCTGCGTCTGCCGGAAGACGCCCTTTTGCCGGCAAATGGAGCGGCGGAAGCGATGGCGCTGGCCGTGCTCGCTCTGCAGCCGGAAAGCGCAGGTGTGGTGACGCCGTGCTTTTCCGAATATGCCCAACTTTCCCGCCAATTCGGCGCTCGCGTCGTGGAATGCGCGGGACGGGAAGAAAACGGCTTCAAGCCAGACGCGCGGGAGCTGTATCGGCTCTTTCGGGAGACGCAGCTCGTGTTCATCGGTTCTCCGAACAATCCGACCGGTCTATTGTATGAACCAGACGAGCTTTTGCAAATGGCCGAATGGACAAATGAAACCGGTACCCATTTGATTGTCGATGAAGCTTTTCTCGATTTTGCGGCTCGGGAGAAGCAGTTTACACTTGCGGATCGGCTAGGACATTTTCCGCGCGTCCTGTTGATACGCTCCATGACCAAAATGTTCGCTATCCCGGGGCTTCGGCTCGGTTATGCGATCGGTCACCCCGCACTGATCGAGAGGATGAGGAGCAAACAGGTGAGCTGGAGCGTCAACGGCTTGGCCTTGCTTGCGGGAGAGTTGTGTTTGCAGGAAGCGGATTATGAAGAAGAGACGAGGCGCCTCATCGCTGCAGAACGCCGCTTTTTGCTGGACGGACTGCAGTCGGGGCTGGGCTGGCAGGTATGGACGGGAGAGGCCAACTTTTTGCTCGTTCGCTCCCCGGAATGGACAGACGCGACGGCGCTGCAGGAGGAAATGGGCAAACGGGGCATTCTGATCCGCAACTGCGCCATGTATCCGGGACTGACCGCCCGCGATTTTCGCATCGCCGTTCGCTCGCGGGCCGAGAATGAACGGCTGCTGTCTGCCTTTCATGATGTGATGGAAAAAAGGGGGGCGGTCTTGTGAGCCTTATTTTGGTCACAGGGGGCGTTCGGTCGGGAAAGAGCCGTTTTGCCGAGGAATTGGCCCGTGATGCCGCGCAGGACGTGTTGTACGTGGCGACAGGAAAAGCGTGGGACGATGAGATGGCCAGACGAATCGAGCTGCATCGGGAGCGCCGCCCTGATACGTGGGGATTGTGCGAGCTCGGCGGACGGCTGTCCGAATCGCTGGACGCGAGCAAAGGGTACAGTGTCGTCTTGCTCGATTGTCTCTCCACCTGGGTCAGCGGTCGCCTGATGGACATCCCGGAGCAGGCGTGGCGGGACGAATCCATTACAAAAGAGATTGTGGGAGAAGCAAAGGCGTGGCTGGATGCTGTCGCCCAAACGAATCAAACCGTGATTGCAGTAACGAGTGAAGTGGGTCTTGGCGGGGTAGCGATGTCGAGGCTGGGACGATGGTTTGCCGATATTTTGGGCGATGTGAATCAGCAAGCCGCGCGCCAGGCTGACACCGTTTATGCCGTGATCGCCGGGCTCCCCTGGAGGATGAAAGGATGAACGCATTTTTTCACGCGCTGACTTTTTTTACACGCATTCCCGTGCCGTGGCTGAAGCCGTCGGAAAAGGCTTGGCGTGACAGCGTCGCTTGGTATCCGGCTGTCGGGCTGGTGATCGGATGCGTGCTGTGGATCGTGCACGAGGCTGCATTATGGGCCTTTCCGCCGCTGATCGCCGCCGTTTTGACGTGCACGGCCTGGGTGTACATCACGGGAGGACTCCATCTGGACGGGTGGATGGACCTGGCGGATGGCCTCGGCAGCAGCCGTACGCAAGAACGCATGCTGGAGATTATGAAGGACAGCCGCTCGGGTGCCATGGCTGTCCTGGCTGCGATCCTGCTGCTCTTTTTGAAAACGGCAGGGATAACGGAACTGGCGGGTCTGCTGACAAATCCGCCAAACCAGGCAAGCTTGTCGGGTCTGTTAGCAGGTGGCCCAAGAGCGGAAGGGCTGACACTTTATAGCGGCTCTCTCCTGCTTGTCCTCATTCCATTTGCTGCCCGCGCTCATGTGCTGCTCGCGATACGCTGCTTCCCCAACGTTTCTTCCGACAACGGCGTCGGAAAAGGGATCGGTGCAGGGTTGCGGCTCTGGCATATTGTGGCGGCCTACGCAGCTGTCCTCGGACTTGGCTGGTGGATCGCCGGCATTCAGGCGATAGCGGCAGTCGCGGTGTCGCTTTTGTTCAGCCTCTGGTTCGCACGCGGCATCTGCCGCAGGCTCGGAGGACTGACGGGCGATTGCTACGGCGCGATCATTGAAAGCAGTGAAGCAGTGATGCTGCTTGTTGCGGCAGGGAGCTGGTGGACGTGAGATGGATCTGGATCAGGCACGGGGAGACAGAGGAAAATCGCGAAGGGCGCTATCTGGGACATACGGATGTGCCGCTGAATGACGCGGGGGTGGAGCAGGCGGCGCTTCTCGCCAGACAGCTCGGGCATGAACGCCCGGCCCATTTTTTTACCAGCGATTTGCTCCGCTGCGTGCAGACGGCTGATCGGCTGGCAGCGGTCTGGGGGATGAGTCCGATCCGGGTTCCTGAGCTTCGCGAGCTGTCTTTTGGCGAATGGGAGCGGCTCACCTACGAAGAACTGATGGTCAGAGAAAGCGTGCGGGCAAGCCGTTGGTACGACGATCCGTTCGGCATCGCGCCGCCGGGCGGAGAAACGCTGACGCAGTTGGGCGAACGAGTGAACCGCTGGTTGAGCGGCATGTGGAAAGAAATGAGAGATGCATGCGGTTTAACGGAGCCGGATCACACGGTCGCATTGGTGACGCACGGTGGTGTCATCCGCTGGTTTCAGGCGGCCTGGCTGCACGGTGACCCCGGATTGTACTGGCACATGAAAGGCCTCGGGCACGGTCAGGCGATGATCGTGGAGCATGTAACGGGGACGTGGAAGCCAGCATCGCACGCAATCGACATCAGGGAAGAGAGTGAAGCATAGATGACAACCGCTTTTCTCATCGTGGCGGCTTACGTGCTCGACCGCCTGGTTGGAGACCCGCGCAGTCTGCCGCATCCCGTAGTGATCATGGGGTGGTGTATTGCCCGCCTGGAGCGCGCCATCCGGCTGTCTGTCAAACAGGAGAAGGGCTTGAGGGCAGCCGGCTTGCTGTTTCCCCTCCTGATCGTCGGGGGCAGCTATGCGGTCGTCGCCGTACTTGTGTACGGCGCGGGGCTGATCCATCCCTGGCTGGCTATCGCGCTGGAAATCTGGCTGATCTCTACGACGATCGCGACAAAAGGCTTGGCGGATGCCGGATTGGAAATAGGCCGCCACCTGCTGGCCGGGGATCTGGCAATGGCCCGCCGTTCGCTCTCGATGGTGGTCGGGCGGGACACGGAGCATCTGGATGAGGCCGAGATCAGCCGCGGGGCTGTAGAGACGGTGGCGGAAAACATCGTCGATGCCATCGTGTCTCCGCTCTTTTACGCTGCGATCGGAGGCGCCCCGCTGGCGATGGCCTATCGGGCGGCGAACACGCTTGATTCCATGGTCGGCTACAAAAACGATAAATACCTGAATCTCGGCTGGGCCTCCGCCCGCTTTGACGACGTGTTGAATTACATACCGGCCCGCCTCACCGCTCTGCTGTTGGTCGGGGCGAGCTGGCTGCAACGGCTGGACTGGCGCCGCTGCTACCGCATCATGCGGCGGGACGCCGGACTTCATCCCAGCCCCAACAGCGGTCTTCCGGAAGCGGCAGTCGCCGGTGCGCTGGGCGTTCAACTGGGCGGACTGAATTACTATCAGGGCGTGGCTTCTCACCGCGCCAAGCTGGGTGATCCGCTTCGGCCGCTGTGTGCAGGCGATATTGCGGCTACGGTGCGCTTGATGACAGTCACTTCGATCATGTGCACAGCCGGTCTGGCTGCTTTTGCTTATGTTCTGCATGGATGAACAGCGTTTTTCAAATAGAGGCAAAATAATGAAAGGGGGACTTTCTATGAGCGGCAAGCTGTTTGTGATCGGCTTCGGGCCGGGCAGCTTTGAGCATATTACCAAACGGGCGCGGGAAGCGATCGAAGAGAGTGACATCATCATTGGATACACCACTTATGTGGACCTGATCAGAGGGCTGTTGACCGATCAGGAGATCGTCAGCACCGGGATGACGGAGGAAGTGACGCGTGCGCGCGAAGCCGTCCGGCAGGCGGAAGCGGGCAAAAAGGTGGCCGTGATCTCCAGCGGCGATGCGGGCGTGTACGGCATGGCCGGACTCGTTTACGAGGTGCTCGTGGAAAAAGGCTGGACATCTGCGGAGGGCGTGGAGGTGGAAATCGTTCCGGGAATATCGGCGATCAACTCCTGCGGCGCTCTGCTCGGCGCGCCCATCATGCACGATGCCTGCACGATCAGCCTGAGCGACCATCTCACGCCATGGGAGCTGATCGCCAAGCGGATCGACGCTGCGGGCATGGCCGATTTTGTCATCGCGCTGTACAACCCGCGCAGCGGGCGTCGCACCAGACAGATCGTCGAGGCACAGCGCATCCTGCTGCAGTACCGTTCCCCGGACACGCCGGTCGGGATCGTCAAGAGCGCCTATCGGGAGCGGGAGCATATCGTCATCACGACACTGGCAGAGATGCTGAACCATGACATCGGGATGCTGACGACGGTCATCATCGGGAACTCGTCCACATTTGTCTATGACGGCAAAATGATTACCCCGCGCGGCTATCAGCGGAAGTATACGCTTGCGACAGATGAGCAATCGCTGAAGCCCCATCAGCGGCTTCGCGTGGAAAACGAGCCGTGGTCGCTGGAGGCGGCTTCGCAAAACGCTGTGGAACAAGCGGCACCCGACGCAACTTCTTCACTTGTCGAACCACAGGTTGAAAAAGCGGACACAGCGAGCTTGCGGGCCACTCCCCAGCCAAAAGAGGAGACCGGCACATTGACGCCGTTTGACTGGGCGGCTCAGGCTTTGCAGGCAGTAAACGAATCCAGGGGGATCGAAACGGATGCTTCGCTCGTATCCTCCAGCCAGTCCCATCGCCCGGTCTTTGTCCCGGAAATGATTTTCGAGTGCGCGGTAAGTCCGGGCGTAGCCAACAAAAAGTTCACTCCGGCGCAGATGATGGCGCTTGCCCAGGCAGCCGGAGAAAAAGGGGAGCTGGAGTACACGCCGCACCACCAGATCATTTTGCGTGTTCCGACGAGCAACCCGGAGGAGGTAACTGCGCCGCTCCGCAACCTCGGTCTCATCTTGACTCCGGTCGGGGACGTCCTGCAGGTGAAGGCTTGCGACTTCTGCGACGGCGAGAAGAAGGACGCGATTCCGTACGCGGAGGAGATCCACCGCAAGCTGGGCGGACAGGAAATGCCAAAAGAGCTGAAGATCGGCGTAAACGGCTGCGGGATGGCCTGCTACGGGGCAGTTCAGGAAGACATCGGTCTCGTGTTCCGCAAGGGCAGGTTCGATCTGTTCCTCGGCGCCAAAACCGTGGGGAGAACGGCACATTCCGGCTTGCCGGTAGCGGAAGGCATCGAGCCGGAGGACATCGTTCCCTTGATCGAGCGGATTATTGACAGATACAAGCGGGAAGCATTCCCGAATGAAAGGTTCCACAAATTTTTCCAAAGGGTCGGCGAAATCGAGGGATACGTCTGGAGAGAGCCAGCCATTCCCAAAATTGAAAACGCTGTTTGCGGCGACTAGCCGCTAGATTCAAGCGCCAGCATATCCGGGGGTTTTGGTTTTGCAAAAGCAGCAAGGCCCCAAACCACGGGCCAGGCAGAAAAAATAACGGGGAGGAATCAGGATGGACGCGGTACTGTTTGTCGGACACGGGAGCAAGGATCCCGAAGGAAATGAAGAGGTAAGGCAGTTTGTGGCGTCGCTGATGCCAGAGATCGACGTTCCGATTCTGGAGACATGCTTTCTCGAATTTGAACGTCCCGATATGCTTCAGGGATTGGACGCCTGCGTAAAGCGGGGAGCCACTCGGGTAGCCGTCATCCCGATCATTCTGTTCTCGGCCGGGCACGCCAAGATTCACATTCCGGCGGCGATCGACGAAGCAAAAGCGAAATATCCGCATGTGCAATTTATTTACGGACGCCCAATAGGTATTCACGAAGAGGTCCTGAATATTTTGGCCACCCGCATGCAGGAAGCCGGCTTTGCATCCGGCGAGGAGCACGGGGACACAGCCGTTCTGATCATCGGACGCGGCAGCAGCGATGCGGACGCGAACAGCGACATCTACAAAATGTCCCGACTGTTCTGGGAACGCTGGAAGGCAAAGTGGGTGGAGACTGCTTTCATGGGCGTGACCTTCCCGCTGTACGAGGAAGGGATTGAGCGCTGCCTCAGGCTGGGTGCCCGCCGCATCGTCGTCCTGCCGTACTTCCTGTTTACCGGCGTGCTGATCAAACGGATGGCCGACCAGCTTGAACAGTTCCGCGCTCGCTATCCAGAGGCTGAATTTACGCTGGCGGAGTACTTCGGCTTCCATCCGCTGCTCAAGGAAGTGCTGAAAGACCGGGTGGAAGAGGCGCTGCACGGCGAAGTCAAACTGAATTGCGATACTTGCCAGTACCGTCTGGCGGCGATGGAGCATATCGACCATCATCACCACCATCACGACGACGACCATGGGCATCATCACCATCATCACCATGGACACAGTCACGGTCACGCACATAGCCACGGTCACAGCCACGATCACGATCATGGGCACGGTCACGGCCACAGCCACAGCCACGATCACGACCATGACCACGATCATGAACATAAACACGGACACAGCGACAATCACGCCCATGAGCATCACCCTGTAAAGAAATAAGGAGGGACGAGCGATGATTCTTGTATTGGCGGGAACCAGTGACGCCCGGGAGCTGGCTCTCTTGATCAAGGAAACCGGATATGACCTGCTTGCCACAGTCGTTACCGATAACGCGGCCAAAAGCATCGAGGAAGCGGGGCTGCCGGTGCAGGTAGGCCGTCTGACATCCGCCGACATCGAGGCGTTGATCCGTGAAAAAGGCTTTCAGGCGGTAGTGGACGCCAGCCACCCTTATGCCGAGGAAGCGTCGAAAAACGCGATGGCCGGAGCAGAGGCGGCGGGAGTTCCCTACATCCGGTACGAACGCGAAAGCGCCCAGTCGCCGGGGCACGAGAAGATCATCTTCGCCGAGGACTACGTCCAAGCCGCCGAGATAGCGGCAGAAAAGCGCGGTGTGATCATGCTGACGACCGGCAGCAAAACGTTGAAAATCTTTTCCGACCGGCTCTTGGGCTTGCCGGATACGACGCTGGTGGCCCGCATGCTTCCGCGCACCGACAACATGCAAAAATGCGAGGAGCTGGGCATCGAGCAAAAAAATATCGTCGCCATGCAGGGCCCTTTTTCCAAGGAGCTGAACAAGGCCCTCTATGACCACTACAAAGTGACGCTGATGATCACCAAGGAGAGCGGCAAAGTCGGCGCCTTTGACGAAAAGGTGGAAGCAGCGCTGGAAATGGGCATCGAGACGATTGTCATCGCCCGGCCCAAGATCGATTACGGCACCAAATTTTCCGACTTCGCCGGAGTGATCGGTCAGTTGAAGCAGCTGCTGCCCCTGCCGCAAGAAGCGTAACGGGCGGTTTTTCAGAGAAAATAGAGCGGAACGCTTGGCGAGATAAATTGAAACAAGCAAGTAAGCAAGGACGAATCGTTCGGCTTGGCCGAAATCTAACGGCTTGCTGCAGCCAAAGCCAAACCCCAATACAAAGGAGGAGCATACCATGGATTTTCGCACGGAATTCAAGCCTTTGACCGTACAACCGCAAGAAATCGAGGAAAAGAGCTTTCAAATCATCACCGAAGAGCTCGGAGAGCATCCTTTCACCGAAGAGCAGTACCCTGTCGTGCAGCGCGTCATCCACGCCTCGGCGGACTTTGACCTGGGGCGCAGTCTCGTATTCCACCCGGATGCGGTGAAAGCGGGCATTCAGGCGATCCGAAGCGGCAAGATTGTCGTGGCCGACGTCCAGATGGTTCAGGTCGGGATCAGCAAGAACCGGATCGAAAAATTCGGCGGCGAAGTGAAGGTGTACATCTCCGACAAGGATGTCATGGAGGAAGCGAAGCGCCTGAACACCACGCGCGCAATCATCTCCATCCGCAAAGCGGTCAAAGAAGCGGAGGGCGGCATTTTCGCGATCGGCAATGCGCCGACAGCGCTTCTGGAGCTGATCCGTCTGGTCAAAGAGGGAGAGGCGAAGCCGGGCCTGATCATCGGGATGCCAGTCGGCTTTGTGTCGGCGGCAGAGTCCAAGGAAGAGCTGGCCAAGCTGGATGTGCCTTTCATCACAAACATCGGGCGGAAAGGCGGGAGCCCTGTTACGGTGGCTGCGCTCAACGCACTCTCGCTGATGGCAGAACGGCAGGGATAATTCATGGCGGGGAAAGCGACTGCGGAGGAAAAGGAAGCAAAACCATTGCGTCACGGCTATACAACCGGTTCATGCGCCACGGCAGCCACCAAAGCGGCGCTGACCGCCCTGATCACGCAGCAAGAACAGCGCGAGGCGACGATCCGTCTGCCGATCGGACAGGACGTCAGCTTCCAGACGGAAAGCTGCGAGTTTGATGCCGTTTCCGCGACAGCAGGAATTATCAAGGACGGCGGGGATGACCCCGATGCGACCCACGGCGCTTTGATCATCAGTACGGTGAGCTGGCTGGACGAACCGGGGATCGTGCTGGACGGCGGAATCGGCGTGGGCCGCGTCACCAAGCCGGGCCTGCCTGTCCCCATCGGTGAAGCTGCGATCAATCCGGTCCCGCGCAAAATGATCAGGGAGACCGCGCAGGCCGTCCTGGATGAGCACGGGATCGAGCGGGGGATCAAAATCGTCATTTCCGTACCGGCTGGCGAGGAAATCGCCAAAAAGACCTTGAACGGCCGGCTTGGCATCATCGGGGGCATCTCCATCCTGGGGACGCGCGGCATCGTCGTGCCGTTTTCCACGTCCGCCTACAAGGCCAGCGTCGCCCAGGCGATCAACGTCGCGCAGAAGATGGGCTGCCGCCACATCGTGCTTTCCACGGGAGGCAAAAGCGAGCAGTTTGGCATGACGCAGTATCCGGAGCTGCCCGAGGAAGCATTCGTGGAGATGGGCGATTTTGTCGGCTTTGCGCTCAAGCAATGCAAGCTCAAGGGCATCGAAAAGGTGACGCTGGTGGGCATGATGGGGAAATTCTCCAAGGTGGCGCAGGGCGTCATGATGGTCCATTCCAAAAGCGCTCCCGTCGACTTCGGCTTTCTGGCCCAGCTCGTCCGGGAGGCGGGTGCACCGGAAGCGTTGGTCGAGGAGGCGCGGGGAGCCAATACCGCTTCCCAGGTAGGGGACATGATGGCAGAATACCCCCTCTTTTTTGAAAAGCTGTGCGAAAGCTGCTCGCGGGCAGGACTTCGCGAGGTTGGCGGGGGCATGGAGATCGAGACCATGCTGATCACGATGAAAGGAACCCTGTTGGGGAAGGTGACGGTTCATGACACAGGCAATGAAGGTGATTGGAATCGGAGATGACGGTACGCAAAGCCTGCTGCCGTTGTACCGGACGTGGATAGAGGAAAGCGAGCTGCTCGTGGGGGGAGAACGGCATCTCTCCTTTTTTCCCGATTATCCGGGGGAAAAGCTGGTTTTAAAAGGCGGCCTGACCGCCATGGTCGAGCAATTGCGCGAGGAGAAGCGGAAAACGGTCATCCTTGCCTCCGGGGACCCGCTGTTCTACGGAATCGGCAGCCTGCTCGCGAAAAAATTGCAGGTGGAGATTTATCCGCATCTCAGCTCGATCCAGCTTGCTTTTGCCAGGATGGGAGAGGCGTGGCAGGATGCCGCGTTTCTCAGCGTTCACGGGCGCAGCATCAAGGGTCTGGCCCAGCGGATCGACGGCAAGGAAAAAGTGGCCCTCCTGACCGATCAGGAAAACAATCCGGCTGCGATTGCCCGCTACCTGCTCTCGTTTGGCATGAACGAGTACGACGCCTTCGTCGGGGAAAATCTCGGCAGCGCCGGGGAGCGGACAGGCTGGTACTCGCTGGAGGAGATGGCGGACGGGGTTTTCGCAGATCTGAACGTGGTCATTTTGCGCAAACGCAGACAGGGCCCGATATGGCCGCTCGGCATCGCCGATGAGCAATTTTCCCAGCGCAAGCCCGACAAGGGGCTGATCACGAAAAAGGAAGTGCGCATTCTGAGCATCGCGCAGCTGCAGCTCCACGCCAAAAGCATCGTGTGGGACATCGGCACCTGCACCGGTTCGGTGGCAATTGAGGCAGCACGCATCGCCCGCGAAGGGGAAGTGTACGCGGTCGAGAAAAATGCGGACGATCTGGCCAACTGCCGGGAGAACATGGCCAAGTTCCGCACCGATTTTACCGTTGTGCACGCCAAGGCTCCGGAGGGACTCGACCAGTTCCCCGACCCGGATGCGGTGTTTATCGGAGGGAGCGGCGGCGAGCTTCGCGAGCTGCTCGGCATTTGCTGCAGCCGGCTCAGGCCAAATGGCCGCATCGTGGTCAACGCCGCGACGATCGAGACGTTGTACGAAGCGACGCAGGCATTCGCTGCGGAAGGCTTTGAGACATCGGTTACGCTGGCGCAGCTTTCGCGCAGCAAGCCGATTTTGTCGATGACAAGATTTGAGGGATTGAACCCGATTTATATCATTACCGCCTGGGCCAAGCAGGAGGACAAGCAAGGAGGAGACAGCCAGTGAGCACCATCGGAACACTGTACGGCATCGGAGTCGGTCCGGGAGACCCGGAATTGATCACGGTCAAGGCATTTCGCCTTTTGCAGCAATCGCCAGTCGTCGCCTATCCAAAGAAACGGATGGGCAGCAAAAGCTACGCGCACCAAATCGCGGAGCTGTACGTCAAGCCTTCGCCGGACAAGGAAATGCTCGGCCTCGTTTTTCCGATGACCAAGGACAAGGACATTTTGGAGCGGGAGTGGAACAACACTGCCGACATCGTCTGGGAGCGGCTTCGCGAAGGGAAGGATGTCGCCTTTGTCACAGAGGGAGACCCGCTGTTTTACAGCACATTCATTCACATGATGCGCGTCATGAAGGAGAAATACCCGGAGGTTCCGGTCGTGTCGGTGCCGGGCATTTCGTCCTTTCTCGGCGCGGCAGCCCGCCTCAATCTGCCGCTCGCGGACGGCGATGAACAGATCGGAATCATTCCGGCTACAGAAGACCGCGAAGCGATGCGCAAAGCGATTGAAGAGCACGACTGCGTCATTTTCCTGAAGGTAGCCAAAGTGCTGCCAATGATCATCGGGCTGCTCAAAGAGCTGGACTTGGTCGATCATGCCGCAGTGGCAACCAAAGTCACCTCCTCGGAGGAAATGATCTGGACCAATGTCCGCGAGCTGGAGCGGGCAGAGCTTGGCTATCTCACGCTGATGGTGGTGAAAAAGGGATGAAACTGTACATAGTTGGCGCAGGACCGGGAGACCCGGATTTGATCACGGTAAAAGGCTTGAAGCTGCTGCAATCGGCAGATGTCGTCCTGTACACGGATTCGCTTGTAAACGACGAGCTGGTCGCAAAGGCGAAGCCGGGGGCAGAAGTTTTGCAAAGCTCGGGGATGGCGCTGGAAGAGATGGTGGGACTGCTCGTCGACCGCATCCGCCAGGGAAAAACGGTCGTGCGTCTGCACACCGGCGATCCGTCCGTGTACGGAGCGACGATGGAACAAATCGCACTGCTGAAAGAAGCGGGCATTGAGGTGGAGATCGTCCCAGGCGTCAGCTCCGTCTTCGCGGCGGCAGCGGCAGTCGGAGCGGAACTGACTATCCCTGAGCTGACCCAGACGTTGATCCTGACCCGTGCAGAGGGACGGACGCCTGTGCCGGAGCGGGAAAAGCTGCGGGCGCTGGCTGAGCATCACTGCACCATCGCGCTTTTCCTGAGCGCGACGTTGACCAAAAAGGTGGTCCGCGAGCTGACGGAGGCAGGCTGGAGTCTGGATACGCCAGTCGCTGTGGTGCAGCGCGCAAGCTGGCCGGATCAGATCATCGTGCGGACGACGCTGAGGAACCTGGATGAGGATATGGGCAAGAACGGCATCCGCTCCCACGCGATGATTTTGGCCGGCTGGGCGCTGGACCCCGACATCCACGCCAAAAGCGAGCAGCATCGCTCCAAGCTGTACGATAAAACCTTTACGCACGGGTACAGAAAAGGTGTGAAAGAAGGATGAACATCGAGCTGACCGAAGGAGAAATCCCGGCGATCCGGCAGAGAGGCGAGTACGCCATCGTCGCCATCACCAAGCACGGCGTCGAGATGGCCCGCAACCTTCACCAGACCTTTCCCGGATGCGACCTGTACTACATGAGCAAGTTTGCCAAAGGAGACGAGGAAGCCAGAGGCATCCAGATGTTCAACAACAGCGTGCGGATGCTGTTTCCCGCTCTTTGGCCTGCTTACAAAGGACTGATTCTGATCATTTCCCTCGGGGCCGTGATCAGGATGATCGCCCCCATCTTGCAGGACAAAAAAACAGACCCCGGGGTCGTCGTCATAGACGACAGAGGAGAAAACGTGATCAGCGTGCTGTCGGGGCATCTGGGCGGCGCCAACGAGCTGGCCCGGGAAGTGGCTGCTGTACTGGGCGCAAATCCGGTCATCACCACGGCTTCCGACGTGCAGAAGACGATTCCCGTTGATCTGTTTGGCCGCCGCTTCGGCTGGGAGTGGGAGTCGGACGAAAAATTGACGCCGGTCAGCGCCTCGGTCGTCAATGAGGAAAAGGTCGCTGTCGTCGTAGAGTCGGGCGAGCGCAACTGGTGGATGCATGATACGCAGATGCCCCCGTCCATCCACGTGTTCGATACGATTTCGGAAGCGCTTGCTGCCGAGCCGCACGGCGCTTTGGTCGTCACCCACAGAATCCTGTCTTCGGAGGAAGAGGCCATTTTGGAAAACGGCGTTCTGTACAGGCCCAAGGTGATCGTGCTCGGGATGGGCTGCAACCGCGGCACCTCCGCCGATGAAATCGAGTCGGTGATCAAGGAAACGCTGGCTGAGCTTCGCTTCTCCATCAAGAGCGTAAAGGCTCTGGCCACGATTGAGCTGAAAAAGGATGAAGAAGGACTCATAGAGGTTTGCAGCAAATACGGCTGGCCGTTCGTCTGGTATTCCCCGGAGGAGCTGAACACGGTGAAGCTGGAGGAGCCGTCCGAGACCGTGTACAAGTTTACAGGCGCGTATGGCGTCAGCGAACCGGCCGCGAAGCTGTATGCGGGCGTCGACCAGCTCGTGCTGACGAAGAAAAAGTCGGGCAACGTGACCATTTCCGTCGCCCTGATGCCGTATGGCGGGGAGGGAAGACCATGAGCAAGAGCCGTCGTCTCGTCATTGCGGGTACGGGAAGCGGGGCGGGAAAAACGACCGTGACCATCGGCCTGATGGCCGCCCTGAAGCGCAAAGGCCATGTCGTACAGGGCTTCAAATGCGGACCAGACTACATCGATCCGACGTACCATACAGCCGTGACCGGGCGGGTTTCCCGCAATCTGGACAGCTGGATGCTGGACCATCATACGATGAAAGAAATCTTTGCCCGGGGCAGCCGGGGTGCCGACATTTCCATCATTGAAGGCGTCATGGGCATGTACGACGGCAAGGACCCGACAAATGACAAGGGGAGCACGGCGGAAATCAGTATCCTGACCCAATCTCCGGTCCTTTTGGTTATAGGTGCGCAGAGCATGGCCCGGAGTGCCGCGGCGATCGTCAAAGGCTTTCAAATGCTGAACCGGGAGGCCCGCATCGTCGGGGTAATCGCCAACAAGGTCGGCAGCGAAGGGCATTTCAAGATCGTCAAAACAGCGATCGAGCAGGAGTGCGGCGTCCCCGTCGTGGGCTATTTGAAGCGGGAGAGCGATCTGGAGATTCCGGAGCGTCACCTCGGCCTGGTGCCTTCCGTCGAGCGCGGCGAGCTGGCCCCGCTGTTTGAGAGGCTTGCCGACCTGATCGCGGAGACAGTCGACGTGGCCCGCATTTGGGAGCTGGCCCAGGCTGAGGAGCTTGTGGTGGAGCCACGGATGTTTGGTTCCGTTTCCAGCCAATCCCCGCGGGTGAAGATCGCTGTCGCCAAAGACCCGGCGTTTCATTTCTACTACCCGGAGAATTTTGAATTGTTGGAAGCGTACGGAGCCCGGCTCCACTACTTTTCTCCGCTTGCCGGAGAGACTGTGCCGCCTGATGCCGACGGACTTTACATCGGCGGAGGCTTTCCGGAGGAGTTTGCCGCGGAGCTGTCGGAAAACACAGCCGTACTGGAATCGTTTCGGAATGCCATCCGCTCCGGCTTGCCTACGCTCGCTGAATGCGGCGGGTTCATGTATTTGACTGAGGCGATCGTGACGACCGACGGCAGCGTCTACCCGATGGCCGGTTTGATCCCGGGAAAGGTATCGATGCAAAAGCGCCTGGCTGCTCTCGGCTACCGCGAAGTCACCGGAAAAGCGGGCAACTTCCTGATCGGACCGGACGAGCAGGCGAAAGGGCATGAATTCCACTACTCGACTTTCGCAGCCGACGAGGAACTGCCGCATGCCTACGAAACAAAAGGGCTGCGCGGCACCAAGCCGGAAGGGTACGCACAAGACAATCTCGTCGCGGGCTACACCCACCTGCACTTTGCCTCCAATCCGGCATTGGCGAAGCGTTGGGTGGAGCGGTGCCTGGAGGTGAAGAGGCGTGGCTGATCATGGAGCTTTTGACCGCAGCGGAACTAAGTCTGCAGGCAGCGGCATGCCTGGCGCGAATGGAGCCGGAGTTGCAAACAGCGCAGCTCGCGAAACCGTTCAAACAGCGCCTGCCAGCCTCCCGGGGAACGCTCCGGCTCCGGCAAAGGAGAAAAAATCCCAAGCCCTGCCGCTGATGATCCAGGGAACCAGCTCCGACGCCGGGAAAAGCGTGATCGCGACAGCGTTTTGCCGCATTTTCGCCCAGGACGGATACCGGACAGCACCGTTCAAATCGCAAAACATGGCGCTCAATTCGTACGTGACCATAGACGGCAAGGAGATCGGACGGGCGCAGGGCGTTCAGGCCGAGGCGGCAGGCATCGCCGCCACGACAGATATGAATCCGATTCTGATCAAGCCAACCCGGGATGCGGAATCCCAGATCGTGGTCAACGGCGAGCCGTACGGCAACATGAAAGCGATGGCCTACCGGACCGAGTTTTACGACCAGGGCTTGCGCGTGATCGAAGACGCTTATCAAAGACTGGCCACATCCTATGACCGGATTGTCATCGAGGGAGCAGGCAGTCCGGCGGAAGTGAACCTGAATGACCGCGAGCTTGTCAACATGCGGGTTGCCCGGCTGGTGAACGCGCCAGTCATTCTCGTCGCCGACATCGAGCGCGGCGGCGTGTTCGCCAGTCTCGTCGGAACGCTCCAACTGCTGGAGCCGCAGGATCGCGAGCGGGTGATCGGGGTGATCATCAACCGGTTCCGCGGCGATCTGTCGCTCCTGCAGCCGGGGCTGGACTGGTTTGAACGCTATACAGGCAAGCCGGTGCTCGGCGTCGTTCCGTTTATTCCCGACCTGTGGATCGATGCGGAGGATTCGCTGATTCTGCACCGCTATCAGGGGCAGGCGGAAAAGACGAGGGAGATTGACATCGCGGTCATCCGCTATCCCCGCATCTCGAATTTTACCGACATTGATCCGTTTTTCGTGGAGCCGGATTGCCGCGTCCGCTTTGTCACCCGCACGGAAGAGCTGGGCGAGCCTGACCTGGTCATTTTGCCGGGGAGCAAGAATACACTGGAAGATTTGCTGTTTTTGAGAAAGACCGGGCTGGAGCAGTCGATTCTGGATTTGCACCGGGCTGGACGCAGCTTTTTGGCGGGAATTTGCGGCGGGTACCAGATGCTGGGGAGCGTGATTTACGATCCGGCAGGGGTGGAGTCTCCACTGAAATCAGCAGCCGGCATGGGGCTGATTCCGATGGAAACGACGATGGAGCAGCGCAAAACGACCGTTTTGTCGAGGGGAGTCGCCGCTTTTGCCGGAGAGAAGATCCCTCTGGATGGTTACGAAATTCACATGGGCCGCTCTGTTTTTACCGGACAGGCATCTCCATTTATCCGGTTGGAGGATCGCACGGACGGCTATTGCGATGAGGAGCGCCGTGTGCTTGGCACGTATTTTCACGGGTTGTTTCACAGCGATCCGCTTCGGATGCGCCTGCTCAATGCGCTTCGCAAAAGAAAGGGACTGGCTCCGATCACGGAGCGGCCTTCTTTCGTGGCGTTGAGAGAGCGAGGATTCGATTTGATCGCAGATACCGTCAGGAGCCATGTGCGTCTGGACATCATCGAAGAGCAGATGAGAGCTTTTCAGGGGAGTGAGTGCGTAAATGAACACAGCAGATTGGAAGAACAAGCTGGCACAGGTACAACCGCGAAATGAGGAGGCAGCGCAGCAGGCAAGCAGGCATGTGAATCAACTGACGAAGCCGCTCGGCAGCCTGGGCAGACTGGAGAGCTTGGCTGTGGAGCTGGCTGCGATGACAGGGGAGCCCTTTCCGGCGGTCACTCCGCCCGGCGTCCTTGTGTTTGCCGCCGATCATGGCGTGGCGGCAGAGGGGGTCTCTGCGTATCCGCAGGAAGTGACTGCACAGATGGTAGCCAATTTCGCACACGGAGGGGCAGCCATCAATGTATTTTCCAGGCAGATCGGCGCCCTGCTACACGTCGTCGATGTCGGCGTCGCAGTCGATGTGGATGCTCCCGGCGTTTGGACGAAGAAAGTTCGGCCCGGTACAGCCAGCTTTTTGCGCGAGCGGGCGATGACTCGCGAGGAAGCGGAGCAGTGCGTGCAGATAGGATTTGAAAGCGCCGAGGCGATCATCGACGAGGGGGCAAAGCTGTTGATCGTCGGTGAGATGGGCATCGGCAATACGACCGCCAGCAGCGCTCTGCTCGCTGCCTTGACGGGAGCGGAGCCGGATGAGCTGGTCGGACGCGGAACGGGAGTCTCCGACGAGAAATGGCAAAAGAAAAAAGCGGTGGTGAAAGAAGCGCTTTCCCTGCATCAGCCTGACGCGGGCGATCCGCTCGACGCGCTCTCCAAAGTAGGCGGCCTGGAGATCGGCTCGATGGCCGGAGCCATCCTTTGCGCGGCATCAAGACGAGTCCCGGTCCTGCTTGACGGCTTCATTTCGACCGTCGCTGCCTTGCTCGCCGTTCGCCTCTGCCCGGTTTCTGCCGAGTACCTTTTGGGCGGACATCGCTCACAGGAGCCGGGCCATGCGTTTGCTCTGCAAACACTTGGAAAGGAGCCGCTTGTGGACCTTGGCCTGAGGCTTGGGGAAGGCAGCGGAGCAGCGGTCGCGTTTCCGATCGTAGAGGCGGCGACGCGGATGCTGCGGGAGATGGCGACGTTTGACCAGGCGGGGGTGAGCAGCAAGTGAGCAAGACTGGCCGCGTTTACCTCGTAGGAGCGGGTCCCGGCGACCCGAAGCTGATTACCGTAAAAGGTCTGGAGTGCTTGCAGCAGGCAGATGTGGTGATTTACGACCGACTGGCGAACCCTGCTCTGTTGGAGCACGCCCCGGACGATGCTGAGCGCATCTACTGCGGCAAGCTTCCGGACAACCACGCGATGCGGCAGGAGGCGATCAACGCCTTGCTGGCAGAAAAGGCGCTGGAAGGCAAGACGGTCGTCCGGCTGAAGGGCGGCGATCCGTGCGTATTCGGCAGAGTGGGCGAGGAAGCGGAGCATCTGGCGCAGCTCGGCATTCCGTTCGAGATCGTTCCCGGCGTGACAGCGGGCATTGCTGTTCCGGCTTACGCGGGCATTCCGGTGACACATAGGGAGTACGGATCGTCATTTGCAGTGGTCACCGGGCATTTGCGCGAGGGCAGAGCGGAAACGGCGGAAGCAGAAGACGCACAGGACGCCGTCAGCGACAAGTGGCAGGCGCTGGCGAAAGGCATCGATACCGTAGCCTTTTACATGGGAGTGGGCAATCTCCCGTTCATCCGCAAACAGCTGATCGCCCACGGCCGCGCACCGGAAACGCCTGTCGCCGTGATCGCCTGGGGAACGATGCCCGAGCAGACGACTGTGACCGGCACGCTGGCTGACATCGAAGAACGGCTGGCGGCAGGTCCGCATATCTCCAACCCGGCGATTATTCTGGTGGGCGACGTCGTCAACATGCGAGAGAAGATCAACTGGTTTGAGCGGATGGAGTGAGGGATATGCGCCTCTATCCGATGATGGCCAAGCTGCAGGGGAAACGCTGCCTCGTCGTCGGCGGCGGTCAGGTGGCAGAGCGGAAGATCGGCAGTCTGCTCGCTGCCGGAGCGGATGTGGCCGTAGTGAGTCCGTCGTGCTCCCAAGCAGTTGAAGAATGGGCAGGGGCAGGTAGTCTTGTCCTGTTTCGCCGGCCGTTTTCTCCGGAAGACGTACGGGAAGCGGTGATCGTAATTGCGGCGACGAACGATCCGGCTGTCAATCTGGCCGTGTATCAAGCCTGCGGCTCTCACCAATGGGTGAACGTCGTCGACAGACCGGATTTGTGCAGCTTTACCGTTCCTTCCGTTGTCGAGCGGGGAGATTTGCAGATCGCCATCTCGACAGGCGGGCACAATCCGGGATTGGCCAAGAAGCTGCGCCGGCAGGTGGAGACGCAGTTCGGTCCCGAATACGTGGAATATACGGCGTTTCTTGGAGCGATGCGCAGCCGCGTGCTGGCTCTGTCGCTGGACGAAAAGCGCAAGCGCGAGCTGCTCTCGGAATTGCTGGATGATCGCTTCCTGCACTGGACGAGAACAGGAGAGCGGGAGCGAAGGGACCTCGAGGCAGAGAAATTAATCGAACAAACGAGATGGACCGGCGCCTGAATGGCGGCCGGTTTTTTTATTGCAGGGACAGGAAACTTTTTACAGTCCGCTCCGTCTTCTCCAACAAGGGCTAGAAAATCCGCCATATTGTAAAGGAGAGACATTTTCATGAGAAGCCGATTCCTTGGATTTTGTTTGGCGTTCCTGTCGCTTTTCTTTTTGCAAGCATGCTCAGAAAAGAGCGAGGATACAAAGAGCATCTTGTACGAAAACACTACCCATCATTTTACGCTGCAGCTTCCAAAAAGCTGGGAAGGGAATTACGAGGTGACAGAGACGGAAAACCAGATCATCTTTTCCAGCAAAGCAAACCAGCCCGGCGGCATTCTGTGCGAAGTCAGAGTCTGGAGCCAGGAAGAATGGAAGCAGGACGGCGAGGAATTGACGACGGTCATTCACTTGGAGAAAATCGGCGAGACGGATGACAAGGTATACTCGTTCAGCACGCCGACCGATGTGCAATGGATTTTGGGCGATGCCGAGAAGGAGCGGGAATACCAGGCGATGTTTGCCGAGGTATCGGGGATCAAAGCGTCTTTTAAGATTAAGGAATAGCGGTGTGCAGAACATTTTTTTAGTTCGCTCTCGTTCTGTTGGCTGTCTGGTCCACGAAGAATCGCTGAAAACAAGCTTGGAGCGAAGAATGAATGAATAAAGAAGCATTATCATGAGAAATGTGAGATTTGTATGTTGCTAGTGAGATTAAGTAATGGTTAATACCCATCTATAGAGAATAAGTATTCTAAGAAAACACGGCGACCTTTCCCGGTGGAATACCGAGTAGTGGTCGCCGTATATATTTTTCTACCAGTCTAATTGGCTGTATTTTAAACACATAAGTATGCTTGTCTACTAGCTTCTGTCTTGTATCCCAGAAATCAAAAACTTATTTTTAATAATCTGTGTGGACAAAAGTATAGTACCCGCCATTTGGAGACAGGCCCCAAGCATTTTTTTTCGATAGGAGACCATCCCAATTAGAATATTTATATAGTACTCCTTCAGTTTTCTTGAATCTGGGTACGAATGCGATATATCCTCTTTCTCCCAAAGCTAAGTTAAAGGTATAGTGATCAGTAGATGAATAGGTTTTTTGCCAAGTAAAGGAGGCTCCGGCAGAAATCGCGTCTTTTTCTGCACCTACAGAAGCGCTGAAAGAGTGACTGACTTGTGCTGATACAGTCTTACCAAGGGAACATCCACCAGTTGATGTGCATTTAATTCCATCAGTAACTTGTATCCAATCTCTACTCCACTCAGTTGAATTTGTGGTTTCAGTATAGGTGTAGTATTCGCGATAATCAGCTGCAGGATTTATCGTATTAGCTTTATTATTTGTAGGGATTGTTCTCTGGTTGTTTTGGGTGTGTAAATCCGTTGTATTAGATATATATTCCTCTTTGGTCATTGGTACTAAATAGCCACCAACCTCTTTTAGTGGGGTGATAAGCAGACCGGTTGATGGGTCGATAAAAGCATTTTCTCTGTTAATTTCTTGATAAGCTCTGTTTTCCTTACCACTTGCTGCTACTACTGAAGAAGATAAGACCAATAGACTTAGTGTGCAACTAATACCAAGAGACAAAAATTTCAGAATCTTTTTCATTTAATACCCTCATTTACCAATTTATTCAAATTATACTATTAAAAGTTAAAAATGGAACAGCTATTTTTTGTCATTTGCGGATTCAACATAATAGTAGATCCCGCTATTTTTATCAATAGAAGGCTGGACCTTACTTCCGTTTTTAAGGCTGATTCTATTCTCGATAGTACTTGTAACTCCAAGGTAAACGTAGAAGGTTTTCTTTGATTGAGTATTAATTTCACATGTTATAGCAGGTGATGCGGTTTCATTCAGACGTTTTACTAATACAGGATCGTTCTCTCTATACCATGCGAATTGTCCATCTTTTTTGCTTAAACTTGCAACACCAACTATCGTTCCTTCGGGTACATTTTGCTTAAAAATAAGTAGTGTTTCGCCGTCTGTTTCTACTGTTGACAACAAATCACTTTCATTAATACTTTCTAGTTTAATACCATTTTGAATTGCGGCATCGGGTGAAGAAAACCACATTAAACTATCTTTACTACCTAATGAACAACCAGAAAGGATAACAAATATCATTAATACAAGCATCAAATACCTCATAATACTCTTCTCCCTTCTTCCAAAGTGTTGTGTCTGCGACTTTATTACAAAGCAGGAATGTATCAGTTTTTTACAATCGAATATAAAAACAGAAAATGGATGCAGCAAACATTCATCAGCAAAGACTCGTTTATACAATAGGCTCGGGAAGCTTCTTTATTCGCAGTCATTGGGGAAATAATGGCTAGTTAGAAATTCGGGAGGAGATAACGGGATTAACTGATTTTCAGATAGGGAATCAAATTGTTTTTTTAAAATATACCATTATAAAGTATGGAAAAAAAGGGTAAATTATGAATTCGCTTTAGTGTTATAAAATTATCAAATGTATGGATGAAAGCAGAATGCAAACGACTGGCCGGCCGGCAATGCGCCAAAGGACGTGCCGTGCGAATTGAACCCCGTGAGCCGCCTCGTTTTTGATGCAAATGGAAATGGAAATCGCAAAGCCTGTTACGAAAAAAACTGAATCCGCACGAGGCCGAGAACGACCCGGAAGATCGTTTTAAGCACAATCAAAGTGATTTTCTTGAGCAACTCATGCTCCCTCTCTTTTACATCCCCTACGGTGACACCGAGCAGGACGCGAGAAGGAGAAGCCAGCATAGAGTGGAAAGATGCCGTATTTTGTCTATAGGTAACCAGCTCGGGGGAAATGCCCAGCTGCGTGGCCGTTTGCGTCTGCAGCTTGATAAACATCGCATTAGAACCGGTGTTGCTTCTGGTCAAAAAGCGCCGCCCATCCCGCCGATCACCGAGGAGAAGAACATAAAGGCACCGCCAAACAAAGTGGCTGCGGCTTGGGCCAGCGTATCCGTCATTGAAGCGGCGGATAACATCCGTCGCACACCAAAAAGGTGTAAAGGAATACCTGGTCGTCACTCAAGGGAGGATGCGGGCCGTGCTTGGCGAATGCCTGCTCGATACGATTTTGGAAGAAGGGGATTCGCTCTACTTTGAGGCGGATATTCCCCACCGTTTTATCAATGTCGGGGACATGCCATTTAGCGATTATCCCGTAAATGACTCTACTAACAGCAGATCAGTCAGGCAGCAGAAGTCAGAGGTTTATATGAATCTTCTAAATAGATAGACAAATAAAAAGGGATACCCTATCCTGTACGAAGAATGCGTTTTTGGGGGTAAGCCTATGTCCACGATGACAAATCGGCAGCCGGATGAGGAGGCAGTTAGGCCAGAATCTGATGCGGTCAGCCCGGAATCGGCGGTGACCAGCCCGGAATCGGCGGTGACCAGCCCGGAATCGGCGGTGACCAGCCCGGAATCGGCGGTGACCAGCCCGGAATCGGCGGTGACCAGCCCGGAATCGGTGGCAACTAGCCCGAAATCGACGGCAGACGGGCCAGAGTCGGCGACAGCCAAACGGCGGAAGACGCTGCGAAAGCTGCTCTGGTTTGCCTTGTCTGTCCTCGCTTTTGTCCTCGTCTATTTTGGACTCGAAGCATATATGGACTATGGGGCTCGGGTCACCCTTGCGATTACGCTGGCCGTCATCGTGCTCTGGGTGCTGGAGCCGATCCCTTTTTCGATGACCGCCGTGCTGGTTCTGTTTTTGCTGCCGATCTCGGGAGCGGTTTCCACCGATTTGATCCTGTCTGGCTTTGCATCGCCTGCTATCTTTCTTATCGTTGCAGGCATGATGATTGCGAGCGGGGTCGAACAGACTACGCTGGGCAAGCGGCTGGCGTATCAGCTGCTCTACTGGTTTGGCGAGAAAAAAGGAGGCGTACTCGCCGGGATCATCCTCGTTCCCCAGGTCATGGCCTTTTTCATTCCCGCCGCTGCCGTGCGTACGGCGATGCTGTTGCCCATCGTTTTTTCCATCACGTCGATTCTCGGCGTAAAAGCGGGGGATGTCCGCGGCAAAAAGCTGATGATGGGTGTCGTGATCGGCTGCGGAATAAGCGGAACGGCTGTCCTGCCGGCAGCTCTTGGAAACGTGATTACGGTCGATTTGATCAACACCTATCTGCAGACACACGTGACCTATACGGACTGGCTCGTGCTCGCTTTGCCGATGTGGCTGATCATGATCCCGGCATCCTGGTGGGTGCTGTATCGCTCTTTTCCCGTGAAAGAGCCGATGCCCAGCGGATTGAAGGAAAAGATGAAAGAGTTGATCGCGGAGCTGGGACCGGTCAGCTCCAGGGAAAAACGGCTGATGGGCATCCTCGCAGGGGTCTGCGTCTTGTGGGCGCTGGAAGGCGTTCACGGGTGGCCTCCGGTCATTCCCGCCTTGATCGGAGCTGTTCTGATGGCGTGGCCGGGGATCAAGGTGGCGGACTGGGAGAAGATTCTCGATGTCAAATTTGCTCCGCTGGTGATGCTTGGCGTCACGCTGTCGCTGGGAAGGGCGCTGTACGAGACAGGTGTGACAGGTTACTTGTCCAAATGGATGGAATCCGATTTGACGCTGTACCTCTTTTCCAATCCCGCGCTGGCAGTGCTGACAGTGGCTGTGCTGACACAACTGATCCACAAGGTGACGTCAAATGTATCCACGGCGGTGATCGCCACCGTGCCTGTTGTGATGGCGTTGGCGGCCCACTCCCCCGATTCTCCGGCGCTGCTGCTCGCCTTTGTTGCCGGGCTTACCAGTCTGTACGGATTTATTCTGGTTGTCGAGACGATTCCGGGCGTGATGGTGCACGGGACAGGGTGGGTGACGCAGCAGGATTTCTTTGTACCCGGCTTTTGGCTGACACTCGTAACGACGGGCCTAACATTCCTGATGGCGCTGACCTGGTGGAAATGGCTCGGGTATTATTAGTTCAGATAGTCATAGTCACGGTAATTGCAAAAAAAGAGCGACTGATCTGCCGGCTGTTTTTTGGCGCCCTGCTGGCATCCAGTCGCTTTTTTGTCATGTTTTCCATTTGCTAGACAAGAAGAGGACCCTTCTCTCCGCTCCGAATCCCTGCTCCATGCCGGTTTCGCCGTGACCAAAATGACCAAAAAGAACAATAAGAACACAATATTTATAATGATTCCAAAATTTACTACAATATTTTTGGTAAACGCTTTCATGGTGGAAGGAAAAAGAGTAGGGGGTATTCTTATGAAAAAAAGATGGAAGGCTGCACTGGCAGGCTGTCTGTCTGTGCTGATGCTGACGGCTGCGGGCTGCGGCGGCGCAAAGACACAGGATGCATCGGCGTATACACCGGAAAAACCGTTGATCATCAAGTTTTCTCACGTTACGACGGCTGACAGCCCGAAAGGCAAGGCTGCTACCAGATTCGCCGAGCTGATGGCGGAAAAGACGGGCGGAAAAGTGAAGGTCGAGGTGTATCCGTCCTCCCAGCTCTACGGCGACAAGGACGAGATGGAAGCGCTGCAGGCGGGGAACGTTCATATCATCGCACCTTCCGCGACGAAGCTGGTCGGCTTCAATCCGGCTTTCCAAATCGTCGACATGCCGTTCCTGTTTAAAAACCACGACTCGGTGATCAAGTTCTGGGACGGAGAGCTGGGCAAAAAGCTGCTGGGCTCGCTGGAGAGCAAAAACATGCTGGGCCTGGCCATGTGGGAAAACGGGTTTAAGGTGTTTACCGCAAACAAGCCGCTGGCAAAGCCTGAGGACTTCAAAGGCCTGAAATTCCGGACGCAGGCAGGAAAGGTACTGGAAGCGCAGTTTAAAGCGCTCGGTTCCGGTGCAGCAACCATTCCTTTCGGTGAAACCTATACCGCCCTGCAGCAGGGAACCGTTGACGGCCAGGAAAACACCTGGAACAACATCGACACGCAAAAATACGTGGAAGTGCAGAAACATCTGCTCGTCTCCAACCACGGACGCCTCGACTACATCGTCCTGACAAACAAAAAATGGTACAGCGAGCTGCCGGAAGAGTTCCGCAAGGCGTTTGACGAATCCATGGCCGAAGCGACAAAATACGAGCGCGAGCTGGCTGTGCAGCTGGATAAAGAATCGGAGAACAACCTGAGAAACTCCGGCATGACGGTTGTCGAGCTGAGCGAGTCCGAGCGCGAGGCATTCGTAAAGCTGATGGAGCCGGTTTACAGCGAGTTTGCCGAGACGGTCGGAAAAGAGATCATCGACGGAGCCAGAAAGCTGTAATTCAGGGGAAAATGGAAAGCCAGGAAAGGCACCTGCCTAAAGGGAGCAAGGTGCCTTTCTCTTCCAACCAATGACCGGGGGAGGTAGATACAATGTCAAAATGGCGGGAGCGATATGCCACTTTCGAGGATTACCTTGCAGGGACACTGATTGTCATCGGTGTATCGCTGATCTTTTACGGAGTAGTTTGCCGGTATGTGTTTAACAGTCCCAAAGCGTGGATCGATGAAATCTCCACCTACTTTGTTGTCTGGGGAGCCTTGACAGGGTTTGCTGTCGCGCTCCGGGACGGCCATCACATCCAGGTCGACATTGTGTACGACCGCGTTTCTCCAGCCTTGCGAAAGGCGTTTGACGTGTTTTCAAATGCGCTTGGTGCCCTCTTTTGCCTTTGTTTTATCTTTTTTGGAGGAAAGCTGCTTTCGCTGTACTGGGTCACGCAGCAGCAATCGACTGACGTCGGAATTTATCTGTGGATCGTCTATCTCGTCATTCCGTTGAGCGGACTGATGCTCGGCTATCGCTTCGTGGAAAAACTCTTGGCCAGTCTGAAAAAAGAGGTGAAGATTGAGTGGAATGGATAGTATTTATCCTCTTTTTCCTGCTCCTGCTGCTGAGGGTGCCGGTCGCGATCGCCCTTGTTTTTTCCGCTTCGCTGGCGCTGCTGGACAGCGGCTTTAATCTGGATGTTCTGCCCCAGAAGATGTTCTCGGCACTGAATGTGGCGACTCTGATGGCGATTCCCGGGTTTATCCTGGCCGGGGTGCTGATGTCGCGCGGGGGGATTTCAAAAGCGTTGATCGATGCGCTGCGGGCATGGGTAGGCCATTATTCCGGCGGCTTGTCCGTCGTGACGATCCTGGCGTGCGCAGTGTTTGCCGCGATTTCCGGCTCCAGCCCGGCGACAGCTGCCGCCATCGGGGCGATCATGATCCCCGGGATGGTGGCAGCAGGCTACAGCAAGCGGTATTCGATGGGCCTCGTTGCCGCAGCCGGAACGCTTGGCATATTGATTCCGCCGTCGATTCCGCTGATCGTCTACGGGACTGTAGCGGAGGAATCGATCGGAAAGCTGTTTATGGCCGGTTTTGTGCCCGGACTGTTTTTGACTTTAGTACTGGTCATTGCCGCAATCATTTACGCGAAGGTGAAAAATTTTGGCCGTCTCCCCAAAGCGAGCTGGGAGGAGCGGATCAAGCTGAGCATAAGGGCGCTGCCTGCCGCCTTCCTGCCCTTTTTGATTCTCGGCACGATCTACATGGGCGTGGCCACTCCGACGGAAGCCTCTGTTGTCGCGTGTGTCTACTCCCTGATCATGGCGGTGTTCGTCTACCGCCAGATTTCCTGGAAGGACACGCAAGCCATCCTGCGGGAAACGGTGAATACGAGCGCGATGATCTTTTTCATCATCGCGGGCGCTACCGTGTTTGGCCTGTACCTGACCAACGCCCAGGTGCCGCAGGATATTGCGGCATGGATCATGGAGGGCGACGTCAACAAGTGGACGTTTTTGATTGCATGCAACATCCTGTTCTTTATCATGGGGATGTTCCTTGAGCCGACATCGATTATTTTGATTACGCTGCCGATCTTCCTGCCGATCCTGCAGTTGCTTGGCATCGACGTCATTCATTTTGCCATTATCATGACGGTAAACATGGAGCTTGGCATGATCACGCCGCCGGTCGGACTCAACCTGTTCGTGGTGAGCGGCATCACCAGGGAAAAGCTCGAGGAAGTGGTAAAGGGCGTTATGCCTTTCATTGCCCTGATGGTGCTGGTACTGGTCATCATTATCATTTGGCCGTCCCTGTCGCTGTGGCTGCCGGTCCAGATGGCGAACTGAAGCTCTTGTCAAAAAAAGGAGAATCGAAGAGAGAGAACGAGAAAAACAGTCCCCAAGCGATGAGATGCTGCATCTTTCTCTCCCAGCAGAAAAAAGGGTGTTTGCTCACAAATCTCCTGTCTGCTATTCTTTAAAGCAAATCAAACATGCAAGCATTGTTTTCTAGGGTTCCGCAGCGAATCGCTGGTCTGGTCCGAGAGAAAACACACAGCGCTTCGCTGTGACACGGAGGGACAAAAGCCCGGGAGTATCGTTATGAATTGACGATATGCCCGGTTTTTTTTGTTTGCGCAAGGTCCGAGCGCTGAAAGCTGCATGTGAGGAGGGGAAGACAAGTGAATAGAGAGTGGGCAAAGGTATTTTTTGCGGCATTTTTTGAGGTATTCTGGGTGATTGGCTTGAAGCATGCGTACAACGCCTGGACGTGGCTGGGAACGGCCGTCGCCATCTACATCAGCTTTTACATGATGATCATGGCGGGGAAAAAGCTGCCCGTAGGGACGGTTTACGCCGTGTTCGTCGGATTGGGTACAGCAGGCACCGTGTTTGCCGAGATCGCCTTCTTTGGCGAGCCGTTTAAGTGGGCAAAGATATTGCTGATTTTGCTGCTGCTGGCCGGTGTCGTAGGACTCAAGCTGGTCACCGATGACAAAAAGCGGCAACAGGAAGGAGCTGAGTCCTGATGGCATGGGTTTTTCTTGTATTGGCAGGCATCTTTGAAATGATCGGGGTGGCCATGATCAATAAAATGCACCGCGACCGAAATTGGCTGTCTACCGTCTACATGCTTCTCGGGTTTGGCGCCAGCTTTCTGTTTTTGTCTCTGGCCATGAAGACGTTGCCGATGGGGACTGCGTACGCAGTTTGGACCGGCATCGGAGCATCGGGCGGGGCCATCCTGGGCATGCTCCTTTATGGGGAGTCGAAAGACTGGCGGCGCATCCTGTTCATTTGCATGGTGCTGGGGGCCGCAATTGGACTCAAGGCGATTTCGTAAATCGCTGACAGCCTCAATCTCATCCACAAACACGGATACAGACAGTCACGACGGCGGATTGACGGTCAAGGCAAGATTTTTCAGACAAACAGCATCGACAAAATTCCGCATATTCCCTATAATGAACGGAAAAGACAGTCCCTATTTTGTAGGAGATGGTGACGATTTATTACGTACTTTCTTTCTTGATTTCATTTGTGATCGTGTACTTGTTGATTCCGCCGCTGGGGAAATTGGCTTTCCGGCTCGATTTTGTGGACAAGCCGCGAAAGGATGTCGAGCGAAAAATTCATCGGGAGCCGATCCCGCTTACGGCCAGCTACGCGATTTATATCGGGTTTGCCGTGCCTTATGTGCTGTTTTCGGACGAAACCTTGGTTCAGACGATTGCCGTACTCGCGGGCGGCCTGCTGCTTCTGATCATTGGAACGGTTGACGATTGGTACAAGACGCAGGGCAAAGACTTCTCTGCTTTGCCAAAGCTGATTGTCCAGCTGTCAGCGGCTGTGCTTGTCTACGCGTCCGGCATTGCCTTTACAGGATTTTACAATCCGCTCAGTGGTGAGTACGTGCTGCTTCCGGTTTGGTTACAGTTTATTTTGACCATCCTCTGGATTTTTGGGGTGACGACGGTCATCAACTTCTCGGACGGCATGGATGGACTCGCCGGAGGGCTTTCCGCCATATCGGCCGGAACGCTGTTTATTGTGGCTCTGGTAAAAGGACAAAACACCTCCGCCATCATGGCTATCGTTCTGGTCGGAGTGGCAGTCGCCTACCTGCGCTACAACAAGCCGCCAGCCAAGGTGTTTATGGGGGATGCGGGAGCGACGTTTCTCGGGTTTATCCTCGGGGTCATCGCTTTGGATGGAGCCTTTAAGCAGGCGACGGTCCTCTCCTTGTTTATCCCGATCCTGGCGCTGGGAGTGCCGATTTTTGACAATCTGTTCGTGGTCACCAAGCGTTTTTTGCAAGGCAAGCCGATTTATCAAGCGGATGCCAGTCAGGCGCATTACCGCTTGCTGCGGACAGGGATGAATCAAAAACAGGTAGTGGCCTTTCTTTGCCTGATCAGTGTTTGCTTCAGCTTGACATCGATCATATTGCTGCTGCTGCAGGTATAAAAGCGCGGCGCTCGCAACGGACGGGGAGCAGAATCATGCAGACGATTCTGCTCTTTGTTTTGTTATGAGATGGCCATCAACAATTTTTAATAGAAGAACATTGACATTGGTTCCCATCCGTGATAACTTACTCATGTGACAAAAAATTCAAATTTTTGGAAAGGGGGCGTCAAGCCATGATGATCATTCGCGTACGCAGAAGAGCAGCTGCACACAACTTCATCATGCTTGATGTGACCTCCTCGTTTAACCGGAGAGAGAAGTAGCTTCTTTGTCCTTTCCGTTTGTTATGCGCAGGTCACGGCCTATCGTGGCGTGCGCTTTTCTCGTTTTTTGACAAAGCACATTGCGGTGGCGTGGTGTGCTTTTTTTGTTTTTTGACTCAGGACCAAAGAGAGGGGAGTGAAAAGCATGATCACGGTTATGCAAAAGCTCGGATGGTTTTTCAAGCAGGAATGGGAACGGTATACGCTTGCCATTTCACTGCTCGTGATCACCAGCATTCTGGAGGTGGTTCCGCCCATGCTGGTGGGCAAGTCGATTGACTCAATTCAGCTCGGGATGCTGACGTGGGCGGGGGTGACGCAAACGCTGCTGCTGCTCCTGGGCATTACCATCGTTACGTACTGGATGAACTACGTTTGGTTTTACAAGCTGTTCGGAGGAGCGTTTACCATTGAGCGGCTCATGCGTTCGCGGCTGATGCGGCACTTTTTGAAGATGACGCCCACTTTTTTTGAACGAAATCGAACGGGCGACCTGATGGCCCGCGCCACGAACGATCTGCAGGCAGTAGCGCAAACGGCCGGCATCGGGATTTTGACTTTGTTCGATTCCACCATTTGGATGGCGACGCTGCTCGTGACGATGGTCGCGTTCATTTCCTGGAAGCTGACGCTCGCTGCGATCCTGCCGCTGCCCATTATGGCGGTTTTGATCAGAATGTACGGCAAATGGATTCACTCGCGGTTTACGGCCGCTCAAAATGCGTTCGGCGAGATGAACGATGGTGTGCTGGAGACGATTTCCGGCATCCGGGTGATTCGTGCATATGTCCAGGAGAGGGCGGCGGAGCGGCATTTTGCCGACGTGACAGGGGATGTTCTCCAGAAGAACCTGGCCGTCATCCGCATTGATGCGCTGTTTGAACCGACGATCAAAATACTGGTCGGCGTCAGCTACATGATCGGACTTGGCTACGGGGCACATCTCGTGTTTCATAATGAGCTGACAATCGGCGGGCTCGTCTCCTTCAACGTCTATCTGGGGATGCTGATCTGGCCGATGTTCGCGATCGGCGAATTGATCAACATCATGCAGCGGGGAAATGCCTCTCTCGACCGGGTAAACGAGACACTCAGCTACCAGCCTGATGTTCCCGAACCGACAGAGACGATACCGCTCGAAGCGCCCGGACAGATTGCCTTTCACAACGTAACATTTCGTTATCCGACCTCGACTGTCGACAATTTGCAGCAGATCAGCTTCACGCTGGAGAGAGGGCAAACGCTGGGGATTGTCGGGCGAACAGGAAGCGGCAAAACCACGCTGGTCAAGCAGCTGCTGCGCGAATATCCGCCTGGAGAAGGCAGCATCACGATCTCCGGGGTTCCGCTGGAGAAAATCGATATGGACCAGCTGAAATCATGGTACGGCTACGTGCCCCAAGAGCAGTTTCTGTTCTCGAGATCCGTAAAAAACAATATTTTGCTGGGCAACAGCGATGCGAGCGAGGAGGAGTTTGCCCATGCCCTGGCTGCTTCCGCCTTCCAAAAGGATTTGCAGTACCTGCCTAAAGGGGTGGAAACACTGGTCGGAGAAAAAGGCGTAGCGCTTTCCGGCGGCCAGAAACAGCGCGTTTCGATTGCGCGGGCGCTCATTTCCGACCCGCAAATCCTCATTTTGGACGATGCGATGTCGGCTGTCGACGGGCGCACAGAGGCGGAAATCATCGCCAATATCCGCAAGGCTCGCGCAGGCAAAACCACGCTGATTACAACACACCGGTTCTCGGCCGTACAGCATGCAGACCGCATTTTGGTACTGGATGAAGGACGCGTCATCGAGGAAGGAACACATGATCAGCTCATGGCGATGGGCGGCTGGTACAAGGAACAGTTCACACGCCAGCAGGTAGAAGAAAAACTGACAGGGAGCAGGTGAGGGAGATGGATGCGGAACTGTATGATTTGGAGATAGACCGGACCCCGGGCAATGTGGCCAAAACGGGCAAGCGGCTCGTTCGCTATGCGCTGCTTTTTAAATGGCAGCTGCTCGCCGCGCTGCTGATGCTCGCCGTGGCGGTGGGAACAGATCTGGCAGGCCCCTTGATCGCCAAGCGGATGATCGATGTGCACATCTCCGGAATTGAGCAGCCCTGGTATGTGACAGAGCAGCAAGGTCCGTATGCGGTATCCTACGGCGGCAAGCTGTACAAACGCGCCGACCACTTTTCCGAGGGAGAGCCCCGCGGTGCGGAAGCAAGGGTGCTTCAGGTGCAGCAGGATTATTACTTTGTCGGCGAACCCGTGCTGCTTGACGGCGAAAGGACCATTACGCCGGAAGGGCAGCTCGCGATCACGAAGGGAACGGAAACCCGGACTTACGCGGCACAAAAGCTGGAAACGGGGGAGCTTTACCCGTTTTTTCAACCGGAAATGAGCGGTCTGATCCAGTTGTGCGTGTTCTACTTTGGCCTGCTGATCATTTCCGCTGCTTTCAGCTATGGCGAACGATACCTGCTTCAGGCTACCGCGAACCGGATTATCAGAAAAATGCGGATGGACGTGTTTGCCCACATCAACAAGCTGCCGATTCACTACTTCGACAATTTGCCGGCAGGAAAGGTCGTATCGCGGATTACAAACGACACCGAATCAACTCGCGATCTGTACGTTACCGTATTGGCCAACTTCTTCTCCGGTATCATTTATATGGTCGGGGTATTCGCCGCCTTGTTCATGCTAAACAGCCAGCTTGCGGCCATTTGCCTGTTTATGGTTCCCCTTCTGGGCGTCTGGATCTACGTGTATCGTCGGTTCGCCAAGCGGTTCAACCAGGTGATTCGGGCGACCGTCAGCGAAATCAATGGAATGATCAACGAGACGATCCAGGGCATCACCGTCATCAAGGCGTTTCGCACCGAGAAAAAGACGCAGCAGGATTTTGAAACGTACAATCTGAGGCATTTTACGTACAAAAGCAAGCTTCTCAGCCTCAATGCGATGACCGGTCACAATCTGGTCGGAGTCATTCGGAATATCGCCTTTATCGCCCTGATCTGGTATTTTGGCGGCATTTCCATCTCGGGGGTGGAAGGCGTCATTTCGCTCGGCGTGCTGTACGCCTTCGTCGATTACCTGAACCGGCTGTTCCAGCCCGTCGTACGCATCGTCAATCAGCTGCCGAATCTGGAGACGGCGCTAGTGTCTGCAGAGCGGGTATTCGTCCTGCTTGACGAGCAAGGGGAGGAAGTGTCGGATCAGAAAATCGAGCGATACAAAGGACACGTCAAGTTTGAGGACGTATGGTTTGCCTACAAGGACGACGAGTACGTTCTCAAAGACATTGCATTCGAAGCGAAGCCCGGACAGACCGTGGCGCTCGTCGGCCATACAGGTTCGGGGAAAAGCTCCATCCTCAATCTGCTGTTCCGCTTTTATGACGTGCAGCGCGGCCGGATCACGATAGACGGGGTCGATATTAAGGACGTCCCTCGCCAAACCTTGCGCGATCACATGGGAATCGTTTTGCAGGACCCGTTCCTGTTCACGGGCACGATCGCATCCAATGTCTCGCTCGGAGACGATTCGATTTCCAGGGAACAGGTGGAAAAGGTGTTGGCTGAAGTCGGCGGAGAGCGGGTATTGAAGCATTTGCCCAAAGGAATTGACGAGCCGGTGATCGAAAAGGGAAGCACCTTGTCGGCGGGGCAGCGGCAGCTGATCTCCTTTGCCCGGGCACTTGCCTTTAACCCGGCGATTCTCATACTGGATGAAGCCACCTCCAACATCGACACGGAGACGGAAGCGATAATCCAGGATGCGCTCGAAGTGGTGAAAAAGGGCCGGACGACGTTTATCATCGCGCATCGGCTCTCGACGATCAAAAACGCTGATCTGATTCTCGTATTGGACCGAGGCGAAATCGTCGAGCGGGGTGACCACGATACCCTGATGCAGCTTGGGGGCAAGTATTATCAGATGTATCAGCTTCAGCAGGGGGAGCAGGAGTTGACTGCGGTGGAGGCAGGCTCGCTGTCACCGCGAACCGTATAGCGACGCAATCGGCAAAGGACCGGACAATAAGCTGCCCGGTCCTTTGCCTGTTTTTGCGCATGAGAAGACTACCCGCAGTTCCGCAATAAGATGCGGGAACCAACCGTTTTGCTGCTCGCAAGGAGCAGTTCAGACTGCGATAATGACAGCGCTTTCGATTCTTGATTCCATAAATTGGGAATTACTTCAGGAAAGCGCTTGCCCTCTTTTCTGGCGATGCGGCGTCTTTTTGGTTTCGCATGCAGCTCTTCCAGCTCTTTCATAATGGCAGGGCCGATGACCGGAGCGAAAGCATCGTAGACCGACTTCATCGCCGCTTGCCATACCTCCGTTTCTTCCGCTGTCAGCTTGTGGATCTCCAGCGGCATTTTCTGGAGCTGGTTCCACTGCTGCTCGTTGATGGCGAGAGCTTGCTGGTTGCTGTACGCGGTCGTTTCCTTCAAGGCCTCCTGGATGATGGTTTGCGTTTCCGGCGGGAGATCTTCCCAAAACTGCTTGTTCATGATGACGGCATAGCCGAGATAGCCGTGATTGCTCAGCGTCATGTACCGCTGGACCTGATACAGTCTCCTCGTATAAATATTGGAGATCGTGTTTTCCTGGCCGTCCACCTGGCCGCTGGCGAGCTTTTGATACACGTCTGTAAACGGGGCCCCGTACCCTTTCGCCCCAAGCGCCTGAAACTGGGCTTCCAGCACCTTGCTCTGGATGATCCGGAAACGCTGTCCTTTGAAATCCTCCGGCCTGCGGATCGGCCGATTGCTCGTCATCTGCTTGAAGCCGTTGTTCCAGAAGGCCATTCCTTTCATGTCGAAAGGCTCCAGGCTTTCAAACAGCAGTCTTCCGATTTCCCCGTTGAAGGCCTCCTCCACATCCGTCTCGTCCCGAAAGGCAAATGGCAGATCGAGAACCGACCACTCGGGAATTTTGTCGGCAAGATTGGAAAAGGCGGGGGCGATCATCTGGATGTCGCCGTTTCGCAGGGCATCGTATTCCGTAATGTCGGAGTACAGGATGCCGTTTGGAAAGACCTGCACCTCGATACGTCCGTTGGATTTTTCTTTGACGAGCTGCGAAAAGCGCTCGACAGCGAGCCCCTTTGGCGTGTTTTCCGCGACAACGTGACTGAATTTGATAATCAGCCGATCCTGCAAGCCCTCCTGCTCCTCGTCATAGGCCAGTGGAGAAAAAGGCAGGTCGGTGCGAAACCCGATCAGGATCGCGCTCAAAAATCCGAGAACGACGACCAACGTAATGCTGAGAAATGATTTCATGAATGACACCTGCTTACTTTTTTGGTTGCCAATGCTTTTTCGATTTCAACCTCTCTTTTCTCGAGGACGTATGCGGCGGATACGATATAATGGTAACAGGTAACCCCATGGGAAAGGAAGAACCTCACTGTTTAAACAATTAAAAATTAAGGGAAAAATCACTCTTCTATCGGTCGGAATCGTTTTGTTCTCTCTGCTGATCGGCGGCATTATTCTTCTTGGAAGCATTATCCGCATGACGGAAAGTGAGCTGGGACAGCGCTTGATGACGACGGCCCGGACCGTGGCCCAAATCCAGTCCATCCAGAAAAGCATACAGGAGCCGGACGGCTGGAAAACCATTAATCCCGCCGTCCGCCGTATCCGGATCGTCAATGACGTCACCTATATCGTCGTATTGAACATGGACCGCATCCGCTTCTCTGACCCTCTGGAATCGAGGATCGGCACGGTTTTTCAGGACAAGCATGCGGAAGCTGCCTTTGCCGAGCACAGCTACCTGCAGAAGGTCGGGGGAGAAATGGGAACGGCCTTGCGGGCATATGTCCCGCTGATGGATTCGCAGCATCAGCAGGTCGGCGTCGTGATCGTCGGACATGTATTGCCCGGCATTTGGGAGATCATTTACCAACAGCGGGAGAACATCGTCATCACATTTCTCCTCTCGTTGTTTTTCGGGATTTGGGGATCGTATTTGCTCGCCCGCCACATTAAAAAACAGATGCTCAATCTGGAGCCCGAGGAAATCTCCCGCATCCTCGTCGAGCGGACCGCCGCGTTTCACGCCATGCGGGAAGGCGTGGTTGCGATCGACATTCAGGAGCGCATCACGATCTGCAATGACAAAGCCAAGCAAATTTTTCATATCGAGGGAGATGTGCTGGGAAAGCCGATTCGCAAAGTGATCCGCGATACAGCCCTGCCGGAGGTACTGGAGAAAAGGCAGAACTTTTTTGATCACGAGCTTCACGTCGGCAACGCTCTCTTGTGGTCCAACCGGTTTATGATCAAAGTGGACGAAAAGGTAGTCGGAGCGATGGCGATCTTTCAAGATAGAACGGAAGTAGCTCGGATGGCGGAGGAGCTGACCGGGGTCAGGGAATTTGTCGAGGCGCTTCGGGTCCAAAATCACGAGCATATGAACAGGCTTCACACGATCGCGGGACTGCTGCAGCTGGGCCAGCAGGAGAAAGCGCTGGAGTACCTGTTTGACATGAATGTCCAGCAGGAGGAGCTGACCTCCTTTTTAGGCGCGCGCATTGCGGACGACAACGTAGCAGGTCTTTTGATGGGAAAAGTAAGCAGGGGCAAGGAGCTGGGGATACGCGTCGTCATCGACAGGCGGAGCCACCTGGAGAGCTTTCCGCCCTATTTGGATCATCATAATTTCGTCTTGATTCTGGGAAATCTGATCGAAAACGCCTTTGATGCCCTGGAGCAGTCCGACAGGGAACACAAAGAGGTGTTCATCAGCATTGCGCAAGACGAGGAATCGTGCTCGCTGCTGGTCGATGACAACGGAATCGGGATGGACCATGACGTGCAGCAGCACATGCTGGAGCGGGGCTTTTCCAGCAAGCAAACGGAACATCGCGGATTGGGGCTGTACCTGGTCGATCAAATCGTAAAAAAAGGACGGGGCGAACTGAGCTGCCAATCCCAGCCAGGTGAAGGGACGAGCTTTTTGATCACGTTCCCGATGAAGGAGGTGTAGCATAGATGGAGAATCAAATGGCTATTCGCGTAGTAGTCATCGAGGACGACCCGATGGTGCAGGAGGTAAACCGGCAATTTATCGAACGCGTTTCGCCGTTCCAGGTTGAGGGGGTTGCCTCCAACGGAGTCGAAGGGGTGCAACTGGTCCAGGAGTTGAATCCAGATCTCGTCATCATGGATGTATTCATGCCCATAAAGGACGGTGTGCGGACTCTTCAGGAGCTGCGGGCGTCCAATCAGGCGGTGGATGTGATTGTCATTACGGCGGCGAAGGACAAGCCGACCATTCAGACGATGCTCAGGAGCGGTGTTGTGGATTACATAATCAAGCCCTTTACGTTTGAGCGCATCAAGCAGGCGCTTGAAAGCTATCGCTTGTATCGCAAGCAGCTGGAGGCAGACGGTACGGTCTCGCAGGAGGAAGTCGATCAGCTGCTGTTTCGGACAAGTATCGAGGGACGAAGTACAGACGCCATGACTGGAGTGGAGGGCCCCTCTTCTGGCGAAGCCTTTAGGGAAAAAGACCTGCCCAAAGGGTTGCACATGGATACATTGGAGAGAATCGCCCGTCAGCTTAGGGCCAACAAGACGCCGCTGTCTGCCGAAGAGGTGGCCGAGCGGGTAGGCATTGCCCGGGTGACGGCGAGGCGCTATCTGGAATTCCTGGAGAAGTCCGGACGCGTCAAAAGAGATGTGTCTTACGGCGGAGTAGGCCGGCCGACGAACCGCTACGTTTTGGCAGAGGCCGGGCAGAAGGCCTGAGCGAAACGAAGGAGAGTGTCAAACACCAATGATCGATTACAAAGATGTGCTGGGCTCGCTGTTCGACATCGTCCATATTACGGACGCGGAAGGAAAAACCTTGTACTGCTCCGAACGCTACGGGGAGTTTTTCGGGATCGATCCAGCCGAGATGATCGGCAAGCCAATCGAAGACTTTTACCGGCAGGGGTATTTTACTCCGATGATCACGATGAGAGTGATTCGGGAGCGAAAAAAGGTTCATACGATTCAGACTACACAGCAAAAACGCAAGCTGTATGTGGTCGGGACGCCCATCTTCGACCGTCAGGGGTGCCTGCTTGGCGTCGTGAATACCTCCACAGACATTACCGATCAGGAAAAGCTGCAGCAGGAATTGGAGGAAAACAAATATCTGGGCACCCTGTACCATATGGAAATCGCCAAACAGAACAGGCTGGCCGGCGGCGAAAACGGCCTGGTGTACAGAAGTCCGAGCATGCGGCAGGTGGCCTCTATGGCGGACAAGCTGTCACAGGTAGACTCCTCGGTCATCCTGCTCGGCGAATCCGGAGTGGGAAAAGGCGTTTTGGCAAAGTATATACATGAGCGCAGTCCGAGAAAAGACAGGCCTTTTGTTCACATCAACTGCGGCGCGATACCCGAGAGCCTGCTGGAATCAGAGCTGTTCGGCTACGAGAAGGGGGCTTTTACAGGGGCTGACAAGGACGGCAAGGCAGGGTTGATTGAGAAAGCAGACGGGGGCACGCTCTTTTTGGACGAGATCGGGGAGCTGCCGTTCAATCTTCAGGTGAAGCTGTTGAATGTCCTGCAGGAAAAAACGATCACCCCGATAGGCGGCACCAGCCCGAAAAAGGTTGACATCAAGCTGATCACAGCGACGAATAAAAACCTGAAGCAAATGGTGGATGAAGGGAAATTTCGCGAGGATCTGTATTACCGCATTCACGTCGTTCCGCTGGAAATACCGCCGCTGCGGGAGAGAAGAGAGGAAATTCCCGTATTGGTTCACTACTTTCTCAACCTGTTCGCCGGCAAGTACGGTCTTCACCGCAAGCTCAGCGATCAGTGCCATCAGATCCTGGAGGAGTATGACTGGCCGGGGAATGTCCGCGAGCTTGAGAACGTGATGGAGCGGCTGGTCGTTACTTCTCACGATGTGCTGATCATGCCGGATCAAATTCCGCAATATATTTGTGAGGCAGCCAAAGGAGCGGGAAAAGGCATCAAGGTCGAGCGGATGCTTTCGATGCAGGAGGCGATCGAAGAAGTGGAAAAGCAGTTGCTGCAGCGTGCATACGACGTCCACAAGACGACCACCAAGGTGGCGAAAGCACTGGGGATCAGTCAGCCGAGCGCGAGCAGAAAACTGCGGAAGCACGCGATTCTTTCCTGAATCGATCCATGCAAATATGCATACCTGTCTGCTTTTCTTTTTTGCTTTATTGTGCCAAAGTCTATTCGATTGTGAATAATAGGGGAGTCGTTGGAAGCGCCGATGATCCTGGTACAGTTTTTGCAATATTTCAACACGAAAAAGCAGGAGGTATGTGATCTTGAGACGGCGAGCTTCGTTTCGACTCAGTTCCTTGCTTGTGCTGGCAGTATGTTTGGCCGGTTGCATGGGCAGCAGCAGCTCTGCACCGGCCGGGAGTCAGGCGCCGGGGGCGGCAGGCTCAGCTCAGCCATCGGTGCCCACCGGCGAATCGGCTTCTGCTGTGAATGAAACAATTTCTTCTGATAGTGAAATTGTTTTCGCCACCGGTGATTTGCAGGTACTCAGGATGAACATGGAGGAGCCGGCTACGCTCGACCCGACGTTTGCCGAGGACACTGTCTCCGGTGCTGTCATCCGCGCCATCTTTGACGGCCTGACAAGGCTGGATGAAGCGGGAAACCCGATCAATTCCATCGCGTCGGACATGAAGGTCTCGGATGATAAAACGACGTATACGTTTGCCTTGCGGGATGCGACGTGGAGCAACGGCGATCCGGTTACAGCCCATGACTTTGAGTTTGCCTGGAAGCACGCCCTGGACCCGAAGACAGGCTCGCAGGCAGCGTATCAGTTTTACAGCTTGAAAAACGCCCAGGCGTTTGCGGCAGGGAAGGCTGCGCGAGACGATGTGGGCGTGAAGGCGCTGGATGACAAAACCTTGCAGGTTGTGCTGGAGCACCCGATGCCCTTCTTTCCGACACTGGTCTCCTTTTTGATGCCGATCAATAAAAACGTGGCAGAATCAAACCCGGACTGGGCCAAGGACCCGAAAACACTGGTCGGGAACGGCCCGTTCAAGCTTGATACGTGGGAGCACAAGAACAAGCTGGTCCTCGTCAAGAATGACACCTATTGGGAGCGTGACGTCGTCAAGCTGGAGCGAATCGAATTCTCGATGATTTCCGATGCCAATACGGAGCTTGCCATGTTTGAGAACGGCGATTTGGACTGGGCAGGCGGGCCGATCAGCAGCTTGCCTGTGGATGCCGTGGAGCCGCTGCGTCGGGAGGGGAAGCTCGTCGCCAAACCGAAAGCGACGTCGTACTATATCCGCTTCAACGCCGAACGGCCGCCCTTTACCAATGCGAAGATACGCAAAGCGTTTGCCTATGCCATCAACCGAAAGGAAATCGCTGACAACATCGGGCAGGCAGGCCAGACGCCCTTGATGGGCATCACGCCGATCACCGCTTCGCTAAAGCCGGATGGTTTTTTCGCAGACAACCAGCCGGAGGAGGCGCGAAGACTGTTGGCCGAAGGGATGAAGGAGCTGGGCATCTCCAGGCTGCCAAGGATCAGCTACCTGTACAATACCAATGATCGCAACAGGGCGATTGCCGAAGCCCTGCAAGCTGTCTGGAAAAAGCAGCTGGGCGTGGATGTGAAGCTGGTGAACAAGGAAACGAAGGTATACCTCGACGACCAGGAGCAGGGCAATTTTGAGATTACCCGCTCCAGTTGGACGGCTGACTACAATGATCCGGTCAATTTCCTGCAAAAATTTATCGAGAAGTACAGCTCCAGCAACATTACCCGCTGGCACAATCCGGTCTACACCGAGCTGATCAAAAAGTCGTATCGGGAGACAGCCGAGCAAAAACGAAGGCAAATCCTGCTGGAGGCCGAGGCGCTCCTGATGGAGGAGATGCCGCTGACCGGCATTTTCAGCGACGTCAATGCCTGGGTTCAGAGCGAAAAGGTAAAAGGGGTCCGCGTCGATCCGCTGAGCAAAATCGATTTCAAATGGGCCTATAAAGAATAGAATGCAAGACTCGCGCACGAGAAATTGTGGTATGGCCAAAAGCAGCAGTAGCAAAGCTTCGCATTGGAAGCGCGAAGCGGATGTCGTCTGCTGAAGCTGGCTCTATCCTCCCGGCGCGAGTCCATACTGAGAGGAGAAAACGGGATGAGAAAAGGAAAAGCACTGCAGGTCGGAGATACGATCGGGCTCACGGCACCGTCCAGTCCTGCCACCCCGGAGGTTTTGGCCAAGGCGCAGTCCGATCTGGAGGCGTTGGGGTTTCAGGTGAAAGTGGGCGAGAGCTGCCGTCAAACATACGGAGGCTATCTCGCAGGGCACCCACAGCTTCGCGCAGAGGAGATCAACTGCATGTTCGCCGATCCGGAGGTAGATGCGATCATGTGCCTGCGGGGCGGATACGGTACGCCGCAGCTTTTGCCCCTGCTTGACTACGATTGTATCGCTGCCAACCCCAAGCTGTTTATCGGCTACAGCGACATCACGGCCCTGCACACCGTGTTTATGCAGGAAGCGGGTCTTGCCACCCTGCACGGCCCGATGGCCTCTGCGGGAATTGCCAGCGAGCTGGACCCGTGGTCGCGCGATTATTTGCTCCGGGCGATGACCTGTCCCGATCCGCTAGGCGAGATCATCAATCCCGAGGGAGAGGAGATCAGTTGTCTGGTCGGCGGCGCGGCTTGCGGTCCGATCGTGGGCGGCAATCTTTCGCTGGTCGCAGCTTTGGCCGGTACGCCTTATCAATTGGACACGAGGGGCAAGCTGCTGTTTCTGGAGGACGTGGACGAAGAGCCGTACCGTATCGACAGAATGCTGATGCAATTGGCGCTTGCCGGAACCTTCGAGGATTGCGCCGGAATCATTATCGGTACGTGGGAAAACTGCGTTCCGAAAAAACGGGATGGCTTTTCCGTTCTCGATGTCTTCAAAAATATCGTCGTGCCTTATCGGAAGCCGACGATCTGGAATTTACAGGCCGGGCACGGCGCTTGCAATATCGCTTTGCCATTCGGCGTGCAGGCGCGATTGGATGCGGATGCGTGCAAACTGGTGATCGAAGAGGCTGTGACGAGATGACACTTGATCACCCATTCTGGAAGGTATAATCATTTGCTCGGGGCGAAAGACTACTAGTTGTCTGTAGATGTTTTCCTGAAGTGTAGACACTATCCACTACCCCGAAAGGATGAATGACAAATGAGCAACACCCTGCACGGCATTTTAAACAAGCAGATCGCCAACTGGTCCGTTCTGTACATAAAGCTGCACCATTATCACTGGTTCGTGAACGGGCCGCACTTCTTTACGCTCCACGCCAAATTTGAAGAGCTGTACAACGAAGCAGCCGGCTATGTGGACGAGCTGGCGGAGCGCCTCCTGGCAATCGGCGGAAAGCCCGTCTCGACGATGAAAGCCTGTCTGGAGGCGGCCAGCCTCGAGGAGGGCAAAGGGGGCGAGTCCGCCGAGCAAATGGTGCAAGCTGTAGTCGCCGACTTCCAAACAGTCATCCGCGAGCTGGAGGAAGGCATGTCTGTGGCAGAAAAGGAAAATGACGAAGCCACCTCGGATATGCTTCTGGAAATAAGTTCCAGCCTGCAAAAGCATGTATGGATGCTCCAGGCGTTTCTCGGCAAATAGGAAACAAATGCAGGTATTCAAAACACGAACCGTATAACGCCAACAATACGATTGACCTAGCAGCCCGTCAGCCTACAAACGGCGGCGGGTTTTTCCCTTTCTCAGCAAGTCTTGCCAATCATGCTTTCACGCAATTCGGCAATCTTTACTGGGAACCATTGTCCTCAAGAAAAAAGCGAAATAAGCGAATGAAACCAACTGCTGTAGAGATGAAAACGGGAGGAAATGCAAAGGTCTTTGGGACACATCCCAGGCACCAGGCCAAATACGGAACACTCCTTCAGCGTCCAACCTGATTTGCCTCCTGACTCATCCGCTTTTGGACGCGGTTCCGCTTTTGGCCTGGTGCCGGACAGTGCTGCCTCCAAGCAGTGTCCTACCGAACCTGAGTATTTTCTCCCGTTTTCATCTCTTCCACAAAAGCCTGTCCAACCGCCATTTTCTCCCAAGCAACATAGTTCCGCCAATCCGAACCGGCAAGCCAAAGTGCAAACGGATTGTTCCCAAGAGAAGACACAGGTGTTACACTATGGAAGGAATAAACGAGGAATAAACGGCAAGACAGCATACCGAACGAAGAAAGGATGTACAACTCCGATGGCATCGCCTTATGTTACGTTCAGTCGCGAGCAGTGGAGAGGACTGCGGGCATCCACGCCGCTGACCATTTCCGATGAAGAACTGGCCTGTTTGCAGGGGTTGAATGAAAAACTGTCCCTGACGGAAGTGGCAGACATCTATCTACCGCTTTCCCGGCTGCTAAATCTGCATGTAGGAGCCACACAGGAGCTGTATCAGGCCACACATACATTTCTGGGGAATCTGGAAAAGAAAGTGCCGTTTATCATCGGCATCGCCGGCAGTGTTGCAGTAGGCAAGAGTACAACAGCCCGAATTTTGCAAACGCTTTTATCCCGTTGGCCCAATCACCCCAAGGTGGATTTGGTGACGACCGACGGTTTTCTCTATCCGAACCGCATTTTGGAAGAGCGCGGATTGATGAAGCGCAAGGGATTTCCCGAAAGCTACAACACCCGTCGTCTCGTTTCTTTTTTGTCTGACGTCAAATCGGGAGTTTCCGAAGTGGCTGCTCCTGTTTACTCCCATCTGGTCTATGACATCGTGCCGGACGAATGGCAGATCGTGCGGGAGCCGGATATTTTGATCGTCGAAGGACTGAACGTTTTGCAAACCCCGCTCGATGAAAATCAGCGGAGGCTGACGGAGGTATTCGTCTCCGATTTCTTTGACTTTTCCATTTACGTGGATGCGCAGGAGGACTTGATCAAGAAGTGGTACATTGACCGCTTCAAGCTGCTTCGCCAGACGGCTTTCTCCGACCCCGCATCGTATTTTAAACGCTACGCCAGCTTGTCCGATACGGAAGCTACCCAGGTTGCGACCAGCATTTGGAATGAGATCAACGGTATCAACCTACGGAAAAATATTTTGCCGACTCGCGGACGTGCCCGCCTCATCCTGGAAAAGGGAGAGGATCATATGATACAAAAAGTGAAGTTGAGAAGGCTGTAATCTCCCGGTAGGAGTGGTTGCGAATGCAAATCGTGAGCGCCTGTTTGATCGGCTGTAAATGCCGCTATGATCAAGGGGCATGCCTGGATGAAACGATTGAAAATCTGTTGAAGGAAGGCAAAGCGATTCCTGTTTGCCCGGAGCAGATGGGCGGTTTGCCTACGCCCCGTCCGCCGGCCGAGATCATTGGGGGAGATGGGTTTGACGTCTGGGAGGGCCGCGCCAAGGTTGTCGATAATACGGGCCGAGATGTCACGGAGGAATTCAAGTCTGGAGCTCTGCAGGCGCTGCAGCTCGCCCGGACGGCAGGAGCAGTGTCGGCAATCCTGAAGGAAAACAGTCCATCCTGCGGCAGTTCAAACGTGTACGATGGTACGTTTACCGGACGGAAAAAAGCAGGCGTAGGGGTAACAGCAGCACTGCTTATAAAAAACGGGATTAACGTTCGCTCTGAAATGAGCCGTTCCGAATAAAGAACCGGATGCCTTTTGGGCATAGACAAAGATGACCTGTTGATTGCTTATGTCAATCGACAGGTCATCTTTGCGTTTGGGATCTTTCCTACAGTTGCTCAAGCAGCCGCCTGAGCTTCTTTTCCTGCTCCCGCCGCTTTTTCCTCATCGCGCGATCCTCTTCCTGCAGCGCTCGCAGCAAAGAGAAACACATCAGGGTCAAAATAACCGCAAAGGGCAGCGCAGCGACGATAGATGCAGTCTGCAGTCCTTCCAGCCCGCCGCTTAGAAGAAGGACGACAGCGGTAGAGGATTGGAGAATACCCCAGGTTATTTTTACCGGATTGGGCGGATCCAGCTTGCCGCCCGAGGAGAGCATCCCCAGGACGAATGTGGCGGAATCGGCCGAGGTAATGAAGAAAATGATAATCAAAAGGGTGGCGACCACCGACAGGATCATCCCCATCGGGAGCTGTTCCAGCGTAATGAAAAGAGCGCTGGAGACGTCCTGCTTTACCGCGTCGCCGATGGGGGCGTGCTCGTAGATCTCCAGATGGAGAGCGGTTCCTCCGAAGACAGAAAACCAAATAAAACTGAGCACAGTCGGCACCAGAAGGACGCCGATAATAAACTCCTTGATCGTTCGGCCTTTGGATACCCGGGCAATAAATGTGCCGACAAAAGGCGCCCAGGCAATCCACCAGGCCCAGTAGAACAGCGTCCAGTTGGCGATCCAGTTGCTTTCGGTAAAAGGCATAAGCCGCATGCTCATGGAGACGAGATTTTGCAAATAGCTTCCCAATGTGTTGGTAAAGTTGTCGAAGAGAAAGGCGGTCGGGCCAAAAATCAAAGTGAGCAGCAAAAGGGCCAAGGCCAATACCAGATTGGTATTGCTCAAGATTTTGATCCCTCTGTCCAGACCGGAGGTAGCAGACCACAGGTACAGGACGGTAATGACGGCGATAATCGTTATCTGGACCGTGATATTGCTCGGAATCTGGAAAAGATGGCTCAATCCGCCGTTGATTTGCAGCGTTCCCAATCCGAGGGAGGTTGCGACTCCAAAAGCGGTTGCGATCACGGCGAGAATATCGATCAGCTTGCCGATGGGACCGTTTACCCTGTCACCCAGAAGGGGGTAAAACGTCGAGGAGATCAAGCCTTTTGCGCCTTTGCGATACTGGAAGTAGGCCAGGGAAAGGGCGATGACGGCATAAATCCCCCAGGGATGAAGCCCCCAGTGAAAAAAAGCGTACCGCATGGCTGTACGGGCCGCCTCGGATGTTTCGGCTTCAACGCCGACGGGCGGGGAAAAATAGTGGGACACAGGCTCGGCGACGCCCCAAAAGACAAGCCCGATTCCCATACCAGCGCTAAACAGCATGGAAAACCAGGTAACCGCCGAATACTCCGGCTCGTCATCATCGTCCCCGAGCCGAATCTGGCCGTATTTGCTGAAGGCCAGGAAAATGCAAAAGACGAGGAAAAAGAAGGTAACCAGAAGATAAAACCAGCCAAAATTGGAAGTCGTAGCATGCAGGACATTGGTCGCTGTTTCTGTAAGCTGAGACGGTGAAAAAAAGCCCCAGAGAACAAACAGCAGCACCACCGCCAATGAGATGGCAAAGGTCATGGGAGCCCTCCTTTGTCGGACTTTGCGAGATGAAATGCAATGTCAGGAAGCCGAAATCGAAAATGGAAGATATCAGTGGTATAGAATCCCACGAACCGGGCTTGTTTATCCTCTGTGGCTAAAAAGAACCATCTCGTTTTCACATGCGGGCCGATTATTGCTCCGGAATCGGAGCAAACATCTCGATGAAATGGCGTGCTGCCTTGGAGAGATGGCGTTCCGTCTGCCAGACGATGGCGGACGACGAGGTGATCGAGGTGCCAGTGATCTCCAGACGGCTGATATTGGCGTTTCCCTGCGTCTCCCAAGCAGAGCGGGGGACGATCGCAGCGGCAACCCCGGCCCCGACCATACTGACGATCAGCGAGAGGTCAGGACATTCACAGATCACATGCGGAGTCACGCCCAGGCGGCCAAATTCCTTGACCAAAAGCTCATAGATGCCGAGTCCGGGCGTACTGGGCATGATCAAAGGGTGGTCAGCGATTTCCCGCATATGGATACTATCTTTTTGGGAGAGCGGAGAAGAAACGGGAACGATCAGGACAAACGTTTCCTCCAAAAGCGGGATTGTCGTACAATGCGCCAGCGAATGGGGGAGCCTGACGATGGCGACTTCGACCGTTCGCTGCTCCAGCCATTGGCTGAGAAGCTGTGTGTCTCCTTTCCACACCTTGTAGGTGATCAACGGATAGCGCTCCCGAAACTGGCGGATTTGCTCGGGCAAGCGGTAGGAGGAAAGGGCGCTCACGCCGACAGACAGAGTCCCGCGAACGCCTTCGCCCGTTTCCTTCACCTCGGATATGGCTTCCTCCATCTGGTGGACAAGATTTAATGCCTGCTTGTACAAGGTGACGCCCGCTTGTGTCAGCGCGATTTTTTTTCCAGAGCGCTCGATTAGCTCGACACCCAGCTCCTCTTCCATCTGCTTTAATTGCTGGCTGAGCGGTGGTTGGGCCATACGCAAGCGTCTGGCTGCTCCGGTGATTTGGCCTTCTTCTGCGATCGCGATAAAATAGCGCAATTGACGAATATCCATGAGTCTGCCTGCCTTTCATATGTAAAACGTATGATACGGAGATAAAACAAATATTTTTTATATCGATAGAGCTATGTTAGCATATGTTTCGGAAACTTACATGAGCAACAACAGAGAGAAAGAAGGGACATATGTGCGAAGTTTGTTGGAGAGGATATTTCATCTGCAAGCGAGTCAAACCACTGTAAAAAAAGAAATAATGGCCGGTTTTATCGCCTTTGTCACGATCGTGTATATCGTCGCAGTCAATTCCTCCGTTTTGGAGGATGCCGGCATCCCGCTCGAAGCCGGCATTCTGGCGACTGTGCTGACCGCCTTTATCGGATCGATCCTGATGGCTTTTTGGGCCAATGCCCCGATGATTTTGGTCCCTGGGATGGGGATCAACGCCTTGTTTACGTACACGCTGTGCAATACGATGGGCTTGCCATGGCAGGAAGCGCTGGCCGCTGTTTTTCTGTCGGGGGTCATCTTTGCCGCCATTGCCTTTACGGGAGCGGCAACCGTGCTGTCCAACGCCATTCCCGATTCGCTCAAGGAAGCGATTACGGTTGGAATCGGATTGTTTCTCACCTTTATCGGGCTGCAAAAAGGCGGCCTGGTCGTGACCAATCCCTCCACCTTTGTAGCGCTCGGTGACCTTTCCCATCCACAGGTATGGGTTACGCTTGCGACTCTGCTATTGACGCTTGTCTTGTTTGTCCGAAACGTCCCCGGAAACTTTTTGATCGGGATCGCCGCAGGTACAGGAATCGGCTGGCTTGCCGGATTGGTTCATCCGGGACAAGGCATGTCCGGGATTTCCTTTGATTCCTACGGTGAGGTGTTTGCCGCATTTTCGTTCTCGCACATCGCAACGCTTCCGTTCTGGGTGGCGACGTTCTCCTTGGCGATGGTGATCGTGTTTGAAAACATCGGCCTGGTTCACGGACATACGCAAATGGCAGGACAGCCCGAGAAGTTTCGCCGCAGTCTGCAGGCAAACGCAATTTCGTCCGCCTTGTCCGGCATCCTGGGCACCAGTCCGACGGTTTCGACCGTGGAGTCTGCTGCGGGAATCGCAGCGGGAGCTCGTACTGGACTAGCTTCTCTCGTCACGGGAGTGCTTTTCTTGCTGTCGCTGCTGTTCTTGCCGGCCATCAAGCTGATTCCGGACAGCGCGATCGCTCCGGTATTGATCATCATCGGGGCGTTGATGCTGCAAAACGTGCAGAACATCAATCTCCGCGATTTTTCCGAGGGATTTCCCGCTTTCCTCATCATTGCCCTGATTCCCCTGTCTTACAGCATCGTTGATGGGATTGCCTTCGGATTCGTCGCTTATCCGCTGCTGAAGGTAGCATTGGGGAAAAGCAAGGAAGTGCCCGCGCTTTTGTACGTCGTTGCAGGGTTGTTTTTGCTCAATATGGTACTGCCGATGCTGACTTGATAGGCTGCTGCACGGCTGCTGTTAAAAACGTCTCGGACTTCCTGTGGAAAGCGAGACGTTTTTGCTTTCTTTGTAATTCTAAATATTTACAAAAACGATTATGGTAGAGAGAAGGGATTGAAATAAAAACAGGGATGTGGCAGAGCTATGAGAAAATCCTTAACTACAGGCTGCGCTATAGCGCTTTTGATTGTTCTCGCCGGACTTCTAAAAAACGATTACCAATGGATTATGACCTGGACATTCTATTCGGCTGCCATTCTGTTTACACTAGGTGCGCTAGTCAGCTTCTCTTCGCTTCAGTCAACCGCCGAGCCACCGGCCTATTTTCAACAGCCCCAGCAAGAGCACAAGGACAACAAGAGCAGGATCAGGTGGACATCTTTCTTCTTTCTTACGGCATTGCCAAATTTGTTTGTATATGGCGCATTTTATTTCTTTTCAACGTAAAGGATAGGCCCTGTGCGAGTTCCCGGGCGGGAAGTGTAAGCTGCCCGGGTTATTTGTTGACAATGATAATCTTTATCAACTAAAATGAAGACACACCATATTTTTTCAATTGTGCGAAGAGGAGTGTGCTTCATGTTTATAGAAACGAAAACGATTACGGTCAAGGAAGGGACCTCCGATCTGGTCGTGAACCGGTTCAGCCAGGCGGGAGAGATTGAGAAGTCCGAAGGCTTCATCGATTTGAGCGTTCTTGTTAAAAAGGTGCGCAGAGGAGACGAGGAAGTAATCGTCATGATCCGCTGGGAATCGGAAGAAGCGTGGAAAAAGTGGGAAACGAGCGAAGCTCATCTGGAAGGCCACAGACAGAGCAGAGGCAAGCCCAAGCCGGAGCATGTGATCAGCGTCGCACACGGCGTCTACGATGTAAAAGCGGTCAAGAAAGCGTAAAACAGCGCGGGAGCCCGTTCAGGGAACACCCGCGTTTTTCTATGTCCTTTTCCTCCTCAAGCTTTGCCAAAACGATCCCAAAAGCCCCTCCATAAGCTGCAAGCTCCCAGAAGCCAAACATATCATGAAATGCTGCTGGGAAGAATAGGGTGTGCATCATAGAGCGATCGCAAAGGAGGGTCAACACCAGTGGACAGCATGTCAGTACGTATCGGAAGAGACTCCCTGGGAGAGGTGAGAATCCCTGCAGATGCCCTGTACGGCCCGCAGACACAGCGTGCTGTCGAAAATTTTCCTGTCAGCGGACTCAGGCTGCCGCGGGCTTTTATCCGTGCGCAGGGACTGATCAAGGCTTCCGCGGCTCATGCCAATATGACCTGCGGCCAGCTGGATGAACGGAAGGCCAGGGCCATCATCCAGGCGGCAGAGGAAGTGATCGAGGGAAAGTGGGACGGCCAGTTCGTCGTCGACGCTTTTCAGGCGGGGGCGGGAACCTCGCAAAACATGAACGCCAACGAAGTGATTGCCAACCGCGCGACCCAGCTTTTGGGCGGACAAATCGATCAGATGCTTGTGCACCCGAACGATGACGTCAATATGGCCCAATCTACCAATGACACGATACATGTCGCGATCAACATCGCCGGTGCAGAGCTGGTCCAGCACGAGCTCTTGCCTGCGTTGGACCGTACGGTAAAAGTGCTGTGGGCAAAGTCCGAGCAGTTTATGGGGATCATCAAGGCCGGGCGCACACATTTGCAGGATGCCGTCCCGATTCGCATGGGACAGGAATTTTCCGGCTACGCGCAAAGCTTTGCAAATGCACGTGAACGCATCCGGCAGACGGCTGAGCGGCTGTATGAGATCGGACTCGGCGGAAACGCTGTCGGCACCGGGATCAATGCCCACCCGCAGTATGCCGAGCTCGCCATCGAGGAAATTGCCAGACGAACCGGCCTGCCTTTTGCCCAGCCGCGCAACCGCTTTGCCTTTATGCAAAATACGGCTGCCGCTCTGGAGGTTCATTCTGCGTTAAAGGAGCTGGCCGTGCACGTCATCAAGGTGACCAGCGACCTGCGTCTGCTGAGCTCCGGTCCCCGCACCGGCCTGGCTGAGGTTCAATTGCCCGCGGTGCAGCCCGGCTCGTCGATCATGCCGGGCAAAGTCAACCCGGTGATGCTGGAGATGTCGTACATGGTGGCGGCACAAGTCATCGGCAATGACGCCACGATGACGGTGGCGGGATGCGGAAGCCAGCTGGAGATCAACGTCATGATGCCGGTGATCGGCTACAACCTGCTGCAATCCATCACGATCCTGAGCAATATGCTGGATGTGCTGCGGGAAAAATGTCTGGAAGGGCTGGAAGCAAACGAAGTCCAATGCGCCAAGTGGATGGAAGCGAGTCTTTCTCTGGTGACGGCGCTCAACCCGCTGATCGGTTACGACAAGGCAGCTGCTCTGGCCAAGCAAGCTTTTTCGGAAAACAAGACACTTGTGCAGGTCATCCGGGAAGCAGGGCTCTGGTCGCCGGACATTGAGGAGGCGCTAAGGCCGGAAAAAATGGTTTGACCGATGCAGCATGGCAACGTGCGACGGAAGCGGTGCAACGGAAGAAAGTCGGGGCAGGCTGCATCATGCGATAGTGCTACAGTCATAGCCGTCTGAAGCCAGAACATGGCTTTAGGCGGTTTTTTGCTGGAAACAGGAGGAGTGTACAAATCTTTGCGTAAAATTTACATAACATTTAGACAAGTTCTATAGAATCAGGATAAGAACCGCAAAAACAATCAAGGAGGGAAGTACACGATGAATCCGTTGATGAGGAAGGGAAAACGGAGCTGGCGTCACCTGGTGCTGGCCGCAGTGCTCATGATTGCGACAGTGCTGCCGTTCGGACTTGCGCCAAAAGCCGAGGCCGCTGTCGCCGGGCACGTAGTGATCAGCGAGATTTACGGCGCTGGCGGGAACAGCGGGGCAACTTACCAGCACGATTACGTCGAGCTGTACAATCCGAGCGGACAAGCCGTTTCGCTGAACAACTGGTCCGTTCAGTACGCCGCTGCAGACAGGGAAAATTGGCTCGTAACGCCGTTGTCGGGCAGTATTTCCGCCCACAGCTACTACCTCGTCCGGCTGGCGAGCGGCGGAGCCAATGGAAGTGCCCTCCCCAGCGCTGATGCGACCGGCGGCACGAACATTTCCGCCACGCGAGGAAAAGTAGCGCTGGTCAGTCATGCGACAGCGCTTTCCGGCAATCCCGTGACTGATCTGGCCGTGATCGATTTTGTCGGCTACGGAACGGCAAATGCGCACGAGGGAGAAAGCCCGGCCCCCGCTCCTTCGGCTGCGAAAAGCATTGTCCGGAAAAGCAGCGAGTCCGGATTCGTGCCCGGGAAAGGCAGCGCCTGGGATACGGATCATAACGGCGCTGACTTTCTCGCCTGGGAGCCGCAGCCGCAGAACAGCCAGAGCTCCCCGGAAGAGCCGGGAGAAGGCGGCGGAGAGCCGGGAGGAGAGGTGCCGGAGGTCAAGCCGATCAGCGAGGTGCGGACGTCGTCTTCGGGAACGCTTGCATCCGTCCAGGGCATTGTCACTGCCGCTTTCGAAGCTGGCGGCAAGACGAACGTCTTTCTGCAGGACGAGACGGCGGGCATGCTGGTGCGTGCGGCGGGTCTCGGCAATATCGTTCGGATCGGCGATGAAGTCCGGGCAACCGGGAAAGTGAATGATTACTACGGGCTGCCGCAGATCGAGCCGGCCAGCACAAGCGATGTCGTGATCGTACAGGAGAACGCGGGCGTCCCCGAGCCGCAGGAGGTCATCTCGACAGACTTTAGCGCTGCAGCCGGGGAACAGTTCGAGGCCGAGCTGGTCACAATCAAAAATGTGACCGCAGGCGCAAGGGACAGCAAAGGGAATGTCACTTTGACCGATCCGCATGGGGCCTTCATTGCCAAGCCGTACGATGCTGCTCTGCTCAAGCCGGGGGCGTTTTACGAACGCTTGACCGGGGTCGTCACCTACGATTTTAACGAGTATAAGCTGGTCCCCCGCTTGGCCGAAGACGTGATCGGCGATGGTGGAAGCCAGCCGGACGCCCTGCGCATCCGCGACATTCAGGGCAAAGGGCACCGTTCTCCGTATGAGGGAGCAAACGTGTCCCGCGTGGAGGGCATAGTGACAGCAGTGGTAAACGGCAATTCGGGAACGGTCGGGTTCTACATGCAGGACCCTGAGCCGGACAACGACCCTCGCACTTCGGAAGGCATCTATGTCTACGAACCGGGTGCAAATGTCCGGGCGGGCGACAGAGTAGAGGTCAGCGGAGCGGTCAAGGAATACGTCAGCAAGAGCCGGGAAGCGACCGACCTGACGCTGACGGAAATCGACGCCGCTTCCGTAGCAGTCAAGGAGAGGGGCTTGCCGCTCCCTGCTCCGGTCGTTCTGGGCGAGGGCGATTATCCATACCCGAAAACGGTGATCGACAATGACAGCTTCTCCCTTTTTGATCCCGAAGAAGACGGCATCGACTTCTGGGAAAGCCTGGAGGGAATGCTCGTTCGGGTCGATCAGCCGCGCGTCGTAGGGGCGACCAAGACCTTTGCCAATCCGCCGAGTGTGGAATTCGTCATTCTCTCTGACAAGGCGAATCCCGATAAAGAACGCACTCCTGCCGGAGGTATCCCGATTGCGGCAGACAATTACAATCCCGAGCGAATTACCATTGCCGACAAGCTCGTTGCGGGAGCTCCCGAGGTCAAGGTGGGGGATGCGTTCGCCGGGCCGATCGTCGGGGTGATCGACTACAGCTTTGCCAACTTCAAGCTGTACAACACGGAGCCCCTGCCTGCCGTCGTAGATAGCGGCTACGAGCGGGAGGTGACCACGCTCGAGCCTGCCAAAGACCGCTTGAGCATCGCGACGTACAATATCGAGAACTTCTCCGCCCGGGACAATGCCGACAAGATAAACGGAATCGCAGAATCTATCGTTCACAATCTGAAGCAGCCTGACATCGTGGGCGTAGTGGAGATGCAGGACAACAACGGACCGGAAGACAATGGCGTGACAGATGCCAGCCAGTCGGGCCAGGCGCTGATCGACGCCATCGTGCGTGCAGGGGGAGCAGCATACCGCTACGTTGATATCGCTCCGGAGAATAAAAAGGACGGCGGACAACCGGGCGGCAATATTCGCGTCGGCTTCCTCTACAATCCAGAACGTGTCAGTCTGGCGGACCGTCCGGCGGGTGATGCGGTGACAGCCGTACAGGTCGAAGCGGAACAAGGGACAGCACGCCTTTCCCATAATCCTGGACGTATCGACCCTCTCAATCCGGCCTTTCATGAAAGCCGCAAGCCGCTCGCTGCCGAGTTTATTTTTGACGGCAAGCCGGTGTTTGTCATTGCCAACCACTTTAACTCAAAGGGCGGAGACGATGCTCTGTTTGGCGTTAAGCAGCCGCCTGTCCTGGTCAGCGAACAGCAGCGTGTCGAGATCGCCAAAGTCGTCAACGGCTTTGTCAAACAGATTTACGAGGCTGATCCCGAGGCAAACGTCGTCGTACTGGGAGATTTCAACGATTTTCAATTCTCCCGTCCGCTGCAGGTGCTCGAAGGAGACGAACTGACCAACATGATAACCACGCTGCCTTTGAGCGAACAGTACACGTACAACTATCAAGGCAACGCGCAGGTGCTGGACCATATTCTCGTAAGCAACCATCTCGCCGAGAAAGCCAAGATCGACATCGTTCACATCAATGCCGACTTTACGAAAGAGGACGGACGGGTGAGTGATCATGATCCGGTGCTGGTGCAAATCAAGGTATCCGGTTCTGACACGAACCCCGGAGATGTCACGCTGGAGAAGCAAAAGGCGTTGAACAGGCAAGCGGCAAGGGAAATTCTCTCGGCTGCAGATGAGGAGAGCGTCCTCAGCCAGGCAGACCTTGCAGGAAAAAGCCTGCAAAAGCTGATTGGAGCGGAAAGCGTACAGGCTGAGGACAAATGGGCAGCTATCGAGGATACGATCCAGACCGTACTGAAGGCAGTCGTCGAGCAAACAAAAAGAGGGATCGTCGACGAGAGCACGCTGTCGGCACTCACAGCGGACTTCCTGCAACGGGCTTTTGAGCCTGCCATTCGCTCAGGAGCCCTGACAGACGATGAAGCTGGCCAACAGGCGCTTGGGGCCTTGCAGGCTCTCCTGGGGACAGTCGTTCTGTCCATTGACGAGGATGAACGGACAGTCGACCTGCTGGAACAACTGCACTCTGTTGCCGAAACATTGCTTGCAAAGGCCGGCGTCATTGCTGTGGAGCGGGGCGAGGAGCTGGATGCCGGGGACGAACAGGTGAAGCTTGTTCTCTTGGTACTGGAAGCCCTCGATAAGGCGTTCGATGACAGGGACGAAAAAGTCGGATTCGAGCCATCCTTGTCCATACAGGTGCTGAAAGCGGATGAGGAAAAAGACCAATCCGAAGCTGCGGTCACGCTCGGCAAAGAGGTGACGGAGCGATTGGCCGAGATCGAAGCGACCGCCCGTCTGGAGGACGCCAGCGGAGCATGGGTGCTGCTGTCAAAAGACGCGATCGACAGCTTCGAGGGCGAGCGTCTGGGCATTACAGTAGAGCCGTCTGATTCTCCCGAGGCCCCTGCAGCTTTCAAGGCGGCAAGCGAAGTATATACGTGGGAGCTTAAGGTAAACGGAGAGCCAGTCAAAAGCCTTGACGAAGGCGCCGCCATGCTGGGAATTCCCGTGAAAACGGAAGTCTCGCGGAATGTGAAGGTGTTTCTGTATGAGAATGAAAAATGGAAACCACTCACAGACAAAAAAGGCAATCCGGCAAGAGTAACCCTGACCCATGATGTCGCCGTATTTACGACGGAAAAGGCGGGACCTCTGGTGCTGGGAGAGGAGCAAAAAGAGCAGGAAAAGCCGCCGGTGGTGCGGGCCCTGATCGTCAAGGATCGCAACTACAAGCTGAAGCCCGGCGAGGAAGCACAGCTCCAGGTCACAGCCAATCTGGGCAATGGCGGAAAACACGATGTGACCAGAGACGCCCAGATCGAGTATGTATCGGATCATCCCGAGCTCGTCGCCGTCAGCGACGAAGGATTGATCCAGGTCTCGGATTCAGCCAAGGACAAGGACAAGGCCGTGATCACGATTACCTACGGGGGCAAGTCAGTCGATGTCCAGGTCAGTGTGAAAAAGAAATAGAGTGGGAAACGCAGAGGGTGTCCCAACGTCTCGCGCAGACGGAGGGGGACCCTTTTTGCTGTCAAAGAAGGCACAATGAACGACTACCCCAAACGCTAGACAATTTGGACAATTTTTGCGGAGTGTGATAGAAATGGGAGAGAAACGATTATACTGAAAAATGGGAAAATGGAGGCGGAAACCAAGTGACGGATCATCACAATGAATCACACACCGAAACGGTTACACAAGTCATCGGCGCCATGCAAAATCAAATGGATGATTCCTCCACGACTCTGAACAAGCTGGCGAAAATCGCGATGTACAGCCCGTTCCATTTCGACCGCATGTTCAGATCGGTCACCGGCGTCCCGCCCCGTCAGTTTTTGGCTGCCCTCCGGATTGACCGGGCCAAGGAATACCTTGCGACGAGCGATTTGCCCATTACGGAAATCGGACAGCGGGTGGGGTACAGCAGCTTTGGCACGTTTTCCACCCGTTTTGCCAAGCTGGTCGGCATCTCGCCGCAAAAATTCCGCCAGCATATGGACGTCTGCAAGGAGCGTGTACGAAAGCACTACGAGAACGAAAGAGAAGCCGTTTGTCCGCCATCGCCTTCGGTCGGAATCAGCGGCAGTGTATGGGCCCCTGACAGCTTTGACGGCTTGATCTGTATCGGGCTTTTCGCCAAGCCCATTCCCATGGGTACGCCAAAAGCCTGCACGATGGTGTTTCAATCCGGCTCCTTTTGGCTGCCACCGGTTGCCGATGGGACCTACTACCTGCTGGCGGCGGCGTTCACTTGGGATGAACCGCTGATGGAGTATTTCCTTCCCCGCAACAATCTGCGCGGAAAAGCGGCGGGAGCCATTCGCGTGAAAGAAGGGCAGTTCTTTGGCGACACCCGGATTTTCCTGCGGCCGCCAAAGGCGTATGACCCACCCGTTCTCGTCTCTTTGCCCCTTTTGATCACGCGATTTTTGGACGAGGCCGAGCGTCTGCCAGACGACGGAAACAGACAAGAGGCCATCGGTGCAATCTGACTAGAGGACTTTAAATAAGCCCGTGAAAGACCTGCAGTTGTAGAGATGAAACGAAAGAGAAATAAGCAAAGGTCTTTGGGACACCTACCCAGGCGGAATGGAAAAAGCGGAACACGCACTTAGCGTCCAACCTCTGAGACACCCCCAGAAATCGCTGCTTTTGGACGCGTTCCGCTTTTGGAGTGGAGCCGGCCAGTCCACTCCCCCGGCAAGTGTCCCACCGTACCCTGAGCGTTTTCTCTTTCGTTTCACTCCTCCCCGAAAGCCCGATCCAAGCGCTTTTTCTTCAAAGCCCGACTAAAGCAAATTTCTTTAAACCCGACTGAGAAGCCTACTCTTTCGCTCTCTGCCAATACTCATAAGCATGAACCGCATTCCCCTTGTAAGAAGAATGCTCCTCCAAAAGCCCGGGAAGCATGTCCAACTGCCGCCGCATTTCCGCTTTTCCCTCCTCGTGGAAAGAGACATAATCCCCCTCATGGCTTTCCTTCATCTCCACAGCGATGATCATCTCCTTGCCGAGTTCATTGGCAAACCGCAGCTCATCCTGGACAATGGCGGCAATCCCTCCTGCACCCTCGGCGCGGTCGCGGAAAGCCATCAGCGTGATGTGGTCGTGCTGCTCAATCATCCATTTGCTGAAAGACGTGTCAGGATCGCCTGGCACGTGAAAGCGGTCCAGCCAGACTGCAAGGTCGCTGCTGGTCACGAGGCTGCCGCCGCCTTCCTTGCTTTCGGACACGAACGCTTCGATATTGCTCATCCACTGCTTCAATACGCCCTCCGGATCTTCCCGCCAAAGGGGGAGGACGTACGGCTCGATGTCCAGATGAATGCCGCGGAACTGCTCTTCGGGTGCGGCACTCCTGTTGTACGCTTTTACGTAGCGGACCAGCCTCAGCATTCGTTCCCTGTTTGCCTCCAGCGCCCATACCGGGTGGCCGCCCATCGCGTGGACTTCGATACCCGCCGCTGCCGCTTTTCCTGCCAGTTCGCGGTATGCCTCGAAAGGCTGCTCCAGATCGAGCCGGACATACAACAGGTTGATGCCTTCCTGTTTGGCAAAGGAAACGATTTCATCCGCTTGGGTAATGGCTACATCCGCATGCCACACGTATGTACCGAGCAAAGGCTTGTCGTGAGGCAGCGGCTGGATAGGCGGTGTTTCTGTCTGGTTCAGACTCTGCCAGTAGCGGTAATCATGAACGGCTGTTCCGGCAAAAGAAGGGTGCTTGCTCAGTCGTTTCTCCACCAGGTCTAGCTGCCGCTCCATGACCTCAGGCCCTTCTTCGTAAAAGGAAGTGTGCCGCTGGCTGGGCATCTCCTTTACGTTTACCGCGACGAGAACCTGTTTTCCGAGCCGATCCGCTATGCCAAGCTCATCTGAGACCAGCGCCTCGATCCCGTTGGGTCCATCCACACTGTCTCGATAAGCCATCAAGGTAACGTGGTCGAATGTATCGATCATCCATTCGCTAAGAGTGGTGTCCGCAACCCCGGGTACAGGGATGTTGTCGAACCAAACGGCGAGATCTGTGCTTACTTCCAGCGCCGGATCGTTCCGGGCTTGCTCGACGAAAGCTTTCATGTTGGCCGTCCACTGCTTCAGCACCTCTGCTTGATCGGTGTTCCACTCGGGCAGGAGGTAGGGCTCGATGTCGAGGTGCACCCCATCGATTCGTTCTTTGGCGTCGGCCTCGCTGTTGTAGCGCGATACCCAATCCAGCAGGTCCAGCATGCGTCCGCGGTGGCTGGCAAGAGCCCAGGCGGGGTGTCCTCCCAAGGCGTGCACTTCGATACCGGCTGCATGCGCCTCTTGCAGAAACGGGCGATAGTAGTCGAACGGCTTTTGCCTTTCGATGCGAAGATAGATCGTGTTGATGCCGTTTTGCTTGGCAAATCCGAGAATGTCCTGCCGCTTGGCATCGATCAGCTCTGCTTGCCAAATCCACGTCGCTTTTTTGGTTTTGTCGGGAGAGGAAAAGCCGAAGAGAATACTCGCTGCTACACAGAGAAGCACGTACAAAAACCGGGACTGTCTCATCATTTTGTTCCTCCATCAAAAATGCGTAGTAGGCTGTCATCAGGTGAAGTTCTTGCCGTGTCGGCCGAAACGAATAAGAGTCTCGGCAACAAATTTTTACCATCGTAGTACAGGGAGGCAATGGCTCACAAGCACAGAAAAGACTAGTTTCTTGTGAAAAAGAACCCAAAGAGCAGACGGAACAAAAAAACAGGGCCGACCCTCCCGGATCGCCGCGACAGCAGTCACGGCGAAGGAAAAGAGGGGCAGCCCTGTATCTGAATGATTCAATCCGGTTGTCGTATACGGAAAATGGTCTATTACAGACGGGCCATGCCCATCGCTTTCTCTGCCTTGTACAGCATCTCGTTTGCCACATCTGCCGCTTTTTTGGCGCCAGCGGTGAGAATATCGTCCAGCTCCGGCGAACCAAACAGCTTGTGGAAGCGATCCTGGATCGGTTTCAGTGTTTCGACCACTACTTCGGCCAGTTCGGTTTTGAACGCTCCATATCCTTTGCCGTCATACATGGCTTCCAGCTCCTGAATCGATTTGCCGGAGCAGAGGGAGTAGATGGTCAAGAGGTTGGAAATTGCCGGTTTGTTCTCTTTGTCGAAGCGGATCGAGCCTTCGGAATCCGTCTGCGCCCGTTTCACCTTTTTGACGATGGTGTCGGGATCGTCCAGCATCGAGATGAAGCCGCCCTGGTTGGGGTCGGACTTGCTCATCTTTTTGGTGCCGTCCTGCAGCGACATGATGCGAGCGCCGACCTCGGCCACCCGAATGTCCGGAATTTTGAAGACTTCGCCGTAGCGGTTGTTGAAGCGGGCAGCCAGATCGCGGGTCAGCTCCAGATGCTGTTTTTGATCCTCGCCGACAGGGACAAAATCGGTGTTGTACAAGAGGATGTCGGCTGCCATCAACGGCGGATATGCCAACAGGCCGCCCGGGATCGATTCGCCCCGTCCCGAAGCTTTGTCCTTGAATTGTGTCATGCGCTCCAGCTCTCCGACGTAGGAGGTGCAGAGCATGATCCAGCCGAGCTTGGCATGAGCAGGAACCTCGGATTGAACAAACAGGGTGACCTTCTCAGGGTCCAGGCCGACAGCCAAATAGAGCGCGGCCAGACGGCGCACATTGTCCTTCAGTACGGCAGGCTCTTGCGGCACGGTGATCGCGTGCTGATCGACAATGCAGTAAAAACAGTTGAATTCATCCTGAAGCGGCACAAAGTGCTTCATCGCTCCAAGATAGTTGCCTAGCGTGAGGATACCGCTGGGCTGAATGCCGGAAAAAATCGTTTTCATGTCAACATTTCTCTCCTTTCCAAAATGGGAACGAAAAATAAAAAAGGTCCATTCGTCCGAATAGGGACGAATGAACCGTGGTGCCACCCTTGTTATTCCGGGCAAACACAGACCGTGCTTGCGTGGAATCTCTTTACCCGTACCAGTGATACGGTGCCCGTTGTAACGTGTGGACTATTCACGCCAGAGCCTACTGCCGGTAAGCCCGGGTTCGGTCTGGAGCTCGGAAGCCCATTCAACATCCATTTGACACTGATTCGCACCAACCATCAGCTCTCTTAAGTCTCCTGTGATGTCTACTCTTCTTCCTCATCGCCGAGTTGTCATCCTTTGAGGAGTTATTTTACTCTCAACTGAAAAAAAAATCAACCGGATTATTGACAGCAAGATTCATCAGGTATAAAACTAACTCATAAGTTATATAACTCAAAAGTTAGTTTTAAGGAAGTAAAGGGGGAAAGGACATGATTGCGTGGCTTGATTCCATATGGGAGCTATCCGTTGTTTTATGGCTGCTGCCGATCGCTTTTATTTGCCACGATCTGGAGGAGATCATCACGGTAGAAAAATGGCTGGCCGGAAACAGGGAACGAGTGCTCAAGGTGCTTCCGCCCAAAGCAGCCCGTTTTTTAGAGCCGTCCCTGTCGATGAATACCGCGCAGTTTGCTGCCGCAGTGGCCTGTATCTTTCTCGTCATCTCCAGCGCTACGGTATTGGCAGTGACAACGCTGTCGACCGGAGCTTATTTGCCCTTTTACCTGGTGTGCGTGCATGTCATGTTCCTGCATGTCTTTACCCATGTGGGGCAGTCGATCCTTCTTGGCAGCTATACCCCCGGAGTTGTGACGGCGGTAGTGGTCATATTGCCGTACTCCTCGTACGCCTATTATCGCCTGCTGGCATCGGGAGCGGTCAGTTGGGAGCTGTTGTTTTCCACCCTGCCGTTTGTCCTTTTGATCATCCCGGTTTTGTTCTCGGCTCACTGGCTAGGCGAGCGTCTGGTGAAGCAATAAGCGATTATCAATATTCATTGTCCATTGTTTATTGTTCATTGGTCTTTGACTTGATTCCCTCTCAGCCGCAAATTTGCTATGGTAAGAGGAAGGATAAAAAGACTGCCAGCACGAAAGAGGGAGCTTACTTGAAGCTGCGTTTGGGGATCATGGGAGCCGATGATTCACTGGATATCATCCGTTCCGTCGTAAATGACTATGCCGAGATCGAATGCCTTCCCATTGTTTATTGGACGGAAGAGGAAATTTTTGACCTGCTCGAGCCTCATGTGGGCCAGGCGGACATGTGGCTGTTCTCCGGCCAGGTGCCGTATTCCATGGTAAAGGAATGGGGCAGGATCAAGACGCCGATGGCCTATGTTCCGCATATCGGCGCCAGCCTGTACCGGACACTGCTCTATATTTCTCACGAGAAAAGCATTACTGTCAGCGAGCTCAGCTTTGATACGTTTTCGTCTGACGAGTTTTCGCGTTTGCTGGAGGAGGCGGGTCTTTCCACTTCCCGAATCTGGCTGAAATCGTACGCGGGAGCGATTCATGCAAGCGAGCTGGCTGACTACCACGAGACGCTGTGGCGGGAAGGCAAGACGAAGGCGGCCGTCACTTGCCTGCGAACAGCCCAGATGGAACTGGAAAGACGCGGGGTGCCGGTTTACCGCGTATTGCCGACCCGCGCAGGCGTAGAGGCCGTCCTCAGTATGCTGCTGCGGACCTATGAAATGCTTCAGTTCAAGGATACGCAGATTGCCGTCCAGATGATGGAGATCGATTCGTTCAAAGGCTTGACCAGCGGAACATTTTCTACAGACGAGCTGTACAATCTGGAGATCAAATCGACGGAAAAGCTGCTGCGCTACGCAAAGCAGCTGCAAGGCTCCCTGAAGATTGCGGGGCCGGGCCGGTACGTCATTTTTACGACAAGAGGCATCCTGAGAGACTTTACCCGTGACTTTGTGGCGGCTCCCCGCCTGGAAGAGCTGTCGGGCATCCAGGACGAGATGGTCACCTGCGGCATCGGGATCGGCAAGACGGCCTACGAAGCGGAAATCCACGCAGGAACGGCGCTGCTCCACGCCAAGGAGAGCGGACCGGGCTCCTGGATGGTGTTCTTCGACGACAAGCGAATCGCCGGACCTCTGGGGAAAAGCGAGCAAATTACGTTTAGCGGCGCTTCCGGCCAGCTCCAGGAGATCAGCCGGCAGACGTCGCTTAGCGTACAGACGCTCAGCAAGCTTCAATCGATTTTGAAGAAGCGCGGCTCGGCCGAGATCAACGCGCATGAGCTGGCCATGCACATGCAGATCATGCCGCGCAGCGCCCGCCGCATCCTGATCGAGCTGGAGACGAAGGGTATTGCGACCGTCGTCGGAGAAGAGAGTCCGCATCCGCGAGGAAGGCCGCGAAAGGTGTATCGGATCGAGCTTTGAGAGAGAGTTTGAGCGTGTTTTTGAACAGGTCCTCACGAGACTTTCGGCGGAAAGAGGAAAGGGGGAACGAGGGTGGGCACGTGGAAGGGGAGCAAGTGGCGGCGTTTTGTCAGTTATTTGGCGTATTCGATTTTCTGCGGCATTCTTATTTTGCAGATGCTGCGTGTGCAAGTTCTTCTCCAGGAGCAGGTCAGAGTGACATTTAAGTCGATGCCGCTTCTTGTCTACTCTGCGTTTTTTCCTGTCATCATCGGGATATTGCTCGGGATACCCGGCTTTGTCCGCACCTGCAGACAGCCAGCGGCCTGGAGCTTTGACTGGGTGAAATTCATTGCTGTCGGAGTCCCGTCTCTGTACGGTTCGCTTTTTATCTGGCTGTATTTTTCTCCTGTCGGAAGCAATTTGCCATTTGCTTCCACCGTACTGGGCTTCGGCGGTTCGACTTTCCCGGCGATCTGCGGGATCGTTTTCGGCTATATACTTATCGGGTGTTTTCGGAAAGCGGAACGGAAGGATGCGAAGCAGAGCGCGCCAATCTCTTAAACAAAAAACAGATGCCATTTCCTGGAGGAACAAAACAGCGATTGACAACAGCCGAGAAATGGCATACTTTTAAATTAGATATTTAGATGATTGTCTAAATGTCTAATAACCAAGATTTTATGTTCCCAAAAAGGTCGTGGTTTTGTGAATGATACCTTTAAAGCGCTGGCTGACCCTACGCGCCGACAAATCATCCGGCTGTTGAAGGAGAGAGATATGACAGCAGGCGAAATCGCCGATCACTTTGCCATGACAAAGCCCAGCATCTCCCATCATCTCAGTTCATTGAAACAGGCGAAGCTGATTTTGGATGAGCGGCAGGGGCAGAACATCGTGTACTCCTTGAATACGACAGTTGTGCAGGATGTCATGGGCTGGTTTTTGGAGATTATTGGGGACCGGAAACCTGAGAAGGAGTGAAAGGCATGAATCAAGCGGTCAGTATCATGATCCTGTTGGTACCCATCCTCATCGGATTGTTTACGTACAAGGACTTGCCCGAACAGATGGTCATCCACTTTGGGCCGGGCGGGGAGCCGGACGGTTTTCAAAGCAAAGGAACGTTCTTTTTGACCTACATTCTGATCAGCATCGTGATTTTTGCAATCGTTGCATATACCCGCAAAATTGACCCGAAGAAGCAAAATTACGAGAAATTCGAGAAAGCGTACGGCATCATCCGGCTGCTCACCGTCCTGATTTTGAGTGCAGCCTTCAGCCATCTGCTGGCTTATAACCTCGGGATGCGGGCGATAGGCGCGGACGTATTTGCCAACCTGATCATCGGGGTCCTCTGGCTCGTGATCGGAAACTATCTGCCGCAGGTGAGAAGCAATTATTTCATTGGAATCAAAACGCCATGGACACTGGCGAGCGAAGAGGTGTGGCGCAAAACCCACCGGATGTCGGGGCCGCTCTGGGTAATTGCGGGACTGTTTGCGATCTTGTCGGCATTCCTCCCTGCCATGCGTGACGCGAGCTGGCCGCTGCTGGTCGTGATCGGCTTGTCCGTCGGGGTACCGGTCATTTACTCTTACATGGCGTATCGCAGGCTGGAGGGGACGAAGGGATGAAAAGTGGAAGCATGCACGGCTACCCCTCATACGGCAAAGCATATGTGCCCCTGTTTGTTGCCGGACTGATCGGCGTGATTGCACTCGTTCCCACATCTGTCAGGCAGCTTCAAAATGTGCCCGGATTGCCTGACATGCCGGTAGCGGTGCTGGCCGCTCTGTCCATGCTGCAGCCTCTGATCCTGCTGGCGATCTCGGTTGCTGTGGGAACATGGCTGGCTCCACGGGTCGGGCTGACATCGCTTGTCGCCGACAAGGCGACGAAAGGCGAGCCGTTTTGGAGCCGATTGCGTCCGCAGATGCCTGCTGCCATCGTTTTTGGCATCGCGGCAGCGGTCATTTTGCCTCTGCTCGACATTTTCTTTCAGCCGTGGCTGCCCGCAAGCCTTGCGGGCGGGGCGCCTCCGCGGGATCTCTCCTTTACCATCAGCGCCATGCTGTACGGAGGCATTACGGAAGAATTGCTGCTGCGCTGGGGCATGATGTCGCTCCTGGCGTGGCTCGGCTGGCGCCTGTTCCAGCGGGGGAGAGAGATTCCGGGAGCTGCGGTTATGGTCACCGCTATTGTCATAAGCGCTCTGCTGTTTGGCATCGGACATCTGGGAGCGGTGGCCGTCCTCGCTCCGCTTACGCCTATGCTGATCATCCGTACCATCCTGCTGAATGCCGTGGGCGGAATTCTTTTCGGCTGGCTGTTTTGGAAGCATAGCCTGGAAGCAGCCATGGTCGCCCACGCGGCGGCACATGTCGTGATGACGCTTATGGCGCTTGTGCTTGCTGCTCTAGGATGATTTTGCCTGCGGAAGGGCTGGGAGCGCTCGTGAAGAGCAGTCCCGGCTCTTTTTTTACTATGTCCAAACCGTTTTTCTTCCTCAGCCGTTTTCATCTCCTTCACCAAGGCCTGATTGACCGTTTTTTTAAACCACGACTGAAATCAAGAGGACCGCTTTTTCCTCGGTCGCCAGGAAGAACACGCAACACCGGAAAGGACTTCCAATAATCCCCAAAATATTTCCCTCTTTTCAAAATTGACAGACTATTATACAATTATGGACACAACCGTAAATCAACCGTTAATTGCGTAAAGAAAAAGGGGTGAAAGCGTATGATCAATCCGGACAGGCTGTGGGATCGGTTAATGCGTTTGAGTGACATCGGCAAACAAGAGTCGGGCGGCATTACCAGACTTTCTTTTACACCCGAAGAGAGAGCTGCAAAAGATCTCGTTCGCGGTTTTATGCTTGAGGCGGGGCTTGCCGTACGGGAGGACGAGGTAGGCAATTTGATCGGCAGAAAAGAAGGCGGCAATCCGGAAGCGCCTGTCGTCCTGGTCGGTTCGCACATCGATTCTGTGTTCAACGGCGGAAACTTCGACGGTCCGCTTGGCGTTTTGGCTGGCGTGGAAATCCTGCACGCGATGAACGAGCAAGGCATCGCCACCGAACATCCCATCGAAGTGATCGCCTTTACCGATGAAGAGGGGACCCGTTTCAGCTACGGCATGATCGGAAGCCGCGGCATCGCCGGTCTATTGGAGGGAAGCGAGCTGGAGCATTGCGACAAGGACGGCATCTCGATTGCCGAGGCGATGAGACAGAACGGTTTGGATCCCGATGCGATCGGCAAAGCCGCTCGTCCGAAGGGGAGCGTAAAGGCGTACGTCGAGCTGCATATCGAGCAGGGCAAGGTGCTGGAGAGCCGCAATCTGTCGGTCGGGGTGGTAAGCGGTGTAGCCGGTCCTTTGTGGGTGAAGTTCATCCTCGAGGGGGAAGCCGGGCACGCGGGAGCCACACCGATGACGCTTCGCCGCGATCCGCTGGCGGCGGCAGCAGAAATCATGCTGGCGATCGAGCAGGAGGCGGGCAAAACGGGAACAGCCGTCGGTACGGTAGGACAGCTGCAGGCATATCCCGGCGGCGTGAACATCATCCCGGGAAAAGTGGAGTTTTCGCTGGACCTTCGCGATGTGGATCAGGCGGTACTTGACCGCGTCGAAGCCAAAATTGTCAGAGTTGCCAAGCAAATATGCGAAAAGCGAGGCATTCAGCTCGCGATCGAACTGTTGCAGCGCATACCGCCGGTCATCTGCTCCGAAGAAATTCAGCAGGCTGCCAAAGACGCGTGCGAGTCGCTTTGCTTTGAACCGTTTACGATACCGAGCGGTGCCGGACATGATTGCATGCAGTTGACCGGCCTCTGTCCGGTTGGCATGATCTTTGCCCGTTCCCAAAAGGGCATCAGCCACAATCCGGCTGAATATACCACCAAGGAAGACTGTGCAGACGGAGCCAATGTGCTGTACCGCACGGTTCTCTCACTCGCCGGGAAGGCGTAGGAAAGCACGAATTTCATTAGGGAGGCGTATTTGAATGACGACGACAGCGACACTCAATCAAGAAGCGGAACAGCTCAAGGAGCAGGTAATCGCGTGGAGGCGTTATTTGCACCAAAATCCGGAGCTTTCGTTTCACGAGGAAAAAACGGCCCAGTTCGTCTACGACACGCTCGTTTCGTTCGGCAACCTGGACGTGACCAGACCGACCAAGACAAGCGTGATGGCGCGGCTGATCGGTTCACAGCCCGGGCGTGTTCTGGCGATGCGGGCCGACATGGATGCCCTGCCGATCACGGAGGAAAACACCTTTGCGTTTGTCTCCACGAATCCCGGCGTGATGCATGCTTGCGGTCACGACGGACATACGGCGATGCTGCTCGGCACGGCGAAAATTCTCTCAGGGATGAAAGACCGGATCAAAGGCGAGGTCCGCTTCCTGTTCCAGCACGCGGAGGAGCTTTTCCCCGGCGGGGCGGAGGAAATGGTGCAGGCAGGGGTCATGGACGGCGTGGACATGGTCATCGGGACCCATCTGTGGGCGCCAATGGAATTTGGCAAAGTGGGGATTTGCCCAGGTCCGATGATGGCCGCACCGGATACCTTCTACATTACCATCACCGGCAAGGGAGGGCACGCAGCACTGCCGCATCAGACGGTCGACAGCATTGCCATAGCGGCACAGGTGGTCACCAACCTGCAGCACATCGTCTCTCGCAATACCGATCCGCTGGACAATCTGGTCATTTCCGTCACCCAGTTTATCGGCGGAACGACACACAATGTCATCCCGGGATCGGTCAGCATTTGCGGCACTGTTCGCAGCTTTGACCAAAAGCTTCGCGATTCCGTTCCGGCTCTGATGGAACGCGTCGTCAAAGGAATTACCGAGGCCCACGGAGCCACCTATGAATTCAAATACGAATACGGCTATCGTCCTGTGATCAATGACGAGGAAGTGACCCGTCTGATGGAGAGCATCGTCACGGAGACGCTGGGAGAGGAATGGATCGACCACATGAAGCCGAACATGGGGGGAGAGGACTTTTCGGCATTCCAGCAAAAAGCTCCGGGCTGCTTCTTCTACGTAGGCGCAGGCAACCAGCAGAAGGGCATCGTCTATCCGCACCATCACCCGCGCTTCACGGTAGATGAAGATGCGCTGGAGGTAGGCGTGAAGATCTTCGTCAATGCCGCCCATAAAATCGTCATGGCATAGATTTGCATGAAAAAACCGAAGATTCCGAACGGTTGCAAATCGCAGGAATCGACAGACAAAGGGGGATCTGCTGCCCATGAAACTGATTCATCTATTAGCCTTGCTGCCGTTTATCGGAATACTCGGTTGCATCGGATTTGTCAATAAAGTAGAGCCTTACGTGCTCGGACTGCCCTTCCTTCTGTTTTGGATCGTCCTCTGGGTCGTCCTGACCTCTGTCATTATGGCGATCATCTACAAGCTGGACCCGGCGAACAAGAGAGGTGACTCCTAGATGAATGCAGCGTTGATGATCATTTTCGGATTCCTGGCACTGTCTCTCTTTCTCGGGATTCAGGCAAAACGCGGCAAGGATATGAACCTGGAGCAGTGGACCGTCGGGGGACGCGGCTTCGGAACGATATTTGTATTCCTGCTGATGGCGGGCGAGATTTACACCACCTTTACGTTCCTGGGCGGCAGCGGCTGGGCATATGGCAAAGGCGGGCCGACCTTCTACATTCTCGGCTATGGCTGTCTCGCCTATATCATGTCGTACTGGCTGCTGCCCGCCATCTGGCGCTACGCAAAAGAGAACAAGCTGATGTCGCAGTCCGACTTCTTTGTCAGCAAGTATAAAAGCCCGTACCTGGGTGTCCTCGTCTCAATCGTCGGGGTAGTGGCGCTCATCCCGTATCTGGTCCTCCAGCTAAAAGGCCTGGGGCTGATCGTGGCAGAGGCTTCTTACGGAAGCATCTCAAACACGGCGGCGATCTGGATCGGGACCATGGCTGTCACGGTATACGTGATGATCTCCGGAATCCACGGCTCGGCGTGGACCGCTGTGGTCAAAGACATCATGATTCTGTTTGTGGTTGTGTTCCTCGGTCTCTATCTGCCGTTCCACTACTATGGCGGCATCACCGAAATGTTTCAGGCTGTCGAAGCGGCCAAGCCAGGATTTGTCGCTCTGCCGGAAAAAGGCCTCAGTCCGTCCTGGTTTGTCTCTACTGTTCTGTTGACAGCGCTTGGTTTCTATATGTGGCCTCATACTTTCGGTTCGGTCTACTCTGCTCAAAATGAGAAGGTCTTCCGGAAAAACGCGATCGTCATGCCGCTTTACCAGTTGGTGCTGCTGTTCGTCTTCTTCGTAGGGTTTGCCGCGATCCTGCAGGTGCCCGGACTGGAAGGGGCGGATGGCGACATGTCACTCTTGCGCCTGTCTATCCAAACCTTCGATCCCTGGTTTGTCGGGGTGATCGGCGCGGCGGGGCTGTTGACAGCGATCGTGCCGGGGTCGATGATTCTGATGTCCTCGTCGACGCTGATTGCGAAAAACGTGTACAAGGTATTCGCACCGAAGACGACGGACGAACAGGTATCCAAGCTGGCCCGTTATCTGGTGCCTGTAGTCGCGCTCATCTCGCTTTACTTTACATTCAAGGGCGGAGATACACTCGTCACCCTGCTGCTGATGGGCTACAGTCTCGTTACCCAGCTCTTCCCTGCGCTTCTGTTCAGCCTGTCCAAACGCAATTTTGTCAGCAAGCAGGGAGCGGCAGCCGGTATCATCGCCGGTGTGGCAACGGTTGCGATCGTCACGATCAGCGGCATCACGATCGGCACCCTCTTCCCATTCCTGCCGCAGTCCATTCAAGATCTGAACGTCGGCATTATCGCACTGGTCGTCAATCTTGCAGTGACGACGGTTGTGAGCCTCGCTACAAAAGGCAGCGCGAGGGCAAACGACGAGACTATCAACGCAGCGTAGGCACTGGTTTTCCGAGACAAACAACAAAACAGGGCTGTTCCGATTGGAGATGACTGTACAATCGGAGCGGCCCTGTTTCTATGCGGGTCGGCAGCGATACGGAGGGACAAAAACAGCAAGAGGTTTTCGATTCAAAGCGACGAATCATACTGTGTCCGAAACAAGCGGTGCCAGATCGATTTTTTTCGCTGCTCGTCGCGGAGCTGGGCCAATTGCTGCTTGGCTTCGATGATGTCGCTCATGGCTTTCATCAAGCGGCGGTCGCGTTCCTTCAGACTATTGCGGATGTACGCTTCCTGCTTTTCCAAGCGTTCCATCAGCTCCATCTGAACTGCATCCTGATGCTGTACATGCTGGGCGAGAGAGTGGATTTTCTCTTCCAGCCGATCGACATGGGCGCTGGTCCGAAGAGCCAAAGCAGCGGATGTGCTCGCAGACAGTGCAGCCGAATGGTTTGACGGGAAAGGTGCAGAGCCGGCAGAGGGCACGACCGGGGGAACAAGGCTGAGCGAAGCGGCAGTTTCCCGCTTGGTCTGTTGAAAGGAAGTGCGTCCGGCTACGGTCCGCGCCGCTTCCTCGAGCGGCATCAGGTTTTCCTTTGTCAACTGATAAAACGAGCGCAGTGCGTCGACATCCGACTGTCTGTATTCCCGGCGGTTTTGACTGTCCCGCAAAAACCGGTACCCCTGCTGCTCCAGGAGCATGCTCCACTTTCGCAGCGTGCTGGCTCCGACTCCGAGAATTTCGGCCAGTTCACGTCCGGAGTAGGTTTTCTCCTTGGCAACCAGTTCGATCACGTTCTTCATATGACTTCCCTCCCGTTCTGACAAAAGTATTCCGAACATTGTGAAATGATTATGCTTGTACACTTCGCTGACACTAAGTAAACTCCTGTTTGCAAACGTACGACAAATTCTATCAGGGTTCGTCCCATAACCCATAAAGAGAGGAACGAAAGGATTCATGTCACGACTATTGATTCTCGGTGCGAGCGGTTATCTTGGTTCCAAGATCGTTGAAAACGGAAAAAAGCAAGGATGGGAAGTGACGGGGACGTGCTTTCAAAACCTCCATGCGCAGTACAGTCAGGTAGATTTGAGGGAAGAAAGCGCCTGTGCAGAGCTGCTCCGGCAAGCGAATCCTGATGTGGTGATATGGGCAGTGATGAGCGGAGAGAACGAAACTGCCCTGATTCAGAAGGGGCTGTCCGGAGTTCTCTCCCATATTTCGCCAGCGACAAGGCTGCTGTTCGTGTCGACTGATGGCGTTTTTGAAGGGGCTCAAGGACCGTACCAGGAACGGGACGCTCCTTCCTTCTGGAACAGGGACAGCAGCTTGGCGGCTTATTGCAATGCCAAGCTTGCCGGCGAGGAGATGGTGAGGAGCGGCCATTTGGATCATGCTATCGTCAGATCAGGTCCCATTTACGGGCCGGATGCGGACGGGCGCTGGGACAATCGCGTGCGCCAGTTGACAGAGGCATGGGAAAAAGGGGAGCGGGTTGTCCGCAGCAGCAATGTCCTTCGCACGTTTATCCACGTGGAGGATCTCGCGAACGCTTTGCTGGAGCTGGCCGGAAGCGAGTGGACGGGCACTTTGCATGTGGGACCGAGCAGCTTTGAGAGCTATTACACCTTTGCACAGAAGACAGCGCTTCGCTTTGGATACGACCCGGCCATGGTAGAAGAAGACCAAATAAGTAGGGAAGACGCGGCAAACAAAGGGATCAAGCTCGACCTCAGGCTGGATACATCATTGGCCTGCCGCAGCTTGCATACGTCCTTTCGTTCTGTATAGTGCCGAACGTCCAGCAAGGCAGAGTAAACGGCCAAATGTCACCCGGGATCATTGCCAAAGGGTGGCTGCACATTTTGGAGAAAAATCCACGTTTGCTTTGGTTGAATGGCGTTGCATGTACATAGGATGCAGGTAAAGGAGGGATCAACCATGGCATTTCGTGATCAGGCCAAAAAGCTCGAAGGGGAAAAAGTGAAGGTCGATACAGTGAATGGCACCTTCGTCGGCAAACTGGTGGATGTGAAAAACTCTACCTTGATTCTGCGGGACAATGAAGGCAAGCGCGTTGTCATTCGGGACTCGAAAATCATCGCGCTCGTCGAATTGAAGGATCCCCATCACAAAGACAATCTCCTCTCGTAAGCCGGTAGTGTCAAACGCAAGCCGGCAAGGAACGGACTGGCTGCGAAAGCCGTGAAGGAACGGACTGGCTGTCGGCTCTCGCAGCCTTTTACATAATCGGACGGAAGAGCAAAAACATACGCGGAGGGCAGAAAAAACACTTGCGATAGCGCTTTTGGGATTGGATAATATTAGCAAAACACATACTATTCCGACTTGTAAAGTTGGGAAAATGGAGGGTCTCATGCGCATTATCGATCTTTCGCAAGTGCTCGAGTCAGGAATGCCCCAGTACCCGGGTCAGCCGGTTGCTGAGTTCAAGCAGGTTTCTCAAGTAGAGTCGGACGGGTTTCAGGTGACCGACTTTCACGCAGTCGTTCACGTTGGAACGCATTGCGATGCACCAGCCCATTTTATTCAAAATGGCGAGACCATCGAGGCAATCCCGCTGGAGCGTTTTGTCGGCGAAGCTGTGATCGTGGACGTCCACCTCGACGGACAGCGGGAAATGAGTCCGGCTGTTCTGGAAGGCGCGGACATTCGCCCGGGAGACATCGTTTTGTTCCGTACGGGCCTCAGCAAGCAGTGGGGGACGGATGCTTACGAAACCGACTACCCTTACTTCGGAGAAGAAATGGCCAAGGAGCTGGTGGAGCGCGGAGTTCGGGCAGTCGGGCTCGACTTCATCTCTCCCGACCCGATCGAGACTGAAAACTTCCCCGCTCACCACATTTTTCTCGGCAACAAGCTGGGGATCGTGGAAAACCTGAAAAACCTGGAGCAAATTGACCGCAAGCGCGTCTTCTTCGCGGCTGCGCCGCTCAAGATTAAAGGGAGCGACGGCGCTTTTACGAGAGCCTTTGCGGTTCTGTTTGACTGATTATTCAAATGTTTGAAACAACATGCGCCAACTGATTTGACATGGCTGACATTCCCACCTATCATCAGGAATGAATAGTAGATTGCGAAGAAGGAAGGGAATGCACATGTTGGAAATCCAGTATCACGGTCATTCTTGCATCCAACTGACCAGCGAAGGACATTCAATCATCATCGATCCGTTCATCACCGGAAACCCGCTTGCTGCCACGAAGCTGTCCGATATTCGGGTTCAGTACATTCTCTTGACGCACGGACACCAGGATCACATTTTGGACGCCGTAGAATTGGCGAAGCAAAATGACGCTACCATCATCGCTACGTTTGAACTGGCCAACTACCTGGGATGGCAAGGTGCCAAGACGATGGCGTTAAACCTAGGAGGCTCCGCTTCCTTTCCGTTCGGTACAGTAAAAATGACCCAAGCATTCCACAGCTCGGGCATGGTTTTTGAAGAAGATACGCGTATCGTTTATTTGGGAATGCCGGGCGGCTTTATCGTCACGATGGGCGGAAAGACGGTTTATCATGCGGGCGATACCGGACTGTTTGGAGATATGAAGCTCCTCGGCGAGCGCCACGACATCGACGCAGCTTTCCTTCCGATCGGGGATGTGTTCACGATGGGACCGGAGGATGCCAAAACCGCGGCCGAGTGGGTAGGAGCCAAGTTCGTCGTGCCGATGCACTATGATACGTTCCCCCCGATCAAGCAGGACGGGAAGGCATTTGTCGACAGCCTGAAAGAAAAAGGAATCGACGGGGCCGCGCTGAAGCCGGGAGAGTCGACACGTCTGTAAGGCGTTACTTTCTCAAAAGATCGAGGAAGTTCTGTGCCGCCTTTGACAAGTAGTAGTCCTTCAGCCAAATGACGCCGGATGAAGCAGCCATCGTCGCATCCGCAATCTCGTACACCTGCAGATCATGCCCGGGGTGCATCCTGAGAACGACTTCCGGTACGATCGTCGCCCCAAAGCCGGAAGAAACCAATTGCAAGAGGACCGCGATATCCGAGCATTCGCCGAGGATGACAGGCTCCAATCGGCGCCGGGAGAATTCCTCGAGGATCAAGTGGTACACGCCGAGTCCTTCGATGCTGGGCAACAACAACGGATGATGGCAAATCTGCTCATAGGTGATTGTCGCGGATGAGCCGGGAATGCGAGTGGAGCTGGCGAAGCGCAGCGGTTCCGTCTTTAGATGCAGGATCGAAAAGTCATTGAGTTCAAGCGGCAGCCTGATGATCGCGAGCTCAATGGCTTTTTCTTTTACCATTTTCAGAAGCTGATCGGATTCATTCTGCTGGATTTTGTACGTTACGTGGGGATAGCTTTCCTGAAACCGCTTCAACAGTATGGGCAATAGCTCGGAAGAGAGCGTGTTGACACCGATACTGAGTGTCCCTTTCGTGCCCTCGCCTACCTCTTTTACCTCGATCTCCGACTCTTCCACAAGGCTGGCAATTTTGACGGCGTGCTTGTACAGGATGCGTCCCGCCTCTGTCAGCTCCAGACCTCTGGCGTGCCTGACGACCAGGGCGACGCCCAGCTCTTTCTCCAAATTGATCAACTGCTGGCTAAGCGGCGGCTGCGCGAGATGAAGCCGCTTGGCAGCCGCAGAAATTTGTTTCTCCTCTGCAATGGCGATAAAGTAGCGAAGCTGTTTGATATCCACCGAGACTCCCCTTTCAATAATATATGGGAAAAGTAATTATTTATAATGAAAGTAATATTTTTCGTATATCAATTGCCATGATAGCATTAAGGAAGCGAACGAGCAAAGGGAGGGAAGGATTCATGATCCGTCTGGCTGTGACCTTCTTTTCTTCTTTATTGATACTGGCAGGCTGCGAGGAGCCTGCCAGCACAGGGGAAGTTCTGCAAGATGCACAGAATATGGCAAAGGAGAGTGTGCAAAAAGTGATGCAGGAAAAAATGGGCCAGGAGCTCATCAAGGCGGCGGAAAAAGGGGAAACGGCTGCGGTGCTGGAGCTGCTCAAAAAAGGTGCGGACATCAATGCTGCGGATGAAAAAGGACGGACGGCGGTGCTGGCAGCTACGCATGGCAATCACGCGGAAACGGTCAAAGCGCTCATCGAAGCCGGGGCCGATATTCATATCCGGGACAACCGCCTGGATAACGTGTTTTTGTATGCGGGGGCAGAGGGACTTCTGGATATCGTCAAGCTGGCCATTGATGCGGGTGCCGATCCGAAGCTCACCAACAGATACGGCGGGACAGCTCTGATCCCTGCGTCGGAAAGAGGGCATGTAGAAGTTGTACAGGAGCTGCTCGCCCGCTCTGGTGTAGATGTCAATCACGTGAACAATCTGGGCTGGACAGCGCTGATGGAAGCGATCGTGCTCAGCGACGGAGGAGAGGCCCATCAGCAGATCGTGCAGCTGCTGATCGATCACGGAGCCGACGTGAATATTCCCGACAAGGACGGGGTAACGCCGCTTGCCCATGCGAAAAAGCGCGGATACCGCGAAATCGAAGAGATGCTGATCAAAGCCGGAGGACGTTAAAATCCCGTTGGACAAATCGTGATGAAACGAAGGCACGTCTCATAAACTATGGCAAGAAGATCAGATGTCAAAGGATGGGATGTGCGGTGAAAATCGGTACCTCCGCGCTGTTGTTTTTCGCCCTCTATGCGATATACTCATGGGCAGGCTTTCTTTATCCGGAGGGTGGGGCCTGGTACGAGGCGCTTGCCAAACCGCCAGGCACTCCACCCGCCAGCGTCTTTCCCGTCGTGTGGGGAATCTTATATGCACTTATATCGTTATCGATTGTCCAATTGGCCAGAAGCCGGCAAATGGATGGAGAAACCCTGCTGCTGTTTTTTATCAACTGGGCAGTCGTTCAGGTGTTTACCTGGCTTTTCGTAGAGAAGCATCTGCTCTTGCCAGCGGCGGCAGACACCGTGCTTGTCGCTTATTCCACCTGGCTGCTGATCAAAATGATCCGGCCCCGCAAGCGGGCGGCGGCCTATCTGCTCATCCCCTATTTGCTGTGGGCATTGTACACGGTGTATCTGTCTTGGGGGGTCTTTTTGCTCAATCGATAGGTGGATGTTTCTCACCTTGTTTGAATATTGCATGGATGCTTGGAAGCATGGAAAACCGCCGCAACGATCAGTCGTTGCGGCGGTTTTTTCGCTTCAGTCGTACTTTTTCGCTTCAGTCGTACTTTTTCGCTTCAGTCGTACTTTTTTCCTTGGCTGCAAATGATTCCGCAGCAGTGGATAAATAGTAAGCAAGACCTGTCTGCTGTTCCTCAAGCATCTTTCGGTGAAAGTCGTCATCCAGGAAAAAGCGCGTTCGTGCCGCAAAATCGTCAGCGCTGGTCGCATGTCCGCTCTGATTCAAGAAGGCGATATGCTCGGAAATCAGCCTGTGTACACTCTCATCGTCAAATTTGACGCCCTTCGCCAGAAAATCCGCCATTCCATCCGTAAATCGCTTCGCTTCCCGCGCCATTTGGTTCATCGCCGGGACCTCGGACGAGTCGATGGAAGGAAGAGAAAAATCATAGGTCTCCTCCAAATACCGTTTTTGTTCGGCCAGTGCCTCCATCCACTCCTCTTCGTCACAAAACCCCTTGAACATCTCTGCCTGATTCATCTGTTCACCGTTCTCGGCATGTGAAATCGATTCGTCCAGCGTTTGAATGACTCTTTCCAGCCGTTGCTTGCGGGCGAGCAGAAGCTCCTTCTGACTGGCCAGAATGGACAGCCGATCAGGGGCGCCTTCGAGCAGTTGCTTGATTTTTTCCAGCGGGAAATCAAGCTCCTTGTAAAACAAAATATGCTGCAGACGCTCCAGCTCTTTTGTTCCATACAGGCGGTACCCCGCTTCGCTAATCTCACATGGCAGCAGCAGGCCGATGGAGTGATAGTGATGCAAAGTCTTTACCGTTACGTTTGACAGCGCGGCGATTTCTTTTACCGTGTAGAGCATTTTCATCCCACTCCTCTCTGTTCATAGCGTAAAGGCTCCTCCTAGGTCAGAGTCAAGACATTCTGAATACGGAAAAAAACGTTTGACTCTCCTGCTGCAGGAGGAGGTAGAGTGAATGCGACATTCACCTGCCTGATGGCAGCAAGGGGAGGAATATGAACATGCCGACTTTCGGAATGCTGCAGCGCAACCCGTTTATACGGATGGTCCTCATCGCAAACGTGTTTTCCCAGCTCGGAATATGGATACGAAATTTCGCCATCCTCTTTTATGTCATGGAGAGAACCGGCGGAGACGCTTTTGCCGTATCCATGATCTCGGTTGCCGAATACGCGCCCATCTTTCTTTTTTCGTTGATTGGCGGGGTGCTGGCGGATCGGTGGCGTCCGAAAAAGACGATCATTTGGTCTGAACTGGCAAGCGCCCTTTCAGTTGGCGTCGTGCTGCTTGCACTCGAATCAGGGATGTGGGCGGCTGTGTTTTTTGCGACATGCTGCTCCGCTGTCCTATCGCAAATCACGCAGCCTGCCGGGATGAAGCTGTTCAAGCTGCACGTGCCGGCCGAACAGGCCCAGGCTGGCATGTCGCTATTGCAAACCGTATTTTCCATCTTTATGGTTCTCGGGCCGATTCTCGGCACAATCGCGTATCAAGCTCTCGGAATCTACCTTTCTATCCTGCTGACGGGGATAGCCTTTCTTTTCTCGGCGTGTGCGATGGTTTTTATCCCGCCTGACAACCAGGCTGGCGCTGGCGAGAGGGGCATGCAGACATCGGTGATGCAAGACATGGTGGACGGTATCCGTTACGTCGCGGCGAAAAAAGTTCTCGTCTCCTTAAACCTGTGCTTCTTGGCAGTTGGACTTGGCGTCGGTTTGATATCTCCGCTCGGAATCTTTCTCGTCACGGAAAGACTGGGTTTGTCCGCACAGGATTTGCAATGGATGACAATCCCATACGGTGTCGGCGAAATCATCGGAGGGCTGTTGACCTTTCGCTTGGCCGCCAAGATAGCGCCTCAGCGATTTCTCATGCTTGGGCTGGCTGTGAATGCGGCTGGCATCATCCTGTCTGGCTTGTCTACTGTATTATGGCTGACGATGGCGGTCCAGTTTTTGATCGCGCTTCTGCAGCCTGCCATTTTCATCGGGAACAACGCTCTGGTCATGATGCACACCGAACAAGCATACATCGGCCGGGTTACCGGCATTCGGACGCCGCTGATGACCGGTTCGATGGTAGTGATGATGAGCGTATCCGGCATAGCAGCCAGGACGCTCCCGCTGGAACTCATCTATGGCGCGGCAGGGATATGCTTTCTGTTGGCAGCACTGATCGTTTTGCCGTTTTGCAAAGCGAGGCCTGCCACTGCAAATAGAGAAGATGGACGAGCAGCTTCAGCACCATGCCGATCCCGAGAATAACGACGGGAACAAGCAGATCATCGGAGTCAAACAAACGTCCGTGCAAAAGCAAAACCAAAAAACGGGATATCGAGAATAGCATGGCCCGAGCCGGTACCGTCGGGAGAGAGGAAAAGGGTGAGGCCATATATTAATACCGCCATCATAAATGAAAAAAGCCGTCCCGCGACAGGACGGCATTGTTTCGTTCTCCCGTTTTCCCCTACAGCCCTTCTACCAACCGGGCAGCCCGACTGGCGGCTTCCCGCTGAATCTCCTCCCAGGAGAGGGTCGTCAGTTGGTGCTGTCTCATCAGAATTTGTCCGTTTACGATAACGGTGTCGACGTCTGAGCCATTGACGCTGTAGGCAACTAGTGAAAACAGATTGTGAATGGGCTGCAGGTGCGGCTGATTCAAGTCGATCAGGATCAGGTCGGCCTTTTTCCCCGCTTCCAGCGTCCCAACCTCATGGTCGATGCCGAGCAGCTTGGCGCTCTCAATCGTCGCCATGCGGAGCGCTTCCTCTGCCGAAAGCTGAGTCGGATCGCCGTAGTCGAGCTTTTGCATCCAGGTGGCTGCCTTGATCTCGGCGAACATGTCGAGTGTCGTGGCGCTGCCCGCCCCGTCTGTGCCCATCCCGACCGTGATGCCTTGCCGCTTGAACTCCATGACTGGCGCGATGCCGCAGCCAAGCTTGAGGTTGCTCACCGGATTGTGGGCGACACCGCCGCGCATGCCGCGCAAATACCCGATATCCTTGCGGGTGAGATGGACGGCGTGGGCCAACAGGACGTGCGTATGCTCGAACATGCCGAGATGGTAGAGGTATTCGGTAGGGGTCTCGCCGTAATTTTCCCGAATCTTCACGGTCTCCTCCTTGGTTTCCGCGAGGTGGATGTGAAGCGGGATGCGCCGCTGACGCGCAAGCGCAATTACCTCGCGCAAAGGTTCAGGAGGGCAGGTATAGGGGGCATGCGGACCGAACATGGTGGTGATGCGGCCATCTCCGGCACCAGACCATTTTTCCACCAGATCGATTCCTTCCCGCATTCTCCTGCCTCCGTCATCCTGCAGGAACACCAGCCCGCGAGTGAGCGAGGCCCGCATGCCGCTTTCCACGACCGCATTCGCTACAGCATCCATGCAGACGTACATGTCGGCAAACGTGGTGGTGCCCGAGCGGATCATTTCCGCGATCGCCAGCTTCGTCCCCCAATAGACGTCTTCCTCCGTCATCCTCGCTTCGGCCGGAAGCATTTTTTTGTCCAGCCAATCCATCAGCTTCAGATCGTCGGAAAAGCCGCGCAGAAGCGACATCGCCCCGTGATTGTGGGCATTGACCAGACCGGGCATGACTGCCATGCCTTTGGCGCTGATCACTTGATCCGCGGGTTGGTCGATCATCGGGGCCACCATCGCGATTTTATCCCCTTCAATCAGCAGATCGCCGGTAAAGGCCTGCTCGCCTTCCTTCATGCTCAAAATGGTGCCTTCTTTAATCAAGATACGTTTCATTCCATTTCCTCCTTCGTCCATTCTGCGAGCTCAAGTGTAAGGGTTGACGCGGCGGAAAGGTCAAGAGTATCGGAAAAATCGGGTTTTTGCGCCGGGTTAGCCGGCTGGGATAAAGCAGGGACAAATAGGGACAAAGCAGGAATAAACCAGGAGCAAACCAGGAAAAAAACGGGAGCAAACCAGGAGGAAAGAAGCGGAAACGTAAAAGTAAGAGGAAGCAAAGCAGGAATAAAGCAAACCGGAAGGAAAGTAAGATGGAGTAGGGAACGGAAATTTTTGGCATTGGGGGCTGCGTTGATGAACATAAGGACAGGGGCAAAGACAAAAGTCGCACTGCTCGCGCTTGCACTCGCCTTGATTCTGCCGACTGCTGCACACGGCCAGACTCAAGCAGGGCAGCCGCAAACTGCGGAAACGGTCTCTTTGCCCGAGGTGAAGACCTCCGTTATCGTCTCGCAAAATGGAGAAAGCAAGGCGCTAATTCTCAAGGGTGGGGACAAGTACGAAGTAAAGTGGCAAAACTCGCTGGAAAACGAATATCTCTCCAACGTGGTTACCGACGAACAAGGGATCATGTATGTGACCGGGGCGGACGGTTTTCTCTATCGTCTCGATCAAGAAGGAAAGCTGCTGGGCAAAAGCGATCTGTGGATGTACTGGGCCCATTATCTGGAGATGGGGCGTGACGGACTGCTGTACGTCATCTGGGACAACACGCTGGAGTACGAATGGGAAGCGCCCGGCTATGTGATTGTAGTGGATAAAACAGGAAAAGAGCTTCGGGCGATCGAGTTTCCATATATGCTCAGCCGCAGCTACCGGGATTTCGATGTGGCCAGTAACGGCACGTTCTTTTTGCTCACCGATCAAGGCGTCACGGCAGTGGACAAGGAAGGAAACGTACGCTGGAGCAACAAAGAAATTCTGAGTACAGTCCCATTGCAGGAGGGAGCACTGTTCCCAAGCGTGCACAGTATCGACTGGGTTGAGTCCAAGCGCACGCTGGTCGTCGGGTTGGACGGGCGAACGTTTATCGGGTTGGACGAAGCTGGCAAGATCAGGTGGAAAAGAGAAGGGCTCGACTGGGGAGACCAGTACTATTCGTCCGATGGTATCGTTTACGTACTGGGGGAAAAAGGACTTCACTTCTTTAACGCCGCCGATGGCAAGGATATCGCTGAGGCACCCGTAGATCATGACATCCTGTCCAAGCTGGGCATCCCGAATGATGGAACGGGCGGTTACTACATTCCCCTCAGCAATAACACCATAGGAAAAATAGACCGGACGGGAAAGGTGTTGTGGAGCTATCACACACCTGAGGGAGAGACAGGGTTCGTCAGTTGGGAACGATTTTCGGATTCAGAGGGAAATCTCTACTTTGCCGATTACGGCGGAAACTTGTACGGACTCGACAAGGATGGCAAGGAGAGGTTTATTCTGGAGCGAAACGATCCGGAGTTTGTTTTCAGCAAAGTCTGGCCCGGGAAAAACGGCGCGGTGCTCATGACTGCGGATGGCATGGGGATCATTTCGATCCAACAAAAAAGAAACTAGCATAGCGAAAAAAATGTCCCTCTGCGTTTGATAAAGAGGGACATTTTTTGTTCGGTGCTGTAATATTATTTATTATCGACTAATTGACGATGGAAATAAAATTTCATACAATGTAGGTAAGATTTGGTAAAAGGTCGGTGTGAGGATGCTACATGGAGGTCTTGTCAGTTTGCAGGCCATTTTGGAGGACTTGAAGCCATCCGAACGGAAAGTGGCGGATTTTATTCTCGCCCATCCGGAAGAGGTGGTCAAGCTTTCGGTACAAAAGCTTGCGGAGTTGAGTGGTGTTTCGGAGGCGACGATTATCCGGCTGGCACGTTCTCTGAACATGAAGGGCTACCAGGAGTTGAAGCTGCGCATCGCCGGTGATCTGAATAAACAGACGGCGACGGGCAGCTATAAGGAAATCATGATGGAAGGCTCGGTAGAGTCGATCATGCAGGCGGTCAGTTGGAACAATATCCAGTCGATTCAGGATACGCTTTCCGTTCTGTCGGGAGAAGAGGTTGCCAGGGCCGTCGATGCGCTGGCGAAAGCCCGCAAGATTGACGTGTACGGAGTCGGCGCATCTGCCGTCATCGCCGCTGATATTCGGCAAAAGTTTTCCCGCATCAATCTGTGGTGCGAAGCATACTCCGATTTTCACGCGCAGCTGACCTCGGCAGTCACACTGTCCGAGAGGGACGTGGCCTTCGGCATTTCCTATTCGGGACAAACAGAGGACATCATCCAATCGCTCACGGAGGCCAGGCAGCAGGGCGCGACGATTATTACGCTGACAAAATTCGGTCCCTCGCCGGTCGCGGAGCTGGCCGATATCCGGCTGTTCACCAGCTCCGTGGAGAAAAGCATCCGCAGCGGGGCCATGGCGTCCCGCATTGCGCAGCTGAATGTGATTGATATTTTGTTTATTACCCTCGTCAGCAGACAGCAGGAAGAAGTGATTCCACTACTGGAAAAGACCCGGTTGGCTGTCAGCCGTACCAAGCGGTCGTGAGAAAAGGGGAGCAGAGGATGGAAGCGGTTGGACAATTGCTGCGGACGTGGGTGGAGGAAGGACTAGTGCCGGGCGCTGCCTTGCGCATTATGCGAAAAGGACGAGTAATCTATGCCGCCGATGTCGGCAAAACAAGCTGTACCCCGCAGGGGCGGCCCGTTTCAGCGGATACCTTGTTCGATTTGGCGTCTCTTACCAAGGTGACGTCGACGCTACCTGCCGTACTGCTTTTGCTGCAGGAAGGATTGCTTCACGAAAACGATCCGCTTTCCCGATACTTCCCTGATTGCCCGGAAGAAAAGCGGGAAATTACGATCGCCCAGTTGTTGACGCATACGTCCGGATTGCCCGCAGACCTTGCGGAGCGCAGGCGTGACGGCTCTATCGCGTTGCCGGACTTGCTCTATGAAATTCCGTTGGCACACGCCCCGGGAGAGCGCGTCGTCTACAGCGACATTGGCATGATCTGGCTGGGGCTGTTGATCGAGAAGATCACCCATGAGCCTTTTGACCAGTTTCTCGAGAAAAGGGTATGGACGCCGCTCCAGATGAGACAGACTTGTTTCCGTCCGTATGCCAAATTTTTTCCGAATATTGCGTCTACGGAGTTTTGCCGTCTGACAAACCGGTACATTTCCGGTGAGGTTCATGACGAAAAAGCCTTTGTCATGGGCGGGGTAGCAGGCCACGCCGGCCTGTTCGCGACGGCGGATGACCTTTGCCGCTATGCACAGATGTGGATGACCGGCGCACCGCCGCTAATCTCCGGGGAAATCCGAAGCCAAGCGATCCGCAACCACACGGAAGGCAAGGGAGGAAACCGCGGGTACGGCTGGGAGATAAACGGTCATGAGGGCGGCAACAGTTGCGGCTCCGGCTTTTCTCCCTCCAGCTACGGGCATACGGGATTTACCGGAACGAGTCTCTGGATCGATCCGGAACAGGAGCTGGCAGTCGTCTTTTTGACCAATGCGGTTCATTTGGGACGGGACCACAGCCTGCGCAAGCTTCGTCCTGTTCTGCATGACGCAGTCACGGCTCAACTCAAAAAGAGCCTGACCTAATAAAGCCAAAGCAGTGGAAAAAAGGGGGATGAAAGAGGATGAGGAGGTACCGATCTCGCGCATTTGTTTCCGCTATGCTGACTGCTATGCTGGTGCTCGCCGGATGCAGCGGAGGGACGAATAGTTCGCCTGCCGGAGATGGACAGAGCGGGGGGCAGACCGGCAATCCAGGCAGCAGCGCTGGCGGCGGGGCTGAGCAAGTGACGTTATCCATGCACAGCTGGCGCGTGGAGGACGCTGAGGGCTACAAAAAAATCATTCAGGCTTTCGAAGCAGAGAATCCCGGCATCAAGATTGACTTCAAGCCGTTCAAGGCAACGGAGTACAACACCATACTCAACACTGCTCTGCAGAGCGACAGCGGCCCTGACATTTTGCAGCTTCGCCCGTACGCTCCCGGAATTTCTCTTGCCGAAGCAGGGCATCTGGAGCCGCTGGATCAACTGCCAGGCATCGAGAATTTCTCGAAGGACGTACTTGCAGCTTCTACCGGCAAAGATGGAAAAGTGTACGGCGTTCCCCTCTCACTCAACTCGACACAAATTTATTACAACAAGAAACTGTTTGAACAGAACGGTTTGAGTGAACCGAAGTCCTGGGACGAACTGATCAATACGGCCAAGACGCTGAAAGACAAAGGTGTGGTGCCATTTGCCTTCGGAGCCAAGGAAGGCTGGCTGCTCTCGCTCAGTCACGGCGTCATCGCTCCCGGAACGTACAATGGCAATGCTTTCATAGGTAAAATCCTGAATGGAGAAGCTGACTTTACCAGCCCTGAATTCGTCAAATCCATTCAGCGCATGCAAGAGCTGGTTCCTTATTTCCCGGAAAATTTTGTTGGACTTGATTTGAATGACACCCGGACGATGTTCTTCACGGAGAAAGCCGCTATGTTCATTAACGGAAGCTTTGAGCTGGAAGGATTGCAGAAAATGAATCCCGATCTGCCGCTCGATTTCTTCCCGATGCCGACGGATGACGGAAAAACCGTTTTGACGACGTGGGTAGACGGTTCTTACGCGGTCAACGCAAAGTCCAAGCATAAAGCGGAAGCGCTCAAGTTTCTCGAGTTTATGGCCAGCAAGAAGTTCGGTGAGCTGTTTGCCAACGAATTCAAACGCATCAGTGCCATCCCCGGTGTAACGACAAGCGATGCGCTCGTCAACAAAATGGCGGAGCTGTCAGCCAGCAGCTCGACCCCTTACCTGATGGTGGTCCACTTTGCAGAAGGCAATCCGACGACCAAGCAAACGCTTGAAAACGCGCTGCAAGGCATGTACTTGAACAAATTGACACCGGAGCAGGTGAGCCAAGAGGTGCAGAAATCGGCGGCGAGCTGGTTCCCCGCATTCAAAAAATAACAAAGAAAATGGATTCGGCCGGTAGAGGGGCTGGTCACTCAGCCCTTTGCCGCCGACATACAAGGGGTGGTCGTCATGGGCGTACCCGAGCGGGAGCAGGTACAGCCAAAAAGGAAATCGAAGGCGCGCTGGCTGCTGCATCTGTTCCCTCTCCCTGCTTTCATTTTGTATACACTGTTCGTTGTCTATCCGATCCTTTCTGCCTTTACCTACAGCATGTACGAGTGGAAAGGGATAGCCCGGGGAGCGTTTGTCGGCCTGCAAAATTTCCTGACGCTGTTTCAGGTGGAGCCGTTTAACAAACTGTTCTGGAATGCCTTTGGACACAACGTCATCTATTTTCTCGTCGAGATGGTGGTCCAGAACGGAATTGCGTTTATCCTCGCCTTTCTGATTTATCGCAAAATTCGCGGAGCGGGCTTTCTCAAGATTGCGTACTTCATGCCGCGGCTGCTTTCCGTCATTGTGGTTGGGTTTTTGTGGAAATTGATCCTGAATCCGAACTACGGGGCGCTCAATACGTTCCTGGCAAAGCTGGGGCTGGAGGAGTGGGCCAAGCCATGGCTGGGGGACCCGGATACAGCACTGCTTGCGATTATATTGGTCAATTGCTGGTTCGGGATCGGCTTTGCCGTTCTGATCTTCCTCGCGGGCCTGCAATCCATCCCGGAGGAGCTGATCGAGGCGGCGAGGCTGGATGGAGCCAAGGGGATCACTATGCTGGGACGCATCATTTTGCCGCTGATGATGCCGTCGATCACGATCATGACCATTTTCACGTTTATTCAGGCGTTTGAAGCTTTTGAGCTGGTATATGCGATGCAGGGCTCGATGGGAGAGCCGTTCCACTCTACCGATACGCTCGCGGTCTACTTTTATCGGCTCGCCTTCAGCGGTTCGGGAGGAGCAGGGGATGTTTCCATCGGACTCGGCTCTGCACTTGCCGTCGTGCTGTTTTTCATCGTAGCCTCCGTATCGGCTCTCTCGCTCAGGGTGATGCGTAAGCGTGAAATCCAGCACTGATCCAGACAACCAGGAAGCAGGCCTTCGACTACAAAAAAGCGGCGTGATTCAAAGCGGCATGTAGCAGATATGCCGCCCAAAAGGAGGAGAGCGGCATGAGAGCTGGCATCGGCAGACGTTCCCTGCAGTATCTTTTTGCCTACCTTTTCGTACTGGTAGCCCTCTATCCCATCGTGCTCATGGTCAGCTCGTCTGTTAAAACAAATGCGGAGATTTTCACAAGTCCGCTGGCATTGCCGAAGACGTTCAGTCTGGACACGTACCGGAAGCTGTGGGAGGTCGTGCCCTTTGCCGATTTTCTAATGAACAGCGTCGTGGTCAGTGTCACATCCGTGCTTCTGATCACGGTCACGTCCGCCATGGCAGCTTTTTATCTGGCGCGTTTTTCGTACAGATGGACGGGATTGCTCTACTTCTTCTTTCTGCTCGGGCTGATGATTCCGATCAAGCTCGGGATCGTCCCGCTCTTTTTGCTGATGAAAAAGCTGGGGCTGCTCAATTCGCTCTGGTCGCTGATTTTGATCTATACGGCCAGCGGCATCCCGATCTCCGTGTTTATCTTGACAGGCTTTTTTCGGACGCTGCCTGTGGAGCTGGAGGAAGCGGCGAGGATCGACGGCTGCAATCACTTTCAGGTATTTTGGCGAGTCCTGCTGCCGCTCATCCGCCCCGCTTTGGGGACGGTCGTAATCATTAACTTTATTCATGCCTGGAACGACTTCTTTTTTCCGCTGATCTTTATTCAGGATGAAGCGCTGAAAACGATTCCGGTGGGGATGATGGTGCTGTTCGGCGAGTACGAGACGGACTGGAGTCTGCTGTTCGCAGGCTTGACCCTCTCTGCCTTGCCGATGATCGCGGTATTTTTGATGGCATCCAGGCAATTTATGGAAGGGTTGACGGCTGGTGCAGTTAAATAAGGCGCGACGTTTATTTATCGGAATGGATGGAGGTGGCAGCAAAACCAAGGCTGCGATCTGTGATGAAACGGGAGAGATTGTCGGTTTTGCCGTCGGAGAAGGTGCGAACCCGCTTTCCCGGCCCTGGCCGCAGGTCGAAAACACCTTGCGTCAGCTCATAGACGAACTGATCGTACAGGCTGGCGGTACGGCGGATGACGTGGAGGGGATCTTCCTCGGCATAGCGGGTGCTGACCGGCCAGAGGTAAAAGGCTGGATTGAGAGCGCATTCGGACCGTCGTGGGGAGGACGTCTCCACATCGACAATGACGCTGCAGGTGCCCTCTATTCCGGTACGTGGGGCGGGCCGGGTATCGTGTTGATTGCCGGTACCGGTTCGATCGCCTACGCGCTGACACCTGCGGGAGAGCGCCATCGGGTCGGCGGTTGGGGGTATCTTTTGGGGGATGAAGGCAGCGGCTATGATCTGGGCAGACAGGCGGTCATTGCTGTATTGCGGGCACTCGACGGCCGCGGGGCTCCGACGCTTTTGAGCGAGCTTTTGAATCGCCACTTTGGAATCGACCGGCCCGATCAATTGATCGCCCGCTTGTACGGCTCGCCAAACCCCCGCAAGGACCTGGCTGAAGCGAGCGTCCTGGCTGAGAAGGCGGCTGCATGCGGCGACGAAGCAGCGATTCGTTGCATCAACCAGGCTGCCCGCTCGCTTTTGGAGCTGGTCGAGACATGCCGGACGCGGACTTCCAGCAGCATGCCTGTCGTTCTGGCAGGCGGGCTGCTGGAGTCAGATACGATGCTGAGAAGACGACTTTTGGAAATGGCCCGCTTTGATGTAATCATTCCGCAGGCAACTCCCGTATCGGGATGCCTGGCTGCAGCTTTGCTGCGGGCCGGGCTGCCAATCGATGAGCAGATGAAAAAAAGACTTGCAGGGAAGCAAACAGAAGGAGCAGAGGAGGACGCCCATGGGTGAAAACTTGCATGAATTGACTACGGAAATGCGAAATGCAGCTAGTGAAGCGTTGGACCAGATGACCAGCCTGGAGATTGTGACACTGATGAACGAAGAGGACAAAAAAGTAGCGCATGCCGTCGAGCAGGTTTTGCCCCAGGTGGCCAGGGCAGTCGATTTGATTTCGCGTGCGCTGGAGGACGGAGGGCGACTCTTCTATTTTGGCGCCGGTACGAGCGGACGGTTGGGAGTCCTCGATGCTTCCGAATGCCCGCCGACGTTCGGCACAGATCCGCAGCTTGTCCGGGGCGTGATCGCCGGAGGGGTTGATGCGCTGGTGGAGGCGATCGAGGGAGCGGAGGATTCGGCAGAACTCGGAAAAGAAGACGTGATGCGCAGCGGTGTCCGCGCGGGTGATGTAGTGGTGGGCATAGCCGCCAGCGGAAGGACACCTTATGTCATCGGAGCACTGGAGGCAGCCAAAGCGAGACAGGCTGTGACGATCTCGCTGTCCTGCAATCCTACCCCCGACATCAGCCAGGGAGTCGACGTCTCGATCAACATCGTGGTCGGACCCGAGGTGGTGACCGGCTCAACGCGGTTAAAGGCAGGCACGGCCACAAAAATGGTGCTGAATATGCTGACGACAGCCAGCATGGTTCACCTCGGCAAGGTTTACGGCAATCTGATGGTAAATGTCCAGGCGACCAACCAGAAGCTCAGGGAGCGGGCCAAGCACATCGTCATGGAGGTGACGGGGGCCAGCTACGAGGAGGCGGAGCGGCATATCACGCTCGCAGGCGGAGACGCCCGGGTAGCGATCGTGATGAAGCAGACCGGACTTTCGGCAGAAGAAGCACGGGAGCGATTGAACCAGGCTGGCGGAAAGCTGCGGTTGGCCATGGAAAAAAGGTAGAGAGATAATTATGAGTGAAATACAGGCTATGCGTTTGAGGCATCGATATCGGTGCCTCTTTTTTTCGTTCACTGTAAACGAAGCTGAACTGCCAGCGCATGTGCAAGTTGCGACTTGGGAGAAGATTTCGCAACGCAAACTGCATTAGGGATGGTAAGAACAGAGGGAATAGGGTAATATTGGTTGTACTTAGTAGAAGAAAAGGCGATAGGCTATTTCCAACAACCGGGGTAGCCGTTTTCTCGTCCCACGGGGGAAGGAACACGACAAATAGATGCATCGAACAGGCGGGAACACTCCTGGACACGGAAGTAAAAGGGAGGCAGAGGCAGATGACCGACTGGTCTCAAGCAAAAACTGTACTTACGGCTGGGTTTGCTCAAATTCCAAAAGGAACGACTCTGTATGAAGTATCTTCAGTAGTTGGCTGCGTGCTCATCATCGATGTAGAGAAGGAAGTCATTTGTGACGCCAGCTTTACCTTTGTGATGGATAAGACCAGCGATTTTTTAGCCGGCCTGCTTCGCGGCAGGTCGGTTGCAGGCGGGATGACGGAGATCACCCAGGTCGTTCAGGAGCGTTTTCTGGCGCCGGGACAAGGGGCTGTATTGCAGGCGATAAGGGCTGCGGTCGAACGCTTTCTGGAGACAAAAAGGCAGTCCTGATTCCGAATTCCTAGATTGCAATGAAAATTGATTGGATTGCCCGAGTGTACGAGGGGGTAGTGCATGGTAGAGAATACGTGGTCAAGGGAAGAGTCCGTAAAGCGATTGCTCGATCGGTACAACCAATGGCTAAACCATATCGAGTCTGTTGACCGGGAAGAAATATTCGCAATCTCTCGGGAACTGGGAGGGATATTGGGTGTTTCCGAACTGGAGCAGCACGAGCAGATTCTGGACAAAATAGTCAAACTAAATGAAAAAGTGGCACATTTGTCCTGGCTATCCGAGCATTTGAAAATACTGCATGACCTCAGCCACACGTTTTCCAGAACCTACGATGAGGAAGAGATACTCACGAAGGCCTTTGAGCTGGTTTCCCGTGTAATGAGGACGGATGCCTTTTTTATCGCGCTTTACGAAGAAGGCGACAGTGAAATTCAAATCCCGATCAGTATCGATTCAGGAGTCAATTACGGTCCGATCACGCTTCCTTACGGGGAAGGGATTATTTCCAAAGTGATTGCGACTCGTGAAACCGTACATCTCCGAACCTCCCGGGATGAAACAGTGGGCGCCTCTGCCGTTCGTTGGGGCAATCCCGAAAGCGACACAAATACGTGCATTTTTGTCCCCTTGATGCTGGGGAATCAGATGAAAGGCGTCATTTCCGCGCAATCGTATCGGGAGTTTGCCTACAAAAAAGAGCACGAGGAACTGCTGAAAATCATCGGCTCTCAAGTAGCCAGCGCGGTCGAGACAGCGAGGCTGTACGATCGGATGTACCAGATGTCCTTTCGGGATGATTTGACCGGAATCCTGAATTATCGGGCTTTTCACCGCGATCTGGAGAAGCTTCTGGAAGAGGGGCAGTCATCCGTAGCACTGATCATGCTGGATTCGGACCATTTGAAAGCAGTGAACGACCAATACGGTCATCACGTAGGAGACGAGTTGATCCGCTGTATCGCCGAGGCGCTGAAAGTGAACGCGGGAGCAGGGGAGAGCGTCTACCGATACGCCGGCGACGAATTCATGCTTCTCTCTCCCGATGCAACCCTGCGCGAAATGATGGACAAGGTGCTCGCCATCCGTGAATACCTGTACAAACACCCGCTGGTTTATCAAGGGCGGCTCATCCCGGCAACAGTGAGTGCCGGGATCGCGCTTTATCCCGATCATGCCGACAGCGCGGACGGATTGAAACGGGCCGCGGATGAGGCGCTGTACCGCTCCAAGAAAAGAGGGAAAAACTGTGCGACCGTTTACGGAGCGGGATAACTTATCTCCTGATCCAGGCAAACAAAAAGGTAAAGAGCGGCGACAGCCAGAGGAACAGGGCGTACGGCAAATAATCCAGTGTTGCCACATGCAGGGTGGAAGTGAAAAATGCACCGCTTACGCCCCATGGGATCAGGGGATTGATCAGCGTACCGCAATCCTCCAGCGTGCGGGAGAGCCTTACGCGAGAAATGCCTCTGGATTCGAAGGAATCACGAAACATCTGCCCCGGCAGCAGGATGGAAAGGTATTGCTCGCCAGTCAACCCGTTCACGAGTATGGAGGACGAGCCTGCCATGGTAATGATGCCGCCCTCGTGCCTGATTCGCTTGAGCAAGGAACCAAAGAGGGCATGAAAGACTCCGCTTCGCTGCAACAGACCGCCTAGCGAAAGGGCGATCAGAATCAACGACAGCGACCACGTCATCGACAACAGCCCGCCGCGGTTCACGATCGAGCCGACGATTTCATTTGAAAACTCGCCGTGGAATCCGTTCTGCATCACGGAAAGCCACGCAAGCGGCGAGTGTTCTCCCTGGAATATGGCTGCGGTAACAATTCCGCTGGCGATACCCGCGATCAGCGTGGGCAGGATCGGTTTGCGCCAGAGGGAGCACCCGATCACGACCACAGCGGGCAGCAGTGTAAAGACCGACAGCGAGAAGTGCTTCTCCAGCTCCGCCTGGATAAGCGCGATGTTGGACAGATTGACGGCGTCAGGCTGGCTCTGAAAGGCAAAAAAGACAGCCGTCAAGACAATCGCAGGTACCGTCGTTCGGGTCATGAAACGGACGTGCGACATCAGGGGAACACCGGCTACAGCCGCAGAAAAATTCGTCGTGTCGGACAACGGAGACATTTTGTCCCCGAAACAGGCCCCTGAAATGACGGCACCAGCCGTAACAAGCGGGTCCATCCCCAGTGCAGTGGCTACCCCCATCAACGCTACCCCGACCGTACTGACAGTCGTAAAGGAGCTTCCTGTGGCTGTTGAGACGAGAATGGTCAAAAACAGAGCGCTGATCGTAAAATACTCCGGCGAAATCAAAGAAATCCCGTAATACAGAATGGTCGGCACCGTCCCGCTCATCATCCAAACACCGATCAGGATGCCGATGAGAGACAGGATGAGCAGGGGGGCGACAGCTGACTGAACGCCTTTGATAATGCCCTCCTCCATCTCCTCCCACGTCACTCCGAAAAGGCGGATAAAAACCGCGGATGCTACGAGAGCGGTCAATAATGGCATATGAGGCTCTGCTTTTCCGAAAAACAGGGCGGGAAACAATATGGCAAAGACAACAAGCAAAACAGAGAGGCTCTGCCCAAAGGTGATCGATTTGTTCATGGCAATAACGACTCCTACTCGTCTGCACCGCCGCTTTTGTGCGGCTATGCTTTTGTGCTTTTTCGCTTTTTCGCGTTCAAGCGATAGGGGTACTTTAGCTTGAATGGTTGAATACGTCAATGCGTTCGGCAGTTTTCGCAATCGCAAAATAATTATGTAAACAGTATATTCGTCTAATTGGCAGAAAGTCTCGAATAAAGGAAACGAATTTGTCTGCAGATTGCAAACATAGCAATTCATAAGAAATGAAGCCAAAAGGCACATGCTAGAATAGGCCTATCTTGCCAAACCAACCGCAAAAAATAACGTAGAGGTGATTGATCGTGGGACTTCAAGCGAAAATGACGTTTGTGAATCTTCCAGTAAAGGATCTGAACAAATCCATCGACTTTTTTTCGAAAATCGGATTCGAATTCAATCCCCAGTACACAGATGAGAATGCTACCTGCATGATTATCAATGACAACACCTTTGTCATGCTGCTGGTCGAGAGCTTCTTCCAGACATTTACCAAAAAAGAGCTGTCCGATGCAACAAAAACGACGGAAGTGATTATGGCGTTATCGGCCCAGAGCAGGGAGCAGGTCAATGAGATTGTGAACAAAGCGCTGGAAGCAGGCGGAAAAGCTTCAAATGACCGCTTTGACCACGGCTTTATGTACGGCTGGAGCTTTCAGGATATGGACGGCCATCTGTGGGAAGTCATGTATATGGATCAAAGCGGCGGCGAAGCCGTTTAAGAAGCGAATAAGCTAAAAAAGCAAAAAAGCAAAGAAGCGAAGAAGCACGAGCACGCTATCGCCGGCAGCTTGGCGGGCCATCTCCACACGCAAATATGAACAGGTGCCGACTCGCACAAAAAGCCGCTTTCCCGGAATCCCGGAAAAGCGGCTTTTATTATTGACAATGGCTGCCAGCCAGGACGCAAAGCAATCGGATCAGGAAGAAAACTGCTCCTCCCGCTGCTGCAGAAACATCTTCCCGTACTCTCCGTGATCGTGGAATTGCGCATGCTCCACCTGGATCGTGGAGTGATTGATGCCGTACTTGTTCTTCAAAGTCTCATTCACTGCCAGGATAACGCAGAACGGCTGAATATCTTCGCGGACAAACACGTGGGCGGTAATCGAATAATGGTCAGTCGAAATTGCCCAAAGATGCATTTCGTGCACGTCCTCGACACCCTCCACCGCCGCTATGTCCTGGCGGATTTCTTCGAGGTCAAACTTTTCCGGAACGGATTCCATAATAATCAGGTACGATGCCCGGATGATCTTGGCTCCGCCGGTAAAGATGATCGCGCCGATTACCATGCTGATCAACGGGTCAAAAATGGTGAAGCCGGTAAAGTAAATGATGACGGCGGACAGGATAACCCCGACCGAGCTGAGCAAATCTCCAATGAAGTGCCACAGGGCGCTCTGGATGTTCAAATTTTCCTCTTCTTTCGAACTGCGGCTCAAGACGACGGTCAGGATGATGTTGACGACCAAGCCGATGGAGGCGATCGTCAGCATCAGCTTGAGATCCACGTCCTGCGGAGTAATCATCCGCTTGATCCCCTCGATGAAGATTCCGACCGCGATGACGGCGAGCGCCGCTCCGTTGAGAAAGGATGCGATGATTTCAAAACGCAGGTATCCAAAGGTATAGCGGCTATTCGGTTTCCGCGAGGCCATGTAGATGGCTGTCATGCTCAGTCCCAGCGCCAGCACGTCCGAGATCATATGTGCGGAGTCCGACAGGAGCGCGAGCGAGTTGGAAAGCAGTCCGCCAACGATTTCGACGATGGTGAAGAACAGGGTAATGAACAGCGTAATCCACAGCGTCTTTTTGGATGTCTGCTGGTCTTTTACGTGATCGAGATGATGATAATCCATGTTTTTCATCGGCATGTCTTCCTTTCATATATGAAGTGAGAAACAGTTTCATCCCCTGTAAAGCGCGAAAGCTGCCATCTAGTGGCAGCGTTCGTTACCTGGATTTTCATTTTGGGTGATTTTTGAACAGTTTCCTCCTTTAAAAAGTAATGCATCTTTTGGAAAGAAGCAAGAGCAATTTGCCCTTTATTTAAAATAATTACAAAAAGATATTGACTTTTATATTGTATTGGGTAAAATGATAACTGTTACTAGTTAATAATCATTATAAAATATGGATCGTGAGGTGAATGCGTGCATGTACGATGTAATCATCATCGGCGGTGGACCAGCAGGAGCATCTGCAGCGATTTATACGGCGCGCGGCAACTTAAAGACACTGGTGATCGACAAAGCACCCAATACGGGGGCCTTGGCGCTGACACATAAAATCGCCAACTACCCAGGGGCGGAAGGCGAGATGACGGGAAAAGAGCTGCTGGACATTATGCGCAGGCAGGCGGAGAGCTTCGGTGCGACATTCCTGCAAACAACGATTACCGCTGTGGATGTGGAGGATGAAGTCAAAAGCATCTACACCGCAGACGGCACATTCGAGGCTAAGGCCGTGATTGTGGCAACCGGCTCGAAGGGGCGCAACCGCATGCTCCCGGGCGAAGAGAAGCTGCTGGGCCGAGGCATCAGTACCTGCGCTACGTGCGACGGAGCTTTTTACCAAGGAAAAAGTGTTGCGGTGATCGGGGATTCCGAGGAAGCGCTGGAAGAGGCGCATGCACTGACCAAGTTTGCAGACAAGATTGTCTTCATCGTTCCCCGGGCTGAGCTCCAAGGGGTAGACGAAGTACCCGAGCTGCCCAAAACGGAATTTTTGTTCCGCACTCGTCCCGTGGAAATTGTCGGAGAGCAGTCTGTCGAAGGTGTTCAAATACGCCACGCAGATGGCAGGGAAGAGCTCGTCTCGGTGGACGGAGTGTTTATTTTCCTCTCGGGAAGCAAGCCCGGAACGGATTTCCTCGAAGATCAGGTACCGCTTGATGATGAAGGCTTCATGATCCTGGATGAATTTATGCAGTCCTCTGTGCCGGGAGTATTCGGCGCGGGCGAAGTTCGCAAAACGCCTGTCAAGCAAGCAGTGGTGGCAGCCGCTGACGGAGCGATCGCGGCCATGGCTGTCGACAGGTATATCAACAAACGGAGCAAGATCGTTCCCCAATACAAATAAAACCCTCGGCAAGGAGAGAGTGAACATGGCACAAGCAATCGTATATTCCAGCACAAACTGCGGTTTTTGCAAGCAGCTTAAAACGTATCTGGAAGAACAAAACATTTCCTATGATGAACGCAATATTGACGAGAATGAAGCCTACCGCGAAGAGCTGGCCCGTCTCGGAATGATGTCTGTTCCGTTGACACTGATCGGCGAAAAGCAGATTCTCGGCTTCAACCCGAATCGGATCAAGAAAGCGCTGGCTGCGCTTGAAGCAGCCGAATAATCAGGAACAGACATCTGTAAAAATGAGAGGAGCTGGACATCAATGAGCGATCGCGTACAACTGCAAGTAGGAAAAAAAGCACCTGATTTTAATATGGTGACCACAAAAAATCTGGAGACGCTGGAGGAGCGCGCGACTCTGGCGGATTACAAAGGGAAGTGGCTGATCCTGTTCTTCTGGCCGTTTGACTTTACCTTTGTATGCCCGACAGAAGTGACTTCCTTCAGCGACAGCATCGCGGAATTTGAGGATCTGGATTGCGAAGTACTGGGTGTATCTGTAGACAGCGTGCACACTCACCGCGCATGGATTCGCACCCCTCGCGACCAACAAGGCATCGGAGAAGTCAACTTTCCGCTTGCCAGCGACATCACCAAAAAGACTGCGGAAGCTTACGGCGTTCTGGATGAAGAGACCGGTGCCGCTCACCGCGGACTGTTTATCATCGATCCGGAAGGCATTCTCCGCTATCAGGTTGTTACCGACATGAACGTCGGCCGCAGCGTTGACGAAACGCTCCGCATCCTGCAGGCGCTGCAGGCTGGTGGCCTTTGCCCGGCAAACTGGAAGCCAGGCATGAAAACCCTGTAAGCAGTACCCATAGTAGCAAACCCCTGCCCGCTGACCGCCATCAGCGGGCTTTTGCTCTTTTTAGCTGGTAGGGTACAATGAGAGAAAGAAAAGCCGTCAGCGAGAATAAGGAAGAGAAGAGGCGAGCTGCTTATGCGAGATGTACAAAACCGGTACCAGGGGTTGCCGCCGCGCACACCGGAGATGCTCTACAACATCGTCCGCAAATTTTACCGGGGAGCTGTGAACCACTACGATCTGATCCAGGAGAAGAAAACGGATGTGAAGCGGGCGCTGGCAGAGTGGACAGGCGCAAAGGAGGATGAACGGCAACAGCGGCAGCAGGCGGTTAACGGGGCGTTGACGACGCTGTTTTTGGAGTTTCACTTCTATGTAACGTGCTGGCTGCAGATCGAAATGGCCCTCTACCGTCTGGCGAAAAACGATGGACGACACGCCCGGATCATGGAGCAGTTTCGGGACGTGCTGGAAACCCATGTCAACGTCCGCCATTACCTTGAGCAGCCGGAAAAATGCGTAGATGCCCAATGGGAAGGCGATCCCAAAAATCGGCGACTGCCGGGAGCAGAACGGGATTTGTACCGGTTTGGCGAAACCCTTTTTACAGTGGACACTCAAAGCCTGGAGAGCTTGCATGCCCTGTACGAAGCGATTGCGGCAGTACGTGCCGAAAGCGAGTAGACGTAAAGCGCAAAAACAAGACCGTCGGACTTCGCATCCAGACGATCTTGCTCGCTATAAGTGTCATTTCCTTTAGAAGCCAGCGAAATTATAACCGGCATAGGGGGCTTGCTGGCCTGCATTGAGAGCGCGTACTTCTTGCACGTTCGTGCCTGCGAAGCCTGGCTGGAACACAGCTTGTACACTGCCGCCAAACGGCGCTGCAAACGATTGCTGCGGCTGCGCCTGGAAGCCAAAGCCTGCACCGAACGACGAGTAGCCTGGCTGATTCAGTTGGCGTACTTCCTGAACGTTCGTACCAGCGAAGCCGGGAGAGAAGATGCTGCCGACATTGCCTGCTGCGGGTCCGGCAAAGCCTGTATAGGCATTGTTGAAGCCTCCGCCAAAGGAGGTGTTATTCCGGGCCTGCACTTCTTGTACATTCGTACCGGCAAAACCAGGAGAGAAGATTGATTGTGCCGATCCGGTGAATTGCTGCTGATAGCCAGCCTGGGCTTGCGGATAGCCAAATGCGGCTTGCTGATAGCCTGGGCCAGGACCAAAGGAAGCGAATCCGACTTGGTTCTGTTGACGTACCTCTTGGGCGTTCGTGCCGGCGAAGCCAGGTTGGAAAACAGCTTGTACCCCGCCAAAACCGCCTTGCACAGGAGCTCCGTATGTAGATGCTGCCGGAATTTGTCCACCGTTATTCAAGTAGCGGACCTCTTGTGCATTCGTACCGGCAAATCCGGGTTGAAAAACGGCGTTGGCAGAGCTGGAAAAAGGAGCTTGTTGGATCGGCAAGTAATTTTGAAAGGTCATTTTGACCACCTCCATTAACTATATTTTCCAATGTTTAGTAGCTGATTCATCACCCCCTGTTAAAAGAGAATTCGGATTTGTACTGTTTGTGAAAATATCTGCATAACAAAAAAAACTCTCCCAAGGTACCGGTCAAAACGGTCAGCTTGGGAGAGTAAGGGCAGAAGGGCACTACCCTGCAGATACCTGCAAATCCTCGGGAGTCCATTGGCCGTATGCGAGCCATAGAGTCGGCTTGCCGGTAGGGCCGATACATGCTTTTGCCGGCGCAAATCCGAGACTGCGGAATAAAGAAAGGCTCGGTTCGTTGTCGATTGCGATCCTGACATAAAGCTTGGGCAGCAGCCTGCACATCCGGGAAGCCATCGCCTTGCCGATTCCGTGCCCTCGTCTCCGCCTGTCGACGACAAGGAACGAGTGGGCGAGCCCGCACTTGGAGACGGCGAACAAGCCGACCAGACGCTTTCCTTCGACAGCTGCAAGCAAGACGGCTTCCTGTCTTTTCAGTTTTTCCGGAGTCAGCTCTGCCAGCCAGTCGCGCGCCTCTGCCGTAATCCGGCGTTCACCCTCCAGCCTGACAAAGCGGAGCAGGGTAGCTTTGATTGATGTCAAGGCAATGGGGGACACCTTGATGATTTTCATTGTGTGCTACCCCGAAGCAAGCTCCCGATTGTTCTGGAGCCGGGAGACGTATTGCGAGTAGTGGATCAGATTGGAGAGCGAGGTCCGTCGGATCGTTGGTTCGTCAAATTTTTCCGGCTTTGCATTTGCTTCGAACAACCAAAGCTGCCCTTCCTTTGTCAGCCCCATATCCATCGACATTTCTGCAAGTCCCTCAATCGCATGATTCAAAGCGGAGGCAATGGTCAAGGCCGTCTCCTTTATTTTGCCTTCAATCTTGCCGGCATCCTCCTTGAAGATCGCTCGCAGGACGGTTCCCAGAGAGTGGATCGAGCCGCCGCGCGGGACGTGGGTCGTTATGCTCTGGATACCTGCCCGGCGAATGCCGATGCCAGTCACTCCCCATTCCCCTTTGCCGTTTTTTTGGACCAGAACGCGGACGTCAAATGGCTTTCTCAAGTAATGCGCCCGATGGATTCCCTGCTGCATGATGTAATGCTTGCCGCGTGTGTGCCCTTTTACATGCTTCCAAACACCTTCGAGAGTAGAAAACTGGCGTGTAACGGCTTTTTGCTCCTTGAGCCGCTGTACGAGCCAGTGGTCTCGTTTGTGCTCCACCCGCATGATTCCCTCTCCTGCTTTCCCCAGTACCGGCTTTAGATATACGAACCGATGCTGGTTGCAAAACAGACGGAAGCGTTGGAGAGAATCAAACTTCTTTGTCTCCGGAAGAAAAGGGGTTACTTCGGTATAATTGCTCAGCGTTTGAAACAGTTTTTGCTTATCGAAAAAGCAGCGGTTGAACAACGTCACATTTTGCAAGCTGTCGATCTGGTTCAATGTCGCCTGCACATCCGAGCGTTTTTCCGCTTTGCGTGAAGGAATGCGGTTATACACCACATGGGGAAAGGGAAGGTCTGCCTCCAGCCAGTGATCTTGTTGTTCGTCGTAGAGGAAGCCGCGGACGCTTTTTTTGTCCCAGTTGATGCTTTGCGGAGTGAAGACATACACGAGAGCACCGAGCTTTTTGCCGGAGAGAGCAATGTCTTTAAAGTTTTGTCGATTGCCAAAAAAATGTTGACCGTTTCCCACTGTCAAAATCCCGATCAACGGGCCCAGCTTCAGGGTGTCATTCACTGTTCTCCAGTTGATGCGGGTGCGAATGCGGCCTGGCTGCCGTTTGGGAAGGCCGAGGTACACGCGTTTGGGCGTATCAAACGCTCCCAGTCTGGAGTACAGCTGTTTGCGTCCGCGCAGGATATGAAGATTTTGACGCGGTAACTGCAAAAACCAACGGCCGCCGGGGAAGATGGTCAACCACCCGGAGCGCAGTTGAGGCATGGGTGTTCCTCCTTCCTGTACGGTGGTTTGGTCGTCTGTCAAAAGTTGGCGAGGTAGCAGCTGTAGTCGACCAGCAGGTTTCTCGACTCAATGTCCGCTTGTTTGAGCCGGGCATGCTTAAAGATGGAGCGTCCAGGCTTGGAGTTGGCCTCGAACATCCAAACATGTCCGTGCGTATCAATGCCCATATCCAGACCCAGCTCGCCGAGGTCCATCCCTTTTGCCTGTTCGATGGCAGTCGCCAACCGGATCGCTGCTTGCGAGACGCGTTCTTTCATCAGGCCTTTCTGCTTGCCGAACAAGTAGTTCAGCAACTCGTCTCCGGGGATTACCGTGCCGCCTGTACGGACATGCGTCGTCACACTGCCTGAACCGGCCACCTTTGCGGCCATGCAGGATACGACCCACTCATTTTGCAGATTTTTGTGGAGATGGACCCGGAAGTCAAAGGGACGGCCGTGGAATGTCAGCAGCGATATTCCCTGTTGGGCCAGGTAGGCGCTGGCTCGGCGCGTACGGAAGACATGCTGGTACAGTGCGGACAGGGTTGTGAAGCGCCGTTTCACATTTCCTCCCCCGTTGTGATAGGACACGTCATATCCTTTGCCGGGAGAGTGAACGATCTTGACGATGCCATAGCCCAAGCTGCCGTTTTTCGGCTTGAGATAGACGATCGGGTACTTGCGCAGCAGCGAGCGGACAGTGGCTAAAGACGGGGAAGGGTACGTTTCGGGTATAAATTCGTTTACTTCCGGGTTGGGATAGAGGAGCTGGTGGACTCCCCATTTGTTGAAAAATCCTTGATTGAACATCGGCGTTGAATAATTGGCCAGCTTCAGCTTGAATTCCTGAACTGCTTCATGGCGCTCGGCTGACCGAGACGGTATCCGGTCGTAAACCACATCTGGAAGAGCAGTATTCATCTTTTTCCAGATGTATCCGCCTTGCTTGCTCGGCCGCAAAAACCAGGCATTCACGCGATTGGTCTCCCAGTCGACTTCATTTGGCGCAAAGATGAAGTAGAAGACGCCTTTTCCTTCCTGGGCCTGGAGCAGTTTTTGGAAAAATGATGTGCGCTGGCCAATCGGTTGGCGGGCGTTTTGTTTGAGGCCAGTGGTGACGATGCCGATTGCGGGACCAATCCGCAGGGTTTCTCCTTCCTTCTTCAACTGAATCAGACCACCGTGCGGGATGCCCAAATTTGTTTTCAGCATGCTGGTTACTTTGACGACATTGCCTTCTTGATTACGACGGTCTTGAAAAATGGTAGCCACCACTTCCCGTTTCCCCAGAGAAATCCTGATTTTTTGCCGTGGACGAAGCTGCAGCTTCGTAACAAGTGCAGACGGCAGGATAATGCCGGATACATGGGGATAAGACAGGAAGCGGAGCCGCACTCTGATCGATTCCATGCTTATATTTACCTCCTACGCATGTTTCATAAGATAACGGGCGTAGCGGACCGGTTGAGTAATGGAATGAAGCCTTGCCTTGGGATCATCAATCATTCGGAAAACCGTACGCCCCGGCCTGCTGTTCACCTCGATGATCCAGATATTCCCTGACGTATCGATGCCGACGTCAATCCCAAGCTCGACAAGTCGGCCGTGTTCAAGCTCCAAAAAGGGAGGCAGTTCTGCTACTAACTGATCGAGCTGCATCTCAATTTTGCTTCTGGTCTTCTCGGAAAAGTGCTTGGCGAGAAAGATCGGCAGCGGGGCCGCCTTTCCTCCGCCGTGTAAATTGGACGTGATGCTTTGCTTGTTTCCCAGCCGTACGGCTTTTCCGGTCGTTTCCCATTCGCCGTTTCCATTTTTCTGTACCAGCACGCGGACATCAAACGGCGTGCCGTCTGGTGTATGCAGGGAGAGATAGGGCTGTACGAGAAACGTCCGTCCGCCGATAAATCCGGCCAAATAGGTGTTTAACCCATTCTGGGTGCGAATCGTTTTGGAGAAAGGCTGATTTTCCAGATTGCGGCCAGTGAGATGGTAGCTGTCTCCGGTCTGATCGATCCGCACCACACCGATTCCATGTGTGCCGGCAATCGGCTTGATGATGGCAGAGCCGTGCCGCTTGAGTGTCTGCTGGAGCTTGGGGAAGGAAAAGAGGCTCGTAGGCGGAAGCCATTTTGCAAGCAGAGGCGATTTTATCAGCATCTGATGCACCTGCCATTTTCCCGACAGCCCATGCCCCAAAAACGTAATCGATGGATCGTTTTGCAACTTCTCTACGAATGGTTTATAGTGGCGGTAGGAAGGACCAACAAAGCAGCGGTCATAGATATAGGCGGGCAACGGAAAGGTTCCGCTCCGCCAGCTGCCGTCGCGATATTCAAACCCTGTCACCGTGCGTGTGGAAAAATCCACCTGGCGCGGAGAAAAGACGAACACGCGGATACCGGCTTTGCGACCGATCAAGGTCAATTTTTTGTAATACCCTTTTTCGACAAAGGAAGAGCCGCGGCAAATCGTAATGATGCCCAGGCTTTTTTGGTTTGCCAACATAAGGTCACCCTCGTCTTGATTTCTTGCGTGCTTCTGATTTGCTTTTCCCTGACCGCGGGAAGCCGCTCAGGTAGGAGGAGTAGTCAAGCATCCGCAATACGGATGGTCGCACCCGTCTGGACGTTCCGTCTTCTCCGCCTTGCATCGGGAGGGAGTTTGTCGTCTTGGAAGGCTTGCTGTTCACTTCGAGCAGCCAGACGTGTCCGCGGACATCTACTCCCAGATCGATCCCAAGCTCCGCGTAATGGCCACTGAGCGATTGTTCCAGCAGCTGTGACAGCTTGAGTGCAACGCTGCGCAACGTTTGGACGGTCGGGCGCGCACTTGTCATCCAGGGACCGCATATCCGAAGAGCATAGGCGGGTGCAGCCATGGAGCCGCCGCGGGATACGTTGGATACGACCCGGTTCTGTCCCAGCCTGGCGACCATCGAAGTGATTCCCCAAGCACCCTGCCGGTCCTTTTGCACCAGCACTCGAAAATCGGTTGGACGCTGCTGGATGCCGATGAGGGAAAGCCCTTGCTGAAGCAAATATTTCTTGCCTTTGGTTTGCTGATACAGATGACGGTGCAGGTCGCTGATGCTTCCAAACTGTCTGGAGCCGCCGCCGGAGCGGCTTAGCTGATAGCCGCCACCTGTACGGCGAATGCGTACAATTCCCCGCCCCATGCTTCCGTTTACCGGTTTGGCATATACCGTCTTGTGGGACTGGAGCATGCTTTCCAAGTCTTGTTTGCTTTGATAGAGGATGGTGCGGGGCAGATGCTCGGAAGCACCCGGCTCGTTTTCCAGAGCGGTATGCACGTGCCACTTATTCAGAAACTGTTCATTAAAAAACGGGATATTTGCTTCCTTGCACCGCTGCATCCAGTCGCTCATCGCTTCGCTGCGCTCTCGCCGGCGAGATACCACGCGGTTGTAGATGCACTGCGGAAGCGGCAGAATCACTTGCCTCCATTGCCCATTTTGCCGTACCATACCCTTTACAATCCCGGTATTCCAATTGACGTCTTGCATCCGGAAGATGCAAACGATTCCTCCGCGTTTGCGGCAGCTATCGGCCACCTCATTGAAGAACGGGGTGAGTCCGCCAAAAGGGGATAAAGAGTACTGGGGATTGTACGCGGATACGAGTATGCCCAGATAGGGTCCAAAAACAAGACGCTGCTGGCTCGCTTGATAACGTACCAGCAGGGGAACTCCCTTGGGCAGATGAAGCATCTGGGCAAGAGACGGACGGATCAGGGAATTTCGGGCTTGCTGCAGGCCGCTCACTTTGGCCCTGGCAGTTTTGCTGCCAAATTGAACGGTGACCGAAGACGGTGTGAGATTCCATTTGCGCATGTGCGCCTGGGGCAGGTACAGGTCGGTGTCTGTTTTGGGTTCGTACGATTGCAAAATGACTGGAACATACGACATGGCAATCCCCTTCCCATCAGGCATGAAGTTGGTCTATTTTATGAGCAGGCACTTACTTTGGTTCCATGCGGAAAAGAGAGGTTGTTAATGTAGATGAACGTTTGGATGCTGGCAATAAACGTAATCGTGGGCTCCGCCATCGGCGGCATTACGAATGAACTGGCTATTCGCATGCTGTTTCGCCCCCATCGCCCATGGCGAATCGGCAGGTGGCAAGTGCCTTTTACGCCTGGGCTGATCCCGCGCAGACGGGATGAGATCGCGGTTCAGATGGGACGATTGGTCCAAGAGCATCTGTTGACCAAGGAGGGTGTGAAAAGGGCTCTCGCCCAAGCAGAAATGGAGCAAAATCTGAGCTTGTGGCTGGAGAAAGCGGCCCGGGGATGGATGGAGGACAGCCGCACCCTACACCAGTGGACACAGACTTTGTATCCGCAAGCAATCGATGAAAATGGGCGTATCAGCGAGCATATTCGCCTGCCGGTAAAACAGGCCTGGGAGAAGTGGCTTCAATCCCGGCTTGCCGAATATCGGGAAAAACCGCTGCGCCAGATGATTCCCGAAGCGGGGATGGCCAAGCTGGAAACGGCTTTGGAGGAAGTGAGCCGCCTCTTTCTGGAAAAGTCACGCGCCTATCTGCATTCCCCGGAGGGCCTGCAAACGCTGCAGCAGATGATTCGCGGACTCGTCGGCGGTGGCGGGGGGATGTTCGGCGGTCTGGTCAATATGTTCCTCGGAGATGAAAAGATCATCGGAAAGCTTCTGCCTGCGCTGGACGAGCTTTTGACCAATCCGGCCCTGGCCCGGAAAATTTATGAGGTCCTGCGCGTAGAAGCCGACAAGCTGCTGGACAAGACAGTCGGGGATGTGGAGAATTGGATCGGGAGCGAGCAAATCCAGTCATGGTCGGATGCAGCCTTCTACAAATTGGAGGAGCAAGTGCTCCGCTGGGCAGACAAGCCTCTGTCTGAGCTGTTGGCCCCGCTCCGCGGGACAGTCACTACAGTGCTGATCCCCAAGGTATCCGGCTGGCTGGTAGAGACGCTTGAGAAAAACGTGGAAAAGCTGTTTGACAGGCTTCCGATCCGCGAGATCGTAACACGGCAGGTGGAAGGTTTCCCGATCGAGAGGATTGAAGAGATGGTTGTCGGCATTTCGGGACGGGAATTTCGCATGATTACGGTACTCGGATTCATCCTCGGAGGCATGATCGGGCTTGTGCAGGGCCTGTTATCCCTTTTGTTTGGGTAGTTTTGTCACATTGAAACGAAACTGTAAACGGCTTGTAATCATCCTGTAATATTCCAGGGGTAAGATAAAGACACGATGAAAACCCCCTTAATGATATACTTTCTGCCGGAGTAGCCGAAAAGCTACCCTTTTTTTTTGTCCGCTCATCGGGTATATTGTTCCAAGGAGATTGCGTGTATGGAGAAAGGGGAGGGGGGCACGAAACAGATGGCAACCAAACATGAACAAATCCTTCAATATATAGACAAGTTACCGATCGGGTCAAAAATTTCGGTGCGCCAAATCGCCAAAGATCTGGATGTCAGCGAGGGAACGGCTTACCGTGCCATCAAGGAAGCGGAGACACAAGGATATGTAAGCACGATTGAGCGTGTCGGGACGGTCCGGATCGAGAAAAAGCAAAAGGAAAACATTGAGCGGCTGACGTTTGCCGAAGTCGTCAACATCGTCGATGGCCACGTACTCGGGGGCCGGGAAGGACTGCACAAGACGCTGAACAAATTCGTCATCGGCGCCATGCAGCTGGAAGCGATGATGCGCTATATCGATGCGGGCAGCCTTCTTTTGGTCGGCAACCGCTATCAAGCACATAAAATCGCGCTGCAGCAAGGGGCTGCTGTCTTGATTACCGGCGGCTTCGATACAAGTGAAGAGGTAAAGCAGCTGGCGGACCGCCTGGCGCTGCCGATCATCTCGTCGAGCTACGACACATTTACAGTCGCCGCCATGATTAACCGGGCCATTTACGACAGGCTGATCAAAAAAGAGATCGTAATGGTCGAAGATATTTTGAAGCCGTTGGCAGAGACGCCGGTATTGCTGCCTACCGATCCGGTAGCCAAGTGGCATCAGTATACGGAGCTGTACCACGATACGCGTTTTCCGGTCGTGGACGAGCAGATGCGCTTGATCGGAATCGTGACGTCCAAGGACATCATCGGCCACGATCAAACGGCCTCTATCGACAAGGTGATGACGAAAAATCCGATTACCACTTCGCCGCGAGTCTCTGTTGCGTCTTCCGCCCATACGATGGTGTGGGAAGGAATCGAGCTGTTGCCGGTGGTGGACAATTACCGCAAGCTGGTCGGGGTGCTGAGCCGCAACGACGTGTTGAAAGCGCTCCAGTACACGGCCAAGCAGCCGCAGATGAGCGAGACCTTCCCCAATTTGATCATGTCCCATTTCCGCGAAGAGCGGCAGGGTGAGGATATCGTCTATACGGGAGAGGTTACGCCTCAAATGACCAACCATCTGGGGACAATCGCCAGCGGCATCATGACGACCGTGATCGCTGAGGTCGGCTGCAACCTGCTGCGCATCCACCGAAAAGGGGATATGGTGCCGGAAAACATCACCGTCTACTTCTTGAAGCCGGTTCAGATGGAGAGCCGGATTCACGTCCGTCCGCGTCTGCTTGACATCAGCCGGCGCTTCGGGAAAGTCGAAGTGTCCGTCTATCAAGGAGAGCAAATGGTAGGGCAGGCGATGGTGACTGCACAGATTATTGACCGGTAGGATCGAACCGAATAGATGAAACAAAAAGGAAGGGAGCCTACATGCTCGCCTTCCTTTTTTCTCGCAAATATTTATCTGGCGCTGCTGAGGAGGAAGTTGATGATGCCAACGAACACCAGAAAGCCGAAGAAACCGATCAGTCCATACCCCAGGTAGAGCAGTAAATGATTCGGTGATTGCTTGCGCATACAGTCCAAGCCCCCCTGCATAACAGTTTCGTTTTGCTATGTATTACGAACGAGAGTGGAAATCGTTTCCAAGAAAATAAAAAGGACAACCGTCGGCACAGCTCTCCGGTTGTCTGAAGCATAGAATGTCACACACGCCCATTATAGCGCAAGAAAAAAACGTTTAGCCAGAAAAAACGGATGGGAATAAAGGAAAAGCTTCCCGTTTTAAAAGGATAAGGCGCGCAAGCCCCAAAGCTTACAGCTCCACCATGGTCAGGAGCTTTTCTTCACTTCCGCCTGCCAGGCAGCCCGATAGCGGAGATAGTTGCGTGTGCCCAGGACCAGATTGATCACTCCGACGAACAGGAGCAGCAAAGCGACAAAGATCCGAATCTGGTCCAGCTCATCAAAGGAAAATTGGTTCAACCCGAACAAGGTGACCAATACCCCGAGCGATATATTCATTTTGCCGAGCGTCATTCTGGAGACGAGCGGGTGAATGCCTCGCTGACGGGCTGTCACGCTGTAATAGACGCTGGCCACCAACGATGCGATCACGCCCGTCATATAGGTAGCAAACCACATAAATGGATTCATCCTCTCCTGGAATCTAGGATAATCCTACTAAAGTTTGCAAAACAGGTCAAATCGGGTATGGGAATGTTTGTTCTGGTTATACTTTGTGGTATAATTTTCTTGTACAATCCGGACAGCTTGCCAGGGGCAGCGAGCTCATCCCCACTTTGGAAGGAAGGGGGGTGATGCCATGACTGTATTCGAAGCCATCAGTCTTATGCTGTCTTTCGGTTCCCTGGTCGTTCTACTCGTCACCCATGATCTGAGCAACAAAAAGAAGTAGCTCGCACCTGACGGATCTTTTCGGCGAGCTACCTCTTTCCGGCGGGCCGCTCCTCTGCGGGCACCGATTGTACTTGACCGGAGCGCGGCAACGCTTCGGTCCTTTTCTTTCACTATACCTTCCGCACGCGTGATTGTAAAGGCAGGCCGCGCGGATGCGGGGTCTTTGACCGAAGCGTTTTTTATCGGGAACCACTTCGTTATAATGAAGAGAGAAAGAAAAAGAAGACGGGAAAGCAGGAAAGGGAGAATCGAGATGACCCCCTTTGTGCATTTGCATGTGCATACGGAATACAGTTTGCTCGACGGGGCGGCACGAGTGGAGAAGCTGGTGCAGCGAGCCGCAGAGCTGGGAATGAAAGCGTTGGCTGTGACGGACCATGCCAATTTGTATGCGGCTGTCCCCTTTTACAAGGCCTGTAAAGAAGCGGGGATCAAGCCGATCATCGGGATGGAGGTCTATGTAATAGAAGGAAACCTTCAGGATCGGGTCCGGAGTGCGCCGCCGCCCAGCCATCTGGTCTTGCTGGCAGAAAATCAGGAAGGGTACGCCAATCTTTTAAAGCTGGCCACAATCGCAGGCACGGATGGTCATTTTATTTTGCCCCGTTTGAATAAAGAGGCGCTGGCGAAGCATAGGCAAGGCTTGATCGCTCTTAGCGGCTGCAGGGAAGGAGAGGTGGCCAGAGCTCTGCTGTCTGGCGATGCGGAGGAGGCCAAACGGGCAGCTTTGTGGTACCGGGATGTATACGGCCCGCAGCATTTTTATCTGGAGCTGCAGGATCACGGGCTGGAGATCGAGCGCCGCCTCAATCAGCGCCTGCTCAGACTCGGTCATGAGCTGGGACTGCCGCTCGTGGTCACGAACAACGTCCATTACGTCTACCAAAAGCAGCACCGCGAGCATGATATTTTGCTGGCGATCGGACAGGGAAAAACGGTCGATGAAGAAAACCGTTTCCGCTACGAGACGGACCAGTACTATCTGAAAAGCGGCGAGGAGATGGCCAAGCTGTTTGCCCATGTGCCTGGTGCACTGGCCAATACGGTAGAGATTGCGGAGCGCTGCCAATGGGAATTGTCGTTTGGACAGCACATCCTGCCGAAATATCCGCTGGAGGAAGGACAGGATCCGACAGCATATTTGCGCGAGCTGTGCGAGCGGGGCTGCATCGAGCGTTACGGGACGATGACGGATGAAATCCGCGAACGGCTCGATCATGAGCTGTCCATCATTACCCGCACAGGCTTTACGGACTACTTTCTGATCGTGTGGGACTTCATGCGTTTTGCTCATGAAGCAGGAATCGCGACGGGACCGGGAAGGGGATCGGCGGCGGGCAGTCTGGTCGCCTACGCCCTCAAGATCACGAATGTCGACCCGATTGCGTTCAACCTCTTGTTTGAGCGGTTTCTCAATCCCGAGCGGGTCACGATGCCTGATATCGACATCGATTTTTCCGTGGAGCGGCGGGATGAAGTGATCCACTATGTAGCGGACAAATACGGACGTGACCGCGTTGCCCAGATCATTACCTTTGGAACGATGGCCGCCCGTGCAGCGGTCCGCGACACAGGCAGGGCGCTGGGCATGTCGCTGGCACTGGTAGACCGCGTGGCGAAAATGATCCCGCAGTCGCCGGGAATGACGATCGACAAAGCGTTCCAGCTCAATCCGGACCTCGGCAAGCTGTGTGCGGAAAATGTCCAGGCACGCCAGTTGATCGAGACGGCCAAGGGAGTAGAGGGGCTGCCGCGTCACGCCTCCACGCATGCGGCGGGAGTGGTTATTGCCCCTGAACCGTTGACTGCGTATGTCCCGCTGCAGACAGGCAGTGAAGGCTTGGCCCTGACACAGTTTCCGATGGAGGATTTGGAGGAAATCGGGCTGTTGAAAATGGATTTTCTCGGCCTGCGCAACCTTACCATTATTCAGGAAGCGCTTCGGCATTTGCGCCAGGCTGGCGTAGACGTGGACCTGGAGAACATTCCGCCGGACGATCCGAAGACATTCCAGATGCTCAGCCGCGGAGAGACGACCGGTGTCTTTCAGTTGGAGTCGACCGGCTTTCGCAATGTTTTGCGGGACCTGAAGCCGACCGGACTCGATGACATCATCGCCGTACTGGCGCTGTACCGTCCGGGGCCGATGGAGATTATCCCGCAGTACATCCGGGCCAAACACAAAGAGAGCTCCGTTCAGTATGCTCATCCCGATCTGGAGCCGATTCTGAGGGAAACGCATGGCTTCATGATCTACCAGGAGCAGATCATGCAGATTTCCTCCCGACTGGCTGGCTTTAGTCTGGGCGAAGCGGATATACTGCGGCGCGCCGTGGGCAAGAAAAAGCGGGAGCTGTTAAACGAGCAGCGGGAAAAGTTCGTCGCCGGCTGTATCCGCCAAGGCTACGGGGAGAAGCTTGGCCACGAGATTTACGATTTGATCGTCCGTTTTGCCGATTACGGATTCAATAAAGCCCATTCCGTCGCTTATGCGATGATTGCCTATCACATGGCCTATCTCAAGGCCAACTATCCGCTCGCGTTCATGGCTGCCCTCCTTTCGCTGTCCATCGGCAGCCAGACGAGAATTGCGGAGTACACGGAGGAGGCGCGCCGCCTGCATTTGCAGGTATTGCCGCCTGATGTAAATGAAAGCGAGGCTTACTTTACGGTCAGCCGCGATGCCATCCGCTTTGGCCTTGCAGCCGTCAAGAACGTCGGCTACGGAGCGATTGAATCGATTGTGCGGGAGCGGGCAAAACGGCCGTACCGCGACTTGTTTGACTTCTGTGCCCGGGTGGACGGACGACTGGTCAACAGGAGGGTCGTCGAATCATTGATCCTTTGCGGCGCGCTGGACTCGCTGCCGGGACACCGGAGCCAGTTGATGGTGCTCCTGGACGAGGCGATGGGCAAGGCGACAAGCAAGCGAAGCGAACGGGATGCCGACCAGCTCAACCTGTTTGCCGGAGACAGCGAAGCGGATTCCCTCCGTCAGCCGTCGGAATATCCGGAGGTGCCGCCTTTTTCCAGCAGCCAGCAGCTGAAGGAGGAGCGCGATCTGCTCGGCGTCTATCTGTCCGGCCATCCGCTGGATCAGTATTCGCATCTCTTCAACCGGCCGGAGGTGCACGCCGTATCGGCTCTGTCCGAATGTTCCCGGGAGCAGACCGTCAAGATCGTCGGCATGATTACGGAGGAAAAGCGCATCCAGACCAAAAAAGGGGAGCCGATGGCGTTTCTCATGCTAGAGGACAAGACAGCCCAGGTGGAGACCGTTGTCTTTCCAAAGGTGTATGCCAAATACGCGGAGCTGTTGAAAAAAGAGCAGGTCGTCGTAGCAGAGGCGCGGATCGATCATCAGGACGACATCGTGAAGCTGATTGCCAACCGCTTTTGGGATGCCGCCTCGCTGCCCAAGCCATCCATGGAACCCGTGTTGTTTGTCAAAATATCGGCAGAGCAGGAGCATGATTCGACGCTTCACAGCCTGCAGCGCCTTTTTGTCGAAAAAAGAGGTACGATTCCCGTCGTTCTGTACTACGAGGGGAAAAGACGGACAATTCGCCTTCCGGATGCCATTCGGGTAGAGGTGGACGAGTCATTTTTGGAGCAAGCGCGAGAAATTGTGGGACGTGACAGCGTAATTCAAAAAGAATTGCCCGTAAACGGGGGAGGATGACCAAAGTCCTCCCTTTTTTGCCGATTTCGAGAGGTTTACAGGAGAAACGGTTTTGCTATAATGAGAACATAATTTAAAAAAGTGGTCTGACCACTAAGCGCAGGTTCAGTATAGATAGCCCAAACATACATACAAATGAAGAATGGAGTGGTACTTGTGTCCAATTTACGAGAGGAAGCACTGGAACTTCACAGAAAACATCAGGGGAAACTGGAGGCTGTAACCAAGGTGCCGGTGCGCAATGCGCACGATCTGAGCCTGGCATATTCCCCAGGTGTTGCCGAGCCTTGCAAGGAGATTTTCGACGACCCGGCGAAAGTATACGAGTACACCATGAAGGGAAACCTCGTAGCCGTTGTCAGCGACGGTACAGCCGTACTCGGACTGGGCAATATCGGACCTGAGGCCGCTATGCCGGTTATGGAGGGCAAGGCGGTCCTGTTCAAGTCGTTCGCAGGCGTTGACGCGTTCCCGATCTGCCTGAATACAACCGACGTGGACAAAATCGTCGAAACTGTAAAAATGCTGGAGCCGACCTTTGGCGGGGTAAACCTGGAAGACATCGCGGCGCCTGCCTGCTTCGAGGTAGAAGAGCGCCTGAAGCGCGAGACCAATATCCCGATCTTCCACGATGACCAGCACGGTACGGCAATCGTTACTGCTGCCGGTCTGATCAATGCCCTGCGCGTTGTCGGCAAAAAGCTGGAAGAAATCCGTGTCGTAGCCAACGGGGCCGGGGCAGCGGGGATCGCCATCATCAAGCTTCTGTTGTCCATGGGCGTGAAGGAAGTCATCATGTGCGACACCAAAGGCATCGTGTACGAAGGCCGTACGTTCGGCATGAACCCGATCAAGGAAGAAATGGCGAAGATCACCAACCGCCAAAAGCTGGAAGGAAATCTGGCTGATGCGATGAAGGGCGCTGACGTATTCATCGGCGTTTCGGTAGCCGGCGCTGTCACGCCGGAAATGGTGAAATCGATGAACCGCGACGCGATCATCTTCGCGATGGCAAACCCGACTCCCGAGATCATGCCGGAAGAGGCGAAAGCGGCTGGGGCGGCTGTCGTCGGTACGGGCCGTTCCGACTTCCCGAACCAGGTAAACAACGTACTCGCATTCCCGGGCATTTTCCGCGGCGCGCTCGATACGCGCGCAACAGCAATCAACGAAGAGATGAAGCTGGCAGCCGTTTACGCCATCGCCGACCTCATCTCGGCCGAAGAGCTGTCTGCGGACAAGGTAATTCCGGCTCCGTTTGACCCGCGCGTGGCTCCACAGGTAGCTGCGGCCGTGGCAAAAGCGGCGATGGAGACAGGCGTAGCTCGCCTTTCCGTCGATCCGGAGGCGATCCGCCAAAAAACGGCGGCGCTGACAGCCATTTCCTATCAAAAAGCGTAAATTGCGGACGTCATGTGACTAACACCCTCCGGGACAAAGTGATCCTTGGAGGGTGCTTCACCGAAGGCAATCGGGGAGGAGGAGCGAAAGGATGCTTGATTCGCTACAGGAGAGAAAGGTATACGAAGGCATTCTCCTGCAAATCCATCAGATCGTTCAAGAAAAAAATTTGCGTCCTGGTGACAAGCTGCCCTCCGAGCGGGAGCTGTCCGAGCAGCTGGGTGCCGGCCGTTCGTCTGTACGCGAAGCGCTGCGGGCATTGGAACTGCTTGGCCTGATCGAAACCCGCAGGGGAGAAGGCACCTTTTTAAAGCATTACCGTCACAACCGCCTGATTGATATTCTCGGCTTTTTTATCCTCCGGGATTACAAAACGAAAAAAGATTTGATTGAGATGCGCCAGGTCCTGGAGCTGGATGCGGTTCGGATGGCTTGCCGCCGGGCTACCGCGAAGCACTTTGAAGAAATGGAGCGGATCCTCGCTGCGGCAGAGGAGCGGATCGAACAGGGAGAAATTCCGACTGAAGAGGATTACCAGTTCCACCGCGTTATCTGCCGCTCCAGCCGCAATTCCATCCTCCACCGGATTTGGGCGCCGCTTGTGGAATACAGCGATTCTGTCCGCAGTGAATCGCTCTCCCGTGAAGGACGGGCCAGATCAGCAGTAAACGAGCATCGTCAGATCATGGAAGCGATACGAGCAGGAGACGAGGAGCAGGCTGTAGAACGGATGAGAAAGCATCTGGAAAACTCCAAGCTCTGACTTCTCCCGGCCCGATTTGCGGCAGTTGCTGGGGCTGTGATATGATGATGCAGACCTGTATTGGACGATCAAGGAGGAAGCCACCATGTGGACGGTCATCTATATCGCTCCCAGCGAAAAAATCGCGGAACGGATACAGCAACGATTGACAGATGAAGGATTCCTGGTAAAGGTTCGCGAGGCGAAGGTCTCCAAACAGTACGAGATTCTCGTCCCCGAGAGCGAGGTACACGAAGTCCAGGAAGTACTCGGCACGATCCTTCACTGAAGGGAAAGGTGAGGTGTAACTGTGCTTAAGGATCTCTTTGGTAAAAAGCGCAAATTTGCTACAGTCCCCTCGGAAACAATATCGCGTGGAACTCCCCAGGCTGACGGCGCTGTCGAAGCCGTCACAAAAGGCAAGGAAGTTCCCGAGGGACTGATGAATAAGTGTCCGCATTGCGGAACGATTCACTACTCCAAGGACCTGGAGAAGAATCTCCGCGTTTGCAAGGGATGCCAGTTCCATTTTTCGATGTCGGCGCCGGAGCGCATTGCGGCATTGCTTGACGACGGCGTGCTGACCGAAGAATTCGACACGGATTTGGTGACAGCCAACCCGCTTGGCTTCCCAGGCTACCTGGAAAAAGTGGAAAAGGATATGGAAGCGACGAATCTGAAAGAGGCGATCATGACAGGCGAAGGGCTTCTGGATGGGCAGCGCGTCATTATCGGCGTAATGGATTCGCGTTTTCGCATGGCCAGCATGGGCTCGGTCGTCGGTGAAAAAATTACGAGGGCGATCGAACAGGCTGCAGAGCGCAAGCTCCCCTTTATCCTTTTTTCGGCTTCAGGCGGTGCGCGGATGCAGGAAGGCGTGCTCAGTCTGATGCAGATGGCGAAAACAAGCGCGGCATTGGCAAAGCTGGACCGGGAACGCCAGTTGTTCGTGTCTGTCCTGACCAACCCTACTTACGGGGGTGTCTCTGCCAGCTTTGCTTCCCTTGGCGATTACAATATTGCCGAGCCTGGAGCGATGATTGGCTTTGCCGGCAGACGCGTAATTGAGCAGACAATCCGTCAGGAGCTGCCAAAAGACTTTCAAACAGCCGAGTTCTTGCTGAATCACGGGCAACTCGATATGGTTGTGCATCGCAAGGACATGCGCTCGACGCTATCCAAGCTCGTTGAGATGCACACGATTCGGGAGGGAGTATAAAGATGGCGAACGAACTTCCCTTTGAAAAACCATTGGTGGAGTTGCAGGATAAAATCAAGGAATTGCGCAGGTTCACCGAAGAAAAAGGGATTGATTTTTCCGAAGAAGTAGCGCGGTTGGAGCAGAAGGCCAAGGATTTGGCCGAACAGATCTACGGAAGCCTGACGCCGTGGCAGCGCGTACAGCTCGCCCGTCACCCGGAGCGACCCACCACATTGGACTACATTGATCATATTTTTACTGATTTTCTGGAAGTGCACGGTGATCGTTTATTCGGAGACGACCTGGCGATTGTCGGGGGCATTGCCAAGCTGGACGGACGTCCGGTTACCATTGTCGGGCACCAAAAAGGCAAAGATACAAAGGACAACATCAAGCGCAATTTCGGTATGGCCCATCCCGAAGGCTACCGCAAAGCGCTCCGCATCATGCAGCAGGCCGACAAATTTGGCCGTCCGATCATCTGCTTCATCAACACCTCGGGGGCGTATCCGGGGAAAGCGGCGGAGGAGCGGGGGCAAAGCGAAGCGATTGCCCGCAACCTGTTGGAGATGGCGAGATTTCGCGTGCCGATCATCTGTGTCGTGATCGGTGAAGGCGGCAGCGGCGGAGCTTTGGCGATCGGAGTGGGGAACCGCGTCTATATGCTGGAGAATTCCTATTACTCCGTGATCGCACCGGAAAGCGCGGCGGCCATTCTGTGGAGAGATGCCAGTCTGGCGATGCGCGCGGCGGAAACGATGAAGATCACGGCTCCCGATCTGAAGGAGCTGGGAGTTATCGAGGACATCATCGAGGAGCCGTTTGGCGGCGCTCACCGCGATGTGATGCTGCAGGCTTCTCTCGTCAAGGCCAAGCTGCTGGAAGGGCTGAAACAGCTAGAACAGCTCAGTCCAGAAGAATTGATACAGGATCGTTACGAGAAATTTAAACAGATCGGTTCTTACGCCTCCCTCTAAAATGGGGGGCGCTTTTTGCTTTTTTCTGTCGATAAAATCTGATACAATCGTATTCGTAACCGGGACTTGTCAGATCTTTCTAAAAGTATAGCACATTGCTCCCGTGAGTGTAACAGATATGTCCTTGTAACTAATACAGCGTGTAAGAAAGGGAATATCGTACATACTGTTTTGGTTTCAAGGCATCCTAATGACGGAAAGAATGGATGAGGTGGTTTCCATGCAGAAAATTGCAGTTTTAACCAGCGGCGGGGATGCACCCGGCATGAACGCAGCCGTGCGCGCAGCAGTCAGGCGAGCCGCGTACCACGGGATTCAAATGTATGGCGTGTATCATGGCTACGAGGGTTTGATGTATGGCGATATACAGGAAATGACGCTGGGCTCGGTCGGTGATATCATCCACCGCGGCGGAACCATTCTCTATTCAGCGCGAAGTGAAGAATTCAAGACCGAAGTCGGGCAGCAAAAAGCGGTGGATCAACTGAACAGACGCGGAATCGAAGGATTGATCGTCATTGGCGGTGACGGTTCCTTCCGGGGGGCCCAGAAAATGTCCGAAAAGGGTGTCAGGACAATCGGTATTCCCGGCACAATCGACAACGATATCCCTTGCACGGACTTCACCATCGGTTTTGATACCGCATTGAATACAGTTGTCGAAGCCATTGACAAGATCAGGGACACAGCCACATCGCATGAGCGTACCTACATCATTGAAGTGATGGGCAGGGATGCCGGAGATATTGCCCTGTGGGCAGGTCTCGCAGCCGGGGCGGAGTCTATTTTGATCCCAGAAGCGGAGAATGATATCGAGGATATCGTAGAGCGGCTCGAATCGGGACACCGCCGCGGGAAAAAACATACGATCATCATCGTGGCAGAAGGCGTAGGCAGCGCGAATTATTACGCTGACGAGATCAAAAGGCTGACCGGCCTGGAGACGCGTGTAACCGTGCTTGGCCATATTCAGCGGGGAGGCTCGCCGACTGCATTTGACCGGATGCTCGCCAGCCGAATGGGAGCTGCAGCGGTCGATCTGCTGATCGAAGGAAAACGGGACCGCATGGTAGGCATTCGCAACAATGCGATCGTCGACGTCGATTTCCAGGAAGCACTTTCACAAAAGCATCAGCTTGACTTATCCATTTATCAATTGGCACGTACGCTCTCCATTTAATCGGGAGCACATAGCTTAGGAGGGACTTCTTGTGTTACGTAAAGCAAAAATCGTTTGTACCATTGGACCTGCCAGCGAATCAGTCGAGACGCTGAAAAAACTGATTCACGCAGGAATGAACGTAGCTCGGCTAAATTTTTCCCACGGCTCGCATGAAGAGCACGCCGCGCGCATCGTGAATATTCGCCGTGCGTGCGAGGAGACAGGCAAACAGGTAGCGATCCTGCTGGATACCAAAGGGCCGGAGATTCGGACAGGCACACTCGGTGTAGACTCTGTCGAGCTGGTCGAAGGGAATCGGATGATCCTGACGACAGAGGAAGTGGCAGGCACAGCCGAACGCGTCTCGATTACATATGCGGAGCTTCCCCGCGACGTAAAGGCTGGAGACACGATCCTGATCGACGACGGCTTGATCGGACTTTTTGTAGAAAAAGTAGAAGGCAACGAAATTGTGTGCGAGATTAAAAACGGCGGTACACTGAAGAGCAAAAAGGGTGTCAATGTGCCCGGCGTCAAGATCAATCTGCCGGGCATTACGGAGAAGGACGCACAGGATATTGTGTTCGGCATCGAGCAAGGCGTAGATTTTATCGCAGCTTCGTTTGTCCGCAAGGCATCGGACATTCTGGAAATCCGCGAGATTTTGGAGCGTCATCATGCCAAAATCGACATCATCGCCAAGATCGAGAACCAGGAAGGCGTAGACAATGTCGATGAAATTCTCGCTGTTGCCGACGGCTTGATGGTGGCGCGCGGCGACCTTGGCGTCGAGATTCCGGCAGAAGAAGTGCCGCTCGTACAGAAACAGCTGATCAAGAAATGCAACGATCTGGGGAAACCGGTGATTACCGCTACCCAAATGCTCGATTCCATGCAGCGGAACCCGCGTCCGACAAGGGCCGAGGCAAGCGATGTGGCGAACGCCATCTTTGACGGCACCGACGCGATCATGCTCTCCGGCGAAACGGCAGCAGGGAAGTATCCGGTCGAGTCTGTGGAGACGATGAACCGGATCGCGGTCAGAGCGGAACAAGAGCTGAACTACCGGGAAATTCTGTTTGCTCACGCGGTGCAAAAACAGGTGACGATCACGGACGCCATCAGCCAGGCGGTGTCAAATGCGGCGCTGGATCTGGACGCGGCAGCGGTGATTACGGCTACCGAGAGCGGACACACTGCCCGAATGGTGTCCAAATATCGTCCGAAGGCCCCGATCGTGGCGGTCACTCCGCATGAGAGCGTCATGCGCCGACTGGCCCTGGTCAACGGTGTGTATCCGGTGCTCGGAACAGTAGCCAATACAACGGATGAGATGCTGGAGCTGTCCGTGCAGAAATCACTGGAGGCCGGCTTCGTTCGCCACGGCGATTTGGTCGTGATTACGGCAGGCGTTCCGGTACGGGAGGTCGGAACCACCAATCTGATGAAAATCCACGTAATTGGCGACATTGTAGCGAAAGGGCAGGGAATCGGCCGCAAAATCGTGAGTGGCAAGGTTGTCGTTGCCCGTTCGGCTGCTGAAGCATTGGAAAAGACCGAAGCGGGGAGCGTTCTCGTGATGATCGGGACAGACTCCGATATGGTGCCTGCATTTGAAAAAGCGGGGGCAGTTATTACGGAAGAGGGAGGACTAACGTCCCATGCCGCAATCGTCGGGTTGAACCTCAACGTACCGGTCATCGTAGGCGTCAAAAAGGTGACGGACTTGCTGAAAGACGGTCAAACCGTGACTGTTGATGCAGAGCGTGGCCACATTTACACCGGACATGCACGCGTACTGTAGGAACTAGGCAAAAGTGTTTTCCATATAATGGGGAGAGGGTGCCGATATGTACCCTCTCTTTGTCGTGCTTGTTGTCTATCGTCCGCTGGTAGTCTATAGGAGAAAAGTATGGTTTGTTCGAGGCAGGAAGTGAGTATTTTGTGTCGCACGCTTGTCCAATTAGGAATATGTTCCTATCGGACGAGGGGTGCCAATCAGAATTTTATCTGGTAAAATTGGATTTTCGCCTGCTCTTGATCGTCTGTCAGCAAAAGCTTGTCAAGTCCTGTTTTTTGCGGAAAACACAATATATTGTGTTGTCGAAAAATCTTTCGCACAATATATAGAAAAATCTATTGTGTTTTTGGGGGAAACATAGTTAACTAGAAAGAGAGATTGCAAGACAAGATGTGGGCACAAGCGCGTAGCTACGGACAGGTACATCGGACGTAGTTTGGCTATATCAGAAGGAGGAACCGAAATGCTGGCAACAGAAACAAGAACCCGTTTTCTGCGGGATGATTTCCTGAATCAATACCCGGATTTTCCGTTACATATGAACCCGTTGGGGCAATTTGTCTACTATCGCACCTACTCCCGGTTTATCCCTGAGCTCGGCAGACGCGAGACGTGGAAAGAAACCTGCCGTCGTTCGATCGACTACAATATGAAGCTGGCTTACCAGCATATGATTAAAATCGGACTCACCCCTGATCTGCGTGAATTGGAGACAGAGGCCGAGGGTCTGTTTGACAACATGTTCAACCTGAAGCAATTCCTGTCCGGACGCACACTTTGGGTTGGCGGCGCGGAAAATGGCGTAGCCGATCTGTATCCGCTGGCCAATTTCAACTGCTCCTTCCTGAACATCAAATCCTGGGAAGATTTGTGCGACCTCTTTTACCTGCTGCTGGTGGGAACAGGAGTGGGCTTCAAGTGCACAAAGCAAATGGCTGAAGGCTTGGCTCCGATCCGGACGAATGTCACTCTGCTTTCTTCCGAGTACAAGCCGCTGCCGATGCATCAGCGACTGGAGCGCTCCGAGCTGAAGGTGCTGGGGAACGGATACGCCAAAATTTACGTTGGCGACAGCAAGGAAGGCTGGGTCGAATCGCTCCGCCACTATCTGCATATTTTGACCGACCCTGCATATGAGCAAATTCATACTGTCAAGATTTCCTATAACAGCGTACGGCCAAAAGGCGAGCGCCTGAAGCGTTTTGGCGGAACTGCCAGCGGCCATGAACCGCTTCGCGAAATGTTCGAAGGCATCGACAAGGTGCTGAAAAACCAGATTGACGCTTCCCTTGATCCGATCGAAGTCGACGAGAAAGGCTACGGCAAGATTCGCCCGATCCACGTCCTCGATATCGGCAATCTGATCGGCGCAAACGTTGTTGTGGGCGGCGTTCGCCGTACGGCAGAGATCTTCCTGTTCGACCACGATGACTATGAGTGCCTGTTTGCCAAATACGGTATCAACGGCTTCTGGACAGAGCAGCAGATCGCCCATCACCAAAAAGTGGGAGAGCTGCTCGGCGACAAAAAGCCTTCCTGGTTTGACAACATCCAAAAGGTGGGCGACGGCCGTTTCGGTCTGGATCACCGCCGCATGTCCAACAACTCGATCGCGTTCAACCAAATGCCGAGCCGCGAGTTCCTGCATCTCGTATTCACGATGATGCAACTGGAGGGCGAACCGGGCTTCGTCAATCTGGAGGAAGCCAACCGCCGCCGTCCGAATGCAGAAGGTCTCAATCCTTGCGCCGAAATCCTGCTGGACTCTTACGGCGTGTGCAACCTGACGACTGTCAACCTGGTCCAATTTGTAAAAGAGAGTCCGGACGGCTCCAAATACCTCGATCTGGACGGACTTCTGGATGCACAGCGCAAATCGGCACGTGCCGGCCTGCGCATGACTCTGGTGACGCTCGAATTGCCTCACTGGGATGTCGTTCAACAGCGCGACAGACTGCTGGGAACCTCTCTGACAGGCGTCAAGGATGCGATCGCATCGCTGGGATATACGGAGGAACAAGAAGTCGAGCTGCTCCGCCTGCTCGGCAATGCAGCCCGCGAAGAGGCCGACCGTTATGCATATGAGCTGCGAGTCAACTCGCCGCTGCTGGTGACCACAGTAAAGCCGGAAGGAACGCTCTCCCAGGTAGCTGGCGGCGTGTCCAGCGGTCTGCACTGGTCGCATTCTCCGTACTACATTCGCCGGATTCGGATCAATGCCGAAGATCCGTTGGCAAAAGCGGTTCAGACTTTGGGCTGGACGGTTCATCCCGAGGTGGGGACGCCTGGGGAAACCCATGAGGAGCGCATGGCTAATGCCCGTACGCTGGTAATCGATTTCCCGGTTGCTTCCGGTGCGCGCGAGACGAAAAATGAAGTAAACGCCAAACGCCAGTTTGACACCTACTTCCGTTTCCAAAAAGAGTACACGGAGCACAACTCGTCCAACACCATTACCGTCCGTCCAGAGGAGTGGGACGAGGTAGAGGAGATCGTCTACAGCAATTGGGACAACTTCGTCGGGGTATCCTTCCTGCAGCTGGACGGAGGAACCTATCAACTGGCGCCTTACGAAGCGTGCACGAAAGAACAGTACGAAGCGCTCAAGGCGAGCATGAAGCCGTTTGATCCGGCGATTCTGCAAATGTTCGAAAGCGGGGGAGACTCCGATCTTTCGACGGCAGATTCTTGCGAGACAGGGGCTTGCCCGATTCGTTAATCGCATACATGGATATGAAGAAACCGGAGCCAGAACGGCGCAATCGTTCTGCTCCGGTTTTTGCTATTGCGGTGCGGCTGTCGGTTCTTCCATCCGGTAGATCAGCTCATAGGGGGACAGCCGAAACATCTCCAAGCAGATAGAGCCTTTTGTCAGGGCGTCGAGCGTACGGCTGGCCAGTTGGGGACGGGTGATGTATTCATGCAGGTTTTCCTCTGTCAGTTTGACAAAACGGACATCTGTGGTCTCCTCCGATGTCTGCAAGCAGCCCCCGATGGCGACTCCGCGAAAGCCGACAGCGACGATGGCGCTGCTTACGTTGTGATAGACTCCGGTGATGCCCGTGAGCCGGGCTTCGATGCCGGATTCCTCTCTGATTTCCCTGATGACAGCATCCAGCAGACTCTCGCCGACCTCTACCTGTCCGCCGGGCAGCTCCCATGTATCCTGACGATTTCGGGCCTTCACCAGGAGGACCTCGCCGTCGTCGTTCGTGATATAGCCGAAAGCTGCCACGATGTGCTTGGGCGGGTTGTAGGTGCTGGCAGGAATCAGGAAGTCCTGTTTGCATGACAGGTACAACGGTTCGAGGCTGTTGCGCTTTTCTTGAGCCAGGCGATGCAGTTCGTCAGACTTGACAGCGTTCTCGATTCTTTCATACGCTTCCATGCTGTCGTACTCCCAGATGGCAGTCACTTCGTCGCCGCGCTCTGTCGACCATCGTCCGACCAGCCGGGCACCGTGCTTGAGCTGGGCAGGGAGCAGGTATTCTTGGAAAAATGACTGAAATGCCGCTTGTCTGGCTGGATCAATTTGATAGGTACGTCGGCGGTACAGCATTTGATCCCTTCTCTCTTTTTCTATTTTTTCCAACTGTATGATAGACGCAACAGTGCAAAAACCGTTTCCCGGATGGAGCCGCCGGGTTGGGAAAGAAGCGGAATGACGAATGGGCGACGCCGATAATCGAGTCGGCAAAAGAAGTAGAAAAGGTGTTGTCTGTGATACAATAAGGATAGAAAGGGGCGATCGCGTTGAACTCGACTGTTTATACGCATCGGATACGTGTTCGGTACAGTGAAACGGACCAGATGGGAGTGGTCTACCATGCGAACTACCTCAATTGGTTTGAAGTGGGACGGACTGAATTTATTCGCGAGACTGGCGTGACCTATCGGAGTCTGGAGGAAAAGGGAATCCTTTTGCCCGTTACAGACGTCTCGTTATCGTATAAGCAGCCGGCACGGTACGATGACTGGGTGGAAATCAGGACGCAGCTGGAGGAGCTGTCTATGGTCCGATTGACGTTCGGTTATGAAATATACCGGGTGGCTGACGAACAACTGCTCGTTGCAGGCAAGACCAAGCATGCGTTTACAACGATGGAGATGAAGCCGATCCGGCTGGCCCGCGTGGTGCCGGAGGTATACGCGCTGCTGGAAGAGCGGTGTGCTGGGGGGAAATAGCCATGCTTTTTCGCATATTGCTTGTTCTGTTTATCGTCGTTCCCGCGGTAGAGCTCTGGGGGCTGATCGCGGTCGGAAAGGTGATCGGTCCATGGTATACGATCGCGCTGGTGATTTTGACCGGCTTTGTCGGAGCGTGGCTGGCCAAGCAGCAGGGGCTGCAGGTCATGCGGATGCTCCAGCTGCAGCTCTCCCGAGGCCAAATGCCTACAGAGACCCTGATTGACGGAGCGCTGGTGCTCTCAGGCGGGATTATGCTCTTGATGCCAGGCTTCTTTTCCGATGTTGTCGGAGTCATTTTCCTTGTTCCCTATACACGGATGATTATTCGCCACTTCATAAAAAGATGGCTGTGGTCGCTGATCTCTTCCGGGCGGGTTCATTTCTTCTTCCGGCGCTGACATCATAAAAACAAGCAAAAAAGGAGGCCGTCGCCTCCTTTTTCTTACGTTTCGGTCCCTTTGATGTACCTCCAAATATCGGTAAATACTTTCGCCTTTACAAGCGCGTTGATCAACACCAGGGAAACAGGCCCGATGATGAGGCCGAGAAATCCGAAAATCTGCAAGCCGACGAACAGAGCGACCAGCGTTAGCAGCGGGTCCAATCCGACGTTTTCGGCAACGACCTTTGGCTCGATAATCTGCCGGAATATCAGCACGACTCCGTACAGGATCGACAAGCCGATGACCAGACTGTAGTTCCCTTTGAAAAACAGGTAAATGATCCACGGGATAAATACCGTCCCTGTGCCAAGGTACGGCAGCAGATCAACGAGACCGGTAATCAGTCCGATCGTGACTGCGTATTCGACCCGCAGGATCAAAAGGCCGATGATGACGATGGCAGCTGTCAACGAAATCAACGTAAGCTGGGCTTTGAGGAAGCCGAACAAAGCGGCTTTCAGATCCTTGAAAATCTCGTCAAGCCGGTTGTTGACACCGTTTGGGAGAAGCTTTCTGAAGCGCTCTTCCCACAGGAAGAAATCCTTGGCAATGAAAAATGCGCCGAGCAAGGAAATCACGAACACTGTCGCCAGGTTCGGCAGCGACACGAGGAAGTTTTTCAAGCCATCGAGAAACTGCACAATGAGCTGCTGTCCAGCTTGCGTAATCGATGTAATTCCCTGTCTGATCGTGTTGTCCAATTTATCCTTGTACGCAAGGTCCAGATGCGAGTAGAACCATTGAATCTGCTCATACAGGCCGGTCAGAAAATCCTGGGAAATCGTCCGCTGCAGGTATTGAGCAAGCTCGTTGGAAAATCCGGGAAGCTTTCTCGCCAATTCTCCAATCTCTACGACTGTCTCGGTGATGACGAGCGTGACGACGCCGCCGGAAATCGCGATTAAAAGAAGGAGGGCGATCGTTACGGACAGCCACCGGGGGAACTTGGCCTTTCTGGTCAAAAACGTCACAGGCCGATGAATGACAAGTGCGATGACTAAGGAGATTAGAAATGGGTACAGTAAAGGTGATGCGAATACAATGAGCTTGAAGCCGAGATAAATGACAAGGCAAACCCATAAAAACCGAATGATTTGAAAGAGGCGTTCAACCCAGTTATGCCGGTTCAATAGTACTCTCCTTTCTATCCACGGAGGAATAGAGAGATGGATTCGTTGTTTTCATAAATGTTTCCAGGCGGCTGTCCCTCCGATCAGCGTGAAAAAACGATCGTGACCGCTTTGTAACTATTATGCAGTATGCTGGTAGGTGCAAGCAAGCTTTGCCATATACACCGGCTTTTTTGCATCTTGTACATTTATCATTCACAAAATCGCAATAATCTTTTATAATTGTGTCGAATTATGGTTGGATTCTTTTTATAACCATGCAGCAGCAGGACCCGTGGGTCTCTCCTCCCTGAAATACGCGTTTTTTATAAAAGCGAATGATTATGTAAGCCGATTTGTCAATCATTCATGTGCGGAGGGTGGTCGTAAAAGGAACCACCAGGACAATTTCATATAGCTTAGAGTGGAAAAGGAGAGAGTTACATGACAGCTACTCGCGGACTTGAAGGCGTGGTCGCCGCTCAATCTTCGATCTGTTCGATTGTCGATGGGGTACTTTGCTATGGAGGTATCAACATCGACGAGCTCGCTGAAAACGCTACCTTTGAAGAGGTTGTGTACCTGCTCTGGCATGGAGCCCTACCGAAGCGCGATCAGCTGGATGCTTTGAAAAAGCAACTGGGCGAAAATGCTGCGGTACCGAAAGAGGTAATCGACAGCATTCGCGCCTATCCAAAAGGCGTACACCCGATGGCGGCGTTGCGCACAGCTGTCTCTTCGCTAGCGCTCTACGACGCAGAAGCGCAGGACATGACTCCTGAGGCCAATTACCGGAAATCGATTCGCCTGATGGCTCAAACCCCAACCCTGATCGCAGCGTATGCACGTATGCGCAAGGGACTGGAACCTGTCGCTCCGAATCCGTCTTACGGGATTGCAAAAAACTTCCTGTACATGCTGACTGGTGCAGAGCCTACCGAAACCGCAGAAAAAGCATTTGACGTAGCATTGATTCTGCATGCGGACCACGAGTTCAACGCTTCTACGTTCGCAGCGCGTGTGACTGTAGCGACCTTGACCGATATCTATTCCGGTATCGTTTCGGCGATCGGCACATTGAAGGGCCCTCTGCACGGCGGAGCCAACGAAGCTGTAGCAGCCATGCTGGCAGAAATCGGTTCCATGGACAATGTGGAATCCTACATCCGTCAAAAGCTGGACAACAAGGACAAAATCATGGGCTTCGGACACCGCGTGTACAAAGACGGAGACCCGCGCGCGAAATGGCTGAAGCAAATGTCCAAAGCGCTCACCGCTCAAATCGGACGTCCAGAGCTGTATGAGATGTCCGTCAAGGTGGAAGAAATGGTGACTGGCGAAAAAGGCCTCAAGCCAAACGTCGATTTCTATTCCGCTTCCGTTTACACCGCTCTCGGACTGGAAAGCGATCTGTTCACGCCGATTTTTGCGATTAGCCGAATGTCCGGCTGGACTGCGCATATCATGGAGCAGTACGAAAACAATCGCCTGATCCGTCCGCGCGCCGACTACACTGGACCGGTCAACCAGCACTACGTGCCAATCGACCGCCGCTAATGACCCTTGCTATTCCGATCGTGGAGGAGGCGGCACCATAGCGGGCCCACACTCCTAAGCACCTGCTTGAGAACTACCACCGAGTGTGGTAGTTCTCCTACGTCTGGAAATATTTTTCTACCATTATTTTCCATATACTGGAGGGATTTCTTGTGTTTAAAAACTTGTCGCAGCCAACTTCTGGCCAAAAGATCACAGTAGATAACGGCAAACTGGTAGTACCGAACAACCCGATCATCCCGTTCATCGAAGGGGACGGTACGGGTCCTGATATTTGGAATGCATCTGTTCGCGTGTTGGATGCAGCCGTAGAAAAAGCATACAAAGGCGAAAAGAAAATCGCTTGGTTCGAAGTATTCGCAGGTGAAAAATCCTTCAACCAATACGGCGAGTGGCTGCCTGAGGATACCCTCACTGCTGTTCGCGAATACCTGATCGCAATCAAAGGCCCTCTGACTACACCAGTCGGCGGCGGAATCCGTTCCATCAACGTGGCGCTGCGCCAGGAGCTCGATCTGTACGCTTGCGTACGTCCTGTTCAATACTTCGATGGCGTTCCTTCTCCGGTAAAACATCCTGAATTGACAGATATGGTGATCTTCCGCGAAAACACCGAGGACATCTACGCTGGCGTAGAGTGGGCTGAAGGTACACCGGAAGTGAAAAAAGTAATCGACTTCCTGCAAAACGAAATGGGCGTGAAGAAAATCCGCTTCCCGGAAACATCCGGTATCGGCATCAAGCCTGTTTCCAAAGAAGGTACCGAGCGTCTGGTTCGCGCAGCGATCAACTACGCGATCGACAACAAGCGCAAATCCGTAACCCTCGTACACAAAGGCAACATCATGAAATTCACCGAAGGCGCGTTCAAAAACTGGGGCTATGCAGTAGCTGAAGCCGAATTCGGCGACAAAGTATTCACATGGGCGCAATACGACCGCATCAAAGCAGAAGGCGGCGACGCTGACAAAGCGCAAAAAGAAGCAGAAGCAGCAGGCAAAATCATCGTAAAAGACGTGATTGCCGATGCATTCCTGCAGCAAATCCTGACTCGTCCGGCTGAGTACGACGTAGTAGCTACACTGAACCTGAACGGCGACTACATCTCCGACGCGCTGGCTGCACAAGTAGGCGGTATCGGTATCGCTCCTGGCGCAAACATCAACTACCTGACTGGACACGCAATCTTCGAAGCGACTCACGGTACTGCTCCGAAATATGCCGGTCTGGACAAAGTGAACCCGTCTTCCGTCATCCTCTCCGGCGAAATGATGCTCCGTCACCTGGGCTGGAACGAAGCGGCAGATCTGATCATCAACTCCATGGAAAAAACAATTTCCGCGAAAACCGTAACCTACGATTTCGCACGTCTGATGGAAGGCGCAACCGAGCTGAAATGCTCCGAGTTCGCTGATGCCCTGATCAAAAACATGTAAGTGTAAAGTACCGAGCAAAAAGGCTTTCTGGGACCATTAGCAAACCAACAAAAAGCAATGCTATGGAGGCGACCTTATATGGCATTCCAACGCAAAAAAATCGCAGTGATCGGCAGCGGCTTCACTGGTGCAACGACAGCATTCATTCTGGCTCAAAAAGAACTGGGAGATGTCGTGCTGGTGGACATTCCGCAACTGGAAAACCCGACAAAAGGGAAAGCGCTCGATATGATGGAATCTTCTCCGGTCCTCGGTTTTGACTCCAGCATCACGGGCACAGCGGACTATGCGGAAATCAAGGGTGCTGACCTTGTCATCATCACGGCTGGGATTGCCCGCAAGCCAGGCATGTCCCGCGACGATCTGGTCAACACCAACGCAGGCATCATGCGCTCCGTTGCAGAGCAAGTGAAAACGCACGCTCCGAACTCCATCGTGTTGGTTCTGTCCAACCCGGTCGATGCGATGACCTACACGTTCTTCAAAACGTCCGGTTTCCCGAAAGAGCGCGTAATCGGCCAATCCGGCGTGCTGGATACAGCCCGTTTCCGCACCTTTGTAGCGATGGAGCTGAACGTGTCCGTAGAAGACGTTACCGGCTTTGTATTGGGAGGCCACGGCGACGACATGGTCCCGTTGGTACGCTACTCCTATGCGGGCGGTATACCGCTGGAAACGCTGATTCCGAAGGATCGCCTGGACGCGATCGTCGAGCGTACCCGCAAAGGCGGCGGAGAGATCGTCAACCTGCTGGGCAACGGCTCCGCTTACTATGCGCCGGCTGCTTCTCTCGTTCAAATGGCAGAAGCCATCCTGAAGGACAAAAAACGCATTCTGCCTTCCATCGCTTATCTGGAAGGCGAGTACGGCTACAATGACATCTACCTCGGCGTGCCAACCCTGCTCGGCGGAAAAGGCATCGAGAAAGTCATCGAGCTGGAACTGACTGCGGAAGAAAAAGCCGCCCTCGACAAATCCGCCGACTCCGTGCGCAATGTCATGAAGGTTTTGCAATAACAAAGTCCCGCAATAGCTATTACTAGTGAAAGACGCTCCCAAGGGGGCGTCTTTTGATTTTTCCTGAAAAAAGTTAACAATGATTCATGCCTGCTCATCTTCGAATCGCTTTCACCCTTATGCTTCCTGTATCTGCTAAAAACACCCCCTCCAACCACTATGGCTGTAGAGATGAAACAGGAGAAAACGGCAAAGGTCTTTGGGACACTACCCAGGCACCAAAGCAAAAGCGGAACACGCTTTCAGCGTCCAACTCTGAGAGACATCAATGAACCTGCTGCTTTTGGACGCGGTTCCGCTTTTGCTTTGGCGCCGGACACCCCCCCGCCCCCAGCAAGTGTCCCACCGAACCTGCAGCAGTTTTCTCCTGTTTCATCTCCTCCACCACAGCCCCAACAACATCTTTACAAAAAAATTACTTGTCTTACCTAAGCTGGATTTGGCAGACTGGAACGTGAGAACACTAGAGAAGAGCCGAGGACGGCAGCGTAGGGGGGAAACATAATGACAAAGATTTTAGTGGTAGACGACGAGGCGTCTATCGTCAAATTGCTGCAATTCAACCTGGAAAAAGCCGGTTTTCAAGTAATAACTGCCTGTGACGGAAAGCAGGCCCTGGATATGGCTCGCACGGAGCAGCCTGATTTTATTATTCTCGACTGGATGCTGCCCAAGATGGAAGGCATGGACGTCTGCAAAACATTGCGCCAGGAGCGCAACAACACGCCGATCCTGATGCTGACAGCCAAAGACGATGAACTGGACAAAATCCTTGGTCTCGAGCTGGGGGCGGATGATTACTTGACGAAGCCTTTCAGCCCCAGAGAAGTGATCGCCCGGGTAAAAGCGATTCTTCGCCGTACCCAGACATCTTCCGAGGCGGCGGCCGCCCCGGACGAGGTAGTATTGCAATTTGGGGAAATCAGGATTTATCCGGAAAAATACGAAGTGTTTCGAGGCAGTGAGAAGGTGGAGCTGACGCCAAAGGAATTTGAACTGCTCCATTATCTCGCCAGCCATCACGGCAGAGTCCTGACTCGGGACCAATTGCTGAATGCCGTCTGGAATTACGACTTCATCGGCGACTCGCGGATCGTCGACGTGCATGTCAGCCATTTGCGCGAAAAGCTGGAGGAAGACACGAAAAGTCCCCGTTATATCAAAACCGTTCGCGGCCTAGGCTACAAGCTGGAAGGATGACAGGGGGACTGATTCCTTGACGCGATTTCGGATCAAACTCACCCTCACGATTCTCGGACTGATTTCTCTTGTCTTATTATTGATGGGCATGTATTTTGCCAAGGTTTTGGAGCGTTCCTACCTGGAGACGTTGAGCGAGCTTCTGACCCGCGAATCCAAGCTGGTAGCGCAGGCGGTCCGCCCGGAAGTGCTCAGTGACGAAATTACACTGGCCAAGAGGGTGGAACAGGTGGCTCCGGGAGAAGAGGTGCGGCTTACCTTGATAGACCGTACAGGCCGCGTGCTGTTTGACAATACGTATGAACAGGAGCGAATGGAGAACCACGCCGACCGTCCCGAGTTTTCGGCCGCGCTTCGCGGGGAGACGGGCATAGACAGACATTACAGCGAGACGCTGGGCTACGAAATGATGTATGTCGCGGTTCCGATCGTTGTCGAAGATCAAATTATCGGTGCGGTCCGCTCGGCGATGTCGATGCAGGATATTACCGACACGGTACACAATCTGTGGTACAGCCTGGTGACGGGATTGCTCGTTACCCTGGTGCTCGGCTCGATCGTCGTTTCCCGCATTTCTTACAACATCACGAGGCCGATCGAAGAAATTACGCGGGTAGCGAGAAACATCACGCAGCGCGAGTACGAGAGCCGCGTCAGGATCAAGGCAAAAGATGAGATCGGGCAGTTGGCAACCGCGATCAATTTCATGGCGTCCAGCCTTGAGCAGCAGATGTACGAAATCTCGGAAAATCAGCAGAGACTCTCGGGTGTGCTGACCAATATGACAAGCGGTGTCATTTTTATTTCGGAACAGCGCCGGATTATGCTGGTGAACCCGGCGGTAGAGCGGCTGTTGGGAACCTCGGCCAACGACTTGATCGGGAAGCTCCACATCGAAGCGGGGAAAAGCTTCGGACTAAGCCAGTATATCGACCGCTGTCTGGACCGCGGAGAAAAGTTCCGGCAGGAAGTGCATATTTACTATCCGCAGGAGCGCATCCTTGAGGTCAATTTTGCTCCCTACATCAACTTTAAAGGGGAAGCCAAAGGAGTCGTTGTCGTCCTGCACGACTTTACCGAGGTACGCCGTCTGGAAAAGATGCGGAGCGATTTCGTGGCGAACGTCTCGCATGAGCTGCGGACGCCGATCACATCCATCAAGGGCTTTACGGAAACACTGCTGGACGGAGCGATGCAGGACGAAGAGACGTGCCGCAATTTCCTGCAGATCATCTCTGATGAGAGCGAGAGACTGTATCGGATGATCCGGGACATTCTCGACCTCTCCAAAATCGAGCAGAAGCGAATTTCCTTGAATTTGGTGCAGGTCAATGTTCAGGACCTGATCAGCTCGACCGTTGCGCTCCTGCAAGACCAGGCGCAGCGCAAGCAAATCTCGATCACATTGCCCAAAGCAGAGCCGCGAATCACGCTCACGACCGACAAGGACTGTCTGCAACAGATTATTTTAAATCTCGTGACCAACGCTGTCGTCTACACGCCGGAGGGCGGGGCTATTACGCTTGAGCTTCGTCAGGACAGCAGGCACGTGCAAATCCAGGTGACAGACACGGGCATCGGCATCCCGGAACAGGATTTGCCGCGGATCTTTGAAAGGTTTTATCGGGTCGATAAAGCGCGCAGCCGCGACTCGGGCGGCACGGGATTGGGCCTTGCCATCGTCAAGCATCTGGTAGAAAGCCTCCACGGGCAAATCACGGTGAAGAGCGTGGAAGGAAAGGGCAGCACCTTTACAGTGACACTGCCGATTGAATGGTAGAGAGCTTTTGAAACATTTACACAAAGATAACACTCCCTTTACTCCCGGTATACATTCCCCTTGTACCATGGTCGTGACAGACAAATGAGGGGGAAACAGGGTATGACGCGACATGCTTTCGAAGAACAGCTTGACGGCTTGCATCGCAAGCTGATGTCGATGGGGACGCTAGTAGAGGAAGCTATTCATAAATCGATCAAAAGCCTGGTCGAGCGTGACGTTCAACTGGCCGAGCAAGTCATCGCCAGCGACCACCTGATCAACGAGCTGGAGCACGAGATCGAGGTCGGCTGCTTTCAGATGATCGCTTTGCAACAGCCGGTCGGCGGAGACCTCCGGCGGCTGGGGACGATGCTCAAGCTGGTGACCGATTTGGAGCGGATGGGCGATCACGCGGTCTCGATTGCGAAGACTACGCGGAGGTTGATGGCCGAGCCGTATGTGAAGCCGCTGATCGATATTCCGTTGATGGCGGATCATGTCAAGGCGATGGTGCGGGACAGCCTGAATGCCTATATCGGGATTGACAAGCAGGCGGCAGAAGAGATTGCGGCCCGCGACGACATTGTCGACAAATTGTTTTCGACGATTTTCCGGGATCTCATCGACGTGATGACCAAGAACGGACAGTCGATCTCGCAGGGCACGCATCTGTTGCTGGTGGCACAGTATCTGGAACGGATCGCGGATCATGTGACCAACATTTGCGAGTGGATTATTTACATGAGCACCGGAAAAATGACCGATCTGAACAATTAGAATAGAAGACTCAGGAAGAAGGCCGCTGACTGCATCGCAGAGCGGCCTTTTTGCTTGCCTGCAAGCTGTTACTGAACGCCGGCACGTCCGTATTGGTACAATCGCCTAATGGGCGGCTGCTGCATACGATATCGGGAAGCTGATTTTGCTTTTAGTTCTACAGGAGGGATTGCCATGAGCGTCAACGAGCGTCATATTTATGCAGGCGGAAATACAGCGAGAGGGTATCGGTCTTTTTTGAACGCGATACTGACCGGGATCGATCGGCGCATTGTTCTTACTGGCGATGCAGAGGGACTCGCCAGCAGGTTAATCGAAAAAATCGGAGAACAGGCGATTCGACTTGGCCAGCGGGTCGAATGGATTCACTCTCCTTTTGTGAATGGAGCCTTTGATGGCGTAGTGATACCGGAGTGGAGTGCAGCAGTAGTTGACGGCGGATACCCGCGCCAGTTCAAGCCCGAGGGACCCGGCTTGATCGAGACCTATGTCAATTTGCAAGATGCTGTGGATAAACAAAAGCTTGCGTCTCATCGCGAAGAAATCGTTACTTTGCTCGAGCGGATCGAGGCAAGCACGCTGGAGGCGCACCAAGCGTTTGCGGAAGCGCTGCGGATTCACGATGAATGGGAGGGTATCTTTATCGCCCACCTCGACCGGGAAAAGGCGAATCAGGTGGGCGACGAAGTGATCCGCCTGTTTTTCGGTGAGGATACAGCGGCGAAGAGAGCCCGAGTCCGACGGATGTATTTGGGAGCAGCCACTTCTGCGGGTCCGAAGGATTTCGTCCCCAACCTGACAGCGGAAGTATCGAAGCGGTATTTGATAAAAGGAAGGCCGGGATCGGGCAAATCCACGATCTTGAAGCGCCTGGTCGCAGAAGCGCAGAGACGGGGATTTGATGCGGAGGTATACCACTGCGGCCTGGACCCGAACAGCCTGGATATGGTGGTCCTGCCGGAACGGGGTCTCGCCATCTTTGACAGTACAGCCCCGCATGAATACTTTCCGGAGCGGGATGCCGACGAGGTCATCGACATGTACGAGAGGGCAATCCAGCCAGGGACGGATGAGCGGTATCAAAGTCAAATCGCCACCTTCCAGAAGCGTTACAAGGAGGCGACGAAAAGAGGCACTGCCTGCTTGAAGGCGGCAGAGGAATGCCGGATCCGCTTGTCTCTGATCTATCAGGAAGCGACAGACGAAAGAAAACTCGCAGAGCTTGAGGCAGCGATCTCCAGCCAACTGGGGTCTGACAGATAGCCTGCTTGAAACTGACAGCTAGTCGGCCAGAGAGGCCGACTGGAGAACGGACCATTCGCATGAAACCCGTTTGACTGCTCATACTATGCCAAGGAGGTGAGCAGCCGGATGGGTTTTTCTTTTGTCATGGCACTGATGCTTCTTGTGCATCCCTTGGACGCAACCGATTTCCTCCGGATCGTCTGGCAGGGAACCCCGATTGCCTATCTGGATCGCGCCGATTACACATTGCCGCTTTCGGGCGTCCCTTTGATAGACGAGGCGAGGCTGGATGAGGTGCGAAAAAGTGTTGCGGCTCAAGTCTATCGGGCACCGGTAGATGCCGCTATCAATGAGCGAGGGCAGATTATCGCTGAACAGAGAGGACAAGCTCTGGATGAAAAGGCCTTTTGGGGCCAGGTGTATGCCTACTTTTACGGAAACGGCCCGGCCCAGATCACCCCTGTCGTGCGCGATGTGCTTCCGCGTGTGGACCGCGCTTTGCTGGAGCAGGTGCGCAAGCGCAGGATCGGTCAATACACGACGTATTTTAATCCGCGAAACCACAATCGCTCTCATAACATACAGCTGGCTACGAAAGCGATTAACAACTATGTCGTTCTGCCGGGAGAAACGTTTTCTTTCAATAAAGTGGTGGGCAAGCGAACGAAAAGCAGAGGCTATCTCGAAGCGCCGATTATCGTCAGAGGAGAACTGTCGGAGGGGATTGGCGGCGGGATTTGCCAGGTTTCTTCGACTCTGTTCAATGCAGTTGACAAAGCTGGCCTACATATCGTGAAAAGGTATTCGCACAGCCGCAACGTGCCGTATGTTCCTCCAGGCAGGGATGCTACCGTAAGCTGGTATGGCCCCGATTTCGTCTTCCAGAACAAATACGCATATCCGATCCTGATCTGTGCTTATTCCGCGAATGGAAGCATGATGGTGACGATTCACTCATTCCCGGAGATTGAATACGAACCGAGAAATGTGCCAAGCGTACAGTTTCAGCTTCCGGAAGAAGAGCCAGCCGGTCCTGTTTCGCATAAGGGTACAACAGTTGTCAGTTCGCAGCTTCCAGTTTAAGACAGCACCTGCTCCAGGGGGCTGTCTTCCTCGTTTTTAAAGAAAAAAATGTTCAACAGAAGACAGTTTTATTCAAATGCAATTCAAAAAAAGGTTGTAATCATAAACGAAAACACGTATAGTATTTCGTGTGATAAAATTTCGTGTGCGAAATAAATTGATCAGAAGGGGGAAGCCATGAACAAGCCAGTGGTCATCCGCGACCTTTTAAAACGCCTGAACAAGACGATCAACATGATTGCTGCCAGAGAATTGGAGAAAGTCGGATTGACCTATCCGCAGTTGATGGTTTTGCGGCATCTTAAAGATGAAATGCTCACCATCGGCCAGATCAGCAAGGCTGTCGATCTGTCTTACAGTACGGTTTCAGGCATCATTGATCGGTTGGAGAGAGAGCAGCTGGTAGAACGTCTAAGAGATGAAAAAGATCGCCGCGTTGTCTGGATTCGCTCGACGGATAAAGTGAGGGAGCAATTCGAAAAACTGCCGATCTTTTCTGAAGCGTACTACAGTACACTGTTTAGCGACTTTTCTGATGCAGAGCTGGGGCAAATCGTTCGCGCCTTGGAGACTCTGATCACCAAACTAGAGAAAGAAAGCTGAGGAGAAACCATGAAGCGAAAAATCATTTTGTATGTCATCTTGCTCCTGGTGGTGGCAGCGGGAGGAGGCATCGGCTATTACTACTGGTATCAAGGCAGTCATTACGTTACTACCGAAGACGCACGAATCAGCGGAGACATTTACCGCGTTATGCCGCGTATTGCCGGAAAGCTCCAGAAGCTTTCCATTGCGGATGGCGATACGGTCGTTGCCGATCAAATCGTAGGGCAACAGGATACGACCAATCTGACGACCAATCTTCTGGAAAATGCTCTTCTTCGCGCACCCATTACAGGTACGGTGATCAAAACGCTGGCAAAGGAAGGGGAGGTTGTTTCCCCGGGTCAATCCATCGCCATGGTCGTTGACGAATCCAAGCTGTACGTTTCTGCCAATGTGGAGGAAACAGAGCTCAACCGGCTGAAACTGGGACAAAAAGTGGACATTGTGCTGGATGCCTATCCGAAAACCAAGCTGCTTGGACACTTGATCGAGATCGGCCAAGCGACAAACTCCACTTTTTCGTTGATGCCTGCTGTTAGCACAAGCGGCAACTTTACCAAAGTCACCCAGCGCATTCCGATCAAAATCGCGATCGACGATACCGCTGGGCTTCATCTGGCCGCCGGACTGAACGCAGAAATCAAAGTGCACGTGAAGGAGATGTAAAAACATGAATAAAGCGAGACAATGGAAGACGCTGGGTACCGTATTGGCAGCCGTTTCGCTGATTGCGGCTGGATGCAGTGAGCCGTCTTCAGCCGGACCATCAGAAAGCGCTCCGGTTGTAAAGGTATGGAAAGCGGACATGGCCGGAACCAGTGCGATCTCCAACGGTAAAATAGCAGCAGCTGATGAAATTCAAGTCGTTTCCAAGCTGTCCGGAAAAGTAGCACAGGTCAATGTAAAGGAAGGCTCTGTCGTAAAAAAAGGCGACATCCTCGTAACGCTGGAGGCGACAGATTACCTGGAGCAAATGAAGCAAGCCGAAGCCGCGATCGCGAGCGCACAAGCGCGGCTGCATGACACCCAGGCAGGAGCGCGGACACAAGAGCTGCAACGCCTGGCAAGCGGTGTGGAGCAGGCAAAAGCTACGCTGCAGGTGGCTGAAAATACAGCCAACCGGATGAAGGCGTTGTTTGACTCGGGCGCGATTTCCCAAGCCGAGTACGAAAAGACTACACTCGATCTGGAAAAGGCAAGGACAGCCCTCGACCAGGCACAGGCCCAATACGATTTGGCCAAGGAGGGACCTACCTCCAATACAATAGCAGCCCTGCAGGCTGAGGTGAGCCGCCTGCAATCCAGCCTGGAGCTTGCGAAAAACACTTATCAAAACACGATGATCCAATCGCCGATTTCCGGTATCGTCGCCAAGAAAAACATCGATCCGGGTGAAATGGCACAGCCGGGCGCGCCGCTCCTCGTACTGGTCAACATGGACCGGGTAAAAGTGGAAGCGAGCGTTCCGCAAGAGCAGATCAACCAGATCAAGGTAGGCGCCCCGGTCGATGTGAAGGTTAACAGTCTTGGCGGAAAGGTGCTGAAGGGAACCGTAGAGTTCGTCAGCCCGATCTCTGACGCCAACAGCAGCTCTTTCCCAATCAAAGTAACGGTAGACAATAAAGACGGCGAGCTGCGCGCCGGCATGCTTGCCGAGGTGTACCTGCCGAATCAGGCAGAAGCATCCAACTCTTGGAAAGTGCCCGCTTCTTCTATCGTAACGAAAGACAATAAACATTACGTTTTCAAAGTAGACCAGGATGTCGTTCATCAGGTGGAAGTCTCTGTAGGAGAAACATCGGGCGAATGGACGAGTGTCACGCAAGGTGTGAACCAAAACGACCGTCTGGTGCTGACACCGACTGATTCATTGGCCGAAGGCAGCAAAGTAATCGTCAACTAGCGGAGGTGATAAAAATGGCGGAAGCAGCGACACAGCAAAAGGACGGCGGGAGTGGCGGAATGTGGATTACACTTCTGGCCATCCTCATGGGGACTTTCGTTGCTATCTTGAACAACAGTCTGATCAACGTCGCCTTGCCAACGCTGGTAAACGTATTCGGTTCAACCACTGATACGATCCAATGGGTATTGACGGGATACATGCTTGCCAACGCCGTTGTCATTCCCATGAGCGGTTCCCTCGGCGACAAATTCGGATACAAACGGGTCTTCCTGATCTCGCTGATCGCGTTTACGGCATCCTCCGTCTTGTGCGCGATGGCCTGGAGCGACACGAGTATGATCGCCTTCCGCATCATTCAAGGTCTGAGCGGGGGGTTGATCATGCCGATCGGGATGTCGATGATTTACATGATCGTCCCCCGGGAAAAAATCGGGATGGCGCTCGGTTTGTTCGGGATCGCTTCGATGGTGGCCCCTGCTGTAGGGCCGACGCTCGGCGGATATTTGATCCAATACCTCAACTGGCATTTTCTGTTCCTGGTCAGCGTCCCTGTGGGCATTTTCGCGATTATCATGAGCAGCGCCCTGTTGAAGGAAACGGAGAAGAAGCCTGATCTGAAGTTTGATTACCCGGGAGCGATTCTGTCGATCATCGCTTTTGGGACCCTGCTTCTGGCGCTCAGCAAAGGCCAGTCGGAAGGATGGAGCTCCTTCTTCATTGTCAGCCTGTTTTTCATCGCTTTTTCCAGTCTGGCTCTGTTCGTATGGGTGGAGCTTGGCAAGGAGCAGCCACTGCTTGATCTGAGTCTGTTTAAAATACCGGTGTTTACGCTCAGCGTGATCACTTCAAGCTTCGTCATGATGGGGATGATGGGCGGGATCTTCATGATGCCGATCTTCCTGCAAAACATTCAGGGCATGTCGGCGATGGATTCAGGCTTGCTGCTCATGCCCCAATCAATCGCGATGGCCATCATGATGCCGATCAGCGGGAAGCTGTTTGACAAATACGGAATCGGTCCGATTGCCCTGGTAGGTTTGACAGTCATGGGGATCACGACATTTGAGCTGCACAATCTGGAGGCGGATACGCCGCACCACTGGCTCAATACGATCCTGACGATTCGCGGTCTGGGAATCGGATTGTGCATGATGACACTGTCGACCGTAGGGATGAACGCCGTCCCCCGGATGATCGTAGGGAAAGCCTCGTCCTTGTCCAACGTGATCCGGCAGGTGATGAGCTCGTTCGGGATCGCGCTCTTGACGATGGTCATGACGACTCGGACGAACTTCCACTCTGCGACGATTTCCGAAAGCATTACCATCACATCTACGGCAGCTGCTGACTTTATCAGAGGCTTGACCGGCATGTTTACCCAGGCGGGCGTGGATGCGGCAACAGCGCAAGGCGGAGCCAGCTCCGTGCTGATGGGGATGATCATAAAGGAAGCAACCGTGCGCGGCATTGCCGACGCGATGCTGATTTCATCCATCCCCATTTTCTGCTCGATTCCGCTGATTTACTTCCTGCACAAAAAGCCGAAGAAACAAGGCGCCGCGGAAGAAAAGCAAAAAGCGGCAGCGTAATGGCTGGCATATTTCAAGAAGCGAGAGGTTGTTCTCAAAGCGTTTTTTCGTTTTGGGGACGCCTCTTTTTTTGTTCTTCTGCACCTCTTGGGCGTCTTTTATAACAAAAAAATATATTGTGATATTATATCTTTTAGATATAATGGAGGCAGATCAATCGATTAAGGAGGCCATAAGCTTGACCGAATTGTTCATACTAGGCGAATTGACGGGATCTCCGATGCATGGGTATTTGCTGCACACGATTTTGAACGGGATTATCGGACCTACGCGAAAAATCAGCTGGGGGGTGCTGTATCCGCTTATTCATAGCCTGGTTGCAGATGGGCTGATCGAGCAGGTCCCCGATGAACAGCAGGAAGGTGCCCGGCAGGGAAGAGGAAAGAAGAAAAAAATGTACAGAATAACGGAGGATGGCAGACGCCGCTTTTTTCAGCTAATGGAAGAACCGATTCCATACTCGCCGGATTATGAGCTGCATTTTTATACCAAGTTTTCAAATTTTGACATGATCAGCAGAGAACTGCAGTTCTTGATTTTGCACCAGTACAAGGATTACCTGCGGTTTGAGATCCGCCATGAAGAAGAACGGGTGGAGAATGTGAGCAAAGACGAAATGATGCCCGATGCGGAACGACACTACAATTTGATCTGGTTCCGGCATAGGTTGGACAAACTCCGTTTTGACGAAGAGTGGGTTCTACAATTAATCAATAACCTTCGTATGGAGGGGATTGAGCGTTAGTGAATGTATAGTGGTGGCGACGACGCAAATGGTTTGCGCCTGGAGCTGTGTACTTCATGATGAAAGGTGATGACTATGGCACGCGTTTTGTTCATCAACGGAGGTTCGGAAGGACATATCAATCCAACCCTCGGCGTTGTTCAAGAACTTATCCGTCGAGGCGAAGAAGTGGTTTACTTTACAGCGGAACAATATCGTGATCGCGTAGAGCCAACGGGCGCAGAGGTGATCACGTTCGATGGAAACAAATTTGTAGAAGCGTTCCTTGCCGGGGGACGAAATCCTTGGGCCCGAGTGGGCGGGCTATTGCGCACCGCCGACATCGTCATTCCCAGTCTCCTTACTCAAACAAAAGGAGACCATTTTGATTACCTCATTCATGACTCGATGTTCGGCTGTGGGCGTTTGCTTGCACAAATACTCGACCTGCCGGCAATCAGCTCATGTAGCAGTTTTGCAATGCAGCAAGATAGCTTTGACCGTCTGCAAGATAGCCTTTCACGCAAATTTCCAGAGAACGATATTAGACGTTCGCAACAGGAGTATCAAGAGCTGCGGAGTCATGTGCAAGCGAAATACAATGTGCAAGTTGGTTCTGCCTATGAGATTTTCTGCAATCCCGCGCCAATGACTATCATTTATACGTCGAAGCTTTTTCAACCGGATAAAGAACAATTCGACGAGACATACAACTTTGTTGGACCGTCTATCGTGCCCCGCCCACACGATCAATTTGACTTCTCCCCGATAAATACAGAACACCTGATTTATATTTCACTTGGCACCGTAATCAATCGAGCCGTGGATTTTTACAAACTTTGTTTTGCGGCCTTCGCCGAAACGAAGTACACCGTGATCCTGTCTGTTGGCAGACAAACCGATCTATTGGATTTGGGAGACATTCCGGCAAATTTTATTGTTCAGAGCTACGTGCCGCAGCTCGAAATACTGCAGCGCGCCAAATTGTTTGTCACGCATGGCGGCATGAACAGCACGAGTGAAGGCCTTTATTACGGTGTGCCGCTGATTGTCCTTCCACAAAGTGCTGACCAGCCTTATTTGGCTCGAAGGGTAGCTGAACTCGGGGCAGGCATCCACCTAAATCCAGAAGGCTTAACCGCAGGAGATCTCAGAGAGGCGGCGGAACGGGTGTTTAAGGATGCGTCCATGCGAAAGGTATGTGCAGAAATTGGCGATTCGTTCCGAGCTGCGGGTGGGTATCGTCGAGCCGTCGAGGAAATCTTCGCGTACAAACGAAGAGCAGGATTACATCATTAATGAAAGATTTGTATAGGCTACGCTGGTACTACCCCTTGCTGTGGCCGGAAATAGGGTTAGGGCATTTTCCTGTCGCCTGTGCTTCCCAAGGTTTGCCTTGTGGAAAGAAAGGTGCCGAAAGCAGAAAATTGTGTTTTAATTATCATGATAAAAGATTTTGACTTGTACTTCATAAAAAGGGAGATGCATGACCTATGGCCCTACAGCTTGAGGTTTCATTAGCCACTGAAAAAAAGGAAAAGCCCGATTTCAACAAGCTGGGCTTTGGCCAGATTTTCACCGATCACATGTTTGTAATGGACTATAGCGAAGGGAAAGGCTGGCATGATCCGCGTATCGTGCCGTATGCACCGCTCACGCTTGATCCGGCAGCCATGGTGTTTCACTACGGCCAGTCCGTTTTCGAAGGGTTAAAAGCGTATCGGACCCGGGAAAACAACATCCTTCTGTTCCGTCCGGACAAAAACATGCACAGAATGAATGTGTCCAACGAGCGCATCGACATGCCGCAGATCGATGAAGCTTTCGTCCTGGAGGCATTGCGGGAACTGATCAAGATTGACCAGGACTGGATTCCGTCCGCGCCGGGCACTTCTCTATACATCCGTCCGTTCATGATTGCCACAGAGCCGTATTTGGGTGTCCGTCCTTCTCATTCCTACAAGCTCGTCATCATCCTCTCGCCGGTAGGGGCTTACTACGCTGGAGGCATGAAGCCTGTTAAAATCCACGTAGAAAGCAAGTACGTGCGGGCTGTCAGAGGCGGGACCGGGAACGCCAAAACAGCAGGCAACTACGCGGCCAGCTTGAAGGCGCAGTCTGAAGCCAAGGTTCTGGGCTACGAGCAAGTACTGTGGCTGGACGGCGTCGAAGGCAAGTACATTGAAGAAGTCGGCGCGATGAACGTCTTCTTCAAAGTCAAAGGGGAAATCTGGACGCCCGCATTAAACGGCAGCATTCTCGACGGCGTAACGAGAAATTCCGTACTCCAGCTGCTCCGGGATTGGGGACTTCCCGTTCATGAAAAGCGCATCTCCATGGAGGAGCTGCAGCAGGCACACGCCAACGGCGAACTGGAAGAAGCATTCGGAACCGGTACCGCCGCTGTTATTTCCCCGATCGGAGAATTGAACTGGAACCAGCATCAAATGTTCATCAACGGTCAGGAAGTCGGCGAGCTGACGATGAAGCTGTACGACACGCTGACAGGCATTCAGTACGGCGAGGTTGAGGACAAGTTCGGTTGGACAGTGAAGGTTTTATAAAAAGAAGAAACACGGATTTGATCAATGGAATCTAGTGAAAAGCCGATGGCACGGAAGCTCCATTTACTGGACTTTTGTGCCTTCTTTTTTCATGTATGGAATGGAAATCCTGGGGCTAGAAAGAAGAATAGTCTTACTGAACGCTGCCAGTTGAGTGGCAGTGGAGGAGAAAGCAGATGAAAATCGGTGTCGTATCAGATACTCACCTCCCCAGACGGGGACACACGCTCCCAAAGCCGCTAATCGAAGGACTGCGCGGAGTGGAGCTCATTATCCATGCCGGCGACTGGAATACCCTCCAGGTTTACGAGGAGCTAAGCGAGATCGCCCACGTCGTCGGAGTATGGGGCAATACAGACGATGATCAAGTCAAAGCCCGGCTGAACCGGGTAGAAATCGTGGAAGCAAAAGGAAAGCGGATCGGCGTCGTCCACGGGGACGGAAAAGGAAAGACGACCCCGCAAAGGGCCGTCGATACATTCTCCGGTCAAACGGTCGATCTGATTATTTTCGGCCACTCCCACATTCCGCTATGGGAAGAGAGGAACGGCATCCTGCTGTTCAACCCCGGTTCTCCGACAGACAAGCGAAAACAGCCGCTCTATACGTATGGCATCGTGGAAATCGGGGCTGAAATAACGGCCAGGCATGAAGCTTACGAACAAAAGTAGGCAGCGGTCAAGCGATCAGGAAAACACCTTGATGATCCAGTACACGATACGGCCGACGATGTAGCCGAGAAAGATCGTCCAGCCGATCTTGGCCCAGACGCTTAACCCTTTGACGTACTCACGCAAGCTTTTTCGGCGGGGAGGCAGTTGGTTCACCGGATTCCACTCCTTTGGATGTTTGATTGTTGCGGATAAACAGGTAGATACCGGCCAGAATGATCAGACCGCCGACATACTGCGGCATGGTGACGACCTCTCCGAGGATAAAATAAGCGAGAATGGCAGTTCCGATCGGCTCGCCGAGAATGCCCATGGAGATCGTCGTCGTGTTCAGCCACTTGATGATCCAGTTCAGGATCGAGTGGCCAAGCAAGGTAGGGAACAGCGCCAGGCAGAAGAACCACCCCCAATTCGCTGCAGAATAGCCCGTGAGCGAATACCCGAATGCCAGATCGTACGCCACCAGGATGACGCTCGTGATCGAGTAGACGACCAATGTATAGCTGAAGGAAGAAAGGTATTGGCGAATATACTGGGCGATCAGCCAGTAGCCGGTAACAGTAGCGGCTCCGGCCAAAGCGAGGATGTCTCCCCACAGGGCCATGCCCCCGACGCGAAAGTCGCCCCAGCCGATGACGAAGCTGCCGGCGATGGCGAGCAGGCCGCCTGTCAGCGCGAGCGGGCGCAGCTTTTCCCCAAAGAAGAAGTACCCGCCGATAAAGGCGAACAGCGGCTGCAAGGTTACCAGGACAGTCGAGCTGGCTACGGATGTATAGTTGAGCGATTCGAACCAGAGCAAAAAATGGCTGGCCAAAAATGCGCCGGACAGTGCGCAAAGCAACCACTGCTTTCGCGGCATTCGCACAATTTCCGCTATGGCTCCCCGATTCCAGAACAGCAGCGGAAGGGTCAAGACGACCGAGAAAACGAGTCGGTAGGTCGCAATGATCGGCGAAGGCGCGTCAGACAGCTTGACGAAAATGGCAGATGTCGATATCGCTAAAACTCCGAAAAATAAGGCCAAATACGGAGGAAATAAAGGCTTGTCTAACGGCTTGTTCATGGGAAGCACCTCTTGTCATAATCGCTCGCATGAATCTTATTGTACCTGCCTTGCGGAAAATTCACAATCGTTGTACGATGCCAGATCAAGGATAGAATGGCCGGGTGAGAGGCAATTCTAACACTATGAGAAAACGATGGCTGTTTTTGATGCTGAGCGCTTTCCTTCTTTTGCTGCCGGAGCCCGCTGCCGCAGTGCCGCTAACCAATGTCCAGGTCTTGATCGATGTGGGGCACGGAGGTGTGGATTCGGGAACATCTCACGGCACGATTTTCGAAAAAGAGATTAATCTGGAGGTGGGCAAACGCTTATATCGGATTTTGACCGAACAGGGGTACAGAGCAGTCCTCAATCGGGATCGGGACGTTGCCTTGAGCGATGAAAATCAATGGTTGAACAATCCCTCCAGACATATCCGCGATTTGGCCCAACGACGACAGTTGGCCAAAGAGATCAGGCCACAGCTGATGATCAGTCTGCATGTCAATTGGTCTTCCGACGGCAGAAGACGGGGACCGGTGGTCATTTACCAGCAAAATGAACAAAGCTACTGGCTCGCCTCCCTGCTTCAGGATGCGATGAATCAGATGGCGAAGACAAACAGCCGACCCGTAAAGGGAAGGACGTACTATCTGCTTCGCCACGACTATTGTCCGACTGTCATTGTGGAGATGGGGTTCATTAGCAATTACGCTGACCGCACCATGCTGACCAATCCCGAGCAGCAGGAAAAGCTGGCCCGGGTGATCAGCGACGCTGTTGGCGAATACCTACTCCTGACGGGCGAGCTCGCCGGAGATGGCAGCCGTGCATCAATGGGAGAGCAAAAGCGCACCTGGTGGGAACGTTTATGGCATCCCGTTCGAAATTAACATGGAAATCGTTACAAACGACGCCTCCTTCTGTATCCGCGGTATGTACTCGGACAGGACGGAGGCCGTCTTTTTTCCCGGAGGCCCTACGTGGCCGATCGCAATATGCACAGGTCCGGCTTTGCTGTCGATCCGTTTGCACAGCCGCTCCATCTGCCGGGTGATGTGCGACAAGGTGTAGACGTCATCCAGAAATATTCCGTTTTCCAGATAAGGAACGCCCAGCTCCTTTGCGATCTTTTGCGCCACGCTGCGTGCCGTGGTTTTGCTGTCCAGGTAAATGAGGCCGCGTTCCTTGCAAACCTGCAGGACAATTCGCATCACGCGCTCGTCTGCGGTCGCCTTGGAGCCCATGTGATTATTCATGCCGATTGCATGAGGAACGTCGTCAATCGCATTTTCCACACGCTTGCGAATCTCCTCGTTGCTCATTTTCGTGGTAATCCCCCCGGGCCCCATCCAGGACGCCTTTCCTTTCATCGGCTCCATGGGCAAATGGACAAACACATCATGCCCCTTTTCATGGGCAAGCTCCGCGTCCCGCTTGGTGCTCGGCAGAAAGGGCATGACAGCCACCGTCAAAGGCACGGGCAAAGCCAGGATCTCTTCTGTTCCCTCCATGTTGTTGCCAAAGTCATCGATGACAAACGCGACCTGATTGGCTTTTGGCCCAGAAATCGGCTTGAGCGGGGGACGTTCAATGACATCCTGAGCACTTGTCGTTCCCGCCAACATACTGATGGACACGATCATGCTTGCAATCGTGAACGCGAGTGCTTTTTGCAGGCTTCCCCGTTTATCGAGTGTCATGTGCATCGCCAGCCTTTCTTTTTCCTCTTAGTGTGTGTCAGCCAGCCGCCGATTACCCGACTTGCTTGGCAACACCTGAGCTTTGCCGTTATCCGACCCCTATGGTAAGATGAAGGATAGCGAAAAAAGTGAGAGGGTGCGGACAAAATGAGCCATTTGGTGTTGATAGACGGGAACAGTATCGCCAACCGGGCGTTTTACGCTTTGCCGCTTTTGTCCACATCAGCGGGATTGCACACAAATGCGGTACTGGGCTTTACCACCATGCTGCTCAAGGTGCTGGACGAAATGAAGCCGACCCATGTGCTGGTTGCGTTTGATGCGGGCAAGGTGGTGTTTCGCCACAGCGAGTTTGCCGAGTACAAGGGTGGCCGGAGCAAAACGCCTCCGGAATTGTCGGAGCAGTTCCCGCTGATACGCGAGCTGCTGGACGCATTTTCGATCCAGCGGTTTGAGCTGGAAGGGTATGAAGCGGATGACATCATCGGCACCCTGACGCTCCGAGCGGACGAAAACAATTGGAAAACGACGGTTATCACCGGGGACAAGGACATGCTGCAGCTTGTTTCCGACAACGTCTCGGTCGCCTTGACGCGCAAAGGCGTGAGCGAGATCGAGATGTACACACCACAGGAAATCTCCGAGAAATACGGCCTGAAGCCGCTGCAGATCATCGATCTGAAGGGACTGATGGGGGACAGCTCGGACAACATACCGGGCGTGCCCGGGGTGGGTGAAAAAACAGCGCTGAAGCTGCTGCACGAATACGGTTCGGTCGAATCGGTGCTGGAGAATATTGATAAGGTGTCGGGCAAAAAGCTGCAAGAAAACCTGCGGGAAAACGTCGACAAGGCCAAGCTGAGCAAGGCGTTGGCAACGATCATGCGCGACGCTCCGGTGGAAGTGGATGTGGAAGAGACCGCCTACGCCGGCTATACAGCCGATTCGGTTATTGAATTCTTTAAAAAAATGGAGTTCAAATCCCTTTTGCCCAAAGTAAAAGGAACAAGCAATGCGGTTGAGGGCGAGCAGCGGGATGCCGCTCCGTTTGCCTTCGATGTGGTCTACAGCGGGGATGCGGAACGCTTTGAGGACAAGCTGACCTCGCCGATGGCGGTCTGCGTGGAGATGGACGGAGAAAATTACCACCGAGCGCCGATTTTGGGCTTCGGTCTTGCTGCAAAAGGCGTTTCGCTCTACATTCCTTTTGATGTAGCCAAGGAATGGTCCGCTTTCCGCCAGTGGCTGGCAGATGAAACGAAGGAAAAGTGGGTATTTGACGGGAAGCGCGACACGGTCGGATTGGCATGGCACGGACTGGACATGGCCGGCATCGGCTTTGACATTTATTTGGCTTCTTACCTGCTCAATGCGGCAGAGAGCAGTCCGCAGGTGTCGGATATTGCCGTTCACTATGCGGATGTGCGGGTAATGCCGGACGAAGAGGTCTACGGCAAAGGAGCAAAGCGGCTCGTCCCGGAAACGGATGTACTGAGCGAACACGTGGCATTGAAGGCTGCCGCCATGTACCAGAGCGTACCGAAGATCAAAGAAGAGATGGGCGCAAGCAAGCTGGATGAATTGCTTGACCAGATGGAAGGACCGCTCAGCCTCGTTTTGGCCACGATGGAAAAACAGGGGGTCAAGGTAAACGAGCAGCGGCTGCAGCAAATGGGTGAAGAACTGGACGCCCAGCTGGAGAAGCTGACCGGACAAATCTATGAATTGGCCGGCACGTCTTTTAATATCAACTCGCCGAAGCAGCTGGGGGAAATCCTGTTCGACAAGCTGGCCCTTCCGGTGTTGAAAAAAACAAAGACGGGGCCGTCCACCAGCGCCGACGTTTTGGAAAAACTGGCCCCTTACCATCCGATCATTGAGTCGATCCTTCACTTCCGTCAGCTCGGCAAGCTGCGCTCGACGTATATCGAAGGGCTGACAAAGGAAATCCATCCAGGCACGGGCAAGGTTCACACCATTTTCAACCAGGCGACGACAGCGACTGGCCGCTTGTCCAGTACGGACCCCAACCTGCAGAACATCCCGATCCGTCTGGAGGAAGGACGGAAAATACGGGAGGCGTTTATCCCGTCCGAGGAAGGATGGTTCATGCTGGCGGCGGACTACTCCCAGATCGAGCTGCGGGTGCTGGCTCACATCTCGGGGGATGAGAATCTGATCGACGCTTTCCAAAAAGGAATGGACATTCACACGCGGACGGCGATGGATGTGTTTGACGTTTCCGAGGACGAGGTCACTTCTCTCATGCGGCGCCAAGCAAAGGCCGTCAACTTCGGTATTGTTTACGGCATCAGCGACTACGGCTTGTCTCAGAATTTGAATATTACCCGCAAAGAAGCCGGAGAGTTTATCGAGCGTTACTTCGCCGTTTTCTCCGGGGTCAAGCGATACATGGAAGACATCGTCAAGCAGGCCAAGGAAGACGGGTTCGTCACGACGCTGCTGAATCGCAGACGGTATCTCCCGGACATCAAGAGCAGCAACTTCAACCTGCGTTCCTTTGCAGAGCGGACAGCGATGAACACGCCGATCCAGGGTACGGCGGCTGACATTATCAAGCTGGCGATGATCCGCATGCAGGAGAGCTTGCAGGAAAAAGGCCTGAAGAGCCGCATGCTGCTTCAGGTGCATGACGAACTGATTTTTGAAGTGCCGACAGAGGAATTGGACATCATGCAGCAGCTCGTCCCCGATGTGATGGAAAACGCCCTGAAGCTGGAGGTTCCGCTGAAGGTGGATGTCAACTACGGGCGAAGCTGGTACGAAGCCAAGTAACGAGCAAGGAACGAACAAGGAACGAGGCGGAAGTGCCCAGGGCAACGGCAAGCCGGCAAGCCGAGGCCACTGCTGACACGGCAAGCCGGGTTCACTGCATAAGAGACAAGCTGTGCTTTTGCTTTGCGCAGGCATGACAAACAGACAACAGGAGGAGGGAGAGCCATGCCGGAATTGCCAGAGGTGGAGACGGTGGTGCGTACGCTGCGCCAACTCGTCTTGGGAAAAACAATCGGGAGCGTCAGCGTACTGCTGCCGCGAATCATCCGCAGACCGGACGATATGGAAGAGTTCAAAGCGATGCTCGTCGGGCAGACGATCCATGAGATCAAGCGTCGCGCCAAATTTATCCAGTTCATACTGGATCGGGACGTGCTGATCTCTCACCTGCGGATGGAGGGGCGCTACGGTCTTTACCGCTCGGATGAGCCCGTCGAAAAACATACACATGTGATCTTCCATTTTACCGATGGAACAGAGCTGCGGTATCGCGACGTCCGGCAGTTCGGGACGATGGATCTCTTTCCGCTCGGCAAGGAGACCGTAGAAGGTCCGCTTGCCAAGCTCGGTGTCGAGCCATTGGCAGAGGAGTTTACGCCAGAGGTGCTGCGCAGTCTGCTCAAGGGGCGGACAACAAAAATCAAGCCGCTTCTGCTGAACCAGGAATGTATCGTCGGTTTGGGGAATATTTATGTGGACGAGTCCCTCTTTCGGGCGCGGATACATCCCGAGCGTCCCGCCGGAAAGCTGACCGCCCAGCAGGTAGCGAAGCTGCACGAGGCGATTGTAGCCACGCTCTCCGAAGCTGTCGAGCAAGGAGGCAGTTCGGTCAAGTCTTACGTAAACGGACAAGGCGAGATGGGCATGTTCCAGCAATCGCTACTGGTTTACGGACGCAAGGGAGAGCCATGCGTAAACTGCGGTACGGAAATCATCCGCTTTGTCGTTGGCGGAAGGGGGACGCATATTTGTCCCGCTTGTCAAAAGACGGCGGTCACGCGAAAAAAAGGGGCTCAGCAGCCAAAAGGAGGGTGAGCGGATGATTCTTGGACTGACAGGAGGCATAGCCACTGGAAAAAGCACGGTTACGGCTATGCTTCGGGAGCAAGGAATACCTGTCATCGATGCGGATCAAATTGCCCGTGAAGTGGTTGAGCTGGGCAAACCGGCTTATGAAGCCATTGTTCGCCACTTCGGAAAAGAGATTTTGCTCCCAGGGGGACAGATCGATCGAAAAAAGCTGGGGGAAATTGTTTTCTCGGATGAAGCGGAGCGTCAAAAGCTGAATGCGATCGTTCACCCTGAAGTCCGCCGCGTCATGCGCGAGGAGGCGGAGGCAGCGGAGAAAAACGGCGCCAAGATTGTGTTTATGGACATTCCGCTGCTTTTTGAAAGCAAGCTGCAGCATATGGTGGACAAGATTGTCGTCGTCTACGCCCCCGCCCATCTGCAATTGGCCCGGATGATGGAACGCGACGAATTTGAGGAAGAACAGGCGCAAAAGCGTTTGCGTGCGCAATTGCCGATTGAGCAAAAACGGGCTGATGCTGACTTTGTCATCGACAATACCGGTTCACGGGAAGAGACCGAGAAACAAGTAATCCAGCTGCTGGGCCGGTTAAAGGCGGAAACGGCTCCATGAAAAGGAGCAAGCGAGCGGCAGTCTTTCTGTTTTTTTTGATGGCTGTTTTCTTCCTGATCAATTCACCGATTGTCTGGAAATGGATGTACCCGATCAAATACCAAAAGGAGATCCTGGAGGCGTCCAGCCGCTATCAGGTAGACCCGTACCTGATCTTGGCAGTGATCCGCTCCGAAAGCGGTTTTGAGACGGACAGAGTATCGAGGAAGGGCGCCATCGGACTGATGCAGGTGATGCCTGATACGGCGGAGTGGATCGCGGAACAAGCCGGTCTGGGGCCAGCGGATGAAAAGTATTTGTACGACCCGGTGACAAATATCAACATGGGCACGTGGTATCTCTCTTTTTTGGAGAAGCGGTATGAGGGAGACGTCGTGAAAGTGATCGCAGCCTACAATGCCGGACCGGGCAAGGTGAGCAGCTGGCTCATGCGGGAACAGTGGGACGGCAAGCGTGAGACGATCGAAGACATTCCGTTCGGGGAAACACGCCAGTACGTCCAGCGAGTCCTTTACTACCATGATCGATATCGGAGCATCTATACGGATCAATTGCAATAAGCCGCTCTCTTGTCAAAAGGAGAAGCGGCTTTTGCTTTTTGTCTCAAACGGAGGTTTAGCGAAATCGAGCGCGATCGATTATACTTAGTGTACTTTTACGAAACTGGGAAAGTAGGTATCGTATGCACAGGATCGGAGTCGTCGGGCCGCAGCCATCTGTGGAACGGATGATTGATATGGGCAAGGCATTTGAGAAGGACATGCGTTTTTATCCCTATCCCTACGAGAGGTTTCAAGAAACGCGCGAGCTGGTGAAGGCCAACGATCATCAGGTGGATGTATGGCTGTTCTCGGGGAAGCTGTCGTATATGATCGCCAGACAGGAGCTTGGCAGTGCGGAAAATATGGTGCATGTCCAGCATACGGAAGCGAGTCTCTACAAATGTTTTTTGATGATGGCAAAAGAACAGGGAAGATTTCTGGAGCGGGTCAGCATTGACGAGCTGGAAAAGACGCAGCTGGATTATGCGCTGCAGCAGCTGGAGATGGAGCATCGCGACGTTTACCTGAAAATTTACGACGTAGATACCAATCCGGAGGAGCTGCTCGACTTTCATTTGCAGATGTGGAGAGAAGGCAAAACGGACGGGGCCATCACCTGTTTCGAAGGGATTTACAGAGGTCTGAAAGCGGCGGGAGTGCCGGTTTACTGGTTTACCCCGACACGACTGGAGATTTTGCAAACGTTTCGGATCGTGGCCGAAAAAGTGCGGACCCTGTATTTCAAGGATACGCAGATCGGGGTCGAAATCATCGAGATCGAGCATTTTGACAGGGTCGCGGAGAAAGCGAAAAGCCCCTATCACCTGCAGCATCTGGAGCTGCGCCTGAAGGAAGCGCTGCTCAATTTGTGCGAAAAGCTCAACGGTTCGCTTTTGGAAAAAGGGAATGGACGCTACGTTGTGTTCAGCTCCCGGGGAGCGATTGAACGGGAGATTGACATTTTGCGTGAGACGATCAGGCAGTTGTCGCTCGTCTCGGAGTCGATGGTAGCGGTCGGCGTCGGATTTGGGGAGACGGTGTTTACAGCGGAAGTCAACGCTCGCCGCGCGATTGGGCAGTCAAAGGAAAAAGCCGAGCGGGGAATTGTCATCGTCCAGGAGGATGGCACCGTGATCGAAGCGGCTGGCCTGGAATCGGAGCTTGCGTATTCATACCGCATGCAGGACCAAGAGTTTCTGGAAAAGCTGAAGAAGGGAAATATCAGCGTCAGAACGTACAACAAGATCGAGGCATTGATCCGGAGAATGGGGTGGAGCGAGTTTACGACCAAGGATCTCGCACTGCACCTCCATCTGGACGAGCGGAATGCACGGAGAATTGTCGCATATTTATGCGAAGTGGACCTCGCGGAATGCATAGGCGAAGAATCAGTATCCACACGCGGAAGGCCGAGCAAAATCTATCGATTGAAATAAATGAACAAGCACCTGTCTCTTGTACCGCCCAAATAAAAAGGGCGGTTATTTTTTTTCGTCATATGGAAAAAAATTCGTACATGATTTATATTTATTCAGTATTATGTTTTTTTAATCGAGGTGAAAAAAGTGTTGAAATACTCAAAGTATTCCTTATAATACTTATATCAGGGTATTTACCCTTAAATAACCCTAAAATTGATCGCTTGATGCCGGAAAGGAATGTTTCTATGAAAAAAGTACTTATCGTTCTGTTGTCTCTGCTTTTGGTCGTACTTGCCGCCGGGTGTTCTGGGGAAACTGCTGCACCGGGTCAGCAGGTCCCTTCCACCCTTGACCGGGTGAAAGAGAAAAAGAAGCTGGTCATCGGTACCGGTGTCGCCTATCTGCCGTTTGAAATGAAAGACAAGGATGGGAACTTTGTCGGCTATGACATCGACATGGGGAATGCCATCGGGAAGGCGCTGGGCGTAGAGGTAGAATTCAAGCAAATGAAATTCAGCGGGTTGATTCCGGCCCTGCAGACAGGTGACATCGATATGGCCATTGCCGCCATGACGATCCGCGGCGACCGCGCGCTGTCTGTCAGCTTCTCGGACCCTTACTATTCCACCGGACAAATCATCATGGTACCGAAAGCGGACAACGTGACAAAATCCTGGCAGGACCTCGATCAGCCAGGCAAAAAAATCGCCGTATCGCAAGGCACGACAGGAGCCCTTTTGGCTAAGCAAATTTTCAAGCAAGCCCAGGTCATGGACTTTGAAAACGTCGCTTCCGCTGCGCTGGCGCTGAATCAGGGACAAGCAGACGGGGTCGTGACAGAAGAAGTGGTGGTTCGCGAATACGAAGCGCAAAAAGACTACAGCGTCAAAGGCATCTATGACCTGATCTCTGCGGAAAATCTGGGGATTGCCGTTCAACTGAATGATTTTGCCACCTTGCAATGGCTGAATACATTCCTGGCTGCCTACAAAAACAGCCCGGAAGACAAGGCATCCATCGATAAATGGTTTAACTCCAGCGATTGGAGAAGCAATGTGGAGCAGAAGAAATAGGAGCACGGGTTTGTCCTCGCCGGGAAGAGCCGATCGTCTGGTTCTTCCCGCCTCTGTCTTATCAAGAAAAAATGTTGCAAGTGGGAGGGTGAGCATGTGAATTACCAGATGGACTGGAGCGTCATCACCGATAATTTCGACATTTTCATGGAAGGATTATTGGTTACCTTGAAAATCTCCGCGCTGTCGCTTGCGATCAGCATACCGATCGGGATCATAGCCGGTTTGTGCCGGATCTCCCGCAATCGTGTCCTCTCGTTTTTAGCGGCAAGCTATGTAGAGGTCATCCGGGGGATTCCGCTGTTGGTGCTGCTTCTGTGGATTTTCTTTGTTCTCGGCAAATTTATGAAGCTCGGCTCGTTTTGGTCGGCGGTTATCGGTCTTGCGGTGTTCTCCGGCGCCTTCGTGGCGGAAATTGTACGGGCTGGAATTCAGTCTGTGCCGCGCGGGCAGATGGAAGCGGCCCGGTCTTCGGGGATGAATTACTTTCAGGCGATGAAGCTGATCATTTTGCCGCAGGCCTTGCGAAAGGTGCTGCCGCCGCTCGCTTCCCAATTCATCATCCTGATCAAAGATTCGTCGCTTGCCTCTGTCATCGCCGTCGTCGATCTCAGTCTGGTCGGACACAATCTGGTTGCGACGACATTCCGCGTACTGGAGGTATGGACGTTTATCGCCGCGGTGTACTTCGTCATTACATTCAGCCTTTCGCAGATCATTCGTTACTTTGAGCGGAAGTACCGCGTGCTGGAATAACTTTTGACAAGGAGAAGGAGGACTGCTTCATGATTTCCATCCGGAACGTCTCCAAAAGCTACGGGCAGGTAAAGGTCCTGCACGATATTGATCTGGAGATTCCGCAGTCGCAGGTGTTTGCCCTGATCGGACCGAGCGGAGCGGGGAAAAGTACGCTGATCCGCACGATCAATGCCCTGGAGGATATCCAGGAAGGGGAAATTTTGATCGACGGCGTCTCTGTCCATGACAAAAAAACGGATATCAACAAGCTTCGGGCCAACATCGGATTCGTCTTTCAGTCGTTCAACCTGTATCCGCATTTGACGGCTCTCGAGAATGTCACGATCGCTCCGGTCAATGTGAAAAACGCCAATAAAAAGGAAGCGGAAGAAAAAGGAAAAGAACTGCTGGCTTCTCTCGGGCTGGGTGACAAATTCGCCTCCTATCCGGGCCAGCTGTCGGGCGGGCAGCAGCAGCGCGTGGCGATTGCCAGAGCGCTGGCGATGGACCCGAAGGTCATGCTGTTCGACGAGCCCACATCGGCGCTCGATCCGGAAATGGTCAAGGAAGTGCTGGATGCCATCCGCAAGCTGGCAGCGACGGGTATGACGATGGCCGTCGTGACCCACGAGATGGGCTTTGCCAAGGAAATATGCAATCAAATCGTCTTTATGGCGGAAGGAAAGATTGTTGAAGTGGCGGAGCCAAAGGAATTTTTCAGCAACCCGAAAACGGACCGGGCGCAAGACTTCCTGGCGAAGGTGCTCAACCACTGATCGATTGAACCAAAAGGAGAGAAGCAGGATGAAACTATGGGGCGGACGTTTTACCAAGCCGACGGACAAGCTGGTCGAGGAATTTACCGCTTCGATCGGCTTTGACCAAAAGATGGCGGCAGATGATATCCGTGGCTCGCTGGCCCATGTCAAGATGCTGGGCGCTTGCGGCATTATACCGCAGGAGGACGCTGACACGATCTCTGAAGGGCTGCGGGGCATTCTCCAGGATGTCCGGGAAGGACGGTTTGTGTTCTCCGTCGAAAACGAAGACGTCCACATGAACATTGAAAAAAGCCTGATCGAACGGATTGGTCCCGTGGGCGGCAAGCTGCATACCGGCCGATCCAGGAACGACCAGGTGGCGACAGATATTCACCTCTATCTGCGCCGTGAAACGAAACAGATCATCGCGCTGGTGACAGAGCTGCTGCAAGCCTTGACGGATTCAGCGAGGGAGCATCAGGACGTGATTATTCCCGGTTACACTCATCTGCAGCGGGCCCAGCCAGTGCTCCTGGCCCATCACCTGCTCGCGTATTTCGGCATGTTTGCCCGCGATGCGGAAAGGCTGCAGGATGCGCTCAAACGGATTGACATCCTGCCGCTGGGAGCCGGGGCATTGGCCGGCACGACGTTTCCGATCGACCGGGAGCTCGTCGCCAAAGAACTGGGCTTTGCCCGCATGTACGACAACTCGATGGATGCCGTGAGCGACCGGGATTTCGTCCTGGAATTCCTCGGAGCTTCCTCCATTTTGATGATGCACCTGTCCCGCTTCTGCGAAGAGATGGTGCTCTGGTCGTCCACCGAATTCGGCTTCGTCGAGCTGGACGACGCGTACTGCACAGGCTCCTCGATCATGCCGCAGAAGAAAAATCCTGATGTGGCCGAGCTCTTGCGCGGAAAAACCGGCAGAGTGTACGGCAATCTGTTCGGCCTTTTGACCGTGCTCAAAGGCTTGCCGCTCACCTACAACAAGGATCTGCAGGAAGACAAGGAAGGCATGTTTGACACTGTGGAGACGGTAAAAGGAGCGCTGGCCCTGTTCGCGGGGATGGTCCGCACGATGGAAGTCCGCCGGGAGCGGCTCGCGCAGGCAGTCAAGGAGGATTTCTCCAACGCGACAGACCTCGCAGACTACCTGGTGCGAAAAGGCATGCCGTTCCGCCAGGCGCACGAGGTGATCGGAAAGCTGGTCTTGTATTGCATCACCCAGGGCAAATTCCTCGCCGACCTCACACTGGAGGAGTACCAGGAGCACAGCCCGCATTTTGAGCAGGACGTGTATGCAGCCATCGACGTGAGGACAGTGGTCGACGCCCGTGACGTCTTCGGCGGCACCGGCAGCAAGCGCGTGCAAGCGGCCATCGAGCGTGCCGACAAAGCCATCTCCGAGCTAAAGGACTGGGTGGACGAGGCCATGAAAGTCGAGCCGCTGGACTAAGCGGCGAAGAATTTTGAAACAATGAACAATGAAAAAGAACAATGCAAAACACGGGTCGCCTACACAGGGGCCCGTGTTTTTTTATAAGCGATAACTTTTAACTTTTAATTTTAAGCACTCGACTGAATAAAATACGAGAGCTCAAGCGGTCAGGATTGCTGGCCAAGCGGCTTTCTTGCTTGCTGACAGTATTCACTGTCAGGAAATCTCCTGCAGAGCAATGCTATCCGGCAAACTCACGATTGCCGCCTACTATAGTTCACGTTATAAACTGCTTCTGTTTAGGACAAACCTTCTCCCCGCTTCATTCTTTGAGAAATGGGGTGATCATCATTTAGTTCCAGCAAATCCCACAGGTTCCCGTACAGATCCTTAAATACCGCAACCATTCCATATGGTTGCTCTTTGGGTTCTCTCACAAATTCGATACCTCTGGAAACCATTTCATGATAATCTCTCCAAAAATCATCTGTATGCAAGAAGAGAAAAACTCTGCCGCCTGTCTGATTTCCGACAAAGGGCTCTTGTTCAGGCTTGGATGCCCTTGCAAGCAACAACGTCGTGCCAGCCGAACCGGGGGGAGATACTACGACCCACCGCTTATCTTGCTCTGGTTGGTAGATGTCCTCTACTAATGTGAAATTCAGCTTTTTCGTATAAAACTCGATTGCCTCATCATAATCCTTCACAACGAGAGCGATATGAACGATTGACTGTACCATATTTTGAACGCCTCCAATTATTTTGACTTGCTTCAATCACACTTGCGAGCACATCCAAATGAATATGTTGAAGTATCTATGAAAGTAATTATCACATATCATTTCCTATCCAACACCTGATCTTCCAATAAACAATAGTAGATTCTTTTTTTTTTGACTTTATCTTCTGCAATCGTGGAATCAACCGATAAGCGTCCCCAAACATAGCTGCCGTTGGCGAATCACCGCCAGCCAAATCCAGTTATTTGAGCAAACAGCAAACCACCATGATTCGCTCTCAAAAAAAGACGGCCAAAGAAAAAAGCTGTAGAGATGAAAAAGGGAGAAAACAGCGAAGGTCTTTGGGACACGACCCAGGCCTGCTTCCAAAAGCGAAACACGTTTTTAGCGTCCAACCTCTGAGTTGCCTCCTGAATATACTGCTTTTGGACGCGGTTTCGCTTTTGGAAGCCGGCCGGACAGAGTAGCTTCCATGCAGTGTCCCACCGAACCTTGAGCCGTTTTCTCCCTTTTTCATCTCCTCCACTAAAGCCCTTCAATGAGTTTTTATAGGCCTCTCCAAATAGCCAAAAGCAGGCAAAAATCAGGCCGAAGAGAGGCCCGAAACCAGGGAACGTCAGGACAAATCAGCGGAAATTCAGGACAATCGCATCAGGCAAATCGTCCAAATATTTATTTTTCAGTAAAACACATTGATAATTGTGTCATACTTATTATAATAAGAGTAACGGATAAGTGTAACTCAATAAGGGAAGGGGTTTCTAAATATGACTATCAAAATAGGTATTAATGGTTTCGGCCGAATTGGGCGCATGGTATTTCGCCGCGCCGTTCAGGACCCCAACATCGAAATCGTCGCTATCAACGCAAGCTATCCGCCCGAAACACTCGCACACCTGTTGAAATACGACACCATTCATGGACGGTTTAACCATAAAGTGGAAGTACAAGACAACAAAATCATCGTAGACGGAAAACCGACCGTTGTCCTTTCTGACCGCGATCCGCTCAAGCTGCCTTGGGGAGAGCTCGGCGTGGAAATCGTGGTGGAAGCAACCGGAAAGTTCAAGGACCGCGAAGGGGCAGGCAAGCATCTTGCGAGCGGTGCGAAAAAAGTAGTGATCACAGCTCCCGCCAAAGAAGAAGACGCAACCATCGTTATGGGGGTCAACCACGATATTTACGATCATGAGAAGCACCACATCGTCTCCAACGCATCCTGCACGACCAACTGTCTGGCACCGGTTGCCAAGGTGCTGCATGAGGCATTTGGCATCGAGCAGGGCCTGATGACGACTGTTCACTCCATCACCAACGACCAGGTAAACATCGACAATCCGCATAAAGACCTGCGCAGGGCTCGTGCAGCTGGCGAATCGATCATTCCTACAACGACTGGTGCAGCTCGTGCCGTAGGAAAAGTATTGCCAGAATTGAACGGCAAGCTGAACGGTTTTGCATTGCGCGTACCGACGCCAAACGTTTCCGTGGTCGATCTGGTGATCAATACCAAAAAGCAAGTTACTGTAGAGGAAGTAAACCGCGTGTTGCGTGAAGCGGCGGACGGCAGCATGAAGGGGTACATCGAATTTTGCGATGAGCCGCTCGTGTCCAGCGACTTCAACGGCAATGACCATTCCTCTATTATCGACGGTCTTTCCACTCTCGTAATGGGCACCAACCAAGTCAAAGTAATCGCCTGGTATGACAATGAGTGGGGCTACTCCTGCCGTGTAGTCGATTTGGTTCGCCACGTCTCCGAAGACCACAATCAGGCTCGCCAAGAGGCGAAGGCAGCAGTCGCAGCGAAGTAATGCAGAAGCTTAGAGAATGGAAACACAGAATCAATGAGCGGAATGAAACAATAAATTGCGAAAACCCCCAACTGCTTGGGGGTTTTTTGTGTACCATACTTACGCTCCCGTTACAAAAGCCACGCACAAAAAAGACGCAGATACAATTTCTGCGTCCTGTCTTCGAAATCACAACTCCTGGCAGAGGGAATTCCCAAGTAATGGAATTACGTCGTCTTGCTCTCCGACAATCCTCCGAGGGAGAAGAGCTGATCGTCCTCAAATCCGACGATAAACAGCTTGATATTCGTCTTCAGATCCAGATCATAGCTTGCCCGCACGTCATTCCCGCGCCCGTCCTTCAGGATTCGGACGGTCGGACGATGGCAGTACTCCGGATCGACGCGGCAGACGACGCCTACCTCGCCCGTGTTGAGCACCACGCTGCTTCCGATCGGAAAAATCGCGATGTGGCTGCGGAAGGCATTGATCAGCCGATGTTCAAACAAATGGCCGCCTGAGCCGAGGAGATATTCGAGAGCATCCTGCGGCATGTAGCGCTTGCGCCATGGACGCGGAGAAGTAAGCGAGTCGTAAATATCGCAAATGCCAACAATTTGTGCATATTCGTGAATATTCTTACCCTTTAGGCCCTGTGGATATCCGCTGCCGTCCAGACGTTCGTGGTGCTGCAGGCAGACGTGCGCAGAGAGAAGTGAAATATCGTGCTGTTTGCGCAATATATTGAATCCCAGAATGCAGTGCTGTTTGGCAGCTTCCATTTCTTCCTGATTCCAGCGCTCGGTCTTTTTCAGCATCTCGGCGGGCAATTCCACCTTGCCAATATCGTGCAGCATTGCCCCAATCCCGAGCTCCATCAACTGATTGCGATTGTAGCCAAGCGACATTCCCACGGCGGTAGACAGCACCGCGACATTGACGGAATGATGGTACAGAGATGGGGAGTGAGTAGATATATTGGCCAGATGCATGACGATTTGTCTGTTTTGCATCAGGTCGTCCAAGATGGAGCCGAATGCTTGTTGAAAGTGCAGCCCCATTTCCTTGAGCGAAATTTTGCGGGCCAATTTATTGGAATTGGTGATCTGTTTGACGGTTTTCTCAATGGTTTCGACAGCAACCTGACGGGTCTCCGGACGAATGACATCCTCCACCACAATATCGGCCGTGCGCGGATCGTCTATGTACAGAGAGTCAATACCGGATCGCTGCAATCCCTGGATCAGGCGATCGGTAAGCGTCATTCCAACGCCGAGCAAAACCTTGCCGTCTTCCGTAAAGATCGTGCGTCCCACTTTCATCCCGGGTTGCACATGTCTGATTGAAACTAATCTCATACGAATCCCTCCAGCTTGTACCATTATTGTACTCCAATAGTCAGGTGCATGAAATAGGTAGAAGGATTGACTTGACTTTGGCTGTCAAATTGAGGGACACTATTAAAAGTATTGACAGTATTGGAGTTGATTTCGGATGCGATGTCCGTTTTGCGAGTATAACGGGACTAGAGTCCTAGATTCCCGCCCTTTTAACAATAACAAGTCAATCCGACGTCGACGCGAATGTGAAGAATGCGAGCGCCGTTTCACCACGTTTGAAGTGGTCGAGGAAACACCGCTGCTGATCATTAAAAAGGATGGAACACGAGAAGAGTTTAGCCGGGAGAAGGTACTGCGCGGGTTGGTCCGGGCATGCGAGAAACGGCCTGTCACGCTCGAAGTCTTGGAAAATGTGGTAAATGAGATTGAAAGAGAGCTCCGCAGCTGCGGTCAAGCCGAAATACCAAGCAAGGATGTCGGGGAGAAGGTCATGGAGCGTTTGTACCATGTGGATGAAGTGGCATATGTCCGCTTCGCCTCGGTCTACCGCCAGTTCAAAGACATCAATGTTTTCATGAAAGAACTGGAGGAGCTGCTGTCCCAGGCTCGCGGCAACACGGAATCATAAAAAGCCACTGCGGTCACCATATATTTTTCTGGGTACTTAGTCTCAGGCGACAGGCGCTTCAGCCTCCGCCTTTTTTGGCATACAGACGAAAGGCAGCCCATATTCGACGGACCGAGACGGCATGCTTTGCAGCCGCTTCGGCTCCCGGCTTCCAGTCACTCTCGTATCTATCACCAGTCAGACATGCTATAATAGGAGAACCAGAATGGACAGGAAGGAACAAGATACATGCGCCGTCTCGTTTGGAACGAACTGATGCCCAAAGATCGTTGCGTGGTCCGAATGATGAGACCTCTCAGCTTCGCCGAGCTGGGCTACGTCACGCAGCTATATTTGCCGATCATCGGTTCAGATTCGTTTTCCCTCTATCAACTGCTCGTTCACGAGGTGCAGGAGGTAAGCGGGGCCGCAGCTGAAAGCACACACCGCAATCTGATGCTGATGAGCGGACTTACACTGGATCGACTGCTCTTGGCCCGTGAGCGGCTGGAAGCACTCGGCCTCGTCACAGTCCGGCGCAGGGAAAACCTGCAGCGAGACTACTTTTACGAGTACATGGTGAAGCCTCCGCTGACACCGAATGAATTTTTTGCGGATTACGTATTGTCGCTCATGTTGTTAAACAAGATTGAAAATATTCGTTACCAGCAGCTCAGACAAAAATATGCGGATCACTTGGGAGCGGCTTTGGATCAGGAATATACGATCACCGAAGATGTGACCAAGGATTTTCACGAAGTGTTTCAATCATTGAAAGCTTCCGAGCTGGAAGTGCATCGGGGCTCGGAGCGGGAGCAGTTCCTCTCGGAGATGGAAAAGAGCTATCCTCCCGCACCGATGCAGGCCGGGTTTGAGCCTGCCGTGGACCATCCGCTCAGCCTGTCTTCGCTGCGTCACTACCTTCCGGACAACGCCAAGTCCGACAAGGTGTTTTCCAAAGAAGGCGTCGAGGTTCTGTACAGGCTGCAACATTTCTACCAGTTGGACAGTTGGGGACTGGGCCAGGAGCTCAGAGACTGGACGCTGTACAAGCCGGACGGCTCGCTGGACAGCGAGGTGCTCCGCAAACGGCTGATTCAACGCTATACCGACGACAAGCTCGTGCGGATAGCGCCGAGCGCGGTTCCCGGTGAAGAGGAATGGGGGCCGGGCCAGCTTCCTCAGCCAGGCAGCGAAATGTTCGTCCGGGTCTGCCGCCAGCTCTCTCCGCTGACGCTGCTTGAAAAGGTCGTCGGAGGCCGCGTGAGCAAAGTATTTCTGGAGCGGGCGGAGAGCCTGCTGTTCAACGACGGGATGACGGTCGAGGTGGTCAATGCGCTGCTGCTCCATACGCTCAGCAGCATGCAGATGGAGCTGCCAAAGGCTTACATGGAGACAATCCGCGACAGCTGGAAGGCAAAGCGGATTACGACAGTGGACGAAGCCGTCCGCCAGATACTGGAGCGGGCCGACCAAAAGGCTCAGCATGCGGAGAAAACAAGACAAACAAAAACGGGCAAGGATACACCGGTCCGCCGAAATGGCCGCGCCGTTTTGCAGGACAAGCTGCCTGCCTCGGTAGAATGGCAGCTTTCCCAGGAGCAGCAGCGGGAACAAAGCGATCAGGAGACGCCACAAGCAAAGCCGGAGCGGGTCAAGACGATCGAGGATGATCCGGAACTGAAAAAGATGCTCGAATCCCTCAGGAAGCGGCAGAGAGGAGTGTAAAAAGGCAGATGGAATCAATCGGAGAATTTATGCAAGAGCTGGCCAAGCGGACGCCTCGGCAGCTACTGACGCCTGACCAGCAGCTGGACAAAATGTTCCGTTCATCCGGGTACCTCCAGGCGTTTCAGCAGGCACATCCCGAGCTTGGCCGCGATGACTATCTCAAAGCGCTCTCCAGCGTCTATACAGCCGTAAAGGAGCAATACTGGTGCGAGCGCTGTCCAGGATTGGAGAAATGCCCGAACCTGGTCAAGGGACACAGGAGCAAACTCGAAGTGACTCAAGGTTCCATCGTCAGTCCGATTACGCCTTGTGAAAAGCAGCAAGTGTACGAGGAAGACCAGCGCCGCCGCCGGCTGATGCGCAGCTACTATATTTCCGAAGAGACGATGCAGGCCAGCTTTGAAAAACTGGAGCTGGATGCGGAGAATCGGGCCGCTGTCGCAGCGGGGATTTTATTCAGCGAGCGGGCAGGAACAGGGGAAAAGCTGAAAGGCTTGTACCTGCACGGACCGTTTGGAGTCGGAAAAAGCTACCTGATGGGGGCGATTGCCCGCGAGCTTTCCGAACGGAACGTGCCTTCGCTGATGGTCTATGTGCCGGATTTCATCCGGGAGATGAAAGACTCGCTGGCTGACCATTCCCATTCGGCGAAGCTGGAGGTCTTGAAGGAAGTGCCCGTGCTCATCCTCGATGACATCGGGGCGGAAAACCTGACGCCATGGGTGAGAGACGAGATTATCGGCGTCATCTTGAACCATCGCGTCAACAATCACCTGCCTACCTTGTTTACTTCCAACTACTCGCTGGAAGAGCTGGAGGAGCACATGTCCATCTCCAACGGCAACCGGATCGAACGAACAAAGGCGGCTCGCGTCATGGAGCGAATCCGCCATTATGTCGATGTATATCCGATTATGCGAAAAAACCAGCGGATCGAAGGAAAATAGTCAAAACGGATGAGAGAGGTGCCATTTGGTGAGAGCCAGCACCTCTCTTGCTTTATGGTAAGGGCCGTACAGGACGTGGGATTTCACTCCGACGGGCGAAGCGTCTATTTCCATCGACTCGGCCATGTCGACCGCTCGCGCCAGGTGGTAATCGTGACTGACCACGAGAGCTTGCGACAGCCCGTGCTGCTGCATGATTTCCTTGCTGAAAAGCAGGTTTTCGTAGGTGTCCCGGGCTTGATGCTCCATGAAGATCCGATCCTCGGGCACCCCCTGTTCAACCAGATAGTTTCGCATGACGGCTGCTTCCGTGGACGTTTTCCCTTCGCCAAGCCCCCCCGTAACCAAGAGGTATGGTACATACCCCTCCCGATAAAGCTCCACCGCCTGGTCCAGCCGCTCCCGCAGTCCCGGACTCGGACGGTCACCCCAGACGCCTGCACCGAGAACGATCGCCACATCCGCCTTTCGCGGCACAGCCTCCTGAATCGTGCGCTCGATTTTCCACAAAAGATATCCGGACCAGCAGCCCAAGATCACGATACAGGCAGCGAGGATTCGAAATATTCGCTGCTTTCGGCTCTTGCTGGGCTTTATGCGGGATGGATTCATTCGAACTGACCTTCCATCGTTATTTCCTGTTTGTACATTCATTTTTCCTCAAGCTCCTGTATCAATTATGTAGAATCGGCTGGACCAAAAGAATCGTCCGAACCAATGAAAAATGCCCAGCCCGCCCCGACGGCTGCTTTTTTTGCGGAAAAGGGTGCCTCCTGCGGACGCGGTACACGTTCGGTACTTCGGCACACGCTCGGAGCTGTATGGCTGCAGTCGGACCACAAGACACGTCATGGATTTGGTCGAGCAGCTTTTCAAGTATTAATGACGATTCTAGCTTGAAAAGCGTTACGGGAGCGCATGTTTTTCCGGGGAGTTTTTCCAAAGGCGGTTCCTTGACACTATTCAGACACATTTTGGACACAATTAAAACGCAAGGCTCATGTAAAATTATTCCCTGGTGCCGATAACCATAAAAGGGACTTCAAAATACCAACGGGGGAGGAAAGTCATGAACTGGAGAAAACTGTTACTTGGGTTTCTCGCTCTGCTGCTCATATGTGGAGGCGGAACCGTGGGGACAGCATTGGCAGCGGATGAAATCTCACGTCTGGTCCTGTCCAAAAACGAATTAGCGATGGAGACCGGAGACACGATCTCGCTGTCAGTAACTGCGGTATATGTCTCAGGGAAGACAGAGGATGTCACGATAAAGACGGAATGGAATAGTGAAAACACAGGCGTAGCCACTGTCTACGCAGGAACGGTTACAGCCAAAGCGGTAGGGACATCTGTCATTACAGGTTCTTACATGGGAAAACAAGCGGTGGCTACAGCCACGGTCACCCAAAAGCTGAAAGCCTTGACAGTGGACAAGCAGTCGGTCGATATCAGGAAGGATAAATCCCAACAGTTGAAATTGACCGCTTCCTATAGTGATGGCAAAACGGAAGAGGTAACAGAAAAAGCGGACTGGGCGATCGACAATACATCGGTAGCCACTGTGACCAACGGACTGATCAAAGGTCATGGCTCGGGTACGGCTACGGTAACAGCCAAGTTCGGACGCCTGACCGTCGCCATCCCGGTCAGCGTGGAAATTGTCCGTCGTTTGGAGCCGGAAAAAACGCAAATTTCCTTGCTGAATGGCAAATTTGAAACGATTAAATTGACCGCCTTGTACCCGGATGGCTCGGTCGAAGAAGACGTCGCCGGTGTCGCAGAATGGTCCAGCGACAACGAAGCGGTAGCGGATGCGATCAAGGGGAAAATCACCGCATACGGGCCGGGTACAGCGGTCGTTACGGCCAAGTACGGTACAAAAACAGCTACTATCAAGGTAGATGTTGACTCGACTCGTACGCTGACAGTGAACAAGCAGGATCTGTTCATGCACGTTGGCGACGAGGAAACGCTTGAGCTCACGGCTCTCTACGCAGATGGCAACAAGGATACGGTAACAGAAACAGCGGAATGGAGCTCCGACAAGCCTGAGGTCGCTTCTGTCAGCAAAGGAAAAATCATTGCCCACGCATCAGGCGAAGCGGTCATTACTGCCAAATACGCAGAAAAAAGCGTGCAAATCCGGGTGGATGTAGAGGTGCCCCGCTATCTCGATCCGAAGCCTGCATACTTGCCAATGCGCTCTGGAAGCTCTGAGAAAATTACGCTGGAAGCAACCTTTGTCTCCGGGAAACCGGAAATCATTACCGACAAGGCAGAGTGGTCTTCTTCCAACAGTGACATCGCGTTCGTCAAGGACGGCGTTGTTTCTGCCTATAAAGCCGGATCAGCCACCATTACAGCCAAATACGGCGGAAAGCAAGTGACCATCCCGGTCGATGTAGACCTGCCGCAAAAGCTGACACTGGATGAAACCTTGCTGAATCTCCAAATCGGCGGTTCTGCAGACGTAAAGGCGACCGTCATTTATCCGGGCGGAGCCAACGAAGATGTAACCAAAAAGGCGGAATGGAAGAGCAGCGCGGATAATGTAGCGACTGTGCGCCAAGGTACGGTAATTGGCGTCGGCACTGGTGCGGCTACGATTACGGTCACCTATGCGAACCGCTCTGTCAGTCTGCCGGTGAACGTAGGTGTCATCCAAAGCATCGTCCCGAGCCAGAAGAAGCTGGTCATGAAGAATGGACAAAGCGAGACGATCAAGCTGACCGCTACCTACACGGATGGCGAAGAAAAGGATGTCACCGCCCAGGCTGTATGGAAAAGTGCTAATCCGGAAATTGCTGAAGTCGTGCTTGGCAAAGTAACGGCGATGGCTTCAGGAAAAACAACAGTTACGGCTGTCTTTGACGGCAAGACGATCTCCATTCCTGTCGAAGTCGATCAGGCCCAAACACTGAGCATTGAGCCTCGCATGCTGATCTTGACCGTCAACGAGTCGGCTGACATCGTTTTGACAGCAACAGACGCTTCCGGCACATCCCGCAAGGTTACGGATGACGCCGTATGGAAATCGAGCAATCCAAAGGTGGCGGATGTCGACAAAGGGCATGTCATTGGTTATGGCAGCGGACGCGCCACGATTACAGCCACTTACGGAGGCAAAAGCGTCACCGTGCCGGTCGAAGTCGGAATCGTGACGGCCCTGGAGGCAAACAAGCGATTTGTTTCACTGAAATCCGGTAAAAGCGTGCAAGTCGCGCTGACCGCCAAGTTCTCCGACGGCAGGACTTCGGACGTCAGTGCAGATGCCGAATGGAAGGTATCCGGCTACAAAGTCGCCGATGTGTCCAAAGGATTAATTACGGGCGTCGGCTACGGCAAGACGACCGTCACTGCCCGTTACAACGGAAAAACCGTTACCATTCCGGTCGAAGTGGATATGTTGAAGTATCTGAAAACCGATGTAGTTCAGATCGAAATGAAAAAAGGAGAGACCAAAAAGGTGAAGGCGATTGCCACCTATACGGATGGCACGGAAGAAGATGTAACCATACCGGCTCTCTGGACAACCTCCCGCCTGTTGACGGCCGACGTGAAGGACGGCATCATCAAGGCGACGGGTACAGGAAAGGCGACGATTACGGTCACGTATGGCGGCAAGCGTACACCGGTGGTCGTGATCGTGAAATAGCGAATGCAACAGAAAGAAAAAGTGCAACAGAAATAGCGTGTCTATCAGCAACGGGAACTCTGCGAATGTGCAGGGTTCTTTCGTTTGTTCGGACTTAAAGATCAGGTACAAATACCTAAATTTCGCATCGGTTATTGCCGATAAAAGAATGTGCAACAAATATATCTCCTGAACACTCAGGAGAACGGCCATTATTCTTTTAATCAGACAAAAGGAGACTGACAGCATGAAAAGGGGTTTCAAAGCAGGCAGTATCGTATTTACCGTATTTTCTCTCATTCTTTCCGCAGGGATAGGTCCCGCCTACGCAGCAGATTACGATACGGCGAAGCTTGTCTCTACGTACTCGTTTCCCCCTGTTTTTCAGGAGGTAATCGCAGATCAGACAGGAAGCATTACGGGTACGGTGGTGGTCGATACGCGATACGAGGCAGACGTGTCGCTCTTGTTTACCGATGAAAAAGGAAAGAATCGCGGGGAGATTCAGATTTGGAATGGAGGCAAAGAGAAGCTGGCTTCGGGCGTGACGACCAAAGCAAAGAACGGCAAGGAAAGAGTTCTCCATCCATCTGGACAAAGCATTGAAATCAATATCAAAACACTGACATTCACCATTCCGGCGAAGGCTTTGGATCTCGCCCCGGGCGAGTACACGGTAATCGTACGGGGACGCGATACCGCGTTTTTCGTACCGGACGTGACGAGAGAAGAGTACTCCAAGGAAAAGCAAATCGTGCTGCCTGATGCGGGAGCGGAGAAAGTCTTTCCTGGAGGAATCAAGGTCGACAAGGATGGCACCATCCAGATTACGATCAAGTCATCCGCTGTCTCCACGCGAGCCAAATGGGTGATGGTGATCATCGATGAGAATGGCGAGGAAGTAAAGCGCATCAGCATCAATCCAAAGAACCCGCAGATTTCACTTGGCAGCCTGAAGCTGACGAGCGGTGAATACACGATATATCTGGAAGTCACAGACGGCGGTGACGTTCTTCGCTCCGAATCGGCTGTGCTTGTCATACCGACAGCGGGAACGGCAGGAAGCGGCGCGGGTAATGTCGGTACAGGACCGGGAGCAGGTGTAGGAATAGGCACAGGAACTGCGGGCAACGGAGGATTTGTACCGAGCCTCAACTTCCCTGGACAAATCCGCCTGTCAAACGACGGCACCATTCAGATCCGTCTGGACCTTACCAGTGAGTACGCAAAGGCGAGATTTACGCTCCTCGTCTTGAATGAGGACGACAAGGTCGTCAAACGCATTCCGATCAACCTGAAAAATCCAACCATCTCCGGCAAAGGCCTGTCCCTTCCGGCAGGCGAATACGCGCTCGTTCTGGAAATGGTGAACGGCGGCAAAAAATCGTACTCCTCCAGCATTTCGTGGACGATCTCAACGAAAAGCAGCTCGACGTTTACGATTCCGAGCGGCGCCTCCTTTCCGGGCGGCATCAAAGTAAACAGCGATGGAACGATCAGCATCACCCTGGAGTGGAAAAGCTCGTACAGCAGTTATGAGTAGTATGTCGTCGTCTATGATGAGTACGGCAAGTCGGTGAAGCGCATTTCGCTGAATCCGAAGAATCCGGTCTTCTCCCTGCAAGGGCTGAACCTGCCGACAGGTGGATACACGATTGTGATCGAGGTGGAGGATACGGCCAGCGGTTCCTGGGCAACCTCTTTGCCGGCTTTTGTCACCGTCAACCAAACGAGGGATATCGTCATTTTCATCGACGGGGCGCTGCAAGTGTTCCAAATGCCTCCGGTCGAAATCGACGGTCGTACGCTGGTTCCTTTGCGTGCCATCTTTGAAGCGCTAGGGGCAAAGGTAGAATGGGACGAAGCGACCCAAACCGTAACGGCTACGAAAGACAACAACACGATTCAACTGACGATCGGGTCCAAGGTCGCGTATAAGAACGGAAAAAAGATCAATCTGGACGTCCCGGCCCAGCTCTTTAACGGAGACACGACGATGGTGCCGATCCGTTTTGTCAGCGAAGCGCTGGGAGCGAAGGTAGGCTGGGATGCTTACTCCAACTCGGTCGTGATCAGCAACGAATAGGCGAAGCGGGGGAAACCGTTTTTGTCCGCTGCCCGAAAAGACGGCAGAGCTTAACGTGATATTTCTTCCTTGATAAGTGTAGTAACTAGTCAATAAAAAGATTTGTGTTAGTCAATAAAAAATCCCTCTAGCTTTGGCGGACTGCAAACGAAAGAGCAGTCGCCGTATTGCCAGAGGGATTTTCTATTGAATGGGAATGCTCAGCGTTAAGAGACAGCAGCCCTGGCTTTCAGGTTTTTCCGCTCGACCCGGATTATATTCCACACAATGACAAGCAGAACGATCAGTTGCGGAATGGTGCCCTCCCAGCTACTGTACAAACCAAATGAAGGGGCGTCGATCAACAGATCAGACATATGCGCCGAAAGCTTCCCTGAAATCTGCAGGGCATGTATGCTCACGCCGATAAATTTAAACGCCAAATAGTAGAGCAATAGGCTCGCGACCAAAAAGAACGAGCGAATCGGAATGCGAGAGCTCATTTTGATCAGCGCGTACCCGATCACGGCCAGTAAAACGAGTGCGACCCCGATGCCGAACAGAAGGTCAGACATTTGAATAGAAGGCGCCATCCCGATGTAGAAAATGATCGTTTCTGCGCCTTCCCGCATTACAGCCAGAAAAGACGTCAAAGCCAATGACCAGAGCGCTCCTTTTGCCACCGATGCGCCAATCGATTTTTCCACGAACTGGTTCCAGGCGCGCAGATTGGACTTGCTGTGCAGCCACGCCCCGATCGTCACCATGAAGACAACGGCGATCAGACCGGTAACCCCTTCGATCAGCTCGCGGGAGTTGCCTGTGGACAGGTGGGACAAAAATACAGTCAGGACGAGCGCAAACACTCCAGACACAACCACGCCTGCACCGGCGCCGGACCAGATCCATTTTCGCTTGTCGGCATTGCCCGTGCGGTTCAAAAACGTCAGCAGGGCAGCGATGACCAGGATAGCTTCCAAGCCTTCGCGGAACAGGATCACTCCGGCATCCCAAGCCGAGTAGGAAGCGGACTGGCTGTACGGCGCAAGCTCATCACGGAGCTCATTTAACAATGCATCCGCCTGCTCCAGCTTCGGAGGCTGGGAGAGCAGCAGGCTGGGGATGGAAACCATCCTGCTTTCAATCCGGTTGTACGCATCCTGCGACTTCGTCAAAACGACTCCCTCGACCGTTGGCCAGGCTACAATGAACTGGTCCATTTTGTCCGCTGCGTCTGTCGCCCGGCCGTTTTGCACGTCCGTTTGCACAGCGTTGAGCAGCTGAATCAGGTCGGAGATACTGTGAATCTCGCCCATAGCCCCCGTATCGCCGCTTGCTGCAGCAGATTTGCCGGCCAGATAGTCGTCCAGGACAAAGATCAATTCTTGCACCTTTTGCACGGCCTTTGCCTTGTCCGGCGGCTCTGTATTCAGCGCAATCCGCACGCCGGTGATTTTTACTTCGATCTTTCCGTAAAACTTGCCGTCCTCTTGGCGGATCAGGCTCTCTGCTTTGTACCATCCATTGACGAACGATTGGTAGCTGCTTTTGGCCTCTTCCCATTTCTCCGACTGGATTGCGGTCAGACTGTTTTGAATGAGCGGCAGGATTTTCTTGATGCTTTCATGCGCCTTTTCCTGCTTGCTCTCGCCGTCGAGGGAAGAGACGTACGTATCGATCGCTTTTGCCAAGGCAGACACGCTCGCATAAACGGCATCCGTATCGGGATTTGCTTGCGAGAGCTCTTGCTCGACAGCGGCAATGGCCTCCGTGACAGCCTTCGCCTCTGGACCGTTGCTCTTGGCCTCGCCCGCAATCGGGGCGGGGGCGTCCGGGGAATCCGTACTTGTGCCTGGCGTAGAATTACTGCTCGTACCAGGCGAGGAAGCTCCCTCAGCTTCCTTTGCAGCTGTTTCCGCCCAGAGCGTCTTCAGCTTGGAGATCGCGTCCTTCACTTGATCCAGATTTTTGTCTCCTGCTGAGATCAACGCATCGCTGACGAGGGAGATCAGCTGGTCTGACTGCTTGGCGGCGCCCGATTCGGGAGCGGCGAATGAGGAGGCCGGCAACACAAGCAGGAAGCATAGCAGCAGAATCGATATTGTGCGTTTCAAAAAGCCCACCTCCAACCTCACAGTAATGTATCTCCGATATACCCGCCCTGCCCGACACCGGGCAGGCACGCGTACAGTCCGCTGCCGACGTGCACGATATACTCATTCAACCGGTCCTGGGCAGCGAGCTTTTGCTGCATCGGGACAAATTGCTTGCGCGGATCGCGGTTGTAGCAAATAAACAGCAGGCCTGCATCGAGCTGGCCGGTCTTAAGGTCAATGCCGTTCGAGTAGGAGTAGCCTCGACGCAGGATTTGCACCTTGCCCTCCATATGGGCAAGCGCCACGTGCGAGGCCGGGTCGATGAGCGGCCTTCCTTTGGCATCTTTTTTGCTGAAATCGAGCTTGGCGAATTCGTCCTTCTCCCCGATTGGTGCACCGGAATCGCGGTGGCGGCCAAAGGTCAGCTCCTGTTCGCCAAGCGAGGTGCGGTCCCACACTTCGATACGCATGCGAATCCGGCGGACGACCATGTAGCTGCCGCCTGTCATCCAGGCCGGACCGTCAGTGGAGGAAACCCAGACGACCTCATCGGCAACGCTCGCATTTTGTACATCGGGGTTGTTCGTCCCGTCTTTAAAGCCGAGCAAATTGCGGGGAGTGGAGCCTTTCGGGTCAGCGGCACCTGTGCGCTGGAAGCCTTGCTGGAGCCAGCGCAGGACAGCTTTCCCCCGGGCGATCCGGGCCAGGTTGCGTATTCCGTGAAAGGCGACCTGCGGATCGTTGGCGCATACCTGCACGACCACATCGCCATCCGACCAATCGTCGACCAGCGCGTCCCCTTTGAAGCGGGGCATGTCGATCAGTGCCTCCGGCCGTTTTCCAGCCAGGCCAAACCTCTGGTCAAAGAAGGAAGCGCCCACCCCGAATGTAAAGGTGAGCCGTGTCGGCAATAGCCCAATGGCCTCGCCCGTATCTTTAGGGGGAAGGAATGCATTCGTGCTTTCATCCCCGACGCCCTGCCCCGCAGTCATCCGCGCACAGGCCTCTGTCCAGCTTTTGAACAGCTCCCGCACCGCTTGGACATCGGTCGTCGTCAGATCAAAAGCACCCATGCAAATAAAATCCTGCATGGGCGTCACAATGCCAGACTGATGCTTCCCGTAAAACGGAACGATGTCTTCGGAAGCAGATGGATGAGTATCGGGGGACCCAGATGCCGTCGTCTTGCTGTTCATCATCAGACTGCCCACGCCGCCGGCGCCGAGCAGCAGCCCGACGCCTCCTGCTCCGGCCAGCTTCAGCAAGTCGCGGCGGGTGTATGTTTTCCGGTCCTGATTGGAATCCATCCGTTACCCCTCCAACACCGTGCCGATTTTGGACAATGGCTCGGCTAAAGCGTCAATCGTTTGGCTCAGTTTTTTTGTTTCTTCCGGTTTCAATTCTGTGTAGAGAACAAAATCGGTTCCTTTGCGGTACGGTGCAAGCGACTGGTCAAGCTCAGCAAAGCGGGTGTCGATTTCTTTCGCCAGGGCTGCATCTTTTTTCTCCAGTGTCGGCTTCAGGACCAGGTAAATTTCCTTGGCGCCTTCGACGTTGGCTGCGAAATCGTAAAGGTCGGTATGGGAGTAGCGCTCTTCCTCGCCGGTAACCTTGCTGGAGGAGACCTCGTTCAGCAGCTCGACAGCGCCGGTCACGAGCATCTGGGTGTCGATCTCGACGTGCTCTACTTTCACGCGGAGTTGTTTTACGTCCTGGAGCAGCTGGTCAGCCACTTTGTCCATGCCTTTGGTTGACTTGTCTACCCATAGCGCTTTCTCCAAACGGTGGAAGCCGCGCCATTCGCTATCCGGTACATCGCCTTCGCGAGCGTCGATCCACGGGTCGAAATCTCCGAGCGATTCGGCGATTGGCTCGATTCTTTCAAAGTACATGCGGGTAGGCGCATACAGCTTTTTGGCCGTTTCCAGATCGCCCGCCTTGACCGCTTTGACGAAAGCGTCGGTTTCTTTTACAAATTGATCCGTCTGGCTGATGACGAATTTGTGGTATTGCTCGATCGCTGCCTGGTCGGCTTCGTTTGAAGCGGCGGACTGGCTAGTTTGAGTGGTTTCACCGGCTTGACTAGTGCCGGCTACTGCGTCGGACTGCGATTGACCGGCCGCTGTGTCCGTTTTTTCGGCGGTTCCGGCTTGGCCGCAAGCAGCAAGCATCGCCGACAGGCTGAGAACTGCGAGGAATTTGGTAGGATTGGACTTGATGGACACGGGAGTTTTCCCCTTTCTGGTTGAGCGTTTTGTGTTTTGATTTTTGGTCAGTAAGTATGGGTTGAACGAATGAATAAGGAAGAGATAAAAGTTGGATATAAGTAATTGATAATGTTTATCATTATCAATGCTGTTGTTTATAGTAATAGGGGAGAGGGGAAATCGTCAACTGTTTTTTGTTGAGGGCAGGGAGTGAAAACGGGGGAGTGTTTCCGAGGGGGATGGAGGATATAATTGAAAGGCGGGGGTTAAACTTTTTAGGTTTGGAAAGCGAAATTTTTAGTTGCATCATAAATTTGGATGTGCTATACTCCTATTTGTAAGCGAGAGAAGTTAAGGAAAATATGGGGCATTAGCTCAGCTGGGAGAGCGCTACACTGGCAGTGTAGAGGTCAGCGGTTCGATCCCGCTATGCTCCACCATATATAGCAAGTAACGCAGCCAATCCCGGCTGCGTTTTTTGATTTCATGCCACCATCATTCCGAGCTTACTTTCAGACATAATTTCCCCAGGTAATGATTCGTGAGCGCGATATGTGCATCGCGTGCTTCTTCCAGCAAAAACGTGCGGCTGGTATGAACGGTTATTTGATCATTTTCAAGGTAATGATGCAATCGCCTAATAATGTCGGTATCCGGTTCGCCGTTATATCCAGATACGATTATTCCGTCACGTGCCTGCAGCGCGGGGCGTATGCCATTGGGATATGCGACGCGTCCCCCCCTGCGAATACATTTCATCGCTGCATTGGCGGCCTCCCCGCCTGCGCAAAACAAGGCAGCATCGAAACCTTCAGGAGCGAACGTACTAGATGCCAAAGCAATATCCTCTGTACGGCCGTTCATCACCGCATCGATGCCGAGATTCTGTATCATCTCAACGCCGTCTTTACCTGAAGCAACGGCAAATACTCGTGCCCCTTTGCACTTCGCAAGCTGTACCGCCAAGTGGCCTACTCCTCCGCTGGCGCCAAAAATCATGATAGACTCTCCTTGTTTAAGCTCCAATACATCTTCAAGTCCACGCAGCGCAGTAATCCCCACTCCGGAGACCACCGCTGCTTCCTGAACGGTCATACCATTTGGAATCGGAGACACGTATTTGACATGAACAGATGCATACTCTGCATAGAATCCGCCTCGGGGATGAAGAAAGCCGGGGGCGTACACTTTATCGCCAATGTTGAATGCCAAAACCTTTTCGCCTGTTGCAGCCACAGTTCCAGCCCCTTCTGAACCTAATACATAAGGAAAACGGGGTTCTATGCCCAGCATTGACGCATACCCTCCTTGACGTTCAAATGTATCCCATTCTCCCACACCTGCGTATTCAACGCGAATCAGCACGTCCTCGGGTCCGATCTCGGGCAAATCAATCTTTTGCAGAACGAGTTCTTCAGGACCACCAAACCGATTAAGCACCGCAGCTTTCATCGTATCCATCTTATTAATCATAGCAACCTCCTCATTTGACCTGTGTTTTTGTTGCATTTGAAAGTGTACAAGAATACCATGACAATAACTGACATGTTTTATGGTGAGGAGTGAATGTTTATATCCAAGGCAAAGCTCTTATTCAACCTGATGATGTATGTCAATGCGAAGCGCTCCTTTACTGCTCAGGACGTTGCCTATGAATTCGATATTTCGGTGCGAACAGCACATAGGTATTTGTCAGAGTTGAGTGAAATGGGCGTCCCCCTCTATACCGAGCCTGGTCGAAACGGCGGTTATCGAGTGTTGAACAGCAGGCTGCTGCCGCCCATTATCTTTGACGAGAATGAAGCCTTCTCCATTTTCTTTGCATTTCAATCACTTCAATTCTATCAATCACTGCCCTTTGACATTGAGATCAAATCTGTTTCCGCAAAGCTGTATTCAAGCCTTCCGCATGATATAAAGAGAAAAATAGATCGGCTGGAGGGTGTGTTGTCCTTTTGGAATATAAAAAGAAGCGTTCCGTCACAATTTCTAAAGGAAATTATCGAAGCTTCTGTAGAGAAGCAGAACCTGCAAATCGAATACGCGTCAAAAGAAAAGAATACGATCCGCGAAGTTTCCCCAATCGGTATCTATACGTACAATGGATTCTGGTATATGCCTGCCATTGATCTTGCCAAAAACGAGGTAAAATTGTTTCGAACAGACCGGATTTTATCCTTGAAGGTTATGGAAAGGCATCAAGACCCGCAAGTCACTCTTCGTGAATGGTTGGACAGACACGCTGCCAAATCGCCAATGAATCCGCTCCGATTATACGTGGAGTTGACGAGGGAAGGACTGAGACAATGCCGGAGCCAGCCCTGGTTGGAGCCTGATATTGTGATGATGAATGAAGATCAAGGATACATTGACACTATGATTGATAAAAGTGAAGTCGAATTTGTATCCAGGTATTTTCTCCAGTTAGGTACTGCGGCAAAGGTTATCGAGCCGCGTGAAATCATTGACCGTATTTATTTCCTGTCACAAGAGCTGCTCAAGCACTATTCTGATAGGTAACGGTTGCTCCCGTTGCAGTCGCGGATCGTACCCAATCAGCTTTTTGGAGCAGTTGAATAAACCACTACTACGGGAGTGCGCCACACTGGGCAGTCAAGTGGTCGTCGGTTCGATCCCGGGTAGGTCCCATCTGGAGCCCACGCTCGGTGCTGCACCAAAATGCTCTTGTTCTTGATAACAAAGCAGGGCGGTGTTATAATTTTACAAAATTAGGCAGGAGGAGGCTTGTATATATGCTTAATCCAATCGTTAACATTGCATAGCAAAGGCTATTGCAATGAACAGCTACAAGGGTAGAAATCAGATGCGAACATAGATAGCCTTTGCTATTCCTAAAAATAAAACTTTTAGGAGAGCAAAATGAGCTATAAGAGAGCGATTCATATACTCCCGAATGACTTGCTTGAGATGGTGCAAGAGTATGTAGACGGTGAGTTTATCTATATCCCCAGAAAATCAGGCAAGAAAAAAGAATGGGGGTCAAATACATCTACCCGCACAGAATTACAGCAGCGAAATAGGCAGATTTATGAAGAGTATTTGGCGGGGAATAGTCTGCAACAATTAGCTGATAAATATTTTTTGTCTTTGAAAAGCATGCAAAGGATAATACGGGAACAAAGAAACATTCCTTGATAGAATGAGCCAATGCAGTTTATCTACTGTATTGGCTCATTTTCTTTTACGAAAAGTCTTTGAGGTTTGGCTTTGCAGGACAGGATCATACAATGTAGGTAGACGAAATGCCAGACTGGGGGGACGTTTATGAAAAGGATTTGTGACAATCCGCCTTTTCTCTTTCCTATTTCATTCTGAATAGGAAGGATAACATTTTATGCAAATCGTAAACGTGGATATACAGTATCTATCTCCACCACCTGCAATCAAGTATTGCAAGAAATGTGGCAAAAAAACAGAGTATGTTTGTTCCGGATTATTTCGTGTAAATGCTCAATGCAAGTATTTAGATATATGGTTAATCTATAAATGTTCAAATTGCGATTCTACATGGAATATGACTATTTACTCCCGTATCAATCGCAAAAGCATTGCCTCCGAAATATTGGAGGGGTTCCATAGCAATAACGGAGAGCTTGTGGAGAAATATGCTATGGATACGGAGCTGATACAGAAAAACGGAGCTGAAGTTGGCCTTCCAAAGTACAAAATACGAGGGCCCGCTATTGATTTTTCCATGCCTATCGAATTACACATAAAAAGCCCCTATCCATCTCGGCTGAAAGTATCTGCTTTGTTACGGGAAATCTTGAATTTGTCTCAAAAGGCTTTTGAGCAAAGGATAACCAACGAGTCAATCCGAAGCGCTAGCGGGCTTGACTTAAAAAAATGCAGAATACAAACAGAAGTTGTTTTGATAATTGAGAACTGAAAGTCAACGGCGGTTTTGACAACAGGTATGTAGCCGCCGTTTTCCTTCTACACGGCAGAGATGCCGTTTTTTTGTTTATCTTTAAATGACGGAGTTCCGTCGAAGACGTTCACTGGCGGTTTCCGACATCGAACGTAAAAAATCGCACTCACAGCTTCGGAGTTTTGAAGCTGGAAAGAAATGCTGGTTCCCTGATAGTGAGGTGGTTAAAAAAGTCGTTATATGCGTTTGTGTGTATATACGCGATGGTGTATATTAAAAACATGAACACGACATCGATGCAACTAACATTAATTACGATCGCCGAGCCGAACCGTTTTAACATTGTCGAACTTTTAAAACAAGGACCGCGATCCGTAAGTGAAATCGTTCAGGCTCTCAACATCGGCCAACCGCAAGTGTCTCGCCATTTGCGTATTTTGAGCGAGGCTGGGTTGGTACGCGTCCGCAGCAAGGCCCAGCAGCGAATATATAGCCTTGAAGCCCGGCCGTTTCAGGAGCTGGATGAATGGTTCGATTCATTCAGCATCCTGTGGGAAGAACGACTCGACAATTTCGAAGACAATATGTTCGACTACGACTACAAAAGAAAGGAGAACGTATGACAGGGCTCAATAGCTTTACCGCGAATTGCTCTCGGAACTACCAGGCAACCTGGAACGAGTGCGTATCAACCGCCAATGCCAAACCCTGATCTTCAAGCGCTTGCGGCCGTTCTGCGAGGAGGCAAGCAGAAATTCACTTTCGGAAGGATGATAACATGAGCGAATCCAATCAGGAATATATCGTAATCTCGGCTGCAAGGGAAAACAATCTCAAGAACGTATCCTTGCGCATTCCCAAGCGGAAGATCACAATTTTCACCGGGGTATCCGGATCGGGCAAGTCATCAATCGTCTTCGATACGATTGCCGCAGAATCCACGCGTTTGCTAAATGAGAACTTCAGCATGTTCGTGCGTAATTTCCTGCCGCGCTATCCGCAGCCAGATGCGGATGCGATCGAGAACCTGAGCATGGCGGTTATTGTGGATCAGAAGCGGCTGGGCGGCGGTTCCCATTCCACAATGGGCACGATTACCGACATTTCTCCCATTCTTCGTCTTCTCTTCTCCCGAGTGGGTCAGCCCTATATTGGACAAGCGCACATGTTTTCATTTAACGATCCGCAGGGCATGTGTCCCGAGTGCAACGGAATCGGCCGCAGGCTGGGAGTAGACATGAGCAAGGCGCTGGACATGTCAAAGTCGTTGAATGAAGGGGCCATCCTGCTCCCTGACTATAAGGTGAACGGCTGGGAGTGGAATATGATCGTGCAATCGGGGGCCTTCGATCTCGATAAGAAACTGAGCGATTATTCGGAGGAGGAGCTGGAGCAGCTGCTGTACGCCAAGGCGAGGAAAGTGGAGATGGATTTCGCCGGGAAGGCAATGAATATTACAGTGGAGGGTGTCATCGAGAAGTTCACCAACAAGTACATCAAGCAGGATGTAAAGACGAAATCGGAGCGCACACAAAAAGCTGTTGCACCGTACATCACCGAAGGTACCTGCTCCAGCTGCCACGGCGCGAGACTCAGTCAGGCCGCGCTCAGTTGCAGGATCAATGGACGGAACATTGCGGAGCTGTCCTCCATGGAGGTCGGACAGCTCATCGGCGTCATACGGGAGATTGACGACGAGGTCGCCGCTCCGATCGTAAAATCGCTGACAGAGCGGTTGCAGCATTTGGTGGATATCGGACTTGACTACTTGACGCTGGACCGGGAGACGGATACATTGTCCGGCGGCGAGTCGCAGCGCGTCAAGATGGTGAAGCACCTGAGCGGCAGTCTTGTGGATGTCACTTACATCTTCGATGAGCCCAGCGTTGGCTTGCACCCCCGTGATGTACACCGGTTAAATGGGTTGCTTCAGAAGCTGCGCGACAAGGGGAATACCGTGATCGTCGTCGAGCATGATCCCGATGTGATCAAGGTGGCGGATCATATCGTCGATGTTGGACCATATGCCGGGAGCCGCGGCGGTACCATCGTGTATGAAGGAAGCTTCCAGGGGCTGCTCGAAGCAGATACGCTGACGGGCACCCATATGAAGCGGCCGCTCCTCCTGAAGCACGATTGCAGGCAGCCGTCCGGCAAGCTGTCCATAAAGAATGCCACACTGCACAACCTGCGAAATGTAAGTGTAGATATTCCAACGGGGGTGCTCACAGTCGTTACGGGTGTCGCCGGCTCGGGCAAGAGCACGCTGATTAACGAAGTATTCCTCAGCCAGCATCCGGATGCGATTATCATCGACCAATCGGCGGTAGGAGTGTCAACACGCTCGAATCCCGCGACCTATACGGGCATTATGGATGATGTGCGCAAGGCGTTTGCTTCCGCGAACAAGGTGAGCCAAGGATTGTTCAGCTTCAACTCCAAGGGGGCTTGCGAGAACTGCCAAGGGCTGAGTGTTGTGTATACAGACCTCGCATTCCTCGACAGCGTGAAGCTGCCATGCGAAGTATGCGGAGGTAGACGATTCAAGGAAGAAGTGCTCGCGTACAAGCTGAACGGCAAGTCAATTGCAGAAGTGCTGGAGATGACTGTGGAGCAGGCATTGGATTTTTTTGAGCTAAAAGAGGTTGTTCGCAAGCTCCAGGCGATGAGTGATGTGGGGCTGAACTATATTACGCTCGGTCAGCCGCTCAGCACGCTTTCGGGAGGGGAATGCCAGCGCATCAAGCTGGCAAGCGAGCTGCATAAGAAAGGCAGCATTTATGTGATGGATGAGCCGACGACCGGACTACACATGTCAGATATCGGTCACATTCTGGGGATCATGAACCGTCTCGTGGATGCCGGCAATACGGTGATCGTCATCGAGCACAATCTCGATGTGATCAGCCAAGCGGATTGGATCATCGATATGGGACCGGACGGCGGCAGCAAGGGCGGGCAGGTGGTGTTCGAGGGCACCCCTTCGCAGATCATCCATGCGGAACAGTCGATCACGGGAAAATACTTGATGAAGGCATCTAATCCACTGCCGTAAAGCAAGTCTGTATATTTTCATGACGCGAATCTTGCCTGTAAAAACTGGAAAATGTTTGGTAAGAAGAAGAAGGAGCCGTGCTGTAACACGACTCCCCGGCACAGCAGACTGCTTCAAAGGCAGTCGGCTTCGGATCTGTGATCAAGAAATAGACCGCTTACCTTGGCGAGGGCGGTCTATTTCTTTTGGCTAATCGCAGCACTGATCGCGACAATCAGTGAGAGCAGTGCAATAAGAAGCGGACCAAAACCGATCATCCGTGTCAAAGCGTCTTTAACCCTAGCCGGTAGAAACGTTACACTGGCCGTGTAAAACATGAAAAGTTGTACGGTATATAAAAAAATAAAAGCCGATGTTCTTTAAGTAGAATATCGGCTATTGAACTTTTACGATCCACCAGCTTCAAAAATGCTATAAAAGCAGAGACCCATTGCGTTTCAGCATTTCCATTCTCCGTACCTACACAGCTTCCAACGTCAGCTCAATAAACTTTTGCACCGCAGGAGAAAGCGACTTTTTTGACTTGACGAGCAGATGCGAGTAAATGGGCTCAAATTGTTCGTTGTGTTCAAGAATATTCAATAATCCGTTTTCAACTTCATTTTTTACGGTGACATAGGGCAATACTGAAAAGCCCAAACCGCTCATCACACATTGCTTGATGGCCTCCAGGCTCCACAGTTCCATCGTTTGAAATGTCGGGATTTGATTCTGCACGAGATACGTCTCAAACATGGTGCGATAACTGCATCCATCTTCATTCGCAATAAAGTATTCGTCAGTCCCTTTATATTCATCAAAGTGCCGCTTTTTTTTTGGACTGGCGATCAAAACGATCTCTTCCTTGTGCAATTGATGGTGGATGCAATGATCGATTTCCAATTTGGGCCAAACCATAAAAGCAATATCGACGAGTCCGCTCATCAAATCTTTTTGGTTTTGCCCGCAGGTGCCATTGCTTACGATGATCGTAACATCCGGATATTTCGTTGTATATTCCCTCAGAATGGGCCCCAAACGCGAAATCGTTAATGACTCCGGGGCAGCAATTTTTAGCTCTCCGCTTACTTTGTCATGGTTTTTCATCTGGGTTATGCGATGATACGTATCGAGCAATTCATCGGCCATGGGAATCAGTTCTTTTCCCAGGGAGGTCAGCTGCAGCTCTCTTCTGATGTAAGTAAATAATTCGCCGCCGATCTCCCTTTCCAACGCTTGTATATGAGAAGTAATGGTTGATTGCGTATAGCCCAATTTTTTGGCGGCATTCGTGTAGCTGCCGACATCGACAATGGTTCGAAACGTAAGAAAATGTCGTATATCCAAAAGGGTTGGCCTCCTCTTGTGTATTCAAAAAAATGATATTTGGTATTCGTGATTTCAATTTTACCGATAAATAGGCAGGTATTACAATGAATCACGTATTCTTTTGCAACTGATTAACGAGAGGAGAGATCAAGGAAATGAATCTTACCGCATTCCTTCTCTATATCATTATTACATCCATTACCCCGGGGCCAAGCAACCTGTTAGTGATGAACACGGCAAGAAGATATGGTTTCAAAGGATCTGCTCCCTTCAACATGGGAATAGTTTCAGGGTTTATTATGCTTGGGATAGGTACCTCGCTGCTGACGGCAAGTCTTTATCAGTGGATTCCCATGGCAGAACCATACTTGAAAGCAGCGGGTGCGGCGTACCTGTTGTATCTGGCATGGCAAATGGCATTTTCCAAGGGAGCCGAGGGTACGGACACGAATAGCCGGTCTTCTTTTTTTGCAGGCCTGCTTTTTCAGATTTTGAATGTAAAAAGCATCTTGTATTTCTTAACTGCCATGTCAACTTTCATTCTTCCCTATCACGACTCAAATGAAGCCAAGCTCTTTTTTATGTGCGTCACCATACTGATTGGCTGCGCAGCATTGCTATTGTGGGCCTTATGTGGTGCGACTTTTAAAAAGGTATTTGCAAAATACGATAGGATCATAAATATGATCATGTGCTTGTTGCTCATCTATTCTGCGATAACCATTTTCTAAGAAAGAAGTGAGCTTTACCTTCTCCAGCGTTTATTACTGTGACCCGAACATGTCACGCATAAATGGGAAAATGTACAATAAAACGAGGGAAGGAGCCGTCCGGTAAGAAGACTTCCAGGCACAGTAGACCGTTTCAAAAGCGCTCGGCTTCGGAAGTTGCGATAGAAGAAATAGATTCGCCAAGGTGGAGGGAGCGGATCATATGTTGACATTGACGCACGCTGAGGACCTTGCCACGCATATTCATTCTTTTCTAAAATCGAAGGAGTGAATGATCCATGCCACGCAGCAGGGAAGAAAACGAACGAATTCGCCAACAGACCAAGAACAGTATAAGTACCGCAGCCATGGAGGTCTTCCTTGAACGGGGGTACCATGCTTCATCTGTCGAGGATATTGCCAAAAGAGCAGGCATCTCCAAGGGGCTGCTTTACAACTACTATCAGGGCAAAGAAGGCCTTTTGGCAGAAATCGTTCGAATTCGGACAGACGAGATAGCGAATGTCATCGAAACGGCGTCCGCGCTCCCTTCACCAAAAGATCAGTTGGCACATATTGTTGAAGGCGCGTTAAGCCACATTGTACAAAATCCGAAGGCGTACCGGTTTCTCCTTCATCTGCAGACGCAGCCTGAAGAGGATGCTGTGTTATCCAAATACAGCCAAATGTTAAACCAGGAAATGGCCAGGCAATTCGAAACCCAGTGTGCAATATTCGAGCGAATGGAAGTAGCGAATCCAGCACTCCGTTCCTTATACTTCTCCTCCGCGCTTCACGGTGTTATGCTGCTGATGACTGTGTACCCCGGCTATCCGGTTGAGGAAGTAAAGAAGCAGATTATCAAGGATTTCTGTCATGGTTAATCACCAAAAAAACCAAGTCCTGCTCTCAGGAACTTGGTTTTTGTCATCTTTAATATGCAAATTTATGGCATTTTTGTATGCCGTTTTTTGGACCCACGATTAAAATATAATACTACAAAGAAAAGTATAAGTCTATATTTTTTTGCGAAGTTCTCTACACTTATGAGTACATTCTTATTAAGAAAAGAGGGCGGCGTCTATGATCGAGAATCAGACGGAAATGGAAGAAAGAGAACATTTGGCCAACATCGTGTCCAAGCTGCAAAAAGCGCTGCAAACGATTGAGCAAAAGATCAGCAAGGCACATCATGAGATTATGGAATCCAAAAAATACCTTTGGGAGAACAGGTCCGAGCTTGACCCGGCGGAAACAGCAGCAAACAAGATCGACATCATGCTCACGATTGACCAGGGAGAGAAGGCTGTCGACAAAGAAAGAAGGCTTCGGAAACTAATAGAGTCCCCGTATTTCGGAAGAGTGGATTTCGTCCTTGACGGCCAGAGCAGAAGCGATTCCCACTACATCGGGGTCCATGCTTTCAGCGAAGAGGACAGCCAAAAGAACCTCATCTATGATTGGCGTTCCCCTGTCGCGAGCATGTTCTATGATTTTGAGGTAGGCAGAGCCTCTTACCCCTCTCCGGCAGGACAGGTTGAAGGGGAGGTCTGTTTGAAAAGACAATATAAGATCAAAGATGGCGTCATGCAATACATGATTGAAAGCTCGCTGAACATCAACGACGAAGTCCTGCAAAGAGAGCTCAGTCAGACATCCAACGAGAAGATGAAAAATATTGTCGCTACCATTCAAAAGGAACAAAACGTCATCATTCGCAATGAGCATTCCCATGAACTAATCATTCAAGGCGTTGCCGGATCAGGCAAAACCTCGGTCGCCCTTCACCGGGTCGCCTTTTTGCTGTACAGAAGCAAAGGGACGATCACTTCGCAGAATATATGGATTATCTCCCCGAATAAAGTGTTTTCCGACTATATTTCCAACATCCTCCCTGAGCTGGGGGAGGAGAAGATTATGGAGATCGGGATCGAAGAGATTGCGGAGAAAGAGCTTGACGGCGTATGCAAATTCGAGAGCTTCAGCCAGCAGGTGGCGGAGCTTGCAGCCTCGAACGACCAGTCTCTCATTGAACGCATCCAATATAAATCCGGCATAGAGATGGTAGAACGTCTGGATCAGTTTCTGGCCCATATGAGCGAGGCTTCCTTTGTCCCAGATGATATAGCATTCGACAACGTGCATATCGCAAAAGAAGACATCATGCGCGCTTATCGCGGTGCCGCAAACCTGCCAATCAAGCAAAGACTGGAGAAAACAGCGTCGATCATTGCGGCAAACGCAAGGGATGAAAATGGCGACAAAGCAACAGCAGCCACAGCAAGAAAAGTCAAAGCGGCAATCAAGAAAATGTTTGCATCTCTGAATTTGCTTGTAATCTACAAGGATTTCTATGAATACATGGGAAGACCGGAATTGTTCAAGCTGAAAAAGCCAAAGATGCTGGAGTTTTCCGATGTTTTTCCTCTGGTCTATATAAAAATCCACCTGGAAGGAACAAAGGGCTTTGAGGAAGTGAAGCATTTGCTGGTGGATGAAATGCAGGACTATACACCCGTACAATACGCCGTTTTGTCCCGTTTGTTCACATGCAAAAAGACCATTCTGGGGGACTGCAATCAATCCGTGAATCCTTACTCCTCCTCTTCGATAACAGAGATCAAAAAGGTGTTTCCAAATGCGGAAACCGTTGAGTTGTTAAAGAGCTACCGCTCGACCATGGAAATTATCAGGTTTGCCCAGCAAATCAACCCGAACAGCCGAATGATTCCGATCGAACGCCATGGCCCTTCCCCTGAGATCAAAAAGGCGAGTGACAGCAGCGCCGAGCTTGCACAGATCAAGAAAATCATCGCAAGCTTCCAGAAATCGGAGCAGCGCACTTTGGGCATCGTCTGCAAGTCGCAAAGCCAGGCGGAAAAGCTGTATCAAGAGATCGCGAGTAGTGGGGAAGCCGTCCATCTACTGGATTTTGGCAGCGATCAATTCCGTGAGGGGGTCATTGTCACGTCGTCACATTTGGCCAAAGGCCTTGAGTTTGATCAAGTGCTCGTGCCCTTTGTCGATGCGGAAAACTACAAGACAGACATGGACCGAAGCTTGCTGTATATCGCCTGCACAAGAGCCATGCATATGCTTACGCTTACTTATTCAGGAGAGGCTTCGCCATTTTTATTGCAGTTGGTGCAGTGAGGCGGTGAAGAAGTTAAGCAGGTAAGCGATGGAACGGTGAAATGGTGAAGCTAGCCGCTTTAAGACGCAACCACGCCCAGATGAGCGTGGTTTTTTGTGTGAAAACGCGCTCAAGCAGGCAAGGCAGAGTACGTCCCATGCATATCTTCTCATCATATGAACGTCCCCATTTGACAATAATCCCCATCATCGAGTACACTCTTTTTATTCTGACCGTTCGGTATAAAAAAGAGTAAGGTGAAGTGAAACAATGCCCAAAGTAGGAATGGAACCAAAGCGTCGAGCAGAGGTCATCAACGCCACGCTCACCTGCATTAGCAAGCACGGGATTGATGGCATGACTTTGGAAAAGGTCGCGGAGTATGCCGGCTGCTCAAAAGGGGTGGTCACCTATTATTTCAAGAACAAGGATACGCTGACGATTGAAGCCTTTAAAGCATTTCTGGTGTATTTTGGTCTGAAAATTGAAGCAGAAATGGAAAGCACGATGACAGCCAAGGAAATGATTGACGTTACTCTGAAGCATATCCTCCCGACTTACCGTGATGACGAAGGGAAAAGCATGAATGTTTCTCAGTTGGATGGCATTGAAAAAATGTATATCCCATATGAAGACAAAGCCAAGCTTTTTTTGCAGTTTTTTTCAAAAGCCGCGCTGGATCGCAATTTGCAGGAAGTCGTATCCGAGAGCTATTCAAATGATCTTCATGGCATTGCCAAGATTTTTGATTACGGCAACAGAACGGGACATATGTCTGTAGAAGATCCCAAAAGCGCAGCGTATGGACTGCTGGCGATGGTAGTAGGTCTCAGCTTCTTTCGAGTGGCGGGCATTCCGACCGTAAATGGCGAAGACAACCGATACATTTGTGAGGAATACGTGAGAAGGCTTGCCAAGGAATAAGCAGTCAAAGCAAAACGAGGAGGAGATATATGAAAATAGCGAAAATCGAAGCAGGCGGGGCGGATGTTGCCATTGTGAGCAGCAGCGAGATCGTTATAGAGGATGTGCAGTCGGCATTGGATCTTATTGCAACTGTTCATTACGAGACAGGCTGCGATCGCATCATTCTAAACAAGTCTCTGGTAAGCGAAAGCTTTTTCGATTTGAAAACACGCCTGGCGGGCGAAATCCTGCAGAAGTTCATCAATTACCGCGTGAAGCTTGCCATCGTCGGAGATTTCTCTGTGTATTCAAGCAAGAGCTTAAAGGATTTCATCTATGAATCCAACAACGGAAAGGATATCTTTTTCCTGCCGACAGAAGAACAAGCGATTGAGAAATTAAGCAGGCTGAAGTAGAAGACAGAGCGGGCGGAAGGGGGGTGTCAGTCAATCATGCGACATAGTCATGCTGAGTATCCGATGGTGAAAATTCCTCGGGGTCATATTCAATTAAGAGATGATCGCAAGAAAACGACATGGACGGTAAAAGTGAATTCGTTTTTGCTCGCAGCGGTTCCCGTGACGCATGAGCTATATTTCTCGATTATGCAAGAGACAGCCGGAGCTAATGACTCGCCTCAGACTCCCGTTGTAGAGGTCTCCTGGAATGATGCGGTATTATTTTGCAATTTGCTTTCTCAGCTATCGGGCCTGCAGGAATGTTACTCGATAAGTGATGATGGTGGGAGTGTCGTCTGCAACTGGGAGGCGGATGGTTATCGTCTTCCCACAGAAGCGGAATGGCAGTACGCATGCAAGGCAGGAGCTGCCGGGTATCGGTATGGAGAGCTTGATAAGATCGCATGGTATCGTGGAAATTCTGGCGGCATGGCTCGCGAGGTAGGAAGTAAGGCGCCAAATGCGTGGGGGCTCTATGATATGATCGGAAACGTGTGGGAATGGTGCTGGGATCTCTATGATGAGAATGTATACGGTTCCTACAGAATTTTCCGCGGTGGCAGTTGGGCAGAAGAGGCTAGAGGCTGCGGAGCGACATGCCGACGCCGCAGTCACCCTACGTTTCGCATTGATGACCTCGGTTTTCGTCTTGCCAGGTCCGTGTGAGGCGGCAAATGAAGTAACCCCTGCCTCTTACTAAGGGGGAGGGGTTGGTGGGCATGAAGCTGCATCAATAAATCTGGGATCGATTCCGTAAAACACCCAAGCAAATCCATTCCATCTATAACCGGAAAATTCGCCGTACTCTACTCGCGTTGGATAAAACCAAAACCTATCCCATTGATAAGCCACACAAAAGTGAACGCATATAAACAATCAACAATATAGGAAACAGCAGGTTTTGGAGGGATCGTTCCAGGCGGCGGTGAAGAAGGTCCTTGGACTGGATAAGCCATTTTTCTTACACTCCTTCCCAGTTCTCAGCAGCAGTATATTCCGGGAATGAAAAATAGACTCATGACAGGGTGAATAAAAGGACCTACATAATGGGTTTGGTTATTGGTCAAGCATGTAACAAACGGTAATTATAGAAAGTACGATGGGAGCTTCCCGAAAAAGCGATAAAAAACCCTCGGAATAACCCGAGGGCCGTTGATGGAGGGAAGTTATCTACAAATGATAAGCCACTTGCTGGATACTGTGCCGCCTTTACCGTCGTGAGCTGTAACGGTAATCGTTATCGTGCTTCCTACTGTTTGTTTTGGAAATCTCGCAGATAAATTGGTTGGATAAGCAGTAACAGAGACTGATGGATCATCCGATTCGGCTGTAAATGTAAGTTCATCTCCGTCGGGGTCCAAAAAAGCAGAGTAAGTTGGACCTAAAGTCCCCTCGGCGTATTGATTTATATAAGTTACTTCCAGGACTCCATTATGATCTTGAACGACAGGAGGTCGATTGCTATTCTCGACTTATCCCCTTCTCTTTGTGAGGGTTTCGTTCGAGCATACACCGTGCGGGCGACTTTCATCGCACACGGCGTTCCATCAACGGATAAGACAGATACTTTACAACGGGCAATTTAATCGTACAACGCATATTGCTTGATTTACAGTTTTTGTTGTCGACAAAAAACGTCGGCTTGTAACAACTCACGATTAAATGGAGAGGTTCTGAATACTCATGAACTGGCCAAAGACCGCGAGTTCGTCATTGGCGCAGGGAAGGAGGCGTGCGATGACACGAATCCTTGCTCAGTAGACTCCCTTTGAAGGCGGTGTGCTTTGGAATACGGTGAAAAACAGACCGTAACCCTTTGCGAGGACGGTCATTCCATTTGATTAAACCGCTGTGACCGTGGCAACAACCGGCGCCAGCAGCGCTACTATAGGCGCAAATTGATGAAGAATCGGTCATTGCTGAATTGTTTCATAGCGAATCCTGGTATATAATAGGGAACTAATTGATGAATCACTAACCAGTAAAAAGTGAGGAGAAATCCGATGTCGAAATCAGAGACGACCTCAGTGAATCGCAGGACGGAGATCATATCTGCAGCCATCGAGGTATTTGCAGAGATTGGATACTACAGGGCAACGACAGCACAAGTCGCGAAACGAGCCGAAATATCGCAGCCGTACATTTTTCGCTTTTTCTCGACCAAAGAAGCGTTGCTGCTTGCAGCATTGGAGGTATCCTGGATGCGGGTGATCGATTCCTTCCGCAAGGTCGTGGGGTCTGCGTCGCCGGAGCATCTGGAGACAGACCTGATCCAGGCTTATGATGAAATTTTGAATGCGTACCGGAATGAAATACTGCTTCAGATGCAGGCGCAGACGATTCAAGAAGACTCGATCCGCGAAGCGATGCGAAATGGATTCGGGGAGGTTCGCCGCATCGTATTGGAAGCCTTCCGTGCTGCCGGCATTCCAAATCCGGAAGAACGAACAATGCTGTTCCTGGCACGAGGGATGCTGTGCAACATCTCGACAGCGCTGAACATGCCCGAATTGAAGGAATTTTGAAGGGGGGGAAAGATTTTGCGAAAGTCGTGATTGACTGATCAATTACAACGTGATACATTGTCTTTAAGTTAGTGATTGATCAATTACAAATAACGAAATCGAATAGCTTGCTGATGATCAATTTAGCTAGTCCGATAGTTAGTGATTAATCGATAACAAAAGCAAATGAGGTGATCCCATTGGAAAAAGCGATTGTTGTAGGAGCAACTGGCGGTACAGGCGCTGCGATAACGGAAGAGCTAGTGAAACGGGGCATTCGTACGGTGGCTTTCGGAAGATCTTTGCAGAAGCTGGAGCGGCTGAGGGACAGACTCGGCAATCCGGAGAATCTCACGCTTGCGGCAGGGGATGCTTTTCGTCCGTATGACATCGTCAGGGCTGCGGAAGGTGCGGATGTCCTGTTTCATTGTGCGAATGTGCCGTATCACGAGATGGAGAGCAAGCTGCTTCCTCTCGGCGAATCGGTGATGGAGGCAGCGGGCCAGCTAAGCTTGAAGGTAGTCGCCATCGATGGCATTTATCCCTATGGCAGAAGACAGATGGAGCGGGTGACCGAGGATCATCCGAAGCAGCCTCATACGAGAAAAGGGAAGACAAGGCTTGCGTATGAGCAAATGCTGTTCGACAGCCGGTGGAAGCGGGCCAGGGTAATGATCGTCCGTTTGCCGGATTATTATGGTCCCACCGCGAACGAGGCTTCCTATCTGGGCTCTACGCTCGAAGCAATTGCGGCTGGCAGGATGGCTTTTTTCATCGGAAACATGCGTGTTCCCCGGGAGTACGTTTACTTGCCGGACGCGGCATTCATGATCGCGGAGCTGGCCGCCAAGGAAGAAGCCTATGGGGAGAATTGGAATATACCGGGGGCAGGCCTGATTTCGGGAAAGGAGATCGTGCGAATCGCCAGGCAGGCAAGCGGAAGCTCCAAACCGGTTATACCTCTCGGCAGAGGAGGGCTGGCATTGCTTGGGATGTTCGTACCGGTGATGAAGGAGGTAATCGAGATGCTCTATTTAACAGAAGAGCCGCTAGTCTTGAGTGGAGAAAAATACGAGAGCTTGATCGGTCCGATTCGGGCGACAGCTTTTGAAGAGGGTATCGGGAGAACGGTTCGTTTGCTGCAGGGAAGAAATGGGTCTCTGCAATAGTTATTGATTAATCACTAATGATCAGGTAGAACGAACCGTTAAGGGAAGGCTCTGCACTGACCTGGTAGAGAGCGGTGTATCGATCCCGCTATATCCTGCCATTTCTATCTTAAACGCAGCCGGATGTATGCTGCGTTTATTTATTTATCAATCTTTTTGGAGCTAAAGAAAAGCGGGGGTTCTTCCCATGGGCAAAGGTGGCTTTGGAAGACTAGAAAAGATAAAACAAAGGCTTGCAAATCTGTGTACAACAAGTTATATTACCATATAGTTAGATAATCTAATTATAGAGGTGGAGTCATGGTCAGGAAAAACAGTCATGACCATTTAGCGGATCAGTCCTTGCCCAAGTTAGGCGTTACGCCATATTTGGAGCTGATGGACAAAACTGCTTCCAGCAGCACGGACCGGCATTCGGCACATCTGGGGCTGCTGTTGATGTGGCTCGGGGACAACGTTTTAGATGTGATGGACCTGGAATTGGCGCCCTTTAACATTACCGAGAGCAAATTCGATTTGCTGTTGCTGCTGACGCTTCACGATGGAAGGGAACTGATCACTCCCTCCGCAATCGCGGAGCGGCTTGGAATCCGTCGCGCCTCTGTGACAGCTTTATTGGATTGGCTGGAAAAGCGCAATTGGATAGCACGGGAGCAAAGCTCTTTGGATCGGCGTATGATTCATGTCAGCATTACACCCGAGGGACGGGAGTTGGTCGAAGGTGTTCTTCCCACCTTTTGGTCGGCATGCTCTTCGCTCGTCAGCGAGCTGGAGCCGGAGGAGCGCAGAGTATTGGAAAAGCTGCTGCTTAGGTTGAATGCTGCTATAGAAAGAAGGCTGGGAGTGGGAAGATAAATTTTTTTCTGCTAATGATTAGATTATCTAACTATATTCATGCATCAGTTTCAAAATCGAAAAAACGAAAAAGAGGTGCACCATGCGCAATTATTCCTTGATGACGGCCGTATTATGCTGGTCCGGGATGGTTGTTATGTCAAGTCTCTATGTGACGATTCCGCTTGTTTCCCTGTTTGCAGAACAGTTTGGCGCTACCCTTACACAAGCCGCCGCAACAGGAAGCGTTTTTTCAATCGGTTTTGCGATTGGCTGCCTGATTTACGGTGCGCTGTCCGATAAATACGGACGAAAGCCAATCATCTTTGTCGGGCTTGTTGTATTGTCGCTGATTTCTTTGCTGCTCGGGACAGTGGATCGTTTTTCATGGGTGCTTGTTCTTCGAGGGCTGCAAGGGGCCGCTGCGGCCACATTTTCCCCGGTTGCTATGGCCTACGCTGTAGAGATGTTTCCGGCAGACAAAAGGGTGACGACAATCGGGTTTATCAGCACAGGATTTCTGGTTGCCGGAATCGTCGGACAGGTGGCCAGCGGTTTGATCAGTCAGGCATACGGGTGGAACGCCGTATTTTATACCCTGGCAGCAGTTTACGCCGCTACCGCGATACTCGTTCAGTGGCTTCTGCCGAAGGGAGAAATTCAGCATCCTCATGCCAATATTTTGGAGCCGTTTCAGCATATCGGAAGACTGTTCAGGCAAAAAAATCTTGTATTGTGCTACCTTGTGGCTCTGGTATTGTTGATGTCTTTTGTGAGCATGTATACCGTGCTGGGAAATTACCTGAGCGGGCCTGATTTTGGGCTTGCCAGTCAGGAAATCCTGTACGTCCGGGCGATCGGTGTTTACGGCATGCTGATTTCCCCGCTCGCTGGAAAACTGGCGAAAAGATTCGGAGTCCGCATCGTATTGCGCTTCGCTCTGTTGCTGGCTGTTGCGGGGATGGCTCCCTTGGGAATGACAGACAATTTGCCGCTATTGATCGGGATGTCGCTCATTTTTGTCAGCGGAATCTCGTTGGCTGTTCCTTCGCTGATTTCTCTCGTTGGTCTGCTGGCAGGCAAATCGCGCGGCATTGCGGTCTCCGTTTATACCTTTGTCCTGTTTGCGGGAACAAGCCTGGGGCCGATTTTATCCATTTCATTTATGAAAACGGGCAGCTTCGCGGAGACATTTATCCTGCTTGCACTCGTTCCCGGCATTGGATTGGCGGCTGCCAGCCTGGTCCGCGAAGACATTCCGAAAGAAATGGATGCCGGGAAGTAATCACGTTCATGGACACATCCGGGCTTCAACCAATACTCCATCAAAATAATCTCAAGCGCTTGGAATTCCGAGCGTTTTTTGTTCTTTCCCGGGGCTGCTGCGGCATGGCATGAAAAATCCCATATGTCTTCATATAGTGAACACGAAGAGACATGGGATTTGTATGTGGTAGTTCCATACTTTTTCCGAGAACGGCCACTGCGACAGATTCGTCGGCGGTTTTTAAGAAAATAAACACCGCCGCCATGCAGCGCCGCAACGTAGAGCCGGAAGAGGCGCGTGCATGGGATGTTGGCCGGGTTAAGAATGGAGATCGTCAGGGATTTCCAGGCCAGCCTTTTCGGCCTCCGCGATATGGTGTCTTGCCAGCAATTCATCCGTAAAGTCATCTTCGTTGCGGTATATTCTAGCCAATTCAATATGGGCATGTAGATATTCTCTATCCAGAGCGGCATGAAAATAGGTGATGGCCGCAGCAACATCCTTGCTTGTGCCCAGTCCTTGACTGAAACAAATCCCCAGGTTATAGGCTCCCACGTCGCTGCCCTCTGCATAATCCTTCTGGTAATAACCGAAGGCCTTTTCATACTCCCCTTTCAGGTCGTGCAAGTAGCCAAGCCAGCCGTTTTGCGGCGAGCCCAATTGCTCCGCCTGCTGGTAATGCCAGAGCGCCTTGTCGATATCTTGCGGCACCAGATGTCCTTCATAATACAAGGAGCCCATGTTGGTGTGGGCAAGCGCAAGGCCGTTGTCCGCAGCTTTGCCGAGCCAATACAACGCTTTTTCCATATCGGGTGCTGTCCCTACTCCGTTTTGATAGCAAATGCCCAGACCGTTCATGGCATACGCATTGCCTGCCTCAGCGCCCTTTTCGTACCAGAAAAAGGCCTTGTCGTCATCGAGATAGCCCTCTACGCTGTAATACATGTGAGCAAGATTGTTCATGGAGGGGGCATAGCCCTTTTCAGCGGCTATGGTATCGTACTGGATGGCTTTCTCATAATCGCCCGCGTCACAGGCAGCCAGGGCAAGATCATACAAATCCTCCGCCGATGTGTGTTCATCTGCTTCGCCATCATCGGCGATGGCCGCTTCTGCATAGGTTAGCAGGCGATTGCGCACGTTGGCATCAAAATAATAGTTGTAATCGATATCCTCGGCATCCTGCAGAACCAGAGTTTTATCAGCCATCGACACCCCGGACTCGTCTGCCACAAACACGTCAGGTCCCTTAAAAGCATAAGCGAAACCGCTAACAGGCGCTTTTCGTACCACAAGATCGAATTCGAATCCGCCGAACCGGTTTTCAGGCGAATAGGCGATGCACCACAACCCGTTTCGCTTCAGGGCAAAAGCGTTTTCGTACAGCCAAAGGATGCTTTGGTAATCTTCCAATGGAAATAACCATGTCGGGCGATCGGGATCACCGTCAAACACGCCTTTTTGCCCGTCCTTTTGGGCCAGTACCAAATTGCTCGGCCGAGAATCGATATAGGCGTTCATATCAATCAGCGCATCAAATTCATAGGGGAGCAGAAGGCTTTCCTGCCGCAAACCGAGAGCGCCATACTTTTTCCCTTTTCGCAGTACAAGCATATTGGGAAAGCTGGCTTGCCTGTTTATCTTCTCGAAGCCGGATGCGCAAATGGTGCCGTCCTTTTTGTATAAGGTGCTGTGGTTGGCATTCTTGTGCGGTTTTACGAGGAGAAGCCCTCGCCGATGGATTCCACTGCTGACAACGGAAATTCACCGATATAGACAAAATGATCATTGAATATTTTCTTGTTTTTACGGCCTTTTACTGCTGTATGGTAAAATCCGTGCCCGTTCTCGAAAGCTTCGTCATATTCAAAATTGATGGCGATGGAGCCGCTCTGGTCCACGACTCCCCAATTCCCGTCTTTTTTTGCCGTGAAATGTCCGCTGTAGTCCAGGGATTCCAATGCTTCATATTGTGCGGGGACGACTGTGTTGCCGTTGGGGTCGATCAGGCCGAATTGACCATTTCGTTTGACAATAGCCGATGTGGTGCCGTATTCAAAATCGTATGCGTCCTCCCAGACCAAGGGGATGGCGATCCTGCCTGATTTATGCACGTAGCCGAATTTGCCGCCCTGCGAGACCACGGCAAGATCCTCGGGACCAAAACCGTAAAACTCGTCAAATTGCGGATGAAGCAATACCTTTCCATCCTTGTCTTTCAGGCCCCACAAGCCATTTTCCTCATATATCTCCACTTCCGGCTCTTCTTCAAAAGGCTGCCAGATGTGGCCCCAGCCGTATTGGTAATGTTCGTAATTGAGCAGCTCGGCAAACGACGCAAAGCCGGGGCTCACGTCCATCAAGTCGGAATCGTTCAGCAGCGAGATGTCGTCGTTTTCCATTGCCTTTTTGATGATCTCATTGTTATGGGCAATATTGGCCAGCCAGACTTCGGCCTGTTCGGCATGCGGGGTGTCGTCCATGTTGAATACGTCCCAGGCATCCAGGTGGAAATACGGGAGTTTCAGTTTGTCGAGGTAAGTGAAGAGATTGTTTTTGGCTTCAACAAAGGCTTCTTTGTTTGTGATCAGCATTTCCTGTTTTTCGAGAAAATCGTAAAAGCGCTTCAAGTTTTCGATACCCGGTTGGGCAGCATAATACAGGCCGGCATTATCGGGCTCTGTGTGATTGTTGTAATTGTTGCCGGCAACAAATCCGCCGTCGACCAGGAGCGGCTGCAATAAAAGAGGCATTTCATAGCCCCATTCCAGCATCATCCTGTCGGTGTCCTGCGCTTCGGAAGGGGTGCTGACATTGTATACATATACCCTGTGTGACATCCTTTGGTTTCTCCTTGTTTTTTCAAAATTCACGATAAACGCTAGATTATGCTAAATTTCCCTTTAGTATAGCACCAATAGATTATTAGCTCATATTTCAAAAGACCCATTCGCTCACAATACGATTGAGTCAATGCGAATACTTATATGAATATACAGAAAAATCAGATAAGGTGTTAACCGGATTACACTCAAGCGGCTGCACCTCTGATAGAATGATTCCATTAGGCTGGCAAGCTGGTGCTACCGAGCGAATGCTTCAAAAGCGCTGGACAAAAGATCGGGAGGCGACTGCCATGGGTATGCGGATTGAACAGATTGATCCAAAAAAGACGGCTATTCTCGTCGTAGATATGCAAAATGATTTTATCGCACAAGGTGCGCCGCTTGAGACGCCGATGGGGCGCCGCATCCTGCCCACCTTGCATCGCCTTCTTGCGTTTGCCCGGGAAACAGGAATGTCGGTGATCTATACGGCGCATGTTCATCGCGAGGATGGGTCAGACCTTGGCATGTTTGGCGAAATCTATCCGCCGATCGCTGAAGGGGCCTGTCTCATAGATGGCAGACCGGGTGCGGAAATTTATCCGGAGGTGGCGCCGCAGCCCCGTGAGCCGGTGATTAAAAAGCACCGCTACAGCGCGTTTTTCGGTACGGATCTGGACATCATTTTGAGGAGCAAGGGGATCGAGACGGTAGCCATAACCGGGGTAACGACGGAAAACTGCTGCCATTCCGCCGCCCGCGATGCGATGTACCTGGGGTATCGCGTCGCCTTTCTCTCCGATGCGACCGGAACGTATGACTATCCCGATACTGGGTTTGGCCAGGTCCCGGCAGAGGAAGTGCACCGCGTCACGCTCGCTCTGCTCAATGTGTCGACCGCTCATGTCATGACGGCGGAGGACTTTATGCATCGTGTGCAGCGAGGGTGAGGTCCGTCTTGCAAATTCATCTACCCATACAGAAACGGCAGAGATGCCGTTTTTTCTGTTATGCGGACAAAGAAAAATGTATCTGTATGGAAGGGGAAGCGTTGAAAGGATCGAATTGGAACTTATGTGTGATTGAGAGGCGATATAGACCGTTGGCAATTTGTGCTAAAGTTTGAGAGAGTGGCTCGAAAAAGTTCCATTGCTCGTTACCGCTGCGGAAACTGTATAGGTGAGCAGATGGATGGTTTGAGTCGAATATGATTTTTCTCAAGGAGGAGAGGGCTTTGCTTCCCGATGATATAAAGGAAAAGATCATAAAAAAGTACAACATTCCGGATCCAGAGCCTCCGAGAAATGTTCCCAAAGAGGATCGTCCCAAAAATGACAGCGAGTATCCCGGCATTACGGAATTTGTGATCGATCCTTATGTGGGTGCAGGCGTTTTGCGACTTGGGATGACACCGGCAGAAGTTCAAAAAGCATTGAATTTTAATCCGCGAAAATACCGACGGCTGCACGAGAAAGAAGATGATTATCGCATCTGCTTTGTCTACTACAAGGAGCCTGAGATTTGCAATGCGATCGAATTTTTTCCGCCGGCGTCTGTTCTGTTTCATGGAAAGAATCTCCTGGATTGCTCATTGAAAGAGGCAATGGAGTTCGTCAGGCAATATGATAGCGACTTGGAAATAGAGGCGGGTTTCATCTCACATAAGTACGGGTTCGGGGTTTATGCTGAATTTGGCATATATGAGCCAGAGAATCCGGTGGAGACCGTAATTGTTTTTGAAAAAGGTTATTACGATTGAAAAGGGGGAGGGTAAAAGAAAGAATGAAGGAGTTTTCAAGAACAAGAAAAATCCCATGTTCCTTCGCAGGTTAAACGCGAATCGACATGGGATTTCTTATGTGACAGCAAGCGTCCCAAAGTCTACTCAACCAACGCTTTGATCTTCGGAAACACCTTTAGAGCCGTCTTGTAAAACACATCCTCGTGATATTCGGCCGGAATCAGCTCCTGGACGAACTGAATGTACGGCTTCACCGGAGCAAGGGGCCAGTCGGTTCCAAACAAAAACTTGTCATAGTGGTCACAGTACGTGATCGCATGGCGCAAATGGGCGAAAAAGAGCGGGGAGTCCTTCAGCCGGGCGCAATTGGCGGCATCTCCTACCATCAAGCCGGAGAGATCAGCGAACATGTTGCGGTTTTTGTAAACGACTTCCGCCCCATCCAGCACCCACGGATCGCCGAAATGGGCCATCATAAAGGTAACCTCCCGATGCTTCACCGCCACCTCGTCCAACGTAAGCGGATGGGAGTACTTCAACAGCCCTCGCTCCGAATACGTATCGCCGGTGTGGAAGACGACAGGCACCTGATGCTTGGCCGCCAGCTCGTAGACCGGGTCATAGACGCTATCGTAGGCGTAGAAAGGATAGTAGCCCAGATAGATTTTGAGTCCGACCGCGTTTGGCTTTTGCAGGTCTGCTTCCAGCCTGGCCACGGCAGCTTGATCCAGCTTGAAAGGATTGATTCCCAGGCAGTACACGAGCTGCGGCGGGAGTTCTTCTGTCAAATCAAGACCCATTGGAGTGGCAGCCTCCGCATCGGGGAAGCCGTCCTGTTTTGTCTCCGTAAGCCCCATGCCGATCCCCAGTACCACTCCATTTTCCGCGTATTCCTGCAGGATGCCGGCGACAGAGTAATCAACCCCCGACTTTTCTGCCGCAGTCCGCTTGAACTCCTCGATATGGGACAAATGCATATGGGCATCAATGATTTTCATCGCGTGTCCTCCCTTGCTCGGAAAACCGGATTGCCCGCAATGCAGACAGGGAATCGGACGGGATCTTCTTGTCTGCAAACACGAAAAAGACGGGCGGGGTAAAGGCAGTGTTGCCGCTCGGCAGGTTGAGTTCGCGCACGACCGAGGCGACGGCCACTTCCTTGTTGGCGTAGAGGCTCACATCTGCCGTATCCAGGTCGGTGACAATGTGCATCTGGTCGTTGCGCGAAGCGGAGCCGACGATATAATCGGAGATTTCGGCAACGGACAGTTCACCCTGCCCCAGCTTGTAGCACAGTTCCTCGCCATTTGCTCCTGCGGTTTTCAGCCAAATCTCTTCGTCTGTATCCTCTGTCCGCAAAAAGATCTCTGTCGACCATTCCTTGCCGGCAAAATACGTTCCGGTATTCTGAACGATCTCTACGGTATGGCAGAGGACAGGGACACCCGGCAGAAGCAGGTAATACTGATGACATGTCAGACCGCGATACTTTTCCTGCTTCTGCACATCGTAGCTCAGCTTGATGCCCTGCCAGACATTCTGCCTGTTATCAACCAGATGGACAAAGGAGGCCGTCCGCTCCTCCTTGATCAGGGAAAACGAGTTCAGCTCCGCGATGATATTGCCAATCCCGCCGGTCCACGGATTCCACCATGATTTGGGCCCGCGCTCCGGGAAGGAGGTAGCCAGCCATTCCTGGCCGTGGCTGGAAAGCGAGAAGAGTGACGGCGAGAACTCGGGAGCTGCCTTGATCCGCAGCGGGCCATTGTCGGCGATATAGACTTGCTGCCCTTTTTCTTCTGCCGTCTCCAGTAAAACCTTTCCTGGCCCAACCGGAAACACAACACTGCGCAAATGAGTCTCATGTGTCGCAAACCGCCCGTCTATGCGGACGAGCTCACAGGATTTTTCTGGTGCGGCAAAGGAGTAGCCGGATTCCGTCTTTTCCTCATCCTCCGCAAAGCGCTGCGCTTGTCCGCTATCTGGCATGCTCTCCAGCGAAGCAGTCAGTTCTCCATCGAGATACTGCTGCTTGTACTCTTTTACCTGTACTTCAAATTTATCGCTATCAGTAAAAGGATTGTGCTCGCTCACAACCAGCTCCAGATGATCGGTCAGGGACAAGTCCGCCGGCAATGCTTCTTTTCGTGCAAACGCACGGAATTCCTTCCAATCCGTAAAGCTCCCGCAGGTGATGTAGAAGGGGCCAAATGTCCTTTTGCCATGCGGCTCCAGTATGCCGAGACTGGTTTCCAGAGACATATGCCAGCCTTGAAGATCGATACGGTATTCTTCGGGCCAGCACATGCCCCAGGGGATATCGTTTCTTGAAAACAGCCAGTTCTCACTGATCAGCTCGCCGTCCCAATAGTCCATGTCGCTCCCGTACGATGCCGGTGTCTGGACATAGCGGCCTTGATACGGAAGGATCGGGCGGAAAATAGGATGGGCAAAGCCTTGGCTGAGCCACAGCTCCGTACCCAGCCTGTCTGCGGAGAGATTGGTCAGTTCCAATTCGTGAACAACCGTGCCGTCTCCGAAGAGGAGCGTCTTTCCGATCAACGCAATTTGAGGGAATGAGCCGGAGCGGTAAGCAGCGCAAAAGCCGATCGCTCCTTTTTCCACGATACATTCGACCTTCTCGGGACGTTTTTTGGAAAACTCGCTGGAATACGGCTTGCCGATCTTCGGATAGGTGAGATAGGTTGGCTCTCCGCCAGTGCCGCTGACAACGGTGATCTCGTTGTCTTCCTTGTTGAAGTAGAGCGCGTGGAGGCCGTGGTGTACCTGCCACGTCTGTTCCGTTTCCCCTGACAGCATGGCGCCCGGTCCTGTAAAGGCGGCACCGATTTTTTTGGAAAAAGAGACAGAGCCGCCATCCGCGAGCTTCGCCTCTACCTGCACATCGGCCTCGTAAAAGCCGTGCTCATAGAGGTCGGCTTCAAGCGGGAGAGAGACGCGTTCTTTGCCTTGCAGCCGGAGTGTATGGCGCTGCTGATTGATGCGGAGAAAGGAACAGGAGGGCAGTTCGAAGGAAAACTCTGCCTCTTCTTCAAAGCTGTTCTCCACATCCAAATAAAACTGTGCTGTCCGCCCCGGATAGGTGAGCCCGGGCACTTGCAGGGAAAGGGAAGCGGGAAACTTGGGGAGAATTCCCACCTGAAACAGTGCGGCCTTGCCGTTGATCAGGATGTGCGTACAGACATGGGGATGCGTACGCCAGACGCTTTGTTCTTCGGTGATCCCGCCGACAAAAAAGCTTGCCGACAGTGTCGTTTCCCCGGTAACTGCAAGCTCCTGCTGATAATCAAAGCGGATGTTTTCGTTGGGTGCTCCCTTCAAGGAAATCTGCAGCGGCTTGCCCGATTTGTTGACGATCCGGTAGTGAATCTGGTACTCCCGGCCAAAGACCAGCCTCGGTCCTTCAACCTCCGCAGACAGGAGATAGTCTTCTGTTTCGATGAGGCGCATGCCGCGGCCGAGCCGTTCAAACTCCACGCGCAGGCTCTTTTCGCCTTTTGCCCAGGAGTAGGTGAAATAGTCAAAGCCGTTTTCCTTTCTCCCGTCGGGTTCAACGACAATCTCCCGGGTGGAGTCCTGATACCAGTCGAGCTCCTCAAAATAGGGGGCGATTGCCTCTGTCCTTAGCACAGTGGGGATCATGTTCATGAGATGAGTGGTATCGTCCCGGTCTTCCCAGAAAAAGCCGAATTTTTTATACAGGGGTACAGCCTTCGTGTTTCCTGCCCACGTGTAGAGATCAAGTCGGGGCCAGCCGAGCTGGATCGTTTGCTCCAGCACGCGTGCAAGCAGCATGCGTCCCACTTTTTTTCCTTGGTAGTCAGGACGCACATTGAGCAGCGGGATATAGAGGGCACCCGTATCTTCCCGGTACTCGGCCAGGCTGCAGTAGCCAACGACCTTATCGCCATCCATCGCCAGGTAAACGGCAAGAGAATCAGAGCTTGCTTCTTCTTGCAGGATTTGTTCCGCCGTTGTAATCGAGTTTCCGCCCCCCCAGCTATCCCGGCTGGCGTTCCACATGTCAGCGACGGCTGCGGCCAGTTCGGGGCGGTAGGGAACGATAGAAATAGATTCCATGATTGACTGCACCTCGATAATTTTGGAATATTTGTCATCTTGCAAGAGAATACGTATGAGAGGATGGGGTGGTTTCGGGGTTCATCGATTTTGCTTTATCGGTGGCAGAGGGATACGGCTCCCCAACAACCTTTTAGCGAGGAGGTAAAGACGTGCAAGACGATTAGAACTACCCGGCAAACGAAATTGGACGTAAAGCCCGCAGCCTGAAAGAGGGCATCGTTCATTGTCGTCATTTTCCGGGAGCGCTCCGGCGCCCGTTTAGCCGCGATTGTCGAGCTGTATGCCGAAGGACAACTGCAGGTGTTCATGAGAAAAACGTTTCCGCTGGAACAAGCGGCCGATGCTCATCGAGAGGTGGAGAAAGGTCATGGACGAGGGAAAGTCGTGTTGGATGTCTCTTGATTGGACTGTATATATTAAAGCGCCCCTGGCTTTGGAAGAAGCAAGGGGCGCTTTGACGATTCTGCATTACGCGATTCTGCCAGCTTGTCAAACCTGTGTCTAGAAAGACTTCTGTCTACTTGGTGATCATCTGAAACGATCAGCTAGAGTACGTAAATCGTTTCCTTGGATAACCCGCCACGCAAATTAATCCAGGTACGACTCAGCGATCTTGACCAACTCTTCTTTGGTCACCGGATTGGATGTTTCGATATGGTAGCGGATCGTCTGGTTCGTGTTTGGCACGTCGTACACCCATTGAATATTTTTCCCCGTGCCAAAATCCGTGAAGATCATTTCTACCCCTTTTACCATTAGCTTTTCTTCCTTCAGGTCCCACTCTTTGTGAACGATAACCGTCTCTTTGCTGCTTGTTTTGGACATCGTAACCCGGATGTCTTTTCCTTGGTTGTTGTAGATGCTGAGGATTCTCCAGTAGTCCTTCGACAGCGCCACCGGCATCATGGCAAACTCTTTTTTGGACTCCTCGGCCTGCCTCTTCAGCTTTTTCGCAATGGCTGCCTCTTCTTCCGGGCTGAGAGGATTCACATAAGTCATAGGCTCAAAGTCGACTCTTGCACTTTCAAACTTGTATTTGCCTTCCAGGCTGTCTAAAATCTTGACGGATTGATCCTTCATTTTGTCTCGGAGCTTAGACACATCCGTAAAGGAAATGCCCTTGCTTTCGGTGTAAATTTTCATATCCGGAATGTCCGAAACGACATAAAAGAGACCGGCCGTGCCTTCTTGCAACACTTCGTCGGCGTATCCGCCGCTTTTCAGCGAGCGGATTTGTTCATCTTTGGAAGGACGAGTATAGCCTGATTCTTCCAATGTTTTTTTCTCATATACCACATTTCCCTGCTTGTTTTTCAAAGAGTGATAGTTGACTGCTGCAAAAGCCGAAGAGACTGTCAAAACCATTCCTGCCGCTACCAATAAACCCACTTTGTATTTCACGAAAAATCGCTCCTTTGTTTTTTGTTCGGCGTACAATTTCCCCATCACTTTTCCCGTCAAGTCTACATCGGGAATTCGTGGGTCATGAAAAAGTTCTCTCAAATCCTGATCCCTGTCCGATCTCATTTGGTCCCACTTCCTTTCCTTGGGCATAGTACTTGCGGAATTTCGCAGCCGAACGTTCGTATTTTTTTCGAAGAGTGGCGCTGCTTTGATTCAGAATGAGGCTGATTTCCTGATAGCTCTTTTCCTCTACACAGCGCAAAATCAACAGGTTCCGCTCTTCCACCGACAATTTCGACATCGCCTTATGCACGGACTCGTCGAAATAATGGGCTTCGATTTGCTGATCCACGTGTTTGTTTTCTTTCTCGTCCCGATAAAAGAAGGGGAGATATTTCGCCAGTTTTCGCTTGCGAATCACATCGATGCACTGATGGTAGGCAATCTTGTACAGCCAGGCGCCAAACGGAATCTCGGGCCTGTATTTCTCCAAATAGCGATATGCCTTCAAAAATACTTCCTGGCCGCTGTCCTCGGCTTCGGAATGATGGCCCAGCATGTGATAGCAATAGAGAAAAATCGATTTTTGGTAGAGGTGCATAATCTTCTCGAACTTCTCGGTATCACCCTTCAATACGTCAGCGATGATCCCCTGTAGTTCAGCTTCATCCAAACCGCTCACCCCCTTTCATCCTAAACAACGAAGGAGCCACATCAAAATGTGACGGTTACCGAAAAAAATAAGAAATGGACGGACGGGAGCAGTCGTTCTCGCCCGTGAAATCAAAGTTGGCACCAGTTCAACATACAGGAAGCAGCAACAGGGCGGTCAACCTTTTTGTGGACAAGACAGCCAATGCCCAACTACAGTTACGCCCGGAACGTTCAAATCGATACGGGCATCCGCGAAATGCCAGTGCACGGGCAACAGCTTGCATGCAGGAACGACTCAAGATCGTCGGGAAATCCGGGGATAGGTTTCGGGGGGGTTGGAATTTTTTTCTATTGGGCTGTTTTGTGGTATACTAAAGAAAATTCACTGAATAGTCATTCATTTTTTACCTTGTACAAAAGGGGGGGCGAGTTCAATGGAAGCTGTGCTTCAAAAACAGAAGGTGAGCAGAAGGAAAAAAGCGGTCAAGATTGTTGTTGCCGCAGTGGTTGTTTTGCTTGTAATCAGCGCTGTTTTATTTGGAATCGCAAACGCATACATAGCAAGGTCGCTGCCGCAGATCGAAGGCGAGCTTTCCGTGGCGGGGCTTGCAGAATCGGTAACGGTCGCAAGAGATGAGCATGGCGTCCCGCATATTTACGCCAGCAACGAGCATGATTTATTCATGGCCCAAGGATATGTTACGGCACAGGACCGCCTGTTTCAAATGGACTTGAGCAGAAGGCAAGCATCCGGCGAGCTCAGCGAAGTCATTGGCGAGAAGGCTGTGGACCGCGATAAATACTTCCGGACGCTCGGATTGCGCAGAGCGGCAAAGCTCTCCCATGAGGTCTACTCGCAGGAAGCCAAGGATATCCTGCAATGGTATGCAGACGGGGTGAATGCCTACATCAGCGAGGCGAAGGCAAAGGGAGCCTTGCCCATCGAATTTGCACTTCTGGGCTATGAGCCAAAGGAATGGACGCCGCTCGACTCGCTGACCATCGGAAAATACATGGCCTATGATCTGGGCGGGCATTGGGAAGGGCAAGCGTTTCGCTATTACCTCCTGAACCATTTTCCGAAAGAGAAGGCGTACGATCTGTTCCCGAACGAGGAAAAAGCGGGGCCTCCGATCATTCCGCCCATCGGGGATGGAAAAGTAGATGTCGAGAAAAGCTTTGCCAAAGCGATCATTCCCCCTGAATTCAATGGGAGCAACAACTGGGTGGTTAGCGGCAAAAAAAGCGCGTCGGGCAAGCCGCTGTTGGCGGATGATCCGCACCTGTCCCTGGCGACGCCATCCATTTGGTACCAGACCCATCTGAAGGCTCCTTCGGTAAATGTGAGCGGTGTTATTTTTGCGGGAGTCCCGGGGATTATTCTGGGCCATAACGAGCATGTGGCCTGGGGAGTGACGAATACGGGACCGGATGTACAGGATTTGTATATCGAAAAAAGAAATCCGGAGCAGCCGAGCCAGTTTCTCTACATGGGGAAATGGGAGGAAGCACAGGTCATCGATGAGCCGATCCGGGTGAAGGACAAAGAGACGATCCCGTATCAGGTCACCATTACGAGACATGGGCCTGTTATTTCGGAGTTCGCCGAAGATAGCGGCAAAGATACCGTTTTCTCGTTGAAGTGGACGGCGCTGGAGCCATCCCGGGAGCTGGAAGCGGTTTTGCGGATGAATAAAGCGAAAAACTGGAACGAGTTTGAAAAGGCGCTGGAAGACTTCCACACGCCGACGCAAAATTTTGTATTTGCCGCACAGGATGGGACCATCGCCTACAAGGCAAACGGGAAAATTCCCATCCGCAAAAAGGGCAACAGCCTCGTCCCTGTTCCCGGGTGGACAGATGAATACGAGTGGACGGGGTACATCCCGTACGACCAGCTCCCCAAGACTGTGAATCCAAAGCAGGGCTTCATCTCCAGCGCGAATTACAAAGTCACGGATGACAGCTATCCGTACCACATCAGCAATGTCTGGGCACAGCCGTATCGTCAAATGAGAATACAGCAGGTGCTGCAGGCAAAGGAAAAGCTGACCGTGGAGGACATGCAAAAGCTGCAAATGGATCAAGCAAACCTGCAGGCTGATGAATTCGTGCCGATCTTTTTGGAGCATGTGAAAAAGGAGCCGCTCACGGAGAAAGAAAAGGCTGTTCTCGCTGTGCTGGAAACATGGAATTTCGTCGACGACAAAGATTTGGCTGCGCCTCTCGTATTTCATACGTGGATGCGACAAGTGGCGAATGTCCTGTTCAAGGAGCAAATACCGGACAGCATGAATGACTTGTTTGAAGGAAAGAGGCAAATCGTCGACGATCTGATCCGCAGAGCCCACACCGGCAAGCCGGGTCCTTGGGTACAGGAGAAGGGAGGGCTTTCCAAGGTGCTTCACGCTGCTTTGCAGGAAGCCATTGCGGAAATCGAAGCTGCCCACGGAACAAACAGCGAGAAATGGAAGTGGGGCGAGGCTCATCAAATGTCTTTTCTTCACCCCTTGTCCAGCGTGACCGGACTGAACTACCTCTTTAACTGGGCAAAACCGATCCCGGCAGGGGGGAGCGCCGTAACTGTCCAGGCCGCCAGCTACAATCAAAAGACGGGCCTCATCAACCACGGGGCATCCTGGCGGTTTGTCGTCGATACGAATGATTTGACAAAGGGGTATCATGTAGTCGGTCCCGGTCAGTCGGGACATGTAAAAAGCCCTTGGTACGACGATCAGTTTGGTGCATGGGTTGAGGGAGTGTACCATGCCACATCCATCGCGGACACACAGGAAACAGGCCATGTGCTAACGTTCCGGCCCAAGTAGATTGTTGTTAGGTCGGGCGAAGGAGGGTCCTCCTTATAGCCTATGCTCCCGAAATGCCTGCTTTACCCGCTCAATCTGGGAGAGGTGGTCATGGACATGCTGGACGCGCAATTCCAGCAGCTCTTTGAACGTGTACCGCACTCCATCGGGATATTGCCCGACCCGCTCAAGCTGCTCGGGAGTCAGATTTTCGAGAAGCGGCAGCATGCTGGCCCGCAGCATTTGGAACAGGAGCATATGCTGCTTGCGGTCCAACCGATCATATCCGAGGTTATCCGTCCAGGCTTCCTGATCAAATGACAGGAGAAGCGGTTCTTCCTCCGCCAAGACTTTTCTCAGCCGATGTGTCGCCAAGATTTCGGCATCTGCAACATGAATAAGAATCTGGTGGATGCTCCATTTGTCCGGTGCAGGTTGGAACCGCAACTCCTCCTCAGACAATCCTTCAACGGCTTCTCGCAGCAGCTCATGGTCTTGGCGGTACTCCTCGATCAACTTTTCCATCCGTTCCTCTCCTTCATCATAATTCGTGTGGCTGGTAGCCATTTCGAATATAATTCTTCGATATAGAGCAAGTACCTTCTGGGTTTTCACGAAATAAATGTAACCACGTTGTGGAAGACGTGGTTTTTTACTGAACGGACCTCATGGCAGGCCAGAAGGAAACTTTTCATGGGATCAGCCGTCTATTTAGTTGAAATTTGTACGAGGAGCAGAAAAAGCTGATGGGTAACATACGGATTCATCTCTGCACAGTGATGATTTTGCTAGTAGTAGCTGCAAGTGCTTGCGGCAACCCAATGGAATCCGAACCAACCTTACGGGTCGACAGGGATGGCCTTGAAAAAACGGTTCGCTCAGAAGGCTATGGCTTGCAAGCACGTTTGGAGCCGGAAGCAGAAGGCATCGCTGCGTATTCGTTCCCTGAACAGGCTGCACTCTTGTTCCAAGCGGTTGAGCTTACAGAACTCGAAAATGCAAAGCCTGCCCAGACATGGGAGCATGCCGGAACCATTCCATTCGGAAACGTAGCGGGAAGCCCGGCATTTTTGCAAGTGTTTAAAGAAACAAATCCGGTTGCCTCTTGCGGTTCCGATTACCAGGCTGTTGCGCTTCTTGAACATAAAGGAGAGACGTTCGGCTATCGGGAATGTTTTTCTGCCAGTCTGATTGAAGACGCCATTCAAAAGAAAAAGGCTTCCGTGGTCTTGTTGGAGAAAAACCATGCCGCTGCGGGCTCAAATTACGTGCTGCAGGGTGCAGCGGCATTAGCTGCAAACGGACCGGCCAGGATGGGTTATTTTTACTATGATAGTTCCCAAGACAAATGGTTCGCCTTTGAGGATTGGGGGAACCCGCGTCTTGCAGACCTGGACGGAGACGGAGCGGATGAACTGGTCAATCAGTTTGAAGGCTTGCACCTTCACTGGCCGGATGTAAACATATACCGCTGGAGGGGCAGCGTGCTTGAGAAGAGCGAATCGGTCAAGGCGGTGCTGCAGGTACCCCATTTTTCCTTGAGCTCTGCCATCGCAAACACGGAGAGCGGTCCGCATACAATCAAAGTCCAAGCTGCAATGGACAGCGAGTCCGTCCGTACGGAGTCGGCAACTTACAAATATGAGAGCGGGAAGTTGCTGCGAATCGCCAGTGAATGACAGTATCCGTCGGCGTTACGCCAGTTTGGAGCCTAGCTGCCTTGCTTTCTCCAGCCATTTGGCCCGCTGCTTCTCCGATGAAGAGTTCACCTGGCTGATTTCGGTCACACGCACTGGCTTGATCCCGCAAAAATGCAAGATGTTTCGTTTCATCACGAGATGCCCGGCTTGTCTGTAGATCAAGCGATTGTACCAGGCAGGCGTATCCATAGTGACGATCAAACGCGCCGTTTTTCCGGTCAAGAGCTTATCCCATAATGGAGAATCTGTTCGGTATTTATACGCGAACCCGGGCAAAAAGACGCGGTCAAAAAATCCCTTCAGGATGGCAGGCATCGTTCCCCACCAAGTCGGGTAGACAATGACGAGATGGTTGGCCCAGCGGATCAATTCCTGCGCTTCCTGCAAGTCGCTTTCAAGCTCGGTTCTTTTCCGGTACCCATACTTCAAATTCGGATCAAACTCAATTTGGCTCAAGTCGATGGTCCGAATTTGTGCCGATGTGCTGGAGGCCCCTTCCATATAAGCATGGGACAAGGCAGAGCAAAAGCTTTCCGGATCGGGATGTCCGTTGATTACGAGAATATTCAACTTTCTGTATCCCCCTTTGTGCGTATTATGAAAAAAATGGCTGCCTCCGCGGTTTGCACACACTGCCGGGCGGGAGCAAAAACCGTAGCCTTCCGATGCGATTCATTCATTGTGATAGGATGGAAAGAAGGACTGTATTCAGTATAACGGATGAATTTCGGACACATAAATGATGCAAAGCGCATAAATGTTGTTGTTTTGCGCAAAAGGGAGGCTTGGACGTTGATGGATGACCAGGGATTTGCCATTTCCATGGTGTACCCGATCATGAAGACCATCGCGCAAAAAGGGTTCGATTTCGGGCAGTTTTGCCGTCACGTTTCTTTTGACATGGCGAAGCTGCAGGATGTGGACGCCCGCATAGACGAGAGCGAGCTGGTGCGGTTGATGAACGAAGCCGCCCGGTTTACGCAGGACGACTATTTCGGCCTGCATCAGGGAGAGCTTACGGATATCGCCGATATGGGCATTCTCGGCTATGTCATGATGCACTCCGATAGAATCGTCGATGCGCTGAAGGCTTATCAAAGGTACAACGTGATTCTTTGCAGCGGGTATAATCTGGATTGGGAGGAGCAGGGAGACGATGCGATCCTCCGGTTTTACAAGACAACCCCAACGCCGATGTCCCGCCAGTGCGTGGAGGATATGGTCAGCTCCTTGTATCATTTGATTGCCCGCATGAGCAACCGGTCCATTGCGATAAAGGAGCTGCAATTTGCCCATGCAGCTCCTGCGGACGCCGGCCCGTACTTGTCCATATTCGGCGTAGAGCCGCGCTTTGACGGGCGGGAAAATGGGCTGCGCATGAGCAAGGAGGTTCTGCAATATCCGATCCTGTATTCAGATCCGCGATTGCGGAGAGCTTTTGAACCGATCGCAGAAGAAGTCAGAGAGAAGCTGCTCAGAGGAAGGGAATTTTCGGACCGTGTCTTCCAATGGATGATGGCGTGCATGCCTGCGTCTCTTCCGACTTTGCAGGAGACAGCAGCATCGTTTCAGATGAGTACGCGATCACTGCAAGCGAAGCTAAAGGAAGAGAGTACGTCTTATAATGAGTTGTCGGCTCGCGTTCGCAAGGAAATCGCGTTGGTTTATTTAAACAAGCACGAGTATTCCATCAGTCAGATTGCCTACTTGCTGCATTATACAGAGCCAAGCGCATTTCAAGCTGCATTTAAAAAATGGACGGGATTGACGCCGGGGCAGTACCGGGCTCAGAGAAGACAAAAATCGGTATCCCTCGATACTGCTGAATTATGAGCATTGCCGCACATACAATCCCGGCGTCGATGAATCCATGATCAAAAGGAAGTGAATTCACATGCGAATGTATCTTCCTTTTCAAACACCTGCCGTGCAGCGCGAACTGCTCGATTCGTATTTGCTGAAATGTTTGCATGCACAGGCAGCTGATTCCGACGATCCGCTGCAAACGAGTCTGCAATACATGAACGCCAGTCGCGGAATGGTTTCGATGAGCTCTTTGGCTGACTTGCTCGGATACAGTGACCGGAATATAAGACGAGCCTTTCAAAAAGAGCTGGGGGTCTGCCCAAAAGAGCTTTCAGGCATCATCCGCTTTCAGAGCTTGCTGCGAGAGCTGAATAATGGATCACAGTCCCATTTCGCTGACGTAGCTGTAAAATACGGTTATTACGATCAGGCGCACTTGATCAATCAGTTTAAACGTTATTATGGATTGACTCCCAACCAGGTTTTCAAACAGGAAAAAAGCAAAGAAACGTGTCCGTTTTTTACTATAAAAAAGGGTGGCAATCGGCGATCATATGTGAAAAGTGAATAAAAAAATCAGCTCTGGGAGGACTGTTCAAGATGATGAAACCGCGAATTTCCGTTCTTACATTGGGGGTAGACGATCTGGAAAGATCGCTGACATTCTATCGCGACGGACTCGGTTTGCAGACACAGGGGATCATCGGTACAGAATTTGAACACGGCGCCGTTGCCTTTTTTGACCTGCAAGCCGGGCTCAAGCTCGCTATCTGGCAGCGGAAGGACATCGCCCATGAGGCGAAGGTTCCTTTGGCATCGCCAAGCTCAACCGAATTTACGATCGGTCACAATGTCGGCAGCAAAGAAGAAGTGGACAAGATCATGGAACTCGCCGAAAAGGCCGGGGCCGTGATAACAGACCCGGCGCATGAAGCCTTTTGGGGCGGATACTCCGGGCACTTCCTGGACCCGGACGGCCATTTGTGGGAGGTAGTCTGGAATCCGGCCTGGGAGATTGAGGGTTAACTTGCCGCTTGTATTCGGTGTATGGTCAGTGTAGGAGTACAGGATTGATCCTGCCGACATGCTGGAGCTTACAAACACATTCAAGCCACGTCAGCGGACGTGGTATTTTCTTTGAATGGAGTTGGCATCTAGCGTATGACAGCAATCCATAAGAAACCAGGAATGATTTGTTTTGCTACTATTTACGTATACAAGAGGCACGATCCTGGTTGCTGGGAAAGGGAGGATGGGAGAAGTCAGAGCAAAGCGGTAAGGAAGGTATTACGAATGGAAATGAAGCTTGATCGTAAAAACGCCCGAAAGTGGAAAATGAGGAAAGGAGAAATGACAGGATGAACAGCATTTCAAAAAGCCGGCTGTGGACGGCGCGAATCATGAGCGGACTTGTCATTTTGTTTATGCTCTTCGACAGTATTTTCAAATTTATTCAACCAGCTCCCGTAGTGGAAGGAACACTGCAGCTCGGATACGCCCAGCATCATCTTGCTGTGATTGGTACACTCGGACTCATCTCCACGATTCTTTACGCGATTCCTCGTACAGCTTTTTTGGGCGCGGTCCTGCTGACCGGCTATTTCGGGGGGGCCATCGCTACACACATTCGCATGGATGCTCCTCTTTTCAGCCATGTCCTGTTTCCGGTCTATCTCGCGGTGTTGGCTTGGGGAGCGATTTGGCTGAGAAACGAAAGGGCACGGAAACTCATTCCCCTGCAAAACAGGGAGGATTGAGAAGGATAAATACGCTTCCTTACACCGGCTGAATTGCCGGTGTTTTCGTTGGTTCCAAAGAGGGGCTGGGCATCGGCCTTTCAGAAGGTGTTTCTGATCGGTTCTCTTTTTGCCGTAGTGGCGTTTATCATTTGCTACTGCAGTTGAAAGGCCGCCTTCCAACGAAAGGAGAGAGTCGGGAGTGCTGCCGTACCTCAAACCGGTACAGAGCAAATTGTGATATGATATCCGTCTAAATCGCGCAAGGTGAATTCAGTGTGTCCGGCAAACGGATTAAGATGGGGCTCTTCCTCAATCTTTGTTCCAAGCGATTGAGCTCTTTCTCATGCACGGTCGAAATCGTCAACCCACGAGAAAAAGAGCAACAGCCCGTTTCCAGGCTTTCCATGATCCGGACTCAGTAACGACGGATGCCCATGATCACCCCAATGATGCAGGCAAAGCAGGATGGTTCCATCCGTATCAACAAGCTGATCAAATATGCTGTTGGAGTGGCTATTTTGGCAAGCGAGCAGCGATTGATACCACTGCGAACTGGCCTTCACATCATTCACTGCAATGATTGGTTCTGTACGCACCATTACCGGTTTGCACGTCCTCTCCTTCCAGATTAGGTTTAGGATAAGCCATAATACGGAATTTTTACAACCTTTTATCAGGAGAAACTAGAGATTGCACTAAGAGTGTAGCGGCGTCTTAAAAAGAGACGCCTCCATCGCGACAAGGATTTGGGATGGATGTACGGGATCGGTTTCACCGTTTGGACGGCCATCGGTGGAATATGCTGTACAGGGATATGAGCAAGATACCCCAAGCATAAAAAAGATTTGCCTGTTGACACAACTTTACGAATGTAATACAATTTCCAATAATTTAACAAGCAAATGGTTATGAGTAGAAGTAGTAGAAATGAAAAGATCTTTCAGAGAGCCGTTGGTCGGTGCGAAGCGGCAGTATCATTCATTTCGAACTCGTCTATGAACTGCTGCCTGACAATGTAGGGTAAGCCGGAGTTCCACCGTTACAAGGATAGATGGTGATGGCCATCGAATGAGCTCATTTCACAGGAAATGAAGTAGAGTGGTACCGCGGGGTCAACCTCGTCTCTATACGTAGAGACGGGGTTTTTTTGTTGGTTAAAGTCCGGGTTTAGCCGCCCCCGCTTGATATACAGAAAACAAGGAGTACTGGGGAGGAAGCACAGATGACAAGAAACATTATCGTATTGGATACCACTTTGCGCGACGGAGAACAAGTGCCGGGCGCCAAACTGAATGTCCACCAAAAAGTCGAGTTCGCACAGCAGTTGAAACGACTGCAGGTAGATATGATTGAAGCCGGTTTTCCCGCCTCGTCGCAAGGGGATTTTCAAGCGGTTCAGGAAATTGCCAAAAGCGTAGGGGACGCCGTCTCGATTACGGCACTGGCGCGCGCGGTCAAAAGCGATATCGACGCCGTGTACCATAGCATCAAGCTTGCGCAGGACCCGTTCATCCACATCGTGCTGGGTACCTCGAACATCCATGTGGACAAGAAATTTAACCGCTCCAAGGACGCCGTTCTGCAGATGGGGGTCGACGCGGTGAAATACGCCAAAACGCTGCTTCCGCGCGTGCAGTACTCGACAGAGGACGCATCCCGGTCGGATTTCGAATATTTGTGGAAAACGATTGAAGCCGTCGTCAAAGCAGGCGCTACCATCATCAACGTGCCGGATACGGTTGGATATGCGGTCCCGGAGGAATTCGGCGAGCTGATCCGCAAGATCAACGAACGGTTGAAAAATCTCAATGAGGACGTCATCCTGAGCGTCCATTGCCATAACGACCTGGGGATGGCTACGGCGAATACACTTGCTGCCGTGAAAAACGGGGCGGAAAAGGTCGAAGTGACCATTAACGGTTTGGGTGAACGAGCCGGGAATACATCACTTGAGGAAGTCGTGATGGGACTCAGGGTCCGGGAGAATTACTACAATTGCTCCACCAATATCAAAACGACAGAGCTGCTGCGAACATCCAAGCTGCTCACGTACCTGACTGGACTGGATGTACAGGTGAACAAAGCGATTACCGGGGAAAATGCCTTTGCTCACTCCTCCGGCATCCACCAGGACGGTTTGCTGAAGGATAAACAGGTGTATGAAATCATTTCGCCGGAAGACGTAGGGGCGGAGAGCATGGAACTGATTTTGACGGCCCGCTCCGGCCGCCATGCGTTTAAAAATGCGGTGGAAAGAATGGGCTTTGACACAGGCGATGCGGCTGACTTTGAGGCGCTGTTTGAAAAATTCCTCGCCTTGGCCGATTCGAAAAAAGAAGTGTACGACCACGACGTCTACTACCTGGTCACCAATCACCGCGCACTTCAGCAGCAAAGCTGCGGTCAACTGTATGAGCTGGTATCCTTCCAGGTGATGACCAATGACCAGTATCCGACGGCCACTGTCAAGCTGAAAAAGGGCAACGAGGAATTTACAGACAGCGCGGTCGGCGACGGACCGATCGATGCTTTGTACAGTGTCATCAAATCGTTGGTGGGACTGGACGTGGAATTGAAGGATTACAAAATCAACAGCTTGTCCAGAGGGAAAGAAGCGATCGGGCGCGTCAATATTCGCATCGATCATCAAGGCAAAACGTACTCCGGACGGGCCATGGACACGGATATCATCAAGGCGAGTGCCATGGCTTTCCTCAACGGCATCAACGCCGTCCTGCTTGATGTGACGAATGAGAGCTTGAATCCGGTTGGGTAAGCTGGACAATCAAAAGCCCTTGGGAAACCAGGGGTTTTTGATTTGTTCCTTTTGCCATTCTTTTACATTCGCTTATAATGGGCAGTAGAGAAAAGAGCAAGGGGGCAGACATGTACAATCTTATCGGGAAAATCATTGGCTGCATCGTGATCATCGCTGGCCTGCTGTTTTTCGGTTTCATGGCGATGTTGTTTACAACGCTGCAAGGCGGAGTAAAATTTTATACGCCGCTTTCGGCAGTAGTAACGGCTGTGCTCATTCTGTTCGTTATTTTGCGAATGTTCACTCCAATCAAGCCGCGTATCCTTTATCGATCGCTGGCGGTCTGTTTTGGCCTGTGTCTCTTGGCCGTGGCAGTCTATGAGATCAACTACGCCTACCATAACAGTATCGAAACCGTTGGCGAGCAGGATGTAGATTTGGAGCAGTACCGCCCGTTTCAGCCATATACGAAAGCGGCAAAGCTGGAGGAGCCCTCGACCCTCAAGCTGGAATCCGGGCTGCCCAGAATTGACGGAGCGACAGCGTTTTATCCTTTATATGCCGCCTTTGTGCAGGCGGTTTATCCAGAGAAGCAGTACGATCTGTACGATGGCGAAGTGATGGTCAGCAAGACTCCGCAGGCATACGAAAATTTGATCGTAGGCAACGCAGATGTCATCTTTGCCTTTGCTCCCTCCGAATCGCAATTGGAGGAAGCCAAAAGGAAAGGCAAAGAGCTGAAGCTCACGCCGATTGGTCGGGAAGCCTTCGTCTTTTTCGTCAACGCGGAAAATCCCGTGAAAGGGCTGACGACCGGGCAAATCCAGGATATTTACTCGGGAAAGATCACCAACTGGAAGGAGGTCGGCGGCCCCAATGAAGCGATTCGCGCCTTCCAGCGGCCGGAGAACAGCGGAAGCCAAAGCATGCTGCAGAGGTTCATGGGAGACAAGGAGCTGATGACCCCTCCCCAGGAGGATGTGGTCCAAGGGATGGGGAGAATTATCGAGCAGACGGCGAACTACCGGAACTACAAGAACGCCATCGGCTATTCATTCCTCTATTTCGCGACCGAGATGGCAAGCAACGGCAATATTCGCCTGCTTGAGGTGGACGGAGTAAAGCCGGAGAAAAGCACGATCAGCAGCAAGGAGTATCCGTTGACTGCCGAGTTCTACGCTGTGACAGCGGGCAGAGACAATCCGAACGTATCCAGGCTGATCGAGTGGATCCTGTCGCCCCAAGGACAGTGGCTGGTGGAAAAGACCGGCTATGTGCCGATAGCGGATCCGGCTGTTCGATAGGCAAGCTGCAGGACCGGCCGCCAAGACTGGATTTGGATTGATAGGCGTGATACGAGCGTTCTGTCACTAAACCTCGTTGACACAAAAAGGGAGTATTGCTATAAAAAATAGTGGATAGCACTCAAGGCCAAAGAGTGCTAAAAAAGATTCGCTATCGCGATCGCTACATCGATGAACCAAGTTTCCGGGGAAGGGAGAATGTCCAATGGAAAAGAAGCAATTTCAGGCGGAATCCAAGCGGCTCTTGGAAATGATGATCAATTCCATTTACACGCAAAAAGAGATTTTTTTGCGCGAGCTGATTTCCAACGCGAGTGACGCGATCGACAAGATTTACTACAAAGCGCTGACTGACGAGAGCCTGGTCTTTGACAAAGACAGCTACTATATCAAGGTCATTGCCGACAAGAAAAACAGAACCTTGACCATCCGTGATACCGGTATCGGCATGACGAAGGAAGAGCTGGAAAATCACCTCGGCGTCATCGCCAAGAGCGGCTCTTTGGCGTTCAAAAAAGAGAACGAAACGAAAGACGGCCATGCGATCATCGGCCAATTCGGCGTCGGCTTTTATTCCGCATTTATGGTGGCGGATGTCGTGACGGTGATCAGCAAAGCGCTGAACGGCGACGGCGCATACAAGTGGGAGTCTTCCGGAGCGGACGGCTATACGATTGAGCCGTGCGAAAAGGAAACGGTCGGTACAGACGTCATCCTGAAGATCAAAGAAAACACGGAGGAAGAGAGCTTCGACGAGTTTTTGGAGGAGTACCGCCTGCGGGCGATCATCAAAAAATACTCCGACTTTATCCGTTATCCGATCAAGATGGATGTGACCGGAAGAAGACTGAAGGAAGGCAGCGACAACGAGTACGAGGAGTACCAGGAAGAACAGCGGATCAACAGCATGGTTCCGATCTGGAGAAAAAACAAGAGCGAGCTGACGGATGAAGACTACGAGAACTTCTACGCGGAAAAGCATTACGGCTTCGACAAGCCGCTCGCGCATGTCCATATCAACGCGGATGGCGCGGTGTCCTATCAGGCCATCCTGTTTATCCCGGAGAGCATTCCTTTCGACTATTACACCAGAGAATATGAAAAAGGCCTCGAACTGTATGCCAATGGCGTATTGATCATGAACAAATGCGCTGATCTGCTCCCGGACCATTTCAGCTTTGTCAAAGGAATGGTAGATTCGGAAAGCTTGTCTCTCAATATTTCCAGGGAGATGCTGCAGCATGACCGGCAGTTGAAGCTGATCGCGAAAAACATCGCCAGCAAAATCAAAAGCCAGCTGCAAAGTCTGCTGAAAAATGAAAGAGAAAAGTACGAGCAATTCTATAAATCGTTCGGCAGACAATTGAAATTCGGCGTTTACAGCGATTTTGGAAGCCATAAGGATGTCCTGCAAGATTTGCTCATGTTCTATTCGTCCAAGGAGAAAAAGCTGGTTACGCTCGATGAATATGTGGCGAGAATGCCGGAAGAACAGAAATACATCTACTACGCCTCCGGGGAATCGAATGAACGGCTTGAAAAGCTCCCGCAAACAGAGCTGGTGGCCGAAAAAGGCTATGAAATTTTGTATTTCACCGACGACATCGACGAGTTCGCCATCAAGATGCTGCAAAAGTATAAAGACAAGGAATTCCGTTCCGTATCGAGCGGCGACCTGGGCATCGAAGCGGATGATAGCCAAAGCGCCGACGAAGCCGAGAACAGCGAGAACAAAGAACTGTTCGACTATATGACCAGCCTGTTGGCGGGCAAAGTGAAAAAAGTAAAAGCATCCAAGAGATTGAAGAGTCACCCTGTCTGTTTGTCGACAGAAGGGGAAGTGACGATCGAAATGGAAAAAATCTTGAACGCCATGCCGAACAACCCCAATGTGAAGGCGGACAAAGTGCTGGAAATCAACGTTCAGCATGACGTGTTCCAATCGTTGAAAGACGCCTATGAAAAAGACAAGGAGAAGCTGAATCTGTATACGGCTCTCTTGTACAATCAAGCCCTTTTGATCGAAGGCCTGCCAGTTGAAGATCCGGTTGAATTTACAAATGATATTTGCAAAATCATGGTTTGATGAACGTGACGCAAAACGCTTGGGGTTCTGAAGTGGCCTCAAGCGTTTTTTCGTTTTCCCATTATCATTTTGTTATCATTGTTCATCTATTGATCGGGAATGCGCCCTGACCTATGATGTAGCTGTCGCGACGAAGGAGGAGCGCATGTACGGCCAGTAGACCGGCCGGCCAATGTCGGCCCTCTTCTGAGCGATCAGGAAAGGAATGCTATCATCATTCAATAAAGCAGGGTGAATGGACAGTGAAAAAACAGGTATGGACGATGGCTGCCTTCTTCTTCATCTTGGCTCTGGTTGGATGCAGCAAGCAGGAAGAAAACCCCGAGGATGTCGCGCAGGCGTATCTTTCCGACTGGCAGCAGCATTTTTCAGAGATGTACGAACAATTGACGCCCGAGGCAAAAGCCGGGATGACTGCCGAACAATTCGCGCAGCGCTACGAGAAAATCTATGACGGGATCGAAGCAAAGAACCTTTCGATCGAGAAGATCTCCGTGGAGCAGCAGCCCGCTGGCAAAGACGAGGCGGAAAAAGCGGAAATGACCGTCCCTTATCACGTCAAAATGGACACGGTTGCCGGTCCGCTGGATTTCGACCATCAACTAAAGCTCAAAAAGACCGAGCTCGACAAGGAAACAAAGTGGCTGATCGAGTGGGAGCCCTCGCTTATTTTCCCGCAAATGGAAAAGGGAGATAAGGTGCGGGTGCAGACCATTAAAGCGGAGCGCGGCGAGATACTGGACAGACACGGAAACGGCTTGGCGCTAAACGGAGCAGCTCTGCAGCTTGGCATCATTCCGGGGAAGCTGGGGGAGTCCGCGGAAAAGAATAAAGCGGAACTGGCTGAGAAGCTGGGCATCAGCGTGGAGGAGATCGACAAAAAGCTGAGCGCTTCCTGGGTCAAGCCTGATTTATTTGTTCCCATCGCGTTTGTGGGGGAAGAAACCGCAGCGGAATACAGAAATGTCCCTTGGGTGAGTTTCCAGGATAAAAAACTGCGTGTCTATCCGTATGGCGAGGCTGCAGCGCACCTGACCGGATATATAGGCGAGATGAGTGCCGAGGAACTGAAGCGGCACAAGGATCGAGGCTATCGCATCGGCGATCAAATCGGAAAAGCCGGCTTGGAACAAGTATTCGAAGACCGATTGAGAGGAAAAAACGGAGCGGTTATCGCCGTTGCCGATGAAAAAGGCAAGCAAAAAGCGGTGATTGCCGAAACGAAGGCTGTTCCGGGGGAAACGATCATGCTGACCATCGATGCAAGCCTGCAGCAGGCCATCTACGACGAGGTAAAGCAGGAGTCGGCATCTGTCGCGGCTATTCAGCCGAAGACGGGCGAAATTCTTGCTTTGTCGAGCAGCCCGTCATACGATCCGAATGCGTTCATACGCGGATTGTCCAGCCGTCAATACGAGCAGTGGCAGAACGATCCCCGGAATCCTTTTTTGAACCGGTTTTCAAAGGGGTATTCGCCCGGCTCCTCATTTAAAGTCGTCACGGCTGCGATCGGTCTGGATATAAATGCCATTGATCCCGGCGAAGAGAAACAAATCTCCGGGCTGACGTGGGCCAAAGACGGTTCGTGGGGCAACTATTTCGTCACGCGCGTCCATGCGGCGAAATCCGTCAATCTGCTGAAGTCTCTCATTTATTCGGACAACATATACTTCGCGCAGGCAGCACTGCAGATCGGTGCCGAAGCATTTGAAAAAGAGAGCGCCAAGTTCGGAATAGGCGAAGCATTGCCCATTCCCTATCCGTTTAGCAAGTCGCAGCTTTCGAACAGCGGCATCCAGAACGAAATTCTGCTTGCGGATACCGGCTACGGGCAGGGGGAAGTAAAGATGACCACGCTTCACGTCGCATTGGTTTATTCGGCACTCGTGAACGAAGGCAATATCCCTCGCCCCCTGCTGCTGGAAGATGGCAAGACAAAAGAGCCGGGCATCTGGAAGGAGCAAGCCATGACTCCCGAGACAGCGGCGCTATTGAGAAAAGACCTCATTCAAGCGGTCAGCAGCCCCGATGGAGTGGGACACGGCGCATATATTCCGGGGAAATCCATCGCCGGCAAGACCGGGACGGCAGAATTGAAACAGAGCAAAGACGCGGACGGCCAAGAAAACGGATGGTTTGTCGGATTTGATGCCGATGCTCCGGAGCTGCTGTTGTCCATGATGGTCGAAGATGTGAAAGGACGCGGAGGGAGCAGTGTCGTCACGAAGAAGGTCAAGCGTATCTTTCAGCAGGTGTTGAAGAATGCGTCGTAAAGCACAATTGTCGGGCAAGGGAAAGACTCGAACGTCAACAAGCAAGGACCGGTGAAGTGCACCGGTCCTTTGATGATGTCAAGCAGCAGCTATTTAGCAACGGGAATGGGCTGGCGCCTGCGATTCTGTCTGTTGTGGCGGCAACAGCTTCAATATGTAACCTTTGCCTCTGATATTTTCAATAGTGACGGCGTGATTCGTTTTTTTGCGGATTCGGTAGAGAAGAGAATTGATTTCCTCCGAGCTGACGGAGGGAAGCAACGGGTCTGCCGGCCGCTCCGGCCATACATAGCGAATGATTTCGTCTTTGCCGACAAATTGCCGTTCCTTGCGCAACAAAAGCTCCAGACATCTGTATTCCTTTTCGGAAAAGTGAAAGCTGCGGCCATGAATCCAAATGATCTGTCTCACAGGGTCCTCCTCCAGAGGGGTACTGCCTTGCAGGAACAAGGGTTTAAAGTCCAATGTCTCTTCCAGATTTACCGGAGAAAAAACAAGAGCAACCATCCCCCTTGCAAATGAAATGCTGTCGGAGGCTGCGAGAATCGTCGGCACAAAGGGCATCAGCCGCTGCCCATTGACTTCTGTTCCATGCTTGCTGTCCAAATCCATAATATAGTAGTGATCGTTTTCAAAGGAAATCGATGCCTGTTTTCGAGAGACGTAGACGTTGTCAAATGCGATATCCGGTTCCCATGACCCATCTTTTCTTCCCAATAAGGTGCTGGATTGCAGAAGCCGAAAGGTTGATCCCCCGTCAAAAGGAAATCCGCGGATGACAACCAATTGTGACGGCAAACTCACAATGGATAACCTCCTTCTGATGATCAATGGATTTGCTTGTAAAAGTTATATTCTTTCATAGTACGACAGATCGTGATAGAATGTTTCATTGAGTTTTGTGAATCGGTATCCAATCGATTATGAAAGACGCCAGCATTCGCCTCCGCCCTGAGGCGGCTTTTTTGCTTCCGGACACTTTGGCCACAGCAGCCAACGTGGTTGCTATTCTTTGGTTGCATTTCCAAAAGGCTATCATGTAGCCCTTGCAATGCCATGAGGTATGCTGGTTATGTGTGCTGCCTTTCACAATCTTAGTCAAACATCACGGGAGCCTGTGGGGTTTCCGTGGCAGGGGGTCCTAGCTTTGCAGTCCAACATGAATTGCCCCAAACAACCATTAAATCGTGCGGCCTCCTCCAGATATATTTCGGTAAAGATGAAATTTTGGATCAGTCAATTGATTGCCGTTTCCTGGATGACCCTTTCAATTGTCCTGTCTTTGCCATGGGTCCATGATCTGGAGCAGTACATACCTTCGTTCGTCGCCATTGCCGTGATTGCGGGCATCTCTTACATACCGGGATATATGAATGCATTTATGATTGCCAGTCTGCTTGTGGATCGTCAACCGACCTTCAAGACGCTCGCTCCGAAAGAAGACATTACGATTGTGATCGCCTGCCGGAACGAGGAAAAAGGGATCGGAGAAACGCTCAACCAGATCGCCAAACAAGACCACGAGGGCAAGATAGACGTCATCGTAGTAGACAACGGCTCCATCGACCGAACGGCTGAAGTAGCGAAAGAGCTCGGCAAGCAGCTCGGCTTGGACATTCTGGTTGTTGAAGAGACCAGAGCCGGAAAGCATCACGCGCTGAACCGGGCCCTTCCTTTGGTGACGACCCGGTATGTCGTGACACTAGACGCCGATACGCTTCTGCATCCCCAAGCGATCCGCTATATCGTTGCCCGCATGCTGTCTGCGCCCGCAGATGTCAGTGCTGTGGCCGGAGCGGTGCTCGTTCGCAACAGCCGCGACAATTTCCTTTCAAAAATCCAGGAATGGGATTACTTTTTGGGTATTGCCAGCATCAAAAGATTACAAGGTTTATACCAAGGGACGCTTGTAGCACAGGGGGCCTTTTCCCTCTACGAAACGGATGCGATCCGAAATATCGGCGGGTGGCCGGATGCGATCGGAGAAGATATTGTGTTGACCTGGCGTTTGCTTGGCACCAACCAAAGAGTCTTCTTTGAACCGCTGGCCGTGGCTTTTACCGATGTTCCCACCACCTTCAAGCACTTTTTCAGACAGCGCAGCCGTTGGGCCAGAGGAATGATCGAGGCGTTGAAAGTGATAAAGCCGTGGCAGCAGCCGATTATGTTTGCCCGGTTCTTGACCGGCTACAACCTGCTCATGCCCTATCTCGATTTCGTGTACACGTTTTGCTGGCTTCCCGGCTTGGTCGCGGCCTTCTTTGGGCACTACTGGATTGTCGGACCGATTACCCTCCTCGTCCTGCCGTTGGCGCTTTTGCAAAATATGATTTTGTACCGCTACCAGAAATACGTCTTTCGCACTCTGGATCTGAAGATCAGACGGAACCGCTGGGGCTTTGTTGCATTTGTGCTTTGCTACCAGATGATCATGAGCCCGGTGTCTGTTTGCGGATATTTTCAGGAGTGTCTAAAGCTTGGCCGGGTCTGGAAATAGGTTTTTTTCCATTGAACAAAGCGAGTTTTTAAAGAAGAGAATCCGTTTTTCGACCTCACTTCTCGGTGAGGTTTTTTCTTTGCGAAAGTTAACTCTATTTCCACCTTTTGTTATAATCAATTCAACTCCTGACCACCCTTTTGAGGTTCCTTTGAAGCTTTTTGCCATTTTCAGACGTGTGCCTCTCCCGGCACACGTTGCGGCGCTGTATGGGGAGATCGGACCACATGCTGCTTGAAGGATTGGTGAAATGCTAGGAGCAAGGAAAAAAAGCCATTTCTTGATCACGGAGGCACACATATGGCGCAGCATTTTATCGCAAGCATTCCGGCCAGCTTTCTGTTTGTTTTTGGAGCCGCACTTTTCTATTTTCAAGATCGGTTCATGGTGTTGCCGCTGGCGATGTTTACTTTCCCAAGGGTACTTTTCCTGGGAATTCCCATGGCTATTGCGATTGACTGGTTGTTGAAGCCTATCGGCAATACGAAGCCTGTCAAGCGTTTTTTCATAGAAAGCCTGCTTTATGTAATCGCAGGTGTAGCCGCTACAGGGATTCTGTTTCTGATAGTGACGGGAAGATTTGTGCCATTTTCTTTCAAGTTCTATCTTTTGGGAGCATCTGCTTCGTATGTATACTTTTTGTGTCTATCGTTTGTCCGCTTAAAAGGTAGCAAAGCATCCTGTTCTAGCTAGATTTATAAAAGCGATGTTTGTCAGGAACAGTGAATAACAGGAGCAGGGTGTGCCAAGAAGAACGCATGTCGGGTGCTATATCCTTAAAGGAAACTTGCTGCTATCATTCTATGTTTATATCTTCTAACTTATGCGAGCCGCTCTCTCAATTTTTGATCAGGGAAGCCGGAGAACCTGTGAAGAATACTATCGGAAGAAGAATCTTTGACAGGGAAGTGAAGCGTATCAGAAAAACAGTCATTTTCTTGCTCGGCGTCGCTGCTGTCATGGTCATGTTTGTTTTCGGCCTGGGCAAAGAGAATCCGAAAGCAACGATAAAAGTAACAGTAAGCCATTTATCGAAAGAAGAGCAGGATGCGGCATCTGTCCCGGAAGCCAACAAAAAAGACCTCAGAAAACTTGAGGTCAGCGTACGGATCGATGACTCGAAAAGTGCAACGGACAGAAAGATCGAGCTTCCGTATCTGTCGACAGTAATCAAACAGTTCGACCAGTCGCGGGTGATTTCCACGAGTTCATTTGAACAAAACAATGTTGGCTCGGAGCCTTTTGCGATCTCGGAACAATCCGTCATCTTCGATGCGAGAGGATTGGATGAGGAGGCGATTCGGCGCATGTTTGAAACGTCATATGCGGTTGTAAGCTGGACATCAAAGGACAACGCAAAGACATACGACAGGTTCTCCATCGGAAATTTGCTGCATGTCCAGCAGGAACCGTAAATCCGATGCAACCAGGCGGAAGCTGCAAAAATGGTGATTTGAATGCATCAAAAAATAGCAGCTTGTTTTCCGCAAAAATAGCAGCTCTCTCTCTTCAAAATACTGACTCGCCTGCTGCATGGACAGGGGGCAAACGATAGCGTCTCGTGCCGCACGATCAGCGGAAAAAGGAGAAAGCGCCATGTTCGTTCGTCTCGATAATATCCCGCAATGCCTCTTCCAAATCGGTAAACCTGAATGAAAATCCCGCATCGAGCAGCTTTTTGGGGACGCAATTCCTCCCGGTCAAGGCAAGGCTGGGCTCTGTTCTCATGACCAGGTAGGCACCGAGCCATACCAATGGGGCCGGAGCAGGAGGAGCCCATCCCTTGTTCATGACCTTCCGCAATGTCTGCATGAATTCGCGGTTGGTCACAGGGGTGGGGCCGGTTGCGTTGTAGGTTCCCTGCAGCTGTTCGTTTTGGATCGCGGCGAAAATCATCTCGTTCAGATCATCGACGTGCAGCCAGCTAATGTATTGGTCGCCCGAGCCGACGGTGCCGCCGAGGTTGTATGTTACGAGGTTCATGAGCGGCTCTAGGGCGCCCCCGTTTTTCCCCAAGGCGAAGCCGATCCGCAGCAAAACTTTTCTCGTTTTTGGAAGCTCCACCGCAAAGAAGGCCTCCTCCCACCGTTTGCAAACCTCCACGGAAAAGCCTTCCCCGTGTGGAGCTTCTTCGTCGCAAAGCTGGCGGGTATCTCCAAAAATCGCAAGGGAGCCCGCCTGGACAAATACGGGAGGCGGATTTTTGCATGCCAGTATCGCATCTGTCAGTGCTTTGACAGAGGAAAGTCTGGACTGGATAATTTCCGCTTTATTTTTCTTGGTGTAGATACAATTGACGCTTTTTCCGGCAAAATTGACAACAGCTCGGCTGCCCTCGAGCTCGGCCGCCCATTCGCCGACTGCAGCCCCGTCCCAGGCAACGTACCTGGCATGCGGATTGTTTCCGGAGGCACTGCGTGAGAGGATGACAGCTTCATAGCCTTTTTCTGATAGAAAGGAAGCGAACGCGTTCCCCAAAAAGCCGGAGCCGCCAGCGAGAATGATTTTATTGCTCACAGAATTCACCCTTCCATGGGTTGCGTTTTTGATCGGATATAACGCGAAGCGTCGTAACAGTTGTACATAGTTGAGTATACCAAAAATTGGATAGATGCGGGGGCAGAGGCTCATCTCCCTCCGTTTTTGGGTTTTGGAGGGGAGACGAGCAGTGAAGATTGGATTGGTAAGGCATTTTAAAGTGAAAAAAGATAATCCGGGAATGGCGTTGCTGAGCCAGAAGGAAGTGATGCAATGGTTTGCGGAATACGACGAGGCCGATGTCAAGACGGGGGAAGTAGACTTGGGGGGAATTTCCTGGACGAGATGCTACGCCAGCGATCTGCCGCGAGCAGTCAAAACGGCCGAGACCATCTACGACGGGGAGAATATCCGGACGGCAGCATTGAGAGAGATACCGATCTACCCGGTTTTTCGCGGGGAAGCCAAAATGCCCTTCTGGTGCTGGGCTTTCATACTCCGCGTGGCGTGGCTGTTGAATCATCCGTCCCAGCTTGAGGGAAAAAAAGCTGTGCAAGCGCGGATTTCAACGCTTTTGGACGATACCCTCTTAAAGGGCGGGGAAGATGTGCTGATCGTCGGTCACGCAGCTTTCATGCTGTTCATGCGAAAAGAGCTGGTGAACAGAGGCTTTAGAGGTCCGGCGCTGCGGACAATCGCCAATGGACGCCTGTATGTGTTTGAAAAAGCGGAGGGATCAGAGATTGGCCTCTGATCCCTTGTAATGGTATTGCGGAAAAATGCGAACGCCGCTCATTCCACCGGAAACCAACCGGGTACACCGGCGATCATTCTCCAGAGGGAATCAGGTATGGCCAACCTGGCCTGATCATCCTTGGCAATCGTCGTCTTGATCTCGTCTTCTCGTCCATCGGCGATTTTTTCGATCCAGTCCGGCTCCATGATCAGTTCTCGGCCAAGGGCAATCAGCGGTATTCCTGTTTGCAAAGCACGAACGGCATCCTGTGCGGTGCGAATGGCACCTACACCCATGACGGGAACCAGATGGCCGACACGCTCATGGATGATCTGGATGCGCGGACGGTCATCGTCGATCCCGCGCCTGGGGACTGACCAGAAATCGTTGAGAGAAATGTGCAGGTAATCGAGCGGCTTTGCAGCCAGAGCCTCGGCAAAGGGCAATGTGTCCGCCATTGTAATACCGGGTGTTTCCGCTTCCTCGGGGGAGAGCCGGTATCCGATGATGAAAGGCTCTTTGGCGTACTGGCGGACGACCCGATGGACTTCGTCTACGACCGCCAGCGGAAACGCCATTCGCTTTTCCAGCGTTCCGCCCCAGCGGTCCTTGCGCCTGTTGGAATGCGGCGAAAAGAACTGTTGAATCAGAAAGCCGTTCGCCCCGTGGATTTCCACTCCGTCAAATCCTGCCTCGATCGCCCGTCTCGTCGCTTCTCCGAAGGTGCGGATGATCTCGACAATCTCTTCCTCGCGCAATTCGCGCGGGACTACGGCCCCTTCTTTTTCCATGGGGACAGCGCTTGCGCTGACGACATCGCCATTGGAGGCAGGGCACTGCCGGCCACCGTGGACAATTTGCAGAATGGCTTTGGGGCCGTGCTCCTTGATCGTGGAAGCAAGCCGGGCTAGTCCGGGAATCATTTCATCGCGATCGGCTGCTGCTGAACCGGGGAACCCGCCTTGAGCGCTGACAGTCGTGGATGCAGTGATCACCATGCCGACTCCGCGAGAACGGCGGCTGTAGTAGCTCAAATCATCGTCGGAAACGGAGCCATCCGCGTTGGCGGCGGAAATGGTCATCGGTGCCATGCTGATCCGGTTCTTCAGCTCTACGCCGCAAGGAAGAACAAAAGGTTCGAAAATCGGTTGGAATCTATCGTTCATAGCATATATCTCCTTATCTGGATGATTCGATTATCGGTCTGTTCCTAGCAGTCTTAGTTATGATTATAACGGGGCTTCACTGACAGGGATTGTCAGTAAAGAGAACAAGCCCAGACTTTGCCACCAAGAAAAAGAAAAGAAACTGTTGTATAATACTGGATACTATCCCAAAACAGACAATTCATAAATGATAAGTAAAGAAAAAAGGAGAAAAACGAAATCATGTACCAAACCATTGACAATGTAAGAGTGTGGGGGACCCCACTTGAAAATGCGGTATCGCAGGCCGTGACCTGCTCCAAATACGGCAATGTCGTCCAAGTATTGCTCATGGCGGACCACCACAAAGGGTACTCGCAGCCTGTCGGAGGCGTTGTCGTCTACGACGGACAAATCTCTCCTTCCGGCGTCGGGTACGACATCGCCTGCGGAAACAAGGCCGTCCGTACCGACCTCCGCTATGAGGAAATCAAGACGAAAATCCCGCAAATCATGGATGAGATCGCCAAAACCATTTCCTTTGGAATCGGGCGGGTCAACAACGAGAAGGTCGATCACGATCTATTCGAAGAGGAAGATTGGTACGTGTACAAGCAGATCGGCAAACACGAGCACGACTCCCTGAAGGCTTTGGCCAAAAGCCAGCTCGGTACCGTGGGAAGCGGGAACCATTTCGTCGATCTGTTCGTGGAGGAAGCGACGGGAATGGTGTGGATCGCCAACCATTTCGGCAGTCGCGGGTTTGGACACAAGACCGCCAGCGGATTTTTGAATCTGGCGAATGGGCGAAAGTTTTCGGACAAGGCACCGGGCGAGAGCATGGATCAGCCGCCGACGCTGCTCGATTTGGACAGCGAGCTGGGCGAGATGTATTTCAAGGCGATGACGCTTGCGGGCAAATACGCGTATGCAGGCCGTGACTATGTGATCGATCAGGTTTTAGGCATTCTCGGTGCGGAAACAACTTTCGAGGTTCATAACCATCACAATTTCGCCTGGAAGGAAATGCATGACGGCAAAGAGTACGTGGTCGTCAGAAAAGGGGCGACGCCATCAGCGCCGGGTCAGCTTGGCTTTATCGGGGGCAGCATGGGTGATTTGTCCGTCATCGTGAAAGGAAAGGATACACAGGAAAACAAGGAGGCCTTTTACAGCACAGTGCACGGAGCAGGTAGAATCATGAGCCGTACCGAGGCGGCCGGCAGGATGAATTGGAAAACGCGCAAGCGCAGCGGCGGCAAAATTACCGTGGAGCAGATGAAGCGGGCGATCAGCGAGTTTGGCGTGGAGCTTCGCGGAGCGGGAACGGATGAGAGTCCGTTCGTATACAAAAAGCTGTCCGAGGTACTGCGGGCCCATGAGGAGACGGTAGAGGTTTTGCATGTATTGAAGCCCATCGGTGTTTGCATGGCGGGTGCGGATGAGTTTGATCCGTATAAGGATTGAGTGTTCGTAAGTGTAAAGCGTTGTAAAGCATCGGACTTAGGGGGAGCTGTAGGGCTGTCCCTCCTTTTACATTTGCAGCAATATGTAAGGAAGACGGCTGATCACGGCCCAAGGAGCCAATTGAAAAAGGGAAAAGAGCAAATTTTGTGAGAGCAAGGAAAGCAGAGGATGCAAAGGGGGATGGGACACCTGTTGAGCCGGGGAAAACGCGGGTTTGTGTCCGCGGCTTATCAAGGTGTCCCAAGCAGGACGCTCTAGCGCGTTACCAAGCTACGGTACCGGAGAGAAATCCTTTTATCGCGTTTCCTTGACTATCCGTTGTCGAAATATAATACCATTCCCCGCTTTTCCCCAACGCCTGCACCGTAGTGTTTTTCGTCAGCGACCCGTTGGCGCTTCCAGAGGCAGAAGGAATGGCAAAGACGTAAGCCTTGTCCACTTGCACGGTAACATTCTTCGGCTGAATCGATTCGTACTGGGTGATGACGGTTTTCGGAATGTAACCGATGCGTCCGTCGGCAAAATGATAAGTAATCCATCCTTCAACCGTCCCATGATCCTGGGCTATAGTTCCGTACTCTACCTGACCGATCATATAATCATCATGCTGAACAGGTTGAATGTAAACCATTGCTGATTTGACGGCGATGATTGGTATGATGACAGGGGCAGGTGCTGATGACTGTTGCGGAGCAGGCTTCGGGGTCGACTTTGGAGATGGTGGGCTGCTCTTGCCAGATGAGCTTGAGCTCGACCCTCCGCTATTGTGGTAATGATACTCTCCGTATCGGAGTCCCCACTTTTCACAGTTGGTTCGACAGGTGTGGCCTCCATTCGCATCCGTTCTGCCCGGATGGGCAAATGAAGCCGGAAGAATCGAGAACGCCAAGACTAGTAAAAGAAGAAAGATGATTCCCTTTTTCAAAGAATATACCCTCCTTTTTCCATTTCTTCTATTATAATAGATTGCCTGTGCTTTTTGGGGAAAGTTAGCGAAAATCCGATTATTGTTCGAGAAAGGGGCAGGGCCGACCCAATCTATGCTATGCTTATCTCGTGTAAACCATTTCCAGTGAAGGTCGCCCCAACATAAAAAGGAGGATGATTGAGATGGAAACGACGGCCACACCATGCCCCAAATGCTATGCAACGGAATGGGGAAAGGGAAAGCAAAGCGGGTATGCCTCCATAGCCCCCATGAACAAAATCTTTTCTACCAATTCTGCTGTGATCCATATCATTTGTACGAGCTGCGGATACATTCTGGAAAGCTATGTGGAAAAGCCGGCCAAGTTCCAGGAGTAGCACATGAAGCGGCTAATCAAAAAAGCCTCGCCAGGACCATGCCAAAGACCGAAAGCCAACATTTCTATCATATACCGGAGGGCTAATCATTGAAGAGAGTAGATGTCGCATATACGCTGTTATTTGACGAACAAAAAAATCAGGTGCTCTTGGTCTTCAATAAACGAGGAAGCTGGAGTCTGCCGGGAGGAGCAGTAGAGGCAGGGGAGACTTTGCGGGAAGCCGCCATCCGTGAAGCGCGGGAAGAGACCGGTTACGAGGTGAACGTGTCCAGAATCGTTGCCGTCAATGAAGCGTATATCGGAGATGAGCACGTCCACTTTATTACGTTTCGCGGCGAAATTCTTCAGCGCCCTGAGACGATTCCTTACGATTCTGAGATTTTGGAAGTCAAATGGGTGGATCTGGCTGAGGCGGATCGTTTGCTGCCTTACCATCCTGATGGTGTCTCCGCCCTGCTCCGTGGAGCAGGAGCTGACTATGTGATTCAAGGGGAACCGCAAGAGTAATCGAGCCAGGAACGATTGATTGTCGAAAAAGGTAAGCTTAACGCAATTGAATTGGCTCATCAGTCCGTGGATTTCGGCTAAGCCGTAAGCGTTTGAGAAAAAAGGGACATCCCCACCAGTGGAGATATCCCTTTCTTTTGTTGGTATGCATGAGCTTGTTGTGTTTCGCTACAGCTTGAACCGTCCGACGAGAGTCTGCAGACGGTCTGCCATCTGAGACAAGGACGTAGCGGAGGAGGCAATCTCCTCGATCGAAGCGAGCTGCTCTTCGGAAGCAGCCGAGGCTTCTTGCGTACGGGAAGCGGCTATTTCCGCCGAGCTGGTGATCGTTTTCATGGCAGACACCAATTGCTCGGCCGCGTCGGCTATTTGCTGCATGGCGCCGGTTACTTCCTGCATGCTTTGATCGACGGTCTGGACGGATTGTTCGATGTGGGCAAAGGAACGCCCCGCCTTGCTGACAGCGGCTAGCCCTTCTTCTACACCTGACGTTGTTTGGGCCATGGACTGCAGAGCTTGACTCGTCTCATCCATGACGGCGGCGATCAAGCGGGAGATTTGGGTGGCTGATTGGGCCGACTGCTCTGCCAGCTTCCGTACTTCATCTGCCACGACAGCAAAACCTCGTCCTTGTTCTCCTGCCCTCGCGGCTTCAATGGCGGCGTTGAGAGCCAGCAGGTTGGTCTGCTCGGCAATTCCGGTGATGACATCGAGAATGCTACCGATCTCCTGGGAGCGATCGCCGAGCCCTTGGATGACGTCTGCCAAATTGCGAACGGCAGAATGAATGTCATTCATCTTCTGCTCCGCATCCTGGATAACCGCTTCCCCGCTGCAAGCCTGCTCCGAAGCTTCTGCAGTAAGCGAAGAGACCCGCTCCGTGTTCTCTGAGACCAGATGAACGCGCTCTGACAAACGGGCAATGGTGGCGGACGCCTGTTCAACGCTTTGCGCCTGCTTGTCTACCCCGGATGCGACATCCTGCATGGTCAGGGAAATTTGCTCCGTCGCACCGCTCGTCTGACCGGCACTTGCCGTCAGTTGCTCCGCCGCCGCGGCTACTTGTTCGGAGCTGCTCGCTACCTCCTGCAAAAGCTCGCGCAGAGTATCCTGCATATGTTGGATCGTCTGTCCGAGCCGGCCGAATTCATCCCGAGTCTGAATGTGTACATTCTCCGTCAGGTCCCCCTGGCTGATTTTTTCGGCGACCTGCATCATCTTGTTCAAAGGAATCGTGATCGATCGGATAATCGCATAGACGAGGATGGCTCCCAGCGCGATCGAGAGGGCCATGACGAGCAGGGTACGGTACCAGATCGGCTGAACTGCTTGCTCGATCTCATGGGTATACATAATTCCTGCGATCTTCCAGCCTGTAAGAGAATTGGTTGCAAACAAGATGTCTGCAGCTTGTCCTTCGATAGTTGTACTGAAGAATCCTGTCGCTTGCTTTTGCAGCGCTGTGACCCAGGAATTGTCCGCTTCCGAACCGCTTTTTTCCGTCGGATGGACGATGTATTTCCCCGTTTGATCGATTAGAGTCGCATAGCCTTCATCTCCGATGCGAATCTCGGAGGTGAGCTTTTTCAAATTGTCGAGATCCAGATCAACGGCCACCACACCTGAGCCGTCCCGCAGACTTTGTGTAATCGTCACAACCATATCGCCCGTAGTAGCAGCGATGTAGGGAGCGGTGATCACCGCTTTTCCTTTTTGGGCCATTGCTTGCTGATACCAAGGTCTTGTGCGCGGATCGTAGCCGTCCGGCAGTTTTTTGCGGGGGGACTGAATCATGGAGCCGCTGTCCGTTCCCACATAGACGCTCACTAATTCAGGATGGAGGCTGTGGTACTGATCCAACCGGCTTCTGACCAGAGGACTGTCGTCTCCCGCAAAATCCTGCTTGTTGATGTGCGCAGAGAAATAATCCACATCACTTATTTTGGGGGAGATGGTATCGTGGATGAGGAGACTGAGCAGCTCCACGTCCTTTTGGGCACCGCGGAGAACCTCCTGCTCCATGTTTTGCTTGGCGCTTTGAAAGGAAAATCCGCCGATAGCCAGGCTTGGTATGATGAGAAGGAGGGCGAAGGATAGAATCAGCTTTGAGCGGACCGAAAATCCTCTGCGGTTTTTCATGGTGTCTGACATGCATGATTTCCCCTTTTGAGAACGAATTTTATATATAACAGATAAAAATCAACTAAATTAAAATAGCATAGCTTGGCAAACTTGGAAATGTATCGTGTCACTTTCTTTCTTTTCAGCTTATTCACTATCGTCAAACATAAAAACCTGCCCGTTTATCCTTCGATTCGGGCAGGTTCGAAAAAGCGGTGGGAGCAAAAGACTTTTTCTCTTACGATGAAGTGATCGTCCCTCCGTTTACGTGGAGGACTTGGCCGCTGACGTAGCTGGAATCGTCGGAAGCAAGATAGACGTAAGCCGGCGCCAGTTCAAACGGCTGGCCGGCCCGTTTCATCGGAGTGTCCAGGCCAAAGGACATGACTTGTTCTGCCGAAAAGCTGGAGGGAATCAGCGGTGTCCAGATCGGACCGGGGGCAACGGCGTTTACCCGGATGCCTTCACTGACCAATGACAACGAGAGGGAGCGGGTAAACGACACGATCGCACCTTTGGTCGAGGAGTAATCGATCAGCTCCTTTTGACCTTCATAGGCAGTGACCGAGGTCGTATTGATGATCGCACTTCCACGCTTCATGCAAGGCAGGGCTGCCTTCGTCATGTAAAAGAAAGAGAAAAGATTGGTGCGGAACGTGTTGTCCAATTGCTCGTCGGAGATGTCGAGAATGCTATTTTGCGGATACTGAACAGCGCAGTTATTGACAAGGATGTCAAGCCGGCTGAATGTTTCGATGGTCTGGCCGATGACATCACGGGAAGTCCCCGGGTGACGCAGGTCTCCCGCGATGGACAGACAACGTCTGCCAAGCTCCTCGACACGCCGTTTTGTTTCGGCCGCATCCTCGTGCTCGTAAAGATAGGCAATGACAACATCCGCACCCTCTTTGGCAAAGGCGATGGCAACGGCCCGTCCGATACCGCTGTCTCCTCCGGTAATGACGGCTACCTTGTCCCGCAGTTTGCCTGATCCGATGTAGCCCGGGTTTTCGGCTATCGGCAAGGGAACCATCAAATACTCCAGACCAGGCTGACGCTCCTGGTGCTGAGGCGGAAATGCAATCGGCTTGGTCTCGCATTCGGTACGGAAGGAGTAATAGGGGTACATGGGAAACATGCGCATTCCTCCATTAGGCGTTTACCTTGACAATGTATTCCTGCCGGTGAGGGGTGTGCAGACGGAAATGTCTTTGGACAGAAGAAACGGTTTGCTTTTTGAAACGTCAATCACATAGAGGAAAGACGGGAGGAGAAAGTCCGATGCGGCAGCAATGTCACATTTGCAATGAATGGCTCGACCATAATCTTCAATGCAGTTGTACCCGGAAAACGGGGAATAGCCACTACAACAAGGACGACAGGCAATCCGGCTGCCCCAAATGCGGGGGTACATCCGCAACGGTCACGGAAATGTCCGCGACGGGAGGGACGCTGTCACGGGTGCTGAATATGCAGTACCAGCGCTTCGATGTGGTGAGCTGCAACGGCTGCGGCTACAGCGAGTTTTACCGCAAGGATGCGTCGCTTCCCCGGGATGTTCTCGACTTGTTTTTCGGCTAGGAACAGCAGGAGAACTCCGGTGGCGAATGGCGGCATTTTTTCAAACCTGTTAGACGAGGGGCGAAATGCGATTGACCTGATTCAAAATTAGCAGAATCGCGAGGAGATAAGGATGACGTTAGGCGGCTTCAAAAGCGGATTTCACGCGCAAAAGGTACCGCGCTCCGAGGCAAAATGGGAGCAGTTTTTAATCTGCAACCACGATTGTCCCGACATTATTCAGCTAGTTTCACATGTATCGGGAGAGGTTGAATTCGAGCTTTGCCTGATAGAAGCGGCACGGATGGGGAAGGTGCTGCTGGAGGCTGCGGGCGTTACTTGCGAAAATGCGAGCAGAACAGAGGAGAAGCACACATGAGGCTCATCCGAATGTCGCTCTGGATCGTTTTGGCAGGGTTTTTGGCAATCGTACTGTACCAATGGGTTTTCGGTTTCCAGAATCACATCGAGCTGACAATCCAAAACAAGAGTGGAGGCGTGGTGGAGGGAGCAGAGCTTCGCTTTTTTGACGGGGTGATCAGCGTTCCCAAGCTGGAGCCGGGGACATCCTTTCAAGCTGTCATCGACATCAGAGACAAGACTGGTGAGAGCAGCATTTCTTTTCACTATGCCGGCGAGAGTCAATTGCCTCCGAGCGGCGACAGCTCTACTCCTGCCGGGGAAGACAAAGGGATTACGCTGGCAGGGTACATAGAAGGCGGACAAAACAAGCTGTACAGGGGAAAGATCAAATTGACTCTCCTCCCCGATCGGCAGTCGGAGGTATCTGTAAAAAAACCGCTTCTGTCCATTCTGTAAAGGACCAAAGCATGCAGGAGGGTTCATGATGTGGATGGAGTGGGATCAACTTTTCAATCCCAAAACGTTCGATATGAAAGAGGAGCACTACATGGTAACGGATGGCGGGGAAAATGGACCGGGACCGCAATCATTTTTGGGACAAAAGAGCGAGACGTGTTGAAAATCATGTATGGATAAGCCCAGCTTGGGGGCAGCTTATATGGGCATAAAAAAACGGAGCCGCACGTTGCGTCTCCGTTTTGGTCGTTTCAAGTAAAAGTGGGAAATTGAAATCATAGCACTCCTGTGTTACAATGAGGAGTGATTGCACCTCGATATCAGAACAACAAAATATTATCCCAATAATATCTTATCACATGGAATCCCTTTTGTCAAACCCATCTTGGCAAAGAAAAAAGGAGCAGGAAAGGGGAACGCGCATGAGCATGTCGGACCAGAGCAGACACGAAGATCAAGGAAGACTGGAAGATCAGGTCAAAGGGCAGGAGGATCGAAAAGAAGCAGAGGACCGACAGGAAGAACAGAAGCGGGTGGAGCAGGTTGTAGGCGTGATCTCCCGGCGCATTGAATCTCTTGAACAGCATGTAAGCGATGTAAAGGAAGATATTGTCCACATCCGCAAGAACTTTTGGGAGGATGTGACCGTCAACTTCGACGATGCTATCGAAGCAGTCGAGACGTATGCCAGCATCAAGCAGCAGGCTGAGGTTCTCTCCGAGCGGGAGCGGCTGCACCTGCATGCGAGCAATCAGTTGAAAACGCTGGTTCGTTTGCAAAAATCTCCGTACTTTGGCCGCATTGATTTCCGCGAAGACGGGGAGAAGACTGCGGAAAGGATTTACCTCGGGATCGGCTCGCTTCTCGATGAAAATGAAGTGGAGTTTCTCGTGTACGATTGGCGTGCCCCTGTTTCCAGCCTGTACTACGACTATTCCCCAGGCCCGGCGCAATACGAAACGCCAAGCGGTCTGATCAGCGGCACCATGGAGCTGAAGCGGCAATATATCATCCGCGACGGCGTGCTTTGCTCGATGTTCGACACCGGCGTGACGATTGGCGACGAGCTGTTGCAGGAGGTGCTGGGCAAACAGGCCGACGGTCAGATGAAAAGCATCGTCGCCACCATCCAGAAGGAGCAGAACAAAATTATCCGCAACACAAGCAAACGGCTCCTGATCGTCCAGGGAGCAGCCGGAAGCGGGAAGACGTCTGCAGCGCTGCAGCGCGTCGCATATCTGCTCTACCGCTATCGGGGAACGCTCCGGTCCGAGCAGATCGTCCTGTTTTCCCCGAACCCGATGTTTAACAGCTACATTTCTACCGTTCTGCCCGAGCTGGGCGAGGAAAACATGCAGCAGACCACCTTTCAGGAATACGTGGAACACAGACTCGGCGATTGGTTCACGGTAGAAGATCCGTTCTCCCAGATGGAGTACATCTACACGGCAATGAACGAACCCGGATACAACGCCCGTGCGGAGGGAATCCGCTACAAGGCTGGCGGTGAATGGCTCCGGGTGATCGATGCATACGTCGAATCGCTCCGAAATGTAGGAATGTGCTTCCGGGACGTGAAATTCCGCGGGCGTACGCTGATTTCCGCGGACGCGATCAAAGAGCGATTTTACGAGATGGATTCTTCACTGCGCATCCCTAACCGGATGAGGCTGCTGGCGGAATGGCTCTTAAGTGAGCTGAAACGGCTCGGGAAAAAGGAAATAAACCGTGCCTGGGTGGATGAAGCCATTGAGCTATTGGATCGCGATGATTATCAGCGGGTGTACCAAGAGCTGAGAGGCAAGAAACAGTTTTCGGGAGAGACGTTCAACGATTTTGACCGGGAACGGGAGCTGCTCGCAGTGAAGGTCGTGCAGGAGCATTTTGCCCCGCTTCGCAGGGAAGTCAAGCAGCTGCGCTTCATCGATCTTGCGGCGCTGTACCGGCAGTTGTTTGAAGATCCGCAGCTCGTGCAATCGCTCACAGGCTCTCTGGAGCTTCCCGGGCACTGGCCGGAGATTTGCTCGCAGACTATGGCGTGCCTGGATGGCGGGAATCTGTTCTGGGAAGACGCCACTCCCTTTTTATATTTGAAGGAAAGGGTGGAAGGCTTTCAAACGAATACAGCAGTTCGGCATGTGTTCGTCGATGAAGCCCAGGACTACTCCCCGTTCCAGTTTGCCTTTATGAAACGGCTGTTTCCCCATGCCAAATTGACTGTGCTGGGTGATTTGAATCAGGCGATCTATGCCCATTCGACGAGCGGCCAGGATTTTGCCGGGCTTGCGACACTGTACGGCGAGGAACATACCGAGAAAATCATCCTGACCCGGAGCTATCGCTCTACGAGGCCCATCGTCCAGTTTACCAGTGCCATGCTTCGCGGCGACCATGCGATCGAACCGTTTAACCGCGACGGGAAAAAGCCGACACTGACGAGGGTGTCGGATCAGCAGGATTTGGCAGAAAAAGTCGCAGCCCGGATTGGCGAAATGACGGCAGCAGGTCATCGCACTATTGCCGTCATCTGCAAAACGGCTAAGGAGAGCCGGGAAGCGTATGAAGCGCTGCGCGAAAAGGTACCGGTTCGGCTGATTGACAAAGAAACCGTCTCTTTTGAAGAAGGCTTTCACATCATCCCGGCCTACCTCGCCAAAGGGGTAGAATTTGACGGCGTTATCATTTACAATGCTTCCCGGGCGCAATACGGCCGGGAAAGGGAGAGAAAGCTCTTTTACACGGCTTGCACCCGCGCCATGCACGAGCTGCATCTGTATTGTCTGGGTGAAAAGAGTCCGTTTTTGGCGGACGCTCCGGTAGATGCTTATGTTGAAGTGTAAAGAAGAGAGAAGGTTTGTTCGCAATCGGATGAGGTGATGAGATGAAGACACTGCCGATCGACTCGATCATGCCCAGCTTGCTGGAGACATTTCGCTCTCATGCCAGCGCGGTGCTGATCGCTTCACCCGGTGCAGGGAAAACCACGCGTGTGCCGCTGGCGTTTCTCGACGAGCCCTGGCTCGCAGGACGCCGGATTTTGATGCTGGAGCCTCGCCGGCTTGCCGCCCGCATGGCTGCCCGGTACATGGCAGCTTCCCGGGGAGAACGAGTGGGGGAGACAGTGGGGTATCGGGTCAGGATGGATAGCCGCGTAGGCCCGAAAACGCGGATCGAAGTCATTACCGAAGGGATACTGACACGCATGCTGCAGTCTGATCCGGCCTTGGAAGACGTGGGGATGGTCATTTTTGACGAGTATCATGAACGAAGTCTTCAGGCCGATCTGGGCCTAGCCCTTTGCCTTCAGTCCCGTGAGTTGCTGCGGGATGACCTGCGGATATTGGTCATGTCCGCAACGCTGGAGGCAGAGCCTGTGTCCGCCTTGCTGGACGGTGCTCCGATCCTGAGGAGCGAGGGGCGTTCTTTTCCTGTGGAAACCCATTATTTGGATACCCGCTGGGAAGGGCCGCTCGAACAAAAAGTGGTTCATACCATCCAGCATGCGCTAAAGCAGGAAGAAGGGGATATCCTGACGTTCCTGCCGGGAGCAGGAGAGATTCGCAGAGTGGAAGCCAGGCTGAAAGAGCTGGAGCTGGGCGGACAGGAGAACGCAGGCAAGCGTATTCGAATAGAACCGTTGTACGGAAATATGCCCTCGGCGGCACAGGATCGGGCGATTGCGCCGTGCCCGCCTGGTGAGCGGAAAATCGTGCTGGCTACGTCGATTGCGGAGACCAGTCTGACGGTGGAAGGTGTCAGGACGGTCATCGACAGCGGACTGATGCGAGTCCCGCGCTTTTCGCCGCGCACCGGACTGACCAAACTCGAGACCGTACGGGTGGCGAGGGCGTCGGCGGATCAGCGTCGGGGACGTGCGGGCAGGCTTGGACCGGGCACCTGTTACCGCTTGTGGACAAAGGAAGAGGAACGGCAATTGGAAGCGGCACGGACGCCGGAAATCAAGGAGGCGGATCTGACGGCGCTTGCGCTGGAATTGGCAGTCTGGGGCGTAGCCGATCCGTCTGAGCTCTCGTGGCTGGATATTCCTCCCGCTGCGGCATTCAGGCAGGCCCGCCAGCTTCTTGCCAGATTGGGGGCACTCGATGAGTCGGGGGCGGTGACCCCGCACGGCAAAAGAATGGCGGAAACGGGATTGCCTCCAAGACTGGCCCATATGATCCTCGTCGCAATCCCGCTTGGTCTGGGCGGGCTGGCTTGCGAGCTGGCCGCTTTGCTCGGCGAGCGGGATGTGCTTCGTGGCTTGCGGGCAGGCGAGGATGTCGATATCCGGACACGGGTTGAAGCGCTGCGTTTTGTTCAGGATGCAGGGTCAGATCAGGTGGAGGAATATGCGGGAATATCTCTCAATCGCTCGCTCTGCCGAAGCGTATGGGCCGAAGCGGAGCATTGGAAACATTCGTTTGGCATACAGCAGGAGGCTTCAGACACGGCAGCGTGCGGACTGCTGCTTGCGTATGCCTTTCCGGACCGGATCGCCCAGCGCAGGGAAAATGGCCGTTTTCTGCTGCAAAACGGGAGAGGTGCGGTTTTTACGAAAATACAGTCTCTCGCGAACGCCCCTTATCTGGTGGCAGCCGAATTGGATGACCAGGGAAGTGAAAGCACGATTTACTTGGCAGCGCCGATTGACGCGGAGCAGCTGGAAAAGTATTTTGCTGACCAGATGGAAAACGAGGCCCTCGTCTATTGGGAGGCAGGCCAGCAAAGCGTGAGGGCGCGAGTCCGCAAGCGCCTGGGAGCCATTGTGATTCAGGAAGCCCCTTTGCTAGAGACCGACCCGGAAGATATATTGTATGCGCTTCTCTCCGGTATCTCATCGGAAGGATTGGAGCTGTTGCCCTGGACGAAACAAGCCCGGCAGTTGCAGCAGCGTCTGCAATTCATGCACCGGCAGGAACAGGGGCAAAGTCAAGGGCAAGGAAAGTGGCCGGATGTATCGGACGAGGCGCTAAGGGAAACGCTTCCCGACTGGCTGGGCCCCCATTTGCACGGGATGAAAAAAGGTGCGGATCTGCAGCGCCTCTCCCTCGCAGATATCCTGCTTGGAATGATCTCGTGGGAGCAGAGAAGAGAGCTCGACAAAGAAGCGCCTACGCATATCGGCGTGCCCAGCGGCTCACGGATTCCGGTTGATTACAGCGACCCGGATGCGCCGGTCCTCTCTGTCCGGCTGCAGGAAATGTTCGGGTTGATGCAAACCCCTCGCATCTGCTACGGGCGTGTTCCGCTGACGCTGCACCTCCTGTCTCCGGCACATCGGCCGGTCCAGGTGACCAGAGACTTGGCAAGCTTTTGGCAGAATGCCTATTTTGATGTGAAAAAAGATTTAAAAGGGCGCTACCCCAAGCATTACTGGCCGGACGATCCCCTGGAAGCGATGCCGACGAGCAAGGTGCGGCCAAAACCGTCCGCGAAATGAACATTTGCCAGAGGCTGTTCTCCAAGCGTCAACAATTGCTTGGGGAACAGCCTCTTTTATGCGCTGTCTTTCACCCCCTGAAAGGGTATCCAGCAGCCGCCTGAGCGTTATGTAGTCCCGTCCGGCATCGCCAAGACGTTAAAGTACCGATTGAATCTTGGAATGCAGTCGGACAGTCCAACTCACCCGCAAGTGTCCCACCGAACCGCCTGCGTTTTTCTCCTTGTTCATCTTCTCCCCTAAAGCTCGAACCAAGGGTCATTTCAAATAAATCTTTCAGCCAATTTTTGGACATGCTATGTTCATGAGATGAGCACTATCAAGATGAGGTGTTTGACAGGAATGGCAAAAAATATTTCCTTCCATGCGACCTGGAGCGAGGCGTACCGGATGGCCCAATCGCTGCGAAACAGCAAGCTGCGGTATTCGGTCAGACAGACTCCCGGAAAAAGCAATCTGGCTTTCTTCTTTCCCGAGGTGAGTATCAGCCAGTACGTCTACCTCTGCATTTTATTTGGCACTCACCGGTAAGCAAACAAGCATTCAAAAGAGAGGGCTGTCCAGCGTTAACAAGGACTTCATGACGCATGGCACCCTCTATTTTCATCGTACAGACATTAAGCGGAGCATGGCAAAAGCCAGATGCGATGGAAGCTCCCTGCCTGGCAGAAATGCCGGCGACTCACGGAGAGAATGCCGAAAGCCTTTCTTAGCTTAAAAAATATGGTGAATGGCGAATTTTGTTTGCAGCACCGCTATAAAAATAGCATCTCAAGCAGGTAATGGATTACAAATGATTAAGAAAATCAGAGGAAGCGGATTTGGTTCAGCATGCGTGAATACTGTGATTCTGCAAGGTGAATGGCTCCTTTGTTTGCTGAACTTTTTTCCTAACACTTCGCACATTTGCCATTTTCTATCGTAAATTCAAAAGACGACACTTTTCGATATTCAAATTACATAGTACAATCTGTATAAGCGAACTTGGGGAGTTCGTAACTTTGCAGCAGCGGCTCGAAACTGTGCAGGAGAGCCGCTCTATTTTTTTACGCTTTCACTGGATGATCTAGGTGATATTTCCTATAAATTCGCATAGCATAATCAGGAATAAAGAACTATAATGAAGCTATGTTATTCACGTGAATAATTCAGTACTACCCTCAATTGCCTGGCGAAAGCCAGGATTTTTTCGTTTATACAAGGTTGAGATAAAAAAATCTCCCACTGTCTCGGATGCTACTCCGGTAACGGGGAGGCTGTGTCGATTGGAGGCAGCGCGGGAAAAAAGCGTCCGGCGATCAATGCCTCAATCAATTCGTCGGTAGAGAGAGAAATTGTCAGGCCGGGGTCAGGAATATCTACGCGGAACAAGCCTGTCTCATGTATAAAATGGAGCGAGCCAGTCGGCGAAATCGAATAGAGCAAAAGATTCTGGCTGGATTTTCTGGATATTTTGACAAATTCTCTCAAAATTGAATAGAGTTCGCCCCAGACCGGCAGGTAGGGCTTCTTTTTATGCCGGAGCAATATTTCGACAAGCTGCTGCTGCAAGCAAACGAGCAATTCTTGTTGTGGGCTGGCTATTTTCAGGGACATGTAGAGGGCAAACTCCTTTTTTTGAAACTATGGATTAGTGTAAAAGATTGATTGTCAAGTTGCAAGCGTGGAAGAGCAGTCGGCCTGCAAGCGCTTCGATTCCGTGCATGCCTCGCGCTTCTTCGGCTTAGTGCATACTTCTGGCAGCAATGAGTGATGGCATTCAATTGACGGTTTTTTCAGATTCGATTAGGATTAGGAGCGAGTAGAAATCGAGGTGAAAGCATGCACACAGAGAAAAAGATGCTGCTGGTGACGGGAGAGGGAACAGACCATATTCCGGCGCTGCGGCTCGCTTTAGGTTCACCTGACATAGAGCTGACGGGCATTGTCTTTGGCGGGCCCAGTCAAACAGAGGCGATGAATCAGACAAGACAAGTGCTGGAGTCGGCAGGACAGAGCGGCCTGTTGCTGGCGCAAGCGGACCAAGGGGCGGAGCTGATTGTCCGGCAGGCAGACCTGCATAGAGGAGAGCTGATCCTGGTCACACTCGGTCCCCTGACAGAATTGGCCAAGGCCCTCCAAATGGACAAGGAACTGGCGAAAAAGTTTGCGGCCGTTATTGTAAAGGGAGGCGCAATCCGCGTACCGGGAAATGTCACCCCGATTGCCGAAGCGAACATGCATGCCGATCCGGAGGCTGCCGCGCTCGTCCTTGCTTCCAAGCTGCCGCTCCTCCTCGTTCCGCTCGATGCGACCTATGCGCTACATATGCGGATGGATGGGGGAAACAGTCTGGATGCATGTGCGGCAATGATGGCAGCGATCCATCCGGAAATAGCAGAGAGGCAGACACTGAAGATCTCCGTCGACTGCCAGAGCACGCTTTCCCGCGGCGCCCTGATAGCAGATCTCCGGGCGATTCCGCGTGTCGGGATTGACACGGAGGTGTGCCTCGATATTCAGACGGAGCCAGTCGTCAAACGTGCTATGGAAGTCATGGGGACGGGGGACAAGCAATGAAAAAAATAATACTTGATGTAGATACAGGAATCGACGACGCTCTCGCCATTTCCTACGCCGTTCATTCACCGGCGCTGGAGGTTTTGGGAATCACCACGACCTTTGGAAACATTACGGTGGAGGAAGCGACGCGAAATACCGTGCAAATTCTGGAGCTTTTGGGATACAGCCAGATACCGGTCTATGCGGGAGCCAAGCGGCCGCTGTTCCGCGAGCTGAAGGAAAAAGCCAAGCTGTTTCACGGAGAAAACGGCTTGGGTAACATCGAGCTTCCGCCGCCGCAAACGCCTGTACAGAAGCAAGAGGCATCGGCATTCATGATCGAACAGGCGAGGAGACACCCTGGCAAGCTGACGATCGTTACCGTGGGCAGCATGACAAACCTCGCCAAGGCGATCAGGGACGAGCCGGAAATGACTGCGCTGGTGGAGCGGGTCGTCGTGATGGGCGGAGCCGTGACAGTGCCGGGTAATCGGACGCCGGTGGCGGAGGCAAATATTTGTGCGGACCCGGAGGCGGCAGAGCTGGTCTTTCAGTCCGGCATTCCGGTGACGATGGTCGGCCTCGATGTGACGATGCAGACGCTTTTGACCAGGGAGCATCTGGCCTTGTGGCGCGAAAAGGGGACGGATGTTTCCCGCTTGTTTGCCGACATGTGCGAATTTTACATGAATGCCTACGCGCAGGTAGGGAATGTCCGGGGATGCGGGCTTCACGACCCGCTGGCTGTCGGGGTCGTCATTGATCCGACCTTTGTGACTGCCGTTCCGATGCATGTCTCAGTGGATACATCCGGCGGACTGTCGGATGCGCGAACCATTGGCGACAGGCGGAAGCATCCGGCTGCCGCCGCCAATGTCGACGTTTGCCTGGAAGTTGACCATGAGCGGTTCGTCGAACACTTTTTGCAAAATGTTTTCTGATAGAAGATAAGTACACTGCGTGTGAATGCACATGGAAAGGTGAGGCCGATGCTGAAAGAGTTTAAAGAGTTTGCTTTAAAGGGGAACGTCGTTGATCTGGCAGTCGGGGTTGTGATCGGAGCTGCTTTTGGCAAGATCGTAACATCCTTGGTTAACGACATCATCATGCCGGCAGTAGGTTTGCTGCTTGGCAAAGTGGATTTTTCCAACTTGTTCATCAGTTTGGACAGCAGAGACTTTGCGACTCTGAAAGAAGCCAAAGATGCGGGGGTTGCCACGATCAATTACGGCTTGTTTCTCAATACCGTCATCGACTTTCTGATTATCGCGTTCTCCATCTTTATTGTCGTGAAGCAGGTGAATCGTTTCCGCAAAAAGAACGAACCGGAAAAACCGCCTGTGACTACGAAAGAATGCCCGTTCTGCATCTCTTCCATTCCGATCAAGGCGACCCGGTGCCCGCAGTGCACATCGCCTTTGACCGAAATCGAGGCAAAAGCGGCGCAAGGATAACGGTAGAAAAACGATGAGAAAGCAAGACGGGCCAATAGCGCTATCGTCATTGCCGAGCTGGTCTCTCTTTTATCGAGAGGCCGGCTTTCTTTTTTTCAGGCGTGCACGTCTGGCCAAATACTGAGAGCGCAAACGCTTGATCAAACGGTAATACGTCTTGTCAGGCAGCTTCGCAAACAGGCCGTGAGAAGGAAAATCGAAATTCACTTCGATAATGGAGAGCCCGCCTTTTTTGTCTACTGCCCAATCAATCCCTATTTGAGACGAATGCTTGTATTTGTTAAAGTGGGAGCATACATGGTGACTCAATCGGATAAGCTCGCGTGTGACAGTGTTCACCTGCTCGCTTTTTACCGCCTGGGATTGTCGCAGTGCTTTGGGCACCGTGGTGACATAGCCGCCGCCCCGGGCGACATTGGTAATGACACTGTCAGGGCCGGCGACCTTTGCCAGCATGCCGGCGTATTGCCACTTCCCTGCCCCATTGCGCAGCATCATTACCCGGATGTCAAACGGCCGTCCATTTACCTCGGCCAGCGGAATCCCCTTTTGAATAATGTGCTTTCTATTGCCCACGCTCTGATTGACGATTGGTTTCAGTTCCCCCAGTGTCGAGGCGGTGACGGTCTGTCCGCGCTCCTTGACCCATGCATATCCGCTGTCGGTTTTCCATACCTTCATAATGCCTTTTCCCATATGTGTTGAACTCGGTTTGATGTAGACCGTATCGTACTTCTGAAGAAAGGAATCAAGCAGCGCCGGTTGGTACAAAGCCGTAGCAGGCAGATAGCCTCGAATGACCGGATGCCTGTCAAAAAATTTGTGCAGGCTCCACTTTGAAGAAGGAATCAAGCGTATGCCCTCCATTCATAGACAGTTCTCTTGATAGGATATACAGCAAGACCGGAAACTCCACTCTTTTTCTTGAAATATTATTTACTCTATTTCAATTGACCGTGGTAATTTTATTTCATATAATGAAAGCGATAACAGGATTGACTATTCCAAACATTCGTTAGAGAGGCAATTTCGTAAAGATAAGCAGGGTGAGAGTAGGTGAGATCATGAATCAAACTCCCAGGCTGCAAGACTATCGGAGCAGGAAGAAGCATGCGTTGATCGGATTGATGTCAGGGACTTCGCTGGATGGAGTCGATGCGGCGCTCGTGGAGATTCTGACGGACGACCGGGAAGAAATCGAGAGTGTGCGTCTGCAGAAATTTCATTATTTGCCGTATTCCGACGAGCTTCGCGAATGGGTAAAGAGCTTGTGCAGCGTTGATACAGCCCGTCTGGACAAATTGACGGCGGTACACTACGGACTTGCGGAATGGTACGCCCATGCTGTTCGCGAGCTTCTGAAAAAGGCGGATCTTTCCCCGGAGGCGATTGATGCAGTCTGCGTCCATGGGCAAACCGTCTGGCATATCGACAGGCCTGTGCCCTTTCCCGGGCCGGAGGGGATGACAAATGTCCGCGCTTCCCTGCAGATCGGCGAGCTGTCGACCTTGGCAGAGCGTACCGGAATCCCTGTAGTGGGGAATTTTCGGGCGAGGGATCTGGCAGCCGGAGGGGTGGGCGCTCCGCTCGTCCCCTATGCCGATTATGTGCTCTTCCGCCATTCGGAAAAAGGCCGCTTGCTGCAAAATATCGGGGGGATTGCCAATGTGACGGTACTTCCTGCCGGAGCGGCTATTCAGGAAGTGACAGCTTTTGATATCGGTCCGGGGAACATGGTGATCGACGAGATCATCCAGCTCCTGACGGACGGAAAACTTCGCTATGACGAGAGCGGAGCGATGGCGGCAGGCGGAACAGTGTCTTCCGAGCTGCTCTCGGGCTTGTTGTCTGACCCCTATTACCGGCTCGCACCGCCCAAAAGCACCGGGCGGGAAGTGTACGGCAAAGCATTTGCTGCCCGGTTGTGCAGTGATGCAAGGGCGCTCGGCCTCTCCGCAGAGGATATCGCAGCTACCGCAACGGCGCTGACGGCAGCTTCTATCGCGGATGCGTACCGCCATTTTGTGTTTCCCCATGCCCGGGTTCACGAGGTGATCGTGTCTGGAGGAGGAGCGCATAACAAGACGCTGCTTCGCATGCTCCGGGACGAACTGCCCGATGGTATCGCGCTGACGACAGCGCAGGCGTACGGGGTGCCGGACGATGCCAAGGAAGCAATCGCCTTCGCTGTATTGGGACATGAAACCTTGATGGGCCGCCCGAGCAATGTACCGTCGGTAACCGGCGCGAAACGGGCAGTCCCATTAGGCAATATCTGTTTGTATTAACCGAAACTCAGGGGGTAAAAAACGTGAAAAAGAGAGTGTTGGCAAGTTTTTTCCTGTCGCTGTCCCTTATGCTTTCAGCCTGTTCGGGAGGCGGGAGCGCACCTGCAGGCGATTCCAAGCCGAGGTCCGAGGGAGCATCCCAGACTGAAGGAAAATCGGAATTGATCGTCGCGGTCGATCAGGAGCCGGTCGGGTACGATCCGCACAAGGTGCCTGCGGCCTCCAGTGCACGCGTTTACTCATTGGTTTATGACAGCCTGACCAAGCTGGACGCCAATCTCGATCTCGTCCCGGGGCTGGCGGAATCATGGGAAACGGCTCCCGACGGAAAGAGCATTACCTTCCATCTGAGAAAGGGTGTCAAGTTCCACAACGGACAAGAGATGACCGCGGAGGACGTAAAGTACACCTTTGAGCGCATTTTGAATCCGGACACCGGTTCGATCGCCAAATCGTACTTCGCCAGTGTCGATACGATCGAGGTGCCGGACCCTGCAACAGTCGTCTTCAAGCTGAAAACCCCTGATGCGGCTTTCCTGACCAATGCGTCCGCGTCCTCGGCTTCCATCGTTCCGAAGGGATCGACTGATCTGACGAAGGAAGCCAATGGCACCGGACCGTTCATCCTGGAAAAAAGCGAGCCTGGACAGTATGTCCTGCTGAAGAAAAACCCGGACTACTTTAACAAGGAATTGCCAAAGGTAGACGCGATCAAGTTTCAGATCATGAAGGATGAGGCAGAGCGCATGGCTGCCATTCGCGCCGGCAAAATCGACATCAGCGCTGTATCGGCGGATTCGGCGAAGCTTCTCGAGGGCAAGCCGGGCATCCAGATCAAGAGCTACCAGTCTCTGGAGTACAGCTATCTCGGTATCAACGTGAAGAAAAAGCCTTTTGACGATCCGCGTGTCCGTCAGGCCATCAGTTATGCCGTAGACCGCAATCAAATCGTGCAAACCGTATGGAAGGGCGAGGCATCCGTGACCGGGCCGATCGCACCGGCACTGACCAGCTGGGCGCTTGATCCGTCCAGCTATCCAAGCTACACGCCGAATGTGGAAAAGGCAAAGCGGCTGCTTGCAGAAGCGGGGTATCCAAACGGCTTTGACACGATCATTGAAACAGCTTCTACTTACCCGGACATGGTTGAGTCGGCGCAAATCATTCAGCAGCACTTAAAAGCGATTGGCATCAACGCGAAAATCAACCAACTGGAGTGGGGCAACTACATCGACACCTGGAAATCCAAAGATATGAACATGATGGTCGGCCGCAATACATCCGGCGTGGACTCCGACCGTTCGATGCGCTACTTCTTCTCGACTACAGGATCGGCGAACGTCTGGAATTACTCCAACCCGAAATACGATGAGCTCGTTCAAAAGGCGCTGGAGACGGTCGATGTGCAAGAACGCAAGAAATTGTATGACGAAGCGCAAAAGCTGCTGGTAGAAGACGCACCAAACCTGTTCCTGGCTTCTCCGAAAAACTTTTACGCGGTCCGCGACAACGTCGATTTTTCGCCGACGGCAGCGGGCGAATCCACCGCGTTGGTGAGAGCATCGGTGAAGAAGTAAGTGAGATAGGGAGGGAGTCGGGGAGACGATCTCTCCGATTTCTTCTTTTGTGGAGGGGTATCTATGGGAAGTTACCTGATCAAACGAATCATTAGCTTGATTCCCATCCTTGTCGGCATTTCGATCCTCGTTTTTACGATCCTCCATCTCGTTCCGGGCGATCCGGCGTCGATCATGCTCGGGACGGAAGCGACCCCGGAGGCAGTCGCCGTCCTGCGAGCGGAGATGGGGCTGGATAAACCGCTCATAAGCCAGTACCTGCACTGGGCCGGCGGACTTTTGCAAGGGGATTTCGGTGTTTCAGTGCACACCGGCGAAGAAATTTTGCCGCAGATTCTCAAGCGGTTCTTGATTACGCTGCAATTGACGATTATGGCGGTTGTGATCGGCTGGACCCTGGCCATTCCGTTCGGCATCCTGTCGGCGATTCGCTCTCACTCCAAAACGGACAAGGTGATTCGCATTTTGACCTTGCTCGGGATTTCGGTTCCCAACTTTGCCATCGGTACGCTTTTGCTGCTCGGCCTGTCGCTGTATTTCAACTGGTTTCCGCCGATCGATGTGGTCCACTTTTGGGATGATCCGGCAGAGGCATTCAAAGTGTTTATCCTCCCGGCGGTTACGATGGGAATCGTCGTCGCTGCCGGCGTGATGCGGATGACCCGTTCCGCCTTTATGGAAACGATGGACAAAGATTTCATCCGCACCGCTCGTGCCAAAGGAAACAGTCAATGGACCGTGGTAATGGGGCATGCGCTGCGAAATTCCTCCATCCCTATCGTTACGATTGCCGGTATGCAGATCGGCTACCTATTGGGCGGGTCGGTCATTGTCGAACAGCTGTTTTCCATACCGGGACTGGGGCAGTATGTCCTGGATGGCATTTACCAGCGGGATTATCCTGTCGTACAGGGAGGCGTCCTGTTCGTCGCTTTGGTGTTCGTCTTGGTTAATCTGATCATCGACCTGATTTACACCTGGATTGATCCGCGAATCAAGTATTGACAAGGGGAATGCGACATGCGCACATTTCGAAGACGCTTTTTTGAGAACAAAACAGCAGTCGTCTGTCTGATCGTCCTGCTGCTGCTCGCTCTGGCCGCTGCCTTCGCTCCCGTATTGTCTCCATACGATCCGACGCAGATGTTTCAGGATCATCGCATGGAGGGCAGCTCCGGCGAATTTATTCTCGGCACGGATCAATTCGGCAGAGACATTATGAGCCGGATCATCTACGGAGCCAGAGTCTCGCTGATGGTGGGAATTTCCTCGGTGCTGGTCAGCGTCGCTTTTGGCACGCTGTTTGGATTGATCGCCGGTTACTTTGGCCGCTGGATTGACGGATTGGTGATGCGTGTAATGGACGTGCTGTTTGCTTTTCCGGAAATTTTGCTTGCTTTGGCGATCGTGGCCGCGCTTGGGCCAGGGGCCTTCAATACCATTTTGGCGATCGGAATTGTCAATATTCCGATCTTTACGCGAACGGTCCGGGGAGCAGTCCTATCGATCAAAAATCAGGAGTACGTGGAAAGCGCAAGGGCTATCGGCGCCAGTACGCCGCGCATTTTGTTTCTGGAAATTTTCCCGAATGTAACGGCACCGCTGCTGGTCCAGGCATCCCTCGCTATCTCGGGTGCGATTTTGACAGAATCGGCGCTCAGCTTTCTCGGTCTCGGCATTCAGCCGCCAGACCCTTCGTGGGGCGGAATGATCTCGGAAGCGCGCCGCTATATGGAGCTGGCGCCGGGAATGATCATCTGGCCGTGCGTGGCAATGACGATCACCATCCTTTCCTGCAATATGTTTGGGGACGCTGTGCGCGATATTCTCGACCCGCGCCACCGCGGCAAGTAACGGAGGGACGAAGATGAGTCACGATCAGCTCGAATCTGCCTTGCGAGAGCGTTTGAAACAAAATCTGGAGTCGGGCATCAGCCAAGGGATTTTCCCGGGGGGAATAGCCACTCTTGCCAGAGACGGTCTTCCTGCCATAACCGTAGCGGTCGGGAAGACAGAGGGTGCACAGGACGAGCAGGAGCAGGCATTCGGCTCGGTAGAAGAGCCGAACATGACAAGCTCTGCAAGCCCCGCAGATTCATCCAAGCACGGAGACGGGAAAAAAGACGGCATCGAGGTCGATGCCAACACCATGTATGACATGGCTTCGCTGACGAAGGTGATGGTTGCGCTGCCGCTCGTTCTTCTCAGCGTACAGGAAGGCAGGCTGTCGCTGACAGATTCCGTCACCCGCCATCTCCCGGAGCTGGAAGAGGGGACGGATGCAACAACGAAACGCAAGATCACGCTGCTGCATCTATTGACCCATACTTCCGGCCTCCCCGCTTGGCGCCCCTTTTTCCTCTATGCCCGCGGCGTCAAGGAGTACCTGCGGCTGATCGCGGCTGAGGCGATGACGGGGACGCCCGGCAAACAGGTCGTCTACAGCGATCTTGGCTTCATGCTGCTTGGCTTTATCCTGGAGCGGGCATGGGATGAGCCGCTAGATCAATTGGCCCAGCGGCTTATCTTTCAACCGAGCGGGATGACCCGTACCTGCTATCTGCCCTTGCAGCATGACGGCCTGGATGTGAGCGCAATCGCACCGACGGAGAACGGCAATGCATATGAGCAGGACATGGCAAGGCAGCAGTTGATCCAGGAGGAAGCGCTCGGACTGCCGTCCGCCCGTGAGCTGTCGGAGCGTCTGGCTTGCTTTGACTGGCGGAGAGGAATCATCCGGGGATCGGTGCATGACTGCAACGCATATCACGGCCTCGACGGCGTCAGCGGCCACGCCGGGCTGTTTTCCACCAGCGCGGATACGGAACGGTACATGCGCATCTGGACTTCAAACGAGTCGCCCGTGCGGATCGATCCCGTCCTGCGAGCCACGGCAGTCCGCTCCCATACGGGTGAGCTTGCACCGATGAGAGCGCTGGGGTGGGAAGCATCCGCGACGGGGGGCACGCTGGAGCAGATGGCTGCAGGCTGCACAGGCGGCGATGTCCTCTCCAGCCAAGCCTTTGGCCACACGGGATTTACCGGAACATCGATCTGGCGTGATCCGGCCAGAGGCGCGACGCTGATCATCCTGACAAACCGGGTCCATCCGACTGTCAGCAGCCTGATCGGTCCGTGGAGGCGCTCTGTCTGCAATCAGCTGTTTTCCCTAATCGGGACGGCAGGCTCATCCTGAGCAAAAGGAGGAAGAACAATGGCTGCCATGCTACACATCGATCAATTACGTACATCCTTTGCCCAATCGGGTAAGAGCCTGACGATCATCGACGGTGTCAGTCTGACTGTCCAAGCCGGAGAAACCGTGGGAATCGTCGGGGAATCCGGCTGCGGAAAAAGCGTCACCAGTCTGTCGATCATGCGCCTTTTGGGCAAAAATGCAGAAATGACCGGAAGCATACGCTTTGAAGGGAAGGAGCTTTTGACGCTGTCAGAAAAGGAAATGCAAAAGATCCGCGGCAACGAGATCGCGATGATCTTCCAGGAGCCGATGACGTCGCTCAATCCGCTCCAGACGATCGGAAAACAGATCGGCGAGCCGCTCCGGCGCCATCTCGGACTCTCCAAGCAAGCAGCAAAGGAGAGAGCGGTCCAGTTGCTCAGGGAAGTCGGGATTCCCCGCGCGGAAGAGATCGTCGGCGAGTACCCGCACCAGTTGTCCGGAGGGATGCGGCAGCGGGTGATGATTGCGATGGCGATGGCTTGCTCGCCCAAGCTGTTGATCGCCGATGAACCGACGACAGCGCTCGATGTAACCATCCAGGCGCAAATCCTTGAGCTGATGAAAAAGGTGAGGGCGGAAAACCATACTTCGATTGTGTTGATTACCCACGACCTGGGCGTCGTAGCCGAGATGTGCCATCGGGTCATCGTCATGTACGCCGGACAAATCGTGGAGGAAGCGGAAGTTACGAAGCTGTTCGAGGAGCCGAAGCACCCCTATACAAAAGGGCTGTTGAATTCCATGCCGAGCGTCAGTGTGGATGCGGAGCGGCTGGAGGCGATTCCGGGCTCGGTGCCGCTGCTGCACGAGATGCCGGCGGGCTGCCGTTTCGCTCCGCGCTGTTCCCACGTGATGGACATTTGCCGGGAACAAAACCCGCAGCTTCTTCCTGTCGAGGGCGGTCAAAAGTGCCGATGCTGGCTGTATCAGGAGGGGGATGAGCGATGACGAAGCCGCTCTTGGAAATCAAATCGCTGACGAAGCATTTTGTCAGCAAAAAAGGCTTTTTCGGACAAGAAAAAGTGGTCCGCGCGGTCGACGGCGTTGACTTGACGATCTATCCCGGCGAGACGGTCAGTATTGTCGGAGAGTCGGGATGCGGCAAATCAACGACCGGACGATGCATACTCCGGCTGATCGAACCGACCGCGGGGGAGGTTTTTTTCGAGGGACGGGATATTTGCAAGCTGAGCCCGGCTGACCTCAGAGGGGTGCGCCGCGATATGCAGCTGGTGTTCCAGGACCCGTTTGCCTCGCTCAACCCGCGCAAGACAGTCGGGCGGATTTTGGAAGACCCGCTGATCGTCCACGGAATCGGAACGGCCCAGGAGCGGCAAAAACGGGTAGAAGAAATCATCGAGATCGTCGGCTTGTCCAAGCAGCATCTCAGCCGCTTCCCGCATGAATTTTCCGGCGGGCAAAGGCAGCGGATCGGGATTGCCCGGGCTTTGATCCTGCGGCCAAAACTGATTGTCGCCGACGAGCCGGTATCCGCTCTCGACGTGTCCATTCAGGCGCAAATCCTCAATCTGATGCAGGATTTGCAAAAGGAATTTCAGTTGACCTATTTGTTTATTTCCCACGATTTGAGCGTTGTTCGGCATATATCGGACCGTGTGGCGGTCATGTATTTGGGCAGAGTGGTGGAAGTGGCTGACAAGGAGTCCTTGTACCGGAATCCTACTCACCCGTATACCCAGGCACTGCTGTCCGCTGTGCCGGTTCCCGATCCGAAAAGGGAGCTGCAGCGCATCATCCTGGAGGGAGACTTGCCCAGTCCGTCCAATCCGCCAGCCGGATGCACGTTTCACCCGCGCTGCCGATCCTGCATGGATGTGTGCAGAAGCGAAATCCCGCTGCTCAGACAAAAGGAAGAAGGGCATTGGGTCTCATGCCATCTGGAGTAAAAGACGCAAATAGGAGAGCAGGGGAGGAGCGAACGGGATGCTGGAGAACTTGAAAGAACTTGTGACAGAAGGAAAAAACGAAAGGACGAGGGACCTGGATCAACTGCCTGTGCGCGAAATTTTGCAGGTGATGAACGACGAGGACAAAAAGGTGCCCTACGCGGTTGAGGACGTCCTCGATCAAGTGGCGGACGCAGTTGAGATCATCGTCGATTCGCTGCAAAACGGGGGACGCCTGTTTTACTTTGGCGCCGGGACGAGCGGCCGTCTGGGCATCCTGGACGCGTCGGAGTGTCCGCCCACATTCGGTACGGACCCCGAGCTGATCCAGGGGGTTATCGCCGGAGGACCTTCGGCGATGATCAGGGCGGTAGAAGGAGCGGAAGACTCCGAGGAGCTCGGCGAGGAAGACATTCACAAATACAACGTGACAGGAAAAGATGTTGTTGTGGGCATAGCCGCCAGCGGCCGTACGCCTTATGTGATCGGAGCGCTCCGGGCAGCACAGACGATCGGAGCGAGGACGATTTCGCTGTCCTGCAATGAGACAGCGCTGATCGATGGCGGAGTCGATGTCTCCATCAATGTTGTTGTCGGGCCGGAGGTCGTAACCGGGTCTACCCGGCTCAAGGCAGGCTCAGCGCAAAAGCTGGTACTGAACATGCTGACGACAGCAACGATGATTCGGCTCGGGAAAGTATACGGCAACCTGATGGTCAACGTCCAGGCGACCAATCAAAAGCTGCGGGAGAGGGTCAAGCGAATCGTGATGGAGGTCACGGGTGTCACATACGAGGAAGCCGGACGGCTGGCCGAGCTGGCCAACGGAGACGCGAAAGCCGCCATTTTGATGAAGCTGACCGGATCGAACAGGGAAGAGGCGCTGCAGCTGCTCGAACAGACCAATGGGAGAATTCGCGACGCCATCCGCCTGTACGGATAAGAGATGTAGCAGTCACCGTTGCCGAAAAATGTAACAGGAATGTGCTGTATACAATTGTTTTCGATAGATAGGAACCAAACCGGAGGGGAGACCGCTCCGGTTTTTTGCGTTTTCCAGGAAGAAGTTAGTTCAAAAATATTCAGTAGAGTTTAATCATAATGAAATTATAGAAAATAAATAAGAATACAAAAAACGCGGATTTTGTCAAAGTTATGCTATGATAACCTAGCGAAAAATATATAGATCAACCATGTAATTTTCAGTACCATCCAAAAGATACCAGAAAGCAGTGTCGAAAGTGCAAAAAGGAATTTCTTTACATTGAGAAAAAAAACCCGTGTCTGCTACTATAATATTGTTACTTCGACAAATTTCGACAATTCCTTGTCGATTTTGTACTGATATATACACAATTACGAAAGGACAGCGAGGTGTCAGGATGAAACGATTCGGGTTAGCCATTCAAATTGTAATCGGTCTATTCCTTGGTATTCTGGTAGGTGCTATCTTTTACGGCAATCCTGCGGTGGCGAGCTACCTGCAGCCGATTGGCGACATCTTTATCCGGCTGATTAAAATGATCGTCGTTCCGATCGTCATCTCCACGTTGATCGTCGGGGTTGCTGGTGTGGGAGACATCAAAAAGCTGGGGAAGATCGGCGGAAAAACGATATTGTATTTTGAAATCGTTACCACGATTGCGATTATTGTCGGTCTTGTTGCAGCGAACCTGTTCCATCCCGGTGTCGGGGTTGACATGACGAATCTTGCCAAAACCGATATCCACCAATATGTGGAGACGGCTGAATCGACGCAAAGCCACAGCTTTGTTGATACCTTCGTCAATATCGTGCCGAAAAACGTATTCGAATCGATTGTCAAAGGCGATATGCTGGCGATTATCTTCTTCTCCGTCCTGTTTGGACTCGGGGTTGCCGCTGCCGGAGAAAAGGGTCAACCTGTTCTTCGATTCTTCCAGGGTGTGGCGGACGCCATGTTCTGGGTCGTCAACACAATCATGAAGTTCGCGCCGTTCGGTGTTTTCGCATTGATTGGCGTAACCGTTTCCAAATTCGGTCTGTCGTCCCTTGTTCCGCTCGGGAAGCTGGTCATTTTGGTACACCTGACGATGCTGTTCTTCATTGTGGTCGTTCTCGGTGTCATTGCACGCATGAGCGGGATTTCGATCTTTTCCATTATCAAGATCTTGAAGGACGAGCTTCTTCTGGCCTATTCTACGGCCAGTTCGGAGTCGGTGCTTCCGAAGATCATGGAAAAGATGGAGCGCCTTGGCTGTCCGAAAGCCATCACGTCATTCGTCATTCCGACGGGCTACTCGTTCAACCTGGACGGCTCCACGCTCTATCAGGCGCTGGCGGCTTTGTTTATCGCGCAGATGTATGGCATTCACATGCCGATCAGTGCGCAAATTACACTGATGCTGGTATTGATGGTCACCTCGAAGGGGATTGCGGGCGTGCCTGGAGTATCCTTCGTCGTACTGCTTGCGACCCTTGGCTCTGTCGGCATTCCCCTTGAAGGTCTTGCCTTCATCGCGGGAATCGACCGTCTGCTGGACATGGCTCGCACAGTGGTCAACGTTGTCGGCAACTCTCTTGCCGCTGTCGTTATCTCCCGCTGGGAAGGGCAGTTTGACCAGGCAAAAGCAAAAGAATACATCCGTGAAGCCACATCCAAGGTGGCGTAAAACGGTCAAAGGGCCCCTCGCCGGAATCATCAGGCGAAAGGGCCCTTTTTTGTTGTATCATGAAGTGAGGACTACGCAGAAATTGACCGGAGAGAAGAGCAATTTTCGCGAAGCGCTCCAAAGGCCGCTAACGGTACGATAAAGACATTTGCCGGAGCACATCGGCAGGGAAGGCGGTCAAAGCGCATGACTGCGCAAACGCATCTGTATTTTTTGTGTATGCGAAAAAAGCGAGAAATCCGAGTGCAGCAAACATGCAATAGGGAGGATTGGAAATAACTGGCACGTTGGAAGTCCCGCCTGCCTTGTGCCAGAGAACAAAAAGTCGGAAAAGAGGGATTTTTTTATGAAGGAACGCTACTCAGTTGGAATCATTGGTTCCGGAGTGATGGGGGAGCGTCTTATGCACGCAATGAATACCCATGAACGCTTCACGGTGGCGGCAGTTTGTGATGCCGCTTCGCAGCGTGCCCGAGAAGTGGCAGACCGCTTCGGCATCGCAGCTTGGCATACAGACCATCGGCTATTGCTCCGTGAAGCGGAGCTCGATCTTGTTTACATAGCAGTTCCACCTAAATTTCACCATCCGATTGGCTTGGACGTGCTTGCCGCAGGGAAGCATTTGCTGTGCGAAAAGCCCTTGGCGAACTCGGTTCAGGAAGGAAAAGAGATGCTGCGGGCGGCAACTGAGGCTGGTGTTATCCACGCCATGAATTTTCCGCTCTTCTATCGTCCGATTTTTCCCGAGCTGAAGCGGAGACTGGCGGAGATCGGAAGCGTGCGCAGGGTGGACATCGTCACTCATTTCCATCAGTGGCCGCGTCCTTGGCAGCAGACAGCATGGCTTTCCGGCCGGGAGCAGGGCGGCTTTGTCCGCGAAGTGCTGCCGCACTTTCTCCACCTGACCTATGCACTCTTGGGCCGCTGCGAAGTAGTTCGCTCTGATGTGGACTACCCGGAAAACCAGGAGCTATGTGAAACGGGTATTTCCGCGCTGCTTCGTCTCCCGGACGGAACGCCCGTCACGATTAATGGCCTCGCAGGCATCGCTCATGAGGAGCATTTGGCTTATACGGTCTACGGTACAAAAGGGACGCTGTCTGTGAAAAACTGGAGCACGCTGCTGGCAGGGGGGATGGGCCAGCCGCTGGAAGAAGTCCAGGTGCCGGATCAGGATCGCATGCACCTGCTGCTCGATGAGCTGGCGAATGCGCTGGATGGAAAAGAGGCGAGACTGATCGGCTTTGATACCGGACTCGTGGTCCAGGAAGCCTTGGAGGCCTTGCATGGAAAAGAATAAACCGCTCTATATGCGTGTTCCGGCCCGATAGATTGTCAGCCAGAGGCACATCACGCAGGATGAAAATGTCAAGTCCGAACGGATCGAAGCCCGGGCCGCGCAGTAGTTGAGAACGTCGGAGCGATGACACAGATTTGCATTTGCAGCCGGTTTTGGGAAGCTTGCCGGGATTGCAACGCAGGAAGCAAATTGTTCGATTGAGGTGAACAAAGTGAAGGAAGAAACGCTGGATATTTTTGATGACAAAGGGCAATGGATCGGTACGGAAGCGCGCAGTGAAGTGCATCGGCTCGGACTGTGGCATCAGACGTTTCACTGTTGGATATACCGCCGGGAGAAAGAGCGGGTCTACCTGCTATTTCAAAAACGCCATCCTCAGAAGGACACCTCGCCAAACAAGCTGGATATCACTTCGGCGGGCCATCTGCTTGCCGGTGAAGGGCCGAGGGACGGCGTGCGTGAGCTGGAGGAAGAGCTGGGACTGGCTGTCTCGTATGAGAGCTTGCAGCATATTGGAGTCATACGGGATGTTTCCGGTGAGCCGGGCATTGTCGACAGGGAGATTTGCCACGTGTACGGATATGAATCCGACCAGCCCTTGGAAGCGTACCAGATCCAGCAGGAGGAGCTGACCGGCTTGCTCTGGATTCGGCTTGATGAGCTGATGAGATTGTTGAACGGCGAGATTTCTTCGGTTCGAGCGAGCGGATTCGTCTGCGACGAAGACGGAAGCGTCTCTGGAGTAAGCCAAGAGGTGGGGATGGCAGACCTGGTCGCTCATGAGAAAAGCTACTATCAGACAGTGTTCAAGGCGATCAGAAAACTGGCCGGCACATCATAAAAACAGGCTGCACGGCAACATGAAGGGGCCCCGGTTTGTCTACCGGGATGCCCTTTTATCCATTCGGCTGCTCCAATAGCGAGCATTGTGAGAGTGGCAGCGGTTCGAGAGCGGGCGATACAAAGCCCGATTGTCTCTTTTTTCTTGCCAGAAGATGGAAGCATTCAGTAAAATATTTTTTATCAGATGTATCGCAACTGAAAAAAGGGAAGCGGGGGATGATGCCGGTGGAAGAAATCCGCGTATTGAAGCCTTCCGAAGCGGAGGGATTCGTCAGAATAGTCGGAATGGCATATCCGAGACAGGAAATGCAAGTGCCGGATATGAAGGAACGCTGGATCAATCGGATTCGCGAAAGCATGCAGGAGGATCCGGGGGTTTCCTTTGTCGGCTGTTTTCGCGACAACCGGATGGTCGGTGTGATGAAATGGTTCGATTTTCACATGAATGTTCATGGAAAACGGCTGCTCACCGGAGGGATCGGTACCGTCGCTGTTGACCTGCTGCACAAAAAGGAGAAAATAGCCAAATCGATGCTGCTCCATTTTTTGCGGGCATACCGTGATCGTGGCGTCAGTCTCGTCTCCCTTTATCCGTTCCGAGTCGATTTTTACAAACAGATGGGCTTCGGAGCCGGAACCAAAATGAATGAATACCGGGTTTCTCCTCTGGACCTGCCTGCCGGGAGCAAGCAGGACGTCATTGCTCTGTCCAAGGAGGACCGCGCTGATATCCTGGGGAGCTACAACCGCTATGCCGCGAAAACCCACGGGATGATCGAAAAGACGGCACGCGAGCTGGATGCCTTTCTGGATCGGCCGGAGCATATCGCCTTTGGCTGCCGAAAGGATGGACAGCTAAGCGGCTATCTGGTCCTGCAGTTTAAACAGGTCAGCCAGGAAAATGCCAGCATCCACGATTTGCACGTCAAGGAGTTTATCTGTGAAACGCCGGAGGCCATGCGTGGACTTCTCGCCTTTTTGCGCAGCCAAGCCGACCAGGTCAGGCGCTGCATCTTTTATACCCAGGAAGAAGATTTTCACTTTCTGCTCGCCGATCCGGGAAACGGCTCTGACCGTCTGATCCCCTTCTACTATCATGAAAGCCATGCGTCCGGTGTCGGGCTGATGTATCGAATGATTGATGTAGCGGGTTATTTTCGTCAAATGGCGGATCACCGTATGGGAAGGGAAAGCTGCACGCTTACCTTTCATATTCGCGACAGCTTTCTGCCGGATAATGAAAAGGGTTATACCATCTGCTTTCGCGACGGGTTGCCCGGGCTACTTCCGGAAACGCCCGCACAAGCCGACGCGGAAGTATCACTCGATATCTCCGATTTTTCTTCGCTTGTCATGGGGGCAGTCCGCTTTCACAGCTTATACCAGTACGGGCTGGCCCATTTGTCGCGGCCCGAATACGTAGAGGTGATAGACCGGTTGTTTGCCGTCCCTTGCAAGCCACGCTGTACGACCGGTTTTTAGGTCGAATCAATTCTACCTTCTCTTCATATAGTGGCAGTAAAAGGGGAGGGGGTAGGTATTCCGTGTGGGGAGCTGTTCTCATATTTTTCATCTTCATGGTCTTGGTCTGGTGGGTGGTAGACCTCCTGTTCCGCTTTATGCGCAAAGACACGATCAAGTTTGATCAAAATCATTTATGGGAAAATTCTCCCATTACCAAGAAGGAAATGAACTACCCGGAGCAGAAAAAAGAATAAGGAAGGTTTTGCGGAAAATATCATAAGCGCCGTGTTCGCGGCGTTTTTTTCCATTTTTGCGTTTATTTCGCCAAAGTCACTCGCTAAACGGTGATCCCAAAGAAACAGGACCATATTCCTTAACATGAGGTGAAAACGGTGAATGGCGTCATCAATTGGCAACGAAGAGACTACTTTCGACTGCAGCTGGTTCCCCCGCTCTGTTCGCGCATGACAATCGTCATGGTAAAAGGAAAGACGATGAAGGTGGGGAGCGCAGATGTTTTGATCGAAGACATAGGAGGTGGCGGCCTTCGCTTTCTCTCTGATTTGAAATTGCCGGTAAATGATCAGTTGGTGCTTGAATTTGAAACAGAGGTATTTTCTCGGCAATTGAAAATGTACGGACATGTCGTTCGCAACAGCAATTGGAATGAAACGATCTATGAATACGCTGTCAAATTTACGATGGACGAGTGGGCCCACGCCGAGATCAATCGCATGGTCAATCTGCTGGCGATTCGCATGAGGCAAAAAAGCTCTTTGCCGAGCGGCTTGTTTTGGCAGGATGAGAAGCAAGCGTATTTTGCCAAAGCCGATTCAAGCGATCCGCAGGTTGTGTAATCCGTATATCTGAACAGACAAAAACCCCATCTGCAAGCGATGAGGTTTTTTGTTTTTAGCGGATACCTGAAGGCAGTGCCGGAGGAATGTAGTTCAAATGCTCGTCTGCGGTGATATAGTCAGTGTTTACCATCAGCAGCAGAAACCGTTTTCCCGATTCCGGGTCGCTGAGGATAATGTGATCTCTCCCTGCCGTTTCCAGAACACCGCGGAAAATTTTCGCATTCCACTGGGTATTGTTCTCAAAGGTTTGGTAAACCGTAATCACCTTTCCGCGGTTCAGGCGAAGGATGTTCTCAATGTAGGATTCTTCAACGACCTGACCGGGAGCCAGAGGCGTTCCGGGAATCAGACTTCCGCTTGGCTGCATGGGGACAGCTTGCTGTTGTCCCGGTTGAACCGGCTGCTGGCCCATCTGGTACGGAAAGGATGAAGAAGGATACATGTCCGTATAGGGGTAGGTGACATAAGGATTGTAAGGCATTTGTTGACTCATGATGAACTCTCTCCTTTTCTGGACTTGCAAGCACCATCAAGTACAATCAGAAAACACGGGGGCAATCCCTGGGGGAAGGGACGAAGAAGCAGTGGGCCTTGTAACGTCCCGAATTTCGCTGGTTATACCATTGCGCCGGACAGTTGCCGCTGGGTCGAAAAAACCACAATGCGTTTGAGGCGGGATGCGTGCGCTCTCCATTTACGACTCGTCTTGCCAGGCGGCGCTCCTTATCCCTGGCGCGCTGATAGAAGTAAGGTTTTTGTACAGCTTCATAACCTCCGGGTGACTGAAACACCATGTCCCGCATCGTTCGTATATTTCTAAAATCAAGACAATTGGCAAGAATGCGGTTCACACCGACGTTTCCGACCATCAGCATGCCCAGTTCCCCTTCTCCCTCGGCTTCGGCACGGATCAGACGAGCCAACATGTCGACATCTCTGGAGTTTACCTTGATTACGGCCATCGCTTCACCTCCTCCAAAAAACTCACAATTACAATATATGGGGAGGTACATATTAGGTGAATGTCCATGAAATATTGCGAAAGAGACGAGGTATTTGGGGCCGCAAACAAAAAAACGCGTCCAGGAAGAGGGACAGCGCACTTTCCGGAGCGTTTTTGGTTCAAAGGCAAACACTTTTCAGCAGACAATCAAGCGGTTTTTTTTCTGCGTTTATTCCATACCAGCCAGGCGATAGCGACAACCGCACCGATGCCCAGCACGGCAATTTCCAGGTATTCGTCGAGCAATACTTTGGCGTGTTTTCCATAGAGGTGAAACAATATTCCGATGAGATAAAATTTGATACCCCGACCGAGAATGGCAAACAGCATAAGCTTCGTCAGCGAATAGTTAAAGACGCCGCTTAAAATGGTGAACACCTTGAAAGGGATGGGAGTAAAGGAACCAATCAATACGGCGGCATCTCCGTTTTTGTCGAACTGTTCGGTAGCCAGCTTTGTCCACTTTTCCGGCAGGATCTTTCTCAAGATCGGTTTGCCGAGCCACTTGCCCAGTATGTATCCGATCGGAGCGCCAAGGATAGAGCCGGTAAACGCGACCGTGGCATAGCGCAGGGCAGCGGCTGGATCGATCAGGCTCATCGCGATCTGCAAGAAAAAGGGAGGAACGGGTACGATAAACGAGTCCAAAAAAGAAAGTCCAAATAGCCCCCAGACTCCATATTGCATGAAAACTTGTGTAATTTGTTCAAACATGAGCGTCTCCTCAAGTCCTTGATTATCGTTTCATTATACAGGAAACGAAATCGTTTCTGTAGTTCTATATATGTCTTGTACAAAGGTATATGTCTCGTATTACGTTGGTCGGCGAAAAGAGTTACAGAAAAACATGGAAAATGCAGAAAGAAACTTGCTTCTATTTGCCAACAGAAAAGGACATACTGTTAGGGATTTGTGAAAAGGAGGAATTGGTCACATGCAACCTCACGCGTACGGAGCACATGAAGTGATGGAGCTGCACGAAGTTTTGAATGAGGCGGTCAATGCGATCAATACGGCCCAGCTGTATGCTCCTTATGTTCGCGACCCTGAACTGAGTCACCTGCTTGGCCATCAGCTGCAATTCATGCAAAATGAGTACAACAGCATGGTCCATACCGTCCACGGGCTGGGTGCGGGAGAGGCGCTGCCATACCGTCCTGCTTCAGCGATAGCGGCGGCACATGCAGTCATGGGCACCATGCAGTCCGGTCAAATGCCGCAAATGTACCCGCAAACGTATCCGCAAACACAACAGCCGAATGTTCATCCCAATCAGATGGACGATCGGGATGTTTCTTCGGCAATGCTGGGCCTGCACAAGTCAGGGGCAACATGCAAAATGGCGGCAGCGCTTGAGGCTGCCCATCCACAGCTCCGAAACATGCTGCTGCAGAGTGCTGTCAACTGCGCCAACCAGGCTTACGAAATGTGGGGCTATATGCAGCGAAAGGGATACTATCCATTCCTGACGATGCAGCCGACCGCCAATGCGCAATTGCTGCGCGGCTACCAACCGGCGTCCGAAGGGAGCCAGGGTGCGGGGCAGCAAATGACACCGCCTCCCGCGGCTATGCCTTCGCCTCATAACGGGACGGTGATTACGAACGCGGTTGAGCCCGAGGGCCCTGCTTCGCAGCAGACCTCCGCCATCTCAGGCGTGTCCTACCCGAGCCCAACACTGCAGCGACCAGCGAATGCAAGCCAAATTTTTTCCTCTCCCACGTACAGACAGGAGCATTACGGAGTGAGCGAGGAGACGCAGGTCGCGGCTGATGCCGAGGGAACTTTGACAGCGGAAGCCTACAGCAGTCTGTCTCAGTCGACCGACAACAGACAGGGGCGAAGCAGAAAAAAAGGAGCTTCAGATTCGACAATTGGGTAAAAAGTCTCTAGGAATTGTTGACGTTGGGAAAGATTGTTGACTACTATAAGGGTACAGACCATACAACGGGAGGTACCCAATGAAAACACTGGGATCGGGGAAAGTCATCTTTTTTGCACCAAATGGAACCACTCTTGAATTTAAGGGAGAAATCGACATACGAGGCGATCGTTTGGCCATTACGGAAATTATCTACTTCAACGGAAAGCCCAACGGAGCACGCGAGATGAACGTTCCCTTGGAGCAATCGGTTATTTATTGGGACCCTGAAGTGTATGAGGAGATCGGCTTTGAATAATTATTCGCAGCGCAACCCTGCCAAGAGGTAGGGTTGTTTTTTCTTGCTTTGAAAAGCGACCGCTGTCTTCGATGTGCAACCTTCCCTCTGTTTCCATCCGTTTAAAAGTATATCGCCTCAAGCAGGACATATACTGTAACTACATTGCGGATTGGGGAGATGGACGATGCAAACGTACGCCTTATATTTTGAAAATGTCCCTGCGCATTGTGATGCTTTTCGCTCGATCATCGATGAGATGAAGGAGCGGGTCAACACCGATCCGGTGCGCATTACATATGAAGAACGCGATCAGGGCGATTTCAGGATGTTTCGCTTTCAAAGCTGGTGTATGGAAGAATACGATGCGGAGACGATAGAATGGGCACGTGCATTTATCTCGCTGGCTGTAGCCGAGTGGGTCATTCGGGTCAAGGAACCGGAGGTCATGGAGGAAATAGCCGGCGACCTGATCGAGTCCGAGCAGCTTGAAGATGAGTGGCCTTACGTTATTCCGTTCGTCCAGCGGCTTTTTGCAGAAGGGGAAGAAGAAGCCGATCTTCTGCAAGCGACTACCCGGAAAGCAAGGATATACCGGAAAGTGCGGGACTACCTGGAGGACGAGCGCGAATTGAACGTACTCGGGTTTGTCCGCTTCCGTCTGCAGGAGCATTGGAATGAGTTGTTTGAGCTGATCGAAACCGGCCTTGACGATTATCTCGAAGACAGGCAGTATCAGGAGTTCGTTGACCTGCTGCGCTTTTTTATCGCCGATCAGGAAGCCAAGCAGGAAGTCGTTCACGTTGTTCCTAGTGTGGACAAACCTTTCCATCTCTATGATAAACACGGAGACCGAATCTGGCTGGACCATCTGGACGCCGTCATGTTTACGGATGAACAGAAATGCCGGGAAGAGGATTATCTGGTGAGCGCTCTGGTAGCGATTGCGCCGGAACGTATCGTTTTTCACATGGCGCAGGACAGGCCCGCATTGACACAGACCGTTCGCAGCATTTTTGAAAACCGGCTGATCACCTGCCATTCGTGTTCCCTGTGTCTGTCCGGCAGACGTGTACTTGACGTAAACAAACCAACTCCTTTATAATACGAAAAACAACCTAACACGGAAAATACAATGAGAAGGACATGGACGATACCCATGTTGCTCCAGAGAGGCGGGACACAGGCTGGAAGCCCGCTGCGTACACGTATCGATCTACCCCCTTCGAGTAGCCGCCGGGAAAGAGCTTCTTGCTCACAGTATCGGCGAGCCGGTTCAAACCGTTACGTTTTCGAGAGGTCTGGAATCGACCTGCTTTTGACCCGTTTATGGGCAGGGCATGTCTACAGGCCAGTAGGGTGGTACCGCGGGTTACAAGCACTCGTCCCTTCAGGGATGAGTGCTTTTTTATTTTCCCTAAACAAAGCAAATACGATGGAGAAAGGAAGTATGGATCGTGGCACAAATCAACGTTACATTCCCTGACGGCGCCGTTCGTCCGTATGACGCAGGCGTCACTGTCGAAGAGATCGCCGGTTCGATCAGCTCCAGTCTGAAGAAAAAGGCGGTTGCCGGTAAAGTAAACGGCAAGGTAGTCGATCTTTACACACCGATCGAGGAGGATGCGGCCGTTGAGATCGTTACGCTTGATTCCGCGGATGGTGTGGAAGTGTATCGTCACAGCACGGCCCACTTGCTCGCTCAGGCGATTAAACGCCTGTACGGGAAAGAGGTAAAGCTGGGCATCGGTCCGGTGATCGAAGACGGATTTTATTACGACATGGATATCCCGGTGGCACTCACCCCGGATGATCTGCCAAAAATCGAGGCGGAAATGGAAAAGATCATCAAGGAAGACTTGCCGATCCGCCGCAAAGAAGTAAGCCGTGACGAAGCAGTCGCGATCTTCAAGGAAATTAACGATCACCTGAAGCTGGAGTTGATTCGCGACCTTCCGGAAGATGCCACTATCACCATCTACGAGCAGGGTGAATTCTTCGACCTGTGCCGCGGACCGCACTTGCCGTCCACCGGTTTCATCAAAGCATTCAAGCTGATGAGTGTGGCTGGGGCGTACTGGCGCGGAAATTCGGATAACCAGGTTCTCCAGCGCGTATACGGCACGGCTTGGCCGAAGAAGGCGGAGCTGGATGAATATCTGCACTTTATCGAAGAAGCGAAAAAACGCGACCACCGCAAGCTGGGCAAGGAATTGGAGCTGTTCATGTTTTCCGAAGAAGCGCCAGGCATGCCGTTTTATCTGCCGAACGGCTTCACTGTCCGCAACGAGCTGGAGCAATTCTCCCGCCGCATGCAGCAGCTGGCCCACTACACGGAAGTGCGCTCTCCGTTTATTATGAACCAGCGCCTCTGGCTGCAGTCGGGCCACTGGGATCATTACCACGAGAATATGTACTTCTCCGAGGTAGACAATACCACTTATGCATTGAAGCCGATGAACTGTCCCGGCCACATGCTGATCTATAAAAACAAAATGCACTCCTACCGCGATCTGCCGATTCGCTACTCCGAATTCGGTCAGGTGCACCGCCACGAGTATTCCGGCGCACTGAACGGGATGCTTCGGGTACGGACCTTCTGTCAGGACGATGCCCACGTATTTGTTCGTCCGGACCAGATCGAGGGAGAGATCAAGAGCATGATCCGTTTGATCGACTCGATCTACAAAGTGTTCGGATTTGAGTACAGCGTAGCTCTTTCCACTCGTCCTGAGGATTCGATGGGTTCCGATGAGCTGTGGGAGATTGCCGAAACATCCTTGAGAAACGTGTTGGAAGAAGCGGGATTGCCGTACGAAATCAAGGAAGGAGACGGTGCGTTCTACGGACCGAAGATCGACTTCCAGATTACGGACGCGCTGAAACGCCGCCATCAGTGCGGTACGATCCAGCTCGACTTCCAAATGCCTGAGAAGTTTGACCTGTCATATGTCGGCCAAGACAACGAGAAGCATCGTCCGGTCGTATTGCACCGCGCCATGTACGGTTCGATGGAGCGCTTTATCGGTATCCTGATCGAGCACTATGCTGGCGCATTCCCGGTCTGGCTCGCTCCGGTTCAGGTTCGCCTGATGACGATCAATGAAGTGCATGTGGAATACGCGCAAAAGGTCAAGGAAAAAATGGAGCAAGCCGGCATTCGCGTGGAGCTTGATGCCCGCAATGAAAAAATCGGGTACAAAATCCGCGAGGCACAGGTGCAAAAAGTGCCTTACATGCTGGTTATCGGTGAAAACGAAGTCGCTCAAGGGACGCTGTCCGTCCGCAAGCGCGGCGTAGGCGACGAGGGCGGCATGAGCGTAGATGCCTTCCTCGACAAGATTAAAGCCGAGATTAGCGAAATGAAGTAAACCTGACAGACCGCTTGGGTCAGTACAGGGGAGAAACAAACAAGCTGTCCGTTTGAAATCGGAAATGAAAAAGGTGCTGTCCGCAAGAGCCGGGACAGCACCTCTTTTCATAAAGCGAACCCGGGACTGCAAACTCGGGATAGCGAACTCGGGCGACGAGCGATCCGGACCCCCTCTTGGAATGATCTGCAGACCAGGGCTTTTTTGCTCCCGACTGTCCGTTAATGTCCTACGTACTTGGCGTACAGTCTCCGGGCAGCTGCGATGTCATCTGTACCCTGGATGAGCACGCGTCCGTCCTGGAAAAAGACGAGCGTGCAGCCTTCCACATGAAAGCGGAGCAAAAACGGATTGGCTTCGACTCGTCCGAGGACGCGAAAGCGCTCGGCCATTCGGTCGAGATTGACAGAGAGGGGGCGCTGCGGGCTGATTTGGACCGTATCTCTGCCGCACAGCGCGGCAAACTCCTCAGCCCCTTCTTGCCACTCGAGACTGCTGAAGCTTCGCCCGACACAGGCGGGGCATGCAGGATTTCGGCCATTTGCGACATTCATCTGCATGAAGTCGTTTTCCCAGATGTCTAGCTGTTCCAGATGGGGATTCAGCATGTCATCCGCTCCGATGAGCAGTTTGAGCGCTTCCGTCGCCTGGTAGGATGCGACAATGTGAACAATAGGGCCGATCACGCCGACTGTATCGCATGTTTCTCCCCGTCCTGCGGGAGCGGTAGGAAATAGACAGCGAAAGCAGGGAGTGATGCCGGGGCGGATAACAGAGAACATTCCGCGCGCGCTTACAACGCCGCCGTAAACCCAGGGAATCGAATGCTTTACGGCTACGTCGTTGATCAGATAACGAATCTGAAAGTTATCTGTCCCGTCGAGAATGACATCCACATCGGTTAGCAGGGCTTCCGCATTGACCGGGCTGATGTCTGCGACGATTCCTTCGACAGCAATGTCAGCGTTGATGCGCCTCAGCTTGGCAGTTGCGGCGACCGCTTTTGGCAGATGCTGCCTGGCATCCGCTTCATCGTAGAGCATTTGCCGCTGGAGGTTGCTTTCCTCCACAAAATCCCTGTCGATCAGCCGCAGGTATCCGACGCCGGCTCTCGCCAAGTGATTGGCGAGAACGGTTCCCAGTGCTCCCATCCCGACGACTGCCGCTTTTTTCTGTTGCAGCATATTTTGTCCCGCACTGCCGATCGGGGCAAACAGCATCTGTCTGGAATAGCGCTGCATCCAATCCGGATTCATTATCCAGGCCCCCTTTTTTAGTAAATCATCCGGCCGCAGAGGAAGTCCTGCAGCTCGGGACTTTTCGGCCGGGTAAAAAACGCCTCCGTACTTCCGTTTTCAACGATCCGTCCCTTGTGGATAAACAAGCATTCGTCGGTCAACCGCCTTGCCTGCTGCAAATTGTGAGTCACGATCAGGATCGTGATGTCCCGCGTCTGTTGGATCGCTTTCAGCACTCGCTCGAAAATGGCGATGTGATAAGGGTCGAGGTTTGCAGTCGGTTCATCGAGAAAGAGCAGATCAGGCTGGTATACCAGCACCCTTGCCAGGGCGATCCGCTGCGCCTCTCCGCCCGATAGGGTATGCGCACGCTGCTTGGCCGTATGCCCCAGCTCGACCAGTTCCAGCGCTTCCGTGACGAGCGAACGGATCGCCGTCCGATCTGTTCCGCGATAACGCAGCCCCAGTGCTACATTGTCAAAGACGGTGGAGTCAAACATGGTTGGCTTTTGCGGGACGTAACCGATCCGCCGCTGCAGTGGCAAGCCTTTTGCGTGGGTGAGCGAAGAAAGGTCAACAACCGTGCCAAACACATCCATCCTGCCTGCAGCCGGCTGCTCCAACAGCGTCATCGCACGCAGCAAGGTGCTTTTGCCCGAACCGCTGGGACCGACGATGCCGTAGATTTTCCTATGTTCAAATACGGCTTTGTCTACACGCAATACGGTCTTTCCTCTGTAGGCGACTTCCAGGTCGCTGAGCTTGAGCTTGTTCATCCTGTCATCTCCGCCCGGTTTTTAATTGGTTCAGCACGCCGATAACCAAGAAGCTGTTGAACAAAAAGCTGATCAGCAAAAGGACCAATCCCATTTGCAGTCCTGCCGTGAAGTTGCCCATTCTCGTTTCGAGTATGATCGCTGTGGTCATAACCCGTGTATGGTGCTCGATATTACCGCCCACGAGCATGACGGCGCCAACTTCGGAAATCGCTCTGCCGTATGCGGCTGCTACGCCAGCCCAGATGCCTTTGCGCGCTTCCTTGACGATGGTAAAGACGAGCTGCAGAGGGCTGGCACCGAGACTTTTCGCGGTTTCCCAATAGGCCCTCTCCTTTGCCTGGACGGCAGACAGGCTTAATCCAGCCAGGATCGGAGTGACCAAGACGACCTGGGCAAGCATCATCGCCTCCGGAGTGAACAAAAGGCCGAGCGAACCGAGCGGCCCGTATCGGGAGAGCAATAAATAGACGATGACCCCGACCAACACCGGGGGAAGACCCATACAAGTGTAAATCAATACGATAACCAGCCGTTTTCCCGGGAAAGAATAAAGACCGAGACAGGCGCCGAGCGGAATGCCGATCAAAGAGCCGAGCAATATTGCAGTCGTTGTCACTTTGAGGGAGAGCCAGACAACCTCCCATACTTCAGGGGTCATGAGCATGAAGCAGAGCCCCTATCGTTTCTTGGCAGAAGGGACGAACAGCCCTTTTCCGTATTTGTCTTTCCCGAACTCGCCGATTATTTTTTGCCCCTCCTCGCCGGTGAAAAACTGGATAAATTGCATCGCTTCATCCGGTTTGGAAGTCGATTTTACTTTGATAATGCCGTATGGATTCAGCAAAGACTGATCTCCCTGCATGACGACCTGCAAATTCAGCTTGCGGGAGAGATAGGTGGCCTCATCTGTGAGCGTGTAGGCATTTTTCTCATCCGCCATTTGCAGGGTTGCCCCCATTCCTTGACCAGAGGAGAGGTACCAGTCGCCCTCGGGAGTGAGCTTCGCTTCCTTCCAGATGCTTTTCTCCTTCTTGTCCGTTCCCGAATCATCACCGCGAGAGATGAATGGAGCCTTCTTTTCCGCGATGAGGGCAAACGCTTCTGCTGCGGTTTTCGCTGTTTTTGCGCCGGCCGGATCATCAGCGGGACCTACGATGTAGAACTGGTTGTACATGACGTCATAGGCGTCTGTTCCGAATCCTTTGGATACGAATTCGTCCTCCGCCTTTCGGGAGTGCACGAGGAGCACGTCGGCATTGCCGTCCTCGCCCAGCTTGATCGCCTGTCCGGTTCCGACGGCGACGACCTTTACCTTGATGCCGCTCTTTTGCTCAAAGGCGGGCAGCATCACATCCAACAGGCCGGAATCTTGCGTGCTGGTCGTCGTGGCCAAAACGATCTCCTTGGCGGACGATTCCGACGGCTTCGATTCGGGAGCTGCCGGTTGCCGCGGCTCCGCAGCGGTGGCCTGCTGCTGATTTCCTGCCGGAGGCTGCTGCGAGCTTTGCGTTGCTGCCGATGGCTCCTGCGAGCAGGCGGCGAGAAGCAAAGAAAGAACGGCAGCGAAGAAAGAGACATAAAGACGCTTCAATCTAATCATCTCCCTATTGTTGAAATCATTTTTACATTCTGTCAATTATTTTTCCGGTTGAGGACATCCCGTAGCCTCCCATGGCGACGACCATTTGTTTAAAGCCCGGGTCGCGCAGCACCTCGAGCATGATGCGGAATCGCTCCTGATCGAGCAGTCTCGTAGGCAATACGAGATCGTACCGCTCTTCCTGCACAGGGAAAAAGTCTAGTCCAAGCCCGCGGGCGGCACTTTCGATTCCCAGTGCAGTGTCCGCGTCTCCCCGCAGGACAGCGGAAGCAAGCTCGTAGTGTGTGTTCATTTCCCGGTAGTAGCCGGGTACGCGATCGGCGGAGCGGCCGAGCTGGCGCAGCTTGAAGTCGAGCAGCACCCGAGTGCCTGAGCCTCGCTGACGGTTGACGATGCGGTGACGGCCCGAGAGAAACTCCTCCCAGCTGGTGATCATCCGCGGATTGCCCAGAGGCACGATAAACCCTTGCCAACGGGTGACGAGATTGACGACGGCCACCTCCTCGTTTGGCAGCAGAGAGCGGATATAGGGGAGGTTATACTCGCCGGTCGTCTGGTCCAGCAGGTGACAGCCGGCGATGTCCACGCGGCCTTTGTACAGCTCGATCAATCCGTCCATACTCCCGGAATAGACAGGGAACAGCGTTACCCCGCGTCTGGCGATCATACGGGTGAGCAGGTCGAGCGACAAGTCATGGCTGCCGGCAAAGTAAATCTCCTGCAGCGGGTGACCTCTTCGCAAAACGGCGGAGCGGTCATGGAGAGCCGGAAGCTCCTCCTCTGACGATTTGTGAGCGCGCATGAAATGGTCGAGATCAGTTCGGAGAATGCGCAGGGCTCGTCCGATTTTGGAAGCCGGCAATTCCTTGCGCTTGATCATCTCGTAAACGGTGTACTTGGACAGCTTTAATACTGCAGCGACCTCTTCCGGAGTGAGATACGCCCGATCCACCAGAATCCCCCTTCCCAGCACGTTAATTTGGTTTTGTTTGGTTTTGTTGGTAGCAGTTTGGTTCCGTTTTGTTTAAAACAAACATACTTGAGGAATGGTTCGCTTGGCAATACATCAGTCGAAAAAATAATCGAAAAATTGGTAATTTTGCCGATCCGCCGCAGTATTATAGGAAGGAAATCCTGCTCGATAGTCGAACTTAGAGAGGATAACGTTCAGATTCAACCATATGGAAAAAAAGGGGGAAGCATGCGATGAACCTGGGAGGTTTCAAAAACCGCGAGATCCTGGTCGACCTCTCTTCCGGTGCCGTGGATTATCGCCAGATCGACGAGGAGCTGGCGAGGAAGTACATCGGTGGACGCGGGCTTGGAGTGAAATACGTGTATGACAACGGTCCGCAGGTGGAACCGTTTTCTGCCGAGAACATCCTTTGTGTGATGACCGGACCGGTGACCGGATCGCGCTCGGCGATGAGCGGCCGTCTCTGTATGGTGACCAAGTCTCCGTTGACAGGTACGGTGACGGATTCCCACATGGGCGGATGGTCGGCTGCGCGGCTGAAGTGGGCGGGCATCGACAACGTCATTTTCAAAGGCAAAAGCGACAAACCAGTCTACCTGTACATCGAGAACGGACAGGGAGAGCTGCGCGATGCAAGCGACTTGTGGGGAAAGGGGACCCGCGCTACAGTAAAGGCGATGCAAGAGCGCTACGGCAAGGAAGACCTGAGTGTGATCTGCATCGGACAAGCGGGAGAGAATCTGGTTCGCTTTGCGGGGTTCATGAACGAAAACGACCGAGCGGCAGGGCGTGGGGGCACAGGGGCGGTAGCCGGCAGCAAGAATTTGAAGGCGATCGTCATCAAGGCGCCCCAAAAAGGAAACATGCCGCAGCCTGCACAGGATGAGGAGTACAAGAAAGCAAACCAGAAGGCGCTCAAAGCGATCATGGAAGGCGGTCTGACGGCTCCGAAAAAGGGCGGTCTCTCTGTATACGGCACGAACGTTTTGACCAGTATCATCAATGAAGTAGGCGCACTTCCGACGATGAATTCCAAATATTCGCACTGGGACGGAGCAGAGGGGCACAGCGGCGAGACGGTCAACGCTACGCTGCTCGTGGCGGACAATACCTGCCATGCCTGTCCGGTAGCCTGCAAAAAGGAAGTCGAAGTAAAGGAAGGCAAGTACAAAACCCGCGTCGAGAGCTTCGAGTACGAGTCCGGCTGGGCGCTTGGCGCCAACTGCGGAGTAAGCGACGCGGCGCCGATTTCCTTTTTGATCAATCTGTGCAACGAGCACGGCATGGACACGATTGAGCTGGGGAATACGCTGTCCTGTATGATGGAAGCGTACGAGAAGGGGCTGACGGAAGAGAGAATCGACTGGGGCGATGCAGACCGGATGATCGAGCTGACGGAAATGCTCGTCTTCCGGAAAGGGATCGGCGATGTGCTCGCAGAAGGAACCGCCCGAGCGGCGAAGCACTTCGGCGACGAAAACCTGGCGATGTGCGTCAAGGGTCAGGCCATTCCGGCGTATGATCCGCGCGGCATCCAGGGGATTGGACTCGGCTACGCGACCAGCAACAGGGGGGCTTGTCACCTGCGCGGGTACACGGTTGCCAGCGAAATTGCCGGTATCCCGATGCCGACAGACCGCCTGAAGCCGGAAGGCAAGGGAGAGCTGCTGAAGGTATTCCAGGACCTATTGGCCTTCTCCGACTCGATGAACATTTGCAAATTCTCCTCGTTCTCGGAAAATGCGGAGAACTACGCTGAGCAGTACGCGACGATGACCGGCGTTCAAGTAAGCGCGGACGACGTCATGAAAATCGGCGAGCGCATCTACAATCTGGAGCGCCATTACAACAACCTGGCCGGATTCAATAAACGGGAGGACGACCACCTGCCCAAACGCTTTACGGAAGAGCCGGGAACAGGGAACAGTGCCGGCCATGTAAGCCGCATGGACGTCATGCTGGACGAATACTACCAGGTGCGCGGCTGGGTGGACGGCGTTGTGCCTGAAGCAAAACTGAAAGAGCTGGGCATTTCCTAGCAAGCAAGAAAAGGTGGAGCCTGGCATCCACCTTTTTCTGGCTATCTTTCTTTCTCGCCGGCTGTTTCCGGCCTGTCAACCGCCAACCCGGAGAACCTTGATCCGAAAGCGTTCCCACAGTCGGTCGAGCGTTCCCTGATCGTCAGCCTGAAAGCGGATAAACACGGCTTGCACCTCAAAGCGGGAGGTAATCGGTATGGTTTCCTCCCGCAACAATTCAGCTTGCCAACGTTCGCCTCGGACTGTGATCGGCAGCGTATCGCCGAGCGGCACTCCGCCGCACTCGGCGAGATAGGTGATCAGGTGAGAGAGAGGGATGCCGCGCAGCTCCACGGTTTGCTCAGCCATTTCAGCCTCCTGCTACCGGAGGGAACAGCGCAAACTGGTCATCCTCCTGCACGCGTGTCTCCAGCCCGTCTGCATGAATGACATTGCGCCCGTTGATAAAGACGTGGACAAATGGTTTGAGTGTTCGCTCCGGTGTGAAGACCTCCTCTTCCAACGCAGGAAACATCCTGATCAGCGTCTCGAGGATATCGATGACCCGATTGCCGTTGTCTGTAGGGACTTCTACCGTTTTTGCCTGACAAATTTCGCGGAAATTGGCGAATACCTTTACGATCATATCGGAATTTTCTCCTTTTTCTTGTAATTATAGTCGATCCTGTGATCAAGCTAAACGATTATTCCAAAGGGAGGCAGACATGAAATTCTTCCATGTAAAAACCGTGTCCGAGACGCTGCGCATCATCAACGAGCAATTCCAGCCCTGCCGGCCTCCCGTCGAGCTTCCCCTGATCGAAGTGTGCGGGATGGTGCTTGCCGAAGACGTCATCTCTGATGAGCAGGTGCCGCACTTTTCCCGCTCGACGGTAGACGGTTTTGCTGTTTGCGCCAAAGATACGTTTGGGGCCTCGGATTCATTGCCGGCGTTCCTGGACATAACAGGCCGGATCGAGATGGGCATGGCAGCGGATACTGCCCTGCATGAAGGACAGGCTCAGGCAATTCCGACAGGAGGGATGATCCCTGCCGGGGCTGACAGCGTCGTCATGATCGAGCATGTCGAAGAGGTTGGGGAGATGTTGAATGTCTTCCGGCAAGTTGCTCCAGGCGAAAATATCGTCCGGGCCGGCGACGACGTGGAGCGAGGAGAGCTGGTCATGGCTTGCGGGCATCGGCTCCGTCCACAGGATCTTGGCGTCCTGTCTGCGATCGGAAGGACATCGGTGCGTGTACACCCTCGGCCAATCGTCGGCATATTGTCCACCGGAGACGAGATCGTTCCTTCGGAAAAAAAGGTGCTTGCCCCGGGAGAAGTAAGGGACATCAACAGCGTCACCATCGGAGCGGCAGCCCGGCAATGCGGAGCAACGGTCCTGTACGGGGGAATCGTCAAAGATGATTACGATACCTTTGCCAAACGGGCAAGCGAATTGTTTCATAAAGTGGATTTTCTCATTTTGTCGGGCGGCAGCTCCGTCGGGACGAGGGACTACACCGTACAGGTGATGCAGTCTCTCGGTGATCCCGGCGTTCTGGTTCACGGTGTCGCGACCAAGCCCGGCAAGCCGACAATTCTGTCAAAAGCGGGAGAAAAACCGGTGATGGGCTTGCCCGGTCATCCGGTATCGGCGATGATTATGTTTCAACTCTTCGCTGTCCCCATACTGGAGAGACTCCAGGGGCTTCGCCCGGCTCAGACGGACCTGCGCCTGTCGGCAAAAATAGCGAGAAACGTCCCTTCCGCGGTTGGGCGGACGGATTACATTCGAGTCAAGCTGGAGGAGCGAGAGGACGGCTTGTGGGCTGTGCCCGTCTTTGGAAAGTCGGGCCTGATTTCCACGCTGGTCGAAAGCGAAGGGATCGTGGAGATTGCGGCAAATAAAGAAGGAATCGTAGAAGGCGAGTCTGTCAAAGTACATCTTTTCAAGAGCTGAAGCAAAAAAAGCAAGTCATAGAAGGGCGAAAGCGCAGGGATCAAACCAACGCTGAAACGTTCGCAGGAGGAGAAGTATGCGGAAAATCTACCTGGAAGACACCCCGCTTCGGGAAGCACAAGAGAAGATTGCGAAAAAAGTCCGCTTCGCGCCGCAGATCGAGTACATTCCGACGGCAAAAGCACTTGGCCGGGTTACCGCCGAGCCGATTTACGCCAAGGTTTCCATGCCCAATTACCATGCATCTGCGATGGACGGCATCGCCGTAAGGGCTGAGAAGACATTTGGGGCAGACGAGCAGCATCCCGTCAGGCTGAAGCGCGGGGAGGACTACGTAGAAGTAGATACCGGAGACCCGATTCCCGACGGATTCGACGCCGTCATCATGATCGAATATGTGCATCAGGTGGACGAGGAGACGATCGAGATTTTGGAGTCGGTCGCACCCTGGCAGCATATCCGTCCGATCGGCGAAGACGTTGTGATCGGCGAGGTCATTGTGCCGGCCCACCACAAGCTGCGGCCAGTCGATCTGGGAGCATTGCTCGCGGGCGGCAATGTCACGATTCCGGTCTACAAGAAGCCGAGAGTTGTCATCATTCCGACCGGATCGGAGCTGATCCCTCCTTCCGAGCAGGTAGCCGAAGGGGAGATCATCGAATTTAACGGAGCCGTTTTTGCCGCTTATTTGGAGGAGTGGGGGGCGGAGCCGGTCATTCACAGCATCGTTCCGGACGACTGCGGATTGATCAGGGAAGCGGTCAAATCGGCCGTGCAGGATGCGGACCTGGTGCTGTTGAATGCCGGTTCGTCAGCGGGCCGGGAGGATTTTACCGTCCATGTCGTGGAAGAGCTGGGGGAAGTGCTGACACATGGAGTAGCGACCCGTCCGGGAAAGCCGGTGGTAGTCGGGATTGTGGAAGGAAAACCCGTGATCGGGCTGCCGGGATATCCCGTTTCCGCCTACTTGAATCTGGAATGGTTTGCCCGTTCGCTCATTCATCGGTATTATGGAGTGATGGAGAACGAGCGTCAGAAGATTAAAGCGACAATCGGGCGACGCATCGTTTCCGTCATGGGAGCGGAAGACTTTATCCGCATGACGGTCGGCTGTATCGACGGCAGGTACATCGCCAATCCATTGACCCGCGCGGCGGGAGTCACCATGTCGATGGTACGGGCCGACGGGCTCTTGCGAATCTCCCCCGGCCATCTCGGATACGAGCAGGGAGAGACGGCGGAAATCGAGCTGTATCGGCCGCTCGAGCAGATTCATAACACGATCGTAGCTACCGGAAGCCATGATTTGTCCATGGACGTGCTCCATACCTTGCTTCGCCTGGCCCATCCGGATCGGTTCCTCGTCTCCTCCCATCTCGGCAGTATGGGAGGGATTCTGGCCATTCAAAAAGGGGAAGCCCATATCGCAGGTATCCACTTGTTCGATGAAGCGACAGGCACCTACAATCAGCCGTTTGTGGAAAAATATTTGCCCGGCAAGGACGTGGTGCTCATCCAGCTGGTCTACCGTCAGCAAGGCTGGATCGTCAAACCGGGAAATCCGCTGGGGATTGCTACGGTTCGCGACCTGGTAAGACCCGGCGTCACGTACATCAACCGCCAAAGGGGTGCGGGAACGAGGCTGCTGCTAGATTATTTGCTCAAGCAAGAGCGGATTGATCAAGCGGACATTTACGGCTATTCCCGTGAGGCAGTCTCCCATTTAAGTGTCGCCGCCGCGGTCGCCGGTGGCACTGCTGATGTCGGACTGGGCATTTATTCGGCGGCCAAAGCGATGGGACTCGATTTTATTCCGGTCGCCGAAGAGCGCTATGATCTGCTGATGAGCGGATCGTTCTACCGGAGCGAAGAGGGCGCACAGCTTTTGGAAATCATCCGTTCTCCGCAATTTGTTCAAGAAGTTGAGCGTTTAGGGGGCTACAATTGCCGCGATTCTGGCAGTATCATATATATATCGTCCCATCTGTCACCCACGTAAGCAAGCAGGGTAATGATGGCGAATGGGGAGTGGTCAGCGATGGAAAAGCAAGTGTTTGATTCACGAAAACGTCCTCTCCGCGATTTGCGCATATCTGTGACAGACAAATGTAATTTTCGCTGCCAATACTGCATGCCTGCTGAAATATTTGGCCCGGACTATCCGTTCTTGCCGCAGCACAAGCTGCTTACGTTTGAGGAAATTACACGGTTGACCGCCATTTTTACTTCGCTCGGTGTCGAGAAAATCCGCATTACAGGCGGAGAGCCATTGATGCGCAGGAATCTGGCGGACTTGATCAGGATGATTCGCGGGGTAGAGGGGGTCAAGGATATTGCGATGACCACCAATGGCTCGCTGCTGGCCAAGCACGCCAAGGAGCTGAAGCAGGCGGGACTCGACAGAGTGACAGTGAGTCTGGATTCTCTCGATGACGAGCGCTTTAGCAAGATAAACGGCCGAGGGTACCGCGTGGAGCAGATACTCGAAGGAATAGAGGCTGCGTCTGAAGCGGGACTTGGCGTGAAAATCAATATGGTCGTGCAGCGCGGAGTCAACGACCAGGATATCCTGCCGATGGCCCGGTATTTCCGGGAGAAAAAGCACATCCTGCGTTTTATCGAGTTCATGGATGTCGGCAACAGCAACGGCTGGAGGCTGGATCAGGTGGTGCCATCCAGGGAGATCGTCAGCATGATTCACAGCGAGATGCCTTTGGAAGCCGCTGATCCCAATTATTACGGAGAAGTCGCATCGAGGTACCGCTATGTCGGCGAGGAGGGGGAGATCGGCTTGATCTCTTCGGTCACCCAGGCGTTTTGCTCCACTTGTACGCGTGCCCGCTTGTCGGCGGAGGGCAAAATGTACAACTGTCTGTTTGCCTCGTCCGGCGAGGATTTGCGCGAGCCGCTGCGGGAAGGGAAGAGCGACGGGGAAATCCGGGAGCTGATCAGCTCGATCTGGCTTCGCCGGGATGACCGCTATTCCGAGGAGCGTCTCAAGAATACGCCGGGGATCGCCAAACGATCCAAGGTAGAGATGTCCCATATCGGTGGATAGTGAAAGTGAAGTCCCCCTTGACAAGACTTGCTTCACCCAGTATGATTATATGAGTATAAACACTTATACCTTCGAGAAAAAGCAGGAGCGCCCAGCTTCTCACCTGGTTCGACGTCATTTTGACTGTTGACAGGTCACTCGCAAAGCAATCTGTGAATCTGTTGTATTTGCTAGGTGAGATATGTGCGGGCGCATTAGCGTTCGCACATTTTTGTTCCTTCTCGAAAAAGACGGAGGTGGCAAGTATTAGCAAGGATCAACTGTTAGTGAACGAAGCGATTCGCGCCCGTGAAGTCCGTTTAATTGGATCGGACGGGAGCCAGTTGGGAGTCGTGCCCATCAGAGAAGCGCTGCGTATCGCGCAGGAAGCTGATCTCGATCTGGTGAACGTAGCTCCGACAGCCAAGCCGCCGGTTTGCCGTATCATGGACTACGGCAAGTTCAAGTACGAACAGGCAAAGAAGGAAAAGGAAGCGCGTCGCAACCAGAAGATCATCGAGTTGAAGGAAGTGCGTTTCTCTTCCAACATCGAGGAACACGATTTTCAAACGAAGCTTCGCAACGTCCGCAAGTTTTTGGAAGAACAGCACAAGGTGAAGTGCTCGATTCGTTTCCGTGGACGTGAAATCACTCACTCCGAGATCGGACAGCAAGTCTTGGAACGTGTTGCCACCCTTTGTGAAGATCTTGCAGCTCCAGAGCGCAAGCCTAAAATTGAAGGCCGCAGCATGATCATGATTTTGGCGCCGAAAGCGGAAAAGTAAAAGCCGAGGCCACACCGCCTCGAAACAGCAGTTTAGGACAGGAGGATTACCACCATGCCGAAAATGAAAACTCATAAAGGCGCTGCGAAGCGTTTCAAAAAGACTGGTTCCGGCCAACTGAAGCGCGACCACGCTTACACCAGCCACTTGTTTGCCAACAAATCCACCAAAGCGAAGCGCCACCTGCGCAAAGGCGCTCTGGTGTCCAAAGGCGACCAAAAACGCATCGAACAGCTGGTTACGTATCTGTAAACCGTATTCTCGAACCAACAAACACTATGATCAGCATGTGCTCCCTAAGCGCCTTGTGGAGGTTGGGTAAGCCGGCCAGCTTTCAGTCTGGCTTTCGCCCCGGCCGCTAGTCAATCAGGCCGCCGTGCTGGAATATCAGGAGGAATTTAGTATGCCAAGAGTAAAAGGTGGCATTGTATCACGCCGTCGTCATAAGAAAATCCTGAAGCTGGCGAAAGGATACTTCGGTTCCAAGCATCGCCTGTTTAAATCCGCGAACGCACAGGTAATGAAATCCCTGATGTACGCGTATCGCGACCGTCGTCAGAAAAAACGTGATTTCCGCAAACTGTGGATCACTCGTATCAACGCGCAAGCTCGCCTCAACGGTCTGTCCTACAGCCGTCTGATGCATGGCCTGAAAGTGGCTGGCGTTGAAGTAAACCGCAAAATGCTTGCTGATCTGGCTGTGAATGACAAACTGGCATTCAACGAGCTGGCAACAGTTGCAAAAAGCAAACTGAACGCGTAAGACAATAAAACCGGTCGTCCCTTCGGGGTTGACCGGTTTTTTTATTTTTATCGAGTTAGCAAATCAGCCCCCGGCCCATCGCTTTGGCCACGGCCTGCGAGCGGTTATGCGCCTTTAGCTTCCTGACAGCGGATTTGATGCATAATGGACCAGGTTTTGGGAAATCGAAGAAGGACCGCCTGCATGCCTGCATAATCCGGCAAAACCAATGACGGTTGACGACGAGCAGATCGGCACGATCAGCAAAGGGTTCAACCCCTGTACATAACGAGAAGGATACTGGTGCAGCGAATCAGACAAGGAGACAGTCGTCTGCTTTTCGCGAACGGCAGTAAGAACAGAGGGCAGTCGCCATACTTCGGCGCGAACGTCTCGCATCGAGTACGGCCCAAAATCGTCGTAGCCGAGAATGCCTTCGCCTGTTTGCTCGAGAACCGAGTAGTGAAAGATGGATGAGCCCTGAGACGGAAAAATCTCCAAAAAGCTTTTTGCAGCCAAAGTTAACCCTGGACGTACCGGAAGAGACCGTAATGGATGACTCCTGCTCAGCAAAGCAATACATACCGCGAAGGGGCAAACAAGATCGCGGTCGACATGTTCAAGGACGCGCTCGATCCATACAGCATGGAGATTTCTCAAGGCTTGCTGGATGTGCGCAAGGAGTACCTCCAGACTGCTCTCGACGAAATCAAGAAGTCTTACGGCTCCTATGACGAATACCTGGAGAAAGCGCTGGGGCTAACGAAGGAGAAGCGCAAAGCGATGCAGGATTTGCTTCTGGAAGGAACACCGAAGAAGCCTGAGGCTGCTCAGAAGAAATAAAGGGAAGCGCTGCGAGTGGACTTTTAAAAAGCTGCGGTGGGACTTTTGAAAAGCTGCAAGTGAACTCATGGTCTCCGAAAAGCAGCGAGTCGCGCTTAAAAAATAACAGATGGATGTCACAAGCAGCGAGACAGACGCCAAATAGCAGCGATTCGGACGCCGAAAATATGACTGTCTGCTCATATGCCGCTCGCTAAGACAAAAAGAAACCGCCGAGTTGCTTGCGAAAGTGAAGCGAACCGGCAGTTTCTTTTTTACACGCATTTTTCGACTGAAAGTCAGGCTCTACTCGGTAATTTTGATTTTCATCTCTACGATATTGATCGTCTTGTCATCTTTGTCTTTCACTTTGACCAGTTCACCCTTCAGCTTTTCGCCTTTTGTTCCGTAGGCTTCCTTCAAGGTTGGCCACGTCACCTCTTCAGGCTCATAGCGAATCAGGAAATAATACTCCTTGACCTTTTTGGGATGGGCGATTTGCAAGGTAAACGAGCCATCGGGCTTGACACGCGTAGAGTCCGTGTATCCGTAATGAATGTGCCCGGGAATATCGACATCCCCTTTGACAGTTGCCCCTTCCAACAGGTTGCTTTTTACCGAGACGTAGAGGTATTTTTCATCCTTGGTCACAGTTGGTTTGAACCAGACGGTCGGGTCCCCGTAATCGGAAGGTCTATCCCACTTCGGAGTCTCAAATGCGACGGCCGTTTTGAGTGGGGCATCATGGGCCACATGAGCGTAAGCAGCAGCGTAGTATGCCATCTCGGCAAAATTGCTGGACTGGTAGACGAATGGTCCGGCCAGCTTCTCCCCGCTATCTCCATAGACTTTCTTGAGGCGATCGCTTTGGTCGTAGGGATCAAAGGAAAGCTCCACATCCATCGTATTTTTGACATCCGGCTTTTTTACAGTCATCTCAAAGCTGCCGTCCCCGTTAACTTCTGTCTTTGCCTTGTATCCCCACATGTTGTAGCCCTTTGAGGTAACCTCCGCCTCCACGATGGCCCCAGGCAGCAGATTGCTGGTCCCTTTGATGACGAGTTCCTTCTCTTCGACGGTAACATTCCCCCCGAGACGCACCTCGGTCTGACCCTGATCGGTCGGAGCGTCTTCAGAGGACTGTCCAACCACTTCAAAGGGGACGGCTTCTCCGGGAGCTTTATTTGCTTCAGATGAGGATGTATCGGATGTTTTCGTATCCGATGAAGCCTCCTCGGTTTTTTGGGGGGCCTTCTCATCAGCCGGTTTGGCGTTTTGCGAACAAGCGGTGAGAGCGGCAATCAAGAGAATGGCCGTAAGCCATATGCCGATCACTTTCTTCATGCATAATCCTCCTAGGAAAAAAATCAGAACAACAGCATCGTACCATTTTTTTCTTCTTTGTACATGGAATTGGGAAAAAATGAGAATTTGGTACTGGTGCAATGGTCTTGGAAAGGATGGTATGCCTCACCGGGGGAACTCAGGCTTGAAACCTGCCGATGCATCCGTCTCCGGGAGGAAATAAAACCCATCTCCCGTCCGTTTCTGGCCTCCATGCAGATGCGTTACGATGAGAGCGTGAAAGAAAATCCTGGATAGGAGTGTTAGAACAGATGAAAAAGAACAAATGGATGATGTTGGGCCTTCTGGCAGTAGCGAGCTCGGCGATGCTGACGACAGGAGCCTTTGCCAAGGAGAGCGAAAATAAAGGAACATACGTGGTGCCGCCATCCTCGTTCCTGGGAAAAAGCACCGTATCTGACAGCAGCCAGTCTGAGGGGCAAGCGGCAGCGCAAGCCACAACATCACTGGCAACACCAGCCACAATGCCGGTGGTCAGCTTCTTTGCTCCCTACGAAAACGAAAACTCTGACAAGTAAATTCAAGAGCGCCGTCTGGATGAAAAAATCCGGCGGCGCTTTTTTGCTCTCCGGGAAAGTCGATCACTGACCGGGAGAATTCACTGGCTGCCGGTGGGCAATTGTTTGCCGGGACGAATATCCACCCGCCTGCTTTCCTCATATGATGTGAGGTAAGCCTAGCAGGAAGGGAGAGTAAACGCATGACCCATCAACGCAGGTTTTCGGACGCGGAGCTGAATGTGACAGCTTACCGCCTGGAAACCAAGCACCCCCAGGATGTGCTCGCATGGGGAATCGAACAGTTTGGGACAGAGATTGTCCTGGCATCCAGCTTCGGTGCGGAAGACGTCGTCTTGATCGACATGCTGCACAAGCTGGCCCCGAAAACGCCAATCTTTTATCTCGACACAGGCAAACACTTTCCGGAAACGCTGTCGACGAGGGATCGCTTGCAAGAGCGTTATGGCATCTCATTCATTCAAAAGCTGCCAGCGCTCACTCTGGAAGAACAGGCGGAGAGATACGGCGACAAGCTCTGGGAAAGGGAACCGAATCTCTGCTGCAAGCTTCGGAAGGTAGAGCCGCTGCGAGAAATTCTTTCCACATATAGCGCATGGATTACAGGAATTCGGCGGGAGCAGGCCCCTACGCGGGCAAATGCGAAAAAGGTGGAGTGGGATGAAAAATTTCAGTTGGTCAAGCTGAACCCGTTGGCGGATTGGACTCAGGAAGACGTCTGGACGTACATCCGGTCCCACGATGTCGTCTACAACCCTCTGCATGATCGCCACTATCCGAGTATTGGATGCAGTGTTTGCACCCGGCCTGTAATGCCGGGAGAGGACCCCCGTGCTGGCAGGTGGAGCGGTTTTTCGAAAACAGAATGCGGACTGCATAAATAAGCAATGGGAGATGAGGATGATGAAACAGTGCAGCCTGCCCCACGGTGGCATTTTGATCAATCGACTCGTATCGCCGGAAAAAAGGTTGCCGCAGAAAGGAAGCCGCAAGGTCATAACGGTGGATCGCTGGACGCTGTCAGACATCGATTGTATTGCCATCGGAGCGTTTTCGCCGCTTACCGGCTTTCTCGAAGAAGCGGATTACGAGTCTGTTGTCGAATCGATGCGTTTGCAAAATGGCACGGTCTGGTCGATTCCGGTCACCCTCGCCGTGGATGAGAGAACTGTGCGGGATGTCGGGATCGGGGACGAAGTGCTGCTGGCGGGGGAAGATGGTACGGTGTACGCAGTGCTGACGGTTAACAGCAAATACAAGCCTGATAAAAGACGAGAAGCCTTGCATGTATTCCGTACAAACGATCTGGAGCATCCCGGAGTAAAAAAGCTGTTTGAGAAGCCCGATCTGTACATTGGCGGTCCGATCGACGTCCTGAAAAGACCCATTCCCGCACTGTTTGCCGATACCTACTACACGCCGGCGGAGACGAGGGAAGCATTCAAGGAAAAGGGCTGGAAGACTGTCGTCGGGTTTCAGACACGCAATCCGGTCCACCGGGCCCATGAGTACATCCAAAAGACCGCTTTGGAAATCGTCGACGGCTTGTTTCTGAATCCGCTGATGGGGGAAACGAAGGCGGACGACGTGCCGGCTGTCGTCCGGATGGAGAGCTATCAGGTGCTGCTTGAGCATTACTATCCGCGGGACAGGGTGTTTTTGGCCTCTTTTCCGGCAGCGATGAGATATGCCGGGCCGAGAGAGGCGGTGTTTCATGCTTTGGTGCGGAAAAATTACGGCTGCACCCATTTCATCGTAGGGCGGGATCATGCCGGAGTCGGAGATTACTATGGAACCTATGATGCACAGCACATTTTCTCCGAGTTTTTGCCTGGGGAGCTGGGGATTCAACTGCTCTTTTTTGAACACAGCTTCTACTGCAAGGCATGCCAAGGAATGGCGACAGGCAAGACCTGCCCGCATGACAGCAAGCAGCATGTAAAGCTGTCCGGTACAAAGGTAAGGGAGCTGCTTCGCAACGGAGTGATGCCTCCAGCCGAATTTTCCCGACCCGAGGTAGCCAAGGTGCTGATCAGAGGGATGGCGGAGAAAAATGGGCTGAAAGCGTAAAGAGAGACCATGCCGAAAGTCCGGGAAAGCCCGGGCTTTTTTGCTGGGCAGGGATCGGAATCTCCTGACTCGTTTTTCGACGGAAAGCAGGATGGAGGGGGCTCTGGGCCGGAGAAAATGCAGCGGCAGCGCAAATTTTTTGAAAAGAATGTGAATCCGCTTACACGAAAAAACCGCACGGCGAAGCCGTTTTTGACTGAACATTCGTTCGGACAAAAGTCCGGCAAAATGTTTTTTATCTCGTTGACACCCCCTAGACGCGTGGCTATAATCAGACATAACACTTTATTTTCAGACAACAATGAAATATTGAAAATATTGATTCAAACCGGCTATGACAAGGATGGTGCCTGCCACTTCTTTTACAGAGAGCCCAGGATGATGAGAACTGGGCAAAGAATGCAGAGCATTGCTCGCCTTCGAGCCGCCTTACTGAAAGTCGCTGCCGCCATAGCGGCTAGTAGGTAGGGCCGATTGACACCCGTTACCGTGTCGCAGTCTTCAATCGACTGGCTGAGATCGGCTGACCGTGAGGCGCCGATGAAGTTGGGTGGTACCGCGAACCCTTTCGCCCCAAACAGACATGGCATACAAAACCGTGTCGGGGCGAAAGGGTTTTTCTATTAGCCAATAGGTTTTTTCAATACATGAAGAGACCGTGGGAGGAGGAGAGAAACATGAGTGTACAAACAGCCGAATTACAAGGAAAGAACGGCATGCCGCCGGTCAAGTTCGGTGAGGAGGTGACAGGGGCGGAGACGCTTCTGCGCAGCCTGATCCTGGAGCAAGTGGAGTACATTTTTGGCTATCCGGGCGGTGCGGTCCTGCCGATTTACGATTCTTTGTACGGCAGCTACTTCAAGCACATCCTGACCCGGCACGAGCAAGGCGCGATTCACGCAGCCGACGGCTATGCACGGGCGACAGGAAAGCCGGGCGTGGTCATCGCCACATCCGGGCCGGGGGCTACCAATCTCGTAACCGGGATTGCCACGGCGCAGATGGACTCCGTTCCGCTCGTTTGCATCACAGGCAACGTGGCTCAGCAACTGATCGGCACGGATGCGTTCCAGGAAGCCAACATCACGGGCATTACGATCCCGATCACGAAGCACAGCTACTTTGTGCGTGACGTCCGCGACATTCCGCGAGTCGTCAAAGAAGCGTTCCATATCGCAACGACAGGGCGCCCGGGACCGGTCCTGATCGACATTCCGAAAGACGTCAGCAATGCCAAGGCGCCGTTCTTCTATCCGGAAAAGGTGGAAATTCGCGGCTATCAAGCCGAGGTAGTGCCGAGCGACGAGGATGTCGAGGCTTTCGTTCAGGCGATTTCAAAGGCGAAGCGGCCCGTAATCATGGCAGGCGGCGGGATCATTTCCGCCGGAGCCGATCAGGAGCTGCGCGCTTTCGCCGAAGCGGCGCGGATTCCGGTCATCAACACCTTCATGGGGCTGGGCGGATTTCCAGGGGTACACGAGCTGTCTCTGGGAATGCCGGGAATGCACGGCTCCTACACAGCCAATCAGGCGCTGCTCAACGCTGACTGTGTCATCGGGCTCGGTGCCCGCTTCGACGACCGGATCACGATGGGGCGGACGAAGGAGTTTGCTCCGAAAGCCCGCATCGTCCACGTGGACATCGATCCGGCGGAGCTTGGCAAAAACGTCTCCACAGCCGTAAAGGTGACCGGAGATGTGAAGAGCACCTTGCAAAAGGCGCTGCCGCTCATCTCCCGGTGCGACTCCGAGGAGTGGATTGCGCAGCTGCACAAGTGGCAGGCAGAAAAGCCGTACAGCTACAAAAAGGATGGCGAGGTCTTGAAGCCGCAAGCGGTGATTGAACTGCTGTACCGCTCCACGAATGGAGAAGCGATTGTCACGACAGACGTCGGACAGCATCAGATGTGGACGGCACAGTACTACAAGTTCAAGCATACCCGCTCCTTCATCTCCTCGGGCGGTCTCGGCACGATGGGCTTCGGCTTCCCGGCCGCGATCGGCGCGCAGATTGCACATCCAGAGCGAACAGTTATCGCGGTGGTAGGGGATGGCGGCTTCCAGATGACCAACCAGGAGCTGGCAATTCTCGCCCAGTATCGCGTACCGGTCAAGGTCGCCATCATCAACAACCAGTGTCTCGGAATGGTTCGCCAGTGGCAGGAGCTGTTCTACGACAACCGCTACAGCCAGATCGATCTGACCTGCAGCCCGGACTTTGTCAAATTGGCAGAGGCTTACGGAGTAAAGGGCTTGCGGGCATCGACGCCAGAGGAGGCAGAAGCTGTCTGGGCCGAAGCACTCCGGCATGACGGTCCAGTCGTTGTGGATTTCCGCGTGGCCCAGGAAGAAAACGTCTATCCGATGGTTGCTGCCGGCAACACATTAGATCAAATGGTATTGGGGGACGACTAGATGCAGCGACATACGATTGCCGTACTCGTCAATGACCAACCCGGCGTGCTGACGCGTGTCGCCAATCTGTTTGGCCAGCGCGGCTTCAATATCGACAGCATCACTGTCGGCGGAAGCGAAGAGGCGGGGCTGTCCCGGATGATCATCACCACCGGGGGAGACGAGCAAAAAATCGATCAATTAATGAAGCAGCTCTATAAATTGATTGATGTGATCAATGTTACGAACCTCAGCGCAAACAGCTTTGTATCCAGGGAGCTGGCACTGATCAAAGTAAGTGCCAACCCGAGCCAGTTGGCCGAATTGAACGGAATTGTCGAGCCGTTCCGGGCCGCAATCGTCGATGTAGGTCCAAATTCGCTGATCGTCCAGGTAACAGGGGATACAGAAAAAATCGACGCCTTGCTCGTTCTTTTGCAAACCTACGGTATCATTGAGCTGACGCGTACCGGTTCCATGGCAATGGCACGCAGTGTTGTGCCTGTACCGGCCAACGTATAAACCAGCATATTCAGAATAATGATAACAACTAAACTTTTTTAGGGAGGCTATACACATGGTAACTATGTACTATGAAGCAGACGTAAACAAAGAGGCACTGAGAGGAAAAACGGTAGCAATTATCGGATACGGCAGCCAAGGCCACGCGCAAGCACAAAACCTGCGCGACAGCGGTTATAAAGTCATTGTCGGTCTTCGTGAAGGGAAATCCTGGGACCAAGCGGCAAAAGACGGCTTTGAAGTCGTATCGGTAGCGGAAGCGGCCAGCCGTGCAGATGTGGTGCAAATCCTCATGCCGGATGAGCGTCAGGCGCAAGTATACCGCGACGAGATCGCAGGCAATCTGAAAGCGGGCGCGACGCTTTGCTTCTCCCACGGCTTCAACATCCACTTCGGGCAAATCGTGCCTCCAGCAGACGTTGACGTGATCATGGTTGCTCCAAAGAGCCCGGGCCATCTCGTGCGCCGCGTGTATCAAGAGGGCTTCGGCGTTCCAGGTCTGATCGCGGTATACCAGGATGCTTCCGGCAAAGCGAAGGAAACAGCACTGGCGTACGCAAGCGGCATCGGCTGCACCCGGGCGGGCGTCATCGAAACGTCCTTCCGCGAAGAGACTGAAACAGATCTGTTCGGTGAGCAGGCTGTATTGTGCGGCGGCGTGAGCGAGCTGGTAAAAGCGGGCTTCGATACGCTGGTTGAGGCTGGATACGAGCCGGAAATTGCCTACTTCGAATGTCTGCATGAGCTGAAGCTGATCGTTGACCTGATGTACGAAGGCGGACTCGCCCGCATGCGCTACTCGATCAGTGACACGGCTGAATACGGCGATTACAGCACGGGCCGTCGCATCATCACGGACGAAACTCGCAAAGAGATGAAAAAAGTGCTCGCTGAAATTCAAGATGGCACATTCGCTCGCAACTGGATCTTGGAAAACCAGGCGAACCGCCCTGGCTTCAATGCTCGCCGCCGCCTGGAAGCAGAACATGGCATCGAGCAAGTGGGTGCGAAGCTGCGCGGCATGATGTCCTGGTTGAATAAATAAGAAAGAACACAAAACAACTTTGTGGAGGTGGAAAGTTCATGCGGACCATTGAGATTTTTGATACAACACTGCGCGACGGGGAGCAGTCTCCGGGCGTCAACATCAGCACGAACGAGAAGGTGGAGATCGCCCTACAACTAGAGAAGCTGGGCGTTACGAGAATTGAAGCGGGTTTTGCCGCTGCCTCCCCGGGCGACCAAAAGTCCGTGGCCGAAGTGGCAAAGCGCGTGAAAAATTCCACCATCGTCAGCCTGGCCCGCGCGGTCAAGGGCGATATGGATAAGGCATACGAAGCGCTGCGCCATGCGCAAAACGCCTGCCTCCACGTCTTTTTGGCGACATCGCCGATTCACCGCGAGCACAAGCTGCGCATGTCCAAGGAGCAGGTGCTGGAAAAAGCGGTGGAAGCAGTCACATACGCCAAGAAATACTTTACGGAAGTGCAGTTCTCCGCCGAGGATGCTGCCCGCACCGAGATCGATTTTCTGGCCGAAGTGGTAGAAGCTGTGATCAAAGCAGGCGCGACCACAGTCAACATCCCGGATACAGTCGGTTACATGACACCGTACCAGTACGGAAACATCTTCCGCGAGCTGCGCCAGCGCGTTCCCGGAGTGGAAGGAATCCGCCTGAGCTGTCACTGCCATGACGATTTGGGCATGGCGGTGGCAAACAGCCTCGCCGCAGTGGAAGCGGGCGCGACCCAAGTGGAAGGAACCATCAACGGTATCGGAGAGCGCGCAGGCAACGCAGCGTTGGAGGAAGTGGCTCTCGCCCTTGAGACTCGCAAGGATTTCTACGAGGCGACGACCAAGCTGAATCTGAAGGAAATCGCCCGGACCAGTCAGCTGGTCAGCCGTTTGACCGGGATGATCGTGCCTGGGAACAAGGCGGTCGTGGGGGCGAATGCGTTTGCCCACGAATCGGGAATTCACCAGGACGGCGTGCTCAAAGAGGCGACCACCTACGAAATTATTCGTCCGGAATCCGTCGGCTTCAAATCCAACAAGCTGGTGCTGGGCAAACACTCCGGCCGCCATGCTTTCAAAGAAAAGCTGGTGGAGCTTGGCTACCATCTGGAGCAGGAAGAGATCGACGCGGCTTTTGCTTCCTTCAAGGAATTGTGCGACAAGAAGAAAGAGATCAGCGACGATGACATTCTGGCTCTGGTTGACGGAAAAATGGTCCGCGGGACGGAAATGTACCGCCTCGAGTCCGTACAGCTTTCCTACGGCAACCTCTCCGTACCGACCGCGAGCGTAAGACTGGTGCGGGCAGATGGTTCGACATGCGAGGAGGCTGCATGCGGAAACGGTTCTGTTGATTCCATTTACAAGGCAATTGATCGGGCGACGGGTGAAGAGGTCAGTCTGACCGATTACAAAATTCTCTCGGTAACACAAGGCCAGGATGCCCTCGGAGAAGTGTTTGTCCGCTTGCAGCAGGGCGATCTTACGGTAACCGGCCGTGGCGTAAGCACGGACGTTCTGGAAGCGAGCGCAATTGCTTATGTGCGGGCCATCAACAAGATTCTGGAGCGTCGCGGAGAGGCCCTGGTAGCAGCGACGAGCTGAGCGTGTGACGAACGGTAAAAAGGATAGAGTGGAAGAGACCAAAGCGTACGGCAGACGGTAAAAATGATAGGAAACCGAACGCAGCCGGTAAAACGATTCGGTTGTATATGATGCCGGATATGAATCGGCTGCATGAAACCATATATAAATAGAAGAAAAACGATACGTGGAAGAGATCAACCATACTTGCATGAGACGATACTGAAAGAAAAGCGGGATGAAGATGAAAAAAAACTATCGCATCGCAGTCCTGCCCGGAGACGGAATCGGACCGGAAATCATGGAGGAAGCGGTCAAGGTTCTCTCTTTGGTGGCAGAACGTGAAGGAGTAACATTTGACTACAAATACGGACGCATCGGCGGTATCGCCATCGACACAGATGGAACACCGCTGCCAGCAGAAACCATCGCGATCTCAAAAGAAGCGGATGCGGTTATGCTGGGTGCCGTGGGCGGTCCCAAATGGGATCAAAATCCCGGCCATCTTCGTCCGGAAGCGGGGCTTCTCGGCATTCGCAAAGAGCTGGGCTTGTTTGCGAATATTCGGCCGGCGACCATGCATTCCTCGATGGTAGAGGCGTCCTCGCTCAAGCCGGAGGTCGTATCTGGCGTCGATCTGATCGTCGTCCGGGAGCTGACAGGCGGCATCTATTTCGGAGAGAAAAAACGCTACGACGGACCGAACGGCGAAGTGGCAGAAGACCAATGCATCTATCACGAGGCGGAGGTCGAGCGTATCGTCCGCGTCGCGTTTGATGTGGCCCGCAAGCGCCAAAAACGCCTCGTCTCGGTAGACAAGGCGAATGTTCTCGAAAGCTCCCGTCTCTGGCGGAAGGTAACAGAGCGGGTAGCGGCCGATTATCCGGACGTCGAGCTCTCCCATATGCTGGTAGACGCGTGCGCCATGCAGTTGGTCCGGGCTCCGAAGCAGTTTGATGTCATCGTGACAGAAAATATGTTTGGGGACATTTTGAGCGATCAGGCGGCCATGCTGACCGGTTCGATCGGTATGCTGGCATCGGCAAGCCTCGCTGAGGGAAGCTTTGGCCTGTACGAACCGGTTCACGGTTCGGCGCCTGACATCGCCGGACAAGGAATCGCCAATCCGTTGGCGACGATCCTGTCCGCAGCGATGATGCTCCGGCTCTCCTTTGGGATGGACAAAGCGGCAGATGATGTAGAGCGTGCTGTCTGGTCCGTACTGGAAGCGGGACACCGTACCGGAGACATCGCCGCAGACAGAAGCAAAGCGATTGGAACAAAAGAAATGGGCCGACTGGTGTGCGAAGCACTCTCCGGCTCCGCCGTTTCCAAGTAAAGAGAATACACGGGATCCTGTTTGCAAAGGTCGTTGTGCCGACAGCAAGCAGGGTCTTTTTTATGGCTCATATCACTGGAAGGGTAAACCCTTATTGTGAATGAACTCATTCTTGTAATATACTAAAGTCATTAACTCAATCTTTTGACAGATGTCGCCACGTGTTGCCGTGGCGGCCCAACAAAGCAGCATTAGAGGGGAGAACAGCGTGTCCTCGATCGGATTTCTGCTCAGTTTTCTTGCGGTCTTGATGTGTACAGTCGTTGCCGGTGTTGTGGCGAAGCGAGCTGTACGGCGCAGCAGCGATTTTAGCAATGCAGGGGGCTCCTTGTCAGCCGGGATGGTTGCCGGAGCCCTGGTAGGTGGATTCGTCGGCGGCACCTCTATCGTCGGAACGGGAGAGCTTGCCTTTCAGTACGGCTTGGCTTCGATCTGGTTTACGCTGGGCGGCGGGGTTGCGGTCATGCTGCTTGGGCTGTTTGCCAATCGCTTTATTCGGATGAGGGTGGAGACGCTGCCAGAGCTGGTCGGAGGGCAATACGGTCGCCGCTCGCAACTGGGAGCCAGCTTGTTTTTATCCTTGGGCATGTTTATCCAGGTGATCGCACAATTGCTGGCTGCCCTTCCGTTCGTCACTGTTTTCTGGAAAGGGCCGTTGGTTGTTATGGCGTTGATCCCGTCCTTTTTAATTTTTGCTTACGTGCTGGCTGGCGGTTTCATGGGAGCGAGCATCGTCGGGACGTTAAAAACAGCCATGCTTGTACTGCTGCTGGTCGGGACTGGCGCTTGGCTGTGGTGGCAAGTGAGCGGAGACAGCTACATCCGTTGGTGGGGCGAAGGGCGTTTCACTCTGACTGTGCCGGAAGCAGGCATAGGCTGGGCGCAGGGTGCAGCAATGATCGTCGGCATTTTTTCTACGCAGGCGTATCTTCAGCCCATTTTCGCGAGCCGCAGTGCCGCAGATGCCCGGACAGGCGCCGTGACAGCGGGAGTTGTCATCATTTTGATCGGTCTGGTGAGTGCATGGATCGGGATGTATATGCATGACACGCATCCGCAGCTTTCACCGCGCGAGGCCGTTCCCCAGTTCTTTCTGCTCCATTCCCCGACATGGCTGGCCGGTGGGGCATATGCCGTTATCCTGCTTTCTGTGGTGATGACAGGCGCCGCATTGACACTCAGCATCGCAACGATTCTCAATCGGGATGTCATCCAGAAATATACGGACCGCTTTCGCTCAGACAAAAAAAATCTGGCCCTCTCACGATTGTTGATCATCGTTGTAATTTTGATGGCTTACGCATTTGTCTGTCTGGATGAGCATGCACTCATTCTTCATTGGGCCTTCCTGGCGATGACGCTCAGAGGGGTCACGGTATTTTTCCCCGTGCTTTTCTTCCTGTTTCAGTTGACGCCGGTACATGAGCGCTATGGAGCAGTCGCGATTTGGGGCGCGCCGATTTTCGCACTGGTCTGGAGCTGGCTGCTGCTGCCTGTGACCGGTATCGATCCGCTCTATGTGAGTGGAGCGTGGAGCCTTGCCCTGTTGCTTGCCGGCTATTTATTGGCGCGAAAAACGACAACCCCGTCCATTCGGCCTCTGGGCTGAAGTGACGGGGCTGTTTTATTCGCTATCCAATCATGATTTTTCCTTTTGGATAGCGGTAGTATTCCTTTTGCTTTCGCTGGGCTAGTGCAAAGGCGATGGTAAGGGGGCCTAGCCTGCCTGCAAACATGGTCAGGATGATCAGGATCTTGCCGATCGGGGTCAGCAGCGGGGTAAGTCCCATCGAAAGCCCCGTTGTGGCAAATGCGGAGGTCACCTCGAACAGGATCATCAAAAATTCGGCACCCGCTTCGGTAATGGTGAGGATCATCGTTACGACGATGACGACAAGCATCCCGATGACGGTTACAGTCAGCGATTTATAGATGACATGGGGCAGCAATCTCTGGCGGAAAAAAATCACATCTTCCTTCCCTTTGATCTGGGCGATGACGGCTCCGATCAGGGTAGCGAAGGTCGTCGTCTTGATACCGCCTCCCGTAGACCCTGGAGAGGCCCCGATAAACATCAACAGGATGATGAGAAACAGGGAAGACTGCCGCATATCTCCGATGCTCAACGTGTTTGAGCCTGCCGTACGTGCCGTGACGGACTGATACAGGGAGCCGAGCACCTTCCCCAATGGCGAAAGCGGCTGAAGCGTCTTCGGATTGTTGTATTCCAGTATAAAAATCAGTCCGGTACCGATCAGGATCAGACAGGCAGTCGTGTACAAAACAACTTTTGTATGGAGCGACAATCGCTTTGTCTGACGGTATTCAAACACTTCGCTGACGACGATGAAGCCGATCCCGCCCAGAATGATCATGGCGCAGACGACCAACGTCACAACAGGGTCCGATACATAGCGTGTCAGGCTGGAGAAGTCGCCCATCAAGTCGAAGCCGGCGTTGTTAAAATTGGAGATGGCATGAAAAAAGCCGTAGTAAAAGGCTCTGCCGACCGGCATGTCAAAAGAAAAGCGCAGGGCCAGCAGCAATCCGCCGATAACCTCGGTGATAGCTGTAAAAATAATGATCAGCTTTGCCAGGCGCACAATCCCTTCAATCGAAACCTGGTTTAAGGATTCCTGCAGGAGAAGGCGCTCGCGCAAAGAAATTCGCTTGCGCATGATCAGAGCAAAAAAAGTGGCGATGGTCATGAAGCCGAGCCCGCCGACCTGGATCAAGCTCAAGATCACGAGCTGCCCGAACAAAGTAAATGTCGTGCCTGTATCCACGACGACCAATCCTGTTACGCATGTGGCGGACGTAGAGGTAAACAAGGCATCCAGCCAGGAAAGTCCCGCCCCGTCGATCGTCGCGACAGGCAGCGTGAGCAGAAAGGCACCAAGCAGAATGATAAGGGCAAAACCAAGGACAAGGGTTTTCGGGGGATCAAGGTGGAGCTTCTCTACAATTTTCCGTATCATTCGCGATCATCCTCGGTTCTCTCCGTTTGATTGGGCAAAAGGCTTTCGCTTAGTATGTCAGGAACCAATGTAAGTATAATAGACGAAGTGCAAGAGGTGAAGATGGATTTTTAACGAAGGAGCATGGCTCCCAGGCGCTGCAGCCAATACGTCAGCTCGCGCTTGTCCAGCGGAGCTAACGGAAAGCGAACGGCTGGCCGCCGGATGAGTCCCTCTGGTTCGTCGGGAAGGCGAAAGGACTTTCCTGCCGCAAGTTCAAGTCCCTCCTCGCGCAGGTGAGCAATTACCCGTTCTTCCTGTGCGGCAGCGTGCGGACTGGGCGTCCCCCACTCGATCCACGTATTGAGTCCGCCTTTTATCGGCAGCAGGCGGGCATGTGCCGGCAGTGCTTGCGGCTGTTCCTGAAGCAGGCATTGCCATCTGGCAAAAAAGAGAGAGCGTCTTTCCGCCAGATAAACTTCGGCAAACCACGGATCGTTCAGGAGGGAAACGGCCGCCTCCAAAATGAGCAAGGATGGCTCTGCACCTGTAAGGGAAACGAGCTGCCGCAAACGCTCACGCTCCTCCTCCGTAAGCTGGCTTGGAAGCACGAGCGCCCCTAGTTGAAGGTCGCGCCCAAGCGTTTTGGAAAAGGAATGAAGCGTATAGACGGGGACTGAGCGTCCTGTTTCCACTGCAAGCTGGTAAAGCGTGCGACTTGGTCTGCGAAACCACAAATCTCCGTGATGGTCGTTTTCCAAAAGCGTCACGCGATTTCTTTCCGCCCAGTCAAGCAAATATTCTTTCCGCTTGCGAGAATAGCTGATCCCGGTAGGAAAATGGTGATGCGGATTGATCAAAAGCCACCCGGGAGGAGCTGTTTTCGTTGCGGCTTCCAAAGCTTCTATATCTATGCCTTCCCTGTCTAGCGGGATCGCTTTTGCGGTGATGCCGCAGTGTTTCAGCAAAGAGGAAAATACAGGGTAATGGTATTCTTCCACAAAGACGATATCTGTTTTCTGCATAAGCTGCTGAACAACGAAGGTAAATGCACTTGTACTGCGGTTAAACAATAGCAGACGCTCAGGTGCGGCAGGTATTCCCCGGCTGTTCAAATGTACGCAATAGGCGTCTGCAGCCTGTATTCTTCGGAGTTTCTTTTGCCCTGCCTGTTCAGTCAGCACGTTTACGCTATCCGCAAAGGAAGAGCGCAGTCGGCGCAGCAAGTCGTCGCCTGGCGGGGGTGTAGAATCAGCCAATGAGAAGAACGGAATATCAGCGAGAGGGAGCCGGTCGCTGCGTCGCATTTCCCTGGCTTTTGCGGTGAGGAAATACCCCTTTCCGTGCAGGGCTTCTACCCATTCATGTTGGACCAGCAAATCGTACGCTTTTTTCACCGTTTCCAAAGAACAGCCGGTGATCGCCTTCATCTCGCGAAGCGAAATCAGCTGGTCTCCCTGGAGAAAGGCGCCGCGCAAGATGGCTGTTTGCAACTGTTCGAACAGTTGAACGTTAAGCGGTGTCTTGGAATGCTTGTGAAAGTGAAAGGAAAAGAAAGGGCGATTTGGCATGTGAGTACCCACCTCGATGAAAGCAATGTCAACCTTCTATCGCCTCATTATAAAACAATCCCGATCCAGCAGGGAGTGAAACATGTAATCGAACGGTATTGCACGTGACTGGATAGGCCTGCCATGAAAATGGTATCATGGCTTCAGATAAAAGACGGGGGGCGGGACGGTTTTTCCTATGCCGTTTCCAGAGAGGATGAAATCATATGAGCACGAAGGAGCATAAGGCAAATGCCCCGAAGCAAGTGGGCTGCATGGTGATTACCGTTTCAGATACAAGGACCGAAGAGACGGACAAGAGCGGCCAATTGATGATGGAGCTGTTGCAGGAGGCTGGCCATCTTACTTTGCAATATCGCATCGTAAAGGACGAGCCTGCACAGGTGATCGCAGCCATCGAAGAAGGAGTGGCCGATCCGGCGGTTCAAGCGATTTTGCTAAATGGCGGGACAGGCATCTCTCCTCGGGACAATACATTTGAAGCCGTTTCGGGTCTTTTGGAAAAGGAGATTCCGGGCTTCGGCGAGTTGTTCCGCATGTTGAGCTACACGGAGGACATCGGCTCGGCAGCCATTCTCAGCAGAGCGGTCGCAGGAGTCAAACAGGGAAAGGCCATTTTTTCTACGCCAGGTTCTACAGGAGCAGTCCGCTTGGCGATGAATCGTTTGATCGTGCCGGAGCTTGGACATGTCATCCGGGAGCTGACCAAAAAAGGGTAGGACCAGTATCTGCATTTGCTGCCGGGCATGGCTTGTGATACTGTTACAGAAGGCAAAAAGTGCCTGTCCCCTGTGCGAAAGACAGGGGGAGATTTGTCCAAGAGGAGTACACGTACAGATGAAAATTTTATTGTCTACACTTAACGCCAAGTTCATACACTCTTCACTGGCCTTGCGTTATTTGCGCAGCTATACAAAGCCGACATTTCCCGATATTGAATTGGCCGAATACACGATAAACGATGTAACCCTGAATGTCGTCGGTGACATCTACAAGCGGCAGCCGGATATTGCCGCTTTTTCCTGTTACATCTGGAATATCCGCGAGACGATCGACGTGATCGCCAACTTGAAGAAAATCCGTCCCGACCTGCCCGTCATCGTCGGAGGTCCGGAAGTAAGCTATGATGCCGACCACTGGCTTAGGCAGCACCCGGAATTCGATGTGATCGTGCTGGGGGAAGGCGAGCAGACGTTTCTTGAATTGATGCAAGCCTATGATGAATCGTTTCGTACAGGAGAGCCTCCTCGCTTAAAGGACGTCGCGGGCATCGCCTATCGCGACGGAGAGCACGTCAGGTTTAGCGCTCCGCGTGCACAAATTGAGAACTTGGATTCCATCCCTTCCCCATTTGAAGAGGATCTGGACGAGCTGAACAATCGGGTCGTTTATTTCGAGGCGTCGCGTGGCTGTCCGTTCAAGTGCCAGTACTGCCTGTCCTCCATTGAAGACGGGGTCCGCTATTTTGGCCTTGAGCGAGTGAAGGCTGATTTATTGAGGCTTATTTCCCACGGGGTCAAAACGATTAAATTCGTCGACCGGACGTTTAACATCAACAAGAAGTACGCATTGGAGATCTTTCAGTTCCTGATTGACAATCACAATGGAACCGTGTTTCAGTTCGAGATCACGGCCGACATTCTGCGTGCCGACGTTCTCGACTTCCTGATTGAAAATGCGCCTCCGGGAATTTTCCGGTTTGAAATCGGCGTCCAGTCGACCAATGACGAGACGAACCGCCTCGTACAGCGGATTCAACGCTTTGATCGCCTGGCCAATACCGTTACCAAAATCAAGAATTCCAAAAAAATTGACCAGCATCTTGATTTGATTGCAGGACTCCCCGAAGAGGACTACGATTCGTTTCGCAAGACGTTCAACGATGTGTTCGCGCTTCGGCCGGAAGAGCTTCAGCTCGGTTTTCTGAAGATGCTGCGCGGTACTGGCGTCAGAGCGCGGGCAGCCAATCACGGCTATATTTACATGGACCAGGCTCCGTACGAAATTCTCGGGAACAATGTACTCTCTTTTGGCGACATGCAGCGGATCAAGCGGGCAGAGGATATTCTGGAGAAGTACTGGAATGCGCATCGTATGGACAACACGCTGGAATGGCTTGTGACCCGCACCTTTGCCACACCTTTTGATTTCTTTCAGGAGTTTGGAGATTTTTGGGAAGAAAAAGGGTGGAGCCGGATCGGTCATCAGTTGGAGGATTTGTTTCTCCGTTTGCGCCTGTTTCTGGAGACTCGCGGGACAGAGCAGATGCAGCACATTCTCAGCCTGATGAAATACGATTACCTGCGGAATCAAAAGCATCGCCCGCGAAAACTCTGGTGGGATGACGTACTGGAAAAATCGGACCTGCAAGCGCTCTATCAGGTCGTCGCGGAAAAACGCGAGCAGCTGCGCGAAGATTTCGCCCGACATACCGCAACGGAGAAGGAGTATTTCAAGCACACCCTGCCTGCTCTTGTTTCCTTCGACATTGGGAAATGGGAGGAATCTGGTGAGCTTGTAGAAGGTTCGCATGTATTGGTTGTGTATTATCCCTATCAGGAAGGTCAGGATAATTCCTATACGGTGGTCAAGCAAGACGAGCTTTTGTCCATTCGGTAGATCATTTCTTGTTCAATAAATGATTTGTATTGATAAAAGCCTTGTTTAGATTGCAAAATAGTACAAGTAACTTTTGGGGCTGTGCATCCGTATAGGTAAAAGGGATATGAAATTGGAAATAGCGCCGACGGCCTAAACGAAACAGAGCCAAGCGGCGAGGATAGGGGATTTTTTGCGCCATGGAAATCAACCTGTTGATGTCGATAATCGAGCAATACGGCTATATTGCCATCTTCTTTTTGCTCTGGCTGGGGATCGTCGGATTGCCCATTCCAGACGAATTGGTGGTGGCCACGGGGGGATTTCTGGCTTCAATTAAACTGCTGGACCCGGTCTACGCCTTTTTGGCAGGCTATATCGGAGTAGCTTCGGGATTGACGATCGGATTTCTGCTCGGAAAATTCTTTGGCAAACCGATCCTGAAGTGGTTGTCCAAAACGGAAAAGATGAGGCATACGGTCCAGCGCTCTACTGCTTTGCTGGAGAAGTACGGCACGCTGGCTCTTTGCTTCAGCTATTTGTTTCCTGTGGTTCGGCACGTGGTTCCGTATATCGTCGCAATGAGCGGAATGACCTTCCGACGCTATGCGATTTTGTCGTACCCGATCGGCTTATTATGGACGGCTGCGTTTTATGCGATTGGATACATTTTTGGACGCAATGTAGAAGGGATCATCACATTAATCCGCTCCTACGGTTTATATGGCCTTCTGGTGCTGGCGGTTCTGTTTGCTGCAGGTCTTCTCATTCGCCGGTTCATTGTTGCCAATCGCGCTTTTCGGGCAAAAGGAGAATAAAGATGAACAACCAGCATCATTTGGAAACGTATAAAAGGGTTCGCAATGCTCTGCTGGCGTGTACCTGGCTCATGATCGGGTACGGCTGGTGGAGCCAGCAGCTGCTCTGGCTGCTTGCGGGCATCATTCTTGTCAATGTGTACGCCTTCATGGTGACGGCAAACGACAAGCGCTGCGCCAAGCAGGGAAGGCTTCGCATACCCGAATCCGGGCTCCTGCTCGTCGCTGCATTGGGAGGGGCAGCAGGGACCTGGGCGGGTATGCTCTTTTTCCGCCACAAGACCAAGCACCTCTCTTTTACGATCCCTGTTCCGGTTTTTTTCATCATTCAGATGTATCTGCTTTTTCTAGCGATTCGCTATATCCTGAAATGGTCCGCCTTGTCGTAAAGGCGGTTTTTTTTTGTTGTTCAACGGACGTTTTACCTGTTCCATCAGAATGAAAAGGAGAGTGTTCTATCCATTTTTGGGCACACTAACCACATCTGACGGTACAGGGGGGAGAGCGTTGAGCCAGTTTTGGAAAGCGTGGGAAAAGCGAAAAGCAAGTTTGCGGAATGCTGCCCTTACACAACATGCCAATAAAAGCATGGAAAGCGTCCCTGATACGATCCTCTCCTCCAGTCTGGAAGAAAACCTCGCCCTGCTGGAGAAACAGCTCGGCAAAAGCGATGACTTGGTGGTACGGAGGTTTACTATGAAAAACGGCACAGAGGCCGCTCTGCTATTCATAGATGGCATGGTGGACCGAGGTGTGGTCAGTGAGTATATCATACGGTTTATGGCTTCCACGAGTGTCACCTACGAAAAACCGGCTGTCAATGAGCTGGAATCTACAGACCGACTGCGGCAGGCGATTCGCAACATCCTCTCTGGAAATGCCGTGCTTGTTCTGGATGGACAGAACAAGGTGTTTTTAAACAACACCAGGGGATGGGATCGACGTGGGGTGGAAGAGCCCAAAACGGAGTCTGTCGTACGTGGGCCGCGCGACGGCTTTGCAGAGACGCTTTGCGTTAATTCAGCGCTAATCCGGTCGCGGCTAAAAGACCCCAACCTGCGGCTCAAGCATTTTGTAGTAGGCCAACGGACACAGACGGATATTTACGTTACTTATATCGAGGGGATCGCTCATCAGCCCATCGTTCAGGAAATTTGCCGAAGGGTTGAAAACATCAACATCGACGCCATATTAGAGAGCGGCTATATCGAGCAGTTGATCCAGGACACCCGCTGGTCTCCTTTCCCGCAGATACAGAACACGGAAAGGCCGGACAAGGTGGTCGCCAACCTGCTGGAAGGAAAGGTGGCGATTCTGGTTGATGGCACTCCGTTTGCCCTAATCGCACCGGCTGTCTTCTCGCAGTTCTATCAGAGCCCGGAAGATTACTATGAACGCTTTTATATCGCAACCTTTATCAGGATGATTCGGGGAGTCAGCATGATTATCGCGCTGCTTATGCCGTCTCTTTACATCGCGTTCAGCTCGTTTCATCCGGAAATGATCCCTTCCCGGCTTGTTATAGCCATGGCTGCCGGACGCTCAACTGTGCCTTTTCCGTCTGTGATGGAGGCATTAATTATGGAGACGGCGATTGAGATTTTGCGGGAAGCAAGCGTACGTCTGCCTGGCCCCATTGGACCTACCATCGGAATCGTTGGAGCGCTTGTCGTCGGTGAAGCCGCTGTTTCGGCCGGCCTCGTCAGTCCGATCATGGTCATCATCGTCGCGCTGACCACGATCGGTTCCTTTGCAACCCCCAGCTATAGTGCCGCTATCGCCATTCGGATGCTGCGATTCCCGTTGATGCTATTGGCGGGGATGTTTGGCTTGTACGGGATTATGCTGTTTATCATCATTATCCTGATCCATCTTTCGTCCCTGAAGTCGTTTGGCGTGCCTTACTTGACACCGATCAGCCCGATTAATTTGGTCGCGATGAGGGACATGGTCATTCGCATGCCATTCAGGTGGCTGACAAGGCGCCCCACCATGTTCCATCCTCAGGACGAGATCCGCAAGGGGGGAGAGAAGTCATGAGCCAGCTTGGGAAAGATCCGCAGCACAATACGTTTTCCCTGTGGCAGATGACTTCGCTCATTACCAGCACGCTGATTGGCGTAGGTGTTCTGACATTGCCGAGAACAACCACTGAAAAGATGTTTGAAGCGGGCTGGATGGCTCCGATTTTGGGGTCGGTTCTGACGTTTTTTGCGATTTGGTTGATCGCGGTTTTAAGCAGACGTTTCCCTGGACTGACATTTATCCAGTACAGTCGGATTGTGTGGGGGGGACACGAGCAATCCCGTTTGGGGTTTTGGCTCAGCCTGCCATGGATTATGATGTTTCTCATTGCTCTCTTCGTGACCACGGCCATAACATCCCGTATTTTTGGTGAGGTGGTCGTTACAGCTGTATTGATGGATACGCCACTGGAGGTCATTATTGTCTCGATGTTCGTGTTGGCTGTGATTCTCTGCTTGCACGAGATCGATACCCTTGCCCGGGTCAATGAAATCCTGTTTCCGCTCATTTTGTTCCCGATTCTGTTTATTGCGCTTGCGTCCTTTCAAAAAGCGGAATGGAACAACATACTCCCACTGATCAGGGTGCCTTGGGAGACCATTATCACGGGGGCGTTTGAGACCAATTTTTCATTTCAAGGTTACGAGATCATGCTGATCTTTTTCGCTTTTGCACACGAAAATACGGGAAAAGTCAAAGCAGGGTTCTACGGTATCGGGATCTCTGTTTTTGTATACACATTGATCGTCCTCGCGGGGATCGTCGTTTTTGGCCATGAGGAATTGCAAAGGGTAACCTGGCCGACCTTGGAGCTCGTCAAGTCGACGCAAGTGCCCGGATTGATATTGGAACGGCTGGAATCGGCTTTTCTCGCTGTCTGGGTAGCGGCTGTTTTTACAACCGTAGCTAATGGATACTATGCAGTAATCTACGGCTTGCGCCAGCTTCTGAAGAAGGGAATGCTTTTCCAGCGGATTGCATCTATTGTTTTGATCTTTCCCCTTTTTTTCGTTGCGATTGGACCGCAGAACATCGTGGAGCTCTTTAAGATGACCTCTTTAATCGGATATACAATCGTCTGGATCAGCGTCGTCTCACCTTTGATCCACTGGCTGATCATGCTCTATCGCGACCGGGGAAGAAAAAGGGAAAAGGGAAGTGATGCGCATGGGTAAAGCCTGGGCTTCCCTATGCTGTTTATTACTCTTTATGACGCTTTTGACAGGCTGCTGGGATCGGCGCGAACTGGAGGAGAGAACATCCGTTATCGCGCTTGGCATCGACTTGGTCGAGGGCAGGCAGAACTTATATAAATTGACTGTACAAATTCCGATTCCGATCAAAATTGTCGGCAGCAGCGGGCAGGGAGGGGGAGGAAACAAGGACGCGGTAAAAATTATGAGTGTTACCGGGAAAACCGTAACTGATGCCGTCAACAATCTTCAGCAGCGTCTGAATCAGCGGATTTTCCTCGGGCATACGCGTGTGCTCGCTATCAGTGAAGACGTGGCCAGAAGAGGAATGGATGACATCATTGACAGCTTTCGGCGGGACCCTCAAATACGACGTCTGATGTGGCCTGTCGTCGTTCAAGGGAGAGCAGCCGATTTGCTGGAGATGAAACCCGGCTTGATCCAGATTCCCGTCGTGTTTTTAATGGATCTCATCGAAAATGGAACGAAAATGGGCACGATCCCTGACCAAACGATGGGCGAATACTTGATTCAGACGTCCAATGAGACCTTGCAGCCGATGCTAAACTATGTGCAGGCCTATAAGGATGACGTCAAATGGAAAGGGGTAGCTGTTTTTCGGGATCAAAAAATGGTCGGCTCGCTCAATGATATCCATACGTGGGCACTTTTGCAGCTGAGAGATGAGAAAAGGGGAGGAGATGTCATCGTACCGCTCCCGGGTAAGGGAGGAGGGTACATCTCCTTTCGTCCTCACTTCGTCAGAACGAAATTGGAAATGAAAGGATCGCATGCGACGGGACAGGATAACCATAGCGGACATGGCGTTGCGTACTTATGCGAGATACAGGGGGACATTATCGAAATGACCAAAAACGTTGAAGGGTCGCCGGAAGAGGTGATCGTGATGCTGCAGAAACTCATCAAAAAAGAAATGGAAAAACGGGCCAGGAAAATGCTTGATATCCTGCAGAAGCAGTACAACAGCGACATCCTCAAACTCGGTCTCGCCATGCGCGGCCATCATTATGCGGATTACTGGAGAAAGCATGACTGGTTCAAAGACTTCAAGCAATTCCCGATTGAGGTGAAATACACGATAAAGCTGCGGCGACTTGGCATGGAAATGCACTAAGTGAAAAGGGAGAGACCACGAAGTCCCTCCCTCTCTTCTCGATTAAATCGGACGGTCAGCCTGTTTCGGCAGATGCTCGGCAATCGTTTGCACCATTTCCTGACGGCTCGAGGCATCGCTGTTTTGCCACAGCACTTCGAACAACACGCCCAATCCCGGAAGCGTTTTTTCCTGACCGGTGGAAATGGCGTCACTGATGGTATCTTCGACGGCATTTGCGTCAGAGCCCTGCATTTTGTACATAATCGCCTGACGAAGGTTCAGAGAAGCGATGTTCATGACGGACGGACACCCCCTTTTTCGATATGGGTTGCCCCCCTAGTATTCGTCTTTCCAGGTAAGCTCATACCTGCTTTTGTAGCAGGGTAAATCCTTGTGTTATAATGCTTGGTATTCAACTATCCGAGGATGTCTTCTGCGAATGATGGGATGGGCTTTTTAACCCAACAGCAGGCAGGAATGAAGAAGGAGTGGAAGGAATGTCCAAGCAGTTCGCTATCATTGGCATGGGCAGGTTTGGATCCAGTGTAGCCCGCACCTTGTATGAAATGGAATACGAAGTGATGGGGATCGACGAGGATGAAGAGCGAATCAATGAAAATATTCAGTACGTGACCCATGCGGTTGCAGCCGATTCTACAGACGAGAGAGCGCTTCGCGAGATTGGCATCCGCAATTTTGATGTCGTCGTCGTCTCGATCGGAGCCGATATTCAGGCCAGCATCTTGACCGTGCTGATTCTAAAGGAAATGGGCGTCAAAAAGATCGTCGCCAAAGCGCAAAATGAAAGGCACGGACAGGTGCTCTACAAGGTAGGCGCGGATCGGGTCGTCTTCCCGGAGCGTGATATGGGGGTGCGAGTCGCACACAATCTGATCTCGGCCAATGTTCTTGATTTCATCGAGCTGGCTGAGGATTACAGCGTGGCGGAGGTCGTAGTGTCCTCGAAAATGGTGGGGAAAACCTTGCGCCAGCTGGACATCCGGGCACGCTATGAGGTAAACGTCATCGCAATTAAAAGCGGTGACAAGTTCAATATCGCCCCGAGTCCGGACGAGGTGATCCAGTTTGGCGACGTCCTCGTCGTGATCGGAAACAACAAGCATCTAAAAACATTTGAGGAGCAAGACTAAATGCGTCATGAAGTGATTTCGTCCGTACAAAATCCACTGGTCAAGCGATTGCACCAGCTCTTGAACCGGAAAGGGCGCGAGGAGCAGAACCGTTTTCTGGTGGAAGGCGCCCATCTCGTAGAGGAGGCGCTGAACAGCGGGGCACAGGTGGTTACCGTTCTCTACGATGAGAGTCGAGGGATTGATCCGGCATGCCTGCGGGCGTTAGACGAGCGGGGGACAGACGTACAGGTGATCGCTGTGTCTTCTGCGGTTCTTGGCAAGTTGACAGAGACAAAATCTCCGCAGGGAATTGTCGCTGAGGTGAAAATAGATTCGGAAAACTGGGCAGAATGGATAGAAAGAGCATCGGAGCGGGATTACCTGCTGCTTGTTCTCGATGAAATCCAGGACCCGGGAAATCTCGGGACGATTCTGCGCACAGCCGAAGCCGCAGGGGTGGATGGCGTCGTTCTGGGCGAGGGTAGCGTCGATCTGTACAACGGAAAAGTCGTTCGTGCTACGATGGGAGCCCTGTTCCGCCTGCCCGTTTTTCTGCGTTCCCTGCCCGAGGCAATTCAGACTTTACAACAGCAGGGGGCCAACGTACTCGTCTCCTCGCTAAAAGAAAACAGCCTCGCCTATGACGAGGCTGATTATCGCGGAAAAGCGGTAATCGTGATCGGGAATGAAGGGCGGGGAGTTTCCGAGCAGGTGGCTCGTCTTGCTGACGGCTATGTACACATTCCTTTGTACGGACGGGCTGAATCGCTCAATGCGGCTGTTGCAGCCGGCATACTGGTGTACGAGGCCCAACGGAAGAGAATCGGTCAGGCCGTCAACTGATCTTCGCCGCTTGCTTTTGCTTTTTTGCTTTGTAATCTTCCCGAGCCTGTGCCCATTGGTCTTGGGCCATGCTGAGTATGCCCGTTTCAATCGTGCGATTTCTGTATTCCAGCGTACGCGAGAAATACTGGATCGCTTCGTCATACTGCTCAACGCGTCGCTTTAATTCGCCGATCAGGTACAGGACGCGAACTTCCGACATCTCTTTTTCGCCTTGTGTATAATCAGAATGGATGAAAGATTGCTCGTATTCATTTGCGGCGATGTGGAGGAAACGTTTTTCTTCCGCTTGGTTTTCCTGGAAACGGCAGAGCCAGGCCAGACGCAAATAAAGGCCAGCTTTGACGGAATGCACCTGATCGGTCAGCTCGGCTGCGTAAATCGCCAGTTTGTAAGCGGCCAATGCTGCTTCCAGACTGCGGATCCCCCCAAATTCCTTGGGCGTCCATTTTGCGGAAATCAGCTCGCCCACCAATTTTTTTTGCGAGGGAGTCAGGTGCTGCTTGAATTGGTCGCTAAAGGCAAGACCGCAGGACGGGCAGACATTGACCGTATAGAGGATCGGGTTCAGCGATTGCTCCTTGAAGTATGTACAAAAATCACTGTCGCGCTTCAACATGGAAAGAGAGCCGCTGCGGACTCGTTTTGATGTAAAGGTGGATTGGCAATGCAGGCAAGCTATTTTCTTGTCATAGAGAGCGGAAACCTGGTCGATCATGTCTGAAGTCCCCTTCCCAAAGAGGGTATTTCGTAGGAGCCGGGCCGAATCATCATGCAACATTTGTATAATTGAAAGTTAGCTTAGGTTGCGCTATAATTTTCCTACAACTGCATTATAACGCAAAGCGATGACAGAGACTAGTACGCAGGACCTATAGTTTTTCAGGGAGGAGATGCCGCTGACTGAAAGCATCCCACACTATAGCTGCCGAATTCACTCTCGAGCTGGCCCCTGAACAGTATTTTAGGAACAAAGTAGGGGGTAACCGGGGCAACCCGTTATCATGAACGAGTGAAGCAAAGCCGTATGGAGGGCTGGAGGACCAGGATCGTGTCTCCGCAGCCGTATGGCTCTGTTTAACAAGGGTGGTACCGCGAGTAATGACTCGTCCCTTTTTGGGGCGGGTCTTTCTTTTTTTACCAAAATCAGTAAAGGAGCGATATGACGTGCAAACGCGGTTACAGGAAATGAAACAGTCTGCCCTGGCCCAGATCAGCCAGGTCGCGGATGGGGCGCAGCTACAAGAGCTGCGTGTAAAGTATCTTGGCAAAAAGGGGGAGCTGACAGAGCTCCTGAGAGGAATGGGAAGCCTGAGCCCGGAAGAGCGTCCTGTCGTAGGCCAATTGGTCAATGAGGTTCGCAGTGCATTGGAGGAAGCCTTCGCCGGCAAACAGGCAGCGCTGGAAGAGGCGCAGCTCGCAGCCAAGCTCGCCTCCCAGTCGGTGGACGTTACTCTGCCGGGACGCCCGATCCCGGCAGGTACAATGCATCCGCTCTCCCGCATCATCGAGGAGATCGAGGACATTTTCATCGGCCTTGGCTTTGACATTGCCGAGGGGCCGGAGGTAGAGCTGGATCACTTCAACTTCGAGATGCTCAATCTGCCCAAGGACCACCCGGCTCGCGACATGCAGGACTCGTTTTACGTGACGGAAGAGATTTTGATGCGGACTCATACATCGCCTGTACAGGCTCGCACGATGCTGAAAAAAGAGGGGAAAACACCCGTCAAGATTATTTGCCCGGGTAAAGTGTATCGCCGCGATGACGATGATGCGACCCACTCCCATCAATTCACGCAAATTGAAGGGCTCGTAGTCGACAAGGGAATCCGGATGAGCGATTTGAAAGGAACGCTGCTCACGTTTGCCCGTCAGATGTTCGGACCGAATCAGCAGGTCCGTCTGCGTCCCAGCTTCTTCCCGTTTACCGAGCCGAGCGCGGAAGTCGACCTGCAATGCTTCAAGTGCGGTGGAGAAGGCTGCCGCGTTTGCAAACAAACCGGCTGGATCGAAATTCTCGGCTCCGGCATGGTGCACCCGCGTGTTCTGGAGATGGCCGGCTATGATCCGCAGGAAGTCAGCGGATTCGCCTTTGGGATGGGTGTTGAGCGGATCGCCATGCTGAAATACGGCGTCGAAGACATTCGCCATTTCTATACAAATGACGTACGTTTCTTGAAACAATTTAACCGGTCCTAGAAAGGAGAGTCGAAAGAGTCATGAAGGTATCTTATCAGTGGTTATCGGAATACGTCGATCTGCATGACATCACACCTTACGAGCTGGCGGAGAAATTGACCCGCAGCGGAATCGAAGTGGATGCGGTCGAACCGTGCAATGCGGGAGTTTCCCAAGTTGTAGTCGGCTATGTAAAGGAAAAGAGCAAGCATCCGGATGCTGACCGGTTGAATGTATGCATCGTGGATGCAGGGCAGGGAGAGGATCTGCAGATCGTGTGCGGAGCTCCCAACGTCGCTCAGGGACAAAAGGTTCCCGTCGCTCTGATTGGAGCCAAGCTGCCTGGAGACCTGCATATCAAGCGCTCCAAGCTGCGCGGCGTAGAATCGCAGGGAATGATTTGCTCGGCGAAAGAATTGGGCCTCAATGACAAGCTGCTTGCCAAGGACCAGCAGGAAGGCATCATGGTTCTGCCTGAGGATGCAGAAGTAGGCATGGACGCCGTTTCCTATTTGGGCATGGACGATTACGTGCTGGAGCTGGGCTTGACGCCAAACCGCTCCGACTGTCTGAGCATGCTCGGTGTCGCCTATGAGGTGGCCGCCATTCTCGGCCGTGAAGTGATTCTTCCGGAGATTGCAGTCGTCGAAAATGGCGAAGACAATCCGGTTACAGTGGAGATTGAAGCAGAGGACGAGTGCTATCGTTACGTAGGACGCCATTTTACGAATGCCGTGATCAAAAGCTCTCCGCAATGGATGAAAAACCGTTTGATGGCAGCAGGTATCCGTCCGATCAACAACGTCGTGGACGTCACCAACTACGTTATGCTGGAGTACGGACAGCCGTTGCACGCATTTGACGCGGCGATGGTAAAAGACCGCTCCATCGTGGTCCGTCTCGCGGAAGAGGGTGAAAAACTGGTAACGCTGGACGATCAGGAGCGCGAGCTGGATAGTCAAACGCTGTTGATTGCCGATCGCGAAAAAGGACTGGCTATCGCAGGTGTCATGGGTGGAGCCAACTCTGAAATTACACCGGAAACCAAGGAAATTATCCTGGAGGCTGCCTGGTTCACGCCGCAGACAGTCCGCCGTACATCTCGCAAGCTGGGAATGCGGACAGAGGGCTGTGTCCGCTGGGAAAAGGGCGTCGACCAAGCGCGCGTGCAGGAGGCTGGAGAACGTGCAGCGTACCTCATCCAGCAGCTTTCCGGCGCTACGGTTTCCAAGGGCCAGGCTACAGCGACGGTCCGCGAGCCGAAGGCGGCCGCCGTATCGGTCACCTTGAGCAAAATCAATCAGCATCTGGGAACCGCTCTGTCCGCAGCGGATGTTACGCCAATCTTTGACCGCCTCCAGTTCCCTTATGAACAAAACGGCGAAGAATGGGCCGTTACCGTTCCGACGAGACGGGGGGATATCATGCTGCCGGAGGATCTGGTGGAGGAAGTAGCCCGCCTTTACGGGTATGACAACATTCCGACCACCCTTCCAGAAGGGATGACCACACAGGGTCAGTTGACATATGAGCAAAAAATTCGCCGGACGATCCGCCGTCATTTGATCGGAGCAGGCTTGAACGAAGCGATTTCATATGCGCTTCTCCACCCGGAAAAGGCAGAAGAGGTCGCCGGACTGCATGAGATCGCTGCCAAGCCGATCCCGCTTGCGATGCCGATGAGCGAAGAGCACAGTGTGCTTCGCATCAGCCTGATTCCAAGCCTGTTGCAGACCGTCTCCTACAACAAGAACAGACAGAATCACAATGTCTCCATTTTTGAGCTGGGACGCGTGTTCCTGAGCACGGAGGAAAAGCTGACACAGCTTCCGGAAGAGCCCCTTTACCTGGCCGGTGCACTCACTGGCCAATGGCTGCCGACGAACTGGATGGGACAGACGCAAGCGGTTGATTTTTACCTGCTGAAAGGTTTGGTGGAATCGCTGTTCGCAAGTCTTGGTATCACCGGCGTGGAATACCGCGCCCAAGCGAATCTGGCCGGGATGCATCCGGGCCGCACGGCAGAGGCATGGGTAGCTGACCGTCGTCTCGGATACTTCGGGCAGGTCCATCCTGCTACGGAAAAAGCGCATGATCTGGCTGAAACGTACGTCTTCCAGTTTGATGTGGAAGAGCTGACGAAGGCGGCTGCACCTGTGGGCCATTACAACCAGCTTCCGAAATACCCTGCTATTACGAGGGATCTGGCGCTGGTTGTCAACCGCGATCTGCCCGCGCATGCGCTGGAGTCCGTCATCCGCAAAGCCGCCGGAGACTTGCTGGAATCGCTGACGCTGTTTGATGTGTATACAGGTGAACGTATCGCAACCGACAAAAAGAGCATGGCCTTCTCCCTCGTATTCCGTCACTCTGACCGGACACTGCAGGACGAAGAGGTCCAGCAGGTGACGCAAGCCGTCGTCGAAGCGTTGCGGACAGAGACGGGTGCTGAGCTGCGGATGTAAGGAGAACTTGACGAAACCTGACATTTTCAGTAACCTAATCTGAGATACAATGGTACGGAAGTCTCAGAGCTGTTTTGGAGGAGGAAGCCTTCGTGCAAGGTGATGGTAAGAATCGGTTGACAGTAGATATATATGGTCAGCAGTATCGGCTCAGTGGAAAGGCAAGTGTGAACCATATGCGCATGGTAGCCGGATTCGTAGACGATAAAATGAATGAAATCGGAAAAGGCAACCATCGCCTGGACACGGCCAAAATTGCCGTACTTACCGCAGTAAACATCGCTGACGAATACTTCCGGTTGCGTACTGAGTACGAAGCGCTGTTGAAGATGCTTCAGGAGGATGCGAACGATCCATCATAGATGTTTGGAAAGAGGGGCTTTTTGCCTCTCTTTTCCCTATTGTCGCAAGCTTGACAATCACGAACGGAGAGGAGCGCGACTGATGAGCAAAGAAGCGTTGGTGGAGGCTGCAAGTCAGCTGACTCTGGAACAAAAGAACGAAAAGCTGGGAGAGATTCTTCGCGAGATGGGCAGTGTCCTGATCGCTTTTTCGGGCGGAGTGGACAGCACCTTTTTGCTGGCCCGCGCCGTTGAAGAATTGGGGGAGTCCGCGATTGCCGTCACAGCAGCATCGGAAACGTTCCCGACACGCGAATTTGAGGCCGCCAAGCAGCTGGCAAAGCAGCTCAAAGCCAGATTTGTCACGACTGAAATCCGCGAAATGGAAAACCCCAATTTTGTGGCAAATCCGGTCAACCGCTGCTTTTACTGCAAGGACGGATTGTATGAGCATTTAGGGGAATTGGCTGAAAAAAATGAATGGAATGCCGTTATTTGTGACGGCGCCAACATGGACGACTTGGGCGATTACCGCCCGGGGAGAGTAGCAGCCGTTCAACGGGGCGTGCGCAGTCCGCTGCAGGAAGCCGGACTTTACAAGGAAGAGCTTCGGCAGTTGTCAAAGCAAATGGGGCTGTCCACTTGGAACAAGCCGTCTTTTGCTTGCCTGTCTTCACGTGTTCCGTACGGTTCGCAGATTACACTGGAAAAAATCGATCAAATCGATCGGGCGGAGGGCTTCTTGATGAGCCTCGGTTTTCATCAGGTCAGGGTGCGCCACCACGAGACCATTGCACGAATCGAGATCAGTCCGGACGATTTTCCGCGCTTGCTGGAGCATCGGGAAAGCATTGACCGCGAGCTGCGGGCGATCGGGTTTCAGTACGTAACCCTCGATTTGTTCGGATACAAGACTGGCAGCATGAATGCCGTACTGCAAGCGGAAGTGAAACAGACCCATGGATGACTTGAGAAAAATTCTTCAAGAGCTGAAAGCAGGCACGATTGATGTCGAACATGCGCTAGAGCTTGTTCAAGGAAGCAGCCGTCTGGATTATGCGACCCTTGATCTTGATCGAAAGAAACGAACCGGTTTTCCCGAGGTCGTATACGCGGCAGGCAAAAGCGCAGAGCAACTCGTTGGAATATTTGCCCGATTGAGAGAGCACCAGGAATTGGTTCTGGCTACACGCGTCAGTGATGAGCAGGCGGAAGCGGTGCAAAAGCATTGGCCGGACGTTCGGTACGAAAGAGAGGGCAGGCTGCTGATCAGTACAAAAAGTCCGCTGAAGCCCGTCCGCGAAGGCTATGTAGCGATCGTGGCTGCCGGTACCTCCGATTGGCCAGTTGCGCAGGAAGCGGCTTGGACGGTGCGCTGCTTCGGCAGTGAAGCCAGAGTCATCGCAGACGTCGGTGTAGCGGGGATTCACCGTTTGTTTCAGCGGCTGGATGAGATTCGCGCTGCGGCTGTGATTGTCTGCATCGCAGGCATGGAGGGAGCATTGGCAAGCGTTCTGGCGGGACTCGTAGACAAACCGGTCATTGCCGTTCCCACCAGCGTCGGCTACGGAGCGAATTTTGGAGGTATGGCAGCCCTGCTGTCCATGCTGAATTCCTGTGCAAACGGCGTAGCTGTCGTCAATATTGACAATGGCTTTGGAGCCGGCTACCTGGCAGGAATGATCCACAGACAAACGGCGTCTTCATAAAACCGAAAGCAGAGCCAACCCGATGGTTGGCTCTTGCACTATACGAACTCAGGTTTCTTGTCTGTTTCCGGCGTCGCCATTGCGCAAATCCATATGTGTCTTGATCGGAATAAACAGGTCGATGATTCCGATCACGAGGGAAGCGAGCAGAGCCCCGAGGATGGTCACATAGAAGCCGGTAACGACAAATTGGGTCAGGTAAATCACGACTGCGCTTACAAGGAAACCAACAATCCCGCGATTGTATGGAGAGATGCGATCACCAAAGAATGCCTCAACTACCCATCCCAGCAGTGCGATAACTACTGCCGCAATGAGAGCGGTCCAGAAGTTGTTAACCGAAAAACCGGGTACGAGAAACCCGACGAACATCAGTACGACAGCAGCAACCACAAAACGGATAACGTGGCGTAAAATCGTCATACGTGTGATCCTCCTTTGCAGATGTTGATTCCTTCTCATTTTGGCTGATTTTAAAGGGAACTATGCCGTGGAAATCGCGTTAAATTATTCTTGCCGCAAGCTCCGTGATATAATACGAATGATTGGTTTTTTCCAAGCGATAAAGGAGGCACCACTTGTGGAACAACGGGTTTTAAAAACCTTGGAATACGAAAAGATCGTCGCGCTTTTAATGGAAAAGGCGACGTCCATATACGGGAGAGAAAAAGCGGAAGCGCTGCTGCCGTTCTTGCGGATCGAAGAAGTCCGGTCCGCGCAGCAGGCGACTAGCGAGGCAGTGACGGCGCTTCGGCTGAAGGGAAGTGTTCCGCTCGGAGGCATCCGCGACATTCGCGCACCGATTCAGCGGGCGCGTTTGAATGCCATGCTCGCTCCCATGGAATTGTTGGACATAGCAGGAACGATCGGCGCTGGACGCCGTTTGCGCCATTTCCTGCTCGACCTTTGTGAAAATGAGCCGCTCCCGATGCTGCAGTTCCAGGCAGAACGGATTGAAGGGCTGCGCGAGATGGAGACGGAAATCAGGCGCTGTATCGATGACGACGGTGCGGTGGTTGACAGTGCGAGTCCGGAGCTTCGCCAGGTTCGGCAGGAAATCCGCCAATTGGAAGCACGCGTCAGAGAAAAGCTGGACCAGATGACGAGATCAAGCTCCTACCAAAAGATGCTGATGGAAAATATCGTGACAATCCGCGGCGACCGTTTTGTCATTCCGGTCAAACAGGAATATCGCCATGTATTTGGCGGGATTGTGCACGATCAATCGGCATCGGGCGCTACCTTGTTCATCGAGCCGGAAGCAGTCGTGACGATGAACAACAAGCTTCGCGAGCTTCGTCTTCGCGAGGAGCGGGAGGTAGAGCGCATCCTCTATACGCTGACAGAGCTTGTCGCGCAGTCCGTAGAGGAACTGAAGGAAAATATTGATGCATTGGCCGAGCTCGACTTTATGTTTGCCAAGGCTCAGCTCGCTGGAGCGATGAAGGCTGTATGCCCGAAACTCAATGACCGTGGGTACCTGCGCCTGAAAAAGGCCCGCCATCCGTTGATTCCCCATAATGCCGTCGTACCGGTTGATGTGGAGCTGGGCGGAGCTTACAGCGCAATTGTAGTGACTGGTCCCAATACAGGCGGGAAAACGGTATCGCTAAAGACAGTCGGACTTTTGTCGATCATGGCGATGGCAGGATTGCATATTCCTGCGGAGGAAGAGAGCGAGGTTACCGTATTCTCGTCTGTTTTCGCCGACATAGGAGACGAACAGTCAATCGAGCAGAGCCTCTCGACTTTCTCCAGTCACATGAAGAATATTATTCACATTCTCGCTTCGATGGATGAGCGGAGTCTTGTGTTATTTGACGAGCTGGGTGCAGGAACGGACCCGACCGAGGGTGCAGCTTTGGCGATGTCGATTATCGATCACGTCATCCAACGCGGAGCCCGGCTGATCGCCACTACGCACTACAGCGAGCTGAAGGCGTACGCCTATGACAGACCGGGCGTGATCAATGCGAGCGTTGAGTTTGATGTGGAGACGCTCAGGCCGACCTACAGACTTCTCATCGGTGTCCCGGGACGGTCGAACGCGTTTGCGATTGCCAAGCGGCTCGGCTTGCCAGAGGAAATCATCGAAATTGCCAAAGGCTCGATCAGCGAAGAGGACAATCAGGTCGAGAGCATGATCGCCTCCCTGGAGCGAAACCGCAAAACGGCTGAAGCGGAAAGGGAGACTGCCGAAGAGCTGCGGCGCGAAGCCGAACGTCTGCGCCAGCAGCTTGAAGAAGAGCGGGCTCGCTTCGCCGAAGAGAAGAACAAACGGCTGGAGGAAGCGGAGGAAGAAGCACGCATCGCCGTTCAACTGGCAAAAGAGGAAGCCGAAGCCGTTATCCGCGAGCTGCGGAGCATGATGAAGGAAGGCGTCGAAATTAAAGAGCACCGTTTGATCGAGGCGAAAAAACGGCTGGGCAGCGCCGTCATGGAGCTTGAGAAGGAAAAGGTGAAAAAACCGGCAAAAGCGGTACGGGCCACGCAGGTCAAAGTCGGCGACGAAGTCATGGTAACAAGCTTTGGGCAAAAGGGAACTGTGTTGGAAAAGGTCGGGGGAGACGAGTTCCTCGTCCAGATCGGCATTATGAAAATGAAGGTCAAGCGGGACGACATGAACGTCCTCAATTCCATCAAAGCCCCTCAGCAAGCCGTGGAGTACACCGCTGTAAAGCGAAGCAAAGGCACTGCCAAGCTGGACCTCGACCTGCGTGGATACAATGTCGAGGACGGGATTCGGGAAATCGACCAGTTTCTGGACGAAGCGCTCTTGGCCGGCTTCCACTCTGTATCGATTATCCATGGACACGGCACAGGGATGCTGCGAAAAGGGGTGCACGAGTATTTGCGCCAGCACCGCAATGTGAAATCGTTTCGCTTAGGCGGTCAGGGGGAGGGCGGCGTCGGAGCAACGATCGTCGAGCTGAGATAACCGGATGACGGGTTGAACGTCGGCTCTAGCCTGTCCTGATTTTCTTTTGTGCAGGGAGGTTCTGGATGGAACAGTTGTTACACAATCAGTATTTGGGGACGTTTGCCTACTATACCGTTACCGGGCTTGCGATGATCGTTTTTCTTTCCTTGTTTGAGCTTGTGACCCGGTATCAGGTGTGGCAGGAATTAAAACGGGGGAACCTCGCTGTCGCCATGGCTACTGGAGGAAAGATGTTCGGGATTGCCAATATTTTCAGCTATTCGATCCAGCACCATGACTCCATCGGGCAAGCGCTGATTTGGGGAACTTTCGGTTTTTTTCTCTTGCTGGGCAGCTATTTTATTTTTGAATTTATGACTCCAAGCTTCAATGTAGATGAAGAGATCGGCAATGACAACCGGGCGATCGGTTTTATTGCGATGGTGCTTTCTGTCGGTTTTTCCTTTGTTATCGGTGCCAGTTTGACGAGATAACGGGAGGCGAGAAGAATGGATCAGTCAGGGTGTGTGACAGTTACCGTCGTTCAGGGAGAAGAGCGCAGCCATCTGTCAGTGAGGACTGGGGGAAATTTGCTGTTGGCCATGGTGCGGGAGCGTTTTCCGGTAGATTTTGCTTGTACTACGGGAAAGTGCGCCACTTGCCGATTGCGAATGGAAATTCCCCCTGGTTCAGCAAGCGAACCCTCTCCTACAGAGCGGTATCGTTTGGGAGCGGACTTTGCAGCCGGACTGAGGCTGAGCTGTCAAGTGTATGTCACAGGCCCGCTGACCGTCTATTTGCCCACGAATGGCTAGGGACGTTTCCCGTTGAACCATTTGCCGATGGAGAGTATAATTAGACTTTGGCAGAATGTAACGAGTTAGGGAAGAGGAGGCATGGCCTTGGAAACGCTGTACAAGGTCCTCATCGCATTATGTGTAGTGTTTATTGCGGCAGGGGTTTATTATCTGTCGTAGGCAATGCACTCAACCTATAACCAGAGAATATGAAAGAGGAGATACTCAATGACTCAGCCAGTACGCGTTGCTGTTGTCGGATTAGGGTTTGTCGGACTGCCGCTTGCGCTCACTTACGCCCTGAAAGGGGCACATGTCGTCGGTGTGGACGTCGTACCGCATGTAGTAGATGAGATTAACAAAGGGCATTCCCATCACCTGGAATCCTACCAAGGCAAAACTTTGGCGGAGATTCTGCGGGAGCAAATCGCCGCTGGCCGCTTTCGTGCGACCACTTCCTATGAAGAAGCTGCAGCCGAGGTTACGAATTATATCGTGACGGTTGGACTGCCGGTCTTCAATGGTGATCCTGACCTGGGACCGCTCAAAAACTGTGCGGAAACGCTCGGGAAAGTGTTGAAGAAGGGCGATTCGGTGATGATCCGAAGCACGGTCGTTCCGGGGACGACAGAAGAAGTGATCAAACCGATCCTGGAAGAAGCAAGCGGACTTCAAGCCGGAACGGATTTTTACCTGACATACTGCTCCGAACGCATTGCCGAAGGACGAGCTTTCGAGGAGTTCATTCATATGCCTCTGGTCCTCGGCGGGATCAACCCGGAGAGTGCAGAGAAGGGGAAACAGCTGCTTTCCGTGATCAGTGAAACGGAAATCACTATTTCTGATATTCGTGTGATTGAAACGGCGAAAGTCATTGAAAATATTCAGCGTGACGTGAACATCGCGATGGTTCAGGAATTTGCCCGTTTTGCCGAGTCTTTCGGGATCGACACGTTTGAGCTGATTCGCATCGCGAACACGCACAAGCGCGTGAACCTGCTGACACCGGGACCTGGAGTGGGCGGCTTCTGCCTTCCAAACGCCCTGTACTACCTGCAGCCGAAAGCGAGAGAGCTGGGTGTTCCGCTCCCGCTCTTGCAGTTGGCCCGCACGACAAACGACAGTGTGCCTGGCGTTTTGGTGGACATGCTGGATAAAGCGCTGCAGAATGCCGGCAAAACATTGGCAGGGAGCCGTGTGACTGTGTTTGGACTGGCGATGAAGGACTTTTCCAACGATGACCGGGTAAGTCCGGTCCATGATCTGATTACTGCATTGAAGGCCAAAGGAGTCGACGTTCGCTCCTACGACCCGGCCGTACCAAACCGCTACGACCACAAGAAAGAGACGGTCGAAGAAGCTGTTCGCGGAGCAGACGCCATCATGCTGACGGCTATCCAGAAGGAATTTGCCGAGCTGGATTGGGACAAAGTGATCAGTCTGATGAGTTCGTCTCCTGTTTTGTTTGATACCAAAAACCGCATCCCGCGCTCGCTTGACGAGCAGGTGACTGTAGTCCGAATCTAACCGAAGAAAGGTTCGGGTTTGCATGAAAAAGGCTCCGCCGGTTTCCAGCCGGCAGGAGCCTTTTTCATATCGAAGGTACTTGATAAGCCAAATTGGTTAGAAAAATTCTGCGCCAGATGCGAGATTGATCATAGCCCGCATCGTTTTGTAAAGGTCGTGCTGATCTTGCGGCGTGTAGGAAACGATCCCTTTTTCCGCATCGTAGCGTGCGCCTGGCACAATCGCCGCCATTTCGGCTTGTCCGGCATGCGAAAATTCAATCGAGAGCTCAAGCGGTTGAGCGAATTCCACGGGCTTTACTTGTGCTACTCGGGAAAGAGCCCGCTTGGTCTGGCGTTTTAATTCCGCTGTGGCCTCGTCACGGGAGAGGCAGAGAGCAGAGGTGCGGGAAACTGCTGTTTTTACGATAGCCGTACTGATTTCCGGGATGAGCTGTTTGGCTTCCTTTGCAATCAAGTCATCGCCGGAAACAAGACAGACCGGAACGCCATACATACCGGCATAGACGGCGTTGAAGCCAAACTCTCCTACGACCTGTCCGTTGATGTACATGTTGCGAACAACCCCGGACATCGTGTGGCTGAGTACGCCCGGGACGCCCTGACGTGTGTGGTAGCCGATGAAAAAAGCGGCGTCAAAGCTCTGGTCCAGGCCCTGCATCATGGAGTAATCGCGTGGTGAGCCGGCCAAAAGCTTCGCTTCGGGATGCAGCGACTCCCAGAGGATGTTATTCATCGTATTGTGGCTGTCGGCTACAACGATCTCTGTAGCTCCCCACTCCAGCGCTGCTTCGATCACTGCATTGGCGTCTTCGGTCATGAATTGACGGCCTCGTGCATAGTTCATGCCTGAGTCTGGATTGATATAAGATGTGTCGACAATACCGGAGATTCCTTCCATGTCTACGGAAAGAAACAGTTTCATAGCCATTCGCCGTCCTTTCTAGCAATTCTGAATCATTCTTTCTTATCAAAACAGATTGTTTCCATACAGGCAACAGAAAAATGGAAAAACGTTGCAAACAGTTGGAGCAAAAGCGAATGGTAAAAGCAAGAAGGGAATGCTCGACACAAAAAACAGCAAGGGAATGCAGAACGGAAGTAAGAAGCGAATGCAAGGAACGAATGCACATGGCCAAAAAGCGAATGCACAGGCCCAAAACCGAAGTCAACGAAAAAAGCACGGGGCCCGCTAAAGCCAACGCCGTGCTTTTATCTGTAAATCGCATGGTTTTTTTGCCATAATCCCAGTGTTGCTTTGCTCGGCTGCCAGCAGCGTTTATGAAAGCAGGCGACGGTACAGAGCCAGTGTTTGTTCAGCCATGTGCTGGATTGTAAAGGTCTGCTCCACTAAAGTCAGGGCATTGTGGACGAGCCGCTCCCGCAAATCCGGCGATTGCAAAATGGTTTTCATCGCTTCGGTCAATCCTGCCACGTCACCGGGCGATACGGCAAGACCGGTTTGTTTGTGTGTAACAAATTCTTTGACTCCGCCGACGTGGCTGGCTACGACAGGCACTTCAGAGGCCATCGCTTCGATGATCGTATACCCCAGTCCCTCGTACAAGGAAGAATGGACAAAGGCGTCACATGCATGCAGACACGCCGGGATATCCTGGCGGAACCCGCCGAAGCGGACCCTTTCTTCCAGACCGTGCTCACGGACTTTCGCCTCCAGGACGGCACGTTCCGGACCGTCTCCGACAAGGACCAGATAAGGGATCGGACCTTCCTGCATCTCCCTCGCCAATTGAGCAAATGCATCCACCAGAAGCGGGAGTCCTTTCACAGGCACAAATCTCGCGACCGTCCCGAACAAAAAGGCATCGGCTGGAATTCCCCATTCTGCTCGAAGGGAGGCCCGGTCTGACGCACGCAGATGTGTCTGTCTGTATGGAGAAAGGTCTGTTCCGTTGTAAATGACGCTGATTTGCTCTCGTGGAACGCCGTCCTTGTGCAAAATCTCCGCAATCGCCTCGCTGATCGCGATGTAGTGCCGGTTCCATCGACGTGTACCTCGTTCCATCAAGGATACGAGCGCATAGGCCAGCGGATGGGCGTAGTCATAGCGAAGCGAGCTGTGTACGGTCGTCAGCAGTGTCGCTCCGCTTCCCCGGGAGGCCAGTCTGGAAAAGAAGTTGGCTTTTACGCCATGTGTATGTATGAGATGTGGCCCAAAGGAACGAAATACCTCTCGCAACGCCTGTAGAAGCCGTACGTCAAAACGCCCGAATCGGTCCAGGGCAATGACAGGCACACCTGCTTTGCGCAACTCGCTGGCAAACAGGGAGTCGTAAAAGCAGACGACGGCCGTCTCCACTTCATCCGCAGGAAGAGAAGACAATAAATTGAGGATATGCTGTTCCGCTCCGCCAAACTCTCCTCCGCCGATAACATGGAGGACTCGCAGTTTATTCATGACAACTCCACCCGAACCTTCGTAAAAAAAAGCTTCTCACCGAAGCTCTCTCGTATCAAAAACAGGAAAAATCCCGATCGTCCAATAAAAACAAAACCATTCTCACTATAGCAGATGACTGGTTTATTCGCAATAACACGGGACTTGTGGTATCTTGATGAAGGAGAAAAACGACGATACAAGGAAGGTTTGCTGATGAAAACTCACAGCGTGCTGCTCATATGCTATTATTTTCCGCCCATTGGCGGCGGAGGGGTGCCGCGGCCGTTAAAAATGGCGAAATACCTCGGAGAGTTCGGCTGGAATGTACATGTGCTGACAGTCGATCCCGTTTACCATGCGACATTGGACCCGTCCCTGCTGGCTCAACTTCCGGATGATGTGAAGATTCATCGGGCGAAGGAGTTGCAGATCTTGCCGCGAAGAGGCGGGGGAGCTTCTGCGGGACAGAAAGGTGCAGCAAAGGCGGCTGCGAGCACGGAACCGGCGGTGGTTCGAACCAGTCTGAAGAGCAAACTAAGGCAAGGCATTGTACAAATGTTGAAACAAGTAAAACCGTACCTGTTGATCCCTGACGACCAGATTTTGTGGCTCCCGCAGGCACTCAAGCTGGGCCGTGAGATTATGCGCCGGGAAAAAATAGACGCGATATTTTCGACGTCGGGCCCGGTGACCAATCATTTGATTGCCCAGAGGCTGGCCGAGGAGTTTGGATGCAAGTGGGTCGCCGATTTCCGCGATCCGTGGACACAAAATATGCATACCTCGGGAATCGCCTGGAGAGAGCGCCTGGAAGAGCGGATGGAAGAGAAGGTTATGGCAAGGGCGGATGCGATTACAACTGTGACAGCGACATTTGCCCAAAACTTCAAGGCAAAGCATGGACACCGTATACGGCGGATGGAGCTCATCTATAACGGGTTTGACCAGGCCGATTTTGAGGGATTGGTTCCACAGCATACCGTACCAGGGAAGTTTCATGCCGTTTATGCGGGCATTTTGTACCAGAAGCGAAATCCGCGCCTTTTGCTGAAAGCGATCCACGAGCTGATTGAGGAAGGGCAGGTTGACCGAAAAGACCTTTTGCTCAGTTTTGCCGGCGTATTCGACTATCCGGGTTATTCGGAAAATCGGGATTGCGTGGAAGCGTTGGGCCTCGGCGATATTGTCCGGGTATTGGGGAATCTGCCGCATAAAGAGGCGCTTGGTCTCATGAAAGGGGCGGACGCCCTTTTGCTCATCGGCGATGTCTCGCCCGATGCCGGAGCGTACATCCCGGGCAAGCTGTATGAATACATGGGAATCGGCAAGTCGATCCTGGCTCTGAACAAAGCCGGAGAAGCTACCGGAATCATCGAAACGTTCCACTTGGGACAAGTTGCCGACCCGGAGGACAAGGATGCGATGAAACAGGCATACCTCAAGCTGTATCAGGCATGGAAGGAACAAGGTGAGATCGATGCGGCTGACCGTGGCGTGGAGTTTGCCGAACGGGTCAAGCCTTACGAGAGACGCGAGCAAGCACGTCAACTGGCGCAGTTAATGAGTGAGCTGCTGGCCAAGTGACAAACAAGGATAGGATAAGACAAAATAAAATGACAGCCCCGTCCGACAACCTGGCGGGGCTGTACATCTTAAGAATTGACCGTTGCAGGGAAATCGTGGTATGTATGTTGTGCGTCCTTTGCTTTGTGCAGGGAGCGGTTACGGGAGAGTGAGTGAAAACGAGCATATGATGGCAATTCAAGCATTAAGGGCTTATAACTTTTTCTATTTTTCGCTGTTGTCCATATTTATATCGTTTCTGCCGGTATATCTCGCATTTCGCGGCGTAAGTCCTGCGCAAATCGGAATATTGATCGGCATGGGATCGTTCATCGGAATATTGTCGCAACCATTTTGGGGCATGGTCAGCGACAGGCGCAAGACGATAAAAAGGGTGATCCTCGTAACGCTGGGCTTGTCTCTCGTCGTGGGATTCACCCTGCTCCAGTCTTCACAGCTGTGGCTGCTGTTTGTTTTGGTGGGAGCGATGTATTTCTTTATGCTTCCGACCGATCCGCTGACGGAGAGCTTGAATTACCGCGTAGCTGAGCAGCACGGCATCCACTTTGGATCGGTCAGGACCTTCGGCGCGATCGGGTATGCCTCTGCCTCGCTGATCATCGGTTTTACCGTGGACAGAATCGGGATGGAGAACCTTTTTTGGGTATACGCCGCGTATGGAGGGCTTGCCTATCTCCTGTGTCTCGTTGTTCCCGATGCACCTGTCAGCGGCAAGCGGCTTTCAGTGGCCGATCTTCGCCGGTTTCTCACCTATCCGGCGACTCTGCGCTTCTTTCTCCTGGTCCTGCTTGCGGCCATTCCTCATCGTACGAATGACAGCTTTCTCGGCGTATATGTACAGAGCTTGGGCGGAAATACGGGCATGGTAGGCTTGGCCTGGTTTGTGGCAGCGATCAGCGAGGTGGCCTTCTTCGCGCTGAGTCCGCGCCTGCTGCGAAACGGAAACGAGATCAAGATGATCACTCTGGCATCGGCCATCTACGCCATCCGGTATTTTCTTTGTGCAGCTTTCTCAGGCCCGATGCTGGTGGTGTTTCTCCAGCTTATGCAAGGGATCACATTTGTCATTTTTTACACCGCCAGCATTCAGTACTTGTACCGGATTATCCCGGAGGAATGGAAGGCGACAGGACAGACGGTGCTTGCCGTTATTTTCTTCGGCATTTCCGGCATCATCGGGTCGTTTGGAGGCGGCTGGGTCTTTCAGCATTGGGGCGGAGCTGCGCTGTATCAGGTGATGGCGGTTTGCTCGGTGTTGGGTTGCTTGTATAGCGTGATGCTTTGGAAGAGACAACCGAGCGAGGGCACCCAATAGCTATGGGGCTGTGGGCAAAAATGATGATCCGAAAGAGCGAGTGCAGTCATTCTCATCGGTGCAGAAATAAATAGAGAGGCCGTGGCCCAAGCAGATATCTGCCTGGCCGCGGCCTCTTCCTTTAAGATGAAACGCTGATTTTCTTCCCGTGCGTTAATAGAGCAAGTACTTCTCGACTTCTTCTGGATCCTTAATTTCGATTCCAGAGTCATTGTATTTGAACATCTGGAAGAAGATTTGCTGGTCCATCGTGCCGCCTTCGGGCATCGGCAGGATGATCCAGGTTTCGTACTGATGGAGCAGGCGGTCATCCTTGCCGATCCAGAACGTCGTTTTAATGGTTGATTCCTTCAAAATATAGTCCAGGTCGGGCCGATCTCCCAACTGCTTTTTCAAAGACTCAAAGAGCGGACTGTTGCTCTTTTCCAGCCACTCAGCTCCGGTTATCTTCAGCTGGAAGGGTACGCAGACGGTTCCGTACACCTTGTCGTCATTGAGCTGCACGGCTTGATCCAGGAACGGGAGCCAGTCGTCAAAGCCTTTGAGTACATCAAACTCGAGAGGCGTCTCCCGCGCCGTCATCCAGGCGTCTTTGACGCGAACATAGTTCTTGTCTCCGATGCGGTAGTACTGGTAGTCCTGACGGGCGATCCGGGCGTCCACGTTGTAACCGTCAGGGTTGCGGACAGCGCCGTTAAACATGCTGGTTGTCGTGCGGGCCATGATGTAGTTGATCACGTGTCCCTTGTACCAATATTTCTGTGCATTCGGATCGGTTTTTCCTTTTTCCAGCGCTGTCTGAAGCCATTCAGTCGCAGATTCCGTCTGTGCGGGAGTACTGTCCGTAGCCCCGTAATTGGTCAGCGCGAACGACTTTGGACCCGACTCATAGGTGCAGCCTGTCAACAGCGAAGCGGAAACGAGAGCAGACAGAGCAAGCAGCGCGGTGGTCCGTTTACGCATGGCGAACCCTCCTTACGATCCCGTATCCAATCAATCCGATGAACAAGAGACTGACGAGCGGAACGACTGGTACATTGTGGCGTTTGAATACGAGAATGCGGTGCTGGTCATAGATGGAAGCAACGATCTCGTTCGATTGGTCACCGTCGATGTCGCCGATTTGAATGTTGAGCAGAGGCATGTAAATGCGCCAGTTATGCTCCAATCCTTCCGGTGTATAGGTATAACCGGACAGATAGCGGGTCTTGTTCATGCTGACCCAGCTTTTCGCTTGAGCGATGAGCTCCGGTTGGTCTTCATTGCCCACTTTGGCATAGTTGGTAAAGCTGAAGCTTTCGTCGCCTTCCTGACTCGACCACAAAACGTCCCATTTTCCATCAGGCATCGCTTTCAGGATGTAAGACGGCTTGTTGCCGATCAGCAATTCATCCGCACCGTCATTGTCCACATCGGCCGGAATGAATCGGGCAGTCGCCAGTGCAGTCTCCTTGCGAGTCAATGTGTATGCTTCGACAGTCGTACCATCCGGCTCTACAGCCAATACACTCATGTGTTCGCCCATGATCATGAGACCCTCGCGTCCGTCCGGCAGCTTCATCGTGTCGAGAATTCTCGTTGCTTTCGTCGTAGCGGCAAAAGGCTTGCCTTCGTACGTACCGCTCAGCAAACCCTCACGGATGCTGAGATCCTTGAACTTCGTTCCCAAAGAGAGTCTGCCATCCATATTGCCGTTATTTTCGGCCAGCTTGTCCCCGATGTTTTGCAGGTCCAGCAAGAGGGCACGATACGGGGCGGTGCCGATCTGCAGCATGCCTTCCGCAAAGGATTGACGCTGAACATTTGGCACCAGCTGGTCATCTTTCATCGTATAGTACGGGAATCCCGGAAAATCTGATGGCAGTTTTTCTTTAACAGCTGTCAATGTTTCGGCCGGAATCTGATCATTTGGCATCCGAACCAGCTTGCCGTCCTGCCACTTCATCACGTACAGAGAGAGCGGCTCAGCCTGCAGGTGAAGCAGTTTGTCAGCCAGCGCCTTTTTCTCTTCCTCTGTCTCCGGTTTCGGCGCTTCTTCATCCGGGAGAGGAAGCTCATCGGCATTGCCGTACGTAATAATTTCCTGCTTGCCGTCGCCGTCTACGTCATGAAGGGCGATCGGGAAATAATCGACCCAGCTTCCGTTGTACAGGCGATCAGACTCGTATTTCACCGTAAAGTGACTGAGTGCGTACAGGTTATCGCGATAAAACGTCGTGTTTGCAATGACGGCGATCAGCACGAGTGCGCCGACGGCTTTCCAGCTCAGGCGTCCGTACCACTTCGCCAAAGCGGCAACCACGATGATCGCAACGGCGCCGCCAACGATGACTGCGACCATCGATTTGACATCAAGCTGGGTCAATGACCGATCCAGGAGCAGAAAGCCCAGCGAAAAGACGACAATCTGCCTGCGCTCGTCCGGATGCGGCAAATAGTAGCAGAGGGCGAGCAGCGGCAACAATATAACCAATGCGATCCAGGACAAGTCGAGGAACGCCGGCTTCACCAAAATATGATAGATCAGGAACAGGGCGATGGCGTACAAGGCCCAGTTCACTGCAGACAAAGCTCCATTTCGTTTCATGGGCGTAAGCTCACCACCTTTTCTCGTTCGTTTGATCGGCGTACAGCGCTACCAGGAAGCCGCCAAACAGCCAGAAGTAGAGTGACATGAACGGCACTTCGAAAATATTCTCCACGGTATTGTGGAGTACGACTGCGACAAGGCCTCCGAACAGTCCCAGGACCATGAAAAACTCAGGCTTGTTGACCAGGGAGCGGACCACGCGAGCCGCGTAGCGGAGGATCATGACGATCAGGCCGATCAGCATGCCGACCCCGATCAGGCCAAGCTCCGCAATGCTCTTGAACAAATAGCTGTCCGTGTAAATCGTTCCGAAGTGACGTGACCCGACGGCACCGCCATGGTGACCCAGACCGACGCCAAACAATGGTTCCAGCCTCATTTTGTCGTAGGCATCAACCCAACGCTTGAGTCGTCCGGCCTGTGCACTAGCTTCCATGTACTCCGGAGTAAACAGCGTGAAAATCCGGTTTTTGATCGTTCCGACGAGCGGTACGGATTCAGGCACCACGAAATAGAGAGCGAGAACTCCGACGATTCCGGCAAGGACCAGATAGCCAGCCCAGCGCTTCTTCCAAATGTAAAAGCAGGCAAACAGCGCGGCGGCCAGAGCGATCCACGCACCCCGCGATCCGGTCAGGACCAGCGCCAAAAGCGAAGACAGGGCGACGACGATCCAGAGCAGCCGTTCTTTTCCATTATCTACATACAGGGCAAGTCCGACAGAAATAGGTGCGATCAAGGCCATGTAACTGCCGAGAACGTTCGGGCTGGTGACGAATGAAAAGGCCCGGGTTGTGGTCGACTCGCCCTCCTGGACCCAGCCCATCGGCGTTTCCACACCCAATATCACCTGGGCGATCCCGTACAAACCTGTGATAAAACCGATCAGCGACAAAACCTTCAGCATATTGGCCATCTGCTGTCTGTCCGCCAGCAGATAAAAACCAATGAAAAAGGCGATCATGTACTGATAGACGGCGCGAAAGCCCTCGACACTCGCATCCCAGTTGGTCATATCGGTTACCATCAGGGCGATGCCAAAGACGATGAACGCGATAAACGGGTGCTTGATGGATGGCAGCTTGCGTGCGCCTTTGAAATAGGCGGCAAACGCAAACAGCAGGAGGACAATCAGTAGCCCCTCATCCCATAGCGATGATACGACAGGTATCGGCAAGAACTTGCGCAAGACGTAATCGATAAGGGGATAGGCCATAAGCAAAGACAACCACGTAATAGGGCGGCTCCCCCACTTCAACACAGTCTCTCTCATTTGTTTTTAAATCCTCCTACATTGGATTAACTCATCCATTATAATGAATTGACGTTCGTTGTCGCAAGGCGGCGGGGAAAGAGATTGGTAGGATTGAGAGAAATGCGATATGATAGCAGGTGTATTTGCCTGTTGCAGATGTATTTGGTCGCAGAGATGGGAGAATCGATTTTATGAGTTTGCTAAAAACAGCCTCGATGATTATCGTGCTGACATTGGTCGGCAGGCTTCTGGGCTTCTTTCGCAGCATTTACGTAAACAGCCTGTATGGAACGGATAAACTTACCGACGCCTTCAACACGGCGGCAACGATTCCGCTTGCCTTGTTTCTGGTCATACCTGGCGCGATTAACGCCGTACTCATCCCGACGATGCGGGGGATGCTGGAAAAAGAGGAGCGAACCGGTGAGCTTTACCACAAAATGCTGACGATTGTACTCGTCGTATTCACGCTGATCGCGGTGCTCGGCATTTTGTTTGCGGAGCCGATCGCGATGCTGCTGGGAACAAAAGGCGACACCCTGGCGCTCACGGCGGAAATGCTTCGCTGGATGTGGCCGTCGGCGATCTTTATCGGGCTGACGGGATTGTGGTCCAGCGTAAGCAACGCACACCAGCATTTTTTTACGCCGACGGTTTCCGCCGTAGCGAACGGAGCCGTGGTGATCGTGGGGATGTACTTGCTGGTGCCGCATTACGGCCCGGTAGGCCTTGCAATCGCGACGACACTCGGTTATCTCGCTGCCATGCTGCCGATGCTCGTTACGCTTAAGCAATTTGATTACAGTCACCGGCTCGCCTTTCACTGGAGAGAAGACCGCGCTTTGCGGGACATGGGCGAGCGCGTCATTCCGATCCTGATCGGGGCCGTCGTGGCCCAGGCGACTACGTTCCTGGAAAGAGGCTTTGCCAACGGCCTGGAAGGGGGCAAGCTCAGTGCGCTTGCCAACGCCAATCAGCTCGTCCAAATGCCGATGGCGATTTTCGTCGGCGCTTTTACACTGCCGCTGTTTCCGCTGCTTGCAAGCTTTGTGAAGCGGGGGGAGATGGACCAGATGAAAAGCACCCTGCAGAAGGGGCTGGCCTACCTGCTCATCCTGCTTTTGCCCGTCAGCGTCGGCTTTATTGTCTACGCCGAGCCGATTATCAGGCTGGCCTTTGAGAGAGGCGCTTTTGACGAGCGTTCCGTCATGCTGACGGCCTGGGCGCTCCCTTTCTACGGATTGGCTCTGTACGGACTGGCTGCCCGGGACCTGATCACGAGGGCGTTCTACGCTTTGGAAAATACGCGGACACCAGTGCTCATCGGCGTGGTCGGGATCGGCGTGTACGCTGTCGCCAACTACTTGCTGATTCCTGTGCTGGATCACGGAGGAATTGCCCTGGGAACGGCCATTTCCGCATTCAGCCAAGCGATTTTGCTGTTTATTTTGTTGTGGCGCAGGATCGGCGTTCTGGTACAGAAAAGCTTCCTGCTGACGGTCTTGAAAACGCTGGCTGGCTGCGTGGTCATGGCAGCAGTCTTGATCGGTGTGGACCCCTGGCTGTCAGCTATGCCGCTCTGGCTCTACATGCTGACAGGAATTGGCGGCGCTGTAGTCGTGTACTTTGCCGTCCTGACCATCCTGAGGGAGCCGCTCGTCTCGGAGTTGCTGCAGAAGGTCTTGAAAAGGCGGTCTACTCCGGCCGGGGGGACACAGTAAGCGGGCATTCCCGGATGGCGTATCTGGTTTTGCCAGACGGCGTTGGAGGGATGTGCTCCACGTATTCTAATCGGATACTGGCGTCACCCAAGGCAGAGCGTATGCCTTGGAGAACTTTTTCTTCGTCATCAGCCCGAAACCGCTCAGGGTGCTTGACCAGACGGAGCGTCAATCGGTCAGGCTCGTGCTGGACGAGCTGAAACGTCCGGAAGCTCTCCATATTGCGGATGATGTGATTGATAAAATGGCCGTGGACAAAGGAGCCCCGCATGGAAACGAACATATCGTCGACCCGGCCGTCGATTTCCTGAAGCACAGGATAATTGATGCCGCATGTGCAATTCTGTGACGAGAGTGCGAGCATATCGCCCAGTTGATAGCGCAGGCGCGGCATTACGCGATTGTGCAGGTCGGTCACCAGCAGCACGCCGACTTCCCCGACGGGCAAAGGCTCTCCGGTAACAGGGTCGACGACTTCCAGATAGCAGTTTTCGCTGAACGCATGCATGCTGCCAGCCGGACACTGGTAGGCGATGATCCCGCCGTCTCTCGCGCCGTATTCATTGACGACGGGAGCTTCAAATGCTTCTGTGATCACTGCGCGCTGGTGATCATGCAGCGTTTCTGCGGTAGAGACGACCGCCTTGAGGGGAAACCCCAGCCTGAGCCCGGCTTGCAGCATGAGTTCGGCGAACAAGGCAAGAGCGGAAGCGTAACCGTAAAGGTAGACGGGACGAAAGCGGCGGATTGTCCTCACATGCTCTTCGATTCGGGATTGGTCCAAATCGTAGGCGGGGATCATCAGCCTGTTTTTCAGCCAGCGCTCCTTTAGCTGGTAGCGGCGGGCGTCCTGGCGGTTCAGCTCGATCGGCGAGCCCCAGATCATCACGGAAGGGTCGCCGATCCGGATGCCGTACCATGACAATCCGAGCCAACGGGCAGCCTCGTAGCGTTCCACCGTAGGCCGGTCGAGGAAAAAACGGGTCGGCTCCCCGGTCGAGCCTCCTGTCCGGTTGGGGATCAGCTCACCCGGGTTGGCCCCTATCGTCAAATAACGGTCGGCCTGCTCCCGAAAACGGCTCTTCTCAAGCTGGGGTAGCCGCTGCAGGAATCGGGCTGGCTCCTCGCTATTCCCTGCCGCATGCCATTCCTCGGCAAACTCGGTATAGGCAGGGACGTGATGAACAGCGTGTTCCAGAAGCCGGCTCAGCTTGGCCAACTGGCGAGACTTTAGGTTTTCAACGGAGAGGGCTTGCGCCTCGCGCAGGTCATGCATATAGACACGTGTTCGATTTTGCTTGAAACGCTCCATTAGCGGCCATTGAACGTTTCGAATCAAAGAACCGGTCAGGGGCATAGGAAATCCTCCTTTTTCGGCAGATAATTCAAAGTTGTGCCTTGGTTTCTATTCCCTCAGTATTCCTGCCGAATTGGGACCCTATACCTGTTTGCCACTAGAGCCGATTGATAGTACGATAGAGAGTGGATTTCAACCTTTACCACGTTTGTACAAGGAGCTTCCCATGGTGAAAAATAGTTTTCTCGCCGGCGCCTTTATTTTGGCGATGGCGGGGATTTTGTCAAAAGTAATCGGCATGTTTTACCGCATCCCCTTGCAGGAGATCGTGGGAGACAACGGCCTCGGGCTTTATCAGGAGGTTTATCCGCTCTATTTGACCTTCCTGATCTTAGCCACCGCCGGCGTCCCTGTCGCTTTGTCCCGTGTGATCGCCGAAGCGCTGGCCGAGGGAAAGCAGGGGACGGTCAGCCAAATTCTCGCCCGCAGCATGGTGCTGATGGGCGGTATCGGTCTCGTCCTGTTTGCCATTTTGTACGTGAGCTCTCCGCTGATCGCCAGGATGATGGGGAATCCGCATCTGATCGAACCGATACGGGCGATTTCCCTCTCCCTGCTGTTCGTTCCGCTTATTGCGGTTCTTCGCGGGTTCTTTTACGGTCATCAAAAGATGATGTATGTAGGCCTGTCGCAGATCGTGGAGCAGTCGTTGCGGGTGGCGTTTATTTTGATCGCGTCCTTGTATCTGGTCTCCCTGGGGGAAGACACGGATACGGTGATTACCGGCGTCAATTTCGGCACGATGATCAGTACAATGCTCAGTCTTGTTTTTCTGGCGTTGCTTTTGTGGCTGCACAAGCGCAAGCAGCCGGGAACAATCGGCGGCGATTGGAAGCGGCTGGACTGGTGGTATGACCGGAAGTTCTTCCTGTCCATGTGGCGGATCGCCTGGCCGATCTGCATCAGCGCCCTGGTCATTCCGATCTTCAGCCTGGTAGACTCCTTTTTGGCGATCAATATTTTTCGCTACGTCTGGCAGGTAGACGGATTGACGGCTGATACCTGGTTCGGCATTTACAGCCGGGGCGGTCCGCTCCTGCAGCTCGCCAGCCTGTTCGGCTCGTCCATTGCCCTTTCGATTGTTCCTGCCATCGCAGAGGCGAAGCGTCAGGGAGACGAGGAACGCGTGCAAACCTTGACCAAGCTGTCGATGCGCTTCGCCTGGCTGATCGGTTTGCCCGCTGGTCTTGGGCTGACTGCGGTTGCCGAAGGCGCCAATCTCGCTCTGTACGGAGATGTGGAAGGGACGAAGGCGATGGCGATTCTCGGGGTCAGTGCGATCCCGCTCTCGCTCCTATTGGCGACCAATGGCATCCTGCAGGGCTTGGGCAAAGAAAAGCTGCCCGCGCTGAACCTCGTCTGGGGTGTGCTGATCAAAATCGCCGCGACGCTGTTGTTTACATCAATCATGGGAATGGAAGGCCTGTCCGTTTCCTGGCTGGTGGCTACGTCGATTGTGTGCCTGCTGAATATGCGGATCATCGCCCGCTACGTTCGGGTGGAGATCAACTGGAAGATCGATGCGCTGTACCCGCTATTGGTGTCCAATCTGATGCTGCTTTTGGCTTGGGGGACGACAGAGGCTGTCGGGTATTTGCTTCACTGGAAAGCGCGTCTTCTGGGGGCAGCAGAGACCGTGGCTGGTGTCGGCGTCGGGCTGATCGTCTACCTCGGACTTTTGCTCATTATTCCGCTCATTCACGAGAAGGAACTGGAATGGCTGCCGGGCGGCAACAAGCTCCGCATGCTGATGAACGCTCTGCGCAAGAAACAGTCCTCTTCTTCAGATGCGCGGTAGTCAAAAAGAAGGCTCTTATCCTCACGGGATAAGAGCCTTTGTTGGTACAATGAGTTTCGTTTTCACGAACACATGAGGGGCCAGCACTGTTTTCCTGTCTTTTAACCATTTCAGGCCGCAGACTCAGCGATCCTTTTTGACGACGGGAATCCAGATTTCGCTTTTAAACGTGGGAGAGGCAATGTCCTTATTTTCATTCCACAGCATTTCCGGGCCTTCCGCGAGTTCATAGCTTGCGGACGGAAACCATTCGGAATAAATGCGGCCCCAGATGCTTTGGAGGGTGTCTGGAAACGGTCCGACAGACTCGAATACAGCCCATGTGGATGCCGGTACCTCAAGCTGAGCCAGGTCATCGGGGCCGTCCAGCGTCGTTGCCGCGCCGATGTAATGATCGAGCTCCCCGTGTTCCCGCCGCCCTTCGGAAAAATTCGTCGATGCGCTGATCAGGCCCTTTGGCTCGACAGTTGAAAGCTGCTTTAATAGCTGGATCTTGCTTTCATCCAGAGCTTCCCACATGGAGGCAATTTCCGGATTCACCCCGTTGTAAATCAGGGGAACCCTTTTCTTGTACCCGACGATACGAAATGCCTCTTTTTCCACGATGCGATAATTCATACTGCTTCCTCCTTTGATTGAAATATGAAAGGTCATCGGAGGATACGCTTTGAGCGAATGGCCGCTGTTTCTCGCTTCTGACGGCGTTACGCCATGCAAGCTTTGAAAGGCTCTGGTAAACGAGTCAGGCGAGCTGTACCCGTATTTGATCGCCACATCGATGACCCTGACGTTTTTGTCTGTGAGCTCAAAAGCTGCCAAGGTAAGGCGCCGGCGTCGAATATATTCCGACAGTGTAACGCCCGCGATAAAAGCAAACATCCTCGTAAAATGGTACTGGGAGCAGCAGGCCAGCCGGGCGACTTCAGCGAAATCAATATCCTCCGTCAGATTTTCCTCAATATAACGAAGGGCAGCATTCATTTTATCAAGCCAATCCATCTTTCATGACCTCCCATGGCTTAGAGGATAGCAAAAGCTGCCGGAACCCATCCGACAATTCGTGCACAAGTTTGCAGGGGGCGAGACTAATAGGGTCAAGATGACAAACGCAAAGCCCCGTCTTATAAAAAAAGCACGCGAGAATATATCTCGCGTGTACGGGGGAAATCCTTGCTTTTTCCACAATGTTGCCCAGCGTGGGACCTATCCCTGCTTTCTGTACACACAGACGACCATCTTGACGAAAAACTCCCGGAAAAGCGGCAGTTTCGCCAGACCCGCGGTCACTTCCCGCAGCGGTACTTCGCGCTGGTAGACAGCAGGGTGGGAGACGCCTTGCTGGATTCGCCGGAAGCGCTTGATCGTCATCTGATTGATGTAGGCGATCGTATCGCTGCCATCCGGCTTTTTGCCAAAGCGGAAAGAGATCCGGTCTTGTCCGTCCGGCAAATCGCGGACCAGCTGCTTGTATGCGTCGATCAGCGCTTGCTCGGAGAAAAAGGCATGGACCCAGGGAATGCCGATCGCATCGGACAAATGGGCACCGTAGGGATGATAGTAAGGAGGAAAATTGATGTACAGATGGCCGCCGGGCTTGAGTACGCGGAAGCACTCTTCCAGCGTGAGCTCGGGCCGGTCTACGTGCTCCATCGCATCGTTCATGATAATCGTGTCAAAGGTATTGTCTGCAAAAGGCAGCTCGGCGGAGTCGGCTGTCATGAAGCGTACGCGGTCATCCAGCCCTTTTTCGCGGGCAAAGGCATTGCCTTCTTCCGCGTAGTGGGGCACGATGTCGATACCGATCATTTCTTTTGGTCCAAAGGTACCGTAATAGCAGGTCTTTCCGCCACCGCCGCAGCCGATGTCCAGTACGGTTTTATCGCGGAACATCTGGTCCTGGGTATGGTAGTCGAGAAAAAATTGGATCGTCTGCTCCCCTTTTTGAAACTGCCATTCGGTGTAGCTCATCTGCCCGTCATTGGCGAGATTGAACGGATGGACGGGAAGAGGAAATAATTTATTTAGTGAAAGCAACAGCTGAGAGGATAGGGACACGGAAAGTCCTCCTTTCGTGCATTCGGAAAAGAGCCCCGCAAAGACTGAACGTCCCGGCAGGGCCCGAATATTTATGAACGTCGCAAAGCTTTGAGCACCAGCTCGCTGCTTTTGGAAGCTTCCTGGGCGAGTATCCGGGAATGCTCCTTGATGATTTCCCTTTCCCGGTCGAGCTGCGAAATGCGCTCCTCCAGCAGGGGCAGCAGGAAGGATTCATCCAGATGGGTAATGTGTCCGGCGCTCGGCATGCCTGCGCGTTCCACAAATCGGTCGATTTTCGGGTCGTAGGAAATACCGGTAAACGGCGTTTGCAGCATGCAGGCCAGAATCAACGAGTGCAGGCGCATGCCGACGACATAGTCACACTGTTTCAGCACGGACATGATATCGTGAAAGGTGACAGACGCGTCCAGAAGCTGTGCGCCAGCGCTACGCATCATCCCGATAATTTCGCGCGAAGGGGCGAGATCACTGGGAAAATGCATGGGCAAAAACAGCACGTTCCATCCTTTTTCAACGAACATGTCGGAAGCGCGGGCGATGACCTGTTTAAAGGCTTGCTCCTGCTTCCAGTCACGAACCGAGATCGCGACCAGCGGCTTTGTCAGGTCGGGAAATAAACCGCGAAGCAGCTCTTGCCCCCGCTCGTCGGATACATCGCTTGGCGAGATTGTCATAGCTGGATCGGCCGTTACATATATCGGAGCTTTTGTCACCCCGCAGGCTTTGAAGTCGTCGCCCGACTCGTAGTCGCGAACCGTAATTACGTCGACGCGATTCACGACCCGTTTGATCAGGGTGCGGCTGATTCTCTTGAGGATCGGGCCAAACCCCTGGGCGTAAAAAACGACCGGCTTGCCCAGCATCTTGGCGATCGTCACGATGCCCAGATAGTAGAGAACGCTGCGGGGACTCGTGACGTCCTGCATCAGGGTTCCGCCACCCATCACCAGCATGTCGCTTTTCATCAACTCGCGCATGATGACAGGCAGGCTCCAGCGGTTGTACGCCGGGATACCAAACAGGGAGGTTGTCCGATCCGGCTGATTGGACAACACGGCCAGCGATATATTCGGTTGTTCCCGCCTGAGCGCGCTGATGATGCCGTACAGGACTACATCGTCTCCGGCATTGTTGAAACCGTAATACCCGGAGATGAGTATACGCGACATGGTGTGAACCTTCTTTCTATATCAAACGTACAGGAAAAACACATTCTCAAGTATAATCGAGTAAACAAGGGGAAGTAAAGCGGCCTTAGAACATATACAGAAAACCCATCGCAAACAGGCCGATCCCCAGGATAATCAAGCCTATCATCAAGACAAGCATCGTTTTGTTTTTCCGACGGCGGTAGAAAAATTCATCAAACATCTGAATACCTCCAGAGTGGATATGAGTCCATTATTGTATCATATCATTAAACTACCGTTTCTGGCTATTTGAAGAAGACAAGCGAAGCTGAAAAACGAGGAAGGAGCAAGCTTGAAAAAATGGAATCGACATGGCATAAGTACACCCTATTGGTAGACAGAGAAATGGAAGATTTGTTTGTGGGGGAGGTTTTGGAAAGTCCGTATACGCTTGGATGGGTTGAGCCGCAAATCGAGGTCTTGACCACGGAAAACGGGTATGATTACGCGGAAAACACCAATGGCCCGGTCATCGTCTATTTATTTGAACCGATTCAAGAGAGCGCGGCCGGACAAGTGGAGAAGCTCCAAGCCTATATCAGCCGTTGGGGAGAGGCCGTGCGACTTCAGCAGGTCGAACAGGTAGCCGAAGAAAACGATTCGTGGAAGGATGAATTCCGCGAGGTGCGCGTGGGAGACTGGTGGATTGCGCCGTCCTGGAATACGGCTGAAGAGGTGCTAAAAGCAGATCGCGTCCTTTGGATCGATCCGGGGGCAGCTTTTGGAACAGGCTATCACGGGACGACACAGGATATTTTGAGATTGCTGCAAAAATGGTCCCCGTCCGGCAAACGGGTACTGGACATCGGAGCAGGCTCGGGCATCCTTTCCCTTTTCTGTGTGAAAAACGGAGCCGAAATGCCGGTCTGGGCGGTGGATATCAACCAGCAGAGCGATTATCAGATTCGCGTCAACGCAGCAAACAATCAGCTTGGAGAACACGCCGTGAAAATCGTGATCGGTGATATCGCAGACCCTGGAGTAGAGGCGGAGCTGCCGGAAGAGGTAGATCTCATTTTGCTCAATATCGGGGGGGACGAGGACGTTTCCATCCTTCCTGTAGTGGACAGGCATCTCGCGCCTCGAGGGCATGTGATCCTCTCCGGGATCGTAGTATGGAACAGGGAAAAGGTCATTGCCGCCTATGAGCAGGCGGGCTATCGATGCATGGAAGAGTCGACCAGCGACGAGTGGGTGACTGTGATGATGGAGAAAATCGGTTAACAAACCGCCTGCGGCAAATATTCGTTCACGCTTGTAACAGGTCTGTGTCAAAATGGAGAAAGAAGGCCAGATCAACCGCAGTTGGCGGAGGAGGAGATGTCGGATGGATCAAGTAGTCATTGTGGCTGCCGGGCGTACACCTATCGGTACGTTTGGCGGTGCGCTGAAAGATGTAAGCGCTCGCAAGTTGGCGGAGACAGCCGTCAGAGGTGTCATCGACAAGGCAAGCATCGACCCGGCACTGATCAATGAAGTCATTTTCGGCAATTGTATCCAGCGCTCGGATGAGGCCAACATCGCCCGCGTGGCAGCCCTGGATGCCGGATTGGGAAAAGAAGTGACCGGATTTACGGTACAGCGCCAATGTGCGTCCGGGATGCAGGCAATCGCCAGTGGAGTGTCTCAAATCATGCTTGGCGAGGCGGAGGTCGTCATCGCAGGCGGAGTGGAGAGCATGAGCAACGCCCCGTATGTGCTGAAAAACGCCCGTTGGGGCAAGCGGCTGACACACGGAGAGATGACCGACTCCATGTGGGAGCTCCTGACCGACCCGCATCATGGCGTTTTAATGGGTGAAACAGTCGAGCGCCTGGTAGACCTTTACGGCATCACCCGGGAAGAGCAGGACGAAATCGCTCTGAGGAGCCAGCAGAACGCCATCCGCGCCATCGACGGGGGACTTTTTCAGGAGGAGATCATCCCTGTCCCGGTAAAAAAACGCGGGGAAACCGTACTCGTGGATACCGATGAGCATCCGAGACGAGAGGTGACGAGAGAAGGTCTGGCCAAGCTAAAGCCGAGCTTCCGTGAGAATGGTACGGTGACAGCGGGGAATGCATCAGGATTGAATGACGGTGCGTCCGCCGTGATCCTGATGAGTGAGCGCAGGGCAAGCGAAGCCGGACTTGCACCGCTCGGCCGCATCGTTTCCTATGCATGGGCCGGGGTGGAGCCGGATCTGATGGGTTATGGCCCTGTGCCAGCCGTCAAAAAAGCATTGGCGAAGGCAGGACTGACTCTGGCTGACATCGAGCTGATCGAGGTGAACGAAGCGTTTGCAGCACAGTATCTGGCAGTGGAAAAGCTGTTGGAGCTGCCGCGTACGATCACCAACGTAAACGGTAGCGGCATTTCCCTCGGTCATCCGGTCGGATCCACAGGCTGCCGAATCGTTGTCACCCTCCTCCACGAGATGAAGCGCCGAGGGTCCAGGTACGGATTGGCTACCCTTTGCGTCGGTGGCGGCATGGGCATGGCGATGATTGTGGAAAGGCCATAAAAACAAGCGATTGCAGGTTTAAAAAACGAATCCCCTGTTAAAAATGGAAAGCAAGACCCCATCCAAGCGCCGCGAAGATGGGGTTTTTTCGTACACGACAGCCTGCTGGTGCCATGAACGGCCCAGTTTGCCATTTGCGTCGTTTGCAGCAGCTTTTGCCGCAACGCAATTTCCATCTGCCAATACGCGTCTGTCGACCGTTCGGGATACGTCAAAGGGGGTTCGCACATGATCACTTTCTTTTCCTTCATCCGCAAGCACGGGAAGAAGCTTCTCCGCTACACGGTGTTCAGCCTGGCAGTTTTTCTGATCGCTTCCGTCGGATACAGCGCTTATCAGTTCAAGCAAATGACCAGAGGGTGGTATGCGCCGCTGGACACAAAACCGGGAGTAACCGTCGAACGGCCTGCTTCCGCTGTTGCCCCGCTTGAATTGCTAGCCGGGACGAAGCCGCTGAAGCCATTTGTCCTGCTCGTGATGGGGATCGACAGCCGGGACGGTGAACGGGCAAGGTCGGACACGATGATGCTGGCTGCGATTCACCCTGAAAAGCAGCGCGTCTATTTATTGTCGATCCCGCGAGACAGCTACACGGAGCTGCCGGGAAAAGGCTACGACAAGCTGAACCATGCCATGGCGTACGGAGGCCCCAAGCTGGTTGTGCAATCTTTGGAAAAGTTTCTCGACGTCAAGATCGACCGCTACGTGACCATTGACTTTGACGGCTTTCGAAAAGTGGTGGACGAGCTGGGCGGCGTGCCGATCCAGGTGAAAAAGCGAATGAAGTATACCGACCCAAGCGATGATACCCATATCGACCTTATGCCCGGCCTGCAAACGTTAAACGGCGATCAGGCGCTGGATTACGCCCGCTACCGCAAAAACGACCTGGGCAAAGAGGACAGCGACTACGAACGCATCGCCAGGCAGCAGGAGATCGTTCAGGCATTGGCGGAAAAGGGTACGTCCGCAGAAGCGTTTGCCAAGGCATTTACCCTGATGGAAATACTCGGCGAGCATGTGAAAACCGATTTGACGGAGAAAGAGATTGCTTCCCTGCTGCTCTCATACAGCGACCCGACGCCAAACGCAATCCAATCGGATACGCTGACCGGCTCCGATGAGCGGATCTGGCACAACGGCGTGCTGGGCTGGTACCACCTCGTTCCCAAGCAGGAACGGCAGCGGGTCAAACAAGCAATCCTCTCCGGGCTCGCTCCCTGACCACTGCCTAGAAGGGCGCCTGTAAAATGGAGAGAGGAGATGTATCTGATCAGTACAGAGGATACATCTCTTGTTATTTTTTCCGAGAATATGGTTGCGTTCTGTAAATTTTGTTGGAAAATTACTTATCTTTGGAATAGAATGGAGGTGGAAGAGGTTATGAATGTGGATCGTACGGGAGAGGTAAGGTCAATATGGGACTGGAGGGAATGCCCATGTCTATTGCCAAGCCTTGGATTGCTAGTTACCCGCCCGAAACCGCACCGTCACTGGAATACCCCCGTGTTCCGCTGACGTATTTTCTGGAGCAGGCGGCAGCAGATTTTCCCGAGAGAAATGCCCTTTTTTTTATGGGGAAACGGATTGCCTACCGTGAGCTGTTGACGATGTCCTACCAGTTCGCCAACGCTTTGATCAAGCGAGGCGTCAAAAAAGGAGACAGGGTGGCCATCATGCTTCCCAATTGTCCGCAGGCCGTGATTTCCTATTACGGAGCCTTATTCGCGGGGGCCACTGTCGTCATGACCAACCCGCTGTACACCGAGCGGGAGCTGATTCACCAGCTGCATGATTCAGGTGCCGAGACGATCATTGCATTGGACCTGTTGTACAAGCGCGTCGCCGGCGTAAGACCTTCCACGCCTTTAAAACGTCTGATTATTACGAGTATTGGCGACTTTTTGCCGACAGTGAAAAGATGGATATACCCATTCGTACAGAAAAAACAAGGCCACAATCCGCAAATCACCTATGGAAGCGATGTTGAGGCTTTTCTTTCTGTGTTGAAAGAAAGCGCTGTCACGCCTGTCTCTCCTGATATCGACCCGGAGCATGATCTGGCTTTGCTGCAGTACACCGGGGGAACGACAGGAGTAGCCAAAGGCGTCATGCTGACCCACAAAAATTTGATCGCCAACACGATTCAGTGCCAAGCTGTTCTGTATAAAACCAAGCGGGGAACGGAACGCATTCTGGGAGCGCTTCCCCTGTTTCACGTGTACGGGATGACAACCGTGATGAATCAAGGAATTTCAATCGCGGCAGAACTGATTCTCGTGCCGAAATTCAACGTCAAGGAGATCCTGAGCCTGATCGACAAGAAGAAGCCGACCCTTTTCCCCGGCGCCCCGACGATGTATATCGGCTTGATCAATCACCCGGATTTGCCCAAATACGATTTGAAGTCGATCGAGGCATGCGTCAGCGGCTCCGCGGCTTTGCCGGTGGAGGTGCAGACCCGGTTCGAAGAGCTGACCGGAGGAAAGCTGGTGGAAGGCTACGGATTGACAGAGGCGTCCCCTGTCACGCATTCCAATCCGATCTGGGGAAAAAGGAGGAACGGCAGCATCGGTTTGCCGTGGCCGGACACGGACTGTCGAATTATCGACCCTGCTACGGGAGAGGAGCTGCCGCAGGGAGAGATTGGCGAGCTGGCCGTCAAAGGACCGCAAGTCATGACAGGCTATTGGAACAGACCGGAGGAAACAGCGGCTGTCCTGCGCGACGGCTGGCTGTTGACGGGCGATATGGCCTATATGGACGAGGATGGGTATTTTTATATCGTCGATCGAAAAAAAGACATGATCATCGCGGGAGGATTCAACATTTATCCTCGCGAGGTGGAGGAAGTTTTGTTTGAGCACCCGGCGATACAGGAAGCGGCCGTCATCGGAGTGCCTGATCCTTACCGCGGGGAAACGGTGAAGGCTTTTGTCGTATTCAAAGAAGGACAGCAGGTTGCCGAAAGCGAGCTGGAACAGTACTGTCGCCAGCGCTTGGCTGCCTACAAAATACCCAGGCAATACGAGGTGCGTTCCGAACTGCCAAAAACGATCGTCGGCAAGGTTCTCCGCCGTCAACTCCAGGAGGAGGACAAAGCTCGGCGAGAGCAGCATGAACAGGAAAAAACAAGCTGACAGATTGGCGGTCTTCCGTGGAGGAAGGCCATTTCTTTTGGATTGACAGAATAGGGGAACTGTCATACACTAAATATGAATGAATAGTCATTCAGTTGCAATGACTTGTCTATCAATGTGGAGGGAATCATGGCGAAAAAAACGGGGGAAAAGTATCAAGCCATCATTGATGCGGCTGTTCGCGTCATCGCTCGGCAGGGCTATCACAACGCCCAGGTATCCAGAATTGCAAAAGAGGCGAAGGTAGCGGACGGAACGATCTACCTCTACTTTGAGAACAAGGATGACATCCTCATCTCGCTCTTCAACGAGAAGATGGGAGCATTTATCGAGGAAGGCCGAGGACGCCTGGCACAGGCAGAATCCATCGAACAAAAATTGTACATCCTTGTTCACACTCATCTGAGCCAATTATCGCGCGACCAGGAGCTGGCAAAAGTGACGCAGATCGAATTGCGTCAATCCAATCAGGAAATCAGCGAGGGCATCGGTGCGGTCATGAAGCAGTATTTCGACCTGATCGAAGAGTTGATCAGAGAAGGAATCGAAAAGGGTGTATTCCGTTCCGACCTCGATGTCCGGTTGGCTCGAAAAATGATTTTTGGCACGCTGGATGAAGTGACGACGTCCTGGGTCATGAAACAATGCAAGTACGACCTGCTTTCTCATGTCGATCCCATTCATAACCTCTTCCAATTTGGCTTGAAGGGCAAATGAGAAAGAAAACGCTTTTGTTGAGACAGTCCGTTTGTTACAATGGGAATAGCAAGACTGAGCGTTCGCTCAGATAGCAGCGCCCTTCATTTTTGGGAAAAGGAAGAGGGGGAGAGAGGATGTATTCTCATTGGAATGTCCATAAGGAAGAACGGATCGCGGTCGTTTCCGTGAACCGCCCGCCGGCCAACGCTCTCAGCCACGAGACGTTGAAGGAATTGGCAGCGCTCCTGGATGAACTGGAAAATGACGCGCTCGTAAAGGCGATTGTCGTTACCGGGGAAGGCCGCTTCTTTATCGCCGGCGCTGACATTAAAGAGTTTACCGAGCTTTCGCCGGCAGATGCGGAAGAAATGGCGAAGCGCGGCCAGAAGCTGTTTGACCGTCTGGAGAGCTTTCCCAAGCCGATTATAGCGGCCATCAACGGAGCCTGCCTCGGCGGCGGCCTCGAACTGGCCATGGCTTGCCACATCAGACTGGCTGCTCCGGAAGCGAAGCTGGGTCTGCCGGAGCTGAACCTCGGACTCATCCCGGGCTACGGCGGCACGCAAAGACTGCCCCGGCTGGTGGGACGAGGAAAAGCGACACAGATGATCCTCACCTCGGAGATGATCGGCGGCGAAGAAGCGCTGCGGATCGGACTGGTGGAGGCTGTGTACCCGCTCGATGAACTGCTCGCAAAAGCAAAGGAACTGGCTGCGGTCATCGCCCAAAAGAGCTCCGTCACGATGAAGCTCGCTTTGAACGCGATTCATACAGGAATGACAGACGGTCCCGTTGCCGGTATCGAACAGGAGGCAAAGCTGTTTGGCCAAGCATTCGGGACAGAGGACATAAAAGAAGGAGTTGCCGCTTTTCTGGAAAAGCGAAAGCCGCAATTCGCCGATCGCTAGAACCTACATGGAAGGCACGGTAAAGGGATTCGTTGCCCAGCGTTTCCGGGGGGGCACCAGGATGCAGCTCGCCGCAGCAGCATACGTGAGGCAGCAGCGTCACTATGAGGGAGGTATTCTTGTGAATATTCTGGTTGTCATGAAGCAAACGTTTGATACCGAGGAAAAAATCGTGATTCAAGACGGCAAAATCCAGGATGACGGCGTTGAGTTTATCATCAATCCATACGATGAATACGCCATTGAAGAAGCGATCAAGCTGAAGGAAGAGCACGGGGGCGAAGTGACCGTCGTCTCGGTAGGTCCGGATCGCGTGGAAAAAGAACTCCGTACCGCATTGGCAATGGGAGCGGACAAAGCCATTCTGGTGGATGACGAGTCGCTGTTCGGCGACGAGTACACGACGGCGAAGGTATTGGCCGCGGTAGCTCGCAAAACCGGCTACGACCTGATCCTGGGCGGACAAATGGCGGTCGACTCGGGAGCAGGACAAGGCGGTCCTCGTCTTGCGGAGGAGCTGGGCATCAACCATGTGTCCACAGCGGTCAAGCTGGAGATCAACGGCAGCTCCGTTCGCGTGGAGCGCGACGTCGAAGGGGATACGGAAGTGGTGGAGACGAGCCTCCCAGTTCTGATCACGGCACAGCAAGGGCTGAACGAGCCTCGCTATCCTTCTCTCCCAGGCATCATGAAGGCCAAGAAAAAGCCTTTGGAGCGCCTGACTGCTGACGATCTTGGCCTTTCTGCCGCAGATGTTGCGCCGAAGACACAGGTTGTCGATCAGACACTGCCGCCGAAGAAGGAAGCAGGCCGCATCCTTGCCGGCGAAATCCCGGCACAAGTGTCCGAATTGGTGCAATTGCTGCGAAATGAAGCAAAAGTAATCTAAGCGAGAGGGAGAGATTCTGATGAAAAAAGTACTGGTAGTAGCAGAAGTACGTGACGGACAATTGCGCAATGTCTCTCTGGAAGCACTCGCCGCAGCAGGGATACTTGCAGAGGGAGGAGAAGTGGTCGCTGCACTGTTCGGGCCGAATACGGCTTCACATGCCGAAGCTCTCGGACACCATGGAGCGGGCACGGTCTATGTGGTTGATCACGCCGATCTGGCACAATACACACCAGATGCTTACAGCCAGGCGCTGAAGCAGTTGATCGAGTTTGTCGGTCCTGACGCAGTCGTCCTCGGACATACGGCGATCGGCCGTGACGTGGCTCCTCGCGTTTCTGCACGCCTTGGATGGGGACTGGTTTCGGATGTTACCGCGCTCGAAGCGGGTCCAGTTTTCGTCAGGCCGATTTACGCAGGGAAGGCGTTTCAAAAGCGCCGTTTTGAAGACGGAAAAATCATGGTTACGATCCGTCCGAACAACATCGCCGCAGGTACTGCCGACACAGGCAAAACCGTGACGGTCGTGCCATTTGAAGTCGAGATCAAAGACCTTCGTTCCATCGTGCGCGAAGTCGTTCGCAAAACGAGCGGAAAGGTCGACCTTTCAGAAGCGAAGATCATCGTCTCCGGCGGCCGCGGCGTAAAGAGCGCGGATGGCTTCCAGCCGCTCAATGAGCTGGCTGACGTGCTGGGAGCGGCGGTAGGAGCGTCCCGCGGGGCCTGCGATGCCGACTATTGCGATTACTCCATGCAGATCGGCCAGACCGGAAAAGTGGTGACGCCGGACCTGTACATCGCCTGCGGCATTTCCGGTGCGATTCAGCATTTGGCGGGAATGTCCAATTCCAAAGTCATTGTCGCGATCAACAAAGATCCGGAAGCGCCAATTTTCCAAGTAGCTGATTACGGTATCGTGGGAGACCTGTTTGAGGTCGTTCCGCTGCTGACTGCAGAATTTAAAAAGGTTTTGGTGTAACCCTTGGCTTACGAACATCTGCAGCCTTGCTTCCTCTGAAGCGAGGCTGTTTTTTGCGGAGGCAGCCCAAGAAGGCGATAGGGAACGGGCGCTTCGGACAAACTATACTTTGACATGTCAGAAAGTGTCGCCGCACGTAGTCTTTTTTTACGGGGGATGGTATACTGAGTGGCGTGTGGAACCTTTTTCCGTACCGAATTTAAGGAGGTAATATTCCATGGCTATCGTTAATGCAACCGATCAGACCTTTTCCCAGGAAGTAGAGCAAGGCGGAACTGTCCTGGTTGACTTCTGGGCTCCTTGGTGCGGCCCTTGCAAAATGATCGCACCTGTATTGGAGCAAATCGACAGCGAAGTAGGCAGCAAGCTCAAAATCGTGAAAGTAAACGTCGATGACAATCCGGAGTCTGCAGGCCGTTTTGGCGTCATGTCCATCCCTACCCTGATCGTATTCAAAGACGGTCAACCGGTAGATAAAGTGATCGGTTTCCAACCGAAGGAAGCCCTCATGGGAACTGTCGGCAAACACCTGTAAGCCTTGCAATACGGTCTATAAAAAGCAGCATTCGCCAATGGCGGGTGCTGCTTTTTTCGGCTTGGCCAAGGATGGATACGGTGCTTTTTCAAACGGATGGGGAGAGATTCCGTCGAGTTTTCACTGAAAACATGGTAACATGGAAGGACAACGTATGTTCCCTCAATCTGCTTTTTTCAGATGTGTGCGGGGGAATTCGGTGCGCATTTCAAATTTGAGCCAGTCACCTCGATGTACCGAGATTGCCATACATGGTTTTCCTGCAAAATCTTTTATGAAAGAAACGTGTGACAAATGAGCGGGAGGAGGAACTCAGGTGAAAATGACAAAGTTTCCACGTGAACAGAGAGAGCATGTGATCAACCAGGTTCAGTTGTATTTTCAGGATGAGCGGGGAGAAGAGCTGGGGCGTCTGGCCGCAGAGCAGATGCTTGATTTTTTTGTGAGGATTGCCGCAAGCTGATGCTGGAGCGGATGAGCGCTCTGGAGGATGATTTTTATACACTGGAACAACCGCTTGCCCAGCACCGCAGAAGCGGTCTATGAGAGTAGAGAGTACATGAAAGGGAGGGAGCAGCCGTGAACAGCTCCTTGAAAGACAAGCTGGCAGTCCTGCCGGATAAGCCGGGCTGCTACCTGATGAAGAACGAAGAGGGCGAAATTATTTACGTGGGCAAGGCCAAAGTGCTGAAAAACCGCGTTCGCTCCTATTTTACCGGAAGCCATGACGGCAAGACGCAGCTGTTGGTCAGCGAGATTGCCGATTTTGAATACATCGTCGTCTCTTCAGCGATCGAAGCGCTCATCCTGGAGTGCAATCTGATCAAAAAGCACAATCCGCGCTACAATGTCAAACTGATGGACGACAAGACGTACCCCTACATCAAGATCACCAACGAAGCGCAGCCGCGGCTGGAGATTACCCGCAAAGTGCTGAAGGACAAGGCACGTTACTTCGGTCCGTACGCGAACGCGGGCGCGGCTTCCGAGGTGAAAAAGCTGCTGGATCGACTCTACCCGCTGCGCAAGTGCAAAACGATGCCGAAGCAGGTCTGTCTCTACTACCATTTGGGACAATGTCTGGCGCCTTGTGTGTACGAGGTAGAGGCGGCGGAGAATCAGCGGCTGGTCGAGGAGATTGCCCGTTTTCTCGACGGCGGCCACGAGGAAATGAAAAAGCAGTTGACGGAGAAAATGCAGCAGGCGGCGGAGAATATGGAGTTTGAACGGGCCAAGGAGTACCGTGACCAGATCCGCAGCATCGAGGCGGTCATGGAGAAGCAAAAGGTGACCTTCACCGATACGGTCGACCGCGACATCATCGGATTTTCTGTAGAGAAAGGCTGGATGTGCGTCCAGGTTTTCTATATGAGGCAAGGCAAAATGATTGAGCGGGATACGACCTCTTTTCCTTACTACGGCGGCGAAAAAGAGGATTTCATGTCCTACGTCAGCCAGTTTTACTTTGACAAGCAGAATGCCCTCCCCCGGGAAATCCTGCTGCCGGAGGAAAGCGATCCGGAGCTGCTCGCCGAGTGGCTGGGCGTGAAGGTGCATGCGCCGAAGCGCGGCAAAAAGCGGGAGCTGGTGCAGATGGCCAGCGAGAATGCCCGCATCGCCCTGCAGGAGAAATTTGCGCTCATGTCCAAGGACGATGCCCGGACGATTCAGGCTGTGCACAATCTGGGCCATATTCTCGGGATCGGAACCCCGCACCGGATCGAAGCGTTTGACAACTCCAACATTCAGGGGACAGAGCCGGTCTCTGCGATGGTCGTGTTTACGGATGGACGCCCGGACAAAAAAGAGTACCGGAAATTCAAGATCAAAAGCGTCGAGGGGCCGGATGACTACGGCTCGATGCGCGAGGTAGTCCGGCGCCGGTACACGCGCCTGCTGAAGGAAAACCAGACGCTGCCCGACCTGATCGTAATTGACGGAGGCAAAGGACAGATCAGCGCTGCGATGGATGTGCTGGAAAATGAATTGGGGCTCTACATCCCGGTATGCGGTCTGGCCAAGGATGAAAAGCACAAGACTGCCCAGCTCCTCTATGGGAATCCGCCCGAGCCGGTCGAGCTGAAGCGGGACAGCTATGAGTTTTACCTGCTCCAGCGCGTGCAGGATGAGGTCCACCGATTTGCGATTACGTTTCACCGGCAGGCCCGGACAAAGACGATGCTCTCTTCCCAGTTGGACGACATTCCCGGCATCGGCGAAAAACGGCGCAAGCTTCTGTTCCAGCATTTTGGTTCGCTGAAAAAGATGAAAGAGGCGACTGTCGAGGATTTCAGGCAGCTCGGGATTGGCGACAAGCTGGCCCGGGAGATTATCGCCCATCTCAGGAAGATGTGAGCTGAGAAATTGTTCAAAATAATATTTGAACCGTTGCCTTTTGCGTGATATAATCCCTTTCAAACAGAATATGTAACCTCACTTCCCTTTATTGGAGTGAGGTAGAGGCGCGAAAACCATGAGTACCACCCTGAGATCGGGATCGTTGACGGGTAGCGGAAAGGGGGATTCGCCGAAGTACGGAGGGAAGACCCGCTTCCTTGCGTGCTGGGCCTGTGTTGAACAAATACAGGACTGTCATCCGAGCAATACCCCATTGCCGGATGGAGAGCTATCTCACGAGTCTGCTGCGTGTAGATGACAGGGGCTGTACTGTCATGCTTTGTGCCAGCGGCTTGCGTGGTCCAGGGAAGGAGGAACCGATATTGTCTATTACGTAGGCAACGGCAGGTATTTTCCTTGTCGTTGCCTTTTTTGATAAGGAAAAGACTCATGCAACGTTTCGTTTCGACAGAGAATATCCATAGAGACATTGGTCTATTCAAGGAAAAGGGAGAGAAGCCGCATGGGGTTGATCGTGCAGAAATACGGAGGGACCTCCGTTGGTAGCATTGAACGCATTTTTCGAGTAGCAGACCGGATTATTGAATATAAAAAAGCGGGCCATGATATGGTCATTGTCGTATCCGCGATGGGCAAGTCGACAGATGTGCTGGTGGATATGGCCAAACAAATTTCCGCCTACCCTTCGGAGCGCGAGATGGATATGCTCTTGGCGACAGGTGAACAGGTCTCCATCGCACTTTTGTCCATGGCTCTGCATCAGCGCGGCTATGACGCCATTTCTCTCACCGGCTGGCAGGCTGGTGTCACAACAGAAGCGATCCACAGCAAAGCGCGGATCACGGAAATCAAAACCGAGCGGATTCAAAAGGAACTGGCCCGGGGACGTGTCGTCATTGTGGCAGGGTTTCAAGGGGTCAGTGCCGAAGGAGAAATAACCACATTGGGACGAGGCGGTTCCGATACTTCTGCCGTAGCGCTTGCAGCCGGCCTGAATGCCGACAGATGCGAGATCTTTACGGATGTGGCCGGCGTGTATACGGCCGATCCGCGGGTCGTTCCGTCCGCGCAAAAGCTGGACAGTATCTCATATGACGAAATGCTGGAGCTGGCCAATCTGGGGGCCGGTGTTCTTCACCCGCGCTCTGTGGAAGCGGCCAAAACATACAAAGTGCGGCTCGTCGTCCGATCCAGTTTTACGGCTGAAGAAGGTACGTACGTAGAGGAGGTTGCCAATATGGAAACAGGAAGAGTAGTAAGCGGCGTGGCACATGATGAAGATGTGGCAAAACTGACGGTCGTGGGCATGCCTGCGCGAGTGGGAACCCTGTCCCGCCTCTTCAATACGCTGGCTGACAACCAGGTAAACGTAGACATCATTATCCAAAGCTCCTATGATGCGGACGTGACGAACATCTCGTTCACGGTGGCTGCCAGCGACCTGCCAAAAGCGCTGGAAACCCTCTCCTCCAATCAGGCAGAGCTTGGCTTTGAAAAAGTCGATCATGAAGAGGGCCTGACCAAGGTATCGATCGTCGGTGCCGGCATGGTGAACAATCCGGGGGTTGCCGCCGAGATGTTCCGCGTCTTGGCCGAGCAGGACATCACGATCAAAATGGTATCCACCTCCGACATCAAGGTTTCTTGCGTGATTCCCGCAGAACTTACGGAACTGGCAGTTCGCAGCTTGCATACGGCCTACGGCTTGGACGTAAGCGAAGAAGCCGTGGTGCACAGTTTGTAAGCACAACCACATACAAGAGTCGCCTCCCCCCTTTTCGTTGAAGAGGGGGGTTAAATATGACCGTCTGGCTGTTCATTGCAGCGAGGCGCATTTGATTCCATTTTCCTGTTTCTTCTATATAAATATAGGGAAGCTGATCCGGGACTTTTGTTCAGGTGATGGCACCAGAAGAATCACGCATTCAAACAGCCAAAGAGATCAAGACGCTCCCCTTCTCGGCCAGCTCCATTCGCACCTCCGGCTCCCTGCCCTGCCACCTGTTGACGGCTCCGGCAATGATTCCGCATTCCAGGGCCAGAGAGCGCAAAATTCGTTCAGGCGGCATGTATGAAAAAATCGTGTGCGTCAATCGATATCGATAATGACGCTCTCCCTCCTCCAGGACATCCAGCTTGCCGAGGCCCAGCCTGATAAAAGGCATGACGAGGCCCGCTGCGGACTGGATCGGAATCTGACGGCCAATGTCTTTTCCCAGCCAGTGGAGAATGGCTTGCTCGCTTTCTCCCAAAAGAGTGCTTGTCAGTTTTTCGCGAAGCAGATGATAGCCCAGGTAGGGCATGTGAATGCGTTCGATGTCGGTAATGACACGGGAGGGGAGCAGTGCCCCGAGTTGTTCCTGTTCTTTCACCGGGATGCCTCCTTTTCTAGCACAGGCGGCCGGTGCTTGTCCCTTTTTGCAAAGGTTTTGCACCGAGGCCTGCGAGAGAATGCGGTCTGGTTTGTTACTTGATATAGTAGTATGAGAAAGAGAAGCGGGATATGACAGATTCATAGAAAATAGCAAATTTTTTTAGTCCATTCTAAAAATAGAATTAGTCTATTCATTGTCTTGACGCTCTATAAAGACAGGAGTACAATTGGTTTTGGTCAACGTTTTGCCCAACTTTTTTCCGTATTCCGACACAATTTGCCACGCCCAGGGAGAAAGTCGCCCTTCGATTATGTGTAACCATGGTGGCAATGGGTTAGGATAGTGGAGAAAAGCTCTATGAAAAGGACGCGACATATAATTGAAAGGGGGACCACTGTATGGCGAAAGGCCATAGCTTTTTGAGTCACAGGCTTCACTCATTACTCGGTTTGTTCCCAGTCGGGCTGTTTCTCTTGTTCCACTTGACAGCGAACTATCAGGCAACCCGAGGACCGGAAGCGTTCAATGAGGTCGTAGGATTGATTGAACATGTTCCGTTTTTGATTGTCTTGGAATTTGTCTTTATCTACATTCCCATCCTGTTCCACGCTGTGTATGGGATCTACATTGCTTTCCAAGCAAAGCACAACGTCGGCAGCTTCAGTCAATTCCGGAACCAGATGTTCCTGTGGCAGCGCCTGACAGGTATTATCACGCTCATCTTTATCGCATGGCACGTATTTGAGACACGGATTCCAAAAGCGATGGGTGCCGAAGTCAACTATGACATGATGGCCAATATCCTGAGCAGTCCTGTAATGATCATTTTCTACGCAATCGGGATTCTCAGCACCGTGTTCCACTTTTCCAACGGTATCTGGTCTTTCCTCGTTCACTGGGGAATCACTGTCGGCCCGCGTTCCCAACGCATTGCCACTTACGTAACCATGGGTATTTTCGTTATCGTTTCGTTCATCGGCTTAAGCGCGATGGCAGCGTTCATTCAATAGGGATAGGGGGACTCATACATGGCAAAAGGTAAACTGATCATTGTCGGTGGTGGCTTGGCCGGCTTGATGGCTACCATTAAAGCAGCAGAAAAAGGCGTTCCCGTCGAGTTGTTCTCCCTGGTTCCGGTAAAGCGATCCCACTCCGTATGTGCGCAGGGCGGTATCAACGGTGCCGTTAATACAAAAGGGGAAGGCGACTCCACCTGGGAACACTTTGACGACACCGTATACGGGGGAGACTTCCTGGCCAACCAGCCGCCTGTAAAAGCAATGTGTGACGCCGCTCCCGGCATCATCTACATGCTGGACCGGATGGGCGTCATGTTCAACCGTACACCAGAAGGACTTCTGGACTTCCGCCGTTTCGGGGGAACCAAGCATCACCGTACCGCTTTTGCTGGTGCGACAACCGGTCAGCAGCTCCTGTACGCTCTGGACGAGCAAGTTCGCCGTTTTGAAGCGGAAGGTCTTGTGACCAAGTACGAATATTGGGATTTCCTCGGTGTCGTGTTGGATGAGAAAGGCACCTGTAAGGGGATTACGGCACAAAACCTGCGCTCTGCAGAAATTCGCTCTTTCCGCGCAGATGCCGTCATTATGGCTACCGGTGGACCTGGTATCATCTTCGGTAAATCCACCAACTCCATCATCAATACGGGTACAGCAGCGTCTGCGGCTTATCAGCAGGGCGTCATTTACGCGAACGGCGAAATGATCCAAATTCACCCGACTGCGATTCCTGGCGACGACAAGCTGCGCCTGATGTCTGAATCCGCTCGTGGTGAGGGTGGCCGCGTCTGGACATACAAAGACGGAAAACCGTGGTACTTCCTTGAGGAAAAATACCCGGCGTACGGAAACCTCGTTCCGCGCGACATTGCGACCCGCGAAATCTTCCACGTCTGTGTAGACATGAAGCTGGGTATCAATGGCGAGAACATGGTATATCTGGACCTGTCTCACAAAGACCCGAAAGAGCTCGACGTAAAACTGGGCGGAATCATTGAGATCTACGAGAAGTTTGTCGGGGATGACCCGCGCAAAGTTCCGATGAAAATCTTCCCGGCTGTTCACTACTCGATGGGCGGCATGTGGGTAGACTACAACCAAATGACCAATATTCCTGGTCTGTTTGCTGCAGGTGAGTGCGATTACTCCCAGCACGGTGCAAACCGTTTGGGTGCGAACTCGCTTCTGTCCGCGATCTTTGGCGGAATGGTGGCTGGTCCGAAAGCGATCGAGTACATCAACGGTCTGGATGAGTCTGCCGACGATCTGTCTTCTGCGATCTTCGACAGCTATACCAAGCAAAACCAAGAGAAGTACGACAACATCCTCAAGATGGACGGCACTGAAAACGCATACCTCCTCCACAAGGAACTGGGTGAGTGGATGACCGATAACGTAACGGTAGTGCGCTACAATGACCGTCTGCAAAAAACGGATGAAAAAATTCAGGAACTGATGGAGCGCTACAAGAAGATCAACATCAACGATACGAGCAAATGGAGCAACTCCGGCGCATCCTTCACTCGTCACCTGTGGAACATGCTTGTGCTCGCCCGCGTGATCACGCTCGGCGCATTGAACCGCAACGAGAGCCGCGGCGCTCACTACAAGCCTGAATTCCCAGAGCGCGACGACGAGAACTTCATGAAAACAACGATGGCCAAGTACAATCCGGAGACGACTGCACCGGAAATTTACTACGAAGACGTGGATGTTTCCCTGATTCCGCCGCGTAAACGTGACTATACGTCTGACAAGAAGAAGAAGTAAGAGGGGAGGGAACTGATCATGGCAGAAAAGCTTATTCATCTGAAAATCACTCGTCAAGACAGCCCTAACAGCGCTCCGTATGTGGAAGAATTTAAAATCCCGTACCGTCCGAACATGAACGTGATCGGTGCGTTGATGGAGATTCAGCGCAACCCTGTAAACGCACAAGGACAAAAGACTTCCCCGGTCAACTGGGAGTCCAACTGTCTGGAGGAAGTGTGCGGCGCTTGTTCGATGGTGATTAACGGCAAGCCGCGTCAGGCATGTTCCGCTCTGATCGACAAGCTGGAGCAGCCAATCCGTCTTGAGCCGATGAGCACCTTCCCGGTTCAGCGCGACCTCTCTATCGACCGAAGCCGCATGTTTGACGCCCTGAAACGCGTCAAAGCATGGATTCCGATCGATGGTACCCACGATCTGGGACCGGGTCCGCGCATGCCTGAGGTAGAGCGCCAATGGGCTTATGAGCTGTCCAAGTGCATGACGTGCGGGGTTTGTCTGGAAGCATGCCCGAACGTCAACCAAAAATCCGACTTCATCGGTCCTTTCGCTATCTCGCAAGTGCGCTTGTTCAACCAGCATCCGACTGGTGCAATGAACAAGCATGAGCGTCTGGAAGCATTGATGGAGGACGGCGGTATCGGTGACTGCGGAAACTCGCAAAACTGCGTGCAGGCTTGCCCGAAAGGTATTCCGCTCACCACTTCGATCGCTCACATGAACAAAGAAACAACCAAATACGCTGTGAAACGCTTCTTCTTCTCGTAAGAAGAAACACAGCTTTCAAAAAGCGTGCATCCGCTCTGGGATGTACGCTTTTTTTTCAGGAAACCACCAGGGCTCTTCACACGTACTGAAAGAGAGGTGTATTTTTTGTACTTTGGAGGAATGGCCCTTGAAGCTGATAACCGTTGAAGAAGCGATCAAGAGAATAGAGCAGTGGACAGACATACCGTGTACGCATGAAGTCATAACGAGCGGCATCTATCGAAATAGCGAACAGAACCAGACGCCCTTCTATACAATGGAAGTGATGTGGAACAAAAGAGGAGAGCCGGAGCTGGATGAGGAAGGCCTGGTAAACAAAAATACGATACTCGCCGTGCTGGATGCGTGCACGGGAAAGCTGACTGCCTTCTATCGGTATGGCAGTGACCAGACGGCTGAGAATCTTGATGTAGAGGACATGGACGATGAGATGTACAGGAAGGTCTCGGGGCACATCATCCAATGGATAGAAAAGCTCGGATTGCCGATTGATCTGGGCGAGCTTGTAGTCCGGAAAAAGCGGTTATGCGGAGACAAATGGTACGAGCTCAGCTTTTCCCGGGCCCGCGCCGGCATTCCATTCCGAAGCTACCAGCAATTTGACATAAGGCTGGACGCAGATGATAATCAGCTTCTTCACCTGTATTGCAGATGGGATGACTGCGAGTTTGAAGAGGGCGAAGAACGGATATCGGACGGCAATCTTTTGGCAAAGCTCACGGAAGAACAATTGTCCCTGGGCTATCTTCCGGTCCTTTCGCTGGAAAAACCGTTCTATGTCTGCCATGAGCATGTCATTCACGCCAAAACGGGGGAACTTCTGTTTTCGGATGAAATCGTGGTGCTGGAGCGAATTGCATTGTATCAGAACGAAGCGGACGCAAAGCCAGTGAAATGGAACGAACAGCCGATTTGGACCAAGGACTACCGTGAGCAGCTGCGTCTTTCCGACCACGTGACAGAAGCAGCGATCGACGCGCCCCATCCGCTTTTCCCTGATCTTGCGATGGAGGAAAAAGAGCTTGCCAAGGAACTTGTCCGATCGTACTTATCCACCGCCTATGCTGACGATCCATTTGAGTACGTCTACACCCGCAAACCGGATCAGGAAGCTGTCGAGAGCTTCCCCCAAAATCGGGTAGTCGTCCACGTACATCGTATGATTCACGGCATACCGCTCTTGATGGGGGGAGGCATCCGTTTCTTTTTTGACCGAGATACATGGGAACTCGTTCAGATTATGGACGCTTTGGATTTCTGGCGGAGTGTCAAAGCGGGAGAAGGCGATCATGCCGAAGAGAAAGGAATCGCAGGAAACGACCATTTCCGGAAAGCTCTGCGAACCAGAGCGGAAGCCTGGGATGCGCTGAAGGGCAGAGTAACTGTCAAACTGAGATACATGTTTGATCCCCACTACCCGGACCCTAGCGGACGCGGCAGAAAGAAAGCGATTCCTGTCTACGTCATTGACTGTGACTGCATGTACGATGGTGAGTCCGGCGAGCTTGTCGAGCTGTAAAGAGGTATTGCTGAAACCCGGTGTACATACGATGGGAATTGATAAACGGCCCTTGCCGCGAGTTGGATGCTACCGGCTCTGCGACAGGGGCCTTGTTGTTGTAAATCGTCCCTATCACTGTTGTGTCTCCGGCTCCGGACGTCTGTTTGGCTTTTTTTCCTCACTCTTCTGTGTGGTGGACAGTTTGATGTTGCCGAGGAAAAGCGTGCAAATCGCTCCCAGCAGGACGAAGAGCAGCCCGTATCGGTACACATGGTGCAGGGATTCGACCATCGAGACTTTCAAGATGGGCAGCAGCGTTTGCTGGATGGCCGCAGGGATTTGGGACAGGGCCTCTGGACTAAGAAGCATCGAATACATCCCCTGTGGATTCGTCCTGATCATCGATTCAAAATGGACGACCATATCGTGGGCCTGAGGCGGCAGCTGCTCCAGATACGGTACCAAGCTTGCTGTAAGCAAATTGGTCGAATGATAGTTCATTACAGCACCGAGGATCGTCATCCCGAACGTCCCGCCAATTTGCCGGAAAAACTGACTGGAGGAAGTCACTACGCCAAGCTGATATTTGGGAAAGGACTCCTGCAAGGCAATGGTAATCATCGGCATGACCAGCCCGATTCCCAACCCGAGCACGACCATATGCACCATCGTCGTATATTTTGTTGTCTCCATGCCCATCGTCGACAAAAGCCAAAAGCCGGCGCCCATCGCGACCATGCCAATAATCATCTGGAGCCGCACTCCCAAAAACTTGACGATTCTCCCGCCAAGCATGCTGGCAGCCATCATCGAGAGCATCATCGGCACCATGACGGTTCCGGATTCCGAGGGACTGATGCCTACGACACCTTGCATAAACAGCGGGACGAACATAATCGCGCCAAACATCCCGACCGACATCAGAAAGCCAATTCCGCTCAAAAGCGAAAAGGTTCTGTTTTGAAACAGGCGCAGCGGCAGGATTGGCTCTTTTGTTCGGCCTTCGATCCATATGAATCCGGTAATGAAGGCGGCGGACAAGGCGAATAGAGAAAGAATCTGCCAAGAGAGCCAGGGGTAATTTTTGCCCCCGAAGGTAAGCGCCAGAAGGAGGCTGACGACTCCTCCGACCATCGTAAACATTCCCCAGATATCAAAGGTGACCGGACCTGTTTGCTGGCGGTTTTTAAGCGCAATGGCGATCAGGATGGTAGCCAGTACTCCGACCGGCATGTTGATGTAAAAAACCCAGCGCCAGTTGGATGCGTCTACAATCCAACCGCCCACCTGCGGACCGATGATCGAAGACAGACCGAATACAGCTCCAAACACCCCTTGCCATTTGGCCCGTTGTTCCCCTGTAAAAATGTCCCCGATAATAATCATCGCCATCGGCATCATAACGCCGCCGCCAATTCCCTGCACAGCGCGAAAAAAGATGAGCTGGGTCATGGACTGAGCCATACCGCAAAGCGCAGAGCCGAGCATGAAAATGATCAGGCCCGTTACATAAACCGTTTTCCGACCGATCAGATCGGCCATTTTGCCGGCGATAGGGACAACCGTAGTGGAACTGAGCATGTAGGCGGTGGTCAGCCAGGTCATAATCCCCAGTCCCCCCAGCTCACCGACAATCCGCGGCATTGCTGTTCCCACAATCGTATTGTCAAGAGAGGCGAACAACATCGCGACGAGCAGGCCAGTAATCAACAATCCTCTATTTTTTTGCGTTTCCATCGTGTATCTCTCCTGTCCATAGGCGTACTGCGGATGCCACGGTCTTTTTCTTCCCAGTAGTATGCCCGCAGATCCCGCATTCTCGAGACAGGTGAAATCTCCCTTTTGAGAATAGGTGTCTGCTTTCCATGGAAGACTTATGGTATTCGGTGTTTTTTAGGAAGGGGGCAAACGATGAAGAAACAGGTCTTTTACATCGGGTTATCGTTGGTTTTGCTTCCGTCAACGACGGCGGGCACCTGGAGCGCAAAGGGCGACTTTCCTGAAGCCGTAGCCGCCATTACCAAGCAGCAGGTCTGGTCCGATTTGCGTCCTGACGACGGACAGACAAGTCCAGCTATGCAAAGCGCTATTCATGCTGGTACAGTCCAGTCTGCATCTGCAGATGAATGGACGCGTGCCGAACATGTGCTGATGGGGGAGCAGGTAGCGGATCCCCCCACTTCCAACCTGGATATGATCGAAGCGAAGAAGGCTTGGGAGGAGATCGGGGTCAAGGGAGAAGGCATGCTCATCTCTGTGATCGATACAGGAATTAACGGAAAGCATCCCGATTTGCCTGCCCCGCGGGACAAGCGTTCCGCACAGCAAAAATCAGGAGTAGCGAAAAAAGTAATACCCGGGTACAACTGGGCAGACCGCAATCAAATTACAGAGGATGTAGGCGAGTCCCAACACGGCATTCATGTGGCTGGCATTGTGGCTGCCAACGGAAAAATAAAAGGCGTTGCTCCTGAAGCACAGCTTTTGAGCCAAAAGGTTTTCAGCAATTACCAGGGGGAGGTCCCCGGGCTGAGCGAGTCTATTTTGTTTGCGATCAATGATTCCATCGCCAAAAAAGCGGATGTGATCAATCTCAGTCTGGGCTCGTCAGCAGGATATGTAGATGAAACCAATACCGAGCAGTATGCTGTCAAACGGGCTGTCGACAACGGAGTCATCGTCGTCGCCGCGGCAGGAAATGACGCCTACTTTGGCAGTGACAAGGTAAAGGCGCAGAATCCGGATGTCTCGATGATCGGCTCTCCGGGTCTCGCTCCTGACGCCTTCTCTGTTGCGTCTGTAAATGCGACCACGCTTGCCGGTCTCAGCTTCGCCGTCGAGGGAGTGCCGGGCCTCGAAAGGGTCGTGTATCTCCATGGGCACGCAGCCAGCGGACAAGCGTTGAATCCCGTGCAAGCCCTGATGAAGCAGTACGAACTGATGTACATGGGCAAAGGGAAAAAAGAGGATTACAACGTCTCGGTAAAAGGGAAAGTGGTCCTTCTGGAGAGAGGCGACATTTCCTTTGACGAGAAGCTGCGTTTGGCCAAGGAGAAAGGAGCGGCAGGGGCTGTGATCTACAACAATCAGCCGGGGCCGCTCATCATTTCCGCCGAGACCACCACTGCCTTGCCGGCTGTCTCGATTTTGAAGCAAACGGGGGAAATGCTGACGCAGGCGTTGAAAAAGGGAAAAAAAGTAAAAATCAACTTTGACGGTCAGTTCGCGCAAAATTCGATGCCGTATCCGGATGGGGGAACGGTTTCCGCCTTCACCTCCTGGGGACCGACGCCGGATTTGCAATTCAAGCCGGAGATTGCCGCCCCAGGCGGAGGCATTTTGTCGCTCGTCCGCGAAACCGATTATGCCGTCAAGAGCGGAACCTCCATGGCTACCCCTCATGTGGCAGGCGGGATGGCTCTTCTGAAGCAGGCCTACCAAAAACAGGGCTACCAGTTGTCCGGACGACAACTGGTTGAAACGATGAAGGCCGCGGCAATGAATACGGCGCAGCCGGTACTCGACCCGCGCAGTGCTGCAAGCACGGCAAGCGGCGGGATGACGGGTAAAGTGCCGTACAGTCCGCGCGTGCAAGGTGCGGGCGTGATGCAGATCGCCAAAGCGATTAAAACCCCGAGCATTATCACTGATGCCAAGGGGAAAGCTGGCGTATCGCTGGGCGAGGTTGGAGAAACGACGACGTTTTCCCTGTTTGTCGAGAACAAGTTCGGAAAAAAGCCGGTCACGTATCAGGTCAAGGATGAGTTCGGGGTCTTGACGGACAAGCGGCAGGACGGGATTAACATGCTTACCGATACAGCACTGCAGGGGGCCGCATTGCGATTTTCCGCTCAGCAGGTCACCGTTCAGCCCGGACAGCGGGCAGAAGTAAAGGTAACGCTGCACATTCCGAAAAACGCTCCCCGCAATATTTTTGCCGAGGGATATGTTGTTTTTCAGCCGACCGACTCCGAAATTCCTGTGCTGCGGGTGCCTTATTACGGGTTTTACGGAAAATGGGATGAACCGCGCGTAATGGATCAGCCGATGTGGGACCCGGGGAGCCAGGAGCACCGTACAGGCGTCAAGACGACCTGGTATCACGACAAGGAAAATGACAAGTGGAAATACCGCGATTACCTTGGTGTCACTGGCGTGAGCGAGGACGGACATGTACAGGTCGATCCGGCCAAGATTGCATTTTCGCCAAATGGAGACGGACACTATGATGTTGCAGCTCCTTCGATTACATTTTTGCGCAATGCCCGCCAAGTGACGGTGGATGTGGTGGACAGCGGAGGAACAATCATCCGGTCGCTGTCACGCGATGAGAAAATCAGCAAATTTGATCAATCAAAGCTGGGGACCCCTTATTACTATACGGAGCGGGAAGAATGGAGCTGGGACGGGAAAAAGTACAATCCCGAGAAGGGCGTTTATGAAACCGTCCCGGATGGAGCCTACCGATTCGTCGTCCGGGCCCGCATCGACAGCCGTCATGCCAATTGGCACACGCTGACTCTTCCGATTAAAGTAGACACAAAAGCCCCGGTCGTCACTGCTTCCCTGTCCGGGAACAAAGTACATTGGAGCTCCCGCGACAAGGACATTCAAGGCTACCTGTTGTATGTAGGCGGGAAAAAAGTGGGCGGACCCTATTCTGCGAGCATAACCAGCACCATTGTCAGTCAGCCGGACAAACGGATTTCCCTGGTGGCGTATGACTATGCGGGAAATATGAGTGTTGTCAACATCAATGGAAAGAGCGATGTCACCCCTCCGTTTGTCCAGTTTCCCAATGACCTGTACACCTCGGTGCTGGTCACCCGTCAGCCTGAGGTAGCGGTCAACGGCAGGATTGCGGGTGAAGACATGCTGGACAGAGTGCGTCTGCAAATCAATAAAAATCCGGTCCAGGTCGAGACGGACGGTTCATTTAAAACCATCCTGAAGCTGCCGGAAGGGCTCAATTACGTTCCCTATCATGCCCAGGACATGCATGGGAACAGCAGACATTTTACGCAGCGGATCATCGTAGACACGACACCTCCGCAGCTTCAGCTGACCAACGACGGCAGCGAGACAATCTGGTTTGATGCAGGGACCAAACGAATGCTGGTACCCGTAAAGTTTGCGTATCGCGATCAGACATACAAAGGCCAGGTAAGCATCAACGGACAGATCGTCTCCAGTTGGGAGGAAGATCACCTGGAGAAAGCCGTGCAGAAAAACTTCACCCAGACGCTCCCCCTTCAGCACGGCGAAAACCGTATTTTGCTTGAGGGGAAAGACGCCGCGGGCAATGAGTCCTCTATGACGGTATACGCTTATGTGGATGCCCAGGCCGGTTCGCTCGTGATGCATCACGCCGAGCAGCGCTACACGTATCAGGCGAAGCCTTTGCCGGCGCCGGCACTGCATATAGAAGAGAAGAACAAAGAGGTATATGCGGGAGAAAGCATGCAGATTTCCGGGAGAGTGAATGCTCCGGGGACCGTACGGATGCATCTGGATTATGCAGACCAGCATGTGTTCGTCGATGTGAATGACAGAGGAGAATTCCGTGCGCTTGTAAACAGCGTCAAGGAGGGCAAGCAGAAGCTGTCCGTAGTGGCAGTCGATGCCCTCGGGCGCGAAACAAAAGCAGAGATGGTCATCGTAGGGAAAAAGAGATAAGGGTGCCAGCCGGCATCCTTTTCTCTGTTTCGAGGTCTGAAATGTTTTGTGCAGGGAGGAGTGAACGTGTTTTATCATGGAATTGATTGGGTATATGTAAAAAAGGAATATCCGCTGCTTTCACCGCGAAGAAACGTGTCGCGAAAGCGCCCTGAGCAGCTCGCTGACAGGGTTCATCTGTTGCAGCAGTTTGGCGTGGAGCCCGTTCATTTGCTGGAGGAGGGGCCGGATTTTCCGGCAGAGCGCTGCATTAGAGAATGTCTGGCTTTTGGAGATACGGTCTTTGCTTTTAAGGAAGTAAGCAGCCCTTTGTGGCAGTTGAGCTGTCATGAAGTGGGAGTCGAGGTGCTTGACTTGCGCAAATGCAGTCTCATTTTCACAAGAGAAACTAGTGCTAATGTACAGGTTCTCTTTCCGGATGTACCTGTTTTATACACCGAAAGTCCTTAAATATTTTGGATAACGACTTGTCTCTGCCATTTTTCGACATTATAATGGGCCTCATGAGGAGAAATTCGTACGGGAAGGAAGGAAATGAAGATGAACGTCCAGTACCTCAATCCGTTTCTGGATTCGGCTTCCTTTGTGATTGAACAGCTTTGCAACGTGACGATCAAACGGGGAGAATTGGAGATGACAGAGTGGTACTATCGGGACGATCATACCTGGATCCGCATTGGAATGACCGGTCAATTGGAAGGCGACGTGTTTTTCGGCTTGCAAAACGACCTCGCCTTGCGTCTTGTATCAGCGATGATGGGGGGCTTCCCCGTTAATGAACTTGATGAAATCGGGAAAAGCGCTATATCGGAACTCGGGAATATGATCTCCGGCAACGCCAGCACAATGCTTTACAATCAAGGCGTAGTGATTGATATTACTCCGCCGCAGTTTATTCAGGCACAGGAGAATAGATGGGGTTCTCGGACCGCATATACAGTCCCGCTTGACTTAAGCGACATGGGCCGTATGGAAATCCAAGTCCTGGTAGGAAAGTAGGAAGGTGGGCGCTCTGCATTGGCAGAACGCCTTTTTTTCGGTTCGCGAAGGGTTGACGAATCTGTGCAAGAGTTGGAATAATAAAAAAAGATAAAATATTTTTGATTGTCTGGCCGTTTTTTTCCAGATCGTGTATTGTTTGAGATAGTAAGGGGGAATGAATGTTTGTCATATATTAGGCAGCTAATCGGGATGTTTTTCCTCGTTGTGATTGTCTGCGGCGGCCCGTACATGCTTTATGTTGAGAAAGAGGAAGTGCATTTTGCGCCGGAAAGAGTCGTCACATACACCGTCTATTTGCTTCAGCAGATAGGGGAAGGATCACTGGGTACTTATTACTCGGGAAATGATGAACGGAGCATTGCGGAGGATATCGTTCCTTTTGCGATCAACTCCTTTGAACTGATGTTTTACAGTGTATTGATCGCTGTTTTGGCAAGTTTGTTATTCGGGCTGTTCCTGCAGCGGTTTGCATTTGTTCGCTACTTTCAAAAACTATTGAATCTGCTCTCCACGATTCCTGACTTTGTACTGATATTTTTATCCATTTTGGCGGCGATTCAGTTTTACAAGTGGACAAATATTCGGATTATTACACTTTCCCCGACAAGTGACTCCAGCAACATGTGGTTCCCACTCACGATGCTGGCGATCGGTCCGACCATTTTCCTGATGAAGGTAATCAGTCTCAAATACGGGCAAATCGGCGGTGAGGACTACATCAAGACCGCTTTGGCAAAGGGGATGGGCATTTGGCATATTCTCGTTCACCATGTGTATAAAAATGTGAAGCCGTTTCTGCTGGCGGATCTGAAGAAGACCATCGCGATTACGGTGGCCAACTTGTTCATCGTGGAATATCTTCTAAATGTAGTGGGCTTGACCCGGTTCATTTTTTCCAAAAATGGCATTTATCAGTTTAACGCGGCCGTAATGGGTCTGATGGGCATTATATTGCTTTCCATATTGGTGTACCTGTTGATTCGGGCTATTTTGTATCTGTTTGAACGGATTGCTGTCTACAAATAAGCAGAGTGTAAAAAAGAGTGAGGTTTTGCCATGCAGAAGCGTCGAGTGAATGTATCCCTGTGGGTCGGAGCGGTGCTTGTGATGCTCCTGATCGTTCTCGGGATCATTGGCCCCTATATCGCTCCCTACGATCTGGAACATCAAGAAAAAGTGAGAAATGTCGAAGTGAATGGAAAGACCGTCATCATCTCCCCGCCGCTCTCCCCCTCAAGCGAGCACTGGCTTGGCACCGACAAATGGGGCTATGATCTGTTGACAAAGCTGCTTCACGGAGCGCCGTACACCGTGTTCGTCACGATGCTCGCCGCTGTCGCACGCCTCTTGATCGGTACGATCATCGGCCTTTATATCGGCATTCAGGACAAGCCGCAAAAGTGGTGGCTCTCGATCGAAAACGCCTGGGGATACATGCCTCTCTTTTTGCCGGTGTACTTTTTACTCGTTGGGCTGAATCGGAACTCGGAGCTGGCCATCGGCACCCTGGTGCTGTTGTTTATCGGCCTCGTCGCACTGCTTGGCGCCCCCAGCGTCGCGTCTTCGATCCGGCAAAAGACCGAACAGATCAAGGAAACGCAGTATGTGCTGGCTGCCGTCTCTCTCGGGGCCGGACGCGAGCAGATCATTTTTCGTCATGTCCTCCCGCAGCTAAAAGAACAGCTTGTCCTGATCGCCGTCACCGAGATGATTTCCATCATGGCCTTGATGGGGCTGCTCGGTATGTTTGATCTGTTTGTGGGCGGCACCTATGTCACCTACGATCCGGTCATTTATCACTCCGTTACGAACGAGTGGGCTGGTCTGCTCGGCTCGTACAGAGGGTTTGTCTACGGGAACAACGCCTGGATTTTTATGATCCCGCTGGCTGCTTTTATCATTGCCATCGGTTCCTTTTCGCTCCTGGCAAAGGGGCTTCGCGACCGGTTTCAGGAAACGTATCAACGGACACCGTTTATTTAGTTGGGAAAGGGGGCTTTCCCGGCGGAACCCATCGCCCATTTTTTGAATAGGATGTAAGGCAAAAGCCTAAAATCCCCGTAATTCCGGCACCACCACCCACCCCCCTACATAGGATAAGGTGACTCTGTAATCCCTCAACCTTGTTCCTGTAGAGCCCACAAGGAGGGGTGGCACGATTGAAGGGGAGCGACCAAACCAAGCCGTTGTTGACAAATCGAGAAAGAGAAGTATTTGAACTCTTGGTCCAGGATAAGACAACAAAAGAGATTGCCGGACAACTCTTCATCAGTGAAAAAACCGTACGCAATCACATCAGCAATGTCATGCAAAAATTAGGTGTCAAAGGTCGATCTCAAGCAGTAGTCGAACTCGTTCGACTTGGTGAGTTAGAGATTTGAACCCAGCCCACCCAGCCTCCCTTTTCTTCCCTTGCGATGGAAGGGAGGATTTTTTTTTGCCCAAATTCAGGAGAACAGGCTTTGCATCGTCCGAGTTTAGCCACTCTACGACCGGTGAATCAATTTTGGGTAGAGAAGTTACGGGGGGTGCCAAAATTCATTCAAACATCAAGGTCTTTTTTGGAAAATCCGGCCCCAACTTTACCGTCTCTGGTACGATTTCTCTTGTTCTAATGAGTTCTTCCTTCTCGGCGCTGCGATGCGAGGCATGAGTAAGGCTGAAGCATATCTGGTTACGCTCGCCACCCGTACACCAAAAATTTTAAAACAAATGGCAAGTATGTAAACTTGTTTATCATAATCTACTATTAAGGAGGTGATACCTATGAAATAATGATTGGCTATTTCTTTTGCAATCATGATGGTTATGTCTGTCTCAGGTGCTGCCTTTGCGGCTGAACCACAAGGTTGTTATGCCCAACGTGTTTGCCAAGAAATTTATTATTTCTAAGCTGTATAGATGCTCCGTAAAGGAGTTTAAGGGTACTTTATGAACCTTTTTCTTTTTATTTATGCTGATCGGTTTCCGTCTCAAGAAATGGGAAGCAAGGTATTACCGTACAATTTTGCATTCATGGGCTGAAGTCAATGGAGCTCTCGGCAACTAGTTCTGCAGTTACCTGACTGATGGAGCTTCAACATACACTGTTGAACAATCGATTAACCACCCTTAGGTAAGCTTTAGCGGTCATTTTTTACGTCTGATTTCAAATGAATGTGGTTATGGTTGCAAACTATGGGGAGGAATAAGGAGCGTTAACAATACATTTCGGCTCTTTGAGGATAAAAAAACAACAACGCCGACTGAGAACCTTCTGCCTGCAATAAAGGGTTTTACGATTGGCATCTGGTATCACCTCCTTCGCTTTTAGCAAATGCAAGATTTTGGAAGTTTGTAAGTGCTAATCGACTCCGTTGAATTCCTCATTTTCAGGGGTGATTATAGCAGAGAATTTAACGATCTCAAGAATAATAGGAGTTCCTGAATAAATAGTGTCTCCTGTTCCAAGGAGTGTCAGTTCATTTTCACTGATCTCACTCAAACTGGACTCTTGCAAAATCCCGTTTACGAAGAGGCTGATGTAGCTGCTGGGACTTAGTCCTCTAAAACTTGTTGCCAAATTTCTCTGATTGTCCGTGAAATGGGTTGCGGCAATTGTAACTGTGCGGGTCAATTGAATATCTTCGGGTGCAATATAAAAATATCGGTATACTTCTGGAAGGATTGTTATGGTGCCTTCATATCCACCAGGTCCTTGAGGTCCTGGAAGTCCACGGAATCCCTGGGGTCCTTGTGTTCCTTGGGGCCCAGGAGGCCCAGCAGGAGTGTGTACAATAATTTTTGGACGCGGACATTTAACCCAAACAATTTTTTGTTTTTTCTTCGGACACTTCTTCTTGCGAGGACGTAAGCACTTTATTTTTTTCCTGTTTCTTTTTTCAGCCCCTTTTGATCGTCGGCATAGCATGCAGACACCTCCACATCATGGCTTAACTTATGCTACGTTAATTTGCAACGTAAGTAGTTAGACTTATAGCCAAAGAGAACCAACTTAACCAAAAATAGGCAATAGAAAAGTCTGCTTCATCAGCAGACTGGACTGCGCCCCTCTTGATGGAAACTTTAAAAAAAGTGACCATCTTATAGGTCACTTCACTCATAACAGAGTGGTATTAATAGATCGCCTTATGCTAAATAGACCGTTTTACATGATCCACTATTAAAAAATTCCACTCGGGAGTTTTCCGGTTCTCCGAATATTTAATACTTGTTGCAGTGTCAATCGTCTGCTTGTCATGATAATGGAGTTGGCTTCGAAATCGAATCCGATGATTCTTTCGACATCAGCTATACTTCTGCTGACGCGAATGATTCGAAAAGCACCTTTAAAATTATTTCTTGAGAATAAAACTAAAGTTGCACCTCTGCCATTTGAACGAAATCGTAAACTTTCCGGTTCATCAAAGATTCTTTCCACATTGCGGATTGCTACGTTGCCGCGGAAAACTCTGCTCCTTCCACGATAGTTTTCATCATCAAAAAGTGTTAGTCTCGGCAGACGAAGTTGGGTCTGAGGCATTGTTCCATTCCTCCCTAATTTTGAACTTCTGTAAACTATGCTCGGATGCAAGCAGGGGGGTGGACTGTTCTCACGCACGTCTTATAATTGGCTCTTGACCGACGGGCGAAAAACGACTCATGACAAGAGGCAAAAAGAAAAATCTGCTTATTCAGCAGATCCTGCATTCGCTTTGTTATTTTTGTTGGTTTTGTTGATAGATAAATGATCCTCTGGCTGCTCCGCGAGTTTGTATGGAAATTCTTGTCGGGAACCCTGGGGATGCAATACCAATTCTGGCTATGCTATATGGCTTTACGGAAAACTCTTTGATGCCATCCAAAATGAGAACAAAAGATCTCCGGCTGTTGTTGGAGATTGCGAATGTTCCGCCTACCCCTTTTGGAACAAAAAGTAAAAACTTTTTACCAGCGCTCCGATAGCTAAACGACCCGGTAAAAGAAAACTTACTCATTTGACCCCACCACTCCTTCTGTTTTGTACAGATTATTCCGAGGAGCAGTTGATGCTTGGGGAGAAGTTGAGTGGAATTACCTATTTTTCTAGTAATGGGTATGACAAATAGGGTATTGTCTCACTCATTTGTGAATGAGCAGCGGATCGACACAACGTATTTTTTTGCAGCGAAGCACGTTTCTTTGAAACCAAAGATAGTAAATAGCTCATAAAACAGGCACTCCCGAATGAATAGGGAGTGCCTGTTGGCAATCAAATGTTATTTCCTGATGCGGTCACATAATTTGCTCTGGGCAGCACCAACCGCACCAACCGCGCCCGCAACACCGAAAACAACCGGTTATTTGAGTGGGATAATGCACCAAGCGAACATTTGCTTTCTTGATTGCCTTGGTTTTCGATCTTTTCTTTTTCAAGTGATCTTCCCTCCTTATAACGATCTAAAGTAGTGTACTACCAAAATCCCCCTTTTGATTGGACGAGAGTTTTCATGAATCGAAAATAGACGGAGGGATAAAGGCAGCGGGAATAAAAGGTTCATCTAGCGAATTTCTCGTTGACACAATACGATATATCGTATTAAACTCGACTTGTCACGATATATCGTATTGAAACAAATAAGGAGTGCCGATGTTGAAATTTTGTAATCAACGAAATCGATGGGGACATAATCATGAATGGAAAGGATTTGGAGGTTCACACATGGAAGGGGGGCGGTCGGAACCATACCTGAGACATCGTCATGGTGGATCAGGAGGTGGTTTTGGGGGGCGCGGTGAAGGTAAGCGGCGTTTTTTTGAACGAGGTGAGTTCAAATTCGCTTTACTCGAACTTCTATCAGAAGCTCCCATGCACGGATATCAGCTGATTAAGGCGATGGAAGAGAAAACCGGTGGTTTATACTCCCCGAGTCCGGGTTCCATTTACCCTAATTTGCAGCTGCTTGAAGAAATGGAGCTTGTCGTATCGAGCGAGGAAGATGGCAAAAAGCTGTATCATATTACGGATAAGGGTGGCGAGTATCTTCAGGAGAGAAGAACCCGGGCGGTACAGGAAAAGGATCGTTGGAATTGGCAAGGCAGCCACCGGGCAATTGAGAAGCGCGATGTAAAGAAGCTCATCGAAGATTGGCCAGATGTATTTACCCTGATGGTCAAAGCAGCCAGGATGGCACGGGAAACCCCTGACTCGAAACAGGCATCCCAGTTTAAGGAAATCATGATCAATCTTCACCATAGCCTACATGAGCTCGCGGCTTCGGATGAGGAGCCCAATAAAGTATCGGATGCTCCGCCTGATGACGATACCAAGGACAAAGGCTGACAGGGAGCTATCGGATGTCCTCGTCCTCCCTACATACCTATATTTTTCCAAAAAAGACTTGAGAAAACAAGAAGCTTGCCGAAACATATCCAAGGAGGAAAAAGATGAGTACACCTGAACAATGGAATGACATTGATCTTTATTTTAAAACGAAACTTCACACGTCCGATCCCGTACTGGATTCCATCCTAAAAGCAAATACGGAAGCGGGTCTGCCTGCTATAGATGTTGCTCCCAATCAAGGCAAATTGCTTTATTTGCTCGCAAAGCTCGCAGGGGCAAAAAATATATTAGAACTGGGCACACTCGGAGGATACAGCAGTATATGGCTTGGACGTGCATTGCCGGAGGGAGGGCGTCTGGTCACACTTGAGCTTGATGAGCATCATGCCAAGGTTGCCGAAGAAAATATAAGAAAAGCAGGGTTGGAAAACAAAGTGGAAGTCATTGTCGGCCCAGCCCTTGATACCCTGCCAACTCTAAAAGAAAAAGGGTTCACCGCTTTCGATTTTATTTTTATCGACGCTGATAAACCAAACTACCCCCATTATTTGAAATGGGCGTTGAATTATTCAAGATCAGGAACCGTTATTATTGCAGACAACGTCGTTCGCAAGGGGCGTGTCATCGATCCCGAAGACGCAAGCGTCCAAGGTATCCGTCAATTCGTCGATTTGCTGTCCGAAGATACCCGAATAGATTCGACGGCAGTGCAAACAGTCGGCAGTAAAGGCTATGATGGCTTCATTCTTGGAATTGTGAAGTAAATGAAAGACGCAGCAATTTGGGGAAGACTGCTTGCTGTCACGGACACTGCCGAACGATATGAAAACGAAGTTCAGATTATTGCCGGTCGCCCCTTTGCAGAAATAAACGCAACTTTTTTTATGAATGGCAACAGATGCTAACTATTTTAATGCTAAAAGAATGAAGGAAATCAAAAGCGCCCCCAGAATGGCTGTAATGATAGCTGGGGGTATATATTTTTTGGGTTTATGAACAATGTATGCAATTGTATTGAGAAACATCAAGATGAAGATCGCCCCGATGAAAGCGATAAAGATTAACATAGAACCATCCTTTCGTAAGCCGATAATTCAAAAAAGTATTAAAGCTGGATCATCAACGCAGTCTTGCTTCCCAAGCCGATGATTCAAAAGGTTTAAAAAGGTGAATCATGAAATCAGTCCTGCTTCCGGAAAGAGAAGCAAGAGAAAAAGGTGAAAACGGTGAAAACGGGTAAATCACCCCAGCCCTTCGCAAGACCAGGCACGGGCCAATGACAAAAGCCAAAAGCCACAAAGGCCGCATGAAACGAAAACAAGATGGGCCCTCCTTGAATGGGGATGATCCTAAAATATATGACGAGCATTCGGGAAGGTTGTTGCGGGTGTGCAGACAATTAGTACGACTTGAATACAGCAACGAAAAAATTACGCTGCGCTTTTCCGGCGCAGCAATATCCAGCCTATAACCACTAGCAGCAAGGCGAACAGATCGTATGAAATGTCGTAAAGAGGCTGGCTGGGTCCCGGTTTGACATGGTGGACCTGCAAGATGTGGTGGTTGGTGATTCCTTCGATGAGATTAAATACGCCAGCCCCTACTAAGAAACAGCCCCAAAATTTGCTTGCCCCGACCTTGGGGTCTCCTTTCCACAGCAAAACACCGGAAATGAATATAAATAGCGTTACGATTAAATGAAAAAGGCCGTCGCTCATGATCTGGTGAAATCGATCCGTATGCATGTTCACACTATGCCACTGCAGTATTTGGTGAAAAACAATCCCATCGAGCATGCCGATCATGCCGACCCCAAACAAAAAGGCTCCTATACATGTTGTTTTCAAAAAACGGGCCTCCTCCCTCAATCGTCAATAACCATCTCATGTAGATAAAAGCTGATAAGCACTGCCCTTGCGGCAGCGCTTATCGACAAAACTAAGCATGTACGAGCTCGGGTGTCTGCAGATGAAGAGGCGGCGGCACTAACCAGCCTTTCTCTTTGCTGATCCGCAACAACCGTTGACCGAATTGAACCTTTGCCGAATGGAATTGCGAATACATCATGGCAATGTCTTCCCGAATGCATTGCCCGATGATCTGGCTGCACGCAACCAGTCCAGCGGCAAGATCATGTCCGACACCTGCAGCAATTTCAGGATCGTTAAAACGTGCACCCGCCGGAATACTTTCCAGTGATGCGACTGGACGCTCGGCTGGGGTAGGCGGAGGTGCAACTCCATTTGCTTTCAGCAGGTTTTCGACCTGCTGGATTTCTTGCTGCATCGCCCGTGTGAGATCTTCAAGAAAACCTTTTAGATCTTTGTCACCGGTGTGATTGATAAACGTTTGATACGTCACCAATAGGCCTTTTGAAGCCGAAAGATAACTCCATACTCCAAACACTTCACCATAGTGCATCGGTTCATCTTGTGGATTGCCACTCAGGATTCCCATTAATGCCCTCCCGGAATTCATTAAAGTTTTCAAGTCCATGTAGGGTCTCCTTGCTGGTTCTTTTAACCCGATGTTAGGGTGTGCCTAGGGACGAAGAGTTATGAAGGTAATTTTACACAATAGACCAGATGGCATAACAGGTTCGTTGTATATTTTGAGGGGACACAGTTCCGCCTATCGGGAGATTGTAAAAACCATTGACCTTCGGATTATTCTTGACAAAAAATATTTTTTATGTTATTGTAAAATATTTGACTTGTTTACAAAAAGATTAAAACCTTACATAATGTTCTTGGAGAAACATCTATCAAGAATATTTAGAAAGGTTGTACATTAGATGGATACTTTGCCTTGTCAAGGTTGCAAAGGTTTATGCTGCGGCCCTGTTCCCGTAACGGAGAGAGAATTGAAAAAAATTCAGAAGAAGGTTGCATCCATGCCGCGCAAGATCCGCGAAGAGCTAGAAAATCAGCCGAGATTTTTCGGAACGTGCATTTTCTACGACCTGGATAAAGACCAATGTGGAATTCATGCTGTTCGGCCTGAAATTTGCCGTATGTTTGGCTTTCACAAAGACCTGGTCTGTTTCCGCAAGCCGGAGCTGGCTACAAAAGAAAAGGCAACGCTGAAGGAAGCTCCTGTAGGGTACCTGAGTATTGATATTACCTGGAAGAGCTTCCAATAAAACACCAAAGAAAAGGGCATGCCCTCCGCATAAAATATCCGATTTACGACCAATACCTGTCTCCGAAAATCCGAGTACGCCCCTTTATTCAGGGGAATAGCTCTCGGAGGTGCCCAATAGCCCTTCGAGCTGGTCAACTGCCGATTTTAAATCAGGCCTTGACGCTCTGTTCGTCTCCGCCAATGTCTTAAGCTCACGATATCCTTCCGACAATCGAAAGAGGGGCTCGTTCGGGTTGTAGGTCCGCTGCGAAGCAGGTTCAGTCACGACGTGATTTGTCTGCATAAAAAACGATTGCGAGGAGACCGTCTCTACATTCCTGCTCACTTCCTGCAACAGCTCCTGCAAATGGGAAGGGATAATGTCGTTGTGCTTTTGAATATTTTTGATAATACTTGCTACATAATCTTTCTTTGTCATGGATCGGCAGCTCCCTTTCTCTTCGACTTTGCATTCATGCTTAATTTGTCCGGACGGCTTGCATTACATTCCTTTCGTTCGGAGCCAAACAGGAAGAGTATCGGGAGGAACAGCCAGCCCCGAAAAGGAGAACAGTACGTGAAAGAATCAGATTTATACGATCCAATCAAGCAATGGATGGAAGAGCGGGGATTTACGGTTTTTCCGGAGGTGGAATGCCGCCGGGCCGGTGGACGAGCCGATATCGTCGTGACCAGTGGCCCGCTCGTCGGCGTTGTGGAAATGAAGCAATCCCTTTCGCTGGATTTACTTGATCAGGCACTTCGCTGGCGCGGGTTTGCCAACTACATTTGGATCGCCATTCCATACCGGAAAAATGGCTACAGGCAGTTTGTAAACATGGTGCTGCGGGATTACGGGATCGGGGTCCTCTTTGTCAGCAAGCATGGAACTGTATGGACGGAGGGGCAGGCTCGGTTCATGCGTCGGACGGTCCCTCATTTGCAACAGTCCCTGACCGAACATCACCAGACTTCCGGGATAAAAGGCGGCCACAGCGGAGGCGGATACATCACTCCGTACCGGATCACCATCAACAAGGTCAAACACTTCTTGAAAAGGGCAGGAGACTGGTGCAGCATCAAGGAAATCCTGGACCATTGCGAAACGCATTATGCCAGTCCGCGTGCATCACTGGCGAAAGCGCTTCTGGAATATGAAGCGGGGTGGTGCGAGAGAAAGAAGGAGGCTGGAAAGCTGTATTTCCGTTTCCGGGACGTGGAGACAGGCCTTCCGGGAGGGACAAATCAAAAAGCAAACGGAGCTGTACCAAAAAAACATGCCGCAAAACATGCCGTAACGCTCTCTGAAAAGCAACTCAGCGTTTTGCTTGTTTTGACCAAAGATTGGCAGACCCCGACCAGGATTGCTAGGAAACTGCCGGGACTGCATCCCCATATCGTCGAAACGAAAGGCTCCCTTTACGTCAACCAACCGCTCAAGGCCTTGATTGCAAAAGGCTTGGCCGAGAAGCATCCGGAGCGCAAAGGACAGTATCGGCTTACCCCGACGGGAGAAGAGGCACGAGAGGATTTTGAGATGGAATAAGGAATACAATGTAAACAACTGCCCCCTCCAAAAAACACTGGATGGTTCAGAAGGGGGCAGCCCTCTATCACCGCGATCAATCTTTTCCTTCCCGAAAAACGATTTCTCTTATTTTCTCATCCAGCATGTGAAATGCTTTACGAAGCGCTGTTTTCGGGACTTGCGCGTACTGATCGCCGATTGACACTTCAAAAGAGCACAATCTCTCGTCGACTTTCTTTAGATGTGTAGTGAGCCCAACCCCTGTTTCCTCATAAATGGAAAGCAATACGGGCTCAAGCTGCTCTTTTGGCAAACGAACATGAACATGAAACATATTCGATACGGGAACGAGCGGCCTTGTTTCGACGGCGTGGCACTGATTGTAGAGCGAAGCGAGCTCTTTCGCTTCCTCGAAATACTGCTGGAAGCTATGCAATCGTTGATCGAAATAATAATCGGCACTGACGATATAAGGGTAAAGGCTGATTAAATCGCCGCCGTGGCGTCTCTTCCACACCTTTGCTTCCTTTGTAAAATCCTCTTCGCCTGCAAGAATGGCTCCTGCAATTCCCCCAATTCCTTTGTAAAAAGAAACATACACACTGTCAAAAAGCCGGCAAAGGTCAGCGGCCGATTTTTGGTAATAAGGCAGTATTTCAAAAAGGCGAGCGCCATCCAGATGCAGCTTGATTCCATTTGCGCGGCAATAGGCGGAAATGGCTTCAAGCTCTGTATATTCAGGCAATTCCCCGCCAATTTCACGCTGAGGCAGCTCAAGCAGCAAGCACGCGATATTCTCCTGCATCGTTAGAACATCTTCCAATCGAATCAATCTGTTCTCATCCGCAAGCAGGACTGGTTCGATCTGGTGCAACTTTTTCAACCCGTCTTCTTCATGAATTTCCAGATGGCATAAGGGATGATAGGCCACCTTATTCAGCCCTTTTTGCTCACACCAGATTCGCATGGCAATTTGCTGGGCCATGGTACCGCTCGGAAAAAATACGGCGGATTCTTTGCCTAAGTAGTCTGCCAGTTTCTTTTGAAAGTTTTCGATCACCGCGCCTGTACCATACGCATCGCTTTCTATATCCCCGTCCATTTCATTCAAGACAGTTTTCAGCACATGAAGATTTCTTTTTCCATGCCCAACCAGTGGATAAGCGGTCTGTTTATAGGCCGTCAGCAATTGGTTGTGCGGGTTCATATTTGCACCACTCCTTTTTACGGGAATCGCTTTATGGAAAAAATTATACATGAGGGATATCCAAAGGAATAACTTTTTGTCTGCTTGTTGCCAGATAGGGTTTCATTCCAGACGAGGAAAACGGGCTTTAACTCGAATGAAAGTGTGGGGCTGTCGTTCCCGCATCGACGATCATGCTGGGAACAGCGGAGAGGGTGAAAAGAATCTCGTGCAAATCGTTAAAGTGTAGTATTCTTAGTGTAATACTAAACATTAAAATCCGCTCCCACACAGGAGGTCTTCATGAACGTTTACCAACACATAACAGACTGTATCGGCAATACTCCAATGGTTCGCCTTAACCGGATCGTGCCCGGGGGTGCGGCAGATGTTTTTGTCAAATTGGAAATGTACAACCCTTCCCGCAGTGTGAAGGACCGGGCTGCCTACAACATGATCGCCACCGCCGAGGCAGAGGGGCTGATCAAGCCGGGAGACACGATCATTGAGCCGACGAGCGGCAACACGGGCATCGGACTGGCCATGAACGCGGCAGCGAAAGGGTACAAAGCGATCCTCGTGATGCCCGACAATATGTCCAAAGAGCGGATCAATCTGCTCAAGGCATACGGAGCAGAAGTCGTGCTCACGCCGAGCGAGCAGCGGATGCCGGGGGCGATCGCCAAAGCGTTGGAGCTGCAAAAAGAGATTCCCGGAAGCTTCATTCCCCATCAATTTGAAAACAAAGCGAACCCCGATATCCATCGTGTGACCACAGCCCGCGAGATTTACGAGCAGATGGAAGGACGGCTGGATGCCTTCATCGCCACAGCGGGAACAGGGGGCACGATCACGGGTACCGGGGAAGCGCTCAGAGAAAAGCTGCCACAGCTGTATATCGGGGTTGTGGAACCAAAAGGCTCGCCTGTCCTGTCCGGTGGAAAGCCGGGACCGCACAAGCTGGTGGGCACAAGCCCGGGCTTTGTGCCAAAAATCCTGAATACCGCGATCTACGACGAGATCATGCAGATCGCCGATGAAGACGCGCTGGAGAGCATGCGGGCGCTCGCCTCCAAAGAAGGCATCCTCGTGGGACCGTCTGCCGGAGCTGCCGTTTTTGCGGCGATCCGGGTGGCTGCTTGGCTCGGGGAGGGCAAACGTGTGGTTTGCATCGCACCGGATACGGGGGAACGCTATTTGAGCATGAATTTTTTCTAAAACGGAATCATCGCCGCTGGATGCTGTGTCGTTCAGCGGCTTTTCTGTGCTCACGGAGTTCGTTCGAGAAATCACTAGTCCAAGAGGAAAAGAGCCATTAGTCCAACATTTAGCTGACTATTGCAAAAATTGCACCAATCAATGGGGAAAGGAATCGTTCTTTACCGCAAGAAAACGGTTTCATATAATGAACTCGGGTTAGATCAATGTCGATCACAACGGGGGTGAAGAGAAAAAGAATGCTGCTGACATCGCGTTCCCAAGCACTTTTGAAGGTGATCCTGGACAGTTCCAACCCGCTGAAAATCCGCGAGGTTGCAAACGATTTTCAAGTGAGCGAGCGGACGATCAAATACGATCTGGAGAACATCAGGCAATGGCTGAAAGACCGCAACATTATTCTTCATTCCCAACCGAATAAAGGAATCTGGATCAGCGAAGCCGAGGAGGTCCTGCAAAAGCTGCGGCACAAGCTCAATGAGCACGGCAGCAAGGACGTCATCCTTCACCAAAAAGAGCGGGCCAAACATCTGGCGTTTATCCTGCTCCTGTCCGACGGCTACCAGCGTCTGAACGATTTGGCCGATCATGTGGGGGTGAGCCGCAATACCGTTATCGCCGATGTAAAAGAGACGGAGAAACTGCTCGACGGATTGCACCTGGAGCTGGTCTCCAAGCAGAGATACGGTATCCGGGTGGAAGGCAGCGAACGCCAGAAGCGCTATGCCCTCGAGTGTTTGACACATGATTTGCTGGATGGCAGCGTCATGTATCGTTTGGTCCAGGGGGTCCTGCCGGAGCATGGTCCCGGCACCGGAGCAGGGCCGCTTTTGGAAAGGTGGCTCATCAGTCCGCCGGAGCTGGATGAAATCATCAGGTTAACCAAGGGATTCGTGGCGAAGCTGGACAAAAGCCTGCCGGATCGGACGCTGATCAGTATCATGATCCGATTGTGTATGGTCGTCAACCGCGTCAAGAGAGGGCAAATCGTCTCGATGGACGAGGCAGATATGGCGGAAGCGGCTGGGTGGGGCAGTTATTCTCTGTACGCGCGGGCAGTGCGGGAGATGTGCGCGCGTTTGGGTATGGAAATGCCCGAGCATGAAATTGCCTATTCCTCTCTGCCGCTGCTCGAAGCGGAACAGGTGCACCTGAAGCGACGGACCAGCAGGCAGCCGTTGGACGTTTATGTGGCGACCCGGGAGCTGATCAAAAAGGTAGGGGAGATGGTACGAACGCCGCTGTGGGATGATCCGGAGCTCAGTGAACACCTTTTCGCCCATGTAAATGACCGCATGACCCGGTATATGCAAGGCGTCCTCTATCCCAATCCGTTGACCGAGGAGATTCGCCGTTCCTACGCGCGCATGTTTGATGCGGTAAAACGATCGTGTGAAGAAGTATTCTGGCCCTACGGGATTTATTTGATGGATGCGGACATCGCCTACCTCGTTCTGCATTTCCAGGCCGGCTACGACCGCTGGCAAGACAAGAAAAAAGCATGTGCGCTTGTCGTCTGCGGTACGGGGCGAGGGACGTCCCGGTTCCTGAAGACCCATCTGGAGAGCGAAGTGCGTTCCCTGAGGGTCGTCGGCCTTTGTTCCACCATGGAGGTAGAAAAGTATTTGGCTACTCGCAAAGTAGACGTGATCATCAGTGTGCTGCCTGTGAAAACGGAGGTGCCTGTGGTCATCGTGAATCCGCTGCCGACCCGTCAGGACATCAGCCGCATCCATGCCTGTCTGGAAGCGCTCGAGCTGGAGCCGGAAACAGACGGAGTGAGGAAAAGCTCAGCGAAGTCGCCACATACCTGGATGCCGATAGAGACAACGGAGATAAGTCCGCGGGATTTGCCATTGGTGGAGAGGCTTTCCCAGGATGTGATTGTAAAAGGATACGAGATCAGCTGCAAGCTGACGGAAGCCTTCCGCAGCCAACTGACGGAGCAGACGGCAAGCGGGCTTGTGCTCCATGTGCTGCTGATGGTAAACCGGCTGGCATTCGGTTCCTCCTATGACGAATGGGACGTACATGGCGGGGAAGAGAGCGCAGCGCATTCCGCTTGGCGCAGTCGCATCAACCAAATTATGCAGGAAGCGGGAATCATTGTTCCGCAAAGTGAAGTAACGGCCATCCTGCGTTATCTTGCGAAAAAGGAGGGGGGAGACGATGAGTGCTGATTTGCTGATTCGGAACGGGTGGGTGATCGATCCTTCCCAGAAGCTGAATGGATTATATGATATCGTCATTTCAGATGGACGCATCCTCGACGTCGAGAGGGCCGATGAGGGGCAGGCAACAGAGCCTATTGGGGCGCGGGAAACGATAGATGCCGCCGGATGTTTTGTTACGCCGGGGCTGATCGACTTGCATGCTCATGTCATGCCTGAGAGCACGCAGCTGGGGGTTAGGGCTGATTCCGTTGGCATTGAGCAGGGAGTGACCACACTGGTCGACGCGGGCAGCGCCGGGGCATGGACATTCGACGCTTTCCTGAAGGAGGCGGTGGAGCCATCTGTCACACGTGTTTTGGCGTTTCTCAATATTTCAGGCGACGGCTTGTGCAAAGGCGGAGCCGAACTGTCCGACATGTCCAGACTGGCAGTGAAGGACGCGGTAACGCTCATTTCCGAGCAGCCGTCAATCCGCGGGATCAAGGCGAGGATGAGCGCGTCTGTGGTCAAAGCGAACGGCCTCGCTCCCTTGGTGGTGGCAAAGCAGGCTGCCCGAGAGGCCGGGGTGCCGCTGATGGTCCACATCGGCAATGCTCCGCCAGCCCTTTCCGATGTGCTCGGCCTGCTCGACAAGGGGGACGTGGTAACGCACGCGTTCCATGGAAAAAAAGGAGGCATCCTGGATGAACAGGGACAGCTTATCCCGGAAGCAGAGTCCGCTCTCGCCAGAGGAGTGCTGTTTGATGTCGGGCACGGCGAAGCCAGCTTCAGCTTTCGCACCATGCAGCAGGCAAAAGCGCTGGGAATCGCCCCTTACTCCATCAGCACGGACGTCCATGTGCGCAATCTGAACGGTCCTGTCCACAGCCTGACGCATACGATGAGCAAATTTCTCGCCCTGGGCTACACCTTGTATGACATAGTAGCGGCTTGCACTGCCGCCCCGGCCAAGGTTCTGGGGCTTGAGCGGGAGATCGGGACGCTAGCGCCTGGAGCCCATGCGGATGTCACAATCTTGAAAAAGGAACAGGTGCCCGCCGCTTTGACCGATTCGGAACAGGAAACGATCTTTGCCAAAGAAACCGTGTTTGCCCAACAGGTCATTTCATCAGGAAAGGTTTTGACATGCACATGATTGAGGAGATTGTGAGAGAAGTAGCAGGACCAGCAGATGAAAATATGTCGGAATATTCAGAATGCAAACGACTCATGCGAATGATTGAGTCGGAAATGCGGGAGAAAAAAATCGATATACCGCGTGATCGATGGCTGGCCATTTGCGCCCATCTGCTCGCTTTCGTCCGCCGGATGGCAAGCGGTGAAAAGCTGCCGCAGGTCGAAGCGGAATTGTTCGAGGAGATTCACCCAGAAATGTTGTCGCTGTCTAGCCGCGTCCTGTTTGGCGAGGAAACGTGCTCGCAGGAAGACGGAACGGAAGTGTTTCTGCTCGCTGTCCATTTTGAGGCGATACGAGCAAACCAGGGGAAATGAACACAAACCTGCAAACCATTGCACAAAGGGAGGCTGAAAGGATGACAAAAGTAAAGATCGTCATCGGAGATCGTTTGGGAAAGGGACAGAACATCGCCAAAGGTGTGGAGGCTGCCGGAGGGATCCCGATTGTTATTTCTGGGGTAGGGGCTGACATGAAAGTAGGAGATGTCATGATGCAGGAAGGGGCCGATCTCGGCTTGTCGTTTTGCGGCAGCGGAGGAGCAGGCGCTTTGACGGCCAAGACAAAGTACGGCTATCCCGTCGAATATGGCCTGCGCTCTGTGGACGCGGGAATTACAGCCCTGCGCAGCGGCAAGAAAGTAATCGGTTTTGGCTTTATGGATACAGAGGAACTCGGCAGAAGAATGACCGAAGAATGCATAAAGCTGAGGGGGAAGTAAGCCATGTACAGAGAGAGGATCGAGAGCTTGCGGCTGACGGGCAGCGGGGATACGAAGGAAGGAGCATTTAACAGGATCTTCGGACAGATCAAGCACGTCGTGGCCAGACAGACAAGTGATCTCGTCGTTCGTATCGAGCCGGTCCGCATCGAGGTCGTATCAGCAACAGAGAGCATGTACAAAGAGCGTCTGTTCGGCCTGTTTTTCCCGCGCACGCGAACGAGGTACGACATCACCGTAGATATCCAGGTGCGGCTGGGTGTGGTGGACGTGGCAAGCATTCCGTTTCAAACGCAGACAGAACAGACAGCAAGGCTGGGACAGGTGGCAAGTCAGCGATAGATAGTAAAGGGGGGAAGGTTCATGGTAACGATCATCATCGTTTTGAAGTCGATTGTCATTGGCGCATTGGTCGGCTTCGGCGTGGGGGCGGGTGCCGCTCGCATGTTTCACGCGCCGAACGTCCAGGGGATGGGGGCATTTCGCACGTTCGGAGAACTGAATGCTTGCGCCGGAGATCCGATTTCCCATTTTTCGTTCGGACTTGGCTTCTTGTTCAACTCATGGGCTTCCGTGGTCGGGGCGGGAGCTCTGACGCAGGACGTCGATCACCGGGTCATCCCGAACTGGGCGGCTGCGATCCTTCTTTGGAAAAACAAAAACGTCGAGGAAACGCTGCACAATCCGAAGCGGATGGCGTTCGCCGGAGCACTCGTCGGTGTCGTCGTTGTGACGCTGCTCAACTCGACGGCAACCGCCATTCCCCAATCGATGCAGCTGGTGGCGACAAAAGTGCTGGTCCCTGCCGCCAACTGGCTGATCAACCCGATCATGCCGATTGTTTTCTGGATGGCGGCCTTGGATGCGGGGAAGCGCACAGGAATCTGGGGCACCGTATTGGGCGGGATGTCCCACCTGGTCATGGGCAACGCCGTGCCTGGCATCGTGCTCGGTATCCTGATCGGAAAAGGGCTGGACGACAGCGGCTGGAACCGAATTACAAAAACGATGGTCGTGGCTGTCGCACTCTTGTTTGTTCTGAGCGGCTTCTTCCGTGCCTTTGATGTCGCTTTGTTGAAGAGTCTGCAAGTAGAAATTCCGCAATGGCTGGTTGAGCTTCACGAAACATTTGGATCGGCGGTGAAGAAATAATGAATGAGCTGCAAGCAAAAGGATTTTGGTATTCGGAATGGGCGTTTGCCCTCTTTGTCGCGTGCCTCTCGTCGGGAATCTTTGCCGGTACTCATCTGTATTACGTCTATCACGTAGGTGCTTTTAACGACATCGCGATTGTCGCCATGCTCGAGGCGGGTATCAAGGGAGGCGGATACGGAGCTGCGGCCGCGTTTGGCGCAAGCTTTCTGTTTGCCCGGATTTTGGAGGGGCCGCTGGTCGGCATCCTCGACATCGGCGGTTCTCTGCAAACAGGTATCGGAATCGGCGTTCCGGCTCTGATGCTGGGTGCCGGGTTTACTGCGCCACTGATTTCCTTTCCCTTGGCTTTGACGACGGGGGCGGTATTGGGTTTGGCGATTGGAACGGTAATTATTTTGATTCGCAAATTTACGATCAATTCGGTCAACTCTACCTTTGGAGCCGATGTCATGATGGGTGCAGGGAATGCCGCAGGACGCTATCTCGGTCCGCTCATCGTCATTTCCGCCATCATGGCCTCCATTCCGGTTGGAATCGGTGCAACGGCAGGAGCGGCCATCTTTTACTACTTCAATAAGCCGATCGCCGGAGGAGCGATCATCGGAGCCATGGTTCTCGGCGCGATTTTCCCCATTCCTACCCAGTAAACAGGGGGTCGGAAACAGAATCAGGAAGGACGGGATATGAGATATGGGCATCTATCAGCAGCTAGGGCTGAAGCAAGTCATCAATGCAAGCGGAAAAATGACGGCGCTAGGCGGAAGCGCCGTCCATCCGGAGGTAGCCCGGGCCATGGGTGAGGCGGCGATGGATTACGTAGAGATCAGCGAACTGATCGAAAAAGCGGGAAAGCTGATCGCGGAGGCTACCGGCGGCGAGGACGGCTGTCCGACGGCGGGAGCGGGAGCGGGGATCGCGATCAGCGTGGCGGCTGTCATCGCCGGTACCGATCTGCGTCTGATCGAACGTTTGCCAGACTCGGCAGGACTGAAAAACAAAATCATTTTGCAAAAAGGACACGCGGTGCATTTTGGAGCGTCGCTGCGGCAGATGGTTGCCCTCGGAGGGGGGCAGGCCATCGAAGCGGGTCATGCGAATCACGTGGAGGAAGCGCATTTGCGTGCGGAGATAGACGAGCAGACAGCGGCGCTTTTGTTCGTGCAATCCCATCATGCGGTGCAAAAAGGCATGCAGTCGCTTGAGACGATGATACAGCTCGGACGCGATCACAAGGTCCCGGTGATTGTCGATGCCGCTGCGGAAGAGGATTTGCGCCGCTATGTGGCGATGGGGGCCGATCTGGTCATATACAGCGGGGGGAAAGCAATTGGCGGACCGACATCGGGCTTTATCACCGGCCGCAAAGACCTGATCGAAGCGTGCCGGGCCCAGTATAAAGGCGTGGGGCGCGCCATGAAAACGGGCAAGGAGGCGATCGTCGGACTGCTCTCCGCTCTTGCCAGGTACAGTCAGGCAGCAGGCCATGGCGGAGAATGGCGTGATCGGGCAGAACGGCTCGCCCAGGAATTGAACCAGTTGCCCGGACTCTCAGCCAGCGTGGTCAAGGACGAAGCTGGCCGGGACATCTACAGGACACAAGTACGGATCGATGAACGCGAGTCGGGATATTCGGCAAAGGAAGTGATCCGGCTCCTCGAAAAGGGCGATCCCGCCATTTTCACGCGAAACCATTACGCCAATACGGGAGTGATTTTCCTCGATCCCCGCCCGCTCCATGAAGGCCAGGAGAAGGTCATTGCCGCACGCTTCAAAGAGATATGGGACAACAGAAAGTGAGTGATAAGTCGTGACGATCCAACCAGTCATCCGTTTAAACGTACTGGCCAGAGATGTGGACAATGCCAGACAGATCGTCGATGCGGCAGAGGGTCGCGTTTTGATCGGCATTATGGTCAAGGGTTACCCCTCCGTGGAGGCAGCTGCGGAAACGATCAGAGCATACCAGCAGGCAAGCATTCCCGTGTCTGTAGGACTTGGTGCAGGTGATCCAAGCCAGTGGAAAAAGGTCGCCGAGACCGCTGTGCTCACGAAGCCCGATCACGTCAATCAGGTTTTTCCTGCCGCCGGCTATACGTTGGGTGCCTTGCAGGCGGTTGACAGCCGGCACACGCTGGTCAATGCCCTGATAGCGCCCAGCGGCACGCCGGGAAAGGTCATTGTCGCAACTGGTCCGCTCAGCGGGCAGGCTCAAGACTTGGTATCCTGCGATGCCGCTGCCGCCATGCTTGCCGAGATCGGCGTTCATTCGGTCAAATTTTATCCGGTCTGCGGAACCGAAAAGCTGGAGGAAGTCAAAATGATGGCAAAAGCAGCCGTCCGCTACGGCATTCCCGTGTTCGAGCCGACGGGCGGGATTGATGAAAAATCGATCCGCCCCATCGTGGAAACCTGCCTGGAGCAAGGGGTAAAAGAGGTCATCCCGCACGTCTATACATCCATTGTGGACCGGGAGACGGGGCTGACGCGGCTCGATCAGGTGGAAGATTTGCTTGCCGCCTTGCCTGCCGTATAGCTTTTCAACGAATCGAGATAGGAGTGAAGCGAGATGAGAGAGAAGCAAGTCGTTGTTCAACTGCCCCAGGGCCTGCATGCCCGGCCGGCTACGCTGTTTGTAAAAACGGCCACTTCCTTTTCCAGTGAGATTGGTTTGATCAAGGGGGGCAAAAGCGCAAACGCCAAAAGCATCATCGGCGTGATGTCGCTTGCCGTGGCAAACGGGGAAACCGTGAAGCTGACCGCCGACGGTTCCGATGAGGAAGAAGCGTTGGATAAGCTGGCCGCCTTTCTGGAACAAGGAGCCGAGTAGTCATGGGAACCATACGCGTACATGGGATAGGCGCATCCGCCGGAATCGCGATCGCCAGAGCACAGGTGTGGAAAAAGCAGGACCAAATAATCGGTCAGGAAGTAAAATCGCCTGAACAGGAGCTGGCTCGTTTCAAAAAAGCAAGCGAGCAGGCATTGAGCGGGCTGGCGACATTGCATGAACAAACAAAGCAACGTCTGGGACAGAAGGAAGCCGATATTTTTCAGGCTCATATGATGCTGCTGCAAGACCCGGAGCTGATCGGTCAAATCGAGGTGCTGCTGGCAGCAGGAAACATAAACGCGGAAGCGGCTGTACAGCAAGCGACCGGCGAGCTGGCGACTTTATTTTCATCGCTGGAAGACGAGTACATGCGGGAGCGCGCGGCAGATATTCGGGATGTGGGCCAGCGTCTTCTGTCCTGTCTGCAAGAAGCTGTATGGGGAAATCTGCAAGGAACTGCACGGGAAGAGAAAGGAACTTCGCTTGATGCGGTCATCGTTGTCGCACATGACTTGTCTCCATCCGATACGGCCCAGCTTGATACCGGCCTGATCAAGGGTTTTGCCACACAAATCGGAGGCGGCACCTCGCATTCCGCCATTATGGCCCGTGCTCTTGGGATTCCGGCAGTCGTCGGCCTCGGACAGGCTTTGGAGCAGGTGGAGGATGGGGACCTGATCGTGCTGGATGGGACAGCAGGACTGCTCTGTCTGCGACCGGGCGAGGAGGAGCTTGCGTTCTACGAACAAAAGCGCGCCGACTGGTTGCGGGAAAAAAACAGGCAGGCACGCTGGGCAGCGCTGCCCACGGTGACCAAGGATGGGCATCGTGTCGAAGTGGGAGCAAACATCGGCCATCCGGATGAATGTCGGGCTGTGCAGCAGGTTGGCGGAGAGGGGATCGGACTGTTTCGCTCCGAGTTTTTGTTCATGAACAGGGCAAGTATGCCGGATGAAGAAGAGCAGTTCCAGGCGTATCGGCAGGTCGCGCAAGACATGAATGGTAAGCCGGTCGTCATCCGGACGCTGGATATCGGCGGCGACAAAGAGCTGCCGTATATGAACCTGCAAAGCGAGCTGAACCCTTTTCTCGGCTATCGCGCGATCCGGTTGTGTCTCGATCGGGAGGAATTGTTTCTTACCCAGCTGCGGGCGATTCTCCGCGCTTCGCACTACGGCTCCGTCAAGCTGATGTACCCGATGATCGCTACGCTGGAAGAATGGCGGGCGGCGAACCGGTTGCTGGCGGAGGCAAAAGAAACGCTTGCCCGAGCGGGGATTCCGTTTGACCCTGCCATTGAGGTAGGCTTGATGATCGAAGTGCCGGCAGCGGCCCTGGCCAGCGAGCTGTTTGCCCGGGACGCCGACTTTTTGTCGATCGGGACCAACGATCTGATCCAGTATACGCTCGCCTGCGACCGGATGAACGAACAAGTATCCGGCTTGTATCAGCCGTTTCATCCAGCCGTTCTGCGTCTGATCCGGCAGGTGATCGATGCCGCTCACCGATACGGCCGCCGTGTAAGCATGTGCGGTGAGATGGCCTCCGATCCCCTGGCTATCCCGCTGCTTCTGGGCATGGGTCTTGACGGGTTCAGCATGAGCGCATCGTCTGTGCTGGCTGCCCGTGAGCTGATCAATCAGCTGTCCTTCGAAGAGATGAAGGAGCTCGCGGAAGCCGCCCTGAAGCTGGAGGGTCAGGAGCAAGTCAAGGCGCTGCTCCTGGAAAGAACGCGGGTGCAGATAAACGCTTGACTTCATTCCGTACAAATCCAGGCCTCCTTTATGCCCCATGGGCAAAAGGAGGTTTTCTGTGTTCCTAAGTAGAAGGGCGAAGGGGAGAGATGCTAATGAGCTGTAAGACTTGCAAAGAGTTGCCCACAAGGGAAGAAGCTGGACGCCGATGCCGAAAGCCCGTAGACTAAGGGCAAGGAAGCACAGACGAAGCGGAAAGTGGAGGAGCCGGGATGCAGAATCGATTTGGCAAACAAGGAAAAGCGATCGTCATCGGCGCGGGGATCGGCGGCCTGTGTACAGCGATTGCCCTGGAGCAGATCGGCTGGGAGGCAGTCATCTATGAGCGTGCACGCGAATTGAAAGGGATCGGGGCCGGTATTGTTTTGGCCGCGAATGCGATGAAGGCGCTCGATAGGCTGGGAGCCGGAGAACGAGTCCGGGCATTGGGCGCCCCTGTCCGGACTGCGGAGATTCGCGACTGGACGGGTAGGCTGCTCGTCAGGCTGCCGGTGAGGGAGCAAGCGCAGAGATGCGGGGCGGACAGCTATATGATCCACCGCGCTGACCTCCAGCAGGCCTTGCTTGGGTGCATACGCAAGGAGTCGATCTGCCTGGGGCATTCGTTCAGCCGTTTTGAGACGGAAGAGAACGGGGTTCGGGCGTTTTTTGAAAACGGCGAGGCGGCTTGCGGCGATGTGCTGATCGGGGCGGACGGGATTCATTCGAACGTTCGAAAGCAGTTGTTTGGCGAAGAGCTGCTGCGATATTCCGGGTATACGGCTGTCCGGGGCATTGCTGTCTACAGGAATGAACGCTACCCCGTGGAGACGGGAGGCGGGTTTGAGGCGTGGGGAAAAGGGGTTCGGTTTGGTTTTTCGCACATTGGCCACGGGCGGATTCACTGGTTTGCGGCGATCAATGCGCCGGAGGGCGCGGAAAAGCGTTTTGCCGGAAACAAGGAAGACCTCCTGAAACGCTTTGAAGGCTGGTACGAACCAATACGCGAAGTGATCGCGGCCACAGATGTGTCTGCCATGCTATGGAACGACATCTATGACCGGAAGCCATTAAAGTCCTGGAGCGCGGGGAGGGTGACACTGGCCGGGGACGCGGCTCATCCGATGCTGCCGAATTTGGGACAGGGAGCTGGACAAGGGATGGAAGACGCGCTGGTGTTGGCCCGGTGCTTGTCTTTGTCCAAGTATCGGGAAAACGCCGCTAATTCTGCTGAAAACGCGGTAACTGCTTCAGGCATAGAGGCTGCATGCCAGCGATACGAGCTGCTGCGGCTCAAGCGCACCAAGGCGATTGTACGAGGCTCGCGCATGATAGGCAGGATTGTCCAGCTGGAAAATCCGTTGGCGCTCGCTGTTCGCAATCTTGCCATGAGGATGATTCCGGCTCGCCTGCAAAGCAAGCGGCTCGATTGGATCGTGGGGCATGAGGTATAACGTTGCAAAAAAAGAGGCCCTGCATTCAATATTTCGCTAGGGCCTCCGATCAGCTTGACTTGCGTTTGGAGAACGTATTTTCCGCTATTGATGCCGTTCCTGATAGTCGAGCAGAGCGGCGATGAATACTTGCCCGATGCGGACCATGGAGCGCTCGTCGACGTCAAATTTGGGGTGATGATGCGGATAGGTCGCCTGAATGTCCGGGTTTTGTCCGCCTACGTTGAAAAATGTACCGGGTCTTTCCTTGACGTAGTAGGCGAAGTCTTCGCCTCCCATGCCCGGCGGGACTTCCATGACTTCTTTGTCGCCCCAGATTTGTTTGGCGACATCAAATAGCGCTTGTGTCTCTTCGGGGTGGTTCCAGGTGGCCGGGTAGCCGCGCCGGTAGACGACCTCGCAGCTTGCGCCCGAAGCCTGGCAAGCGGCCTCCGCGATTTGGAAGATCGCTTTTTCGGCCATTTCCCGAACCTCTTCATTATATGTACGGACAGTTCCCTTCAGTTTTGCGGAATCTGGAATGACGTTGAAAGCATCCCCGCCCTGGAAGGAACAGACGGACACGACGATTTGCTCCAGCGGATCTACTCGTCGGCTGGCTATGAGCTGCAGATTCATCACGATCTGGCTGCCGATGACGATCGGGTCGATGGCCTGATGGGGATGGGCAGCGTGACCGCCCTTGCCGGAGACGACAATCTCAAACTGATCGGATGCGGCGGAGACAAAACCGTTCCCGATCCCGACGACGCCGCAAGGAATGTCGGAAGCGACGTGGGCGCCATATACGACGTCCACCCCATCGAGACAGCCATCTGCCACCATGGCCTGCGCTCCCCCGGGAGGCAGCTCCTCTGCGAACTGGTGAATGAATACGACATTGCCCGGCAGCTCATCACGGACTTCACACAATACCTGTGCGACACCGAGCAGGGCGGAGGTGTGAATGTCGTGGCCGCAGGCATGCATGACGCCAGGGACGCGGGATTTGTACGCAACCTCTTTTTCATCCTGGATCGGAAGGGCGTCAAAGTCGGCCCGCAAAGCAACCGTTTTCCCCGGTTTGCCGCCCCTGAGCAGCCCGACGACCCCCATGCCGCCAACGCCGGTACGTACCTCGATGCCGAGTGACGCCAGTCGATCTGCCACTTTTTTTGCCGTGTTTACTTCTTCATAAGAAAGCTCGGGGTACATGTGCAGGTCGCGCCGCAGGCTCACCATTTCCGGATACAGCTCTTGAAGCCGGGCAAATAATTGTTCACGCATGCAATTCACTCCCATTCCATAGTTTTCAACGAACGCCGGGGCATGTAGAGATGAAGAAACACTTTTAGTATAGATAAATTTACCGAATTTTCGCAATATCACCTTATAAAGCATATGATTGCAAAGGGTAGCTGCCAGAAAAAATCAAGACCATCGGCAGGATGAACCATGCGTCTGACGAATGGGTTATGTAGGGAGATGGACCTGGGTAAAGCATGACGGGCCGTTTCTATTCCAGATCCGCGATTTGCGAAAAGGAGTGTTCAGATGTTGTCCTCTCGTGAAGTGGTGTTGCAATTGACAGATCAATTGGTGAAGGTAGAGAGTGTGGTCAACACGCCGGGAGAGATCGATGTCGCCCGAGCCTTGTATGAGCTGTTATCCTCGTTGCCCTATTTTCAGGAACATCCGGACAGACTGCTCCTTTCACGTACCGTAGACGATGAGGTAGAGCGGTACAATGTGCTTGCCTTCGTAAAGGGAACCAAGGCTGCTGACAGTCGAACCGTCATTTTGATGGGACACACCGATACGGTCGGCATCGAAGATTTTGGCCATTTGAAAGACAAGGCTTGCCATCCGCAGGAACTTATGAAAGCGCTTCGACAGGAATCGCTGCCACCTCTGGTAAAAGAACAGTTGGAGTCGGGCGAGTGGCATTTCGGGCGCGGTGTGCTGGATATGAAAAGCGGGGTGGCCAGCCATGTATATTTGCTGAAATATTACGCCGAGCACCCCGACGAGCTGGCGGGCAACCTGGTGCTGCTGGCTGAATGCGATGAAGAAGACAGTTCGCATGGAGTACTGTCCGGCATCAAAGACTTGAAACGCTGGAAGGAAGAGCATGGCTTCGAATATATTGCGCTGATCAATTCGGATTTTGTGGCGCCGCTTTATGAGGGAGACGAAAACCGTTATGTTTACAAGGGGACGATTGGCAAACTCCTGCCTTCCTTTTTCATCACGGGAGCGGAGACGCATGTAGGCTCCTGCTTTGAAGGCCTGGACCCGAATTTTCTCGCCGCCGAGCTGACGCGGCAGATCAGCTACAATCCGGAGCTGTGCGACGAGGCGTTGGGTGAGATCCCGGTACCGCCGGTTTCGTTGAAGCAAATGGATTTGAAGCCGACCTATACGGTTCAAACCGCGCTGTCAGCCTATGTGTACTACAACTTTTTCACCGTTTCCTGGTCGCCGAAGGAAGTGCTGGACAAGTTGAAGGAGCAGGCGGAGATTGCCTTTGCCAATGCGCTCTGTGTTTTGGAAGACCGCTACCGCCGTTACCGCGAGCGCTGCAATGAAGCGTATCAGCCGCTGCCGTGGAAGCCCCGGGTCATGATCTACGAGGAGATGCACCGGCAGCTGCTGGAGGAGCATGGGGAAAGCTTCGCCCTTCATATGAAAGCCTTCAAAGAGGAGCTTATGCAAGACAAGACATTGGATACGAGAATGTTTGCCGCGAGAGTGGTAGAAGAAGAGTGGAGCTGGATGAGGGACAAAAGCCCGGCGATCATCCTGTTTTATTCCTCGCTGTATTCACCGCCGATCGATTTGAGCGGCAAAGACGAACGGGAGAGGCAGCTGCTGCGTGCATTGGAGGAGGCAGTCGAAGCCGTTCAACCGAACTATGCCCATCCGATCGTAGCAAAAAATTTCTTTCCTTATATTTGCGACATGAGCATGGTTTGCTTGCGTGATGACGAAGCAGGGATTCGCGCCGTAAGCGACAACAACCCGGGTTGGGGGACCAAGCACTATGTGAATTACGAAGACATCCGCGACCTCAATGTTCCTGCCATTAATATCGGCCCTTATGGGTATGACGCGCACAAAAAATACGAGCGGATGGAAATCGCGTTCTCGACTGAAATCGTTCCGCAGCTAACCGATCTGGTCATCCGCAAGCTGATCGGAAACGAAGTAAATATAGACACGTCCCTGCAGGTGTACTAGAATGAACGTGACCGAGACTGGAGACAAATGGCTGTAAGATAAGGGGATGCCATAGGGTCCGCAATGGGGTAGAGAACATGTTTGTAACCATATATAAAAAACCCCGTGTCATGCTGGTGTTATGGATAGCCGCGATTATACTGCTCGTGCTGACAGCCGTTAATGTGGCCGTTTCCTATCGAAACACGATGAAATCCGTGCACATCTCCCTCGCATCTAAAAGCATGCAGGAAGCAGCATATATTGCCGGGAAACTGGACGTATCGGCCTACAGGACGCTGTTGCGAGCGCCTGCAAGCAATCAAGCCGCCTTTGCCAGAATTCAGGAGCAGCTGCAAGCCGCTCGTGAGATGGCAGGTGCTTTGTACGTCTATACGATGCAAATCGATGATCGCCAAAAAATTGCCAAAACCGTTGTAACCGCCCACCCGCCCGATTCGCCGCTTTCGTTTCCGCCTGGACAAATTTGCAACGTGACGGAACAGCAAATCGGGCAGGTGAAACAGGGCTACAGCTACTATTCCGATGTCATCAAAGACCCGATTTATGGGGAGTACGTGTCGGCAGGGGCACCCATCTACGACGAAGCCGGACATGTGATCGGCATTCTCGGTGTGGATGTCAGCGCGGACAATATGTACAGCATCGGCCGGGAAGTGTTGCGCAGCAGCACATACACTTTTGTCTTTCATGCATTGTTTGTCGCGCTGCTGGCGGCAATTTTCCTCTTGCTGCAAAAATGGTACCGTCGCGAGCTGAAAGCGGCCGTCGGGGATACGGAGAGAACGTATCAGGACGAGATCCGTTCCGTGATTGCCTCGATGCGTTCGATCCGCCACGACTTTGTCAATCATATGCAGGTTCTGTACGGCTTGATCGAATGCAGGTATTACGACAAGGCGCATGAGTACATCAGGACCCTGATTCGGGAGGCCAAAGTACTCGATCTGTCCGTACGGATACAAAATCCGGCGTTGATGGTCTTGCTGCATACCAAATGGGAAAAGGCACGGACACGTCAAATTTTGATGCAATTGGAGGTCAGCCAGCACCCGTTTGACCAGATTCCTTCCGTTGATCTGATCAAGATTTTGTCCAATTTGCTGGACAATGCAATTGAGGCGGCCGAGGAGGCGGAAGGAGAAAAGCGAATCCGGCTGTGCTGCCAGGAGGATGATTCGGCGTACCGGTTTACGGTGGAAAATACCGGCCCCGAAATCCCGCCCCGTCAACTGACGGCGATCTTCCAGGAGGGGGTCAGCACGAAACGGCGCGATGGCGAGCCGCCCAGAGGCATCGGTCTTTCGATCGTCCGGGAGGTCATAAGGAAGTACGCAGGAGAAATTGACGTCGAATCGGCGAACGGAGTCACGAGGTTTCAGGTTCGTTTGCCTGTGAAGAAGAGATGAATATTTCTAAGAAGCTGCCCCTTTTTAAGGGCAGCTTCTTTCGTCCCAATCACTCATCGCTGGACATAACGAAAAACTCCTTGCCGTAGCCGATCTTCTCCCAGAATTTTTGCGCTGAAGTGTTCTCCACATCGACAAGTACGGAAACGGCTGAGACCTCCTGGCGCTGAAACCAGTCATTCATTTCTGCCACAAGCGCTTTTGCCGTGTGCTGTCTGCGATATTCCGGCACAACGTATACTTCGTCGATTTGGCCGAGGAAGATGTCTTCGATCAAATCTTTTTTCAGAGAGGCAAGAGCATAGCCGATCAGTCTGGAAGCGCTGTCGAGCGCTACATACACCACGCCGAAACGGGATTGGGTGTATTGCACGAGCTGGTCATGGATACTCTCCTGTTCTTCGGCAGACAGTTCGCTTTCTGCTACTTCTTTGCAATTTTCATTCCACAGCTTGATGATGTCGGTAAAATGATCATGTGATGCTTGTTCGATACGGATAGTCATTTTCCATTCGTCTCCCTTCACAAATGAGCAATCAGACAGGAAGTGTTTTCGTTAAACAAAATCGGATCTTTTCCAGTGCCATGTCAACCTGGCCGATTTCTCCGGCGTTGAACTTGTCCAGCACATCGTCCACTTGATGACAGGCAAACGCTCTTTTTATCCTGAGCACATCCTGCAAGCAGTCCCGTTCCAGATCATGGAGCTGCCGGTTTTTGAAATATCCTGCGGCAAATGCGCCAAAGTACAGATCTCCCGTCTCTTCGGAGTCATCATCCTTCCGGTCCGCTTCGTAGGCCAAGAACGCTGCTTCACCGGCGAAGTGACAGAGAATACCATCGTTTCCTGCAAGGTGAAAGTCAATGATGCTGCACAGGCTGCCGTCATCATCCACGAGCAGGTTATTCAGAGAAAAATCCCCTTGTACCGCTTCTGCGGGGAAATCTGGCCACAATATCTCCAGAAACGCCCGTTTTTTCTCGTATAACGCGTAAATCTCCTGCCACAAGCTTTGATTCGCTTCACTGGCTTGCACGGCTTTTTGGAGGGTGCAGACGTCTTCAGCGAGATCGTCAGTTGGGCCGAACATGCTCCACGGGCTGAAAGAAGTAAACGGAATGGCGTCTTCTGCGGAGAGGCGATGCATGGCTCCCAGCCATTCCCCCGCTTGCCGGATCAGGCCTGGATCAAGGCAATCCGCTTCCTTCCCTGGCATCCATTGTTCGACGGTAGCAAAAGCTTATTGACCGTCAAAAGACGGCTATAGTCCTTTTTTGCTGCATGGCAAACTTGCTCCCTTTTTAATGGTATTCACCATATTTGGCAATTTTTTAATCTGCCATAAATCGATACGAATGACAGGATGGAAAGTTACGTTTTTTGTAATGGTCTGGAATAAGAGGTCGGTCTGTCCGGCACAGGAAGCTTTCTCGGCAGAAAAGATGCCAATAGGGGGCCAGCCGAACCGTCCAGATTCGGCTGGAAACGAGAAAAAGGCTTCGGGAGCGGGGCCATCGCTCGCAAAGCCTTTTTCTGGGCAGCCGGACGGGCCGGCTGTGGACGATCTGATTTGTTGATTGGCGATTCAGGCGTCGATAGTTGAAGCAGCGTCTGCAGTCGTCTTTTCGGAACCGGGACGGGTAATGGAAAAGACCGCACACCCCAGCGAAACCAGGACGAAGCAGGCGCCGACCCACGCGTTGTACTGAACCGAGGCTTTCTCGATCACGATGCCTCCGACAGCCGATCCAAGCGCGATCCCGACGTGCAGGACAGAGGTGTTCAACCCAAGCAGAATGTCGGCTGTCCGGGGAGAGGTCTGGATCAAATAGTTCTGCTGGGCGGGTGAAATGGCCCAGCTCAGTGCGCTCCACACCACCATCACGATCAAAAATACGTAGAGCGATCCGGTGGTAAAGGGCAGGGATGCCATCACCAGCCCGAAGGCCGAAACGATGACGAGGATTGATTTGGGCGGCCCCCATTTATCGGAAATCCATCCGCCTACGCCCCCGCCCATGACTGCAGCGACGCCGAACAGCAGATAGACAAAACTGAGCCAGGCTCCTTCCAACTGCATCGTTTCCTGCAAAAAGGGAGTAAAGTACGCATACAGCGTCAAATGGCCGGTCAGCATCAGCATCGTAATCAACTGGGCGCTGACGATCTTCTCGCTTTTCAATGAAGCGAGCTGTTGCCGCAGCGGTATCGCCGGAGGCGTTTGAACATTGGGCAGCATAATGCTGAGGCAGAGCATCGCCACAAGGCTAAGTCCGGCGATGAGCCAAAACGGAGCACGCCAGCCAAATGCGTTGCCGAGTGTCATTCCCATCGGGACACCGAGCACCAAAGAGCCGCTGATCCCCATGAAGATGATGCCCAATGCCCGGCCCCGGTAGGCAGGCTCGACGATTTGCGTGGCGATTGAAATGGACAAGACGGTCAGCAGGGCCCCGCAGGAGGCGGAAAGAATCCGGGCGATGAGCAGGACCGAGTACACCGGACTGAGCGCGGCTAGCACATTGCTCAGAAAAAAGCCGAACAGGGCCAGCAAATAAAGGCGCTTGCGGGCAATTTTTCGAGTGACGTGCATTAGGATTGGCGCTGAAACGGCAAACGACAGGGAAAACACTGTAATCAACTGCCCGGCGGCGCTAAGCGGAATATTCAGGTCTGCGGTGATCAGATTCATCGTCCCGCCGATGATCAGCTCCACCGTCCCGACCACAAAGGTTGCAATAGCAAGAATAAAAACGCGAGGATTCACACAGAAGAGCTCCTTTCTGCACCTAAAAAAAGGTTACCACTATGATGGTAACCTTTTTGGTCTGCGCATTCAAGAAAAAAATCATGGATGATGTTAGTAACGGAGCCGGATGAGCATGCGCCGTATCTCTTCGTCTCCAAAAAGCAGGTCGTAATGCTTTTGCGTAATGCGGGCCAATGCTACGTCATGGAAAAAGAAGTCGGCGAAGAATTTGACAAACGGCTGTGCTCTCGTCTGAATAGCTTGCCAGTTGCCGTCTTCTTCTCCGGCAAACATGATCTCCTCCTGATCCGCTACGATGAGCTGGAAGCGTTCCAATCCCTCGTGCTCGTCCGAAGGGATTAAGACGTGGACCCGTTTGAGGTTTGTCTGTATCTCTCCGACCACCAGCGCTTCCACTTCTACGCCTTCCCGTTCCTTTTCCTCGAGGAGAGGGATAAATCCGGCAAAATCGTCATTCCAGGCGAAGATGCGGATGGACTTGACGGCTCGCTGAATCAAGTGCTTGCTTTCAGCGCGTATGGAGGAGTCGACCTTGAGATTCCAAATCCGGTCATCCCGTACCTGCTTGCTGGCCAAAGAGGTTTTGAGCCGCTCCACGTCGTGCTGAAATTGACTGGTCAGCTTGTCGATCAGGCTGTTTAGCGGCAGAGCGGTATACCATTTCTTTTTATCCGACACAGAATCGAGGACCAGGCCCTTGTCTACCAGACGGGTCAGCACTTCGTAAATTTTCGCTTTGGGAACGCCGGAATGCTTGACGATCATTGTGGCATCCATGGGAGACTCGCTTGCCGCGAGCGTCTCATATACTTTGCTTTCGTAATGGGAAAATCCGAATGTTTCCAACATGACAATGCCCTCCAACCGGTTTGATCCGTGCATAGAAGATATGCCTTCTATTATACACACTTTTTTCCGCAAGTCCGGTAATGTCACGAGGAGGGGGGAGCATCCGCTCCGCAAGTGCGCTCGTCCCGCAAAACGAATCCCGCAGAAATAGGAAAACCCCCTCATTATGAGGGGAAAATTTTGGGGTGCGAGCATATTTACTGTGACAGCTTCGACTCCAGAGGCCCATTCAAAAAGCGCTTCGTCTCGGCAACGACCACACCGGAGAGTCCGATCAGGCCGATCAGGTTGGGCACTGCCATCAAGCCGTTCATGATGTCGGAGAGCGTCCAGACCAGATCGAGCTTCATCGTTGCTCCGACAGCGACCATGACTACCCAGACGAATCGGTAGTATTTGGCAGAGCCTTTGCCGAACAAATATTCAAAGCATTTCTCGCCGTAATACGCCCACCCGAGGATGGTGGAGTAGGCAAACAGGATGATGGCAACGGCCAGCACGTAGCTGCCGGCTTGACCGAAGACGCTTTGGAAGGCGTAGGTAGTCGCTTCCACGCCAGACATACCGGTGGACCAGGCTCCCGTAGTGACCAAAGCAAGCCCTGTGATCGTACAGACGAGAATCGTATCGATAAACGTTCCTGTCATGGAAACGAGCGCCTGCTTGGCCGGTTCGTCTGTTTTTGCCGCCGCGGCTGCGATCGGTGCGCTGCCCAGACCGGCCTCGTTGGAGAAGACACCCCTGGCAACCCCTTTTTGGATCGCCATGGCTACGGTCGCTCCCAAAAAGCCGCCTGCAGCCGAAGTGCCGTTAAACGCTCCGTGTACAATGTCTGCCAATGCCTGCGGTACTTGCCCCGCATGAAAGAGCACGACAATGATTCCGGCAACGATATAGAAAAGGGCCATAAACGGCACCATGACGCCGGTGACCTGTCCGATCTTTTTTACGCCGCCGAGGATGACAAAGGCGGTAAAGGCAGCCAGCACAATCCCCGTTGCGACCGGAGGGATCGAGAAGTTCAACTGTACCGCTTCAGCGACGGAATGGGACTGGACCATGTTTCCGATCCCGAAGGAAGCCATTGTTCCAAACAGGGCGAACAAAACAGCGAGCCATTTTTGCTTCAACCCTTTCTCCAAATAGTACATCGGTCCGCCGGAAAAAGTGCCGTCAGCCTGCCGGATGCGGTACTTGACAGCGAGAATCGCTTCGGCGTATTTCGTCGCCATCCCGAACAGAGCTGTGATCCACATCCAGAACAGAGCACCCGGTCCGCCGACCGCGACAGCCGTGGCCACCCCGGCGATATTTCCCATCCCGATCGTTGCCGCAAGCGCGGTCATCAGCGCCTGAAAGTGGTTGATGTCCCCAGCCGCTGTTTGCTCCTGCTGCTTCCCAAAAGCGAGGCGCAGCGCATACCACAGCTTTCTGAACTGCAGCCCTCGAAGGCGGATCGTCAGCATTACCCCAGTGCCGACGAGCAGTATCAGCGTAGGCAGTCCCCACACAAATCCATTCACCATTTCCAACCATTGCATAAGCATGTCCATCTCGGTTTCCCCCTTGCTGTTTTTGAAGAGAAAAAGAAAAAACATTTCACCCGAAAATGAAATGTTCTCTGGAGACGGTCGCAGGACGTACAAAATTACGTAAATAAGAATACAAAAAACCGGCGGCAAACCGCATTTGTTGATGGGCGCAGAAAAGTTTAGCAACATGTAAAATGTTCAACCTTCTGCAACACATAAAAAACTTCGTCATACGAAGAACGAATATCTTCGAGAGAACTGACAGCAAAGCTTTTTATCGACAAATTACTAACCGTTTTTGTATAAGTCCAAGCGTCCACTCTGTCCTTTTACCTGAGAGATTATTCGCCGCGGCGAATTTGCTCCTTCGGTGCCCAATCCTCTTTTTGAAAAAAGAGGGAGTCTCTCCAGAGGCTCGTCCCCATGCAGTTTTACTAGTTTCCTAGACCTGAGAGTTTCGGGAAGGTTCCCTTGCCCCGTCGGTAGACATCTGTCTTCTCCTGAATGGTTCATCCGAACGATATGTGATTTATAAATCAATTATAAGGAGCGAAGCGAGCTTGTCAATGGATTGAAAAAAATTGATCGATCCCCCGCTTCTGGCAGTTCTTGGTCTATTCGACAGCGCTGAGCAATACGTTATATCAATGATGAACATGCCGCCCGAAGCGTCGTGTCAAAAAGAGACAACCTGTGCAAGAGCTGCCATCGAAACGATGCCCCGCCGGGCTGCAAGGGGGGAGTTTTTCATGCTGCATATCGTCGCCTGTATCAAACAGGTGCCGGACACGAAGATCATCAAGATGAACCCGAAGACAAATACGATGGACCGTTCCAGCGCGCCTGCCATTTTGAATCCGTACGATGCGCATGCCGTGGAGGAAGCTGTCCGCTTGAAAAAAAGGTACGGGGGAACAGTTTCCGTCCTGACCATGGGGCCTCCGCCCGCTGTCAAAGCGATCCGGAAATGCATCGAGATCGGTGCGGATGAGGGGTACATGATTACCGACCGGGCCTTTGCCGGGGCAGATACGCTGGCCACCAGCTATGCGCTGACGAAAGCCCTCGAAAAAATCGCCAAGGAAAAGCCGATCGACCTGATCATCTGCGGAAAGATGACGATCGACGGGGATACTGGCCAGGTAGGACCGGGCATTGCCAGACGGCTCGACATCCCGCCTTTGACCAGCGTGAAAAAGGTGGTCGAGGTAAACAAGCAGCAAGGCTATGCCATCGTCCACCGCAAGCTGGAGGACGGCTATGAAGTGATTCAGTCCGCTTTGCCCTGCCTGTTTTCGGTGGAAAAGGAAATCAACGAGGTACCCTATTCGCCGCTGCCCAACATGCTTCGCGCCGCACGCTACCAGCCCGTAATCTGGGCGGTCAGCGATCTGGAGGACGTCGACAGGACGCTGCTGGGTCTCAAAGGCTCCCCGACGATTGTGGCCAAGGTCTGGCCTCCGGAAAAGCCAAAAGGCGGCGAAATGCTGGAGGGATCGGCACAGCAGCAGGTTGAGCGATTGATGGAAATTTTGCAGCAGAAACAAGAGCTCTTTGCAGGGAAGGAGGCACGGGCATGAATCTGGACGAGTACAAAGGCGTGTGGGTATTCCTCGAACACCAGGACGGGAAAATCGTGCCTGTCTCCCTGGAGCTTTTGGGAGCGGGGCGAAAGCTGGCAGACAAGCGGGGAGTACCCCTGGCCGGCATACTGATTGGAGAGGGAGTTCGGCAGTTGGCCGCGACCGCGTTTCACTACGGTGCCGATACGGTCTATCTCTACGATGATCCCGTTTTCCGGGATTACCGGACCGAATCGTACATGCGTGCAGTCATTGCTTGCGTAGAAAAGCACAAGCCGGAAACGATCCTGTACGGTGCGACCTCGACGGGCAAGGACCTCGCCAGCGCGGTTGCCACCGATCTGGAGACAGGGCTGACTGCGGATACGACGATGCTCGATGTGGATGAGGCGACAGGGCTTTTGGAAGCGAGCCGGCCCGCATTCGGCGGCAACATCATGGCCACGATTCTCTGCAAAAAGCACCGGCCGCAAATGGCCACGGTGCGGCCGAAGGTCATGAAAGCGCTCCCGATCGACACCAGCCGCAAAGGAGAGCTCATCGAGGAATCCATCCCGTTGCGGGAGGAAGACATTCGGACCAAGGTGCTGAAGATCGTCCGGGAAACGCAGACAAAAATCCGCCTGGACGAGGCTGACATTATCGTCGCAGGGGGCAAGGGGCTCGGCAGCAAGGAAGGCTTTCAGCTCATCCATCGCCTGGCCGAGGCGATCGGAGGCACTGTAGGGGCGAGCCGGGATGCCGTCGAGGCGGGATGGATCGATCACGCCCACCAGGTAGGCCAAACCGGGGTGACAGTCACGCCCAAGCTGTATGTTGCCATTGGCATTTCCGGAGCGATCCAGCATCTGGTCGGCATGCAGAACTCCGGCCTGATCATTGCCATCAACAAAGACCCGCAGGCACCCATTTTCCAATCCTGTCATTACGGCATTGCCGGGGATGCATTCGAGATCGTTCCGATGCTGATCGACGCGTTCCAGGTGACGGCTGGCAAGGAGGTACAGTATGGCGGAAAAATTTGATGTCATTGTCGTGGGAGCGGGGCCGGCCGGTACGTCCTGCGCGTATACGCTGGCAAAGGCGGGTGTCAACGTCCTGCTCCTCGAGCGGGGCGAGTATCCGGGCTCCAAAAACGTGATGGGCGGCGTCTTGTACCGCAAAATGATGGAGGATATTATCCCCGGCTTCTACAAGGAAGCGCCAGTCGAACGGCCGATCGTGGAGCAGCGGTTCATGCTGCTCGATGAAAAATCCGCCGTCACCTTTAGCTACAAGGGCCTGGAGTGGGGAGAGGAGCCGTACAACAACTTCACCGTCCTTCGGGCGAAGTTTGACCAGTGGTTTGCAGAAAAGGCGGTTCAGCAGGGAGCCCTGCTCGTCAATGAAACGGTTGTGACTGAGTGTCTGGTTGAAAACGGGAAGGTCATCGGGGTGAGGACAGACCGCCCGGACGGCGATCTGTTTGCCGATGTGGTCGTGCTGGCTGACGGGGTAAACTCCCTTTTGGCCAAATCGCTCGGCTTTCACAAGGAGTTTCGCCCGGACGAGGTGGCGCTGGCGGTCATGGAAGTGCTCAAGCTCGACCGGAAAATCATCGAAGACCGCTTCAGCCTGGAGCAGGACCAGGGCTGCACGTTTGAAATCTTCGGCGACGCGACCAAAGGAATTCTCGGAACAGCCTGGCTCTACACCAACAAGGACAGCCTCAATATCGGCGTCGGCGCGATGCTGTCCGGCCTGATCAAGAACAAGATCAAGCCGCATCAGCTACTGGATTACGTCAAGAAGCACCCGATCATCCGGCCGTACATTCAGGGAACGGAGCAGCAGGAATACCTGGCGCATCTGATTCCGGAGGGAGGCTACCGCTCGATCCCGAAGGTCGTAGGCGATGGCGTGATTGTAGTGGGGGACGCGGCTCAACTGGTCAACGCGATTCACCGGGAAGGCTCCAATATGGCGATGACTTCAGGGGTGCTGGCGGCAGAGGCCATCCTCGAAGCTAAAGCTGCGGGAGACTTTTCGGCTTCCATGCTCGACTCTTACCGGCAGAGGCTGATGGACAGCTTCGTTGGACAGGACATGAAAAAATACAAGGATGCCACGCACCACTTTGAAAAGTACCCGCATTACTTCGAGAATTACATTCCGCTCATGAACAGGGCCGCCAGCCAGATGTTCACCGTCGATGGCAGCTCCAAGTGGGAGAAGCAAAAGAAAATCTGGACGGAGCTTGGCTCCGCCAAAGAAAAGTGGAAAATGGCCCGCGATCTGATGCAGGCTTGGAGGGTGATGAAGTGATGAAGGAACTGCCCAAAGGTCAATCGATCGAGGAAAAGCAGTACCTGGTCCGCTTCAAGGCGGATACGGAGTCGCACCTGCACGTATTGGATACGGATGTATGTGCCACAAAATGTCCCGACAAGCTGTGTACGATTTTTTGTCCGGCAGAAGTGTACAAGTGGGAAGAGGTGCGAATGCATGTGGGATACGAAGGGTGTCACGAATGCGGAAGCTGCCGGATCGGTTGTCCACATGAAAACATCAAATGGGTATACCCCAAAGGCGGACACGGCATCATCTTCAGATTGGGGTAACAGGCGATGGATGATGTTTAAAGTGGACGAAGTCGTGACGTACGCGGGTGACGGGGCGAGGGGAATCATCCTGGACATAAAGGGAGAGCAGTATCTGGTCATGTGGGAGGATACATTCGTCAGCTTGGAGAAGGCCGAATGCCTGCGCAAAGAAGGAGCAACCGAATAACTGGGCCAATGGGTGCCCCTTTTTCCCCGGTGCTGGGGGAAAAGGGGTGCTTTTCATTTTTGTTAGAATTTATTTCACCTATTTTAAACAAATTGTTCACCTATTAATAAAAATAGGGTAACCTAATACTAATTGGTCACAATCTATGGAACAGCCTGAAGCGTAGGAATTAAGCGAAAATTCAACGTCCTTCGACTTGTCGGAATGGTTGGCACGCATCTTGCAATAACTCGTTTATATAGCAACTCCATATTTCAACACCAAAGGAGATTAGTCATGAACCTGGTAGCCAACGTATACCGGGGGGATGCGGTAGAAAGCACACACCTCGGTCATGTAGCTGTCGTCGATGCAAACGGAAACTTGCTTTATTCCTACGGTGATCCTCATCGCCAAACCTTCGCGCGTTCCAGCATGAAGCCGATCCAGGCGATTCCGGTCATTGAGACGGGAACAGCGGACAAGTTTGGACTGGAACCAGCCGATCTGTCTCTCTGCTGCGCTTCACACAGCGGCGAGCCGCGTCACCGCTCGCGGGCGATGGAAATGCTGATACGCGCCGGACAGCCGGAAGAAATGCTCCAATGTGGAACCCATGTGCCTCGCGACGAGGAAAGCTATAAGGAACTGATCCGTGCGGGCAAGCCATTGACCCCGATCTACAGCAACTGTTCCGGCAAGCATGCAGGGATGATCGCTACAGCTGTACACATGGGAGAAGAAGTAGCCACGTACCATCTGCCTGAGCACCCCGTGCAGCAGCGCATTTTGGATGCAGTTGTCGATCTGACTTCCTATCCAAAAGGCAAAATCGTTCTGGGAACGGATGGTTGCGGCGTTCCTGTTCACCGCCTGCCACTGGCCCACTACGCCTGGGCGTACGCCAAAATGGCAAGGCCCGACGTGATCGAAAATCCGACTCGCCGTCAGGCGGTTGCCCGGATCACCGATGCGATGATTGCGCATCCGGAAATGGTCGGCGGCAATAACCGCTACTGTACCGATTTGATGACGGCCTTTGCCGGACGAGTGTTTGGCAAGGCAGGTGCAGAGTCCGTATACTGCCTGGGCGACCGTCAAACAGGCATCGGCATCGCTGTGAAGATCGAGGACGGTGGACCGCGCGCTATATACGCGGTGGTCAATGAAGTGCTTCGCCAGCTCGGCATCGGCACGGACGGTCCGCTTGAGAAGCTCGCAGAGTACACCAACCCGATCGTAAAGAACATGAGCGGAAAGGCAGTAGGCCGTATTGAAACTGCCTTTACCCTGCACGCAAGCAACACTCCACTGGGCGTGTAAAGGCTCGTTGCTTCCTGACAGCCGTTTACGCATATATACAACAAGCATAAAAAAGGGGGAAATCCTGCGATGAATTTGCGCAAAGGATGGAAAGTACTGAGCACTTCCGCTTTGCTGCTCTCGCTGGTGCTGACAGGCTGCAGCCAGTCAGCAGCACCGGCAGATCCAGGCAAGCAGCAAGCGGGGGAAACGGGAGGACAAGCAGACGCTTCGGCCAAGCTTCGGTTGAACCTGAAGACGGAGCCGCCTTCTCTCGATCCGCCGAAAGGGTTTGACAGCACCTCCAACGAAGTGCTGAACGCAACGATGGAGGGCCTTGCCCGCCTGGACAAGGATCACAAGCCGCAGCCGGCGATGGCCGAGAAGTGGGAAGTGAGCGAAGACGGAAAAACATACACCTTTACGCTTCGCGACAGCAAATGGTCCAATGGCGATCCGGTAACGGCGCAAGACTTTGAATACGCGTTCAAGCGCATCGTCGATCCGAAGAACGCATTCCCGTCCGCATTCCTGGCTTACTACATCGAGGGAGCCGAGGAGTTCAACAAGGGCGAAGGCACAGCCGACGGCGTAAAAGTCAAAGCAATCGATGAGAAGACACTGGAAGTAAAGCTGAAGTCTCCTGCGGGATTTTTCCTGCACATCCTGACTCAGCCAACCTTCTTCCCGGTTAACAAAAAAGTGGTAGAAAGCAATCCGAACTTTGCTGCGGAAGCATCTACTCTCGTGAGCAACGGACCGTTCAAAATCACCGAATGGGTACATGATCAATCCGTCAAAGTAGAAAAGAACGAAGGCTACTGGGATAAGGATTCCGTGAAATACGCGGGCATCGATTGGGTCATGGTAAACGACGAAAACACCCAATACCAAATGTACAAAACAGGCCAATTGGACATGATCCAAACCGTGCCAAACGATATGAAAAAGCAACTGATCGATTCTGGCGAAGCGAAAGTGGAACCGGAAGCATCCATCTACTACTACCGGATGAACGTCAAAATGGAGCCGTTCCAAAACGCAAACATCCGCAAGGCATTTGCACTGGCGATCGACCGTCAGGCTCTGATCGACAACGTGGCACAAGGAAAACAGCTTCCGGCACTGGCGCATATCCCGGTCGGCTTCCCTGAACCGGACGGCCGCGATTTCCGTGAAGTCGGCGGCGATTTCATCAAGGACAACGATGTAGAACAGGCAAAAGCGCTGTTGAAAAAAGGGATGGAAGAAGAAGGCTACACGACTCTTCCGCCGGTTACTTTGACGTACAACACAAGCGACGCCCACAAGCAGATCGCGCAAGTACTGCAAGAAATGTACAAGAAAAACCTGGGTGTTGATGTAAAGCTGGAGAACAAGGAATGGAAAGTGTTCCTGGCCGACCAGCGCGCCCGTCAATTGCAAATCTCCCGTTCCACCATCCCGGCTGATTACGGCGATCCGCTCAACTACCTGGAGCTGTTCGTGACCGATCATCCTGGCAACCGCATCAACTACAGCAACAAAGAGTACGATGCGCTGGTAGAAAAAATCCGCAATACGGCTGACGAAAAAGAACGCTTCCAGCTGATGCACGATGCCGAGAAGATGTTCATGGACGATATGCCGCTTGTGCCGATCTACTTTGGTACCAAAGTGTTCATGGATCAGCCGAATGTAAAAGGCATTATCCGTCACCCTGTTGGAACGCTTGACTTCAAGTGGGCCGAAATTTCGAAAAAATAGTACGATAGTGAGGACAAGGGCTTGCAATCCCGCCCTTGTCCTCACTATACATCTTGGAGCGGGTACTCATGGAAAAAAAGACTGTAACCTTTGTTGCGAAGATGGACGAATTTTTACAATCCGTGGTTAGTCAATGCCATGAATTGGGCATCTCGCAAGACTTTCATATCGAAGGTCGGCGGGTCGACCAGCTGCCTTACCGGCCGATTGCCGAAGGTTCACTGGTTGTACTCTCCACGAAAAGCATCTACGAACAGGTGGAGCCGTATTTGCCGCAAGACTCCAGGGCGATCGTGGCAAAGCGGATGCTGCCCTATCACAACCTGCGGGAAATGCTGGAGATACCAAGAGGTGTGAAGGTACTGCTCGTCAGCGATACGGCCGAGACGGTGGACGAAACGATGAGGCTTTTGATCGCATCGGGGATGGACTTTGAGCTGTATCCGTATTACCCCGGATCTGATTATCCGCTGGACATTGACATCGCCGTAACGCCGGGCGAGGCCGAGCATGTTCCTCCGACGATTCGCAAGGTCGTCGACATCGGCTTTCGGGTCATCGACTTGTCTACGTGGTTGGAGATTTACGCCCATTTTGACAACGGGAATTTCCAAAAGGTAACAGCCCGCACCATGCAGTCGCTCATTTACATCACGAAGCAGTTGAACAATGAAATTCTTCATGCCCGCCTGCTGCAAATGTATCTGGAGGGTATTGTCAACCGGATTGAAGACGCAGTCATCGCTTTGGACGAGCAAGAAGTCATCCGGTTTATCAATCAGAAAGCCATCGATACGCTTCATTTGCACGGACCGGGTGTCCAAGGGGAGAAAGCGGCCGTTTGTCTGCCGGAAGACTTTATGGAGACGGTTCGCGACTGCGACGAAAATGAAGAAGTGCTCGTGGACTGGGCAGGCCGGACTTACTTTTTCCGAAAAATGCACATCGTCATGGAAGGACGCTATCTGGGGAGTCTGCTGTTGTTTCGGAAGGCAGCGGAGATCGAAAAGATGGAGCACGACTACCGGTTGCGCTTGTACAGCAAAGGCTTGATCGCCAAGTACAGCTTTGACGAAATTTACGGCAAAAGCCAGTCCTTTCAACAGGTCATCCAGATCGCCAAAAAAATTGCCAGAAGCAATTCCACCGTGCTGCTGCTCGGCGAAACGGGAACAGGCAAGGAATTGCTGGCACAAGCCATTCACAATGCCTCCCCGCGAAAACGGGAGCCGTTCGTCGGCGTAAACTTTGCCGCGATTTCCGAATCGCTTCTGGAAAGCGAGCTCTTCGGCTACGAGGAGGGAGCTTTTACCGGGGCGAGAAAGGGCGGACACATCGGCTGGTTTGAATTGGCGCACAAAGGGACGATTTTTCTCGATGAAATCGGGGACGCAAGCGGAGCGATCCAAAATCGGCTGCTGCGGGTGCTGCAAGAGCGGCAGATCATGCGCGTAGGGGGCAACAAGGTAATCCCGATCAACATCCGGGTCATCGCCGCCACAAATCAGGATTTGCAGCAAATGGTCAAAGAGGGAAGGTTTCGGGCCGACTTGTATTACCGGCTCAATATTTTGCCGATTCATTTGCCGCCGCTGCGAAAACGGGCGGAAGATATTCCGTGGTTGGTAGACGCATTTATCCGTCGTTATTGTGTAGATTTGAGACGCCCTCCTTTTACCCTGTCGCGCGAAGCTTTGAACGCCATGCAGGCGTACGACTGGCCGGGAAATATCCGCGAGCTGGAAAATGTCGTGGAGTATTTGGCACACGTGGTGGAGGAAGAGGTTTACGCGTATCATCTGCCCTTTTTGCAGACTGCAGCCGTTGTCCCGTTGGAAGCAGATGGCTTGCAGCATGAATGTGAAGAAGTCTATCAGGCGTACGAAAAGCGCGGGTTTCTGCTCGAAATGACCGCCATTCTTCAAGAGCTGTCCACGGCAGGAGGCGGGAGATACGCACTTCAGGAGCAGCTGCGCGAGCGAGGAATCGACTTGACCACGCAGCAGCTGCGCTACCGTCTGAAAATGCTTCAGCAGGATGAATTGATCCGTGTCGGCAAGGGCCGGCAGGGCAGCAGTATCTCATCAAAGGGAGAAGCGTTTCTCGCCTTTTGCAAGTAAAGCTACCGGATAGGGAGGAATCGAGATGAGCGGAAACTGGAAAGAAGCGGCTGTAGCGCAGAAAGAGAGTTATCTGGACAAGCTGATTCCGTTTTTGTCAATCAACAGCATTGAGGATTTGACGACCGCATCTGAGGGCAAGCCGTTCGGCGAGGGTGTCGCTCAGGCGCTTGAATACTTGCTCAAGCTGGGCGAAGCGGACGGTTTTGCCACAAAAAATCTGGATGGCTACGCCGGATATGTGGAGTACGGCGAGGGCGAAGAGGAAATCGGCGTTCTCGTGCACGTCGACGTTGTAACGGTTGGCGAAGGATGGACGACGCCGCCGTTTGAGCCCGACATTCGGGACGGCAAAATTTACGCCCGGGGGGCAATTGATGACAAAGGGCCCGCATTGGCTGCGTATTTTGCCCTGAAGCTGTTGAAGGACTCCGGGCTCCCGATATCCAAACGGATTCGCCTCATTATCGGCACGGATGAAGAGAGTGGCTGGCTCTGCATGCAGCATTACACCAAGGTAGAAAAGCTGCCGGAGGTAGGCTTTTCCCCGGATGCATCCTTCCCTATGATTCACGCGGAAAAGGGACAGATCAATCCGACGCTGGCGATTGCGCCGCGCATTGCGTCTAATGACTCGTCGTCTTGGAATTTGCTCTCGTTTGCTTCTGGCGACCAGGGGAACAGCGTACCGGAAAAAGCGGTTGCCATCGTTTCTCTGCCGGCCGCCGCGGATAACGAACAAGCCATTCGGGATCTGCAAGAGAGCTTTCAAAAGCATCTTTTCGCACATGGAGCCACAGGAGAGGTGATTCCGGGCGGCGACGGTTCACTTCGCTTTTTTGCCAAAGGCTTGCCTGCCCACGGCATGGAGCCGTTCAAGGGAAAAAATGCGGGGACAATTATGGCAAGCTTCCTCAATCGCCTGCCGTTCGCCGGATCTGATCGAACTTTCCTGAATCTGTTGTCCGATGTTTTGCATGAGGACTACTACGGAGAAAAGCTCGGTCTTGCCTGCGCCGACGAAGCTACAGGGCGCTTGACCGTCAATGCCGGCATCCTGACCTATGACCGCAACGAAGGCGGCTCTGTCAGACTGAATATTCGCTACCCTGCGACGATTAATCCGGAAGAGTACGTTGAAAAACTGAAGGAACGGGCCCCGCAGCTGGACGTCACGATAGCCAGCCTGAGGACGTCGCGCTCCCATTACGTACCGAAGGATCATCCGGTCATCCAAACACTCTCCCGCGTCTACACCAATCATACGGGAGAGGAAGCGACACTGCTTTCGTCCGGCGGTGCAACCTATGCCAAATCGCTGAAAGCAGGAGTCGCATTCGGCCCTCTCTTCCCCGGAAAGAAATCGATGGCTCATCTCACCGATGAGTACGCAGAGATTGACGACTTGCTCAGGGCGATGGCTATCTACGCGGAAGCCATGTACGAACTGGCGAAATAACATCATGGAGGTTGAGCCATGTCCCATTACCTCGTAAAACGCGTTCTGATGATGCTGCTCACACTGTGGATCATCGTGACGCTGACGTTTTCTTTGATGCATGCCATCCCTGGTGATCCGTTTGCTTCCGAATCGGATCAGCTCCCGGAACAAATTTTGGCCAACCTGCGCGCCAAATACAACCTCGATGAGCCGTTGCCCGTACAGTATGTGCTCTATTTGAAAAACCTCGTCATGCTTGACCTCGGTCCATCGATCAAGTCAGACACGCGCGGCGTAAACGATATGATCGCCGACGGATTTTCCGCTTCCGCTACCTTGGGGGCGCAAGCGATTGTCATTGCAATATTTTTCGGGATCACCTTTGGAATCATCGCAGCGCTGAACCGAAACAAATGGCTTGATTACGCTGCGATGGCGATAGCCGTCCTAGGCATTGCCATTCCGAGCTTTATCATGGCGCCGCTCCTGATCAACTTTTTTGCGATCAAGTTTCCGATCTTTCCGGTCGCAACGTGGGGCACCTGGATGCATACGGTTCTGCCGTCGCTCGCCTTGGCTTTCGGGCCGCTGGCGATCATCACCCGTTACATGCGGGCCAGCATGATCGAAGTGATGAACCAGAACTACATTCGCACCGCAGAAGCCAAAGGTGTTCCTACCTTTGCGCTTGTGGTCAAGCACGGCATTCGCAACGCGATCCTGCCGGTCGTCACCTTCTTGGGACCGCTTATCGCTTCGTTGATTACGGGAACGTTCGTGGTGGAGAAAATCTTCGCCGTTCCGGGCATCGGGAAATACTTTGTGGATGGAATCTTTAACCGCGACTACCCGGTAATTTTGGGAACGACGATTTTCTACAGCTCCATCCTGATCGTAACGATCTTCCTGATCGACTTGGCGTACACCCTGATTGACCCGAGAATTAAGCTGACGAACAAGGAGGGATAACCAGTGGCGATGGAACAACGTATCGATCCGCTGTTCCGACCGCTTTCCAAGCAGTCGGAAGCCCATGACATATCCATGCGCCCCAGTCTGACAAATGTTCAGCAAGTGGTGCGCAAACTCGTAAAAAACAAACTGGCCATGCTCGGTCTTGCGATCATCCTGCTGCTCGTGGTGATGGCAATCATCGGTCCCCATCTGGTGCCTTACAGCGCATCGGATCAAAGCCTGCTCACGAAAAACAAGCCGGTGTCGGCAGAGCACTGGTTCGGAACGGATGATCTCGGCCGGGACATGTTCGCCCGTACCTGGGCCGGAGCCCGCATCTCCCTCACGATTGGCGTAGTTGCCGCTCTGATCGATTTGATTATCGGCGTGACCGTCGGCGGTATTGCCGGTTACATGGCCGGCAGAGGAAAGCGGGGTGAGCGGATCGACACCATCATCATGCGTGTGATCGAGGTACTGTACGGGTTGCCGTATCTGCTCGTCGTCATTTTGCTGATGGTCGTGATGGAACCGGGGATGCTCACTATTATCATCGCGCTCTCGGCTACCGGCTGGACAGGGATGGCGCGGCTTGTGCGCGGTCAAATCCTCCAGTTGAAGAACCAGGAGTTCATCCTTGCCTCTCAAGTGCTGGGAGCCAAGTTTTCCCGAATTTTGTTTAAACATCTGATTCCCAATACGATCGGTGTCATCATCGTCAACCTGACCTTTACGATTCCGTCTGCGATTTTCGCGGAATCATTCCTCAGCTTCCTGGGCCTGGGCGTGCAAGCGCCGGACGCAAGCTGGGGAACCATGACCAACGATGCGATGGGGGTTATTTTGACAGGCGACTGGTGGCGGCTTTTCTTCCCTGGCCTGATGATTTCACTGACGATGTTTGCGTTTAACGTATTTGGAGACGGCTTGCAGGATGCACTTGATCCGCGTCTGCGCGAGTAGGACTGGAGGGAGGAACCGCGATGGAAAAACATCTGCTAACGATTGACAACCTGAAAGTGAACTTTAAGACATACGGCGGCGAAGTACAAGCTGTTCGTGGCGTATCCTTCCATGTGGACAAAGGGGAGACGCTGGCGATCGTCGGCGAGAGCGGCTGCGGAAAAAGCGTAACCGCCCAGGCGATCATGGGCCTGATTCCCAATCCTCCGGGCCGGATCGTGGACGGTAATATCGTCTTTGAGGGAAGCGACATCACCCATCTGACGAAAAAAGAGTGGATGCAAATCCGCGGCTCCAAGATCGGGATGGTGTTCCAGGACCCGATGACTGCGCTCAATCCGACGATGAAGGTCGGAACGCAAATCGTCGAAGGATTTATCCGCAACCATCAGGTAACCCGCGAGGAAGCGCAGAAACGCGCGATCGAGATGCTGCGCCTCGTCGGGATTCCCGATCCGGAAAAACGGGTCGACCAGTATCCGCACCAATTCAGCGGCGGGATGCGCCAGCGTGTCGTCATCGCGATCGCACTGGCGTGCCAGCCCCAGCTTGTCATCGCAGACGAGCCGACGACAGCGCTGGACGTGACGATTCAGGCGCAAATTCTCGACCTGCTGCGGCGTCTGCAGGAGGAGCAGGAGCTCTCTGTCGTCATCATTACCCATGATCTGGGCGTCGTGTCTGAAATCGCTCACCGCATGGTCGTCATGTACGCAGGGATCGTTGTAGAGACGGGAACCGTTGAAGACGTGTTTGCCGCGCCACGCCACCCGTATACATGGGGCCTGATGCGTTCTCTGCCGCGAATTGACGGAGAGGAAAAGCAGCGGCTTGTCCCGATCGACGGAACGCCGCCGGACTTGTTCAACCCGCCGAAGGGCTGTCCTTTTGCAGCCCGCTGCGATTACGCCATGGAAATCTGCAATCAGCAAATGCCCGAGATCAGCACGTTCGAGCCGGGACATCAGGCTGCCTGCTGGCTGCATGATCCGCGTGCGCCGCGTATCGAGGAATTGGTTGCAGCAGGGAGGCAGGGAGAATGAAAGACAACTTGGTAGAAGTAAACAACCTGAAGAAACACTTTCATATCGGAAACGGCCAGCTTTTGAAGGCGGTCGACGGCGTGACATTTTCCATCAGGCAGGGCGAGACGCTCGGCCTGGTGGGAGAGAGCGGCTGCGGAAAGTCGACATTGGGGCGGACGATCATCCGTCTTTACGAAAATACGGACGGAGAAGTGCTGTACAAAGGAAAGAACGTCCATCGCCTGAAAGGGAAGGAAGCGGGCCAGTTCAACCGGGATGTACAGATGATCTTCCAGGACCCGCAGGCGAGTCTGAATCCGCGGATGACGGTGGAGGACATTATTGCAGAGGGACTGGACATCCACGGCCTCGCCAGGGGAATGCGCCGGGAGCGCGTTACCGAGCTGCTGCAGCTCGTCGGCCTGAGAAAGGAACACGCTTCCCGTTTTCCGCATGAATTCAGCGGCGGTCAGCGGCAGCGGATCGGCATCGCCAGGGCGCTTGCGGTGGAGCCTGAATTTATCATTGCGGACGAGCCGATTTCCGCCCTGGACGTTTCGATTCAGGCGCAGGTGGTCAATCTGCTGGAGGATTTGCAGGCGGAGCGCGGGCTTACTTATCTGTTCATTGCCCATGATCTGTCGATGGTGAAGCATATCTCGACGCGCATCGGCGTCATGTATTTGGGGAAAATGGTAGAGCTTGCAACCAGCAACGAATTGTACAAGCTGCCGCTGCATCCGTATACGCAGGCGCTGCTCTCCTCGGTGCCGGTGCCAGACCCGACCGTCAAGCGGGAGAGAATTATTTTGCAGGGAGACCTGCCAAGTCCGGCCAACCGCCCGAGCGGCTGCGGTTTCCGTACCCGCTGTCCGAAGGCGACCGAGCGCTGCGCGCTGGAAGAGCCTGTCTGGAAAGAAGCGGAGGCAGGCCACTGGGTAGCCTGCCACCTTTACGACTGATAGAGATAGAAGCAAGTCAGCACAACCGAAAACATCAGCAGGGCAGCCCCCGCCCATAATGACAGAGACGTGCAGATTCGGATCAGCGTCTCTGTCTTTTTTTGCAATACCGGGTCTTTTTCCTGAAACCAATCACTTTCCATGATTCTGGGCCGCTTGAAAAAAAGCAGCTTTACTTGCTTGAAGCCTTGGAGGAAGACAGTAAAAAAGCCGGAGCGAAGCACCAGAGAGATGCTGCCGAGAAGCAAGAAGAACAGTCCCGCCAGAAAGCTTTGGTTGATCAGCCCCAGGAGCGTCTGCGAAGAGAAGAGGAAGCCTGCGGCGAGTGCGAGCAGCAGCACCGCGGGGAGCAGGTATGTAAGCCGTTTGCCCATGGTGTGATCCACGTCCTTTGTACAGTGAGGTTGAACGGATTCATTTTTCCATAATCCTATGATAACGTATTTTTCCGCTCTCTTGTGTCTAAACCTTTGGAAGCTTAGGAAACTTGTAAAAGCCTTTCATCAATATGATAGGCGGCGAGTGTGGAGGGCCAAACAAATATCCCCGTGCCGCAAGCTCCGGCCGGGGATATTTTGATGAAGCAGCTTTTGGATAGGCTTTGGTTTCTACAGGTTTCCTTGTCAAAATGGCTGCCAGCGAAGATTTCTCGCTTGTTGAAACCGCTCCTCGACATAGGGCCAGTTGACCAGCTTCCACCAGTTTTCCACGTAGTGGGCCCGGTCGTTCTTGTACCGCAAGAAATAGGAATGCTCCCAGACATCGAGGACGAGCAGCGGGATGACATCCCATTGTGACAGATTCTGATGCTTTTCGGCCTGCAAAATCTCCAGGTGCTGTGCACGCGGGGACCAGACGAGAATGGCCCAGCCCGGACCCTCTACTTTTTCGGCGGCCTGGGAGAAATGGGCTTGAAACGCGGCGAATGAGCCAAAATCGCGGGCGAGCTGTCGCGCAAGATCTCCTGTCGGCTCGCCGCCGCCCTCCGGACTCATTACGTTCCAAAAAATCGTATGGAGGTAATGTCCGGCTCCGTTGAAGGCCAGCTCCCGTTCCCAGTGACGGACGAGCTCAAAGTCGTTTCTGGCGCGAGCTTCCGCAAGCTTACTCTCCGCCTTGTTGAGATCCTCTACGTACTTGCGATGCAGCTTGTCGTGATGGATGCGCATCGTCTCGGCATCGATATACGGCTCCAGTGCATCGTAGGCATAGGGAATCGGGGGCAATGTATGCTTGCCTATAGGTACAGGGCGAGCGATGGGTATCGGTGCCGGTTGGCGAGCAGGCGGATAGACCGACTGGCTGACTTCGGGCTCCTGTTTTTCGCGGTCCTGGATCAGACGCAGGAACTGGTGGAATTGCTGCTGTACAGCTTCTGCCTGTTGCATAAGTGCAGGAATGGCTGTTGCGGATTCCTCATTTTTAAGTGAATTCGCACTGCGGCCTATTTGGCTAAAGGCTTCTTCAAATTTGTGCATATGCCTTTCCAGTTCGCGATTGAAGCGATGCTGGCGGCGGAGATGCTCAATCCATTGAATGCCCCACTGGCTCCAGTTGGACAGGTGTCGGGTATGCTCCTGCAATGGTTTTCCTCCTCGCTTGCAATCTCATCTACAAGGTATGACAGAAGCCCAGCGGATGTGCGGCATTCGCGGAGTACATGGTAAATATCCAGCGCATATGGTAGTAGCGAAAATAAAAGGAAGTGGTATGCTATTAGGTATGGACAACACAACAGGGGAGACACACCGATGAGCGACCATGAATCCATTGCAATCATTGATTCCGGAGTGGGGGGGCTGACTGTTGCCAAAGAAGTCATGCGGCAGTTGCCCGGTGAATCCATTCTCTATTTCGGCGATAATGCCCGCTGTCCTTATGGGTCCAGGACGCCGGAAGAAATACGTGCCTACAGTTTTCAGATGATTGAGTTTGTCTCGAAGTTTCCGATCAAGGCGCTCGTCATTGCCTGCAACACAGCGACAGCGGTGGTGCTGGAAGAAGCGAGGAGAAGGCTTCCGTTGCCGGTCATTGGGGTAATCGAGCCGGGGGCAAGGGCAGCGATCAGCGTAACGAAAACAGACCGGATTGGGGTGATCGGAACAGAAACCACGATCCGCACCAAAGCATATGAGCAGGCTGTCAAGCGATTGAGACCCGATTCATGTGTAGTCGGACTTGCTTGTCCTGCCTTCGTGCCTCTGGTGGAGACGCATTGTCAGCATTCAGAGGAAGCGCAAAAAGAGGTGGAGCGGACCCTTGAGCCGTTGCAGGGTCTCGAACTGGACACCTTGATTCTCGGGTGCACGCACTATCCGCTGCTTGCGCCATTGATTCAGAAAGCCGTCGGATCGGGGGTTGCCCTCATCAGCTCGGCGGAGGAAACGGCACGCGAGGTAAGCCGGTTGCTGGGAGACGTCACGAACGGTTTGGCGCGGGGAAAAGAGCGACCTGCAGATCCTCCCAGACACTGCTTTTACACGAGCGGAAATGCGCTTTCCTTCCAGCGAATAGCGGAAGAATGGCTGGGCTTTCCGGTACAGGTTGAAAGCAGGTCGCTGGAAAAGCTGTATCAATCCTGAGTCGGCAAATAAACGCAGGAGGTTCTTTTTCGTCAGTCATTCTCTGATTGACGCGAAAGAACCTTCCTTTTTGCGGACAAACAACGCATAAACCCAAGCCATGCTCGTATACATGTTAGTACAAAGTGTCTGGAGGAGGCTGGATAACATGGAAATACGACGCATCGGCAAAATGACGGCCGTGATCGGGGTTAGCGCCCTGCTGCTTTCAGGGTGCGGATTGTTTGGGCCGGAAAAGGAAGCGACCAGCATCGACCCGCCCCCGTTGTCGGAAGTGGCGGTGGAGACGCCAGGTACCCAAACCCCCGCAGACGCTGCAGCCGGAGAGACAGTGGCGGCAACACAGGAATCGGTCGACCGAACCGTTTATCTGCTTGATAATAATGGATACGTCGTACCTGTATCGTTGACGCTGCCAAAGGTGGAAGGCATGGCAAAGCAGGTACTGACCTACATGGTGAAAGGCGGTCCGGTAGAGAGCATGCTGCCCAGCGGTTTTTCGGCCGTCCTGCCAAAAGGGACAGAGGTAAAGGGGCTTGTCATCAAGGAAGGTGTGGCTACGGTCGACTTTTCCAAGGAGTTTAAGAAGTACGACGAAAAGCAGGAAAAAAAGATTGTCGATGCGGTGACGCGGGCACTCACTGAGTTTGGCAACGTAAAATCGGTACAGATCTGGGTAAACGGCACGCCGCTCTCGGAAATGCCGGCAAGCAATACGCCAACCACGTACCTCGACCGCAATCAGGGAGTCAACGTGGAGCTCGGAGAGGGGGCGGTACCCGGGAAAACGTCCTCGGTCACCGTCTATTTTCAGGGGCAGCTCGATGACAAACGGACGTATTTTGTACCGGTGACGAGGCTGGTGCCAGAAACAGAGAACCTTGCCAAAGCAGCTGTAGAGGAATTGATCAAGGGACCAAAAGAAGGCTCGCCTCTTTTCAGCTCGCTGCTGCAGACGACCCGCGTTCTCGATGTTCGCCAGGAAAACGGGCTGGTCACTGTCAATCTGAGCGATGATATCCTGAAATACGATGACGGCAGGGAAGCGAGTCCGGAGGCTTTGGAATCGCTGGTGTTGTCGCTTTCCGACAGTACGGGAGCGAAAAATGTTCAGCTCATGGTGGAAGGCAAGCCGCTCAAGAGCGGAAGCTTTGATTTCAGCAAGCCGGTCAGCCGGTCCGTTCACATCAACCCGATCCAATATTAAGGAAGGATATCATTCCACGCCTCTGGTCCCGGCGTGGTTTTGCTTTTCCGAAAGTCGGCCGGCAAACTTTCAACGCACCTGGCGCAAGTCAAACCCCGTGCAGAGTGGCAAGTGGTTTTGTCTCTCTGGTATAATGGGCGGAGTTGATGAAAGTACACTAGGAGGAACATGGAATGAGAAATGATGGCCGCACCCATGACCAACTGCGTCCTGTTAAGATTACGCGGAATTACATCAAGCACGCGGAAGGTTCTTGCCTGATCGAGGTGGGAGACACCAAAGTAATCTGCACGGCGACGCTGGAGGACCGCGTTCCGCCGTTCATGCGCGGTGGCGGCAAAGGATGGATTACAGCCGAATACGCCATGCTCCCCCGGGCTACGGAATCACGCAATGCCCGAGAGTCTTCCAAAGGGAAAGTGGCAGGGCGAACCATGGAAATCCAGCGTCTGATCGGTCGGGCACTGCGGTCTGTCGTTCAACTGGAAGCGATGGGTGAACGTACGATCTGGCTGGACTGCGACGTAATCCAGGCGGACGGAGGCACCCGGACAGCGTCGATTACCGGAGCCTACGTGGCGATGGTAGAAGCAATGTCAAAGCTCGTCGAAAACGGTACGTGGAAACAGTACCCGCTGACTGATTTTCTTGCAGCGACATCTGTCGGAATTATCGACGGGGAAGTCTTGCTTGATCTGAACTACAAGGAAGACTCGACAGCGACGGTCGATATGAACATCGTGATGACCGGGGAAGGAAAATTCGTCGAGCTGCAAGGCACCGGGGAAGAGGCTCCTTTTTCCGTAGAACAGCTGCAGGAGGTGCTTGCACTGGCGAAAAAGGGCATTGACCAGCTATTTGCCGCTCAAAGGGAGGCCTTGTCCGAGCTGACGCTCTCTTTTGAGAACAAAGGCGAAGGCGATCAGGAGAAAGAGGCGGAGGAAAATCATGTCTGAACCGAAAAAAGTCGTACTCGCTACGCGGAACAAAGGAAAAGTGAAGGAGTTTAACAAGCTCTTTGCAGAATTGGGATGGGAAGGAATCAGCCTGGATGCGTTCGAAGGCGTTCCGGAAGTGGTGGAGGACGGCGATACGTTTGAAGCCAACGCACTGAAAAAAGCTGTAACCATTTCTACATACTTGAACATGCCGGCAGTCGGTGACGATTCCGGTCTGGAGGTAGATGCGCTGGGCGGCCGTCCCGGCGTCTACTCCGCCCGGTACTCCGGCGAGAATGCGTCTGATGAAGCCAACTGGCGAAAACTGCTGGGCGAGCTGGCTGACGTGCCGGACGAGCAGAGGACGGCGAGATTTCGCTGCGTACTCGCCCTCGTGGAGCCGGGACGGGAGCCGGTAGTGGCAGCGGGCTCCTGCGAGGGTGTGATCGCCCGCGAACCAAAAGGCACCAACGGCTTCGGCTACGACCCGGTTTTTTATCTGCCGCAGCAAAAGAAAATGATGGCCGAGCTGACATCCGAGGAAAAAAATCAGATCAGCCACCGCGCCATGGCCATGCAGAATTTGCTGACGACCTTAAAGTCCGGCGAGTAATTCAGTGTACGCAAGGAGAGTGAGGAAAAGTGAGCATTCTCATCCTGAGCGATACCCATGGACTGGTCCGTGAAGTAAAGGAAGTAGTCGAAAGACACAAGGCGGAGATGGTCTTTCACTGCGGCGATTACTGCGTCGACCATCAGCGCGAGCCGTTTTCGGGCATGAAGCTGGTCAAGGGAAATTGCGATTTCCCTTCGGACGTGCCGACAGAGAGGAAGACCTCCTGGAAGGGACTTACGATCCTCCAGACACATGGACATCTGTTTGGCGTGAAAAGCTCGCTGCTGCGCCTTCATTACCGAGCAGAGGAAACAGGGGCGAACGTAGTGCTGTTCGGTCATTCCCACGTGCCGGGATGCGCAGTTGAGCGCGACATCCTTTTTTTGAATCCGGGGAGCCTGCAGCTTCCGCGGGGGTATGATGTCCCGACGTATGCGATTTTGAAAAAAGTCGAGCAAAAAGAGTCGGCCGTGGTCGTTCAGGTAACCTACTACGACCACAAGGGCAAGGTAGCTCCGAAGCTGGGGGGAACTTTTTCCCTGCGGAGCTGACTTCTTGAAAAATGGAGAATATGTGCTATACTTGAATGGTTATAATGGCTAGAATTGCACCGCCCTGTCATCACGGTCCTTGCCAGACCCGACAGGCGTGTTTCTCTTGAATCAATCTAGGAGGGGAAGTTTACGTGGCAGCAAAATGGGAAAAGTTAGAGAATAACCAGGGAGTCCTGACGGTAGAAGTAGACGCTACGCAAGTAGATGCAGCACTTGACCAGGCGTTCAAAAAAGTTTCAAAAAAGGTTAATGTACCAGGCTTCCGCAAGGGAAAAGTACCGCGCAAAATGTTCGAAGCGCGTTTTGGCGTGGAATCTCTCTATCAGGATGCGCTTGATATCATTCTTCCAACCGCTTACGGACAAGCTGTTCGCGAAACGGGCATCGAGCCTGTGGACCGTCCGGAAGTAGACGTAGAACAAATGGAAAAAGGCAAAAGCCTGATCTTCAAGGCGACAGTTACTGTTAAGCCGGAAGTAAAACTGGGCGAATACAAAAACCTGACCATCGAGCCGAAAGAGTTCGCGGTAACTGACGAGGATGTAGACGCTGAACTGAAGCGCATGCAAGAGCGTCACGCCGAGCTGGTTGCTGTAGAAGAAGGCCAAGCTCAAAACGGCGATGTCGTAATGATCGACTTCGAAGGCTTCCAGGATGGAGTGGCATTTGAAGGCGGCAAAGCGGAAGACTATTCTCTGGAGCTCGGTTCCGGAACGTTCATCGCTGGTTTTGAAGAGCAGGTTGTCGGCATGAACATCGGCGAGGAAAAAGAGATCACCGTAACATTTCCGGAAGAGTACCACTCTCCGAACCTGGCTGGCAAAGAAGCTGTTTTCAAAGTGAAGCTGAACAGCCTGAAGCGCAAAAACCTGCCGGCATTGGACGACGAGTTTGCCAAGGACGTAAGCGAGTTCGATACATTGGACGAACTGAAAGCAGACTCCAAGAAAAAGCTGGAAGAGAAAGCTGCACAGGACAAGGAACAATACGTGCGCGAGCAGCTCGTTCTGAAAGCGGCTGAAAACGCTGAAATCGATATTCCAGAAGTCATGATCGAACACGAACTGGATCAAATGGTCAATGAGTTCGGACAACGCCTGCAATTCCAAGGTCTGACTCTGGATCTGTACTACCAATTCTCCGGCATGGATGAAAGCCAACTGCGTGATCAACTGCGCGCTGACGCTACTTCCCGTGTTCGCACTTCTCTGGTGCTGGAAGCAATCGGAAAAGCAGAAAACATCGAAGTCAGTGAAGAGGATGTAACTGCTGAGTTGGAAAAACTGTCTGGCGTTTACGGCCGTCCAGCTGACGAGCTTCGCAAAATTTTCACTGCGCAAGACGGACTGGCTGCACTGTACCGTGATGTGCAAACTCGCAAAACAGTCGATTTCCTGGTTGCAGAAAGCAAAGTTAGTGCATAATCTTAGGAAGACCGCATGATCGTTCGGGGGCGAATTTTCGTTCCCGAACCTTCGATACCAAGGCACGATACCCTCGTGCCTTGTTTTTCACCATCGCGTTTCTTTTTTGTATCCGTCCCGCCGTACAAGCGGGAAATGCTTCATCTGCAGCCGGCCGGCGGCCAAAAAACCGCCAGGGTAAGCTGCAATACCTCTTTTGCTGACAGAGGAGGAAATACATATGTTAATTCCAATGGTAATCGAACAGACCAATCGGGGAGAACGCGCATACGATATTTATTCGCGGCTCCTGAAGGACCGGATTATTTTTCTCGGCAGTGAAATTGACGATGAAGTGGCCAATGTCGTAGTCGCACAATTGCTTTTCTTGCAAGCAGAGGATCCGGAAAAAGACATCAGTCTCTACATAAACTCTCCAGGCGGTTCCGTGACTGCGGGACTTGCCATTTACGACACGATGCAATTTATCAAGCCCGATGTCTCCACTATTTGCGTCGGTATGGCTGCAAGCATGGGAGCCGTGCTTCTGACAGCCGGCGCAAAGGGAAAACGCTTCGCCCTGCCCAACAGTGAAGTGATGATTCACCAGCCACTGGGCGGAGTCCGCGGTCAAGCAGAGGACATTCGGATTCATACCGAATGGATTTTGAAAACAAAGAAGCAGCTGACCCAGATTTTGGCGGACCGGTCCGGTCAGCCTTATGAGCGCGTGGAAAAAGATAGCGATCGTGACAACTTTATGAGCGCAGAGGAAGCCAAAGCCTACGGATTGATCGATGCCATTATTGAACGGAAAAACTGACCCGGTGTGAGGTGATACGCGCATGTTTAAGTTTAATGATGATAAAGGACAGCTGAAATGCTCGTTCTGCGGAAAATCCCAGGAGCAGGTAAGGAAGCTCGTTGCTGGACCTGGCGTTTACATTTGTGATGAGTGCATCGAGCTGTGCAATGAAATCGTTCAGGAAGAGCTGGGTACCGAAGAAGAAATCGACATGAAAGAAATTCCGAAGCCGATGGAAATTCGCAACATCCTCGACGATTATGTGATCGGGCAGGACATGGCGAAAAAATCTCTCTCGGTTGCGGTTTACAACCACTATAAACGGATCAATTCCGGTGCCAAGATCGAGGATGTGGAGCTGCAAAAATCCAACATCCTGCTGATCGGACCGACGGGCAGCGGTAAAACGCTGCTGGCCCAAACACTGGCGCGGATTTTAAATGTTCCGTTTGCCATCGCTGATGCGACATCGCTGACCGAAGCGGGTTATGTGGGCGAAGATGTGGAAAACATTCTTCTGAAACTGATTCAGGCGGCAGATTACGATGTGGAAAAGGCCGAAAAAGGCATAATCTACATTGATGAGATCGATAAAGTCGCACGCAAATCGGAAAATCCGTCGATTACCCGCGACGTATCCGGTGAAGGTGTACAGCAGGCCCTGCTGAAGATTCTGGAAGGAACGGTTGCAAGTGTTCCGCCACAAGGCGGCCGCAAGCATCCGCATCAAGAGTTCATCCAGATCGATACCTCCAATATCCTGTTCATCTGCGGCGGTGCGTTTGACGGTGTTGAACAGATTATCAAGCGCCGTCTGGGCAAAAAAGTAATCGGCTTTGGCACAGATATGAACGAAGGCGTAAAAGGCGACCTCAAGCAAGGCGAGTACCTGAAGTACGTCTTGCCGGAGGATTTGTTGAAGTTTGGCTTGATCCCGGAATTCGTCGGCCGTCTGCCGGTTCTTGCCACGCTCGAACCGCTGGATGAAGAGACGCTGGTGAAAATTCTCACCGAGCCGAAAAATGCGTTGGTCAAACAGTTCCAGAAGCTGATGAGCCTTGATAACGTCGAGCTGGAGTTCGATGCAGGGGCATTGAGCCAGATCGCCAAGGAAGCGATCAAGCGCAATACGGGTGCGCGCGGACTTCGTGCCATCATCGAGCAGATCATGCTGGATATGATGTACGAGCTGCCGTCTCGTGAAGACGTGAGCAAATGCGTCATCACGGAAGAAACGGTTCGCGATAAAGTGAAGCCCCAGCTTTTGACAAAGGAAGGCCAGGAGCGAAAGCACGAGAGCGCCTGATTCATACTAATGCGCAGAAACCACCTCAACCCGAGGTGGTTTTTTTCGTCGGGGACGGACTTTTTTCTTTTTCACGGCCAAGTCCAGATCTAATCTCCAATCCGGCTTTCTGCATCACGGCAATAGACGGGACCTGCTCGTTTTTGAGTTTATGTCCCGCACTGCGAGGCAATACTACTCATTATAGTTCAAGAGACGCGAACGAAAGGCCGTTCTGGGATAGTAACGCCGACGAGTACGGACAGCCTGCTAAATAGTTGCCAGTGAGCATGGGAGGGACTGCGGATGAACTATACGACACTAGTCATTGCCTGCATTGAAGTGATTGTCGGGATTATCATAGGAACCTACTTTTGGAATTTGCTGCGAACCCAGCGGGCCAACAAGACCTCAACCGAAAAGGAATCGCGCAAAGATCTGGATCAGTTGCGCCGGATGCGCATGATTGCCTTGACCGAGCCGCTGTCAGAAAAAACACGGCCTGCTGCTATGGAAGAAATTGTCGGGCAGGAGGACGGCCTGAGAGCGCTGCGCGCAGCTCTGTGCGGTCCCAATCCGCAGCATGTGATCATTTACGGACCCCCGGGCGTTGGGAAGACGGCTGCTGCGCGGGTAGTATTGGAAGAAGCGAAGAAAAACAAGATGTCGCCTTTCAATTCGGAAGCCAAATTTGTCGAAATAGACGCCACGATTGCCCGTTTTGATGAGAGAGGCATCGCCGACCCGTTGATCGGCTCTGTCCACGATCCCATTTACCAGGGGGCGGGTGCCTTGGGCCAAGCCGGGGTGCCGCAGCCAAAGCCCGGAGCCGTGACCAAAGCGCATGGAGGCATACTGTTTTTGGATGAGATCGGGGAGCTTCACCCCGTTCAGATGAATAAGCTGCTGAAAGTATTGGAAGACCGAAAAGTCATGCTGGAGAGTGCCTACTACAGCGAAGAAAACACGCAGATTCCTTCGCATATACACGAAGTATTCAAGTACGGGCTCCCGGCTGATTTTCGCCTGGTCGGAGCAACGACGAGGATGCCGGAGGAATTGCCTGCCGCTCTTCGTTCCCGCTGTCTGGAAATCTTTTTCCGTCCGCTCAAACCGGCCGAGATCGGCAGCATCGTTCGTACGGCTGTTTCGAAAATGGACATGACGATGGAGGATGCCGCTGTACATGTGATTGAGCGGTACGCGACCAATGGACGGGAAGCGATCAATACGGTGCAGATCGCCGCAGGGATTGCCTTGACGGAGGAGAGAAAAGTTATACAGTCCTCCGATGTCGAATGGGTCGTTCATAGCAGTCAAAAGTCGCCGAGACAGGAAAAGCAGGTACACTCCACTCCGCAGGTCGGTTTGGTCAACGGTCTGGCCGTCTACGGACCGAATATGGGCAGCGTAATGGAACTGGAAGTAACTGCGACACGTGCAGCGATCGCAGGAAACGGACGCATCACGACGACCGGCCTCGCCGAAGAGGAGGAAATCGGCGGCAGAAGCAGAACGATCAGGCGCAAGTCCATGGCCAAGGGTTCGATCGACAACGTTCTGACAGTGCTGCACCGCTTGGGCATCCACCCTTACAATTACGATCTCCACATCAACTTCCCTGGCGGAGTGCCTGTAGATGGGCCATCTGCTGGTATCGCGATTACGACAGCCATCTATTCTGCGATCAAGGAAATTCCGGTAGATAATCTGCTGGCGATGACGGGGGAAGTCAGCATTCACGGAAAGGTGAAGCCTGTCGGCGGAGTAGTGGCCAAGGTGGAGGCTGCCCGCGCAGCAGGAGCGACGCGTGTGTTTATCCCGGAAGAGAACTGGCAAAGCCTGTTTTCCGACATGAAGGGGATCGAAGTCATTCCTGTTTCAACTGTGCAGCAGGTTTTGGAGCTGGCCTTTAAGGATCATGCCGAGCCGGAGGTTGAAAGTGCCGGATTTACGCTGCAGCTGCCTGCAGAAGACCTGGCGTCCTCGCCACTCTCCTTGTAAAGAAGGATCGCACCTTGAAATTAGACATCGGAATGTGTTTGCGCTACAATGGTAAGAAGCTTCGACTTTCTCCAAAAGAAGGGAGAAAGCAGCGTGTCTTGGTGACCAAAAACGGCTGTTCAGGAGCCGTTTTTGCTTGTATAAAAAAGGCGGTCCGACCAAGTCTTTCATTTTGGGCAAGCATGGTTAACCCGCTTTTTCACACAAAAACTGCAAGAGACTGTTCAGATCAAGGAGAGGTGCATAAGATTGGGCGATCGTTCCGGTAAACGAGAGATTCCGCTCCTCCCGCTGCGTGGGCTGCTTGTGTATCCATCGATGGTGCTGCATCTGGATGTCGGACGGGAAAAGTCTGTCCGTGCACTGGAGCAGGCCATGGTGGATGACAACAAGATTTTGCTTGCAACGCAGGAGGAAGTCCATATAGAAGAACCTGAGGCCGAACAAATTTACAATGTCGGCACCGTAGCCCGCGTCAAACAGATGCTGAAGCTCCCAAACGGGACCATCCGGGTGTTGGTCGAGGGATTGCAACGGGCCAAAATTGAAGAGTATGTTCGCCAGGAAGATTTCTTTCAGGTAACCATTACGTATCTGGAGGAGGAAAGCGGAGACGAAAACGAAGTGGAAGCGCTGATGCGCGCCGTACTCAACCACTTTGAGCAGTTCATCAAGCTTTCCAAGAAGGTATCTCCAGAGACGCTCAGCTCGGTTACAGATATTGAAGAACCAGGTCGTCTGGCGGATGTCATCGCCTCCCACCTGCCGCTGAAAATGCGCGACAAGCAGGAAATTCTGGAGACGACCAACATCAAGGAGCGCCTGAACATTCTCCTCGACATCTTAAACAACGAGCGAGAGGTTTTGGAGCTGGAGCGCAAGATCAGCGGCCGCGTCAAGAAACAGATGGAGCGGACGCAAAAGGAATACTACTTGCGCGAGCAAATGAAAGCGATCCAAAAGGAGCTCGGCGACCGCGACGGACGGCAGGGAGAAGTAGACGAGCTGCGTGCCCAGTTGGACAAATCGGACGCTCCTGAACGGATCAAGAACAAAATCGAAAAAGAGCTGGAACGTCTGGAAAAAATGCCGTCGACCTCCGCAGAAGGGTCCGTCATTCGCACGTACATCGATACGCTGCTGGCGCTCCCTTGGACGAGAAAAACGGTAGACAATCTGGACATCAAGCATGCGGAAGACATTTTGAACGAGGATCATTACGGTCTGGAAAAGCCAAAGGAACGGGTACTGGAGTATCTGGCCGTTCAGAAGCTGGTCAATTCCATGCGTGGCCCGATTCTGTGTCTGGTCGGACCTCCGGGGGTAGGGAAAACCTCATTGGCTCGTTCCATCGCCCGTGCGCTGGAGCGGGAATTCGTGCGGATCTCCCTGGGCGGCGTGCGTGACGAAGCGGAAATTCGCGGCCATCGCCGGACCTATGTAGGTGCCCTGCCAGGCCGGATTATCCAGGGAATGAAACAGGCTGGCACAGTCAATCCGGTGTTCCTTCTCGATGAGATCGACAAGCTCGCTTCCGATTTCCGCGGCGATCCTGCTTCCGCTCTGCTGGAAGTGCTGGACCCGAATCAGAACGACAAGTTTAGCGACCACTACATCGAAGAGACGTACGATTTGACCAATGTCATGTTTATCACAACGGCCAACAGCCTGCATACAATTCCCCGACCGCTCCTGGACCGCATGGAGGTCATCTCCATTTCCGGCTATACCGAGCTGGAGAAGCTGAATATCATGCGCGGCTATCTGTTGCCGAAACAAATGCAGGACCACGGTCTTGGCAAGGATAAATTGCAAGTGCAGGAAGAAGCAATGCTAAAGATCATTCGTCAGTATACCCGTGAAGCCGGTGTGCGGAATCTGAATCGCGAGGCGGCCAATGTGTGTCGAAAGGCAGCCAAACTGATCGTTGCCGGCGACAAGAAGCGTGTGGTCGTAACGGCGAAGACAGTGGAAAGTCTTCTCGGCAAGCCGCGCTATCGCTATGGACTTGCTGAAAAAGAGGATCAGGTTGGCTCGGTTACGGGTCTCGCTTGGACCGAAGCGGGCGGCGACACGCTGAATGTTGAAGTAACGGTCTTGCCTGGAAAAGGGAAGCTTACTTTGACAGGCCAATTGGGGGATGTCATGAAGGAGTCCGCTCAGGCTGCATTCAGCTATATTCGCTCGCGGGCTGCCGAGTGGAACGTCGACCCCGATTTCCATGAAAAGAACGACATTCATATCCACGTTCCCGAGGGTGCGATACCAAAGGATGGTCCTTCCGCAGGCATTACGATGGCCACTGCTCTTGTATCGGCTCTGACCGGGATTCCGGTTCGGAAAGAGGTAGGGATGACCGGGGAGATCACACTGCGTGGCCGCGTCCTGCCCATCGGCGGGCTGAAGGAAAAGTCGCTTTCTGCACATCGCGCAGGTTTGACGACTGTCATTTTGCCAAAAGAAAACGAAAAAGACATTGACGATATTCCAGAGAGCGTACGGAAGGATTTGAAGTTTATCCCTGTCGAGCACCTGGATGAAGTGCTTCGCCACGCGCTCGTTAAAAAGACGGTTGGTGATCACGAATGAAGATTACCTCTGCCGAATTTATCACCAGCGCTGTCGGCCCCAATCAATATCCGACTGACGGCCTACCGGAGATTGCTCTGGTAGGTCGATCCAATGTCGGCAAATCCTCGCTGCTGAACAAAATGATGAATCGCAAAGGGCTTGCCAGAACCAGTCAAAAACCGGGTAAAACGCAAACCCTTAACTATTTTCAAGTCAACAAGCAGCTTTACTTTGTCGATTTTCCCGGCTACGGCTATGCCAAAGTAGCCAAATCGATCAAAGGCCAATGGGGAAAAATGATCGAGACGTATCTGAAGCAGCGGAAGGAGCTGCGGTTCATCATCCAGCTGGTCGATATTCGCCATGCGCCAAGCAAGGACGATATCGCCATGTATGAATGGTGCAAGGAGATCGGCATTCCGACCGTTGTCGTCGCCACCAAGGGAGATAAAATTGCCCGTGGCCGCTGGCTGCAGCATACAAAAGTGATCCGCCAGCATCTGAATATGCGCGGAGACGATACGATCCTCATTTTCTCGTCCGAGACGGGACAAGGACGGGACGAATTATGGTCTGAGATCAAGCGGCGCCTCTATGAATACGAAGAGGCCAAGCGAGAACAGGCGAAAGAAGAGAAGGTTCCCTCCTCTGCCGAACAGGCAGAAGGCAAGGCGCAATAGCAAGCTGGTATACGCCGGACGGGAGAGGAGGCCATTTTGTGACGTGTCACGAACGCTTTCCCATACGGGGTGTCATCGAAGGGTTCTATGGCAAGCCATGGACCCATGAAGAGCGCTTGGACATGATTGATTTTTTAGGCAAGCATCAGTTTAATGCGTACTTTTACGCTCCCAAGGACGATCCGTTTCTCCGTGAGAGGTGGCAGGAGTACCATCCTCCAGTTGAACGGGAGCAAATCGATCAACTCATCGCTGCAGCACATAAGGCGAAGCTGTCATTCTATTACTGTTTGAGTCCCGGCTTGAACATGGAGTACGCGAACCGCGCTCATGCCGATCAACTGCTGGATAAATACCGGTTTATGTACAAGAGGGGAGTCAGGCACTTCGCTCTCCAGTTTGACGATATTCCGCTGGCTCTCTTGCATGAAGTGGATACGAGGAAGTTTGGCACATTGGCGGAGGCTCATGCGGAAACGGCGTTGCAGCTGTACAAGCAGATGGCAAGCTGGCCGGAGCCTGTCAAATTGGTGCTGTGTCCGACGCAGTATTCCGGCATGGGAAATGAACCATACATTACGACACTGGGGCAGCTCTTGCCTGATGAGATCGATCTGTTTTGGACAGGAAGATTCGTCTGTTCCCCTTTTCTTACAGAAGGGGACGCTGTCCGCTTCCGGGAATACACAGGACATCGCCCGTTGTACTGGGACAACTACCCTGTAAATGACCTTGCAATGGCAAACGAGCTCCATATCGGTCCGTTGCGGCACAGAGATCCGGGTTTGGGCCGGCTTTCCGCAGGCTATGTGGCGAATGCGATGGAGTGGGCGGAGAGCTCCAAGATACCGCTGATCACGGTAGCGGATTACTTGAACGACCCGGAGGGCTACGATCCCGTTCAGTCGTGGAGGCGGGCAGTGGAGGAAGTGGCTGGAGCCGACGATGCGGAAGCTTTTCTCCGTTTTGCCGACAATGTGCAAAGCTCATTTTTGAACGAAACAGAGTCCCCAGCTCTGATGGAGACATTTATGCAGTTTCGTTTCCATTTTCTGTATGGAGACAAAAGGCAGGGTACCGAGGAGCTCAGGCGATTGTTCGCCGAGATGGAGGAAACAGCCAATCATCTGCTGACGGGTATGCAGAATCAGAAGCTGTCTGCAGAAATACGCCCATGGGTCGAAAAGTATTGGCACTGGGCCAAGGTAGGACAGACGGCAATTGCCTTGATCGATGCTGGCAGCAGTGGCAGGGTGCCACAAGCGGCCTATCATTTGCTCCGCCTGAAAAGATGGCTGAAGCGGACCGAAAGACTGCCGCAAAAGGTTTGCGGTCAGGTGATGCCCATCTTTGTCGAAGCGCTATTGCAGGAAGTAAAAAAGGCGACATAGAAATGAAAAGGAGCGGGGCTCTCGTACGTACGAGACAGACCCGCTCCTTTTTTTGTTCGATAGTTCGTTTCAGTCTTCGTTCCAATCATCAAATGCCGATCTCACGCTTTCCGAACTTTCTCAAGCCGAACTTCTGTTTTCTTCCTCGCTCTCGCGTCGGCTTCGCGATAGTTTTAGCCATTGGCCAATCGGAAGCTCAGCCAGGATCATTCCGAAGAAAATGAGCAAGCCCCCCAGGATTTGACGACCGGTAAGCACCTCATTGATCCACAGATAAGAGGTAAGGGCGGCAAATACGGGTTCGAGAGCAAAAATGAGTGCGACACGGGTAGAACTGGTCTGCTTTTGCAGAGCCGTCTGTGCGAGAAAGGCAAGCGCAGTCGCAAATATCGAGGTGATGAGCAGTCCTCGTGCGACTTCCGGAATCAAAAGAATCTCCAGATTAAATGCCCTGCTCCAGTCTTCAAACAAGAAGGTATAGACCCAACTGAGAACCGCTACTGTTGCCAGCTGCACGATGGCGAGCGGCAAAGCCGAAAATTGCGGCGCGTACTTGCCGGTGACGACGATTTGCAGCGCAAAGCAGATCGCGCATCCAAATACAAGGAGGTCCCCGATGTTGAAGCTGAGCGTCTGGTTCAGGGTCAATAAATACAGACCAATCGCGGCCAGCAAGACGCCGACGATTGCCGCGGGTTTGATGCGGCTGCGCAGGATCAGAAAAGCGAAAAGAGGGACCAGCACAACGGACAGGCCGGTGATAAATCCGGCTTTGGACGGCGTTGTATACAACAGCCCTACTGTTTGCAGCCCATACCCGAGGCAAAGCCAAAACCCGATGATACAGCCGGCTTTGAGCAAGGCGCCGCTCCATGCCCTCCACTGGCTGCGAAAGAACAGGAGTTGTATCACGAGCAGGAACAGGGCGGCGATCGTAAAGCGAATGGCATTGAAAGCGTTCGGCGGCAGCGCTGAGATCGCTTGTTGGACGACGAGAAACGTCGCTCCCCAGACAAATGCGATCAAAAACAGGGTCACATCCGCCATCCACGGTTTTTTCAAAGGCATCTTCTCTCCTTCCACCATCATCAGATGATTCAAAACGTTCAAATGATCTTGCAAGCATGATAAGGGATAGAAAGCGGGAAAGCAAGGGAAAAACTTTGCCTGTGCCTTGCCTTTTTGACAAGGTGTCTGAAAATAAAGAAAACCCGGACTTGGCTTATCCGGTTAGAGGATGGGGATAGAGAAGGGACATTGTCGTCAGAAGCTTACCGAACACCCTGAAGCGGATTGCAAAACGGTTTCGTATGGGGCTGCCTTTCGACGAATATCGCGCGCTCTGTCGCCAAAGTGTCGGCCGTTAATAAACTTTTCACAATTACAACTGACCCGTTCAGGACATAATGATATAATGATAGTGCATTTATTAGAGAATTGACTGGCATGTATGACCGGGAGGACGCTATGGATATTCTTTTGCTGGGTCTTAACTACAAAACGGCACCTGTCGAAATTCGCGAGAAGTTTACTTTCAGCGACGACGGCACGTCTCGGGCTCTTTATCTCCTCTCCCAGACGAAGAGCATCGCGGAATGCGTGATCCTCGGGACTTGCAACCGCACGGAAATTTACGTGGTTTGCGATCAGTTGAACGTCGGTCGCGATTACACGCTTCGATTTTTGGCGGAATGGTTTGGTGTGAGCAAGGAATCTTTTAAGGAACATCTCTATATAAAAGGGAACGAACAAGCCATCGAGCACCTGTTCCGCGTCTCCTGCGGCATGGATTCGATGGTGGTGGGAGAAACGCAGATACTCGGTCAAGTGCGCGATGCTTTTACACAAGCGCAGCAGCAGGAGACGACCGGAACCGTATTCAATATGCTGTTTAAGCAGGCGATCACCTTTGCGAAAAGGGCGCATACAGAGACGGCCATCGGACAGAATGCTGTGTCTGTCAGCTACGCGGCGATCGAGCTGGGGAAAAAGATTTTCGGATCGTTTTCCGGCAAAGAAGTGCTGATCGTCGGAGCGGGAAAAATGAGCGAGCTGACTGCCAAACATCTGCATGCCAATGGTTCGGGACATGTTCGTGTAGCCAACCGGACACTGGAGCGGGCACAGCTGCTTGCCGAGAAATTCCAAGGGGACGCCTGTACGATGGAGCAGTTGTCATCGGCACTGCTCACAGCAGACATCGTCATCAGCTCGACGGGGGCGACGGGATACGTCATCACCAAGGAGCAGCTGCAGCCGATCATGAAGCAGCGCAGGCATCGCCCGCTGTTTATGATCGACATTGCGGTACCGCGGGATCTGGACCCGAGCCTGCACGATCTCGACAACGTATACCTGTACGACATCGACGATCTCGAAGGCATTGTCGCCAGCAACCTGGAAGAGCGTTCCAGAGAAGCGGAACGACTGGAAGGCATGATTGCCGAGGAGATTGTCGCCTTTACGACCTGGTACCAGACATTGGGCGTTTCTCCTCTGATTGCAGCCTTGCGTGAAAAAGCGTTTGATATTCACAGCGAAGGCATGCGCAAGATGGAGAACAAGCTAAGCGGCCTGACAGAAAAAGAGCTGCACATCATCCGCAAGACGACCAAAGGAATGATTAATCAGTTATTGCACGATCCGGTCGTTCGCCTAAAGGAGCTGGCAGCCAAGAAGGATGGCCCCGATGTGTTGGACATGTTCTCTACGATTTTTGCACTCGAAGAGATTCTGGAGCGGGCCGAGCGGGAAGCGAACTGGGAAAAAGAAAAAGCAAAGCAGACTTCCGCGCGTGAACAGGTGCTCGCATCCCGGATCCCTGAGTAGATACCGATACGGAAAGAGAGGAGAGAGTACATGGCCGATGCGAGATGGATCTATGATTTGACGATCTTTCTCTACGCTGCAAGTGTTCTCTTCTATTTCAACGACTTCTTGCAAAGCAACCGGAAAGTCAATCGACTGGCTTTCGGGTTGCTTGCTGTCGTTTGGGCCTTGCAAACTGCTTTTTTTGTCTCGCAAATGGCGGAAAAGGCATACTTCCCCGTCATTACTTTATTTGAGACTTTGTTCTTTTATTCGTGGGTGCTGGTTACGTTATCGCTTGTGATCAACTATTTTTTTCGCATAGATTTGCTGGTGTTTTTTACCAATGTGATCGGGTTTGTCGTGCTGGTTCTGTCCATGTTCTTGCCTGAGACGCCGCTGAACGCCGTATCCGGTCCATTGACGTCGGAGCTGCTTCTGGTTCACATCACGCTGGCGATGTTCAGCTATGGGGCTTTCTCGCTTTCCATGGTTTTCTCGGCCATGTATCTGCTGCAGCACAACATGCTGAAAGCGAAGCGCTGGACGCCGATGCTTCGCCGGCTGCCAAGTCTGGATGTGTTGGAGGGGTACGCGTACCGAATGAACATGCTGGGCGTCCCTATGCTGCTGCTGGCCATTTTGGTCGGCATCATTTGGGGAAAACTGGTACTGCCCGAAAAGTTTTGGCTGGATGCCAAGGTTGTATGGTCGCTCGTCGTCCTGGGCGTGTACTCGTTCGGGCTCTACAAACGGTACAGCGACACATGGCAAATGCGCAGTCTGGCGCTGTTTAATCTGGCGAGCTTCGGGCTGGTGTTGATCAATTTTCTGGCTACCGATTTTTCGAAATTTCATAACTGGCTATAATCGAGTGGCTATGTTAGGAGGCTACCATGAGAACATGGAAAGTAGGAACGCGCCGCAGCATGCTGGCGCTCACGCAGACGAACTGGGTCGTCGACCAATTGAAACAGCTTGATCAAAGCGCGTCATTTGAGCTTCACGAAATCGTGACGAAAGGGGATCGCATCCTGGACGTCACTTTATCCAAGGTCGGGGGCAAGGGACTGTTCGTAAAAGAGATCGAGCAGTCTCTGCTGGACAAAGAAACGGATCTGGCCGTCCACAGCCTGAAGGATATGCCGGCCGAGCTGCCGGAGGGGCTGGTCATCGGAGCGATTCCGAAACGTGTCGATCCTCGTGACGTGCTTCTTTCCAAAGACGGAAAGACGCTTGACGAGCTTCCGCATGGGGCTTTGGTAGGAACGAGCAGCTTGCGCCGTTCGGCTCAGCTGCTGGCGTACCGGCCCGACATCCAGATCGAATCCTTGCGCGGCAATATCGATACGCGCATCCGCAAGCTGAACGAAGGAAACTTCGATGCCATCGTTCTCGCGGCAGCCGGGTTGGAGCGGGTGAACTGGGATGGTACGATCAGCCAATTTTTGCCGGTGGAGATCAGCCTTCCTGCCGTCGGGCAAGGGGCGCTCGCGATCGAGTGCCGAGCTGATGACGAAGAGACATTGGCGCTGCTGAGCAAGTTTGATCATCCTGAAACTCGTCTTGCCGTGACGGCAGAGCGGAGCTTCTTGCATCGCCTGGAGGGCGGCTGCCAGGTGCCGATCGGCGCCTACGCGACCGTCTCCGACGCGGGTGGCAAGCAGCCTGTCATTACATTGACCGGTCTCGTCGCTACGCCGGATGGCAAGCGTGTGTTCAAGCGGACGGCTACGGGTGTTGACCCGCTTGCTCTCGGACGCGAAGTGGCTGACGTCCTGGCGGCAGAAGGGGCACAAGAGGTTCTGGAGCAGGTGAAAAGGGAGAGCCAGGCATGATTCACTCGGTTGAAGGCGGGCATGTGGGGCCGCTTGCCGGCATACGCATGATGGTGACCAGATCGCGGGGGCAGGCGAGGGAGCTGATCAGTCAGTTGGAAGCTCTGGGCGGGGAAGCGTATGCGTTTCCGCTATTGAAAATGGTGCCTCCGCAAGACAGCAGCCGTTTGGATGAAGCCTTATCCCGCATCGGCAGCTTTGACTGGGTCATGTTTACCAGCGTAAACGGGGTTCGCTTTTTTCTTGATCGGATGCGGCAGCTCGGAATCGGGATCGACAGGCTGACGGGGCACCTCGCTGCGGTCGGTCCCAAGACAGCGGCAGAGCTCGCCTTGCACGGGCTGAAAGCAGAGGTGATACCTTCCGATTATGTGGCGGAGGGCATGCTCGCCAGTCTGAAAGATCGGCTTCAGCCCGGCGAGCGCGTGCTGCTGCCGCGGGCTGACATTGCCCGCAAAACCTTGCCGGAGGAGCTGCGCCGCATGGGCCTGGATGTCACGGAGGTGGATGTGTACCATACCGTGATCGATGCAAAGGACGCTCCGGAAGCGGCGGAGCGCCTGCGGAACGGCTTGATTGACGTTATCGCATTTACGAGCTCTTCGACCGTTTCGTATTTTATGGAAGCGATGGCCCCTTATGGGGGGAAACAACTGCTGGAGGGCGTATCCATTGCCTGCATCGGCCCGATCACGGCCGATACGGCAAGAGCGCACGGCTTGCAGGCAGATGTCGTCGCCCGCGAGTACACCGTCGAAGGCTTGCTGGAAGCATTGAAAGCATATTGGGGAGGGAATGGAAATGGCCATTTCATTTGATCGTCATCGCAGATTGCGTACAAGCGCGGGTATGCGCGATCTTGTTCGCGAAAACCATGTTCGTCTGGAAGATTTGATTTACCCGCTGTTTGTGGTGGAAGGAACGAATGTAAAAGAAGAGATTCCGTCCATGCCTGGCGTGTATCACTTTTCTCTCGACAGGCTGCGCGAAGAGCTGGACGAAATCGCTTCGCTGGGGATCAAATCGCTGATGATGTTCGGGGTGCCCGAGCACAAGGATGCCTGTGGTTCCGAGGCTTACAATGACAACGCGATCACACAGCAGGCGATCCGCCAGATCAAGGAAGCCTACCCGGATATGGTCGTGATCGCCGATACGTGCCTGTGCCAGTATACCGATCACGGGCATTGCGGCGTTTTGCACGAGGGAGAGATCGACAACGACGAGTCTCTGAAGCTTCTGGTAGCCACAGCTGTGTCTCAAGCGAAGGCGGGAGCCGATATAATCGCGCCTTCCAACATGATGGACGGGTTTGTCGCAGCGATTCGCGAAGGTTTGGACGAGGCTGGCTTCGTTCATGTTCCGATCATGTCCTACTCAGTCAAATACGCCTCCAGCTTTTACGGTCCATTCCGCGATGCAGCTCACTCCACGCCGAAATCGGGTGATCGCAAAACCTATCAGATGGACCCGGCCAATGCGCGGGAGGGGCTGCGGGAAGCGGCTTCCGACGTAGCCGAAGGAGCAGACTTTTTGATGGTGAAGCCAGGCCTCGCTTTTATGGACATGGTGCTGAGACTGCGGGAAAGCTTCGATTTGCCTCTCGTGGTGTACAACGTCAGCGCAGAGTATTCCATGGTCAAAGCAGCTTCTGCCAACGGCTGGATCAACGAACAGCAGATCGTGATGGAAACGCTCCTCGGCTTCAAACGCGCCGGGGCCGATCTGATCATTACCTATCATGCCAAAGACGTGGCAAAATGGCTGCGAGGTGAGTAGACAATGAAAATGGACAATTCGTCCCGCATGTTTGAAGAAGCCCAGCGCTACATACCGGGCGGCGTAAACAGCCCGGTGCGCGCTTTTAAAAGTGTCGGCGGAAACCCTGTCTACATCGCGAAAGGCGAAGGCTCGCGGATTACAGACGTCGACGGCAACAGCTACATCGATTTCATCGGCTCTTGGGGTCCGTTGATTTTGGGCCACGCTCATCCAAAGGTGCTGGCGGCCATTCAGGAAGCGGCTGTGCTGGGAACAAGCTTCGGCGCTCCAACCGAACGGGAAACGGAAATGGCCAAGCTGGTTTGTGAAATCGTACCGTCTGTCGAGGTTGTTCGCATGGTCAACTCCGGAACGGAAGCGACGATGAGCGCTCTGCGACTCGCCCGCGGTTATACGAAGCGCAATAAAATCATGAAGTTTGAAGGCTGCTATCATGGTCATGCCGACAGCCTGCTCATCAAGGCCGGCTCCGGGGTAGCTACGCTCGGCTTGCCTGACAGCCCAGGTGTGCCGGAAGCGACAGCAGTCAACACCATTACGGTCCCGTACAACGATCTGGAAAGCGTCAAGCTGGCATTTGAAAACTTCGGCGCTGACCTGGCTGCCGTGATCGTGGAACCGATCGCCGGAAACATGGGTGTTGTGCCGCCGCAGCCGGGCTTTTTGGAGGCGCTGCGTGAAATTACGCAGCAACACGGCACACTGCTGATTTTTGATGAAGTCATGACCGGCTTCCGTGTATCCCGTGGCGGGGCACAGGAGCTGTACGGCATCACTCCGGATCTGACGACCATGGGCAAGGTAATTGGCGGCGGACTTCCGGTCGGCGCTTATGGCGGCAAACGGGAGATCATGCAGCAAATCGCGCCGGCAGGACCGATCTATCAGGCAGGTACGCTTTCGGGCAACCCGCTGGCAATGGCGGCCGGACTGACCACCCTGCAGGAGCTGGGACAGCCGGGAGCCTATGAAAAACTGGAGGCGCTCTCTGCCCGCCTGGCGGAGGGACTTGCGGAAAATGCCCGCAAACTCGGTATTCCGCATACGCTGAACCGCGTTGGCTCCATGGTTTGCCTGTTCTTTACCGATACGCCTGTCGTCAATTACGACACGGCCAAGACTGCCGATCTGGACAAATTCTCTGCCTACTTCCGCTATTTGCTGGAGGAAGGCGTGATGATTCCGCCGTCCCAATTCGAGGGAATGTTCGTTTCCCTTGCTCATACGGAAGAGGATATCGAGCGGACAATCGACGCCAGCTACAAAGCGATGAAAAGGCTGTAAATAACAAAGAAAGTCCCCGGTTGGGGACTTTTTTGTTTATGTTCGGGATTGGACGGGGCAAACAAGCTCTTTGGCTTTTTCAGGTCTTTTCATCATCTGCCGCAGCGTATCAGCGTTGATGAAAACAATCCCCAAAATTGTCGTAGCGGCCCCTGCGGCCATCGGCCAGGATACAGCTTCCCGGTACAGGATCGCCCCCAGGGCCATGGCGATGATCGGTGAAATGTAGAGCCAGGTGGAGGGAAACACCGGATTGGTTTTGGCGACCAGCCAGTAAAAAATCGTATGTCCGACCATCGAGCCGAACACGATCAAATACAAGAGCGAACCGATGGCGCTTGGGGCAAGCATTGTCTCGGGGTGAATCTTCTCCGTAAAAAGCGAAAGTACAAGCAGAGCGGTACCGCCGTAAATCATTTGGGCTGCATTCAGGGCGATCGGCGATGCGTCTGCAAAACGCTGGATGACGCGTTTCGAATACAGGGCGCCACTGGAATAAAACAGCTCTCCGATCAAAATAGCGACACACCCGAGCAGCCAGAACAGACTGACCGTGATCGAAACCTGCGGGAAGACGAGGAGTACGACACCGGCAAAGCCAAGCAGGCAGCCAAGCAGCGCTTTGCCCGTTACCCGCTCTCGCAGGACAGTCGCCTGAAGCAGCAATATCATGATCGGACCGGTCGCGGAAAGAATCGCTGCCGCTCCTGACGTGACATGCTGCTCCGCCCAATACAGCGTGGAAAACGTTCCAAATGTCAGACAAAGGCCGGTAATCCACATTTCCTTGTGCAAAAGCAAAGAAAAACGGGCTTGCTTTTTCAAGACCATCCAAATGAAAAGCAGGAGACCTGCGGCCAAAAAACGCAGGCCAGCCGAGAAAAAGGGAGGTGCTCCCGCATCGATCCCGATTTTGATCGCCAAAAACGTTGTTCCAAACACCAAGCACATCACGACATAATTGATGATGACCATAGTAACGCCTCCTTGGTATCATCATAAAAAGAGGTGAATAGAACAGTTTTCAAACAACAGAACAGATTCTGAAATGGTTGTATAAGATAAACATAAGGGCAAAGGAGGCAGGCAAGCATGGACGTCCGTTTTTCTTCAAGAGCAAGTACCCAAACGCTGTTTGCACAAGTGTATGAATACATCTGGACGCGAATCCAGCGCGGAGAGTGGAAGGAGCATGAAAAGCTCCCGTCCGTCCGCCTGCTGGCAGCCGAGCTGAACGTCCACCGCCTGACCGTATTCAAGGCGTATCAGTTGCTCAAGGAAGAAAAGAAAGTCTATGTCAAAGACAAGTCGGGCTACTATGTGCATCCCGGCGGTGCGATGCCATTGGACAATCTGGATTCGCCGATTGTCTCCTCCTATGTTCAAAAAAGCCATTTATCCGAAATTCACAAAGTGCCGGTCACTTATCAGTTTTCCTATGCGCTGATCGACCCCAACCTGTTGCCGAACCGGTTTTTTTCCGAATACGTAAAAGAGATTTTTGACTTGTATCCAAAGGTGCTCAGCTCCTATTCCACTGTGCAAGGAGATGAGGAGCTGCGGGAGGCGCTTTGCCGATACTTCATGCACAAGCACCGGTTTCACCTCTCGCCAGAGGACATCATGATTACGTCCGGCTCCCAGCAAGCCATAGACTTGCTCGCGCGGATGCTTGTCCAGCCGAGGGACGCTGTGTTGATTGAGCGTCCGACATACAGTGCGGCTATTGATATTTTCAGGCAGCTTGGCGCCCAGCTTATCCCCGTCGAGATTCATCCGAACGGCTATGATCTGGATCAGGTTGAAGCTTATATGAAGCGGTACAAGCCGCGTCTGTTTTACCTGAACCCGACCTATCACAACCCGACGGGCTACACCGTACCGGCCGAGCAGAGAAAGCAGCTTGTAGAGCTTGCCGAGCGGTATCGCTGTTTTGTGATCGAAGACGACCCGTTCCGTGACATGTATTTTGAGAGCGAACCGCCCCCGCCTCTCTTTTCTTACAGCGTGGAAGGCTACGTCGTGTATATCCGCAGCTTCAGCAAATACGTGGCGCCCGGATTGAGGATTGCCGCTGTTTGCCTTCATCCTTCGCTGGTGAGCCATTTCTTTACGGTCAAGTCGCTGGCGGATAATGGGAGCCCGCTGCTCAATCAGAAAATCTTCCTCCATTACTTTTCCTCCAGCCGCATGCAGCAGCATATTGAAAAGCTGCGAACCGCCCTGAATGTGCGAAAAACAATTATGGAAGAGGAGCTCTCCGCTACTGCCTGGAGATGGAACAGTCCTGCCGGCGGTCTGAACCTTTGGGTCAAGCTGCCGGAATCCCTTTCCATGGAGGCGCTGCTTGCCAAAAGCATCGAGCAGTCGATCTCGTTTGTACCGGGCTCTATATGCGATCCATTAAAGGAGACAAAGTCGTGGCTTCGTCTTAGCTACTCGTATATCAGTGAAAAGCAGCTTCGCGAGGGAACGAAGCTGCTTATCTCCATGGCCAGCGAGCTCGCCGGAACAGTCGAATGAAAGCACGAAAACTCCGCCAAGTCGACGGCGGAGTTTTTACTGCCCGCGGCTAAAAGAGTTTTCGCTGCTCTCTGAAACTATTCTTTTGAACTACTCTTTTAATACACTCCAATACTCATAGGAATGAATTGCGACTCCAGCAAAAGAAGGATGGCTTGCCAACAGTTCACTCAGCTTGCTTAGCTCGTCTTCCATCCGAGCGGTTCCCTCCTCATAAAAGCTGACAAAATTGCCTTCATTGCTCTCCTTTGTCTCTACAGCGACGATTACTTTTTTACCAAGTCGGTCCGCCATCTCCAGCTCTTGCGTGACGAGGGCCGAAATGCTGTTTGGGCCTTCCGCCCGATCGCGGTATGCCATGACTGTAACATGATCGTGCCTGGAGATGAGCCACTCGCTAATCGAGACAACAGGCTGATCGGGCAAGGCCGTCTTGTCCAGCCAAAAAGGAATGTCACAGCCAACCTGGAGGGACGGGTCCAGCTCTTTTGCCTTCGTCACGTAAGCATTCACATTGCCCATCCACTGCCGGATCACTTCATTTTGATCGCTTTTCCACTCGGGGAGTGTATACGGCTCGATATCGAGATGGATACCGGTTATGGCTGCATCCGTCTCCACCGTCTGGTTGTAGCGGCCTACCCAGTCTACGAGAGACAAAATTTCCGGGCGGTTTCGCTCCAGTCCCCAGCCGGATTTGCCGCCAAGTGCGTGTACTTCCATTCCGTTGGCGCGGGCTTTCTGGATAAAAGTGTGGTAATAGGAAGGTCTCAGCGAAGTGTCGATCTTCAGATACAGCAGGTTTACCCCTTTTGCCGCTGCAAACGCAACGATCTGATCAGGGGCTGACGCAGTCTGGTATGTTTGCCACAGCCAAGTAGCTTTTACCGGTTTTTCTCCCGACGAAAAGCCGGTCAGAAATAAAGCGGGGAACATGAGAAAGAAAAGTGCCGTACGCGAAAACTGCTTCATCGTGTATCCTCCTGATGTCATTGAGCACTGCCCTCAATAACGATATACCTTACTCATATCGGTAGGGCTGGAAGAGTTGATAATAGCGAAGAAGGTTTCCAGGCAAAAAGGGGTCGAATTGACCAGGACCGTGAATGGGGCGGGGGACAGATCTGGGTAAAAGGAAAGGGAGACGCCCTGCAGGCATCGAGATAGAAGTTTAATGATAGTTTGTTCCAAAAAGAGGATGTCATGCAGATAAAAATAGCTGCCTTTCATGCTAAGATAGCAAAAAGGGAAATGCCAGCCAAATTGATAGAAAAGGAGCTGTGTGCGATGCAGGGAGCGATCGTTCAATTGCCGGAAATGTGGATGGTAGGCGCAAGCTTTACCGGTCCCTTTCAAAGCTTGGGAGTGGAAATGCCGAAGCTGTGGGACGTTTTTTCGCAGAGGGTGAACGAAATTGGCAATCTGAAATACCCGCTATGCTTTTACGGTGTCAGTGATGAACGCAAAGTCGGTTCCTATCAATTGTTCACGGAGTACATTTCCGTTGAAGTAGCAAAATTTGACCGCGTCCCGGAAGGAATGGTCGGATTTACGATTCCGGCAAGAAGCTACGCCCTGTTCACTCATCAGGGCCCCATGGACCAAGTTCAGTCAACGTATCATCGCGCTTTTGACTGGATAAAGCGCCAGGGGCTTGCGGTAGAGGAAAAGGCGCTTCGCCTTGAGCGGTACGATGAGCGATATCTCCCGCCCCGTCATGCTGCAGAGCGGGAAGAAAACGCCTATGACATCCTGATCCCGCTCGCTTAGCGGGAATTGTCCGAGCGAAGCGTGTCCGACGTAAAACGGCTGATGCCGGAGAAAACTTGCTGCAGTGTCTCCAAAGACACTGTCGTATCAAAAGGAATCTCCAGTGAATGATCGGCGTTCGGCACGATGTCCAACTCGATGTTGGCGTGTTTGTCGCGAATCTGTTCGATCGTCTCGCTGTGGTAATAATGGTCCGCCGTGCCGGTCACCAGATACATGTTCTGCTTGCAGGCCAGCAAGCTCTCTGCAAATCCTTCCTGATTCAATAGCGGCGTGAGCAGGATAGCGGAGGCCTCGGAGGGAAGCATGGACTCGCCAAATCCGCTGACAATGGGGAGCGTGCCGATCGATTTGCCGATAAACAGAAGCTGCTTGCGGGGCTGATCCGCCAGCACATGCCGGACGACGGCCTGTACGTCCTGGAGCATCAACGTCCCTCTTTTGCGGGGAGGCAGGCTCCAGAATTCTACCTGTATTGTAAACCTGGTTGGGAAAAAATGTTGGAAAAAATGGCGAGACTATAGAAAAAGGAGGAGAAGTAGATGAAAAAAGCGGTATTGCAAAATGGAGTCGAACTGGCTTACGAAGACAGGGGGACGGGAGACGCCGTCTGTCTCGTGCACGGCTTTTGCGGAAGCTCGGCATATTGGAAAAAGCTCATCCCGAGACTGGAGCAATCAAGCAGGGTGCTTGCTCCCGACTTGCGCGGCCACGGAGGCAGTTCGGTTCCGGATGAAACGTACACCGTGGAGAGAATGGCAGAGGATCTTGCCTTTTTCATGGATGAGACCGGGATTGAAAAGATGACGCTCCTCGGACATTCCTTGGGCGGTTATGTCGCCTTGGCTTTTGCCGAGCGCTACCCCGACAGGCTGAGTGCGATGGGGCTGATCCATTCTACCGCGTTTCCCGATGATGAGCAGGCAAAGGAAAACCGGACCAAAGGAATGGAGAGCATCCGTCAAAACGGGATAGAGCCCTTTATCAAGGCGCTGGTTCCCAAGCTGTTCGCCCCTGGCGCTTTATCCCGTTATCCGGAAGAATGGGAGCGGGTCAAACAGGTCGGCCTGCAAACACCGCCAGACGGCGCGATCCGGACATTGGAAGCGATGCGGGAAAGAGCAGACCGGCAGCATGTCCTCAGAAAGCTTGCTTGTCCCGTCCTGCTTATCGCAGGGGAACAAGACCAGATCATTCCGGCAGACAAAACCTTTACAGCAGATGGGGCGAATGTCACTCGGGTACTGCTTGCGGAGGCTGGTCACATGGGAATGCTGGAAACCCCCGAGAAAATGGCTGATGCGATCAAGCAATTCCTGTCCAATATCTAGCAGGAAGCTGAACATCTATCCAGAAATATTTGCTATAATCAGAGATGTCCTATTTTTTATTTTTTACATAACGGGAGGAGAAGCGCGAATGAAAAAAGCACGTCGCATTACCCTGGCCGCTCTGGCAGCTGCCATCTGTTCGTCCCTGATGGCCGGATCGGTCCTGGCAGCACCGCTGCATCCGGTTCAGCACGTAGACTGGATGGTAAAGAAATCCATCGTATCTCCGGGAGCAAACGGTGATCTTGCCCTTGAGCGCAACGTGACTTTGGCGGAAGCAGTTGTCGTTTTTGCCAAACTGGGCGGAAGCAAAATTTCTGCTCCTGACAAAGGGGCGCATTGGTCTGCGCCTTACCTCGCTTGGGCAAAAACCAAGGGAGCAATTATGCAGGATGACTTCAAAAACCCGACACAAGTTCTTTCTTCGGCAAAATTGACAGAGGTCGCCAAAAAGCTGGGCTACACCATTGAAATGGAAAACAAGGCGCAAGTGACCCGCGGCGATTTCTTCCAGGCGCTCGGGGATGCGGCTACTACACACATTACGATCGCGCATACCAATGATACGCACGGACATATTACAGAAGATAAAAACTTGAAGGAATTCGGTTACGCCAAGATCGCCACGCTGCTGAAGGACTGGCGTGAGGAGAACGACAACTTCCTCCTGCTTGATGCGGGTGATACCTTCCAGGGCACCGTCTACGTCAACCAATTCCAAGGGGAGTCTGTCGTACCGATCCTCAATTACTTGGGCTACAACGTAATGGCGGCAGGGAACCACGAGTTTGACTTTGGCTATGAACAGCTGCTGAAGCTGCGCGACATGCTGAAGCACCCGGTTATTTCCGCAAACGTGTTCAAAGCGGATGGAAAAGAACTGCTCGTACCTACCTTCAAGGCGGAAATCGGCGGCAAAAAGTTTGCCTTCGTCGGTTTTGTAGCGGAGGATACACCGATCCTCACCCACCCGAACAACGTGAAAGGCCTTACCTTCAAAAACCCTGTAGAAGTGGCGAAGACCGTCGTGCCACAGCTGAAAAAAGAGGTTGACCATGTAATCGTCGTTTCCCACGTCGGCGTGGATGTTGACCGTGAGATCGCGAAAAACGTACCGGGCATCGATCTGATCGTCGGCGGACATTCCCATACGCCGCTGGAAAAGCCGGAGCTGGTGAACGGCACGTACATCGTACAGGACTGGGAGTACGGCAAGTCTCTCGGACGCGCAGACCTGTACTACCTCGGCAAGGAGCTGGTTGCGTTCAGCGGCGGTTTGAAAGCGTATGACGAAACCGTTCAAGCTGATCCTGAGGTAGAGAAAATGGTTCAAGAGATCGTCAAGAAAATCGACGAAGTCATGGACGTGGTCATCGCCAAGTCTGAGGTAGACCTTGATGGCGACAGAGCGCTGGTTCGCAAAAAGGAGACAAACGTAGGAAACCTGATCGCCGACATCATGCTGGAGCGCACGAAATCCATCCCGGGGCATGAAGCAGACGTTGCGCTGACCAACGCAGGCGGTATCCGTACACAGCTAAAGGCGGGCGACATCACGAAGAAAAATCTGTACACCCTGCTGCCATTCCCGAATACCCTGGTCGTGATCGAGGTGACCGGCGAAGAGCTGCGTCAAGCGCTGGAAAGCGGTGTAAGCAAGGTGGAGACGGGAGAGGGACGCTTCCCGCAAATCAGCGGCATGTCTTTTACCTACAATCCAAGCAAGCCTGCGGGTCAGCGCGTTGTCGAGGTAAAGGTAGGCGGTCAGCCGCTCGACCTGAAGAAGACGTACAAGGTCGCAACCAATGACTTCCTGGCAACAGGCGGAGACGGATATGAGAGCTTTAACAAACCTGCGTTCAATACAGGTCTGACTTTCTACAGCATTGTGGAAGAAGAGCTGATCAAACGCAAGACGGTTAATCCGAAAGTAGAAGGTCGCATCGTCGAAGTAAACGAATAGGATTTGATCATTGCATTCCGGCATATAAGGAAAGCGGATCATTCGGGCCCTGTTCCCTTTGAGGGAAGAGGGCCCTTTTTGCACAATTTTTACCCGTGTGCATTTATCTATTTTTATAAAGTACCTTGCATTGTATAATAGTGCTCTGGTAAGATCTAACATGGTGATGCTAAGTGAACGTTCAATTTAAAAAAGGCGTACTGGAACTTTGCGTACTGGTGCTTGTTGCCCAAAAAGACAGATATGGGTACGAACTGGTGGCCAGCATCTCAGAGAAATTTCACATCGCAGAAGGAACCGTTTATCCCCTGCTTCGCAGGTTGACCACGGAAGGCTTTTTTATTACTTACTTGGCCGAATCGCAGGAAGGCCCGCCGCGCAAGTACTATCAGCTCACCGATAAAGGGCGCAGATATATGAACGACCTCGTGCTGGAATGGAAAATATTTACGCGCGGGGTCAACCAGATTATCGAGGAGGGAATCGGTTTATGACGAGACGCGAATTTATGGATGAGCTTGACGGGCTTCTCCGCGAATTGCCCGACAAGGATCGCCTGGACATATTGGCAGACTATACCGAACATTTCTTGATCGGAGTGGACAGGGGGAAAAGCGAACAGGAGATTGCCGACAGTCTGGGCAGTCCAAGGGTTCTTGCCCGCGAGATATTAGCCGGATACCGCATTCATCAGGCACAATCGAACGCATCCATCAGTAATATGACGAGAGCTGTTTTGGCGACCGTCAGTTTGGGCTTTTTTAACCTTGTTTTCGTATTGGGCCCATTTGTCGGACTGATTGCTGTCCTTATCGGTTTGTTTGCCGTCGCTCTGGCATTGCTGCTTACACCGATTGGCTTGTTTTTGAAGTACGGAATTCCGGGAAACGCAGATGAGCAATATCTGGTTCTCTTCTCGGGGATGGCATCATTTGGTTTGGGCGGAATGCTTGCGATCGGGTTGGCCCGCTTGAGCCGATGGCTGTATCGGCAATTTTTGCGTTATCTGAACTTTAATGTCCGCATGATTAGGGGGAAATAGCATGAGAAGAATGATAAATGTCTTGTTCGTCTTTTTCTGTCTGTTGTTTCTCGTTGGAGCGATCGGATTTGTCTGGCAGTTCAAACTGAACCCCGACTTTAAGGGAGACACGGAGACAGTCAGTGAACTGCGTACAATCGACCAGCCTATCAAGGGTGTCGAAGTGGAAACGGACATCGCTGACGTCGTGTTGACTACGAGCAATTTGTCCAGTGCGACTGCAAGAATGGTCGGGGAGGTTGATAGAAAGCGATTGGACAAAATCAAGTTTACGACGGAAGTCACCCCTGACGGAATTCTGCAGGTAAGGATAAAGGAACCAACTGAAATGCAGTTCGGCTTTTTCTTTCATCAACGGGTAGACCTGGAGCTCCAGGTGATGATTCCGGAAGCGGTCTACGAAAAAATAGCCGTGAACAGCGGCACGGGAGACTTCCGTATCAATGCGATCAAAGCAAAGGAAGGAACGCTGAAAACGAGCACGGGCGATATCGAGTTGGCGGGGTTTGAAGGAGAAACACTCACCCTGAGAACAGATACAGGCGACATGGACATATCCTCCGTCAGTGCAAAAGTGGATGCCTTCAGCAGTACAGGTGATATCGATTCGCTGCAACTGAAAGACATGAAGCACGACGTAAATGTCCGAACGGATACAGGAGACATCACGGTATCCTTGTTAAAACTGCCCGAAGCAGTAAAGATGGAACTGGCTACGGATACGGGAGATATAAAAGCCGATTGGCCGGAAATGTCTTACTCGGAAAAAGGGGAGCAGAGAGTAGCGGGATCGGTAGGCACGGAAGGTCCGGCGCTGACTGTCAGCAGCTCAACAGGGGATATTCGTATTCGTCACTGAGCTTTTGGGAAACAATGGTACCAGGAGAACAGCGGTTGAAACGATAACGATTTTGACACAATCAATGCATTTTTTGTCGATTGCCGAGTGGTATCATAAGGATAAGGAATATTACCGTGTAAAGCGAGGTTTATTCATGACTGCAAAACCGTTTAACGATACGTTTTTAAAAGCTTGTCGCCAGGAACCGACAGATCATGTGCCGGTATGGTACATGCGCCAGGCGGGGCGTTATCAACCCGAATACCGGGCTATCCGTGCCAAGCACACATTTTTTGAAATGAACTATATACCCGAAGTTTGCGCGGAAGTAACCCGTCTGCCGGTTGAGCAGCTCGGGGTGGATGCTGCGATTCTTTTTGCTGACATTATGACTCCACTCAAGCCGATCGGGGTCGATGTAAACATTGAATCGGGGATCGGACCTGTCATTGCCAACCCGATTGGATCGCTCGAAGATGTCCATCGCCTGGGCGAGCTCGACCCGGATACGCACGTGCCATACATCATGGAAGCGATCAAAATTTTGCGCCAGCAGCTCTCTGTACCGCTGATCGGTTTTGCAGGAGCTCCGTTTACCCTTGCCAGCTACATGATCGAGGGAGGTCCTTCCAAGCATTATCACAAAACCAAATCGTTCATGTACACGCAGCCGGCAGCTTGGGAAAAGCTGATGGAGAAGCTGGGCACGTTGACCATTACATATCTGAAAGCGCAAATTGCCGCAGGCGCGCAAGCTGTCCAAGTATTTGACTCCTGGGTAGGCGCCCTGAACGATGAAGACTACCGGACATTTATCGCTCCGGTCATGAACCGCATCTTGCTGTCGCTGCGGGAGACGGGCGTGCCGACAATCTATTTCGGCGTAGGCTGTGGTCACCTGCTTGAGGAGTGGAACAAGCTGCCGGTCGATGTGGTCGGCCTCGACTGGCGGACTTCGATCACAAAAGCGCGTGAGCTGGGCGTCACCAAAACCTTGCAAGGAAATCTGGATCCTACACTGCTTTTGGCTCCTTGGGAAAAATTGGAGGCGAAAGCAAAGGAAATACTTGACGAGGGCACGCAGCAGCCCGGCTATATCTTTAACCTGGGTCATGGAGTGTTCCCAGACGCCAAAGTAGAAACCTTGCAAAAGCTGACCAGCTTCATTCACAGTTATCGCCGGAACGCGTAATACGGAGGTGCTACTTATGTCCAAGCAAAAGATCGGATTACTCCTGATGGCGTACGGAACACCGCGCAAGAAGGAAGAGATTGAACCCTATTACACGCATATTCGCCGGGGCCGCAAGCCTTCGCAGGAATTGCTGGACGATCTGACAGCCCGCTATGAAGCGGTGGGTGGCGTCAATCGCTTTGCCGAAATTACGGACGAGCAGGTACGCCAGCTTGAACAGGAGATGAACCGCCGTTTTCCGGATAAGGAATTTGTCGGCTATCTTGGTCTAAAGCACATCGCTCCTTTCGTGGAGGATGCAGTCGAGGCAATGCATCGCGATGGCATCGAAAAGGCGATCAGCTTGGTGCTGGCTCCCCACTATTCCAGCTACAGTGTAAAAGAATACAACGGCAGGGCAAAGGAACACGCAGCGAGCATCGGCGGCCCTGAAATCCATTCAGTGGAGAGCTGGTATACGGAGCCCGGGTTTATTTCCTATTGGAGCGATGCGATCAAGGATACGTTCAGATCGATGCCGGAAGCGCAACGAGACAAAGCCGTGGTGATTTTCTCTGCCCACAGTCTCCCGGAAAAAATCCTCCAATCGGGTGATCCGTATCCCCATCAGCTGGAGGAAACGGCTGCATTGATCGCAAAAGAAGCGGGCATTTCGCACTACGCTATCGGCTGGCAGAGTGCAGGCAATACACCCGAGCCATGGCTCGGACCGGACGTGCAGGATTTGACCCGCGACCTGCACAACGCTCATGGATACCAAACCTTCGTGTACTGCCCGGTCGGCTTCGTCGCAGAGCATCTGGAAGTGCTCTACGACAATGACATCGAATGCAAAGCGGTAACCGATGAACTCGGAGCCAATTACTACCGGCCCCCGATGCCGAATGCCAGACCTGCTTTTATCTCCTGTCTGGCTGATGTAATCGGGAAAAAGCTGCCGGCAATGGGGAAATAGCAAATGAGCGAAAAACAGCTGCATGTCACGATCGTAGGCGGCGGTATGACTGGACTTACGGCTGCCTACTACCTGCAGAAATGGACGCGGGAACAAGGATTGCCAGTCCGGTTCACATTGCTGGAAGCAAGCGACAGGACCGGCGGGAAGGTTCAGACCTGGAAGCACGAGGGATTTACCATTGAGTTGGGAGCAGACTCCTTTTTGGAACGAAAAACGAGCGCAACCGAGCTCATCAAAGATGTCGGCCTGGGTGATCGGCTGGTAAACAACAACGCGGGTCAGGCGTATATTCTGCATAAAAACGGTTTGTACACGATTCCAGAGGGAGCCGTGATGGGTGTACCGACCAAGCTGATGCCTTTTGCCATGACACCGCTTATCTCTCCGTTGGGCAAGCTCAGAGCGGCGGCAGATTTGATATTGCCGGGGGCGCAAACTGGCGAAGACGAGTCTGTTGGGAATTTTTTCCGTCGCCGGCTTGGAGATGAAGTCATCGAGAATGTAATCGAGCCTTTGATCTCCGGCGTTTACGGTGGCGATATCGACAAATTGAGTCTTCTCTCCACCTTTCCGCAATACGCCCAGATGGAACAGAAGCACCGCAGCCTCATTATGGCGATGAGGAATTCTCGCCCTAAGCAGAGCAAACAGTCCGAGGGACAGCCAAAGTCAAAGGGAATGTTCGTGAGCTTGACCAGCGGCTTGCAATCACTCGCTGATCGACTGGAAGAACTGCTGCCTGCTGACTCGGTCCGGAAAAGCACGGCTGTCAAGCGCTTGGAAAAGCGCCAGGACGGATATAGCGTCGAACTGGCTCATGGTGAGGTTTTTGATACCGACGCTGTTATTTTAGCGATCCCTCATCATTTGGCCAGGGAAGTTGTCAAGGAGCATGTCGATATACCGCCGATCAGCGGCGCCACGCCTACGATTATGGCGACAGTCGCTCTCGCCTATCCCGAGCAAGGCGTAAGGATCGATAAAGAAGGGACAGGCTTTGTCGTCCCTCGCAAGGAAAAGTTTACGATCACGGCGTGCACGTGGACTCAGCGAAAGTGGCCGCATACGACGCCGAAAGGCAAGGCGCTTGTACGCTGCTACGTGGGCAAGCCGGGCGCCGAAGAGATTGTAGACCGTTCTGATGAAGAAATCGTCGACGTGGTCGTCCGCGATCTCCAGAAAGTCATGCAGATCGATGACCATCCCGAATTTTACAAGGTTACCCGTTGGAACAGGGGCTTGCCGTACTTGGTTGGCCACAAGCAATGGCTCAAAGGGGCCACCGCCAAGATGAAGGAGCATCTGCCCGGTGTATGGCTGACCGGCGGTTCCTACGGAGGTGTCGGGGTGCCGGACTGTATTGACCAGGCAAAACAGACTGTACAGGAATTATTGGAATATTGGACGCAAAAACCAGGGAGCTGATACCCTGGTTTTTTTACGTTGTACGATTCCCTCGGATTGGTTCTGATAAGTGCTGCCCTTGCTCCTTATGACGAAGAACCGAGATTTTCTTCCGCCGCAGCTTTTCTATTTTAGCGGTTGGACAGGCTTTGGTGGAGGAGATGAAAAAGGAGAAAACGGCTACAGGTTCGGTGGGACACTGCTGGGGGCTGTACTGTCCGGCTCCATTCCAAAAGCAAAACCGCGTCCAAAAGCAGTCTGCTCAAGGCAGCGTCTCAGAGTTGGACGCTGAAAACGTGTTTTGCTTTTTCCATTCCGCCTGGGTAGTGTCCCAAAGACCTTCGCCGTTTTCTCCTTTTTCATCTCTACAGCTACTGATAAAGGCTGCGAAAAACTACAGACAACCTGAACCCTCCCACATGCTTTGTAAAGCTCGCAGAAGCAGATCAGATCGCCAGAGAAGCCTGTTTCCAGTCGGAGCGACTAGCGAAGTCCCACCCAGCTCCGCAATGATCCCGAGGAAACAGAATCGCAACCTATGACTACACTTCAAAGCTGCGCGCCGTTTTGCGATTCCCTCGGGAGCATTGCGGAGCGGACAGTGTTCGCTTCCATGCGGAGCGTAGACCGGAGCGGAGAATGGAAACAGGCTTCTCTCCGCTACAGCAGCTTTAAACGGGGGGGTATTCCAACGTAACTGCCTACTACTCTCGGTTGAAAATCAAGGCGACTTCTTCCAAACCCAATTTTCCGGTGCTAAAAGGCTCGTCTGCCCCATATAGTGTAAAGAAATGTCCTGCACTTGAAAGGAGGAGCACGGATGGCGCTACAGGATGGACTGCTTTCGTTTGCCATCAAGGAAACCATTTTCCTCTCATCGGATAAAGCCGGAATAGACGAGTGGAGAGAATTGGAGTTGTTTCCTAATGTCGAGGTGCTGGAAACAGAGTCAGCGATCTCCATCACCGGTTGCCTGCAATTATTCGGGAAATACAAGCCGATCAAGGACACCTCTGAGACAGCTGGAGGCGGTACGGAATCCTTGGTTGAGGCGGTGACCTTTTCACCTTTTCGGCCGGGCGGGTCAGACGGGCAGCTGTACGGCCAGGAGGAACAACTGCACCACAGGATTCCGCTAAACATCACGATTCCTTTGAATCGAATCGCTGAAATAGAGGATATTTACGCAGTTGTCGACAGCTTTGATTACCAGCTTGATTCTCCCCATCAGGTGATGATAGAGGCTGATCTGAAAATCGCGGGCATCAAGTTTGCCGAGACCAATTATCAGACAGGACAACCTGCGGGCAATCCTGAACCAGTCTCCTATGGAGAAGTTCCCTCTAGCGGAGAGTGGCAATTTGCCCATGCTTCGCAAGATCAGTCAGAAGAACTTGCACAGCCTATCTCGCTAGAGGACATCGAGCGGAAGCTGGCGGAGCTGGAAAGTGAATTGCATCGGCAAATCCCGCTGGAGGAAGCACAGCAGACTCACGCAGTGCAACAGACCCACGCAGTGCAACAGACCCACGGGGTGCAACAGACCCACGCGATGCAACAGACCCACGCGATGCAACAGACCCCAGCCGCACAGCAAAGCCCGAGCGGGTTTGCAGCGATGTTTGAAGCTTCTCAGCACAAGGGGACTTCAAACCGGACAGAAAATGAAAGTCTAGGATTTGGGGATGTAACCGAGGCGCTCACGGTCAAAGAACAAGGAAAAGGCTCCGATCGCGATAGCAGCCCCTCTATCGAACAGGTGTCATGGAATGAGCCTGAAGCGAATCCGGCGCTCTACGAAGGGATGGCCCCCGAGAAGAAGTTCGTATCGCATGTCGAGAGGCAATCCGAGGAAACGGCTTCCGAGCCGTCCTTGGAGCTGCGGAAGGTGGCAGAGTCGCAGGCGGCCCAACCGGTTCGCTTCCAACCGGAAAGAAAATTCGGGGATATAGCTCCCGAGCCGTCCTTGGAAGTGGGCAAAGTGGCAGAGTCACAGGCGGCTGAACCGGTTCATTCCCGACCGGAAAAGCAATCCGAAGAGACGCTGCCCGCACCGCCTTTGGAGTTGCGGGAGGTGGCAGACTCACAGTCGACCGAGACTCCTCGCACCCAACCGGAGGCTGTGCAAGAAGAAACCGTCGCGACGGGAGTCTCCGATGAAAGCAGGGAGGAAGCGCAAGCTGAGCCGGCCACAGCGGATGCGGATGAAGCCGCTGTAGAAGCAGCAGCACAGGAGACAGCAGACGAGGAGGCGGTAGAGGTCATTGCCCAGCAGCCTCAGGAGGCAGTGGAAGAGAAGGAAGTGCGTGTAGCGATATCGGGCAAACCGGCGCGTGAAGAAGGCGGCAAGGTAAATCTCACGTCGATCTTTTCGCAAGCGACCCGGGTGCAGCAAGAGGCCAAAATGGAAGAAGAGTCTTCTTCACAGGCGTCGCGAAAAGGTTCCTTTGAAGCAGATTCGGCTTCGATCGAGACGATGCACAATCTCACTTCCTTTGTCCGCAGCAAAGAGGAAAAGCAAAGCCGGCTAAAGTTGTGCATCATTCAACGCGACGAGACGCTGGAAACGATCTGTCAGCGTTATGCCATTCCTCAGTCTCGGATTCTGGAGGTAAACAACCTGCGTTCAGACCAGATCGTGGCCGGGCAAATACTCTATATTCCACAGTGAGGAGCGGGGGGCCGTGGAGAAAATCAATCTGTCCGAAGTGTGTCAACGGTATCGGGCAAGGGTAATCCACATCACCCCGCTGAACGATTGCCATCTGTTGGAGACAAACCGCGGTCCGAAAGAGCTGCGCATATGGCCACGGGTAGACATCATGCGTTGGTCGTTTGCATGGCGTGAACGAATGGTTCGCCAAGGTTTCCGCGATTTGGAGAGATTTATTCGGACGAAGGATTCAAAGCCGTATTTGGTGGTAGGCCAACGCGGAATTACGCTCACAGATCATCTTCGCCGCATCGAATCGATACCACTGGGAACGGATACCATGCGTCAATGCGGCAAGATCGTTGCGATGATGCATGAATCCCAGCGGGACGGCAGTATCTTTCACCCCGCCGATTTTTGGGAACGAGAACAGGCGAGAATGGCTGCGACAACGAGAAGGGTAAAAGATTTTTGGGAATCTCTCCGTTATCGCGGCAGACAATCAGGCAGGGATCATCGTTTTTATAGCTGGCTATTTCCGCCCCTTTTGGAGAGAATGGAGCGCTGCACCGACATGCTTTTGAGTACCAGGATCGATCAGAAAGAGCTCTTTGTCTCCCACGGCACTTTGCGCCCGGACAATTGGGGGCTGGTAAACGACAAGCTGTTTTTGCGCGGTTTTTTCCAGCCGGTTTTATCGGTCGCTCAGCGGGATACAGCCGGGTACCTGAGAGATCTGTTTGTCCGCCACGAGGATTTGTCACTGATCGAAGCGTTTTTAAGTGGTTACGAGGAAATTCGGCCGCTTGGTCAAACCGACTACACGCTCCTGTTGGCTTTCATGGCCTATCCAGAGGAAATATCGCATATGGTGCAGTCTAGCATTGAGGTGTATCGCGAGCCGGGAGAGGCGCGTTTGGCGCGAATCGAGCAGGCTGTCAACCGCCAGCAGATGGTTGATCAGCTCTTGAAATATATAGCCGAACGGGCCGAGGAAACGAGGAGTGAGTCAAAAGCATGAGTCGCTTTGACGATATCTTTCCGCTGTTTCAGGAATATGACATGTTCGCACAGACCGTTGACGTGGTGAAGGCCCCGAATGTGTACAAAGCGATCACTCCGTATGGATCGTTTATTTGCAAAAGGACACAAGCCGCTCCCCAGCGCTTGCATTTGGTCAGCGGAGTTCTCCGTCACCTGGAGCAAAAGGGGTGGGATGGGGCTGTCCCATTTTTTCATACAAAATACGACGAACCGTATGTTCTGCATGGTGAAGATACGTATTATCTAACCGCCTGGCAACCGGGGGCAGAGAAGTGGGAGGAAGAGCCGTTAGCCTGGGCGAAGCCAGCTGTAGAGCGCCTGGCAGAGCTTCATCACCTGACCCAGAACTTTCGTTTCGATGATCCGAGACAAGTGGAGCCATTGATCGATTCCTTGCTCCGCAGGTGGGACTCGATGCTGCATATGACGGAAAGAGCGGCTGAGGCGGCAGGACATCGTCTCTATCCTTCCCCGTTCGATGTCGTTTTTTTGGCCAACCACGCTTACGTCAAGGAGATGGCTCAAAGTGCGATCGGCTTGCTGCGGGACTGGCGTGAAAGGCATCGGACTCATGCTCATTTTCGCTTGTCGTTCATCCACGGTTCGCCACAGCCAGCCCACTTTTTGCCTGATCGTAACGGAAAAGTACGGATGCTGAACTTTGACCGGGCTGTGTTCGATACCCCGACCCGAGACTTGGCCATGTTCTACCGGACGTATTTTTACCTGGCCGGAGATGAGGCGGGTGCCAGTCAGCTTTACCGGCACTATTCAGAGATCTTTCCGCTGCGGCCGGAAGAAACGAATTTGCTTGCCGCTTTTCTGACTTATCCGGAAAGAATCATGCGAGATATCAGTACCTATTACAGCGAGAAAAATGAGTGGAGCGAATTGTACGCGGTCAAACGACTGGAGAAGGATATGGACCGTTTGATACGCCTGCAACGCTGGGTGCAGCAAGCTTTTTAGACACAAAAGACGTCTCACCAGGTGGGGCGTTTTTTTGCGTACATGCACCAGCTATCAGAGCCATTCAAGAAGAATGGCGACGTACAGGATAGCCAGCAGTCCCAGCAGGATGACATCAAAGGATGTAGGAACGAATATCGTGCGAATAAATTGAAACACAATCAACGGAAGGAGAATTTGCCTGCAGCCGAATTTGATCCGCAAGTAAGTGGGGTGGTATTTCCAGCGAGACATCGCGATCACCTCTCAGCTCCAGTATATGCACAAGACGAAAGGCCAGTGTCTGCTTTCTCGAAACCCCCTGCTCGAAACGGAGCCGGATGCTGTATAATGAAAAAACCGACGTTTGGACCTGCCCTTACCGGGGAACAGAATGCAGAGGGGTAGCAGAGACATGCAAATGCAAAAAGGTGATCCGTAATGGTATGGAAAGCGTTGCTTTACGCGAGCGGCATAGGGGCAGGCGTATACATCATGCTTCTCTCCCGTCAATTGGTATCGATAAAGCGTTGGTACGACCTTTCGTTTTTACAAGGTGCCGGCTTGATCGCCTGGGGATTGTCACATCTGATGGTAAACCATCCCGACATTCTCATCCAGCAACTAAGCCTCCCCTTTGATATGCTGTATTACCTGTTTTTTCTCATGTCTATACATGCGTACCCATTGGCGCCGCATATCTACTATGACCGGTGGAAGAGTATTCTGGATGCAATGGCATTTGTAGCGGTTTACGGCGCGATGGCCCTTTGCTCATGGCTGTACCAAGAGGATGCGGGTATGATGATTGTCCTGCTGCACATCCTGAGCGGCATTCTGCTGCTGGCTCCGTGGACAACCGTTTTTCTGGCAAACGGGCTGGTACACGGTAAACAAGAAAAAGAATCGAAATTGTTGGTTGCGACTTTGCTGTTTACGGTGGCTGTCATGTTTCAACCGATCATGCCCACGGCGCTTTTTATGATCATGGGTTCACTGTCGCTTGGCATCTTGCTGTGGGCTCACATTCGTTTTCCACGCAACCCTTCAAAAGGGCGACTGATGAACGAATATGGCTATTTGCATGAACAGTTGAGGTTCAGCTTTCTTGACTCGAATTCCATGCAGGTATTGCTGTTTGTAGAGGTAGTCGCGATGTTTACCTGGCCCGATTCCCGCATCCATATAATCGGGATTGGAATTGGTGCCCTTATCACTGTTTTCAGATTATTCCTGACAAAAGGTTGGAATCAATCCTTGGTCCGTCAGATGATGGACACAGCAAGCAGTCTGGAGAAAAAATTTACCGAACATATGGATCAGATTCAACGAAAGAATGATCAACTCTCGCAAATCCTTGCCATCAAGCAAACCTATGAAAAAATTTTGCTGGCTAGCAATGAACAAAGCTTGCGCGAGGTCAGCTATGAAAATCTGCAGCAGGTGATCGAAGAGCTGGTGGATGCCTGGTTTTCCAAAATGGACAACCTCGTTTACTTGCGCATTTCTCTGGAATCGCAGGAAGGTGTAGTTTATTATGAAGTGGTCAGGGGAGATCCCAACCATCCCTATATCCAGAGAGACATATCGGAACAAATTGTGGTAGATGAACAGAGGGATACGCCGCTGGCACCCAGGTATGTAGTCATGCTGGCGAAAAGCACTACAGAGAGCGTGGAAGAACTTGAACTGGAGCAATCCTTTTTTCAATTGCTGGTCGTAAACGTGCGCGGACTGATCCTCAGATGCTTGCAGGAAAATCAGCTGCTGGAGCTGCGCTTGATGGAGCAGGAGATGGAACTGGCGCAAAAAATCCAGTTTTTGCTGATTCCCCGAGAACGGCTTGTCCTGCCCGGTCTTCAAGCCAAGGCTGTGTTCCTCCCTTATACCTATGTGGGCGGAGATTATGTGGACTACCTGATGCTCGATGAGCGCTTTACTTGCTTTGTGGTGGCCGACGTTTCGGGCCACGGCCTGCCAGCCAGCCTGATGACGACAGGAATCCGCAGCGCTGTCCGGGCCGTGACGCAAACCTATTGGAAACCTGAACTGATTTTGCATCAACTGAACAAATTGCTCTACGAAGATTTGAGCAAAACACGCTCGTTTATTACGATGCTGATCGCAGTCTACGATTCGGTAGACCACACATTATCGATCAGTCGTGCCGGGCACCCGCAGCCGTTCATATTGGACGGCTCCGGGGCAAGGCTCCTTCCATGCAGCGGCGGCCTGGGTCTGGGGTTGCTCCCGAATAGCGTCTACGTTTCAGACGAAGTACCCCTGGACCAAGACGGCATGCTGCTAGCCTATACAGACGGTTTGCTGGAGATGAGCAGAAAAGACTCCCAGCAATGCTTGCAAACGTGGTTGAAAGGATTTTCGAGCTTGCTAAGCGAGGAAAAGCGGTCGGGTGAAACCGACAGTATTGCGTTGGTGGAGAACTATGTCTGGGCGAGGACGAAAGAGGGTCTGCAGTCCGATGATATATCCCTGTTAATCCTGCGGTTTCAATCAGGTACGGAACAGGAGGAAAGGAAACGATGATGTTGTGTGAGGAGTGCCCGCAGAATCCTGCGTGTCAGAACTGTCTAGCTGCATTGCGGGCAGGAGCAGGACAAAAAGTGATACCTGCCCGCACAGTCAGGGTGAAGCTGGATTCCGGCGAAGTCGCATCGGCTGAACTCCGCGCTATCTGCCGGACCGCAATCGGTCTGTTCTGTCATGAACAAAAGCTGTCAGATCGGGTCGAAGTAGAATTGGCGTCCGACTTCCGGATTATTGGGAACGCTTTCCAAGGAATTCACGATGTTCCCTACTATGTGCTGGATATCGAAAAAGTGCTTCGCCGGGAAGAGGTTTTGGGGCGATTGCTCATGGAGGAATTCCTGCAATGGCATCATAGTGCGGAAAAGCAACCGACAGACATGCTGGCCGAGTTGAAAGAGCCAGAGGATGAACGGCACCGCCTCATCAAGGAAGAGCTGCAAAAGCTCTCTATCTTGCGTCAGGTGCAGAGCATTTACTTGTACGTAATGGAGAATGGAGACATAAGACCGATTGGAGCCCAGCGGACAGAAGAATTGATGGAAGGGGACATGAGGCGAGTAGCTCTAGAGGCCATAAAGAGCGGCACTTCTGTAAGGGAGCAGCTGGTCTCGTCCGATGGCAGCAAGATGTACGAAATGTATGCCTCCCCTCTGCCGGATCAGACCTGTGGACTGGCGTTGATCGATGTGACAGAGGCCATTGCCGAAGAGCGTCGGCGCCAGCAAAAAGAATGGGACATGTACAAGCAGGTCTTGGGGGCAGTCACCCAGGACAAGCTTGTTTTATTGACAGATGCGGAGTTGACGGTACTGGCCGAAGACGGACTGAAGCTGGCAACGGTGTTGATCCAGTCGGCGGAAGACCTGGCATTCCTCAGAACGGAGTGCAGGCGGATCATGGATGCGCTCCAGGTAGAGGAAAAGCGGAAGTTCCAGTATGTCGTGGCTGTCAATGAAGCGGCGACGAATACGTTGAAGCATGGCACCGGCGGGACCGTGACCATCCACCTCGCATCTGCGGAAAATACAGTACGTGTCATTGTACATGATCACGGGAACGGAATTCTCCTGGAGGAGCTGCCGAGAGCGACACTGCGACAAGGCTACTCGAGCAAGCATTCGCTGGGGGTTGGCTTTCACGCCATGCTCCAGTTTTGCGACCGGGTATGTCTGGGCACCTCTCCATCTGGTACGAGGTTGATTTTAGAGTGTATGATCGGTTAATTCCGATGTTTGGAAATAGAAAAACTTGGGTAACTTGATAACGGGGTAATTCGTTACATAAATAAAGAATGAAAGCGTGAGAGGAGTATGTGTGCATGGACTTCCAGGCAACAGAAACGAACGGACAGGCTACCCTTTACTTTGCCGGTGAATTGGACATGGCTGTAGGCGACAAGGTCGGCAATCTATTGCGCGAATACGGAGAAAGAAACGGCTCGGTTACGGTTGATTTTCGGGATGTGACGTTCGTCGATTCTTCCGGCATCGGCAATCTGTTTTTTACGACGAAAGATTTGCTCGCTTTGGGAAAGCGGGTAGAGATCATCAATGTACGCGAAGAAATAATGGACATCCTGCACGTCCTTGGATTTGCGGAAGCGCTCGGAATCACCGTGAATTAGCCAGGTGAAACCGGGTTTGACGGGCTGCACCTGGATTGTATATAATACGATTGACATGAAATGAAACAAAGTGATTGCTGTGAACGGGAAGAGTAGACCAGGACGCCTTGGCAGAGAGGAGAATCAGTAGCTGCGAGATTCTCTAAGGAAGGGATTGGTCGAAGGTCGCCCGGGAGTTGTTTCGGTGAATGCACATATTTTGTGCTGTAGCCGCGACCGGCTAACAACCGTTATCTTGTCAGAGTGAATGCGGCACTTCGGCAATGGATGCGAAGGCTTGCATTAACAAAGGTGGTACCGCGAAACAATCCTTTCGTCCTTTGGGATGGAAGGTTTTTTTATTTTCTTAAGGAGGCATTGCCATGTCGAATCAACAAGCGACCAATGACATTGATCAGCTGCTGCCGAAAAACTACGATCCAAAGGCAGCCGAATCCAAATGGTATCCGTACTGGATCGAAAAAGGCTTTTTCAAAGCAGAGAGAGACCCCCAGAAACGTCCGTTTACAATCGTTATCCCGCCGCCAAACGTAACGGGAAAGCTGCACCTGGGCCATGCCCTGGACACGACACTGCAGGACATCATCACCCGAACCAAGCGCATGCAGGGATACAGTGCGCTGTTTTTGCCGGGAATGGACCACGCCGGTATCGCGACGCAAGCTCGTGTAGAAGCGACGCTGCGCGAGGAAGGCATCTCCCGTCACGATCTGGGACGTGAAAAATTCCTCGAGAAGGTGTGGGAATGGAAGCACATCTACGCCGAGCATATTCGCGAGCAGTGGGAAAAGCTCGGTCTTGCCCTTGATTACTCGCGCGAGCGCTTTACGATGGACGAAGGACTTTCCCGTGCCGTTCGCGAGGTATTTGTACGTCTGTATGAAAAAGGACTCATTTACCGCGGCAATCGGATTATCAACTGGGACCCTGCTGCCCGCACGGCCCTGTCCGATATCGAGGTCATCTATAAAGAAGTAAAGGGCGCCCTGCATCACATGCGCTACCCATTGGCAGACGGAAGCGGCTACATCGAAGTGGCGACGACGCGTCCGGAAACCATGCTTGGTGATACGGCAGTAGCCGTTCATCCCGAAGACGAGCGTTACAAGCATCTGATCGGCAAAACCGTCATTCTGCCGATCGTTGGCCGGGAAATTCCGATCGTGGCAGATGACTATGTAGACCCTGAGTTTGGTTCCGGTGCCGTAAAAATTACACCGGCCCATGACCCGAACGACTTTGAGCTCGGTCAAAGACATCAGCTTCCGCAAATCGTCGTCATGGACGAATCAGGGACGATGAACGAAAATGCGGCTGGCTATAAAGGGCTGGACCGTTTTGAGTGCCGCAAGCAAATCATCAAGGACTTGACCGAACAAGGCGTCATGTTCAAGATCGAGGAGCACATCCATCAGGTTGGACACAGTGAACGCAGCGATGCCGTGGTTGAACCGTATCTGTCCACCCAGTGGTTTGTCAAAATGCAGCCCCTGGCAGATGCGGCGATTGCCAACGCGTACAGCGAGGACAGTGTCAAATTCGTGCCGGAGCGCTTCAAGACAAACTACCTGCGCTGGATCGAGAATATCCGCGATTGGTGCATCTCCCGCCAGCTCTGGTGGGGCCACCGGATTCCGGCCTGGTACTGCCAGGATTGCGGCGAGACCATCGTTTCCCGCGAAGATGCAGGTGAGTGCCCGCACTGCCACAGCCATCAGCTAGTGCAGGATCAGGACGTTCTCGACACCTGGTTCTCCTCGGCGCTCTGGCCATTCTCGACGCTGGGCTGGCCGGAAGAGACAGAGGATATGAAGTACTTCTATCCGACCAATGTACTGGTTACCGGCTACGATATCATCTTCTTCTGGGTAGCGCGGATGATTTTCAGCGGACTCGAATTTACCGGTAAAAATCCGTTTGACACCGTTTTGATTCACGGCATTATTCGGGACTCCGAAGGACGGAAAATGTCCAAGTCGCTGGGCAACGGGGTTGACCCGATGGAAGTAATCGAGAAGTACGGAGCGGACGCCCTGCGCTTTACGCTCGCAACGGGAAATTCGCCGGGTAACGACCAGCGTTTCTACTGGGAAAAAGTAGAGGCGAACCGCAACTTCGCCAACAAGATTTGGAATGCGTCCCGCTTTGCTTTGATGAATCTGACAGGGTTTGGCTACGAGGACATCGATCTTAGTGGAAACCTGTCCACACCGGACAAATGGGTTCTGTCCCGCCTGCAGGCGACGATCAAAGACGTTACCCGTCTCATGGATGCGTTTGAATTCGGCGAAGCTGGCCGCGTCCTGTACAACTTCATCTGGGATGACCTTTGCGACTGGTACATCGAAATGGCGAAGCTGCCGCTGTACGGCAATGACGAGGCAGCGAAAAAGACGACCCAATCCGTCCTGGTCACTGTACTCGATCAGACCTTGCGTCTCTTGCATCCGTTCATGCCTTACATGACCGAGGAAATTTGGCAAGCACTGCCGCATCAGGGAGAAAGCATCACGGTTGCAGCCTGGCCGACAGTAAATGAGCAATTGATTTTCCCGGACGCAGAGGCAGAAATGAATCTGCTCGTGGAAGTCATTCGCAGTGTCCGCAACATCCGGGCCGAAGTGAATGTGCCGATGTCCAAGAAAATCGAGCTCTTGATCAAGCCGGGCGATTCTCTCACGCTGGAACGTCTCCAACGCGGTGAAGAGTACCTGGTCCGTTTCTGCAATCCGGAGCGCCTGGAGATCAGCGAGCAGCTGAAGACACCGGACAAAGCGATGTCCGCAGTCGTGTCAGGCGCGGAGCTTTTCTTGCCGCTGGCGGGATTGATTGATCTGGACCAAGAAGTGAAGCGTCTGGAAAAAGAACTGGCGACGCTGCACGGAGAAGTCGAGCGAATCGAGAAAAAGCTGAACAATCCGGGCTTCATGGCTAAGGCTCCGGAAAAAGTAGTCGAAGAGGAACGGGCGAAGATGGCCGGTTACATGGAAAAACGCGAGAAAGTAATGGCCCGCCTATCTGAGCTAAAAGGCGAATGAACCGCCGTACCTTCGCATATTTTTGAGAATGGAGCAATGCGGCATGAATGCTGAAGGATTGGAAGGATACACAAAAGCGCTAGACTGGCTGCACGGACTGCTTCGGTTTGGCCAAAAGCCGGGACTGGAAAGAATGCAGTGGATGCTGGGGCAATTGGGGAATCCCGAGAGACGGCTTGCTTTTATTCACGTCGCCGGTACGAACGGGAAAGGCTCTACCTGCTCTTATCTGAGCCATATGCTGATGGAGGCCGGATACAGTGTAGGGATGTTCACTTCCCCGTACCTGATCGATTTCCGGGAAAGGATTCGATACAACGGGGCGATGATTCCGCAAGCCGATTTGGTCGAATTGGTGGAACAGGCAAGGGTTCTTGTGGAGCGCTGCGAAGCAGAATCAGGATTTGGCTCTCCTACCGAATTTGAAGTGATTACACTCATTGCCATCCTCTATTTTGCCAACGTGACAAGACCGGCAGTCGTGGTCTGGGAAACGGGCTTGGGCGGACGACTGGACTCGACCAATGTCGTTTTCCCGATCGCAACCGTCATTACGAACATAGGCATGGATCACATGGACGTACTCGGAAACAGCCTTCCCGAGATTGCCCGGGAAAAGGCGGGGATCATCAAGCCGGGGGTACCCGTCATCACTGGTGAAAGGCGGGCAGAAGTGCTCGCGGTCCTGCAGGAGGCCGCAGACAGGTCGCGAAGTACGCTGTATCGCATCGGTTCCCATTTTGATGCAGAGCAGCTGCAGGAGCGGATCGGTGAACAACAGATCCGCTACCGGAGCATTTTCCGGCGGGCCGAGTCAGAATACCGGCTGGCAATGAATGGCCCCCATCAGGCAGAAAACGCCGCGGTATCGCTGATGACCATCGACGTTCTGCGCAATTACCTGTCTTATCTCCTGGAGGAAGAAGAAATTGTGCGCGGACTGCAACAAACTCGCTGGCCTGGGCGTCTAGAGGTAGTCTCGCCAAGACCAATGGTCATGTTGGATGGGGCTCACAATCAGGAAGGAATCGAGGCGCTGGTTGCCAGCTTGAACCGGTTGACGACGCCAAATACCCGGCTGCATTTGCTGTTCTCCGGGTTGGCGGATAAGCCGCTGAAAAGGATGGCCGAAGCGCTGAGAGGATTGCAGACAAACGTAGAAACCGTTCGACTGACGAAGTTTGACTTCCCCCGCGCCGCGGAGACTGGTCAATTGCAAGAGGCATTTCTTGCGGGAGGCTGGGAAGCTGCACGCTTGGATATTGTCTCCGATTGGCGCCAGTTTCTCGCTTCTTGGGTGAAGGACAACCGAGCAGCAAACGGCGACGACTGGTTGGTTGTCTGCGGTTCGCTCTATTTCATCGCCCAAGTGCGCACATTCTTTCCCACTACTGTAGAAGAGGCAGGTGAATAGGGTGGATCAGGCCCAACACGTCCACTTTGTGGGCATAGGCGGATATGGCATGAGCGCCATCGCCCGCGTCTTGATCGACCTTGGCTACAAGGTAACCGGCTCCGATGTCGCAATGAACGACTTGGCCAAAAAACTAGTACAGCGTGGGGCTGTCGTGCATATTGGACACGACGCCAGTCACGTTGCAGGATGCGATAAGGTTGTATATTCCACCAGCATCTCCCCGGACAATCCGGAGGTGGTTGCGGCGGCGGAAAGAGGGATTCCGGTTTTGCACCGTTCCCAAATGCTGGCCAGTATTTTGAATGAGCGTACGGGTGTGGCTGTAGCTGGCGCACACGGTAAAACGACGACGACCTCGATGATTGCCCATGTGCTCGAGGAATGCGGTGTTGATCCGACGTTCATCATTGGCGGCGAGCTGATGAGCGCAGGAACCAACGCGAAAGCAGGCAAAAGCGACCTCGTCATTGCCGAAGCCGATGAAAGCGATGGCTCATTTCTGGAATACCGGCCGGTTTATGAAGTTGTAACCAATATCGAACCGGATCATCTGGAGCATTTTGACGGCGATTTTGCCAACCTGAAGCGTGCCTATGCCAAATTCCTGAGCCACTTGAAGCCGGGAGGAAAGGCTGTCCTCTGTTTGGATGACCCGCATATCCGGGAACTGATGGCAGACATGACGGGAGAGGCAATCACGTACTCCATTCAGCCTGCATATGTGGATCAGGCAGATTTCAGTGCCAGGGAGATCGTTTGCGGAGACAGGCGGACCAACTGCAAAATTTACCGCAAGGATGTCTTGCTGGGAGAGCTCGTGCTGTTTGTGCCGGGTAAACACAACATCGCCAACGCATTGGCGGCAGTTGTCGTATGCCTCGAGGCTGGTCTTGCGTTTGAACAGATCGCAGCCGCCTTTACCTCATTCAGCGGAGCCAAAAGGCGTTTCCAGATCATCGGGGATGCACAGGACATTTTGGTGGTAGATGACTACGCCCATCATCCGACAGAGATTATGGCGACCTTGAATGGCGCGCGGGCATCGGGCCGTCGCGTAATTGCGGTGTTTCAGCCGCAGCGCTATACCCGAACGTACTTTTTGATGGATGAGTTTAGCAAAGCCTTCGGGGAAGCAGATGAAGTCATTATTACAGACATCTATTCACCTGCGGGAGAAGCGCGGATCGAAGGCGTCACGGCAGAGGTGCTGGTTGAAAAAATCCGCACCAACAGCCATCCGCGCGCCCAGTACATTCCGACCAAGGAGCTCGTGCAGGATCATCTCGCGCGATCGCTCAAACCGGGCGACCTCGTGCTGACAATGGGAGCCGGGGACATCTGGAAATCGGCGCACTGGCTGGCGGAAAAACTGGTGAAATAACGCGTGCAAATGAAAGCAAGACAGATATTCATGGGAGCCTGGACGACAGTCCGGGCTTTTTTTCTTGTCAAAAGGAGCAAAAATCCATATAATTAGTACCAGGTACTAATACTAAGTGATAAAGGGGTGGCTGCAATATGTCTTTGGAAAGAAAATCCTCAGCGAGAATAACGGCAATCGGGACGTATGTGCCTCAGCGGATTATGACCAATTCCGATCTGGAGGAAATGGTGGATACATCCAATGAATGGATTGTGCAGCGCACAGGAATCCATGAGCGAAGAATTGCAGCGGAAGATCAATACACGAGCGATTTGGCGATTGCTGCGGTAGAAAACCTGATGCAGACCTGGGGCAAGGACGTCTCCGATGTCGATCTGGTCCTGGTGTCGACGACGACGCCGGATTATCCGTTTCCCAGTGTAGCGAGCAAACTGCAGGCTCATTTCGGGATGACTCATGCGGGAGCGCTCGACCTGAATGCGACATGTGCCGGGTTTACTTATGCCCTGCATCTGGCTGATGGCATGATCAGCGCGGGTTTGCACCGCCGCATCCTTGTCGTGGCAGCAGAAACGATGTCGAAAGTTACAGACTACACGGATCGCACCACCTGCATTCTGTTTGGGGATGGTGCGGGCGCTATGCTGGTGGAAGCGGCCCCGGGCCACGGTTCGTTCCTCTCCGCAAACGTGGGGGCAAAAGGAGAAGGGGGCATTCACGTCTATCGATCAGGACTGTCTAGCCGGATGGGTGACCACGAGCTTGCCGGGAACGGCTTGATCGTGCAAAACGGCAGAGAGGTGTACAAATGGGCCGTAACCACCGTTCCCAAAGGAATGCAGGCTGTCGTGGAGAAGGCAGGCAAAAGCCTGGATGATGTGGATTGGTTTATCCCGCACAGTGCCAATTTGCGGATGATCGAGTCGATTTGTGAGAAGAGCGGGTTTCCGATGGAAAAGACGCTCTACAGCCTGAAATATTATGGCAATACTTCTGCAGCAACGATCCCGCTAGCCTTGCATCTGGGCATCCGGGACGGGCGGGTGAAACCGGGAGATACGCTTTTGCTGTACGGCTTCGGCGGAGGGCTGGTGCACGCCGGGCTGCTGCTTTCCTGGAACCCGTAAACACGTCCGCCCCGAGAGTCATAACCTGTCCCTCCCAGACGTATGCTGATACAAAGTAGCCTGGGTGGAGGAGGCGTTTATCGTGAACGGGGAAAGAGACAAGAGCAAGGTTACGGTGAGGCTGAACGGGGAGCGGTGGAACGGAAAGAGAGCGGAAAAGGAGAAAAAAGCAGAGCAGCCGATGCGTTGGAATTCGGTTCAAAGCCAGGCGCCTGTGGCAAAGCCGGTCCGAAACGAGGATGCTTGGTCACGGCTGGCCCAGCTTCGCGCCACGTCGCAGACGGAGCCGAAAGAGCCGCGACAAGACGTGATTCTGCCAGTGGATGAAGGTGGAAATGAGCACCACACTCCAGGTGGCAGAAGGCCCATCATTGTGCCAGATTGGGTGCGTGATCAAGGGTGGGCGAAAACCTTGCTGAGCACAGGAGGAGCAGTAGCCATCGGCTTGCTGTTTGGCTTGCTGGTTTTGACTGTATTCAACCAGGAGCAGGTAACGCAATCGTACCAAGCCGTTTTGAGCGATACCGTTCATACATTGACTGCACAGGAGCCGGAGCCGAAATCAGCGACAGACCCGGGAGCAGCTTTGACGAAGCCCGTCTCATCCCAGACACAGGCCCCGGGACAAGAGGTAAAATTGAAGCTGCCCGATGAAAAGCTGTTTGTCGCTCAGGCCGGTGCATTTCAGCCTAACGTGCCAAGAGAGGACGTAGTCATGCCGCTCAAGGATGCGGGACTTCCGCATCTTCTGTACAAGGGGAGCGATAAGCAGTACTTGTTTGCAGCAGGTTCTCCCAACAGGGATGCTGTACTGGGCTTTGCCAGCATATTGAAGCAAAAGGGCATCGATGTGTATGTAAAGGAAATGACCTTCCCGGGAATTGACAAGGCAGTCTCCCTGCAAGCGGCGACAACTGGCGAGAAGCTGCCGGATGTAAACGGGTTTTTGCAGAACGGATGGAAAATAGCCAAGACTCTGTCTCTTCAATCCGGTGCGGTTGTCAGCACGGCCCAGCCGCCTTTGTCAAAGGAAGAGGAGGCTCAGCTAAAAGAGCAGCACCGTCAGTTTTTGGAGGAGAGTCGATTGCTGCAGTCCTCTGAGCAATGGCAGCCCATGATCAACGGCATGGTGAACGGGATTAATCAGGCGATGACCGCACAGGGGAAAATGGCAGAAGCAGCGGCGGCAAAGAAACAGGCCAGCGCAGAATCATATGCCTGGCAAGTACAGACTGGCGTGCTCTCCTTCTGGGAATCCTATTCCGACTGGGTAGCCCAGCTTCAAAAAAACAGCTAGCCTAACGAAGCCTGCTTATCGCTCATACGCCTCATGACGCTCCCTTTGCGGCAGATTATTGCTCCGACATAAAACATCAAAAGATAGACAAATGGACACGGGACTTGCGGCATATATTCTTGCTGGAAGTCTTTTCTTTTTATACAGTAAGTACCAGGAGCAATCAGGGATTGTTTCGAGTGGTCCCATTTGCTACACTTATGGTTGGCAAAAATAGATTCCCTTGCTAAAAAGGGAGTGGAGAATTGATGAAGGGGAAAGAAACGCTTACACTTGTTTTTCTTTTAATTTCCGGGTTGTTATGTGGAAGCATCCTGGGAGAAGTTTTGGGGCCATGGGTCCCTTTTCTGACGAAGAGCAAAGAGATAACATGGTCACCAGCAGCCGATTTAGAAATTTTGAAGTACGACTTGAACCTTCAGGTAAAACTAAATCTGGCTAGTATTGGAGGGCTTGCCCTCGCGTTCTGGATATATCGAAGAATGAAGTAGGTAGAGACGACATGAAAACCAGTACATCTCTCATTTTGGCATCCTCATCTCCTCGCCGTCGCGAACTCCTGAAGACAGTGGGCTTCGACTTCACGGTCATGACCAGTGACGTAGATGAATCCACGCAGGAGGGGCTGCTCCCCCACGAAGTAGTCGAACAATTGGCATACCGAAAAGCCAGGGCTGTGGCAGACAGAGTAGAGAAGGGTATTGTCTTGGGCTCCGATACGGTTGTGGTTTTGGATGACATCATTTTGGGCAAGCCTGCTGACGAAGAGGAGGCGTTTCAGATGCTTTCTTCTCTTCAAGGACGGGAGCACGTCGTATACAGCGGGGTTGCTCTGATCGATGCCGAAACCGGTCGCTCCGAAGTAAAGCACAGCAAGACACAAGTGCGGTTTCGAGCGCTGACCGATCGCGAGATTCACGCATACATTCGTACCAAAGAACCGATGGACAAGGCTGGTTCCTACGCCATTCAAGGTATAGGTGCAACCATGGTAGAAAGCATTACAGGCGACTATTTTACTGTAGTTGGCCTGCCTCTTTGTCTGACGGCCAACATGCTTTCCCGTTTCGGGATTTCCTTGTTGTAACGTAAGAAAACGCGGCAACGGCCACACAGCACTTGAAACGCCTTCATCGCCAGCCGTTACTCGCACAACCTTCCTATGGAAGCTGGAGGCGGTAAAAATTGGCGCAAAAAGAGTGTAACAAAATGCACATGAAAAACGTCCCTTACTATGACCGTCCAAGGGAAAGACTGCTTCGGGAGGGAGCGGCTTACCTTTCGGACACCGAGCTGATTGCCATTATGCTCCGTACGGGAAGAGAACAAGAGACGGTTTTTCAACTGGCGCAGCGCTTGTTGGCCACCTTCGGCGACATCGGCGAATTGGCCCAAGCCTCTCATGCTGAGCTGACAAGGATCAAGGGAGTAGGCACCGTCAAGGCGGTGGAATTGCAGGCTGCGTTCGAGCTGGGCAGAAGGGTTGCCCTTTCTTCCCCCGAAAAGCGCACAACGATTCGCTTGCCGCGTGACGTCGCCAAGCTGATGCTTCCGGAAATGAGGCACTTGACCCAAGAGCATTTTGTTTGCTTGTTTCTAAACACAAAAAATCACGTGATCGGAAAACAGACTATTTTTGTCGGGAGTCTCGACGCTTCGATCGTGCACCCCAGAGAAGTCTTCAAAGAAGCGATCAGGCGCAGCAGTGCTTCGGTCATCTGCTTGCATAATCATCCGAGCGGCGATCCTACACCCAGCAGGGAGGATATTGCCGTTACGCGGACACTGCAGGAGGCCGGTGAACTGATCGGCATTTCATTGCTCGATCATATCATCATCGGTGACGGCAGCTTTGTCAGCCTAAAGGAGCAGGGATATTTGTAATCCCCCTGTTTCGCTAATGACTTACAATACTTACTAGCATTTGGAACTTAGCGGAAGGAGTTTTTCTATGTTTGGTGGATTTTCTCGTGACATGGGGATTGACCTTGGCACTGCCAATACACTCGTTTATGCAAAAGGGAAAGGAATCGTCGTTCGTGAGCCGTCTGTCGTGGCGATCCGTACCGATACGAATACCATTGAGGCCGTCGGTAACGCGGCGAAAAACATGATCGGCCGTACACCGGGCAATATCGTCGCCGTTCGTCCGATGAAGGACGGTGTCATCGCCGATTTTGAAACAACCGCCACTATGATGCGATACTTTATTAATCAGGCGCAAAAGAACAAAGGGCTGTTCAGCCGCCGTCCAAATGTGATGGTGTGTGTTCCATCCGGGATCACAGCGGTTGAAAAGCGCGCTGTGGAAGATGCGACTACCCAAGCAGGTGCAAAAGCAGCATTCACGATCGAAGAACCTTTTGCCGCTGCCATCGGGGCTGATCTGCCTGTATGGGAGCCGACTGGCAGCATGGTTGTGGACATCGGCGGCGGTACGACTGAGGTTGCCATCATTTCGCTAGGCGGAATTGTCACTGCCCGCTCGATTCGTGTAGCAGGGGACGAGATGGACGAGGCGATCGTTCAATACATCAAACGGAAGTACAATCTGATGATTGGGGAGCGCAGCTCGGAGACACTGAAGCTGGAGATCGGTTCTGCCATTCCGCCGGAAGTAGTAGAGTCGGTAGAAATCCGCGGACGCGACCTCGTAACGGGATTGCCGAAGACGCTGAGCGTCAGCAGTACGGAGATCGCCGAAGCCCTGGCCGAGACGGTAGCGGCGATTGTGGAAGCTGTAAAAGTTACGTTGGAAAAAAGTCCGCCGGAGCTTGCTGCGGACATTATGGACAGAGGGATTGTACTGACCGGTGGCGGGGCCTTGCTCCGCAATTTGGATCGTCTTCTGAGCAAAGAAACCGGCATGCCGGTTCACGTTGCGGAAAACGCACTGGATTGTGTAGCGATCGGAACCGGCCGTGCGTTGGAGAACCTGCACTTGTTCAAGTCAAAGCACGGTATAACCTCTTCCCGACAAAAACGCGGTAGATAAACGGAGGTTGCGGCATGTCGTTTTTCGGGAATAAGCGACTGATCATTGTCCTTGTGGGCCTGGTTTTGCTCATTACGATCGTGGGTTTCACTTCCCGGGAACGGTCTAAACTCAGCTGGCCGGAAATGTTTTTGAAGGATACATTCAGCGTGGTGCAGGGCTTTTTTTATCGCCCTGCCCAGGCTGTTTCCGGCTTTTTTCAGGGAATTGGCGATGCGTATGATGTTTACGAGGAGAATCGTGCACTGAAAGCTGGTATGGACCAATACGCGAGAATGACAGCCGAATTGCACGACCTGCAAGCGGAAAATGAACGTTTGCGGTCCGCCCTGCAGGCGAAGGATAATCTGGTAAAATCATACGATCTCCGCTTCGCAGAGGTAGTGGCGCGAAATCCAGACACTTGGAACAATACGATTACGATTGACAAAGGATTAAAGCACGGAATCAAAAAAGATATGGCAGTGATGACAGCCAAAGGCTTGATCGGACGAGTACAGAGCGTAGCCAATTTCTCTTCGACAGTCGAGCTGTTGACCAGCTACGAGCGGCGAAACCACATATCTGCCTATATCCAGGTGAAGCTGCAGGCGGCCAACGGCACGACGTCCTATCAAACCGTAAGCGGCGTCATTGAAGAATACGATCCTCAGGAGCGTCTGTTGATCATGCGAAAAATTCCTTGGGGACAGAAAATTGAAGCAAAACAGCAGGTGGTGTCTTCCGGCCTGGGCGGGGTGATACCGCGAAATCTGCCGATCGGGTATATTGTCCGGGTAGAGCCGGATGATTACGGTTTGACGCAGACGGCCTACATCCAGCCCAGCGCAGACTTCTCCCAATTAAATGAAGTGATGGTGGTAGAACGGAGCTTTACCTTCACGCCTACAGGCGAATTGGTTCCCAACCAGCAGACACAGACACCACCCGCTCCGCCGGCTGCCGGGGGTGGACAATAATGTCTCGGTTATTGCTGACGTTGACGCTGCTGCTGTTGTTTGTTCTTGAGGGAACGGTTATACAGTTTGTGTCGCCTTCCGCATGGGGTCTGTCCTGGATGACAGTACCCCGATTTGCGCTTGTAGGTACCTTGCTCGTGTCCATGTTTCTGGGAAGGCGTGAGGGATTGTACTACGGCCTGGCCATCGGATTGCTCCACGATGTTCTTTATGGACAGGTTGTAGGACTGTACATGATGACGATGATGGTAGCCAGCTATTTCGCAGGGCTGATCGTCGTCTTGTTTCAGCGCGGCTTTGCGATGGTCTTCATCACATGCAGCCTGATCCTGTTTGGCCACGAATGGCTTTTGTACAGCACTCATCGGTTATTTGCGACTGCACCGCTGGATGTTCGCTGGATGTTAAATTGGCAAATCATACCGACAACGGTTCTCAATATCCTGTTTGGACTATTGATTTATCTCCCGATGAAGACCATCTGCAAGGCTGTCATCTCCAAACGGGAAGTGCCGCTGGAATAAATCATTGGTATGACGATTCACCCTGAGAGGAGGAGAAGGATCGTGGGTGAAACCCAGGAACAGAAATCGCATATTCCGGTACGGCTAAACATCTTGTTTATCATCGTGTTTCTGCTCTTTGCAGCTGTCATCCTCCGACTGGCCTACGTTCAGCTGGTTGAAGGGGAACAGTACCGGCACGAATTGGAGAAGTTCAGCATTCGAGAGCTGCCTATTCCTGCGCCCCGCGGTCGAATTCTGGATACGAACGGAGCCGTGCTCGTTTCCAATAAACCGGTATACACCGTTACGTATGTGGAAGAGGAAGGAAAGGACATTGATGAGGAACAGGTAGCCGACCGTTTGGCCCGAATCCTGACTGTAGACGCGGAAAAGATGGGCACGGATGAGGAATTGCTGAAAAAAACGATCGAGCTGAATTCCACATTGCCGGTTGCCTTCGGGCCGAAAGAAACGGAAGAGCTGATCAACAAGCTCATTCCCAAGCTTCAAAAGCTGCCAAAGGTAAGCGAAGTGGAAGGAATGTCCGATGTGGATCTGGTAAAAACAGCGCTTTACGTGGGCTTGCGCGTACGATCTCCGTTCACCGATCAGGAGCGGAAGACGGTTCAGAACGCGCTGAAAGCAAAGATGAGTGCTCCAGGACAGTCGTCCGCGTTTGACGGGATGTCGGATACGGAGCTATTGAAGAGCGCCATTGCTGCCAATGTACCGTTGAAGCTGACGCTGGACAAGGACGACCGCAGCGATCTGGTCAAAGAGACAAAATACCAGCTGGAGAAGCTGCCGTCTCCGGCAGAGCTGGGCACGAAATCCGACATGGATTTACTGCGGTATGCTTCGCTGTTTGGCCTGGAAATCAATTTGAAGCTGAATGACCAGCAACGCCAGTTTCAATGGCACAAGCTGTCTCTGTTGAAAGAGATGCGCTCGTCCCACCTGCCAAGCTACATTCCCCGCCGTGTAAAGGTAAATATCACGGACAACGAGCGGTTCAAGATTGAAGAAAGGCTGTCTGAACTGCCGGGAATCTCCGTCGTTCTCGAGCCGGTCCGGGAAATTTTCCGGGATCCCGACGGTACTGGCTTTGCTACGCATATTCTCGGCTACACCAACGCGATCAAGCCGGAACAGCTAAAGGAATACCAGGCACAGGGCTACAATCCATTCGACCGGGTAGGCGTGACGGGTCTGGAGAGCTACTACGAACGCTACTTGCGGGGAAAAGACGGCGTTGAAGAGGTGCACGTCAATAAAAATTCGGAAACCGTGGAGAGAAATCCCCGGCGTCCCGCAGAGCCCGGTGACGATCTCGTTCTGTCGCTGGACTGGCGTTTCCAAAGCAAGGTAGAGGCGATTTTGAAGGAAGAAGTAGAGGCATTCAAGAAAAAACCGAGCACGCCGAAGGAATTCAAGGATGCCCATGTGCTGGTGATGAATCCGAATACAGGCGAAGTGCTGGCGATGGCCAGCTATCCTGATTACGATTTGAACCTTTACTATGACCGGAAAGAGTTCAACAAGAGATACGCGACAGAAATTCTCCCGAATGAATCAAATCGCTTCATTTATGCAGCTTATCCCCCGGCTTCTACGTATAAGCCGCTGTCGGTGATGATTGCGCTGCAGGAAGGGCTGACCACGCCAACTGAATCGATTAACGACCGAGGCGGATTAAAGGTCGGAACGTCGTACAAGCGGAACTGGAAGCCGGGAGGCCATGGGATTGTCAACGCCCGGCGTGCCCTGCAAGTATCAAATAACACGTACATGTACGAAATGGCCATTCGTTTGGCCAATCGGGCGAAGACACACTGGTCCGAGCAATTCTCCATTCTCGATTACTACAATGCCCAATTTGGCTTGGGCGTGAAAACAGGAATCGATCTGCCGGGAGAGCGAAAGGGAGTGGAAAACTCCAACTTGTTCTACGGAAACCTTGCAGACGCCATGATCGGCCAGTACGACCTGTTCACGCCGATGCAAATCGGACAATACGTCTCAACTATTGCCAACGGCGGCTATCGGATGCGTCCTCATCTGGTAAAAGAAATCCGCAGCGGTACGACTGATCCGAAACAACCCGGCCAAACGCTGACTGTAATTGAGCCACAGGTTCTGAACCGGGTGGAAATCGATCCCAAGTACATTAAAGTGGCGCAAGAAGGGATGCGAATGGTAACCCAGCCGGGAGGTACGGCTTATCGCACGTTTGCAGGCCTGCCGTTTACGGTCGCGGCCAAGACCGGTACCGCACAAACAGGCCAAAGAGCAGAAAACGCCGTTCTCGTCGGCTATGCACCTTATGAAAATCCCCAAGTCGTATTTGTCGTCGTTGCGCCAAACAGCTTGCGTGACGGGACTTCGAGTTCCGATGCTACCGGACCTGTTGCCCGTCGTTTGCTTGAAGCCTATAACGAGTTGAATCCAGGAGTTTTGACTCCGGCACCACCATCTGGAACTGCGACTACTACAACCGAGCGTTCACAAACAACGGCAACGGCAGCTACTGGATCCCAACAGTCTACCACCAGGTAGACGGGCTGCCGGGCTGCCGACCCGATTCGGCATTTTTTTCACGCAGAGCAGGAATCTTTTGTCATCATGGCGAATGGTATCGGTCGAGGTGAAACAGGTGACGACTGCAAAAAGCAAGGTCACGATCAAGGGGACAAAAGAGGGACTCGTTTTTTTCATGGACGATACCTGTTCCTTTGAAGAACTGCTGACCGACTTGCGTGAAAAAATAGAGCACAGCCATCAACAAATCCTGTCAGGCCCGCTTATTCGCGTTTCTCTCAAGCTGGGGAAGCGGTACTGCTCTCCTGAACAGCAGGAGCAGTTGACGGATATCATTCGGCAAAAAGGGAACCTTGTCATCCATACGATCGATGCGGATGTCATTAGCAAAGAAGAAGCGTTTGCCGAGCGCCTCAAATCAACGTTCTCCATTCAGGTGCATACGGTTCGCTCCGGACAGGTGCTGGAGTTTGAAGGAGACCTGCTGCTGTTGGGTGATGTCAATCCCGGTGGTACTGTTCGTGCTACCGGTAACATTTACATTCTGGGCAATCTTCGCGGCTATGTACACGCGGGATTCAAAGGAGATACACAGGCCATCATTGCCGCTGCGGTCATGGCTCCTACCCAACTGAGGATTGCGGATGTCATTAGCAAGCCGGGAGAAGAGTGGGCCAGTAGTTCGGGCGGCACCGAGTTCGCGTACCTGGAAGATGGGACGATGCTAGTAGCCAAGATGAACTATTTGCCCCGCATTCGTCCAGAGCTGGGAGAACGGAAACATTGAGACGACTAGGAGAGAATTTGCCGATTCGGGATACAGATGTGAAATGTGGTACTCGACGTAGTTGAAGGAGGAACGGATGTGGGTATTGGAATTGTCGTAACATCAGGAAAAGGCGGCGTGGGAAAGACGACCACCTCCGCCAATCTGGGAACGGCTCTTGCACTTTTGGGCCAAAAGGTATGCATGGTGGATACCGATATCGGGCTGCGCAACCTGGATGTGGTGATGGGTCTGGAGAACCGGATCATTTACGACTTGGTTGATGTCGCGGAAGGGTCCTGCCGTTTGCAGCAAGCCTTGATCAAAGACAAACGGTTCGAAAATCTGTCCTTGCTGCCGGCTGCACAGACAAAAGACAAATCGGCAGTTTCCCCCGAGCAGATGGAGGAAATTGTAACCCAGCTAAAGCGTGAATTCGATTATGTGGTCATTGATTGTCCGGCAGGCATTGAACAGGGCTTCCGCAATGCGGTCGCCGGGGCTGACCAGGCGATTGTGGTTACCACTCCGGAAAAAGCCGCTGTACGCGATGCGGACCGTATTATTGGGCTTTTGGAGCGGGAAAAAATGGGGATGCCCAAGCTGGTCATCAATCGCGTGCGCCCTCATTTGGTGAAAAATGGCGATATGCTGGATGTGGAAGATATTCTGGATTTGCTAGCCATTGACTTGGTGGGCGTTGTGCCAGATGATGATCATGTCATCAAATCTGCCAACCAAGGTGAGCCGGCGGTTATGAATCATGAGTCGCGTGCTGCCATTGCCTACCGCAACATTGCTCGCCGCCTGCTGGGTGAAGCGGTTCCATTGCAGCCTTTGGAACAAAAAGCAGGGGTGTTTCAAAAAGTCCGGAAATTCTTTGGTTTTAAATAAACCGATGATGGCACATAGATAAAGAACAGGAGCACTCCTGTTCTTTCCTTTCGTCTACACATCATGAACAGAGGCAAAAGCCCCGTCTGTTGACAGGGGAGAAAGGTTTTCTAGGAGGATAACCATGGACCTGGAAAAACGACATTTAAAACAGATAGACTGGGCTATTCTCGTCATTTTGCTTGGCTTGTGCGCATTCAGCTACATCGGGATAAGCGGGTCCGCCAAGGGCGTGGATGCTGCCATGAAACAAGTGCTTTGGTACTCGATCGGCTTTGTTGTCCTCGCCGTTACACTGCTGTTCGATTATCGGCTGTATCATTCTTTGGCATACGTTTTTTATGCGATCGGAATTATTCTGCTGATTGGTGTCTTTGAGACGAAGCCGATCAACAATGCGACCAGCTGGTACAATTTGGGGGTCATCCTATTTCAGCCTTCCGAACCGATGAAATTATTTACGATTCTCGCGGTGGCCAGGCTTTTGGCCAAACATGCGGAAGACAACAATCGGTTCTATTACTTTTATCAGCTCATTCCCGTAGGCTTGATCGTGGCCGTACCTTTGCTGCTCATTCTCGTGCAGCCCGACCTCGGAAGTGCGCTTGTCTACTGCGGAATTCTGGTCACCATGCTGATCGTAGGCGGAATCCGGCTCAAGCACGTCCTGTACTTGGGTACGCTGGTCGTCAGCTTTTTCGGAGCGATGGCGCTTATTTATATGTACAAGCAGCCGCTTTTCTTCAAGATCATCAAGCCGTACCAGTGGGACAGGATCGTCTTTTGGCTGGATCCCGATCTGGAAGCGATGGGAAAAGGCTTTCAACTGAAACAGTCATTGATTGCCATCGGTTCCGGTCAATTGCTGGGCAAAGGAGTAAACACGCCGACGCAGGCAAGCTTCGGCTGGGTGCCAGTAGGGGAAAGCGACTTTATTTTCACCGTCATCGCCGAGAAGCTGGGCTTTGTCGGAGCGGGTCTGCTGATGATCCTGTTCTTTTTCCTGATTTACCGGATGATCCGGATCGCCATGGAGGCCAAAGATCCGTTTGGTTCGTACGTCGTCGCGGGCGTTGTAGGCATGCTTACCTTTCAGGTCTTTGAAAACATCGGAATGACGATTCAGCTTATGCCGATTACCGGTCTTCCGTTGCCATTTATCAGCTACGGAGGGAGCTCACTGCTCACGAATTTTCTGATTATGGGAGTCGTGCTCAATATCGGGATGCGCAAAGACAAGCTCAGATTTGATTAAAAAGAGTTGTTCACACACATTTCAAAATGCGTGACAATTTCATCCGAATGTGATACACTCAACCTAAGTTAACCATTTTTACTAGCTGTAGTGATTTGATGGATTGGTTGTGGGTCGTACCTTCGAAGAGAAGACACCACCATGTGGTCAAATCTCGCCAGGGTATGACTTTTTTCCATACTGAAGAAAACTTCTCTGTAAAAACAGGTTAACGGTACACTTTCTCGCCTCATGGGCGCAATGTTTAGGGAGGTTTGTTTCATGCAACAAGGTATCGTAAAATGGTTCAACGCGGAGAAAGGATACGGCTTCATCCAAGTAGAAGGCGGAGATGACGTATTCGTACACTACAGCGCAATCCAGACAGAAGGCTTCAAAACCCTGGAAGAAGGCCAAAAAGTAGAATTCGAAATCGTTCAAGGTAGCCGTGGTCCTCAAGCTGCCAACGTTGCAAAACTGTAAATATTGGCAGATACGAAAAGCAGTCTCTCGTTTGAGGGACTGCTTTTTTGCATGTATATGGACCCTCTGAAGCCTGCGAATATTGCCAGGAGACAAGTCATAAGATGTACCAAAGCTTGGCCTTCGGAGGGATGTACATGTTCGATAAAGTAGATGGTGTGAAAGAGAGAAGACGAGAGCGGGTAGAACGGATTCGCACCCAATCAAGAGACAGCTTCGCCCCGTTTGTGGATGACTGGAAGGACCCGATCGAGACGGATTCCGATTTGTTTCCGACGACATCCCGCGGAGAAAAAGGAAGCTTTCCCTCGCTGCCGCCACAAGAAAAATGGAGCATGCAGATTGTTGCGTCCCTGCTGTTGATTGGTCTGGCCTATGTTTTGTTTCAATCATCGCTGCTGCCATCTTCCTGGAAAAACCAAGCGCGCGAAGTCATGACGCGCGATTTTAATTTTTCCGGTGTGGCGGGTTGGTACGAGGCCCGGTTTGGCTCCCTGCCGACCCTTTTGCCGTCGTTATCCGGTACAAAAGCCGTTCCCGCAAGCACGCCGCAGACCTTGAACGTCTGGAAATGGTCAGCGGACTGGAGAGTGGCTAAGCCCTTCGACCCGAAAAGCACAAAGGTCGTCCTGAGCACCGAAGGGGACGGGAATGTTGTGATGGGAGAGACAGGCTGGGTGACTTTCATCGGCGACAAGCCTGGGTACGGAAAGACAGTGGTTGTTCGGTTGGCGAAGGGGAGGGAGCTTTGGTTTGGCAACATGGAGACGGTCCAGGTAGCGGTCGACGATTTTCTCGGGGCAGGGCAGGTGGTGGGTGTCCCGAGAGCGGTCAATGAAACAGTACGGCATCTATACGTAGGACTGCAGGTGCAGGAGCAACCGAGCAACCCGCTGGAAGTGATCACCTTTGAATGATTGGCGCCTCTTTGGCATCCGTATTCGCATCCATCTGCTCTTTTGGTTCGTGATCGGCCTTTCAGTGGTCATGGGCTTGTTCACAGAAGTACTCTCTTTATTTATCATTGTCTGCATTCATGAGATGGGACATGTGGCTGTTGCCAGAGAGCTGGGATGGAGGGTTACGGAGGTGCAGCTGCTGCCGTTTGGCGGCGTGGCAACGATGGAAGAGGCGTATGCGACCGATCCCTTGGATGAAATCGTTGTGGCTCTTGCCGGCCCTTTTCTCAATGTCGTTATGATGGCGTTTTCTTGGGGCTGTTGGACACTGGGCCTATGGACAGAGGAGTGGGCCCGCTTTTTTCTGACGAGCAATCTGATCATCGCCGGCTTTAACCTCTTGCCGATCTGGCCTTTGGACGGAGGACGGATACTCCAGGCATTGCTATGCTGGTATCTTCCGTACCGGAAAGCGGCAGTTTCCTCAATAGCGGCAAGCACATTGCTTGCTGCCTTCATGCTGGGAATGGCCAGCCTCTCGCTGCAACTGAATGTTGCCATTGTCGCGGTCTATCTTCTGGCCATCAACATTCAGACATTTTTGCGCTTCCCCTATCAGTTCATCCGTTTCTTGATGGAGAAATACGTCCGCTCTGCAGAAGAGCAGGCTGTGCGTGCTTTGACAGTACCCCCGACCGCGACAGTAATCGAGGTATCCTACTTGTTATGCCGCGGCTATACCCATCTGGTCTACGTCAAAGGGACGGGGCTGTTGCCGGAGCAGCAGCTACTGCATGCGATGCTGTTTGAAAAGAAGCACGACACAGCTGTTGGCAAGCTGCTTTGAGCAAGCGGGCGTTTCTGCCGTCTGATCAGTCTTCTGCACGCCATTCCATCAGCCAGCAATTGCGTTTTTTCCCCTCGTGCCATTCATGCCGGGGAAGCAGCTTCACCTTGCGAAATCCGCACTTCTCGTAGCAGCGGATGGCTCGCCTGTTCCATGCTTGCGGGTCCATGATCACCCGGGTAGCATGCTTTTCCGTGCTGAGCGCTTGCACTACGCTTGAGACGAGACGGCTTCCAAGTCCCTTGTTCCAATACACCGGCTCGCCAATAAACTGGTCCATGCCGTAGATGGCTTCATCGGGGGAGTACCCGTATGCCAGCTTGTCCTGGCTATCGACGGGGTAGTATTGTACGTAGCCGATTGGCTCCTCTCCGAAAAGTACAAGAAAACGGCTGACACCTTCATCGTCTTCCGGAAAAAAATTCGCACGGATCATCGCGTCGTCATGTGGCCGATCCCGCCCTTCATAATAAGTCAGCACACGCTCGTCATTCAGCCACACGCGCAAGTGAACGGCATCTTCCGGGGCAAGCTTGCGAATGCCCAGCTGCCTCTCTTCTCTCATCAGGGGCCCTCCTATTTTGCTGAATGTGATACCATCCTGGACGATCCTCCTTCCCTTTTCATTCCCGCGCAGCTATGCTAGATTACTTCTGAAGGAGCTGTCTTGGACGGATCATGAAAGATTACTCGATCGCTGCATGATTATCCTGCCGGCAAGCCGGAAAGTGTTTTGCTCAAAATGAGCAGGCCGGACGGGGGAATAATCAAGGGCATCGGCAAGGAGGCAGTCTGTTGAAAAGCGCGGGGATCAGTAATGCTGGTGGACAGCTGCGCATAGCGCTCATGAACAAGGGCAAGCTGGTGGAATGGCGAACCCAGGCGGAAGCGAGCGAGGCGCTGTCAGGGGATATTTATTACGGAAAAGTGGCCAAGGTAGTGCCGGGCATTCAATCGGCATTTATCGATATCGGGTATGATCAACAAGCGTTTTTGTATGTGGACGAAGCAGCTCCGATCTCTGGCAAAAAAGCAGGGCGTTCCATTAGTGCCTATGTGCGTGAAGGCGAGTCTCTGCTCGTTCAGGTGATCAAGGAAGGGACGGAAACGAAAGCTCCCCGAGTGACAGCGCGGGTCAGCCTGCAGGGGCGGCTGCTCGTCTATTTGCCGGCGGAAGGACTGGGCGCGGGTGAGGAGCCGGTGTCCGTTTCCCGCAAAATCAGGAACGAACACGCACGGGAGCGGTTGACCACGCTCATGTCCTCGCTTTTGGAAAAGGAGGAGGGCGTGATTGTCCGTACCGAAGCGGCCGAAGCGGATGAAGAGCAGCTCAGGCGGGAATGGGCGTATTTGCGCGGCCGTTGGCGGGACGCTTGGCAAGCGGTGCAAGGCAAGAAGGCCCCGTGCCGTTTATTGCTGGACGACAGTCTCATCGAAGCGGCGCTGCGGGACTTTTTGGCCGATGGCGCAGAGGAAGTGATCGTTGAGGACGCGGCTCTTTTTCGCAAGGTTGGCAAGCTGATGGAAGCCATGTTCCCTGAAGAGCTGCCAAAGCTTCGCTGGCATCGGCAAAAGGAGCCGCTGTTTGCGCAGTGGGGTGTCAGAGAGCAGCTCGCTCTAGCGCTTCAAAGGCAAGTGCCTCTCGCAGGCGGCGGCAATATCGTGATCGACCGGACCGAAGCGCTGACCGTGATTGATGTCAATACCGGAGCTTTTTCGGGCAGAGGCGGACAGCAGCGCGAACAGGCAGTCACCGCGGCGAATCTGGAAGCGGCCGATGAGATTGCCCGCCAGCTTCGCTTGCGGGACATCGGAGGAATGATCATCGTTGATTTTATCAACATGCGCGAGGAAAAAAACCGGGAGCGCGTTTTCAAGGCTTTGGAGAGTGCACTAAAAGCCGATCCGGTACCGGTGTCCGTGCTGGGCATGACGTCCCTCGGTCTGGTGGAGATGACGAGAAAGCGGACGAGAGCAAGTCTGGCTGAACGTTTGACAGAGCCGTGTCCGTGCTGTGAAGGCGGCGGACGCATGCTGAAAATAGAGGAGTGCTTCCGATACCTCAGGGAAGATCTTGAAGCTCTGGCCAAAGTCCAGGATGCGGAGGCTGCTCTCGTGGAGCTGTCCGATCGGCTGTTTGAATACTGGCAGAATGGACAGGCAGACGGATCGGCATGGCCGGTCACTCTGTACGTCCGCAAGGCAGAAGAGCTGTCGGGCGGGCGCTATCGGATTTTATATGCCGGAAGTCGGCAAGAAGCGGAGCGGCTCTGGCTTTCTCATGCGAAAAATTCTTGACTGGGCGAATCACCATATGGTATCCTAGTGGTTGTCATACAGTTATGCCTCGGCATACTGTAACCGCTCGGATCAGGTTCTCAAGTCGCCCTTCGCGGCGCACCTGCACAGGCGAGTCTGAGTATAGGAGGTGCACACAATGTACGCTATTATCGAAACCGGTGGAAAACAGTACAAAGTAGAAGAAGGAGCAGTTCTCTTCATCGAGAAACTGGCTGCTACTGAAGGTGACGTAGTTACTTTCGACAAAGTACTGTTTGTAAGCAAAGACGGCAAGGTTACAGCAGGAGCTCCTACTGTAGCTGGCGCAACGGTAACTGGTAAAGTAGAAAAACACGGTAAAGGCCAAAAAATTATCGTGTACAAATACAAATCCAAGAAAAACTACCGTCGCAAGCAAGGTCACCGTCAACCGTTCACCAAAGTTGTGATCGAAAAGATCAACGCGTAAGTGATCGGCCATGATTGAAGTGATCGTGAATCGAGCGCCGTACGGGATTAAAGAGGTGTGCATTTCCGGACATGCCAATGCGGCTGCCTATGGCTCGGACATTGTATGTTCTGCTGTATCAGCGATCAGTTTTGGCATTTTGAATGCAATTCACCCTCTGCTCGGCATCGTTCCTCAAGTTTCGCAGGCTCCAAAAGACGGCGGGTTTCTCCGCTGGAGCATTTCATCCTTGGAGGATGCAGAGCTCCACGAGAAACAGCAGCTACTGGCGGAGAGCATGGTCATATCCTTGCTGGCGGTTGCGGAGCAGTACGGATCATACGTTTCGGTACAAGATGACAAATGGCAAGGAGGTGCCTCACAATGAAAATGCTGTTTACTGTAGACCTTCAGTTCTTCGCCTCCAAAAAAGGGGTAGGTTCTACCAAGAACGGTCGCGATTCCATCTCCAAGCGCCTTGGCGTGAAACGCGGCGATGGTCAATTCGTAAAAGCCGGTAACATCCTCGTTCGCCAACGTGGTACGAAAATTTACCCAGGTGAAAACGTGATGAAAGGCGGCGACGATACTCTGTTTGCAACAGCAGACGGTGTTGTTCGCTTCAAGCGTCTGGGCCGCGATCGCAAACAAGTGGTGATCGAGCCGGTCGCTTCCCAAGCGTAAATACGGAAACGAAAAACCCAGCCTTGTTGCTGGGTTTTCTTTATGTCTACGTTTTCATGTGTTACAATAGGTACAAGAAAGAAATTCTTATCGGTTTGGGTGGGAAAAATGATAGACGAGCGGAAGCTGTTTACAGAGCAAACAGACGAACTGCTGACCGTATTAAATCGGCAGCGTCATGACTGGCTGAATCATGTTCAGGTACTGCTTGGCTATCTGCGTTTGGGCCGCCCTGAGGAAGGGGAAGCATACCTGAAGCGCGTCTCTGAACTCGCGATGCAGGAAAGTATGCTGGCCCGGCTAAACAGCTCGATGTTGTCCGTCTTCTTCTTGACCTTTAACGCGCTGAACAAAGACATGCTCATGGAAGTGGACGTGTGCAGCCATGTAGATTTGGCGTTGACGGTCCTGGATGAAAAGGCTTTGTTTGACACGGTGTCAGGTATTGTATGTACAGTGAATAAGCATTTGGAAAAAAATATGTTCGAACCAGCCAGCATGCAAATATCCTTGTTTAAAGGCGAGCGGGGGATTCACTTCCGGTTCGATCTGGCAGGGAAAATTCGTGCATCCGGAATGGTCGAACTGGAAAAACTGGTACGTGAAGGAATGCAGGGCCCGGTGATCGTCACCGAATGGATACATACAGATGAGGATTGGATACTGGAGCTGGTAGTTCCGGTTGCGGAAGGATAGAGGTGACATCATGTTTGTCGATCAAGCGAAAGTGTTTGTAAAAGGGGGGGACGGTGGAAACGGAGCCGTCTCTTTCCGCCGGGAAAAATACGTGCCGCTCGGCGGACCGGCTGGCGGTGATGGAGGGCGTGGCGGTGACGTCGTCTTTGTCGTTGACGAAGGACTGCGTACACTGGTCGATTTCAAATACCAGCGGCATTTCAAGGCGCCGCGCGGCGAGCATGGCCGCAACAAGGCGCAGCATGGAGCTGGTGCCGAGGATTTGATCGTCCGTGTACCCCCGGGAACAACGGTGGTGGACGATGATACGGGAGAGGTCATTGCGGATCTGGTGGAGCACGGCCAAAGGGCTGTAATCGCCAAAGGAGGACGTGGAGGCCGCGGAAACATGCGTTTTTCTACGCCAGCCAATCCGGCACCGCATATCTCCGAAAACGGCGAACCGGGACAGGAACGCTACATTACGCTGGAACTAAAGGTAATGGCCGATGTCGGGCTGGTTGGGTACCCTTCTGTAGGGAAATCCACCCTGCTTTCTTCTGTGACGGCAGCGAAACCGAAAATTGCCGAATATCACTTCACGACCATTACGCCCAATTTGGGTGTCGTGGACTTGGGTGAACGCAGCTTTGTCATGGCCGATTTGCCCGGTCTGATTGAAGGAGCCCACCAGGGTGTGGGACTAGGCCATCAATTCCTGCGGCATGTCGAGCGTACCCGATTGATCGTTCATGTCATTGACATGGCCGGAGTGGACGGCAGGGACCCTTATGAGGATTACATTCAGATCAACAAGGAATTAAAGCTGTACAACCTGCGGCTGGAAGAGCGTCATCAGATCGTCGCAGCGAACAAGATGGATTTGCCAGAGGCAAAGGAAAACCTGAAGCGCTTCAAGGAAAAACTTCCTGATGTGACAGTTTTCGAAATCTCGGCAGCGACTCGTCAAGGCGTTCGGGAATTGATGTACGCCGTGGCGGACTTGCTGGATACGCTGCCGGACAAGCTGACAGTCGAAGAGGTGGCAGAGGTCGAGGAGCGCGTCGTATTTCGTGCCGAGAAAGAACCTGATCCATTCTTCATTACCAAGGAAGAAGACGTATTTGTGGTCAGTGGAGAGAAAATCGAAAAGCTGGTGCGCATGACGAACCTGAACAGCTATGATTCGGTCCAGCGTTTTGCCCGCATGATGCGGAATATGGGTGTTGATGACGCTTTGCGCAAGCATGGGGCGCGGGATAAAGATACCGTTCGGATCGGAGATTTTGAGTTTGAATTCGTGGAGTGATGAATGGTATGGCTGACGTAGTTTCCCTGGCGTCTTTTCTCGCTGACAATCGATTGCATCGCGGTGCCGTCCTGCAGATGATCCTTGCCAAGCAGCCGCAAGGGTCTCTGACAGTGATGGTCGAGCACGTTCAAGCAGGATACCTTATTGTGTCTTATTCGCAGGAAAAAGAGCAGCGCCCGCCGCTTGTCGGCTCCCGGGTTCGACTGCGCTGGGAAACAGATGCGACCGTTACTTCGCTGGATCTGGAAGTCATTCAGGAAGAGACAATCTGGCCGGTGAAAATGGCTCGACTGCTTCCGGTCGGGATTGAAATTTCCACAAAAGGTGAATTGAAATTACTCCAGCCCAACGTTACGGTAAAGATTCCGTATAAAGTAATGGGGGCCCGCCCTATCGAAGAGAAGGCAGAAGGGGTTCTGCTATACTTCTCACCTACCAGGCTCGTCATGAGTACGGAAGGATATGTCGCGGTCGGGGAGTTTCTGCACCTATCCTTTGAGATCCCCTCGGTCAAGCAGGAGCTGGTGGCGATGGCCAAAGTCGTGGAAAAAACGTTTCAAGATGGAAAAGCCGTCGTGAAGCTGATCTTTACCGATATCGATGAAAAATACCACAAGGTCATTCGCGATTACTATCACCAACTGGCACAAACCGCTTCCTCCTGAGGAGCGGTATTTTTTTGAGCCGAAACCAAAGGGAATTACGCGTATAGCGGTCCTTTGTACATTTAGCCGCAGAGTCTTGCAAACCGTCATAGTGAAGAGAAAAGTATGCCCGGGACAAGGGCATACTTTTTTTGCGTTTAGATGATTTCGCTCAAGCGCTGTCTGTACTATCCATTGCCGCTCGGATCTTCTGTAATATGCGGCGATTGCGCCATCTTTTTCCCACGGAGGTTATCCCCGAATTGATCCAAGGAGCTTGGCTTGCCAGCGGGGTGGTTATTGCGACGTTCCGACTTGTCCGTTTTGCCTCGTCCTGCCATCCTGCTTCACCTCGCTTCGTACGTGATCCGTTTTAGTCTGCGCCAAGGGGCTAGTCTGCATGTACCTGTGAACCCGAGAACCGCTGGAATGAGAAAAATGTCGGATAAGGATTGTCAGATCAAAAGATATGGGCTATAATGTCCTCTATGTAAAAACAACTGTTTTTCTCAGGAGGACATAGCAAGTGAAGCGGGAAGAAAAGTTCTATCTGATACGGTCGGACATCCTGCCCGAGTCAATCGCCAAGACGATTGAAGCGAAAAAATTGCTGGATTCTGGCGAAGTCGATACGGTCAATGAGGCAGTAGAACGGGTCGGACTGAGCCGGAGCGCCTTTTACAAGTACAAGGACAGTATTTTTCCGTTCAACGCGATGATGAGTGAAAAAATTATGACGATCACCTTCGCGTTGGAGCACCGATCCGGCTTATTGTCAAAAGTCCTGCAATTCGTCGCAGACTTGGGCGGCAATGTACTGACGATTAACCAAACGATTCCGCTGCAGGGAATTGCCAATATCACCTTGTCCGTCGATATGGCGAACCTGAAGGTGCCGAGCACAGAGTTTCTGGAAGGGTTGCAAGAGATAAACGGCGTGCGAAGAGCGATGATTGTAGGTCGCGGATAAGTCGCCGAATTTGGGAGGAGTTCACATGGAGAAGCAAACGGTACGCGTAGGATTGATGGGGTTTGGAACGGTTGGAACAGGGGTAGTCCGGATTATTCAAGCCCACCAGGAGGATCTGCAAAAGCAGACTGGGCTTGGCATTGAAATCAGCAAAATTCTCGTGCAGAATGCGGAAAAATCCCGCAGCATCCCTTCGATGGAAAAAATCGTTACCACCGATGTTCACGATATATTGGATGACGAAGGCATTGATGTCGTGGTGGAAGTCATTGGCGGCATCTCGCAGGCTAAAGATTACATATTGGCTGCATTGGATCGTGGCAAGCACGTGGTCACGGCCAATAAGGATTTGATGGCGCTGCACGGAGGGGAAATCCTGCAAAAGGCTGAGGAAAAAGGCTGTGATGTCTTTTACGAAGCAAGCGTCGCGGGCGGCATTCCAATCTTGCGCGCATTGGTGGAAGGCTTCTCATCCGACCGAATTACCAAAATGATGGGAATTGTAAATGGAACGACGAATTACATCCTGAGCAAAATGAGCCAGGAAGGGGCCGATTACGCGGAAGTGCTCAAGGAGGCCCAAGCTTTGGGCTATGCGGAAGCAGACCCCACCTCCGATGTGGAAGGCTTTGACGCCGCCCGTAAAATGGCGATTTTGGCAACGCTCGGCTTCCGCGTTCCGATGAAGCTCGAAGACGTAGATGTAAAAGGGATCAGCCGCGTATCCAAAGAGGACATCGCCTACGGAAAAAAACTCGGCTACGAGGTGAAATTGCTCGGTTTGGCCCGTCGCGACGGAGAAGCCATCGAAGTAAGCGTACAGCCTACCATGGTGGCCAAAAGTCATCCGCTGGCATCGGTAAACGGTGTGTTCAACGCGGTTTACGTGCACGGGGAAGCGGTTGGCGAGACGATGTTTTACGGACCGGGTGCAGGCGAGCTGCCGACGGCAACAGCGGTAGTTTCCGACCTCGTGACAGTGGTGAAAAACATGAAGCTCGGCGTAAACGGCCGCGGCATGGTAGCTCCATACAAGGAGAAAATCCTGAAGGAAGACAGTCAAAAGCTGTCCAAGTACTTCCTCCGCATGGTAGTGGCAGACAAGCGGGGTGTACTTGCTCAGATCACACAGCTTTTAGCGGAGAAAAATATATCTCTCGAGCAAGTCGTTCAGCAGCCGTACAACAACGGTCAGCAGGCTGAAATCATCCTGGTGACTCACTCGGCGGCCAAAGGCGACATGGACGCGGTACTCACCTACATGGAAGAAATGGACATCGTTCATGAAATCAAAAGCTGCTACCGGGTAGAGGGAGGAGAATAAACATGGACCAGGCACCATCACCGAACATGATCAAACGGCACACCGGCATCCTGGAGAGGTACCGCAGCTTTTTGCCAGTGACGGAAAACACCCCGCTGATCAGTCTTCACGAGGGAAGCACGCCGCTCATTCATGCACCGAACCTGAGCGAGAGACTGGCCGTTGAGCTTCACTTTAAGTATGAAGGTCTCAATCCTACAGGCTCATTCAAGGATCGGGGCATGGTCATGGCAGTAGCCAAGGCTGTAGAAGAAGGCAGCCGCACCATCATGTGTGCTTCCACGGGAAATACGTCTGCCGCTGCCGCTGCTTATGCAGCCCGCGCTGGACTTCGCTGCATCGTATTGATACCAAATGGCAATATCGCCCTCGGAAAGCTGGCTCAGGCCATCGCGTATGGGGCGGAGGTTATCGCGATCGACGGCAACTTTGACGAAGCTCTGCAAATCGTCCGCGAAATTACCGCGTCACAGCCGATTACGCTGGTGAACTCCGTCAATCCGTACCGGATCGAAGGACAAAAAACCGCGGCGTTTGAAATATGCGACGCGCTGGGAAAAGCGCCGGACATTCTCGCTATCCCTGTCGGGAATGCAGGAAATATAACCGCTTACTGGAAAGGCTTCAAAGAATATCGTGATTTCGGCTTGATCGACAGCCTGCCAAACATGTACGGTTTTCAAGCGGCCGGAGCGGCTCCGCTCGTACTGGGGGAAACCGTATCCAATCCGGAAACCATCGCTACGGCCATCCGTATCGGCAACCCGGCGAGCAAGGAAGGAGCGCTGCAGGCCGTTTCCGAGTCAAACGGTCTGGTGGACAGCGTGACGGACGACGAGATTCTGGAAGCGTACCAAATGCTGGCCAAGCATGAAGGCATCTTTTGCGAACCGGCTTCGGCTGCGTCGCTCGCGGGTATCATCAAGCTGCGCAGGCAAGGGAAGCTGTCGGATGGCGCACAGATTGCCTGTGTCTTGACCGGAAACGGTTTGAAGGATCCCAACATTGCTTTGAAGCTGGTCGGCGAAGAGCCGCGGTCGATCCCGGCCACCCGTGAAGCGGTGATGTCGTTCATTGCCGAGAAAGCAGGGATGGCATGATGGAAAGTCGTTCGCAAGTTCGGGTGAATGTACCCGCGAGTACGGCCAATATGGGCCCAGGCTTTGATACGATCGGCATGGCCTTTCAATTGTACTCCTCGGTGGAAATGGCGGTAGCTGAAACGACCGCAATCGAACTGATCGGACCTGACATGCAAGGGCTGCCTGCCGACAAGAGCAATCTGCTGTATGAAGTAGCTGCCGGGCTGTTTCGCGAAGCAGGACAGTCCGCCCCGGAGCTGTATATCCGGACCGCGAGCGATGCTCCGTTGACCAGGGGCTTAGGGAGCAGTGCGGCAGCCATCGCTGGTGCACTGGTGGCTGCCAACCACCTTTTAGGCGAGCCGTATACGCGTGACGAGCTGTTCCGGATGGGGACTTTGCTGGAGGGACACCCGGACAATATAGGGGCGTCTTTGTTTGGCGGAGTGGTAGTTGCTACCATGCCTGAAGAGAAGCATCAAGCCATTCCGTATGTTCGGCTCGATCCGCCCGACGAGCTCAAAACGTTGGCGATCATCCCGGATTTTCCGCTCTCCACGGAAAAAGCGCGAAATGTCCTGCCCCAGATGTACAGCAAGCAGGATGTCATATATAATGTTGGTCATAGCAGTTTGCTTGTGGCCGCATTGGCGCAAGGCAGACTTGACCTGTTGAGCCAGGCGATGAAGGATCGGATGCATCAGCCGTATCGCGCCGAACTGGTACCCGGCTTGTCTGAAATACTGGAAGGAGCGGCTGAAAGCGGTGCTCTGGGTGCTACTCTTAGCGGTGCCGGCCCCACTATCCTCTGCTTTTATCAAACAGAGGAGGATTTGCACAACCTCAGCGGATTTATAGAATCTGTCATGAGCAAACATGGCGTTTCTTATCGAGCGATGCAGCTGAAACCGGATAAGCATGGCGCACAGGTGGTATTCGAAGAGAGATAAATACGGATAGGAGTACTGCCATGGAGAAGAAACTTGCTTTTCTTGGGCCGCACGGAACCTTCAGCGAGGAAGCCGCGTTGGCATTGACCGCCGGGCTGCAGATTCAACGTCTGCCGTATCCAAGCATTATTGACGTGATCGTCGCTGTTGACAAAGGCGAAGTCGACTACGGTGTCGTTCCGATTGAAAACACGATTGAGGGCACCGTGAATACAGCATTGGACTGGTTGATTCACGAAGTGGACCTGCCGATCATGGGGGAGCTGGCGCTGCCTATTTCCCAGCATCTATTGGTAGCCAAGCGGGAAGAGCAGCTGGAATTGTCCGCAATTGAACGAATATTGTCACACCCGCATGCGATCGCCCAATGCCATAATTTTATTCGGGAGCATCTGCCCCAGGCTGTGATCGAGTATACGAACAGCACGGCAAAAGCTGCGCAGACTGTCAGTGAGCATCCGGAAGAGCCATGGGCTGCGATTGGAACCCGTTTAAATCCGGAAATTTACCCACTTTCTTTCGCGTGGCAGGAGATTCAAGACTATTCCAACAACTATACCCGATTCCTGCTCATCGGCAAAGAGCCGTTGGATCTGCCCTCCTCCTCCAAAGAGAAGACTACCATCCTGGTGACACTGCCAGAGGATTTTCCCGGAGCGCTTTATCAGGTTTTGGCTGCCTTTGCGTGGCGCAAGATCAACTTGTCAAAGATTGAATCGCGTCCGACGAAAAAAGGGTTGGGCAGCTACTATTTTGTAATCGATATCGAACAAAAAATGGATGATGTGCTGCTGCCTGGAGCCTTTGCAGAAATTGAGGCGCTGGGCTGTCAAGTCAGACAGCTTGGCACGTATCCGTTTTACATGTACAAAGCCACCTGAGCAGGTGGCTTTTTTATTGTCCAAAAACCGGGTGACAAAGATGGGCGTCAACCCTTTTTTAACCGGGTGAGCAAAACGCCCATGGGTGCATACCATGGTAGGGAGTTTCCGAGAGGGAGGAGAAACAGTGAGAATCCATGTAGTTCAAAAAGGCGATACCATGTGGAAAATCGCAAAAAAATATGGAGTGGACTTTAAAGAACTGCTTCGCCTGAACAGTCAAATTAAAAATCCCGATCTCATCTACCCCGGCTTGAGGGTTAAAATCCCGTCAATGGGGATTCCAGTCCGTCCGCAGCAAAGCAGACCATTTTCATCAAGTGAATCTCCTCAGGCAAGTGAAAGTCAAATCTTTGGGGAAACGGAATCTCCCCGGGTAAAAGAGCGCCCGATCCAGCAGCCAGCCGAATCTCCCCTGGTAAAGGAACGGCCAATCCAAGAGCAAAAGGAGGCTCCGCTGCCGCAGCCGGAACCACAGCCAGCACCGCAGCCAGCACCGCAGCCGGTGCCGGAAGTGCCGGAGCGGATTGAGACACGCCCGATGGAGCCCACGGAGGAAGAGCCGGAGATGGAAGAGGATATACCTGAGGACATTGATATTGAATCGGAAGAAGACTTCGACAGGGAAGAAAGCATGGAGATCGAATCCGAGATCGAAACACCTCAGGCACTCCCCTTTATCCCAGATAATAATATGCCACCTGCCCTCCCGCCACTGCCGCCTGCACAGCCTCGTCCGCCGCAGCGAGTCTCACCATTGGCCGAAGCTCCTGTCCTTCCACGTCCGATCATGCCGCCTACGCCGAAAAAGACCAGTCCACTGCCAACACCTAGGCCGAAGACGCAGGTAAGCCCGCTGCAGCAGCCCGAGCCGAAGACACAAGTGAATCCGCTGCAGCAGCCGGAGCCGAAGACACAAGTGAGTCCGCTGCAACCGCCGCTGCCGAGGACACAAGCAAGTCCATTGCAGCCGCCGCTGCCGAAGACACAGGTAAGACCAGTGCAGCCGCCAATGCCGAGGACACAAGTCAGCCCGCTGCAGCCGACCGTGCCGCCGACACTAAAAGGCCAACAGCAGCCGTTCCGTCCCACTCCAAGAAGACCAATGCAACCGCCAACCCAGGTGAGCCCAGCGATACCGCAGCAGCCTTACTACCCATATCAGCCGCCGCAGCCTTACCATGATTTTGTGAGACCATGCCCGCCGTGCGGCCAGCCACCGATTATCCCAATGCCGCAAGTGCAGGCAGAGGTACTCCCGGAAATGATGCCGTTTTGTCCACCCATGCCGTATCCGAATATGATGCCGCCAATGATCCCGCATGTAATGCCAGACTTTATGCCGAATATGATGCCAGATGCGATGCCAGACTTTATGCCGAATATGATGCCAAATGCGATGCCAGACTTTATGCCGAATATGATGCCAAATGCGATGCCAGACTTTATGCCGAATATGATGCCACATACGATGCCGGACTTCATGCCGAATATGATGCCACACGCAATGCCGGACTTTATGCCGGACCACTTGCCGAACATGATGCCGCCTGCTTACCCTTATTATCACTCGCCAGAGGAACCGTATGGAAGTTATCCCCGTTCTCGTAAACAGAGAAGAAGAAGAACGTATGTTGAATCCTCTTCCAGCTCATCTGGTCACAGAAGACGCAGGGGGGAGAGTCATCACATAACGCCCGATTCCGATGATTGCGGCCGCGGATACCAGCATATAGCTTACCAAGAGTCATATCCAGATTCCAAAGAGAAGCCGGCTCTCCCAGCACCGGAAGTGTGGCCTGATTGGGAAACGGGATATGACGAATCTTCTTCCTGATTCCCCGGACATGAACAAATCCATTGTTCCGTCTCTTGAAAAAGCATTCCGCTGCCGTATTTACGGGGTAAAACCTCGTCGGAACGTGAATTACCTGAAAACGGATCGGGGCCATTGGATTTTGAAAGGGTATAAACAGCGAGAGAAAGCAGAGTGGGTGACAAAGCTTTCAGAGATACTCCGGGATAAAGGATTTACCCATACCGTTAAGTACGTGTCTGACTATGAGGGAGAAAAGATTTTTCCCTTTCAGGGGAAGTACTATACGATTATGAATATGATCGATGGACGTGAATCGGATAACGCTTCTCTTTCCGATGTCAAGAGAGCGGCGATGACCCTCGCCAGATTTCACCAGGCCGCTCGTGATTTTCCGCTGGCGGAGCCATTTCCGTTTGATGGAAAGCCAGCGCTGATCGATAAATGGGAAAGCAGACTGGAGCATTTCGAAAAGATCACCTGGCATATCGAGCAGAAAGAACCGCAAAATCGGCTCGAACAGCTGATTTCAGAAATGGCGGAAGATGCAATTCGCGAAGGGCGAGGCACTCTCCAGGCTGCTTACAAATTGCCGCTGACAGCGGAGCTCTACGCGTCTATGGAACAAGGCACGCTAGCACACCGGGATGTGGCCAGCCACAATTTTTTGCTGACTCCCCGCGGCAGCTGCTACTTAATCGACCTCGATACAGTCGGGCAGGATATGCAGCTTGTTGACCTCGTCCAATTCATGGGGAGAATGCTGCTTCTTCAAGAATACCGAATGTCTTCCTTTATTGAAGCGATTGAGGCCTACTGCCGCATTCAGTATTTGAGCGACACGCAAATCTGGATGATCCACCAGCTGCTCGGTTACCCGGACAACTTGCTGCGTGAAGTAACGGGTGTTTACGGCAATCGCCCAGGTTATCATGTACGAGGAGTACTGCAGTTGGTACAGATGGAAGCCAGACTCCGCGAGGCGCGTCAAAGCTTCCTGCAATCGGGGGAACATCTCTTCCGTCATTCTCCATGGGGGGAGTATCATTTTGTCGGGTAAAGAAAAAAGCTGATGGTCTATGCCATCAGCTTTTTTCATGTCGAAGGTGCCGTATAAAAGCCGCTCCTGCTTATTTGGAGCCTGCTTTGGAAAGATCGATGCTGAACTTCGCAAATCCGCTTTCCAAGGTGTTCAGGTATTTCAGATGAGGCATTTTTTCCGCAAATGGTTTTGCATCCGGAGAGGTGGTAAAGGTTACGTTTACCTTTTCTTTCACCGGAGCGAAGGACCAGTTGTTGTCCGCAGCCGGGTTGATTTCTTTTTGGCTAAGGATATAGTCGATCACGATTTGACGATTTTCGTCAGGAGAGTCGATGACAATGGTGGTACCATCAGCGCCCGGGAATTTCCCGCCGTTATTCGCGCGGTAGTTGTTGGTGACGATGATGAATTTATCCTCCGGTTTGACTGGCTTTCCTTCGTATTGCAGGTTTTTAATGCGGTTTGCATTCGGATTGACCACTTTTCCTTCAAGGTCGAACTTGGACGGCTGGGTTACATCGATTTGATAGGTTACGCCGTCGATCACATCAAAGTTGTAAGTCGGGAATGCTTCATTGATGAGCGGTTGCTCTTCTGTTTTCTTCACGTCAATCTGGTTGAACTGACCGGCGGAGCGCTCCAGCCAATCCTTCAATTGGGCACCGTTGACCAGTACGCCTTTCAGCGTGTTCGGATAAATGTACAGGTCGGACACGTTTTTGATCGCGATCGTACCAGCAGGGATGTTCGTGTAGTAAGCGGCTCCGTTGCGGCCGCCTGCTTTAAACGGTGCACCCGCAGACAGGACAGGGATGTTTTCGTATTCCGTTCCTTTGATATTTTTCTCTACGAACCATTTCTGTGCATTGGTCACGATCTGGATGGACGGATCATCCTGTACCAAAGCGAAATAGCTGAAGATGGGGGAGGTTGTGGTACCTACCGAAGAGCGCACCCATGCGACCGTGTGATCGTGATCTTCCTTCACCGCTTCGACGATCTTCTGGTCTGCATCAGCAAGCGATTTTTTCTCTGTTTTGTCATAGATAGGCACCGCTTTGGTAGTAGCTTCAGCTACAGTCCATTTGCCATTTTCCTTTTTCAACGTGAGATCGATCACACCGAGATGGCTGCCCCAGAATCCGGGCATGACTGCCGGTTTTCCGTTGATCAGCCCTTTTTCGTTGTCTACGCCAGGGATGTTTTCAAAGCCGGCTCCCGGGAATACAGAGTGGGAGTGGCCGAACAGAACGGCGTCAATGCCGTCTACTTTGGTCAATTGGTAGCTGGCGTTCTCCAGGTCAGGGCCCGCTTCTACCGGTCCGATGCCCGAGTGAGGGATCGCGACGATCAGATCGGCACCCTTTTTCTTCATTTCCGGAACAAATTTTTTCGCAGTTTCCACGATGTCCTTGGCAATCACTTTGCCTTGCAGGTTCTCTTTATCCCAGTTCATGATTTGCGGAGGCACGAAACCGATCACGCCGACCTTGAGCTTCACGTCTTTGCCGGCCTCATCCTTGAAGGTGCGGTCCAGGATCAGGTAAGGCGTAAAGTAGTTTTTGTCGTTGTCAGGATTTTTGTCCTTGTCATCTACGTAAACGTTTGCATTTACATACGGGAATTTGGAGCCCTTCAGGCTGCGCTGGAGGTGTTCAAGCCCGAAGTTGAACTCATGGTTTCCGATATTCCCCGCATCGTAGTTCAACAGATTCATGGCTTTGTATACAGGGTGGGTTTGTCCATCTTTCAGCGGCTCAATCTTGGCTACATAATCACCAAGAGGATTGCCCTGGATCAGGTCGCCGTTGTCGAAAAGCATGGAGTTCTTTGCTTCGTCACGAGCTGCTTTGATCAGTGTTGCGGTTTTTGCCAGTCCGAATTCATCCGTCAGCTTGTCCTGGTAGTAGTCGTAGTTGACGATGTTGGTATGAAGGTCAGTCGTTTCCAGGAGACGCAGTTTAAGCGTAGCTTCCGCATTTGCGCTTACCGTATTGTACGGGAAGGACAGTACGCCGACAGCTAGAGATGCAGTCAGTAAACAACCGACAAGCTTGCCTGTGCTCACCTTTTTCATAAATTAGCATTCCTCCATTAATAAAGAAAAATATGACAATCACAGCCAGTTTATCATCGAATGAAAGGAAATGGTAGAAATTCCTTTGTGAATTTGTCGTAAAGATGGGAATGTTGGGGAATGAGGGTATGCTTTTCTTCCATTTCGGCCAAAATGGTAGGAAAACGAGGCAGAAGGGGTTCTATGGAAAAATGAGACGGCAGTGGATGATCTACACGTCGTGGGCTGCTGCTCTGGCAGCTGGTTTGGCAGGAGGCGTTTTGCTTGACAATATGTTTGGAAAACAGCAGGACGGACTGCTTTTTCTCAAATCGTCCGAAAGCGTAGGGGCGATGAGCAACAGCTATCAGGTCGTTCTGGCGAAAACGTATCTGTGCGGTGTCAAAAAAGAAGAAGTCTCCCAGATTCCGCGAAACGAGCTGGCGCAAACCTTGGCTGCGCATAATGGCTCGGAGATCGTGGCGGCCGAGGCGGACAAGCTGATTTTGTACAAGCGCGAGAACGATATTGCGCCCGAGTGCAAGGAGAACGGCCACTTCGGAATATCCAAGGACGGGATGCTAACGCTGTTCAACGGCTTGCCAGAGGAGGCGGAAGTCGTCCAGACGTTTTACCGGATTAATACGGAAAAGATGGAGGCAAGGCTGTCGAAAGAACAAGTGGCTTCACTCAAAAAAGGCATCCGCGTCCGCGACCTGGCTGAGTACAACAGCGTCCTGTCCACTTTTGGCGAGTTCCAGATCGGTGCAGGAAATGAGTAGAAGGCTTTCCCTTGCAACAAGGGGAGCCTTCTTTTTCTTCTGGGAGGAAATGCGGGAAGCTTATTCTGCTGTTATGCTGCAGATTCGCCACGGGTCAAGCGGAGACAAGCGGACCAGCGAAAAGGTCCACAGTTCTTTTTGTTCAGGTCCTTGCCGGTAAAAAAAGGAGACGCGAACAGGGATTTCGGCAGTAAGCGAGGCATCGTCATGCCACTGATCAAGCTCATTTTGCCGCTTGATGGAGTCGATGTTCTCCAAAAAAGGAGGCAGCGGGTATGGACCAGCCGCTACTTTGAGGGAAAAGAAGTCGTGCTCGTGCAAGGAGGTCAGAAAATAATCGACCAATTGCCGCGGGTCGGCTGTTTGAATGGCTTCGTACAGCTTTCCGGACGCTTTCAGTATCATCAAGCTGTGACCCGGATCCGGTTCGGTTTTTCGATGGGTGGAGCTTCCTTGAAAATGGATGCAGAAATGGCCAGGAAACTGGTTTCCCGGGATCCCTCCTGCTCCGTGAGGCATGCCGTGCATGGAAGCCGCGTAGTGCTTTCCGTTGACCCGGACCAGAATGGCCCGTCTCTTCCAGCTCCACTTCCCTTGATAAATCTGTTTCATGATCAGTGTGTCTTCACGGGTAAGGGGCTGCACATCGGCATGCCTGCTTCCTGCCCGCCGCTGTACGCGAAAGCTCTTGCCGGTCTCCAGATCAATCACAGTCGCATAGCTCATGCGCTTGAATTCTTGGCGAGCCTCGCTCCAGGGCGTCGGTCTTCCATAGTGCCTGGCTTCCAGCAGGGATACATATGAATCGAGTTGCCCGAACGTTTTCGGGGAGAGACGCACAGCCCTTTTTCGCTTCCGATCGTAGAACAGGCCGTCGAAGCCAAGCAGGTACGAATCCGCGCCAATTTGCACAGTAGCCCGTACAGGATAAGGCTCCTGGGCAGGATTGCCTGTCGGACTATGCGTGATTGCCCGAGCCAACCCGCTCTTCTGTTCAACGTCGAGCCGGGAAACAAAAGCGGCGTTTGGCGAGACGCTGACGCTGATGGTCATTTCGTTGCGTTTTTTGGCAGCAGCTGCGGCAGGCTGAGTAAAGGATAAAGCTAGGGATAAAAGCAAAAACAGCAGAGAACGAAGCAGGTTGGCCACCTCCAGGCGAGAAGCTTTTCCTTTTCTTGTCTTAGTTTGCGCCAGAGAGGATAAGAGTGTGCATCCATTGCAAGCGAGGCAGGGACAAATTTTTGCCATCATAACAAGAGGCATCTTTCCCCATACTGATGTCAAGCGGCGGTCAAGGAGGAGTCTTTCAGCATGTCTTCGATGCCGAGAGGAAGCTACAAAGACCAGTTCCATCAGCGTTTGTACGTTCAATTAAACCAGGGGCACAACAAGCTGAACTATCGTCAGATCAACCAGATCCAGGAACAGATGCGAAATGATGTGGATGAATATGCACACATGCAGCATGACGAGGCTGATGCGCTTGGAATGAACAAACACTAGCTGCCGCCGCAAAGTCCGCCCCAGACCGGGGCGGATTTTTTCGTGTGACGAATGCAGACCAAGATGGAAATGCACGTTCGCTTTTTCCGTCCTTTATGGTACAGTAAAAGACAGAAATCAAAACTACATGGAGTTGTGAGCCATGCACATCATCGGGATTGACCCCGGAATTGCGATTGTCGGCTTTGGGGTGATAGATAAACAAGGCAATCAGTTGAAGCCTGTTCAATACGGCAGCATCCAGACAGAGGCGGGCTTGTCGGTTCCGCTCAGACTCAGGCAAATCTTTGAGGCCATGCAAACCTTGCTCGATACATACAAACCGGATGAGATGGCAGTAGAAAAACTGTTCTTCAACAAAAATGTCACGACGGCCTTTACAGTAGGCCAGGCGCGGGGAGTCATCCTGCTTGCGGCCGAGTTGGCGGGTATCCCGGTATACGAATATACGCCGATGCAGGTAAAGCAGGCTGTTACCGGATACGGAGGAGCAGAGAAGAAGCAGATACAGGAGATGACCAAAATGCTGCTTCGATTGAAGGAAACGCCAAAACCGGACGACGTGGCCGATGCTTTGGGAATTGCCATTACCCATGCGCAATTTCGAACATTTATTTCCCTTGCGGAAGGAGTACGGAAATGATTGATTTTGTGGAGGGCACGCTTGCCTATCTGGATACTGACTTTGTCGTGGTGGAAGCGGGGGGGATCGGTTACCGCCTGTTTTGTCCAAACCCCTATCATTTTGTTCGGTTCGAGGGGGCGAGGACCAAGCTTTACACCCATCATCATGTTCGTGAGGATGCCATCCTGCTGTACGGCTTTCCTACGAGGGAGGAACGGGACCTGTTCCGCAAGCTGCTGGATGTCTCCGGGATCGGTCCCAAGGGCGGCCTTGCGATTCTGGCCGCAGCGACTCCTGAACAAATCGTCATGGCAGTCCAACAGGAAAATGTCGCTTATTTGACGAAATTCCCGGGGATTGGGAAGAAAACCGCCCAGCGGCTCATCCTCGATCTGAAGGATAAGCTCACCGCCTTTACACCTTCCGCCTTCCAGACAGTAGCTGCGACAGAGCTCAAGGCCGGGGAAACAGCCGCTTCTGCTCTGCAGGAGGCAGTGGATGCGCTTGAGGCGTTGGGCTATTCAGACCTGGAAATCCAAAAAGTGCGCGGAACGCTATCGGAAGCGGCCAAAAATGGCGCAGGGGTCGAGCAATTAATCAAACAGGGGCTTGCCTTGTTTATGAGGGGGTAGCGAAGTGGACCAGCGCATCATTACGACACAAATGAACTGGGAGGAGGATGCGGCAGAGCTCAGTCTTCGCCCTCGTTATTTGCATGAATATATTGGTCAACAACAAGCGAAAGATAATCTGAAGGTGTTTATCGAAGCGGCCAAGATGCGCAAAGAAGCGCTTGACCACGTATTGCTCTACGGGCCGCCGGGCTTGGGGAAAACGACGTTGTCACAGATTATCGCCAACGAGCTGGGTGTCAGCATCCGGACAACGTCAGGACCGGCGATTGAACGGCCAGGAGACTTGGCGGCAATCCTGACCAATCTTCAGGAAGGCGACGTGCTGTTTATCGATGAGATCCACCGCCTCAACAGAAGCGTGGAGGAGGTATTGTACCCGGCGATGGAGGACTTTGCGCTCGATATTATTATCGGGAAGGGGCCGAGTGCCCGCAGTGTCCGCCTGGATCTGCCTCCGTTTACGCTCGTGGGTGCGACCACACGTGCCGGGATGCTTTCCTCACCGCTGCGCGACCGTTTCGGGGTGGTAAACCGCCTGGAATTTTACACAGTGCCGGAATTGACGTTTATCGTCAGCCGGGCCGCCGATATCCTGCAGATCGGGATTCGCGAGGAGGGGGCCGCCGAGATTGCCAAGCGCTCACGTGGAACCCCGCGTGTGGCCAATCGCCTGTTAAAACGTGTCCGGGACTTTGCACAAGTACAAGGCGACGGCGTCGTGACGGCCCAGATCGCCATGGAAGCGCTGGAGCGGCTGCAGGTGGACGCCTGCGGGCTGGATCATATCGATCACAAGCTGCTGCTCGCCATCATCGACAGATTTGATGGAGGACCGGTCGGCCTTGACACGATCGCCGCTACGATCGGGGAAGAAAGCCAAACGATTGAAGACGTCTGCGAGCCCTACCTGCTCCAGATCGGCTTCATGCAGCGAACGCCGAGAGGGCGCGTCGCCACACCAGCCGCCTATGAACATTTCGGTCGGGAGATGAAAAAAACATGAATCCGGTAGCCAAACTGCTCATCATCGGAGGGGCTGTACTGATTGTTGTTGGCCTTTTGTGGCAAATCGGGGGACGATTTTTGCCTTTGGGCCGTCTGCCTGGAGACATCGTGGTCGAAAAAGAGAATTTCAAGTTCTACTTTCCGGTCGTCACCTGCATTGTGATCAGTATCGTGCTAACATTGGCTTCCTATTTGTTTCGCTTGTTTAAATGAGGAATAGATGCGAAAAGCCCGCGTTCTCGTTGACGCGGGTTCATTGCTATGTGCAGATGCACGCATGACTTGCATCCGAGGACCTAAATTGTACAGTCTGGGCAGGAAATGGCCTGTTTTTGTCGAAAAACATGGGAGTTCATGCCAAAATTCGACTTTTCAACAATTCAGGTGAGAGGAAGGACAAGACGTCATGTGGAAGCGGAAGATTGGAAAAGTCCTTTCAGCGGGCCTGTTATCGGTTTCGCTACTGGCGGTGCAGATACCGGCCGATGCAGCCGGGGATACGATACGGGTTGCGCTGTTTATTGATAATGGACAGGGATACCGGGGAGTGGTTCCTTCGGTGACATTGACAGCGGCTGGCGGGTTGGAAGTATCCATGAGAACAAAAGACGGGGCTGCAAAACTGCCGGCCTTGACAGGAGATACAGCCAGGGTACGGGTAGATGAATATCATGTGCAGGCAATCGAAACAAGCGATCTCAACCGGGCTCAGCAGGTTGCTCAGCAACTGAGTCAGCGAAAGATAGACGCCGCCATCCAGCAAAGCGAGCAAGGCGGCAAACGGATGTACCAAGTAGTCAGCGGCACCTACGACACCTTGCAAGCGGCCTCGGCGCAAGCCAAGTCAATCGCGCAAGCTACCGGTCAGCAGCCGGTGGTAAAAGGGCCGATGCGAGTGGAAGCAGGGAGATTCGGCAGTTTGAAAGAAGCGCAGGACTGGCAAACCGCCCTGTCCTCTACCGGGATATCCGCCTATCCGGTCATTTTGCTCGATGGCGGCAAGCTGTCCTACGCCGTTTGGTTGGGGGACGAGGTAAGCAAAGATGCGGTGCAAAAGCTGGCGAATAAAGCCGCATCCGCATTTCCCGGGTTTTCCTATCAAGAGGCGGCCAGCAAGTCCTATGTCGTTCTGAAAAAAGACATGCTTGGCTCGGAAGCAGTCTGGAAATACGCTTTTTCTCCGCAGGCGTCACTGACTGTAAAGCCGGAGAAAGGGGGCTCCCAATCGCTAATCGAGGTGGAGGAGCGGGATGGCCGAAAGTATCGCGGGAAAATTGAACTCTCGGAATACAAAGGCAATATGGCGGTTGTCAACGAACTGCCTCTGGAGCAATATCTATACGGCGTAGTTGGCTCGGAGATGGCGCCGGGCTGGCCGTTGGAGGCTTTGAAAACACAGGCCGTCCTGGCTCGGACGAGAGCGGTCGGCCAGGGGAACAAGTACGGAATTGCGAACCTTTCTGATACAGTCTTTGAGCAGGCGTATTACGGATTTGACAAAGAGTCCAAAGACATCCGCAAAGCTGTGGACGAAACCGAAGGAGAGGTCATTACCTATAAAGGCAAGGTGGCCGAATCGCTCTTTTATTCCAATGCCGGAGGTTTGACCGCTGACGGCACGGAAGTATGGGGAAATGAGGTTCCTTACATTCGTTCGGTCATGAGCGATGATACGGAACCGTTGGAAAAGGCGGCATTATGGTACCAGGTTTCGCTCGGTGACGGGACCTTCGGGTTTATCCGCAGCGATCTCGTCCGGGAAACCGGCTTAACCAACGCACTGGGGCTGAAAGAGGCTGTCGTGACTGGTGACGGCATCAACCTGCGCTCCGGCCCGAGTACCGCTTATCACCGGGTGTTGACCTCCCTGTCCGCAGGGACAAGCGTTACAATCGTAACAGAAGAACCGGAGGAAAATGCCTACAGCTGGACACGGGGGCCTTACACGGCTGAAGAGGTGACCGCAATGATCAATGCCAGCCAGGACAAAAACAAAGGGCCGCGCATAAGCGGTGTCGTACAGACCTTGCGTGTTACAGAGCGCGGACCATCCGGCAGGGTGCTGGAAATGGAAGCCAACGGCCGCCCGCTGAAGGTCTCTTCCCCGGATGCCCACCGTTCCATTTTCCAGCAAGGCGGAGCGGCATTGAGAAGCACAAAGTTCGACGTGGAAGAGACGGGGACATTTACAGTGTTGGGCGCTGGCGGCAAAACTACTGCCTATCCCAAATACGGGAGCGTCATGGCGATTGGAGCCGATGGCTACGCTTCGTCTGCCAATGGATACAATGACCAGTTCCTCATTTTAAACGGTTCAAATGAGTGGCGGGTCGCGACAAAGCAGCAGATGTTCCTGTTCCGCGGGACCGGTTATGGACACGGTCTGGGCGTGTCCCAATACGGTGCCAAAGCGATGGCCGAGAGCGGGTATGACTATCGGCAAATCTTGCAACACTACTACCAAGACATTTCGATTGAACAGTACTAGAATAGATACGACAACTGACAAACGAGGAGTAAGAGCTTGTGGACGTACAACAATTTGACTTTGAGTTGCCTGAACGATTAATTGCCCAGCATCCGCTGGAGGATCGAACTGCTTCGCGCCTGCTCGTCATGAACAAGCGAACAGGAGAGCTGGCTCACCGTCAATTCACCCAATTGATCGACTACCTGAATCCGGGAGACGTGCTCGTTTTGAACGACAGTCGTGTCCTCCCTGCGCGCCTGATCGGGGAGAAGGCTGACACAGGTGCAAAAATAGAGGTCCTGCTGCTCAAATCGCTTGGAGAAGACCGCTGGGAAACGCTGGTCAAGCCGGGCAAGCGGGTGAAACCGGGCACGGAGGTTGTGTTCGGCAACGGGCAATTGCGCTGTGTGTGCGAGGACGTGACAGAGACGGGAGGCAGAATCGTCCGGTTTCATTACGAGGGAATCTTTTACGAGATCCTGGATCAGCTCGGTTCGATGCCGCTCCCGCCATACATCCACGCCCAACTGGACGACCAGGAGCGGTACCAGACAGTCTATGCCAAGGAGCGGGGCTCGGCAGCGGCTCCGACAGCAGGGCTGCATTTTACGGAAGCGTATCTAAAACGGCTGGAAGAAAAGGGAGTGCAAATCGCATACATTACGCTTCATGTCGGTTTAGGCACTTTTCGTCCGGTGACAGCCGATCTCGTGGAAGAACACGTCATGCATAGCGAGTACTACGAGATTCCGCAAAAAACTGCTGAAATCGTCAATGCCGCCAAGGCGGAAGGAAGGCGGGTGATCGCGGTCGGAACGACATCCTGCCGGACGCTCGAGACGGTCGGACAGGCTCATGACGGCAAGCTTGCTGCCGAATCGGGATGGACGGACATTTTTATTTACCCGGGCTACCGCTTCCGAATCATCGACGGTCTTTTGACCAACTTCCATTTGCCCAAATCAAGCCTTGTCATGCTGGTCAGCGCTTTGGCAGGACGGGATCATATCATGAACGCCTACCGGGCCGCTGTCAAAGAGGAGTATCGCTTCTTCAGCTTCGGCGATGCCATGCTGCTGATTTAAAACCGGGGAAAGCCCGGTTTTTCTTGTGCTCAGGAGCCAGTTTCTATATAATAGGAAGGAATTACATTCTTGAGGAGTGTACATAATTTGGCTGTCCGCTACGAACTAATCAAAACCTGCAAGCAAACGGGGGCCCGCCTCGGGAAGCTGCATACGCCGCATGGGACCATCGACACTCCTGTATTTATGCCGGTGGGTACACAAGCGACCGTAAAAACCATGAGTCCCGAGGAACTGAAAGAGCTCGGGGCCGGTATTATTCTCAGCAATACATACCATCTTTTCTTGCGTCCCGGACATGAAATTGTCAGGGAAGCAGGAGGATTGCACGGCTTTATGAACTGGGATCGCGCCATATTGACCGATTCGGGCGGTTTTCAGGTCTTTAGTCTGAGCAATTTGCGCAAGATTACGGAGGAAGGCGTCTCCTTCCGTTCCCATCTGAACGGAGAAAAGCTGTTTATCGGTCCGGAGGAGGCCACGCAGATTCAAAATGCCCTGGGTGCCGACATCTTCATGGCATTTGACGAATGTGCCCCGTATCCGGCCGAGTACGATTACGTGAAAAAATCAATGGAACGAACGAGCCGCTGGGCTGAGCGTTGTCTGAAAGCGCATACCCGCCCAAATGAGCAAGCCCTGTTCGGGATTGTGCAAGGCGGCATGTTCAAGGATCTGAGGGAGATAAGCGCTCGCGATCTCGTATCGATGGACTTTCCCGGGTACGCGATCGGGGGACTGAGTGTCGGTGAGCCGTTCCCGTTGATGTATGAGATTCTCGAGCATACGGTTCCGCTGCTGCCGACTGGCAAGGCTCGCTATCTGATGGGGGTAGGCTCACCTGATGCCCTGATCGAGGGAGCGATGCGAGGCATTGACATGTTCGACTGCGTTCTGCCTACGCGGATTGCGCGAAATGGGACATGCATGACGAGCCAGGGACGGCTTGTGATCCGCAATGCCAAGTATGCCCGGGACTTCGGGCCACTCGATCCGAATTGCAGCTGCTACACCTGCAAGAACTACACCCGCGCCTATATCCGTCATTTGGTGAAGGCAGAAGAGACGTTTGGCATCAGGCTGACTACGTATCACAATCTGCACTTCTTGGTGAACCTGATGAAAGAGGTTCGCCAGGCGATTGCCGAAGACCGCCTCGGCGATTTTCGAGACCAGTTTTTCGCTCAATATGGATTGAGTGAAGATAGATCTTTTTAAGGAGGACTCCCATGGAAGGTTTACAACAATTTTTACCCCTTATCATCATGTTTGTGATTTTTTATTTCCTGCTGATTCGTCCGCAGCAGAAGCGGCAAAAACAGCGTAATGCGATGCTTGCTTCCATCAAAAAAGGGGACAAGGTTGTGACAATCGGCGGTGTGCACGGAACGATTCAGGATATCTCTGACGACACCGTTACACTGCGTATCGCGCACAACGTACATGTCACTTTTGACCGCGGCGCCGTAAACAACGTGGTATCCAGCAGCAATGAGCCGGCTTCCGAGTCCAAGGAAGCGAAGGAAGAGTCGAAAGCATAGATGGCAAAGGAAAAAGAGGGTACTCCAAGTCCGTACAAGACGTGGAGCTGCCCTCTTTTTTGCGCCTTCGTTTGCATGCAAGCCATTTTATGCATGCAAGCCATTTTACCGCTTCGAGGTGGAGTTGACCCCCATGATCCCGCCAAAGGATGCCAGCAGAAAAGCGCCAATCAGGTAGAAAAAGGTCCCCCATTGCATCGGGGCATCAAAACCGAGAAATCCGATCAGGATCACCAGCAGGAAATAAAAGAGTCCTGTCAGACCGCCATAATACCAGCCTTTGCCGCCGCAACGGCGTCCGGTGACGTATCCGCCGACCAAAAGCCCGATCGCATTGATCACATAAGTGAAATAGGGCAGGGAGCTTTCGCGTATGGATGTGAAAGAGAGAAGTAAGGCAGCCATCAAGGCGCCCAGCAAGACCAGACCAAGCGTGTACAAAAGACCAGCAAAGACTGAAGTGGAAGCACTCCGCAAGGATAACCCTCCTTACTCGTCACGTTTGTATTATCTATATGAAAGGCTTGACCCGGGTATTCATCTTCGCGTTGAACATCATGAAGAATTTTCGTAGAATGGATGAGGAACCAGACGGGGGTGAGAAAACATGATCAAAACTTATTTCTACAACCACTCGGAACAGAAGATGTTTCATGATGTGGACCTCAGCCAGAAAGACCAATTCCTGAAATCGCCGGAGGATCTGCTCTGGATCGATCTGTACGATGTGGGAAACAACGAGCTGCAGTATATCGCCAAAATTTTTGAGTTTCACCCGCTGGCTATTGAGGATTGCCTGCACGTAAGCCCACGTGCAAAGGTGGATAAATACGATGATTATTACTTCTTCGTGTTTCACGCTCTGCGATACAATGAAGAAAGCGACGACGAAATTACAACGGTAGAACTGAACGTGTTTCTCGGGCCCAACTATATCGTCACGATCCACAAGTCGCCGATGAATACGATTGGAAGGATCGCTTCGATCTGTCACCGCAATATTTCCTATTTGAATCGCGGTCCGGATTATTTGCTGTATGCCATTGTCGACGGGATTACCGATGAATATTTCCCGATTATGGATCGTATCAGCGTGCGTATTGACGAGTTGGAAGACGAAATTTTTGACCACCAGATGGAGGAGATCACGGAGGAGTTCCTGGCGCTGAAGCGGACAATTATTTTGATCCGCCGTGTGATTCTGCCGCAGAAACGAATTTTTGCCAATGTCAATGGGCGCTATTCGTTTGACATCTCCGAGGAAAACGTTCCGTTCTACACTGACCTGACTGACCACCTGGAGCGGATCGCAGACTCTACCGAGACATTTCGCGATTTGGTAAATGGTGCACTCGATACCTATTACACCATCATTAGCGCAAAAACAACCGAGACGATGCGGGTTTTGACCATTATCTCGACCATCATCCTGCCGCTGACCTTTATTACCGGCCTTTTCGGAATGAATACGTTCAGTTGGCTTGGTGAAGCGGCCGAGCCGTACATGCTGATTGTAGCTTTGACTGTCATGATTGCGATGACCTTTGTCATGCTGCACATTTTCCGCAAGCGAAAGTGGCTGTAGGGCATTAGCCAAATTTGGAGCTTATAGTTGATGAACCTCCCGCGGAGACTATAGACAAATCTCTGCGTGAGGGGGTCGACTTCCATGGAAGAATTGCCAACGGCGCTCATGCGCACCATGTTCTCGTATTTTTTCATTTTGGTTCTGCTTCGCCTGATGGGAAAACGGGAACTGGGGAAGCTCTCCGTATTCGATGTGGTCATCTCCATCATGCTGGCGGAGATGGCTGTCTTGTCTATTGAACAGATTGACAAACAGGCCAGTTTGTTCTATATACCGATGCTGTTGATTTGCTTGCTGGAGATCGTAATCTCCTGGCTTTCACTGAAGAGCAAAAAAGTCCGGGATGTCATAGACGGCTCTGCCGATCTGATTATCGAGAACGGAGAAATTCGCGAGGATGCCATGAGGAGAAATCGGCTCAACTTTGACGATCTGATGGTGCATCTGCGGCAAAAAAATATCAAGAATCTGGCGGATGTCGAGTTTGCTGTGATGGAGCCGACCGGCCAAATGAGCGTTTTTCCCAAGCAGTCCAAGCACCCGTTGACCCGCGAGGACCTGAACTTGCCCGATCCGCCGCCAAAAGGCCCCGTAACCTTCACCGGACTGCCGATACCGCTTATTTTGGACGGCAAAGTACGTGTGGAAGCTCTGCGTAAAATCGGACAAAACGAGCTCTGGCTGAAGCGGGAGATTCGCAAATACGGGATCAAGGATATCCGGGATGTCTCATTTTGCAGTATCGACGAGCGGGGCATCATGTACCTGGATAAAAAAGACAAGCAGAAAAAACAGTAGCCGCCAACGCGTGTGTCAGCGGCGTGGAAAAAAGACGGCCAGTTGTTCCCCGATCCACGGAATGCGGCGTACGTCCTGCTTCCCCAAAATCCGGAAAGCGACAAGCAGCAAAAGGTATAAAAGCATACTGGCCACTGAACAGATCAACAGCAGGCGGCCAACGGAAACGTCGGCAAACCAGTGCGAAGCCATGTAGGAGCCGGCGTAGCCCATCGCAAACATAGCCGTGACGATTTTGCCCATCTCTACAATGTCTACCGTAAACCCGATTTTCTTTACCAGGCTGGCAATGTGCAGAAATGTCACTAGTGTAATGCCGATATTAGTCGCAATGACAGCGCCATGAATTCCAAACTCGGGTCTGGCTGTAAAGACAAACATCGCCACGGTCTTGACGACAGCTCCGATCAGTGTATTGCGAAACACGACGTGGGCAAAATCAAGTCCTTGCAGGGCGGCGGCCAGAGGCGCCTGAAAGAAGAGAAACACGGAAAACGGGGCCAATTCCTTCAGCAAGATGCCAACCTCCGATTGATGTTTACCGTAGAGCAGTCCGGAAAGAGGTTCGGCAAAAATAAACAGCAAGACAGTACAAGGTGCTCCGATCACCAGTGAAATCCGCATCGCTTGGTAGATGCGGCGATGCACGAGCGGAGCATTTTTTTGATAGGCGGCCTCTGCGACAGCAGGAACGAGCGACACGGACAAGGAATAGGTAAGAAAAGTGGGAAACAGCAGCAGCGGCACAGCCATTCCTGCAAACTGTCCGTACAAGCCGGTGGCGGCTGAGGTAGAGAGCCCGGCCAAGACGAGGGCAAACGGGACGATCATCGGCTCCATCACATAGGCGATCGAGCCGATCAGCTTGCTCATCGTAACAGGAAACGAAACGTGCAACAGTTGGCGCAAACTGTTTCGGCTGTTAACCATGGCTGCCAGGAGAGGGCGTTCCCATACCTGTGCGGCCGTTTTCTGTGTAGCCCGCCGATACTGCCAGAGGATGTACAAAAAGCCTGCTGCCTCGCCAAAGACGATGCTTCCTACCGCACCAGCGGCAGCATACTGAATCCCCAGCGGCATAAAAGAGATGGTCATGACGACGACCAGCGCCATGCGGCAAATTTGTTCGACCAATTGGGAGACAGCTGTAGGCGTCATGTTGTGCTTCCCTTGAAAATAGCCGCGCAATACCATGGAGATGCTTGAGATGGGAATGACCGGTATGGCAGCCAGCAAGACTACATGTGCTCGCGGATCCGTAAAAAAGAGGCGGGCGATCGGGCCGGAAAAGGCGAACAGAATGATGCACAACACCAGGCTGATCGCTCCGGTTACACCGAGTGCAAGCATGAGAAAGCGCCTGGATTGGCGGGAGTCGCTCGCCGCCTCCGTCTCGGCCACATGCTTTGCGATAGCAACCGGCATGCCGAAGGTCGTCAAGGTGATCAAGAAGTAGAGCAGCGGGACGACCATCTGGTACAGCCCCATCCCTTCCGCCCCGATTATGCGGGAGAGCACGATTCTGTTGGCGAAACCGAGCAATTTGGTGACGCCGCCGGCAATGATCAGGATAATGGTTCCGTATAAGAAAGACTGTCTCATGGCAGGCTCCTTTACCGCCGAAATTTCAAGAACAGTGTGCACTATAAGAATATGGACGTGCCGCCAGCGGCATGACTACTTTAAAGGGGGATTGCAGATGGAGATGCATCACTGGTATGCGCAGGTAGCCAGCCTATGCGAGAGCAAGGCAGAGGAATTCGGACTTCTGGGGTATGAAAATGTAGGGCCAAAGGACATCTGGGAGTGTGTAGTCAGCACGTACAAGCAGGAGCCGCCGCTGCATCAGCTGGTAAATGACATTTTGTCTTTAAAGCCGAATAAATACATGAATTACCTGATGGTGCAGATGTACAAAAATTCCTAATGAAACTTTTTTGCTGTCTATTCGTAGAGGGAGAAAGCAATGTGTAACAGGTCCTGACACGGCAGTCCGTTCGGCGAACCCTTCATTGCGGATGTGCAAATAGGAACCTATTTGCTAAACGAGGGGTTGGTTACCATGGTTCCGCTTTCCTACAAAAATTGACACGTTTTTTCTTACTTCGCTATAATGGGCATATTGGTTTCGCGTCAACCGACGGAACCCTGGAAGGAAAGAGGGGTATTACTACATGATTAAATGGGGAAGATTCCTCCTGTTCCTGGTTATCGTGGGGGTATTGGCAACATTGATGACCACGACAACTACACAGGTGGCAGGCAAGATCACACTTGGTTTGGACTTGCAGGGCGGCTTTGAGATCCTCTACGTGGTAGAGCCGATGGAGGCTAACCAAAAGGTGGATATCGAGCTGTTGAAAGCGACCGCGCGTATGGTCGAGAAGCGGATCAACATCGGGGGAGTGGCGGAACCCGTCATTGAAACCGAGCTTCCCAACCGCCTTCGCGTAAAGATCGCGTCACAGGCTGCCGATCAGGACAAGCTTCGTGAATTGATCGGAAAACCGGCAGTACTGACGTTCCGCGATGAGCAGGGCAAGATTATTTTGAAGGGTAGCGACCTGGCTCCCGGCGGTGCAGGGGTTGGCTATGATGAACTGAAACGTCCAGTCGTCACCCTGAAGATCTCCGATCCGAAAAAGCTGGAACAAATCTCACGGGAAAATCTGCATAAACATATGGCGATTTACCTGGATGAGACGATGATGACCAATCCGGTTATTCAAACCGTCATTACAGGCGGCAGTGCACAAATCTCCGGCGACTACACAGTGGAATCGGCACAGGAAATGGCAGATTTGCTGAACTCCGGCGCAATGCCTGCGAAACTGGTTGAAAAGCAGGTTACTTCTGTAGGTGCGTCTCTCGGTAAGCTCGCTTTGCAAAAAACAATTAACGCCGGCTATGTAGGCGCGGCTTTGATCTTTGTCTTTATGCTTGTGGTGTATCGCCTTCCTGGCTTGGTTGCCAATATCATGCTGGCGACGTTTACCTATTTGAGTATCGTCGTGCTCGACTGGATGGATGCCACGCTCACCTTGCCTGGTATTGCCGGCTTTATTTTGTCCGTAGGGATGGCGGTCGACGCCAACATCATTACCTACGAGCGTATTCAAGAGGAGATTCGCACTGGCAAGACGATTTTGTCTGCATTCCGTGCGGGTGAACGCCGTTCATTGATTACCATTCTCGATGGACACGTTACGACGCTGATCGCTACCGGTGTTCTTTTCTACTTTGGTACAAGCTCCATCCAAGGCTTCGCGGTCGTGCTTGCGATGACGATTATCGTCAGCCTGCTGACCAACGTATTTGGCTCCCGTTTGCTTCTGGGGCTGCTCGTCCGAGCCAACTTGATTAAAAAGCCTGTTTGGTTCGGTGTAAAGGAGAGTGAAATCGGTGAGCTCTAAACGACAACACGAGGATGTCATCAAGTTTGACATCGTAAAGAATAGACGCAAATTTTACATGCTTTCCGCAACGATTTTGATCGTCGGTTTGATTTGCATGCTGGTTATGGGATTGAACCTCGGCGTAGACTTCAAATCCGGTACACGTCTGGATATTTACGTTGGTAAGGAATTCCAGACTGCCGACATCGAAACGCTTATTAAAGAAAACGTGCCCAACACCGTATTTACTCCAGTAACCAAATACGGAGACAAGCAGGATCAGGCGCAAACGCGTTTTGACCACACGATTCCGGCCGATCAATTGCAGAAGCTGGAGAGCGCATTGAAAGCGAAATACGGCGACCAGGTATCCAAGCAAGAGGCTACCGTTGACCCGAGCATCGCCAGAGAGCTGGTGCAAAAAGCGGCGATTGCCGTCGCCGTCGCCGGGATCGGCATTATCATTTACATCGCGATCCGGTTCCAGTTTCTCTTTGGGATCGCCTGCATCATCGGTCTGATCCACGACGTTTTCATCCCGATCGCGCTGTTTTCGGTATTCCGTCTGGAAGTGGACTTGACGTTTATCGCGGCGATTTTGACGATCGTCGGTTACTCGATTAACGATACGATCGTAATTTTTGACCGGATTCGGGAAAACCTAAGAACAATGAAGTCCAAAACGGTTGAGGATCTGGAGCATCTGGTCAACGTCTCCCTGTGGCAGACGATGCGCCGCTCCGTCTTTACGGTAGGGACAGTTTTCTTGACTGCAGTCGCCATTGCCGTATTGGGTAGCGAGAGCATTCGCAACTTCTCCCTGGCCTTGATCTTCGGTCTGGTGAGCGGTACGTACTCCTCCATCTTCGTGGCTGCACAAGTATGGGTTACCTTGAAAAAACGGGAATTGGCAAAAAAACGTCTTTCTCCGGCTCCAACAGAGAGCTGATTGAATGATACCGCGGGGAATCCCCCCGCGGTTTTTTACTCTCAAGACAAATCCCCATAACGGGAGGCAGTAGGGAATGGACAATCGTTTGGCGAAAGCCCAGTTTGGCGCGTGGGTCGGAATCATCGGCAACATTGCATTAGCTGCTGCCAAATTGGTCATCGGCATGGCTGCCAAGTCGCAAGCTCTCGTCGCTGACGCTGTACACTCTGCATCTGACGTCGTCGGTTCGGTGGCTGTTCTGATCGGCCTGAAGGCGGCAGAACGCCCGCCTGACGAGGATCACCCGTACGGACACGGAAAAGCGGAATCGATCGCCGCGATTATCGTTTCGGTGCTGCTTGCAGTGGTCGGCTTTGAAATCGGGTCTGCATCGGTCAAGTCGCTTTTTTCGCCATTGGAGCCCCCTGGCTTCATCGCAGTCTGGGCGGCGGCAGGCTCTATGCTGGTTAAGGAATGGATGTTCCGCTACAAATACAAGCTGGGAAAAGAATTGAACAGCCCCTCCTTGATTGCCAATGCCTTTGAGCACCGATCCGATGTGTTTTCATCTTTTGCTGCATTGGTCGGCATCGGAGGAGCGATACTGGGTGGACGCTTCGATCTTCCCTGGCTGCTGTATCTCGATCCGATTGCCGGTATTTTTGTTTCCATCCTCGTTTTGAAAATGGCCTACGAGATCATGCGCGAGTCTATTCACAACGCGCTGGATCACGTTCTCCACGAAGACCAGACCGTCGAGCTGCGCCACGCCATCGAAGCGGTCGAGGGAGTGATGCGGATTGACTCGCTCCGCGCCAGAGAGCACGGCCATTATCAGATTGTCGATGTAAAGATCGGTGTCGACCCTCACATCACGGTGGAAGAAGGACACAGGATTGGGAAAGAAGTGAAGCAATCACTGCTCTCCCGCTTTCCCGATGTCCGTGATGTATTCATTCATGTAAATCCATACGATCCCGAGCCCGCAGACCGTACGGTAGGCATGAGAGAATAAAGCGCTTTCTGTTGTTGTCAGCCTCCCACACTTTCCTCTATAATGAATGAGGATTGGAGGAAGGCCTATGCTGAGAGCGAAAACACGCTGGCAACTGGCTGCGTACGATAATGAGCTGGCAGAGTTGATCGCCCGTGAGTGTGGTTTGGCTCCGCTGGTAGCCAAGCTTCTCGCGATTCGTGGAATCGATTCTCCCCAGCGTGCGAAAGAATTTCTGCAAGCGGGCCCCGAGCTCTTCCACGATCCGTTTGCCCTGTACGGGATGGAGAGCAGCGTGTATCGAATCCGTCAGGCCATCGAGCGCAAGGAACCGATCTGTATTTACGGAGATTACGATGCAGACGGGGTCAGCTCGACATCGCTCATGGTTCATTTGATGAGACGGATGGGCGCCGTGTTTGATTACTATATTCCCAACCGCTTCACGGAAGGATACGGCTTACATAAGGAGGCCATGTCTCAGATTCACGAGAGGGGCTTCAAGCTGATCATTACCGTCGATACCGGTATTAGTGCCGTGGAGCAAGTCGACTTTGCCAAACAACTCGGTCTGGACGTCATTGTGACGGACCACCATGAACCTCCGGAGGTTATCCCGGAGGCATTTGCCGTGATCAATCCGAAGCAGCCTGCATGCACTTATCCGTTTGACATGCTCGCAGGCGTGGGCGTCGCTTTCAAGCTGGCCCATGCATTGCTGGAGGAGCCGCCGCTCGATCTGGTTGATCTGGCTGCGCTCGGGACGATTGCCGACCTGGTGCCGCTGGTGGATGAGAACCGGATTTTGGCAAGACTCGGTCTGCAGCGCTTGAATCATACCCGCAATCCGGGTTTGCAGGCATTGATTAAAGTAAGCGGCTTGGCGGATGCCGAAAAGCTCACAGCCGGCCATGTCGGCTTTGCCTTGGGACCGAGACTGAATGCGGGAGGACGTCTGGAGACGGCAGAAGCGGCCGTGAAGCTCTTGACTACAGAGGATGGTCAGGAAGCGGAAGAGGCAGCCCAGCAGCTGGATGAGTTGAACCGGGAGCGGCAGGAGCTTGTCCAGAAAATGACCGATGAAGCCATCAGTATGGTCTTGGAAAAGTACCCTTTGGATGAAAACAGGGTGCTGGTCGTCGCCAAGGAAGGCTGGAATGTAGGGGTAGTCGGGATTGTGGCTTCACGACTGGTAGAAAAATTTTACCGACCGACAATCGTCCTCGGGATCGATCCGGAAAAAGGGACGGCAAAGGGCTCGGCGAGAAGCATTGCCGGCTTTGACATGTATGAGGCTTTGACAGCCTGCAAAGAGTGGCTTCCCCATTACGGCGGGCACACCATGGCAGCAGGGATGACACTGCCTGTGGATAACCTGGAGGCTTTTCGCAAACAGCTAAATAAACTGGCATTCGAATGGCTGACGGACGAAGATTTGATTCCGTTGACGAAAGTGGATGTCGCCCTGGAAATGCCGGAAATCACACTGGAGACTGCCGAACAATTGGAGCTGCTGGCCCCGTTCGGGATGGGCAATCCGACGCCGCTGGTGCTGGTAAACGATGTGGAGGCCTCGGGCATGCGCACGATCGGGCGGGACGATACCCACTTGAAGTGCTCGCTGGTGAAGGATGCCTGCCAGATCGATGCGATCGGCTTCAACTGGGCCCATATTGTTTCCCAGGTGACGCCGAAAGCACGTTACCAGGTGCTAGGCGAGATGTCGGTAAATGAATGGAACGGAAACCGGAAGCCGCAAATCACCATCCGGGATATCGCTGTGCCTCACCGTCAAATTTTTGATTGGCGCGGCTGCAGAGATAAGCTCGACAAGTGGCGGAAGCTGCAGGAGAGCAGCGAGACATTGACGATCATGTTTCGGCAGGAAAGCTACGAGGAGCTGTTCCCCGTCGCTGCGCTCGGAGGCAGCACAGACAGCTTGTTGTACCTCTCGCCGAACCACGCTGCCAATCCCGCCGCCAGATCGAATGTGATTCTCTACGATCTGCCCAAGACCCGCAGCGATCTCGCTGGTGCGGTGGCGTATCTGGAGCGGGCGGAGCGGATTTACTGTTTGTTCGGGGACCCTGACCTCGGACTTGAGCGGATCTCCTGTCCGGGCCGCGAACAATTTAAACTCGTCTATCAATTTTTCATGCAGGTTCCCCTGGTGCAGCGAATTCATCTGGATGCGATGGCACGCAGGTTGAAGCTGAAGCGGGATGTACTGGAAGGGATGCTCGCCGTATTCGCAGAGCTGGACTTCATTACAATGGAGGAAGAGGCCATCAGGCTCAACGCCCAAGCAGCGAAGCGTCCGCTCGACAGCTCCCGCCTGTATATGGAGTGGAAAGAAGAAAGCGAATTGGTAACGGAACTGCTGCTCTCTTCGTACGATTCACTGGTAACTCATTTTCAACAGCAGGTGGCAGCGACCACCGCGTAGGAGGAATTTTTTCATGGATTTTAAATCGTACATTCGCGTGATTCCTGATTATCCACAACCGGGTATTCGCTTCAAGGATATCACTACGTTGTTAAAGGACGGCCCAGCCTATAAAGCGGCGATTGAGGAATTGACCACTTTTGCCAAGGAAGTGAATGCCGAAGTGATCGCGGGTCCGGAAGCACGTGGTTTTGTCGTCGGTGCTCCGCTGTCGTATGCGCTTGGTGTCGGCTTTGTGCCGGTCCGCAAATCGGGCAAATTGCCGTACGAATCGATCAAGGCAGAGTATAACCTGGAGTATGGAAAGGATGCGCTCGCCGTTCACGTGGATGCGATCCAGCCCGGGCAGCGCGTGCTGATTGCCGACGATTTGCTGGCGACAGGAGGAACGATCACCTCGACGATTCAACTGATTGAGCAGCTGGGAGGAATCGTGGTAGGTGCAGCCTTCTTCATCGAGCTTTCCTATCTGGATGGCCGCCAAAAACTGGGTGACATTCCAGTCAAAACCCTTGTACAGTATTAAGCAAAGACGGGCGCAATGCCCGTTTTTTTGTTTTTTGGCCATCCTGCAAACTTTCCCTTGAGAATCACCTTTACATTACAATGGACATACAAGATAATAGGATAAATAGACAGTTTTCATCTTTTCCCCTCTGTGCAACAGTGAGGGAGCACAAGCGGCACGTAATAACGTCAGCTTCTCCGTGAGCTTCCGATGAAGCTTTTTTTATACGATCGGACGTATCAAGATTGTTACCGGTTATCGGCATGAGCAGCGAAAAAGAGCGCACTCCTGCCCTATGCCGTACACCCGCACGTCCCGTACTTCGCAGGCTAAGGCTTCGCAAAAAAAGCTTGGCTCAGCCAGGTTTTCTAATGAGAGGATAAGGGAAGGAACTATGAGCACCGGCATTAATGAAGTACTCACAAAAGCAGGCAGTTACTTGTCCAAAGCGGACCTGGATCTGATTACGCGCGCGTACCAGCTGGCAGAGAAAGCCCATGAAGGCCAGGTGCGCAAATCGGGCGTTCCTTACATCATGCATCCCATTGCGGTTGCTGGCATTTTGGCAGAGCTGCACATGGATGCGGTAACGATTGCTGCCGGCTTTTTGCATGATGTAGTGGAAGACACCGAGGTTTCGCTCGAACATCTTCAGGGCGAATTTGGCCAAGAAGTAGCTTTGTTGGTTGACGGCGTGACCAAGCTCGATAAAATCAAATACAAGTCAAAGGAGGAGCAGCTGGCCGAGAATCACCGCAAGATGCTGGTCGCGATGGCCCAGGACATCCGTGTGATCATGATCAAGCTGGCTGACCGCCTCCACAACATGCGGACCCTCCGCCATATGTCAGAGGAGAAGCAGCGGGAAATTTCAGATGAAACACTGGAGATTTTTGCTCCACTGGCTCACCGCCTGGGGATCGCTTCCGTGAAATGGGAATTGGAAGACACATCGCTCCGCTATCTCAATCCACAGCAATACTACCGCATTGTCAATTTGATGCAGAAAAAGCGGACCGAACGGGAAGCCTACATCAACGAAGCTGCAGACACAATCAAGGATAAGCTGAAGGAACTGAACATCGAAGCCGAAATATCCGGCCGTCCCAAGCACATTTACAGCATCTACAAGAAGATGACGAAGCAAAACAAGCAGTTCAACGAGATTTACGATCTTCTCGCGCTTCGCATCATCGTCAATGACATTCGCGACTGCTACGCGGTTCTGGGGATCGTCCACACGCTCTGGAAGCCGATGCCCGGCCGTTTCAAGGATTATATCGCAATGCCGAAAGCAAACATGTACCAGTCGCTGCACACGACTGTCATCGGTCCGAAAGGCGAGCCGCTGGAAGTGCAGATTCGCACATGGGATATGCACCAGACGGCGGAGATCGGGATCGCAGCGCACTGGGCCTACAAGGAAGGCAGAAGTGTCGTCCAGGGCTCCTTTGCCGAGAAGCTCGGGAACCTGCGGGAGATTATTGAAGGGGGCTCCGAGGAGGCTCCAAACGCCCAGGAGTTTATGGAGTCCTTGAAACAGGATCTCTTCTCCGACACGGTGTTTGTCTTTACTCCAAAAGGGGACGTGGTCGAGCTTCCGAAAGGCTCTGTGCCGCTCGATTTCGCTTACCGCATCCACTCCGCCGTCGGCAACCGGACGATCGGGGCGAAGGTAAACGGCAAAATTGTGCCGCTCGACTATTCGCTGAAGACGGGCGACATCGTGGAAATTTTGACGTCCAAGCACTCGTACGGCCCGAGCCAGGACTGGCTGAAGATCGCCAAATCGGCTCACGCCCGAAACAAAATCAAGCAGTGGTTTAAAAAGGAAAAGCGGGAAGAGAATGTAGCCAAAGGACAGCAGATGGTCGAGGCCGAAATCAAGGCCAGAGGCTACGATCTCAAGGATGCGATGACCGATGCGAATTTGAAGGAAGCTGCAACCCGCTTCAACTTTCAGGGCCATGAGGACATGTTCGCCGCTGTGGGCTATGGCGGAATCACAGCCTCCCAGATCGTCACCAGGCTGATCGACAAGCTGCGCAAAGAGCGGGAGGAACAAAATCCGCCTGTGCCGGAATACAAGCCAGCTCCTGCGCAGTCAACAGGCCGCAGCGAGTCGGGCGTCAAGGTAAAGGGCGTCGACAATCTGCTGGTGCGGATTTCCCGCTGCTGTACGCCGGTCCCTGGGGATCAGATCATCGGGTTTATCACCAGGGGCAGAGGCGTTTCCGTTCACCGCAAGGACTGTCCCAACGTCCTGACGGAAGAGTGCATGGAACGGTTGATCGATGTGGAGTGGGATACCGACTTCAAGCATAACTACCATGTGGATATCGAGATTACCGGTCAGGATCGAAGCGGCCTGCTGAACGATGTTTTGCAGGTCGTGGCAGAGACGAAAACGAATATCTCTGCGGTCAGCGGCAAAGCAGACAAAAATCGGGTAGCCACCATTCACATGACGATTTCTATCAGCAATATCGATCACCTGCACAAAGTGGTCGAGCGCATCAAGCGCATCAAGGACATTTATTCCGTCCGACGGATTCTCAGCACCTGATCCCACAAGATCGGGTGTTCTTGTTTCGTTCTGGTGTAAGCAAAGGACAGTACCCAGCGCTACGGGCGAGCAATTTAGAAAGATACCATCGAGACAAGCCTTTGGTACTGCAAGATGAATGATCTGGAAGGAGTTTTTGCTGCTGTGCGAGTAGTAGTCCAACGTTCCCGCGAAGCAAGTGTCACCGTGGCAGGCGAAGTGGTCGGCCGTATTGACCACGGCCTTGTGCTTTTGGTCGGGATTACGCATGAGGATACAGAGAAAGACGTAGAGTTCATTGCCGACAAGATTGCCAACCTGCGCATTTTTGAAGACAGCGAAGAAAAAATGAACCATTCGGTGCTGGATACAGGCGGTCAAATCCTGTCCGTCTCCCAGTTCACCCTGTATGGCGATTGCCGCAAAGGCAGGCGCCCCAATTTCATGGCTGCCGCCCGTCCCGAAAAGGCCGAGCCGCTGTACGATCTGCTCAATGCCAAGCTGCGGGAAAAAGGCTTGATAGTAGAAACAGGCCGATTCGGAGCGATGATGGACGTGCGTCTCGTCAACGACGGTCCCGTTACGCTGATCGTGGAAACATAAACATCAGGTCGCTTTCGTGGATGGCCCTATCCACTTGACAGAGAAAAAGGAGTCGAGACATCTCGGCTCCTTTTCGTATTTTATTAGCCGCCTCTAGTAGCAGAAAGGAACCATGGCGGACACCGTTTTTATTTTACATGGAGTGAATCCTCCATTTCGCGGATCAGAAGCTCAACAGCGTCGACAACTGCTGCTGGCCTCAAGGCCGGGATCATATGTCCGGTATCCGGCAAAACGATCAAGCGCGAATGGCTAATCTCGCGATGGAGCCGGTACGCATGCAGGTCGGGCCTAAATGGATCCTTTTCGCCGCAAACAATGACTGTCGGGGTCTGTATCCGGGAATAATGCTGTTCCATGGCGGGAATAGTTTGCGCAAATGCGAGAATATCCTCGCGATTGGCACGCAATTGACTTGGACGAGACCATAGAGCATTCGCTATTTTCTGATAGCCGTCTGGAACTTTGTCCGGCGAGAACGTAGATTGCAGCATGGTTGAGGTCAGCTTTCTCGCCAGGGGAGGCAGTACTGTATGAGCGGCCAGGCTGCCCAAAAAGGGTACGCGCAGCAGTCGGCCGAGGAACAGGTCTATCGCTCCAGCGGGATATGCTTTTCCACCATATGCGCCGGGAGCGACCAGAACCGCTCCAGCAAGCTCGCCGGGGTAGTCCAGCATGTAGGCGAGAACGAGCGAGGCGCTCCAGGAATGCCCGACCAAAATAGGCTGTTTTGCGTCCAGTTTGCGCAAGGCTTCCTTGAGCAGTCGCGCCTGTACGCGGGGGGTCGCCCATTCGGTCTTTGGCCGTTCGCTGTACCCGTATCCTGGACGATCAAAGGCAATCGCCCGGAACCCGCGGGAAGCCGCTTCGCTGACAACGTTAGAAAAATCGCGGGAAGACAAGATGCCTCCATGGAGAAAAACGATCGGGCGACCGGTTCCTTTTGAGGTGAAATGGAGCCGGATATGTTCTGCCTCTACGTATTCTCCGGCCGGCGGGAAAGCTTTCCTTGTGGTGCGGTCGAGTCTTCGGTTGTGCACATACAAACAGAGGAGCAAGAGTAAAACAAAAGTAAAAGCGGTCAGAATAAACATCAGGTTCATATGGAAGCTCATAGATGAAAACCAACCTCCTTATATGAATTCTATCTAGTGTGTTAATCACGTACTGATTGGTATGTTGATGGCATTAATGATCCCGTCTTTTTGCAAGGACGGGTTTTTCTTCTATTTGCCTTTATGCTGAATCCCTTGCCAGAGAAGTTGAGCAAGCTGTGATGTGATCGAAGGCAATTGGACACGCTTTGGATCGATAAGCAACCCGAGAAGCAGACCGTTGATCAATGATTGAAACAGAATGGCGATTGCTTGCGGGTCAACGTCATCAGCAAGCAGTTGTTCCTTCTGCCACTCTATTATCATCGCGGCAGTCCCCTCAATAATCTGGCCGTAGGCGGAACGAAGCGCATCGGCCACGAGTGGATCACGGGAAGCAGTGACGAAATCAAAAAAGAGCATGGGTGCGTGGGAATCCGGCTCGAAGCATTCGAATTGGGCTGCTAACATAGCTGCCAGACCCTTCACTGCGGCTATGCTGTTTCCGTTGCCAAACGCCATCCGACCTGTTTGCGGCAGGACTTTCAACTGTTGGCTTAACTGGTGTTCGCAAAGAGCCGCAAACAAGTCGCTTTTACTTGAGAAGTGCCAGTATACAGCGCCCTTGGTCATGCCAGCGTCTGCTGCTACCAGGTCCAGAGACGTCCCGGAAAACCCGTGCTTGGAGAATACGCGGGCTGCGGCATCCAAAATTTTCGTCCGCGTATCCGCAAGTGAAGATCCGCTGGCAGCTTGCTGCGCCTCCAGCCACTTCCTCATTTCCTGCTTGGAGCCGAAATGGCGTCGTACTGCCGTCCAATGTACGCCTGCAGCTTTCGCCACATCGGCAAAGCTGATCTTGTCGAAAGGACGTTTCTCACTCAGATGTAAAGCCGCTGCCCGTATTTGCTGACTCGATTTCATTGCTTGCACCTCAGTATAACGAAATATAATGCGGATTACATACCAAATAGTATGCGAATAGTATATGATTCCAAAAATGCAACGTCAAGCCTATAAAATAAACGAACCCTTGTCTTCACATTGGAAGACAAGGGTTTGACGGTTATCCTTCTTGTACGCTCTGCGATGAGAAGTACTGCAAAATCCCGTTAAAGAGGCCTTCTGCAGCTAAATCCTGCTGTTTCTCAGAGCGAAGCCGGAGCTCTTCATTGTAGTTGGAGAGGAAACCGATCTCCGCCAAAATCGAGGTTACAGGATTTTCTCTCAGAACGTAGTAGTTGCCGAAGCGGGACTGCAAGTCTTTGTAGGACGTCGCTTTCACGACTTCTGCTTGCACAAGGGAGGCCAGCTTGCTTGAATTCCCTTTGTTGTAATGGAAAATGATCGTTCCGTTCGTCGTTGAATTCGGATGCGTGTTGTGATGGATGCTGACAAATATGTCCGCGTTGTTCTGAATCGCCACATCAACACGCTGCTGGAGCGTCAGCTTCCGATCGTCGCTGCGGGTCATGATCACTTTGGCCCCGGCAGCCTCCAATTTATTCCGCAATAGCAGGGCGACCTGAAGGTTCACGGTTTTTTCCAAAGTGGAGAAGCTGGAGCCGGTAGCGCCGTTGTCATTGCCGCCATGTCCCGGGTCGACAACGATCACCTTGCCGACCAGCGCATTTGTTTTTACAACTGCCGGCGTTCCTGTCGCGGATACCAGCCAGCCGGCTACAAAGCCTGTGGAACCATCCGTGAATTTGAGCTCGAACCAGTCGCCCTCGCGCTTGATGATCGAGTATTTTTCACCCGGCTGTATCTGCTTGAGGATGGGGTGATTCGTTCCAGGGCCAGAACGGACATTCGTATCCGGGTTGAGGACAGTGACATGCGGTCCCGGGGGAGCGGGCATGACAGGCTGTTGGACAGTTACGAGCCAGCCTGCGACCCAGCCAATTTTGCCGTCCGGCGTTTGCACCCGGTACCAGTCTTCTTTTTTCTCCAGCACCGTCAGGGTACTGCCCGCCTTCAGCGTACCGAGGACAGCGCTGGCTGTGCTCGACTCGGCCCGGAGATTTAACCCGTCGGTCTGTACGGTTGCTGTCTGCTTGGCAGGCTGCTGTGTATTCGTGCTTCCGTTGTTTGCCGGAGGCTGTACATCAGGTGGCTGCTGGTTCTGGTTGGCTGCTCCGCTGCCTGCGTTAGCCTGTCCGGTGCCAGGCTGGGTGGTTCCTTCCTCGGGAATCCACGCCTGTATGCCATCGTATGGAAACTGGATCCAGCCATTCTGCTTTTTCGTGACGGTAATGGTGTACCCGGAATGAAGCTGTCCGATGGCGGGCAATGAAAAATCCGGTGACGGGTAAATGTACGGATTGTATTCAAGCGTCAAAGAATTGCCCTGTGATCCTGCTTGTCCAGCCCCGGCAGAGCCGCCAGAATGGGCTGGCGCCGCAGGCGGATTTCCTCCGGCAGGAGTTGTGCTCGGCTGACCGGCTGGCTTTCCGGCATTGTGCTCAGTAACGAGCCAACCTGCGACCCAGCCCTTGGCGCTTGCAGACAGCTGAATTTGGACCCATTCGCCGCTGCGCTGCGTAACCGTGTATTTTTTGCCGGGATTAATCTTTTGGACGACAGAATAGTTTTGTCCCGGACCCGAGCGAACGTTTACATTGTCGGTAGTGCTCTCTACCTGCGGTGCTGTTGATTGAGCGCCACTCTGTGGGGCCGGTTTTGTGCTTGTGCCCGACTTTGTGACCAGCCAATTGGCCACCCAACCGGTTTTCCCGTTTGGCAGACGCACATGGATCCAATCGCCCTTTTCAGAGATGACAGGCAGTACCGTTTTGATCGGCAGGGTAGTGACTACCTGATCCTGTGTGCTGGGACCGGAACGAACGTTGAGATTATCGACCGTAACCTGGATGGTTCCAGCTGCAAAGGCGGCAGTGACAGGCAAGGTAACGGCACAGGCGACAGCAAGGAGTGTCCGCAGGAGATGTTGACGAAAACGCACGAATTTGACACCCTTTCCAGTTTTATAGATGTGAAGTACCGAATTTTAGTGGAATTTACCAAAAGTACTCTTTCGTCCTCTCATTCTTCTTTTCCTGCTTTTTCCGACAAACTTCTTTATAAAATACCAAATTTTTATGGTTGAAATTGCTTTCTTCATAACCGGAAACAGCATCGTCAGCGATAGCCATTTCCGTGATGACCGGGCGTCCCTTATGCTTTTTTGCACTGCGGGCCATACTAGGATACAACCAGCACGGATGAGAGAAGGAGGCACGCAGATGAGGCAGTCCAACAAGGAAGCATTTGCGCAAGAGGCAAACAGACGGTTGTTCTCCGTCGATTTTCACGACTTTCTGGAAAAGGAATCGACATTGAACGACGTGGAGATGTCCAGGGAGTTTCACATCAGCATCAGAGATGTGCAGGAGCTCAGAAGAAAGCTGCGCCGGTGAACGAAATTCCGGGTGCTTTCGCCAGGTTGACCACGCTTTTTTTGTCGGATAAGATGAAGGGGCAGACTGAAAAGCAGGTGAACCCATGATTCAGGTGAAGTGTGAAGGACATCAATTCGAGCGGGAAATCGGTTTGATTCTCGCCTTGTTTTATGAAGACCCGGAAATTGTATATGTATCGGAATGGAAAGGCTCAGACAGCCTTCGCATCCGGCTTTCCCTGGAGGAGCGTGGAGATGGCGTCTGTGCCACAGGAGAATTGCATGCAGGAGACCGGCATGAAAAGCGGATGGTGGAGCGTCCGTACACGGTCCTGGAGGAAAAGGAACAGCGGAAAATCGCCAAGCGTGCTGTCAGCTATGTTTTGCTCCAACTTCTGGAAGAACTGACGGGCATCGAGCAAGGCTGGGGCGTGCTCACCGGCATCCGGCCTACCAAGCTGATGCATAGCCTGCTTTCGTCAGGAGCGGAGCGGGAAGCCGTTCACCGCCGCTTGCAAAAGGACTACATGGTTCGGCCCCACAAGCTTTCCTTGCTTCAGGAGATCGTCGACAGGCAGTTGAAAGTCGTTCCTGATTTTTACCAGATCGACCGGGAGCTTTCTGTATACATCGGGATTCCGTTTTGCCCGACCAAGTGTGCGTACTGCACCTTTCCGGCATACGCCATCCGCAGCCATACAGCGTCAGTGAATCCTTTTCTGGAAGGGCTGCACTACGAGATCGAACGAATGGGCCAATGGCTCACGGAACGGGATATGCGGATCACCTCGATTTATTTTGGCGGAGGGACGCCGACGAGCATTACGGCAGATGACATGGATCAGTTGTTTCAGACGATGCATCGGACCTTTCCGCATATGGATGGCGTACGCGAGCTGACAGTGGAGGCAGGCAGGCCCGACACGATTACCCGTGAAAAGCTGGACGTGATGAAGCGGTGGGAGGTTGACCGCATCAGCATCAATCCGCAATCGTTCACCCAGGAAACGCTGCGGGCGATCGGACGTCATCATACGGTGGAGGAAACGATTGAGAAATACCATTTGGCGATGGAAATGGGTTTGACCAACATCAATATGGATTTGATCATCGGTTTGCCGGGTGAAGGGCTGAAGGAATGGGAGCACAGCCTGCGGGAAGTAGAAAAGCTGATGCCTACTTCCTTGACGGTTCACACCCTCTCATTCAAGCGGGCCTCCGAAATGACGCAGAACAAGGAGCGCTACCAGGTGGCCAGCCGGGAGGAAGTGAGCCGGATGATGGAGCTTGCTTCCCGTTGGACGAGGGAAAAAGGCTATCATCCCTACTACCTTTACCGCCAGAAAAACATCCTGGGCAATCTGGAAAATGTCGGCTACGCTCTCGAAGGACAGGAGAGCATCTACAACATCATGATCATGGAAGAGGCGCAGACCATCCTCGGACTCGGCTGCGGAGCCGTCTCCAAGCTGATGGCCCCCGGCAGCGGCAAGCTTGTCAGGTGGCCGAATCCAAAGGACCCGAAGACGTATAACGAGACGTACCGGACTTTGACCGAAGAGAAGCTCCGCGATCTCGACCAGGTGTACGGGGGAATGTCCACGCAAGCATCAGTGGAAAAGGCCGGAGCAGGCAAGTAAGGTGCGGCTGGTCAATTTGGCGCAGTCAAAAAAGTTTTATCCGGTGCCTGTTGACGCCTGATTCGCCGTTTGCTATGATTTGCATTAAGATTTTCAAAGGACCTTTTTTACAACGATCTAATGACGGGAACAAGTACCCAGGAAACGGATAGCCAGAGAGGAATTGCCGCGGCTGAGAGCATTTCCCTATGACGACTTGGTGAATGACATCCCCGAAGACCGCAGTGAACGAAGCGGCTTTTTGCCCTTTTTAGTAACTGGCAGGCGTAAGTCGGCGTTAACGACTGGAAAAGTGGGGCTCCGGTATGAGAAATGGAGTCCAAGCAGGGTGGCACCACGGGAGCAAAACCGATCTCTCGTCCCTGACATGTTTGCATCAAGCGGCATGTCAGAGGCGGGAGATTTTTTGTTTTGGTTTGAACTAGTTTCCGGCAGGAAGCAAAGATGGAGGGTTAACAGATGGCAAAGATTCAAATTCCTCGCGGCACGCAGGATATTATGCCAGGTACGGTTGAACTGTGGCATTACATCGAGGCCAAAGCGCGCGACTTGTGCAGACGGTTCAACTATCACGAGATCCGCACACCGCTGTTTGAAAGCACAGAGCTGTTCCAGCGCGGTGTCGGAGAAACGACGGACATCGTCGAGAAGGAAATGTACAACGTCTCCAATCCGCGCAGCGAGGACGCCTTGACGCTTCGCCCGGAGGGAACGGCTGGCGTAGTCCGCTCCTACGTGGAGAACAAGCTGTACGGCTCGCCCAATCAGCCGGTCAAGATGTACTACCTCGGGCCGATGTTCCGCCACGAGCGCCCGCAAGCTGGACGCTACCGGCAGTTCGTCCAGTTCGGAGCGGAAGCGATCGGCTCCAGCGATCCGGCGATTGACGCGGAAGTGATCGCTTTGGCGATGCGGCTCTATCAAGAGCTTGGGCTGACAGGACTGAGTGTCGAGCTCAACAGCGTGGGCACGCTGGAGGACCGGGCGAACCACCGCAAGCACCTGCTCGAACATCTGAACGGCGTGCGCGATCAGCTTTGCCCAGACTGTCAATCCCGGATTGACCGCAATCCGCTGCGTGTGCTCGACTGCAAAAACGAAACCTGCAAAACGCTGACAAAAGATGCTCCTTCTATTTTGGAGTATTTGAGCGATGAGTCTGCCGCGCATTTTGAAGCGGTCAAAGCGTACCTGACCGAGCTGGGAATCGCCTACACGGTAAACCCGCGCATGGTTCGCGGTCTCGACTACTACACCCAGACTGCCTTCGAGATCAAAATGGCAGAAATCGGTGCCGTAGAAACGCTCTGCGGCGGCGGACGCTACAACGGGCTGGTGGCAGAGCTCGGCGGCGACGACATGCCGGGAATCGGCTTTGCCCTCAGTATCGAGCGGCTTCTGCTCGCTCTCGAGAAGCAGGGGGTCCAACTGCCGGTGTCCGTCGGCATCGACTGCTTCGTGGCGATTCAGACGCCGGATGCGAAGTCGGCAGCCTTCCGCCTCGTCGACCGTCTGCGCAGCGCAGGTGTGGCGGCTGAGCTGGACTATCTCGACCGCAAGATGAAAGCGCAGTTGAAACAAGCGGACCGGCTGGCTGCGAGATTTACCGTCATTATTGGCGAGTCCGAGCTGGCCAGCGGAACAGCGGTTCTGAAAGAAATGGCCACTGGGGAGCAGCAGGAGATCAAGCTGGATGAGCTGCCGGCTGTCATCGCAAGCCGCTTGGGATAAATACAAGATCGACATCAGAAAAATGAGTGGAGGAAATCAAAAATGAGTTGGCAATATCGTACCGTGCAATGTGGAGAGGTTGGACTTGAACAGGTAGGACAGGAAGTCATCCTGAACGGATGGGTGCAAAAGCGTCGCGACCTCGGCGGCGTTATCTTTATCGACTTCCGCGACAGAACAGGTATCCTCCAGATCGTTTTTAATCCGGAGCACAACAAGAACGCATGGGAAGTGGCAGACAAAGTACGCAGCGAGTACGTGCTGGCTGTAAAGGGGACCGTCGTCAAGCGCGCACCGGAGGCTGTCAATCCGAAGCTGAAAACGGGCGAAGTCGAAGTGATCGTGAGCGAAATCATCATCCTGAACGACGCCAAAACGCCTCCGTTCCAAATCGAGGATGACATCGACGTAGATGAGCAGGTCCGCCTGAAATACCGTTACCTGGACCTTCGCCGACCGGAAATGCAGCGCTCCCTGATTCTCCGCAGCAAGGCAGCCAAAGCATTCCGCGATTTCCTCGACGAGAAGGGCTTTGTCGAAGTAGAAACACCGATGCTGACCAAGAGCACGCCGGAAGGAGCGCGTGAGTATCTGGTGCCGTCCCGCGTGCATCCAGGCGAATTCTTCGTGCTTCCGCAATCTCCGCAGTTGTTCAAGCAATTACTGATGGTATCCGGCATGGAGCGCTACTACCAGATCGCCCGCTGCTTCCGTGACGAAGACTTGCGTGCGGACCGCCAGCCTGAATTCACCCAGGTGGACATCGAGACCTCGTTCCTGTCTATGGAAGAGCTGCTGCCGATGATGGAAGAAATGATTGCCCATGTATTCAAAACGACGATCGGCGTAGACGTGCCGAGACCATTCCCGCGTCTGACGTATGCGGAGGCGATGGCCCGTTACGGTTCCGACAAACCGGACGTACGCTTCGGCATGGAGCTGACCGATGTGTCCGACCTCGTCGCAACCAGCGATTTCAAAGTGTTTGCCAGCGTCGTCTCTGGCGGTGGCCAGGTAAAGGCGATCAACGCGAAAGGCTGCGGACATTACTCCCGCAAAGAAGCGGATGATCTCGGCAAGTTCGCGTCCCGCTACGGTGCAAAAGGCCTGGCGTGGATGGGCTTCAAGGACGGCGAAGTCAAAGGGCCGATCGCCAAGTTCTTTGGCGAAGCAGAAATCAACAGCCTGAAAGAACGACTGGCCGTAGAAGAGGGAGACCTGCTCCTGTTTGTGGCCGACAAGCCGAAAGTCGTGGCCGATGCCTTGGGCGCGCTTCGCTCCAAGCTGGGTGCCGAGCTTGGCCTGATCGACCACAGCCAGTTCGCCTTCCTCTGGGTCGTCGACTTCCCGCTGGTCGAGTGGGATGAGGAATCGCAGCGCTATCTGGCTCTGCACCATCCGTTCACCCGTCCAAAAGACGAAGATTTGCACCTGTTGGAAAGCGATCCTGGCCAAGTCCGGGCGCAGGCCTACGACATGGTGCTCAACGGCTACGAGCTGGGCGGCGGTTCGATGCGGATTTACAAGCGCGACGTACAGGAAAAAATGTTCCGTACACTCGGCCTGACCGAAGAAGAAGCAAAACAAAAGTTCGGCTTCCTGCTTGACGCATTCGACTTCGGTACGCCTCCTCACGGCGGGATCGCACTCGGTCTGGACCGCTTGATCATGCTGCTGGCCGGCCGCAGCAACCTGCGTGAAGTGATCGCGTTCCCGAAAACAGCGAGCGCAAGCGATCTGATGGTAGATGCGCCAGGTCCGGTGGACGACAAGCAGCTGGCTGAGCTGAACATCATGACGACGGTAAAAGACGAAGAAGCCGAATAAGCGGGCTTGCACAGTCGCATGAGCGTTTGATACATTGGTAATACTGATAAATAGCCCTGCGATGTACGTGACTTCCGATAGTTTTGAGCCACAAAGTCTTTTTAGGGAGTTTTTCGTCCGCAATCGCGAGGACATGCCTCCATCGAGTGGACGTCCGGGACGGTTGGGCAAGACACCCACCTGCGATGAGCAGGTTCAAAACTGTAGGAGCAGCACGGCATTTTGGGGCTCCTTTTTTGTCTGACATTCCTACTTTTCCGATTGCATATCGTTTATGCTCCTTCCAGTCGATAAACGGATTGGATTTGTTCCTCAAGAATTGTCATGCTTTGATCAGAAAGGTTGACGGTGGATGCTTCATCAATTTTCTCGTTGCGAATTGGCCTTCGGTCCCGAAGGTTTGGAAAAAATGAAAAACAGCACAGTAGCGGTACTCGGTGTAGGGGGTGTCGGTTCCTTCACGGTCGAAGCTTTGGCCCGCACCGGCGTAGGCAAGCTGGTACTGGTGGACAAGGACGTCGTCGACATTACCAATATCAATCGCCAAATTCATGCTACGCTCAATACGATCGGTCAAAAGAAAGCCGAACTGATGAAAGAGCGGATTGCCGCCATCAACCCGGCTTGCGAGGTTGTCACGCTGAACATGTTTTACAATGCGGAAACGGCCGATCAGCTGTTTGCCCATGAGCTTGATTACATCGTCGATGCGATGGATACGATGTCGGCCAAGCTGCACCTGATACTGGAAGCGAAACGACGCAACATTCCGATCATCTCCAGCATGGGAGCGGCCAACAAAATGGACCCGACAAAGTTTGAAGTGGCCGATATTTCCCAGACCAGCTACGATCCGATTGCCAAGGTAATCCGCCGCGAACTGAGAAAAAGCGGCATTTACAAGGGTGTAAAAGTGGTGTACTCCAAGGAGATCCCGGTGACCATACGCACCGATGTCCGCGAACAGATCGTAACCGATCCGAATTCGCCGATCAGCAAAGTGCGTCAGCCCCCGGCCAGCAATGCATTTGTCCCTTCCGTAGCAGGACTTATTCTAGCGAGTGTTGTCGTCCGCGATCTGTTGGACTGGCAGCCGGCAAAAGGGTAGAGCGACATGGATCTGTTTTCATTTGCCCATGAAGCAAACGACAAGGGACAAAGCAAGCCGCTTGCTGCCCGGATGCGACCGCAGACGATCCGCGATGTGATCGGCCAGGAACATATTCTTGGAGAAGGGAAGCTGTTGCGCCGGGCGATTGAGGCTGACCAGGTTTCTTCGCTGATTTTTTACGGGCCGCCGGGAACAGGCAAAACGACCTTGGCCAAGGTGATTGCCCGCACGACACGGACGCATTTTGCCGAGCTGAATGCCGTAACGGCAGGGGTGGCTGACATTCGCAAAGTCGTCGACGAGGCGAAGGAACGGCTGGTTATGGGCGGCCAGCGGACAACGCTGTTCGTGGATGAGATCCATCGCTTCAATAAATCGCAGCAGGATGCCTTGCTTCCGTATGTGGAGGAGGGCACCATTACGCTAATTGGAGCGACGACGGAGAATCCGTTTTTCGAGGTAAATCCGGCACTGCTTTCGCGGTCGCAAATTTTCCAACTCCAGCCATTGACGCATGAACACCTTGAACAGGTGATACAGCGGGCTTTGACAGATGAAGAGAACGGCTTGGCGGAGCTGTATGTGGAGGTTGAGCCGGAGGCGAGGGATCACTTGATCCAATACGCCGAGGGCGATGCGCGCAGACTGCTCAACGCGCTGGAGCTGGCTGCAACGACAACGCCTCCCGGACCGGACGGACGCATCGTCATCACGCTCGATGTGGCCGTGGAGTCGATCCAGCGGCGTGCTGTTCGTTACGACAAAAGCGGTGACAACCATTACGACACGGCTTCTGCTTTCATCAAATCCATCCGCGGCTCTGATCCGGACGCGGCCCTGTATTGGCTTGCCCGGATGATCGACGCTGGGGAAGACCCGCGGTTTATCGCCCGCCGCCTGATTATATCGGCTTCCGAAGACATCGGAAATGCCGATCCGCAAGCAATTACCGTGGCCGTATCCTGCTTCCAGGCGCTGGAGCTGGTCGGCATGCCGGAGGGACGGATTCCTTTGGCCCAAGCGACGACCTATCTGGCGACAGCTCCAAAGAGCAATGCGGCGTACAACGGGATTAATCAGGCGCTAGAGACGATTCGGACAGACGGCCACAAGCCGGTTCCGATCCATCTGCGCGACTCCGCATACAAAGGGGCTTCCCGCCTCGGTCATGGAAAAGGATATTTGTATCCGCACAACTACCCTGGCGGCTATGTTGAGCAGCAATATTTGCCGGACGGGGTGGACTATGCATTTTACCGGCCGAAGCCGATCGGCTACGAACAGGAAATCGGCCGCCTGCAAAATGAGCGAAACAAGGTAACAGACGATTCGCAAAGCTGATATCGTATAAAAAACTCCCCCAAGGTACGGGGGAGCATCGCTTAGGTTCGCACATTTCCGCCCGGTTTGTTGGGCAGATCGCCGTTTTCATTTGGCTGCTTGCTCTGTTCGCTGGCGCCAAAACGAGCTTTGTGGGCAATGGTACCGGCCGGCTGGTCGTAAAGCGTGTCGGAGGGATGGTTGCGCCCTCTCTCCGAGCGTTTGTTCGTTGCCATCGTGCATTCACCCCCTGGAAGCTAGTGTGTCCCCGACGAGCCGAGAAATGTAAGAGACGGGGAAACTGGTTTGCGGGGAATACTGCAGATAGAGGAGAGTTGTTACTGTGAAAATATCTACGAAAGGACGTTACGGCCTCACGATCATGATGGAGCTGGCCAACCGCTTTGGAGAGGGGCCGGTTTCGCTGAGAAGTATCGCCCAGCGCCACGATTTGTCTGAGCATTATCTGGAGCAGCTCGTCGCGCCGCTGCGCAACGCAGGATTGGTAAAAAGCATTCGCGGAGCGTACGGCGGCTACGTCTTGGCGAAACAGCCCGAGGAAATCTCTGCGGGAGACATCATCCGCGTTTTGGAGGGACCGATCAGCCCGGTCGAGTTTGCCGAGGAGGAAGACCCGGCCAAGCGCTACCTCTGGCTGCGTATCCGCGACAGCATTTCCGCAGTACTCGATTCCACATCCTTGCAGGATTTGATCAGTTATAAGGATGAAGGCCATTCTGACGGCTACATGTTCTATATATAGAAGGTGACATTAGTGCGAGAGCGAATCTATCTGGACCACGCTGCCACGACACCGGTACATCCCCGTGTGGTGGAAGCGATGCATCCATTTTTGACAGAAGTGTACGGAAATCCCTCGAGTGTCCACGGCTTTGGACGTGAAGCGAGACAAGCTCTGGAAGGAGCCCGCGATACGATCGCACGCTTCCTCGATGCCGATCCGCAGACCCTGGTCTTTACGAGCGGCGGCACGGAAGCGGACAATATGGCGATCATTGGCGGAGCGATGGCCCAGCGCGAGCGTGGCCGCCACGTGATCACGTCCAGCATCGAACACCATGCCGTTCTGCATGCTTGCGAGCATCTGGAACAGCTCGGCTTTGAAGTAACGTATCTCCCTGCGGACAAAACGGGCTTGATCAGCACAGACGAGCTGAAAAAAGCAGTACGGCCGGATACAATCCTCGTATCGATCATGTACGGCAACAATGAGGTCGGAACGATTCAGCCGATCGAAGAAATGGGAAGCTATCTACGCGAGCGCGAAATCGTTTTTCACACGGATGCCGTGCAGGCCGTGGGCGTTTTGCCGATCAGCGTCAGCAAGCTGCCTGTCGACATGCTGTCTGTTTCCGCCCATAAAATCAATGGCCCCAAAGGAGTCGGGGCGCTGTTCTTGGGACGTAAGGTGCCGTTTACCCCTTACCTGCACGGCGGCTCGCAGGAGCGCAAACGCAGGGCGGGTACGGAAAATCTGGCGAGTATCATCGGATTTGCCGAAGCGGCCAGGATCGCACAGGAGGAAATGGAGGAGCGCGTAGCCAAGTACCGGCAGATGCGCACCACAATGCTCCAGTGCTGGCAGCAGGAAGGCATCTCTTTTGAGGTAAACGGGCATCCGGAAAAACACCTCCCGCATATTCTGAACGTAAGCTTTCCCGGTGTCCATACCGAAACGATGCTGATGAACCTCGATCTGGAGGGAGTGGCAGCCGCGAGCGGCTCCGCCTGTACGTCCGGCTCGCTGGAGCTGTCGCATGTGCTCGAAGCGATGTGCCTGGATGACCCTGTAGCCCAATCGGCGATTCGGTTCAGCTTCGGAATCACCAATACGGTTGAGGAAGCAGAGCGGGCTGCCCGGAAGGTGGCCCAGATCGTACATCGGCTGAAACGGTAACCGTTTACGAACGAGTGTGGCTCAACTGAAACGAAGAGTTGAACAGACGATAAAAACCAACGGTGCGTGTATCCGTTGGTTTTTTGCATGCTCTCTTGAGTTTCTTTTCATTTACAGGACAGACCAAAGAACAACAAGACCGATGCCGGCAGTGTACATCAGCGCTTCCCGCAGCTTTCCACGCTGCCGCCGCAGGAGGAGAAGCAGCGCGGCTTCTCCCAGAAAAGTGAGAAGCCAACCCAGGAGATAGACAAAAAGAGTCGGAATGCTGCTGACCATCACGGAAAACAGCCCAAGGCCGATCAGCCATTTGCATTGTCAATATCCGGCAAATGATTTCATTGTTTCTCTTCTTCACCAAATTGTGGATGGATTGGCAGCGGACAAACATGTAGAATAGGGCACTAGAACTGCTTTTCATGCCATGTTTCCGCCTGACACCCAAGAGGTTGCCGCCGCTTCCGAGCAGCAGACGGCCACGACAGAGGAAATGAAAGCAGCTGCGGAGAAATTGGCTCAAATGGCGGAGCGGTTGTCAGAACAAGTAAATCGTTTTACAATCTAAACATCAGTATCGGCAGACCGTTTTGTCGACCCGTTGACGAACGGTTCCTGAATTGCGTAGACCCCGCCCGCGATGCTCCTGCTGCGGGTGGGTTTCTTTTCTGTATCAGCAGGTGTAAAACCAGTATGTCTTTCGAGGGGGCGCTATGATGTCGCAGGAAACACTCCCTTTGTTTGCTGAACCATTCGTTCGCGGCTATGTGGAACAAGAAATTTTTTACAATGAAGAAACGTGGTATGGAGTTATTCGTCTTAAAGTAGAGGAGACCTCGGAAGCGATCAAGGAGAATGACGTCGTTGTCGTGGGAAACTTCCCCCGTCCTCATCCGGAAGAGCTGTACACATTTTACGGAGAATGGAAAACACACCCCCGGTTTGGGCAGCAATTCGCGGCTTCCCGTTATGAGCGCGAAACGCCGAAAACGGTGGCTGGCGTAGAAAAGTATCTGGCCAGTGGCCTGTTCCAGGGAATTGGCAAAAAGATGGCCAAACGAATCGTAGAGCATCTGGGAGTCGACGCGTTGTCGATTATCGCTGACCGTCCCGAGTCGTTGGCGGAGGTGCCTGGGATATCGGAAGCACGTGCCAAGCAGATTTATGAATCGGTGATGGAACATCGTTCTTTGGAACAGGCTATGGTGTTTTTGTACGAGTTCGGGATCGGAGTGCAGCTCGCATTGCGCATCTACCAGACATACAAGCTGGAGACCTTGAAGGTGCTTTCGGAGGAGCCGTACCGGCTGATCGAGGATGTGCAGGGGATCGGTTTCAAACGTGCGGACGAGATCGCTCGTTCAACCGGGATCGCGGCATCCTCGGAGGAGCGGGTCCAGGCAGCAGCTATTTTTACGCTGCAGGAAGCTTCTTATGCCGAAGGCCACGTTTTTCTCCCGATCGAAGAGCTGTGTGAAAAAACGCTGCGCTTGCTTCATGAGTGCGGCGGACATGCCTTTACGCCGGAAGAGGTCAGACTGGCGATTGAAGCGCTGTTTGTCGCCTCCAAAGTGATGTGGGACGAGGAGCGGGTTTACTTGCCAAGCCTCTTTTTTGCCGAGGTCGGCTTGGCCAAGCGGCTTCGTTTTTTTGCCGACCGCGATGACTTTGCTTCCTTTCCGGTGTCTGAGCTGTACCAGGCCATGGGTGCAGTCGAAGAAGAGCTGGATATTACGTATGCACAGACGCAGCGGGATGCGATCGAACAGGCGATCACTTCTGGCTTGATGCTGCTGACAGGTGGGCCGGGTACAGGGAAAACTACTGTCATCCGGGGGATATGTCGTGTATTTGCACATCTGCATGGAATTTCCTTCGATCTGAAAAAATATGACGAAAGCAATCCTTTTCCCATCCTGCTGGCCGCGCCTACGGGCAGAGCGGCAAAGAGAATGGCGGAGACGACCGGGCTGCCCGCCATGACGCTTCACCGGCTGCTTGGCTGGAAAGGCGACAGCTTTGAACATGATGCCGAACACCAGATCCGTGGAAAGCTGTTGATCGTAGATGAGATGTCGATGGTGGACATTTGGCTTGCGAATCAATTGTTCAGAGCGCTGCCAAGCGACATGCAAATCATCATGGTTGGCGATCCGGACCAGCTTCCGTCTGTCGGCCCGGGGAACGTTTTGCAGGACATGATTCGTTCCGGGCTATTGCCGCGCGTACAGCTTACGGAGATTTATCGGCAAGCGGAAGAATCGTCGATTATTCGCCTCGCCCATGATGTGCGGAAAGGAATTGTCCCGTCCGATCTGCTGGATTCCTCCCCTGATCGCAGATTTTTCACAAGTTCGCCACAAGATGTAAACGAAGCTGTGAAACAAATTTGCTCGGGAGCCGTAAAGAAAGGATATACAGCAAAAGATGTACAAGTCCTCGCGCCCATGTACAAAGGAAATGCGGGTGTAAACCGGTTGAATGAAGAGCTCCAGGAGCTGTTTAATCCAAAGACCGGCCAAAAACGGGAAGTGACGTTTGGCGACACCGTATTTCGGACGGGGGACAAAGTGCTTCAACTTGTAAACAACGCCGAAGAACACGTGTTCAACGGTGATATGGGTGAGATTGTCGCCATTTTTTACCCAAATGAAAACGCAGAGAATGAAGAAATGATCGTCGTCTCCTTTGATGGCCGTGAAGTGATGTACAAGCGGTCTGCATACCATCAGCTGACGCTGGCCTACTGCTGCTCCGTTCATAAGTCGCAAGGCAGCGAGTTTCCAATCGTCGTCATGCCATTTGTAAAAAATTACCACAGGATGCTGCGACGGAAGCTGGTGTATACAGGAATAACGCGCAGTAAATCATTTCTCATCATGTGTGGAGAGCCGGAAGCGTTTCGTATCGCCGTCCAGACAGACGAAGAGGGCGTACGATACAGCTACCTGGAGGAACGCCTGAAACAAGGATGATGTTGGAACCTGTTTTGTCGCTGTATGGAACGATTCCATCCGCCCGATACTAAAGAGGCGGAAGGGGGAAATCCCATTATGCGCAAGGCATTGGATGTAGTGGGCATGCCGGTCGTCTGCCTGGATACAGGCGAAGAGATCGGTGTTATCCGTGACATTCTCTTTGACTCCGACAATTGGCAGGTCGCAGGAGTCTTGCTGAGCGAACAGGGCTGGCTGCAATCCGGCACCTATATTCCCCTGGGCCGCATTCATGCGGTAGGAGAGTCCTGTCTCACTGTTTCGGGCAAAGACGCAATTACCTCCTTGGATCAACTGGCCGCTTCGGAACCCACAGGTGTCCTGACAGGGAAGCTGAAACTGAAGGGGAAATCCGTGATTTCCGCTTCGGGGAACTTGCTCGGGCGATTGGAAGATGTTTACTTCTCTGCGGACTGGGAGAAAATTGTAGGGTACGAATTATCGAACGGTTGGCTGGCGGACGTTACTGAAGGACGTAAACGCCTGTCCGTTCCTCCGTCCGTCATTATTGGGGAAGAAAACCTGATCGTGCCGGATTAAGGTTCGCAGCCAGGCGTGAAAGGGAGGAAAAGATAGATGCGTGTGATTTGCCCGAACTGCAGTTCCAAAGACATAGGCAAAATTGGTACCAATCAATACTATTGCTGGAACTGCTTTATTGAAATGAGCGTAGCCAATGAGCAGATCGCTTCCGTTTACCAGGTGGAAGAAGACGGCTCACTGCATTCGCTCAATGATCTGTTTATCGAAGAACAGATCGTACCGACTCAGTTAAGCATGTAGACATCCAAAACCGGAGGTGTGTCGCGAATGATTGCTCGAAACCTGCTTGGCATTATAGCTGCAGGCGGCATCGTGGCTGCTGTCGGATATATGATGGCTCCGCGCCGCCGCAAACGTTTTGCGTTGAACATCAATCGTTGGCCGGTCTCCATGCGGGATGTAAGAAAAATGATGAAAACAAGCCAGAAGCTGATGCGAGTTTTTGCTCGTTAGCATGCTAGGCAAGCTATCAGCCGGACGCGATCAAGGTGCGTCCGGTTTTTTTGCATACACATAATGGAATAAAGATTATTTTAAAAGTATTGGTAAAATAACGATTAGTCCCATATAATGGCTACGCCAGTGCTTATGCTTCGTAAATTTTATAATTGAGCAGTTTTCTCTTCAAAAATCTATACCCATTTATCGATAGATGGATGAGACGGGGAGCGGGACGAATTTTGCCGCCAGCCGGAACAGAAGATGATCTGTCAGAATGCGTTGAGGAGGAAAAGATGGACACTGTAAACGAACAGATCCGCAAGCACTACCACACTTTGACCAACCAGCAAAAATTGGTTGCCAAGCTTATCCTGGACGAGCCAAAGCAAGTCGCGCTCCATCCGGCAAGGGTAATCGGCTCGCTTACGGGAACGAGCGAAACCACTGTCATCCGACTTTGCTATACATTAGGCTACTCCGGATATACCGCTTTGCAAAATGAGATTCGCGAGTTGATGCTGCTTTCGGGCAAACAAGACAAGCTGTTGGAGCAGTACTCAACAGACGTGGCAGGAGAGACTGATCTGGTCGCCTACCATATGGAGCAGGACATCGCCTATATTCGAAAGACTATGAACGCCTTGGATCCGGGGCAGTTTCAGCGAGCGGTGGAGCTGATTGTGAAAGCGAAAAAGCTGATTGTCGTCGGGTTCCGCAGCTCACACGGACCCGCTACCTGGCTTGCTTCCACGCTAAACGTGGTAAAGGGAAACACATACCTGTATCGAGGGCAGATTGATGATGCCAATTACTTGATCACGGAAGTGGATGCCAAAAGTCTGGTGATTGCTTTTTCATTCCCCCGCTATACGTCAGAGACGATCATTTTTTCCACGGCAGCCAAGGACAAGGGAGCAAAAATACTGGCGATTACCGACGATGAGCTGTCTCCGATCGGACCGATTGCTGATGTGCTGATCAAAGCAAGCACTCCTTCGCCTACAGCGTTAAAAGGAATGGCTACGATTTTTTCTTTGTTGAACGTATTGGTCAGCGGCGTTGTCCAGGCAGACCGGAACAACGTACAGCGGCGAATCAAGCAGTACGACGAGAGCATCCAGCAGTTTTATCCGTTTTTTGAGACTTCATAGATGATGAAAGACTGAGGGCAAGTAAACGACGGGATATGACCAAACAAAGAAGGCTTCGCCAACTGGCGAAGCCTGTTTCTTGTTTACGATTGTTCGGCCATCCGTTTTTGCGCCTGATTTTTCATCCGGCCAATCAGCAGGACGCCAACAACGATTACGGCAATCAATGCCCATTTCAGGATCGGGTATTCGACAAAGAAGCCCTTCAGGAATGGCTCGCCTGTAATCATGCTTCCCGCAGTGTAGGCAAGTACGGCTGATCCGATGTAAATCACGGCAGGGTAGCGGTCCATGACCTTCAGCACGAGTGTGCTGCCCCAGACCATGACGGGAACACTGATGATCAAGCCCAGTACCACCAACAGAAAGCTTCCGTGTGCTGCCCCGGCAACTGCAATCACATTGTCCAGTCCCATGACAGCGTCAGCGACGACAATCGTCCAAATGGCCGCACCCAGGCTGGAGCCTGCTTTGACTGTTTCATGTCCTCCGTCTTGTACAAGCAGCTTCATGGCGATCCAGATCAGCATCAAACCGCCGACGAGCAAAAGACCCGGAATTTGTAACAGCCAGACCACAGCCAGAGTCGCCGCTGCCCGAATGACAACCGCCCCGACGGTTCCCCAGATGATCGCTTTCTTTTGCTGATGGGCAGGCAAATTGCGAGCAGCCATCCCGATAACGATAGCGTTATCTCCCGCCAGCACAAGATCGATGACAATGATGGCAAGCAGCGCAGACCAGAATGCAGGTGTAAACAACATCTCCATGTTTCTCCAACCTCCTTTTTTGTGGATGTCTCTAAAGGCCGCTGCTCCAAATCTGCTTGACACTTTTTATGTAGTCTGTGTCACGATGAGGAAAACAAAACGACCTTTACCCTAACAGGCAAAGGTCGAAAAAAACAGAAAAGACCCTTACCTAATCAGGCAAAGGTCTTGCTTACAACGAACGTGACGTTGCCAACAAAGCCGGGGAAAAAATTCCCGTAATGACGACTTTGCTGCGAAAAAGCTACTCCCCTTTGGAGAATATCCATTTGTGTTTATATCGTACACCTGCTACTCAAGATGTGTCAATAAGCAACTGTCACCCATGTACATGTTTTTTTCAAATTGACACATGCTAATCCATACGAAATTTGCGTAGAGGAGGTCACAGCCGTGGAAGGACTTCGCAACAGCCGCCTGTTTGCCGCTGCGATTTGGCTGATCGTACTGCTGATCATCGGCAACTTGCTCTGGCTGCTGCGCCCTGTGATTAGCGCCTGGTACCATCTGCTGACAGAAATTCTCCTGCCTTTTATCGTAGGGCTGTTGATCGCTTATTTGCTGCATCCTATCGTCCAGTTGCTGGAGAGGCGCAGGGTACCGAGGCTGATGGCAGTGCTGTTGATCTATGCTTCGTTCGTACTGATCATCGCTATCGCAGTCGTCAACGCCATCCCCATTTTTACGACGCAGTTGATCGAGCTCTCCGACGATATTCCCAGACTGACCGAATGGTATCACAAATGGATGAGTGAATGGGAGTCGCACAAATACTTTTTGCCGGACAGCATTTCACATGGCGTGGACCGGGTCATCATCCAGTCACAGGAGAAAATGTCCCACTCGATTACGCAGTTTGTGAACAACGCCCGCAATACGCTCGGAAAGCTGCTTGCCTATGCGGTCGTGCCGTTTATCGCTTTTTATTTGTTGAAGGACATGAAAGATCTTCACCGGACGGGAATCGCGATCATACCGGCCCGCTACCGCAAACAGGTGCTTGCCGTATTGCGAGATGTCAACGAGTCATTGGGGAATTACATACACGGTCAGATGATCGTCGCGCTCATCGTGGGACTGTGCGCGTATATCGGGTACTGGATTATCGGAATGCCGTATCCGTTCGTGCTGGCCTCTTTCGTCTGCCTGACCAACGTCATTCCCTATATCGGCCCGATCATCGGCGCAGCCCCTGCCGTCGTCGTTTCGCTGACCATATCGTTCAAGATGACCTTGCTGGTCTTGGCCGTAAATGGGGTCATCCAGATTCTGGAGGGAAATATTCTTTCGCCCAATGTCGTCGGCCGCTCCCTGCAATTGCATCCGCTGCTTATCATCCTCGCACTACTAACCGGGGAGGCAATCGGCGGGATTATCGGCTTGATCGTGGCTGTCCCGGTCTTGGCAGTCTGCAAGGTGGTCATAAGCCGGATCGCTCTGATCATGCATGAAAGTTGACAGCAATCGGTAAAAAAATTTATAATACGGACAATGAAGAGTAACGGGGATAACCCCGCAGATCGATGAAGGAACGAGTACGTTGCAGCCCTTCTACAGAGAGGACACTCCGCAGGTTGAGAGAGTGGCCAGAAGAAGAGCGACGGAAGGCTACTCCCAAGACCGGGAAAAAACCGGCGGCCAGGCACCGTTACGGCCTTAATCGAGCGACAGGCATGGATGCGCAGAATCACGATGCCTGTAAGCAGGGTGGTACCGCGAGACAAGTTCTCGTCCCTGAGGGGATGGGGACTTTTTTATTTTCATACTTCATCATAATAGGAGGGCAGTTTTTATGAAGAAGCTGACAGGTAATCAAATTCGCAAAATGTTTCTTGATTTTTTCGTGCAAAAGGGCCATCGCATCGAACCGAGTGCGCCCCTGGTGCCGGTGGACGATCCATCCCTGCTTTGGATCAACAGCGGCGTAGCCACACTCAAAAAATATTTTGACGGCCGCATCATTCCTGAGAATCCACGCATCACCAACGCGCAAAAATCGATTCGCACCAACGACATCGAAAACGTAGGACGCACTGCGCGCCACCATACCTTCTTTGAAATGATGGGGAACTTCTCCATCGGCGATTACTTCAAGGAAGAATCGATTCACTGGGCATGGGAGTTCCTCACAAGCAAGGAATGGATCGGCTTTGATCCGGAGAAGCTCTCCGTCACCATTCACCCGGAGGACGAGGAAGCGTACGAAATCTGGCACAAGCAGATCGGCATTCCTGCAGAGCGGATTATCCGGCTGGAAGGAAACTTCTGGGATATCGGGGAAGGCCCGAGTGGTCCCAACACAGAGATTTTCTACGATCGGGGCGAGCGCTTCGGCAATGACCCGAATGATCCGGAGCTGTACCCGGGCGGCGAAAACGAGCGCTACCTGGAGGTGTGGAACCTCGTATTCTCCCAGTTCAACCACAATCCGGACGGCACCTACACGCCACTGCCGAAGAAAAACATCGATACCGGCATGGGCCTGGAGCGGATGGCTTCGATCATTCAGGAAGTGGACAACAACTACGAGACAGACCTGCTGTTCCCGCTGATTGAAGCAGCCAGCCGCATTTCCGGCGTAGCCTATAAACAAGACCCTGAACTGGATGTGGCCCTGAAAGTCATCGCCGACCATTCGCGTACGGTCACATTCGCTATCGGCGACGGCGCCCTGCCGTCCAACGAGGGCCGCGGCTATGTCATCCGCCGCTTGCTTCGCCGTGCAGTACGGATGGGCAAAAAGCTGGGCATCGAGCAGCCGTTCCTGTACCGCCTGACGGAAACAGTCGGCAGCATGATGGGCGAGTTTTATCCGGAAGTGGTGGAGAAGCGCGCTTTCATCGAAAAAGTTATTCGCGCCGAGGAAGAGCGTTTCCACGAAACCTTGAACGATGGACTTGCTATCTTGTCCGAGATGGTAAAAGCCGCGAAAGCAGAAGGCAAAAGCCAGCTTTCCGGGCCTGAAGTGTTCAAGATGTACGATACGTATGGCTTCCCGGTCGACCTCACCGAAGATTTCGCGGGTGAGCAAGGTCTGTCCGTGGACCGCGACGGCTTTGAACAAGCGATGGAGGAACAGCGCCAGCGCGCCCGCGATGCCCGTCAGGACGTGGACAGCATGCAGATCCAGGGAGGTCCGCTTTCCGATTTGACGGTTACGAGCGAATTTGTTGGGTATACTGAATTGGTAGCGACTGGTAAAGTCGAAGCGATTGTGTCAGCAAATCAATTGGTTGATCAAGCGGAGGAAGGACAAACAGTTCAGGTCATCCTGAGTCGCACTCCTTTCTATGCGGAAAGCGGCGGTCAGGTCAACGATGAAGGCGAACTCATCTCCGACAGCGTCAAAGCACGAGTCAGCGACGTGCAAAAAGGGCCGATGGGTCAAAACATCCATACGGTGACGGTGGAAGCGGGCACACTTCGCGTTGGTGACGAGGTCCGGGCCGAGGTAAACCGTGAAGCCCGTCTCGACATCACGAAGAACCATACTGCTACTCACCTGCTCCATCAGGCGCTGAAAGACGTATTGGGAACGCATGTCAATCAGGCAGGCTCGCTGGTGGCTCCGGAACGGCTTCGTTTCGACTTTACACACATCAGCGCGATCACCCCTGAGGAGCTCGAGCAGATCGAAAAGATCGTCAACGAAAAAGTTTGGGCCAATCTGGCTGTCGAGATTTCGAATCGCTCGTTGACCGAAGCGAAGGCAATGGGTGCAATGGCCTTGTTCGGCGAAAAATACGGCGATATCGTTCGTGTCGTCAAAGTGGGCGAGTACAGCCTTGAGCTGTGCGGCGGATGCCATGTTGCCAACACGGCAGAGATCGGTCTGTTCAAGATTTTGAGCGAAAGCGGCATCGGAGCGGGTACGCGCCGGATCGAAGCGGTGACCGGACGCGGCGCTTACCAATTCCTGAACGAACAGCTCGGCATTTTGAAGGAAGTGGCGCAAACACTGAAGGCCCCGCTGCTGGCAGAAGCACCTGCCCGTGTAGAGAGTCTCCAGCAGCAACTCAAGGACGTACAACGCGAAAATGAATCCCTCCGCGCCAAGCTTGGAAACATCGAAGCGGCTTCCTTGACCGACAAGCTCCAGCAGGTAAACGGCGTGCAGGTGCTGGCGGCACGTGTATCTGCATCCGATATGGATAACCTGCGCGGTATGGTCGATGAGCTGAAAAACAAGCTCGGGTCAGCCGTAATCGTGCTCGGTTCCGTCGATGGAGAAAAGGTCAACCTCGTTACAGGGGTGACCAAGGACCTGATGGATCAAGGCTTGCATGCCGGCAAAATTATTAAAGAAGTAGCGACTCGTTGCGGTGGCGGCGGCGGCGGACGTCCAGATATGGCCCAGGCTGGCGGCAAAGACCCGTCCAAGCTGCAGGAAGCGCTTGAGTTGGTATATGAGCTGGTAAAAGGACAGTTGGCGGCGAAGTAATACCGCCTCTGTCCGTCAACTTTCGCCAACTTTTGTGGAAAAGTGCAGAAACAACAAGGAAATGAGTGTGTTCGAAGCGAAGTACACAAGGAATGGCAAAGCAACCAGCGGAAGAGTCTCAATGAATCGAGGTGTTGATCGTGAGTTCGATGGATAAAACCATGAAGTTCACGGTGCCCAAAGAGAATAAGTCAGAGGAAGTGCGGGAAACCTTGACGGAGGTGTATCAGGCCCTGCAGGAAAAGGGGTACAACCCGATTACACAGATTGTCGGCTACCTGCTGTCCGGAGACCCGGCTTTCATCCCCCGCCATAACAATGCTAGAAGTTTGATCGGAAAAATTGAGCGTGACCGGATTATCGAAGAGCTGGTAACCGTTTATTTGGTCGATCGGGATAAGTAATCATCCCTGTTGCCAAAAGGTGGTCGGTAAAAACGCAACACCCCGTTGTACCGCGGTATTCGCATATCCCGTGTGTCGTACAATTGGCTTCGCCCACATGCGGGCGAAGCCGGAGTTATCTAATCAGAACAGCGTAAGTAGGCGAGTCGGATGAAACGGATTATGGGTTTGGATGTCGGGGACAAAACGATCGGGGTCGCCGTCAGTGATGAGCTGGGCTGGACGGCCCAAGGCGTGGAAACGATCAGACGGCAGTCAAGAGAGAAGGACTTTGCCCGCCTCGATGAGTGGATCGCCCAGTATGACGTGGGTGAAATCGTCGTAGGTTTGCCAAAGAACATGAATGGCACCATTGGCCCGCGAGGCGAGATTTGCCAAGCTTTTGCCAGCAAGCTCGAAGCACATACGTCTTTGCCCGTCCACCTGTGGGATGAGCGTCTGACGACCATGGCCGCTGAGCGCATGCTGATTTCCGCCGATGTCAGCCGGCAAAAAAGAAAAAAAGTAATCGACAAAATGGCGGCCGTATTAATCCTGCAGGGTTATTTGGACGCGAAATCGAGGTGACGAGCATGAGTGAAGAGTTGTTTGAGGAGTTTGAAGTAGGCGATGTGATTGCGCTGACCGAGGAAGGAAGCGACGATCCTCGCGATTTCCGCATTATGTATATCTTTGACATCGAGGATCGTTCGTATCTGGTCCTGGTCCCTGTCGATCAAGAGGAAGAAGAAGAGTACGAGGTTCACTTCCTCCGCTACGAAGGCACGGATATGCTCCAGCCGATCGAAGACGACGAAGAGTGGGAGCAGGTAGAAGCGACATTCGAGACCCTGATCACCGATCTGGAGAAGGAAGATCTGTAGGAAATCTGAAAAGCTCCAGGAGAGAAGACGAGAGGGATAATTTCCCTCTCGTTTTTTTATGAAACCATATCTATTGTTTGCGAATTGCCGGCTGGTTCTCATCCAAACGGTAGATCAGCCTGCCCTCTGCATCATAGGCCAGAAGAACGGCGGCTGCTTTCTCGTCCTTTCCAAATACACGGGCAAAGTGATACAAGCCTTTGATCGGCTGCATCGATTGCTTGACCCCGTCACTCCATTCGACGGTTAGCGTGCGGATTCGCGGGTCATTGACTTGGTCGACAGCGTAGCTGTACCAGTTGTCATCCTCCCGCTGTCCGCCCCAGCTCATTTTTAGGATTTCGTTCGGGTCAAAGGTATACCCACCGCCTCCGCCGCTGTTTCGCCAGAGAACGCCGAACGGCCGGTCCATGAAAAAATGGTGGTAAAGCTCATGCTCTTCATCGTAAAAAAGGACAGAGTGCATGCTTCCTGTTTGAATCATGGATACCACCTCGATGGTATCGGAAGGTAAGGCCATTCCTTCAAGGGTCTGCCGAACAGCGGTTTTTGGCGACCACGGGCTTGGGTAGTAAAGCGGAAACAGGATCATCACGGATACGGCAATAATCAACCAGCGGATCAAGCGGTTTCTGCGTTCCCGCATTAGCAAGCGCTCTTGCATTATTCCATCCCTCCTTTGGCCAGGGGAACGGTAAAGGAGAAGGATTGGCCGTAGCTTTCGGCATATATGCGGATGGATTGCAGATCGGATGGAGCTTCTTTTATCAGGTAGTACCCTTTGGAAACAAACCAACTGATCGATTGTCCCCCTGATCTAACGTCTAGATCTTGACCCGTATCGGAAGCAATATTTACAAAGCTGGGAAGACTGGCCGATCCAGAACCGCGGCTCGTCATATAAACCTTCAGCGTGCTCCCGTCGTACCTGACTCCGTCCACCGTCAATTCCCGGTTATAATACGTTTGGGAGATGCCGGGACCTGGATAGAACGTGCCCTCCTTTTTGGCAGAACGTATTTCATCTGCGTTGGCAAACAGCACCGTGAACGAGGCGATCAAGAGAAGAAGGACTTGCCCCCCGAGACAAATAACCAAGAACCATTCCAGAAAGGTGAAAAAGCGTTTCATCCTGCAAAATTCCTTCCTAATTATTTGTTTATTTCTTCCATTCTTATTAGGGGAAATCCTGCTTTTTTCCCGGAAAATGCTTCTGCTCAGGAGTTGATGACAAGGTAGACATGCCTTCGGTATAATGAAACAGATAATGGGCGGTTACCTTTTACCCGATCGCCCGAGTGTGGCTTGCCGCAAAATGGAGAAAGGCGCCACCAAGAAGGAGGACTCTTTTAGTGAATCCTATGTCAATCAAACACGACGACCAATCGAATTGGCCGCCGGTGCAAAAGCGGAGAAGGGGAGGCCGTTTTTTCCGTACAGTCGTCATCTTATTCCTGCTGGTGCTGCTCGGTACAGCAGGGTTGATCTACTACGTGTATCAGGGCTTGCAGCCAGTGGCCGGAGAAGCCGTTATAAAAGAAGTGCAAATTCCGTCCGGTTCATCCGTAAAACAGATTGGCCGCATTTTGCATGAGAATGGATTGATACGGAATCCCGATCTTTTCGCATACTATGTCAAGTACAAAGGGACAGGCTCCCGCTTGCAGGCCGGAGACTATCAGTTCCAGACAGGGCAAACGATCGATCAGATGCTGCAAGCGATGGAAGAGGGAAAAACCGTCGTCAATGCGATGCGCTTTACGATCCCGGAAGGCTGGAATGTAGAACAGATCGCTGATCACCTGGCCGAGAAAGGCTTGGTAGACAAAGCAAAGTTTCTGCAGGAGGTAAACCAGGGCAGCTTCCCCGAGTTTCCGTTCGTCGCTGCGATACCGCAAAAGGAAGGGCGCAAGCATCGCCTGGAGGGGTACCTGTTTCCGGAAACCTATGAGATCAAGAAGGAAGCCGATGAGCACGAGATTATTTCCAGGATGCTGGCCCAGTTCCAGAAAGAGTGGAAGCCGGAATGGACACAGCAGCTCACGAAGCGGAAAATGACCATCGATGAGGCGGTTACCCTCGCTTCCATTATTGAAAGAGAGGTCGTCGTCGACAAGGAGCGTCCGATCGTAGCCGGCGTATACTACAACCGGATGCGGGAAGGCTGGCTTCTGCAGGCGGACGCCACTGTCCAATTCGTGCTCGGAAAGCAGCGGGACAGAATTACGTATGACGACTTGAAGGTAGAAAGTCCGTACAATACGTATCTGCACCCAGGCCTGCCTCCCGGTCCGATCGCCAATCCGGGCAGAGCGTCGCTCGCTGCTGCCGTATCGCCGGAGAGCCATGATTACTTTTTCTATGTCACGAAAAAGGACGGCACCTCGGAGCATTACTTCTCCAAAACGCTGGCAGAGCACAACGCACTGGATAAAAAGAGCCGGGGAAAATAGCAGCGTATTCTGCTATTGCAATGGCTTTGTGATATAATAATTCGGTTGTAAAAAAGGGGGTGACGTGATGATAACCAATCCTGCGATCGACGAATATGTATCGGGACTGGTTCCCCCGCGTTCTCCATTGCTGCAGCGCATGGAAGCAGAGGCGCAGGCAGAAGGCATACCGATTGTGCAGTTGCCTACTGCCCAGGTGATGCGGTCTTATCTGCAGCTTCACCGCCCGGAGCAAATCCTCGAAGTCGGAACGGCGATCGGGTATTCGACGATCTGGATGGCCGAAGCGGCACCGCAAGCGCGGATTGTGACGATGGACATCGACGAGGAAAGACTGCATAGAGCGAGAGCAAACTTGAGCGAGGCAGGCGTTGCAGACCGGGTAGAGGTTCTTCTCAAAGACGCTACGACCGGCCTTCCGGATTCGTATCATTTCGATTGTCTGTTTATCGATGCGGCAAAGGGACAGTACCGTGCGTTTCTGGACCTGTATCTGCCGCTGCTGCGGCCGGGCGGCATGGTGCTGACAGACAATGTCTTGTTCCGCGGTCTTGTTGCCACTCCGGAGGAAGCCGGGAAAAGACTGCGTCCCATGGTGGACAAGCTGATTGGCTTTAATCACTATCTGGCCCAGCATCCCGACCTGGAAACTGCGTTTATCCCTGTCGGAGACGGTCTGGCTGTCAGTTTTAAAAAAAGATAACAAGCGACAAAGATAACCTCGAACAAAACTGTTGAAGAGGGCTGCATGAGGAAGGGGATATGAATCATGGGTCACCCCGTTGTGATTGGGGTAGCTGGGGGCAGCGGTTCCGGCAAAACTACAGTAGCAAGAGAATTGTACCGACAATTTCAAAATGACAGCGTCACGATGATTGAGCAGGATTCGTACTACAAGGATCAGAGCCACTTGAGCCTGGAGGAGCGGGTGCTCACCAATTATGACCATCCGTTTGCGTTTGACAATGACCTCCTGCTGGCCCAGTTGCAAGAGTTGATCGAAGGCAGAGCAATCGAAAAGCCCATCTACGACTTCAAGGTGCACAACCGCAAGCAGGAAACGGTACGGGTCGAACCGAAGGATGTCATCATTTTGGAAGGCATGCTGATTTTGGAGGACCCCCGGATTCGCGAGCTGATGGACATCAAGGTATTTGTCGATACGGATGCCGATGTGCGGATTGTCCGCAGAATCGTACGGGATATCGAAGAGAGGGGCCGCTCTCTCGAGTCTGTCGTGAGCCAGTATCTGGAGGTTGTCCGCCCGATGCATCTGCAATTTATCGAGCCTACAAAGCGGTACGCTGATGTGATCGTCCCTGAAGGCGGATACAACCGGGTAGCCCTTGATTTATTGTCGACGAAAATACGCGATATCCTGCTGGAAAAGCAGCAGGTGGCAAATCGCTGAAAACGAATGTCGGAAACGAAAACGACGTGCAGAACACGCCCATCATGAGGCGTGTTTTTTGTTTCCGCCGCCTTCATTCGGGACATACTGGATGGAAAAGGCTGGAGGGATGAGGGATGCAGCTGGAGCGGAGGATGAAAAGAAGACAATTCATTTTGTTGCTGGGAATGACTGTTCTATGGCTCGGCCTCGTCGCGAGGCTGTGGTGGATTCAGGTGGGGGCGGCTCACCGCTTTACAAAGAGAGGCATCGATCTGGTGAAAAACGCGGTGAAACAGAGGCAACAGAGCATCGTCCTTCACAGCGGCAGGGGAGATATCCTGGATCGAAACGGCTACCGGTTCACAGGAGAAGAGCAGCTGGCGCTGATCCTGTTTCCACTGGCCCGCGGCAGCTTGAAAGGGACCGACGGATTAAAACAGGTCGCTTCGATTGCAGGTGTGAGCGAAGAGCAGCTGAATGACCTGATGAAAAATGCAAAGGCTCCTGTGATGCTGAGAGATACGTCCAAACGCCTGGTGGCGCTTTCGGAAAAGCAGGCGGAGAGGATCAACAAGCTGGCGATCCCCGGGATTGTCTCATTGGCAGTAACGGAACGGTATCGGAGCGAAGAGGTTGCCAAACATGTGATCGGATATATCCACCGGAACCCGGAGCTGGTCCAATCGCTCTACCCGGATGAATGGAAGCAAGGGAAGAAAAATGCCGAGACTACGGTAGGGGCATCGGGTCTTGAAAGGAGCTTTGACAGGTTTTTGCAAGGAATCGAGCCATCTGTCCTGTCTTATTACGTGGATGGAGAAGGGAACCCGCTGCGAGGTCTGGATATCCGCTATACGAGTCAGCAAAACGAGTACTACCCGCTTTCGCTGCTTTCGACACTGGATGCCCAGATGCAGCGGAGCGTGGAGCGGATTATCGACCAGCGAGGCCTGAACGTAGGTTCAGTAGTCGTTCTGGACGTCTCCACTGGCGATGTTCTGGCGATGGCGAGCCGCCCCGCCTACGATCAGTCCAGGGTGGAGGCAGAGAAAGGGGATTGGCAAAATCGTGCGGTCAAGCAGCTTCCGCCGGGCTCGGTTTTTAAAACCGTAGTGGCTGCCGCCGCTCTTTCGGAGGGGATCATCTCGCCGACGGAACGGTTTCACTGCAGCGGCAGCTACGGCAAATACGGATTTTCCTGCTGGAAAAAGGAAGGTCACGGATCGCTGACAATGGACGAGGCATTTGCCCACTCTTGCAATATCGCGTTTGCAGAGATCGCCAAGCGGGTAGGCGGGGAAAAGCTGGAGGAGTATGCCCGGCGATTGGGATTGCTGACACAGGTTGGGCATCGTACAGCTCATCTGTTCAAACTGGAAGGCTTTCGCCAAATAGACGGCGAGGAAAAAGGGCGGGTCTATTTGGATGACGTGTCGCGAAAAGACGAAGGCGTATTGATTCAGACAGCAATCGGACAGCGAGATGTCCGAATGACCCCGCTGCAGATTGCCAATATGATGGCGACGATCGCCCGTGGGGGACAGCCGGGCCAGGCAAGGCTTGTACAGGAAATCACGTATAAAAACGGCCAATCGTTTTTTCGGTTTCCCGTTCAGTCCCTGGACGAAGCGGGAATTGATTATGTGACTGCCAAAAAGCTGAGAACGTTATTGAGACTTGTGGTCACGAGCGGTACGGGGAAGCTTTTGAACAACAGCTCATGGCCGATTGCCGGCAAAAGCGGAACGGCTCAGACGGGAGCCGGGCATAACGAGAGAAACCATTTGTGGTTTGCTGGCTACGCTCCGGCTGACAACCCGCGCTATGCCATTTGTGTTGTTGCCGAAAATCAGCCGGTGTCGACCGGAAACAGGGCTATGGAGATTTTTCAAGACGTTGTTGAAGAAATTGCCGGTCGATCACTCTGAGATCCTTTACCTCGGAAAGGGTATCGCCAAGACTGTAGGCTCTGCCCTGCAACTGATTGCGCTTGTTTAGACCGACGATCAGCATGAAAGGGGAAGTGGACATGTATACAGACTGTGATGCCTTTTCCCAAATGGTCCGTCGATCCTCTTTGCTCGGGGACAATCGGCGAACCGTATGGCTGTGCCAATCTCCAATGTATTGCCACGGTCTGCGTCTTCGCTGTTTTCTCACCAGGTTGCGCAAATGCTGGTCGTCAAACATGATCGAGTGGGGCTGATGAATGGCTTTGGGACCAGGTCCGCTGGCATAGGTCACAAGCCATTCTTCTCTATCCTCGCTTATCGGATACCCCATCAGGACGCCGCCCGTCTCCAGATAGGGGTTTTTTCGTACGGCTTGCTCAATCTGCCGCCATACCTTTGGTGTGAGATACAATGAAGCCATCGCAGGAAAACCTCCTTCGCTGCAAATCCGATGCTTTTTATAAAGGCCGCCTCCTATCATATGACGAGATCAAGTCAGGTGACCCGGGTCAATTACCCATGTAAGGCAAAAAAAGGGTTGTAAGTCAAAAGGCGCTTTTCCTATAATTTAGGAAAAGAGTGTTGCAGGAAAGGTTTTGATCCTATGCCATTGGCTTCTGTTAATCTCTTGTTGGTTGGACGCGTCCTCGAAAAGGATTTGTATTCGCATAGCGGGATCCTCCTGCTGCAAAAAGGAACGGTTCTCACGGAAACGCATGTACAGCTTTTTCGCAAACAGCGGATCAATCATGTGCATATTACGGATCGCACCTGGTCCGAGGGGAACGGTGAAGAAATTTCTAATCAGCTGATGGATTTAGGGACGGATCAGGAAAGCGTGGCATTTTATTTGGAAGCGATGGAAGATACGCGCCGCTTGTTCGAAAGCGTTGAGCTGGAGCGAATGCCTCGGCTGGAGGAATTTACAGAAGCATTTCACAAAGTCGCCAATTGCACCAAAAAGCGAATGGGACTGTTTCGCTCCCTGTATGTACTTGAGGGAGCTGACAGCTATACATACCGCCATTCCATAAACGTCGGCATTCTCTCAACCTTGATAGCCCAGCTCCTCAAGTGGGACGACGAGCGCGTCAAGATCATGGGAGCTGCTGGCTTTTTGCACGATATCGGAAAAATGAAGGTTCCCAAAGAGATTTTGCTCAAGCCGGGGAAATTGACGGACGAAGAATTTGCCCAGATGAAGCAGCACACCGTCTATGGCTATGAGCTGATCAACGAGATGGAAGGATGCTGTGAAACTCTCTTGCTTTGTGCTCTGCTTCACCATGAGCGGCTGGACGGCTCCGGCTATCCGGAAGGAAGGACCAAGGAGAATATTCCGATTGAATGCCAGGTGCTTGCCGTTGCCGACATGTTTGACGCGATCTGTTCAGACCGTGTGTACAAGACCCGCACATCGCCCTTTGAAGCGGCCCAACTTCTGTGGAAATCGGCCTGTGAGGGGCTGCTCAACATTGAAATTGTTACCGTGTTTGTCCGCTACATTGCGCAGCTGTACGTCGGGGCCAGGGCAAGGCTGAATGACGGGGAAGAGGTCGAAATCATTCTCATTCATCAAGATGAACCGATGAGGCCGTTGGTCCGCAGGAAAAAGGAATTTGTTGATCTGCGAAACCACCGTTCGCTCACCATTGAAAAAATGATTGTATAGGCATTCGCCAGCAAGGAGGCGCTCTTTTTGAAAGAGCGTCTTTTTTCTATGGGATCGACCTTTTTTCATTGTTATGGCAAAATGGTATAGTATGTCTATACGTAGACAGAACACAGAGTTCTGACAGGGGAATGCAAGGAGGCAAACATGATACGATACGCGGCACCAGAGGACGCAAGTTGGGCGGCCCCTCTGATCTATGAAGCAATCGGGGATATTGCCCACACATTGACCGGAGCGGATAAACAGGATGAGGCCATTAAAGTCATGGAGCAGTTTTTCCGGGAAAAACAGAACCGGATCAGCCATGAAAATTGCATGATCGCCGTAGCCGAAGGGAAACCGGCAGGCCTTTTGATCAGCTATCACGGGAGCAGAACCGAGGAGCTGGACAGGCCATTTGCCAAGCGCTTGGAACAACTAACCGGAACAGCTCCCATCATCGTCAAAGAAGCACGCTCAGACGAATATTATCTCGATACGCTTGTCGTCGACCCGAATTATCGGGGAAAAGGCATTGGCACGCGGCTTTTGGCCAGTTTTGAAGAGGAAGCGATACGGCAGGGGTATGAACGGACAGCCCTGCTGGTGGAAAAAGACAATGTTCGCGCACGCCAGTTATACGAGCATATCGGGTATCAGACGGATGGCTCGTTGATGGTCAGCGGGCATTTGTACGATCATATGGTCAAAATGCTGGCAGTCCCGATCTAGGACGTTCATGCAAAGGACGTGGCCCCCGATTTTCCTGCAGGATCACGGGGGCTTTGTTTTATCTATCAATATATTGGTACTATCTTCCTTGTGAAAATTATGATAATTGGGTACTATGGAGTAGGGGTTTATCTTGCATGATATACGGAGGATGATGAATTTGTCGCTGTCTATTCGCAACAAGTTATTGCTGGGATTCTTGGGTATCGTGCTCATGTTTGGGATTACAAATGGCGTTGCTTATTTATTTATCAAGCAGCTCAATGATTCCTATGCGGAACTGCTTGGCAAACGGGTCCAGGTTTTGGAAAATGCAAAAGAAATCCAAAACAGTGCTTCACGGGAAATTTCCACACTACGGGCCGTTCTGTTGGCCGAAGCGAATTCGGCCGGTACTATGGACGAAGCGATTGAAACTCTGGATGCCACGATCAAATCGACTGTTGAATTGGTTTCTACGGAGGAAGAAAAAACACTTTTGGAAAGCCTGCAGCGTTTGAATGACCAGTATAAGGAAAAGGCTGTCCAAGTCGAAAAGCTGATCGGCACCAATGATTGGGAGAACGCAAAGCGGGTCGCTCTCAACGATGCCATGCCAGTCTCCCGCGAAATCAGAAATTTGGCAAATTTGCTCGTGGACAATGAAAAGAAGCTGATGGAAGCGGAGACCTTGCAAAACAGCGAGCTGGTTGAGCAGATACGCAATACAATCAAGATCATCAGCTTGGTCGCCATTGCCTCAGCGATCGTCGTCGGCTTTTGGCTCTCCCGCCATATTTCCAAGCCGATCGTTCAGTTGACCGCTGCGGCAGAGCGGGTCGCAGCCGGCGATTTGACAGTTGCGATCGGGCGCGTCAAAAATCGTGACGAATTGGGCAAACTGGCGCAGGCCTTTGGGCAGATGGTGAAAAATCTCCGCACGCTGGTGACGGAAGTAGTCGGCAATGCGCAGCAGGTCGCCGCTTCATCCGAGCAGCTTACTGCCAGTGCAGAGCAGACCACTCAGGCGACCAACCAGATCGCGTCTGCTATTCAGGGAGTCGCTCATGGAGCCGAGGTACAGGGCCGCAGCGTAGAAGACAGTGTCCGTCTCATTACCGAGATGAATTTGGGCGTCCAGCGGGTAGCACAAACAGCAGCGAACGTAGCCGAGGTTTCCGTCGAGACGTCGAAAGAAACCGAGCGCGGCAATGAAATGATTCACAGGGTTATCGACCAGATGCAGACGATCAGCGATGCCGTCGGGCAAACTGACCAAGTGGTCAAGCGGCTGGAGCAAAGATCCAAGCAAATCGATGAGATCATCCAGGTCATTACCGGCATCTCCGATCAGACCAACCTGCTTGCTCTGAACGCCGCGATTGAAGCGGCACGGGCGGGAGAGCACGGTAGAGGCTTTGCAGTCGTGGCAGATGAAGTGCGCAAACTGGCCGAGCAGTCCAAGAACTCTGCCGAGCAAATCGCCAATCTGATCCGTGAGATTCAATCTGATACGTCCCATGCCGTTGCTGCCATGGAACAAGGACAGAAGGAAGTAGCCGCAGGCAGGGAGATTGTCGAAGAGACAGGAGCAGGCTTCCAGCGCATTTTCCACGCAGTCGAGCAAACCTCTGCGCAAATTCAGGAAGTGACCGCAGTCGCCGAGGAGATGACCGCCAGCTCCGAACAAATCAAGGCGTCTATCGAGGAGATGGCCCGAATTGCGGAGGAGTCGGCAGCCAATTCGCAAAATGTCGCATCCGTTTCCGAAGAACAGCTCGCCTCCATGCAGGAAATTGCGGCGTCTGCCGGGGCGTTGGAGAAAATGGCAGAGGAGCTGCGAACGCTGGTCTCGAGGTTTCGGGTGTCGTAGCATTCAAAGGCAGAAGGCCGCATCAGGCTAAGCGAAAAGCCTGAAGGCGTATATAGAGTACCACCAGGAGAGGACACTTGCGATACGCGCGAAGGGTCCTCTCTTTTTGTTCAGCCGCATCCATCGTTCATAACTGAATTTCACAGCCGGCCCAAAATGTCCATCCAGAACAGGTAACCGAACTGAGGGACATTGGTGAAAAGAAGAACTAGTCGGTAGGCCCCACAATGAGAAGAAACTCCCTCACAAGACCTGGTAGTATGGAACGAACCTGGGGATCTATGAGGAGGCACAGAGGCAGGATATGGTAGAATGATAGAAGCGCGCTGCGGCATATGTCATAGATGTGCCGACGCGAATAAAAAAGGAAGTAAAGGGGTCGCCGTACAAGTGAAAAAGAAACATGTGGTCATCATCGCTGCTTTACTGATACTGATAGCGGCCGGCTTTGCCGTATGGTCTTTTACCGCGGTTCGGCTCGCGGAGGGGTACGTGTACGAAGAGGAGAACCGGGTCCTGCACGCCAAGGTCATTCCGGGAAAAGAGAACGTAACCGTAGAACTACAGGAAGCGAAGGTTGAGACGATCGACGATCTCCCGGCAGTGACAAACACCACCTATATTTTTACAGGCTCTTTGGAAGAGGGGAAATTGTCACTGACTACACAACAGGGGCAAGCCGTTGCCGCAGCAGTGACGCCGGACGAGCTCGTCTTCCATGGGCAATGGCTGGAGCAGTATGAACCGGAAACGAAGCTTGTGGCGACACAAACAACGGCCTACAATGAAAAACTTGTGGCTTTGAATCAGCGGGTCAGCGAGAGAGCGGAGGATATCAAAAAGCAGCGGGCCGAGCAAAAAGCGAAGGAAGCGGCGGAATTGGCAAAAAAAGTGGAGCAGCTGACAAAGCTGGAGGCGGATATCGCTGAAAATGTGAAGTATTTGTCCGATTTGAACGTTTCCGAGGATCAGGCCATTTACGAACAGCACCTCGCAGATTTGCAGGCGCTCTCGGAGGAAATAGCGGCTTTGGGTCAAGACACAGGCATGTCAGAGGTAAAGTCATCCATGGTGGCCAGCATGAGCGCAGTTATGGATGGTATCCATGTGCTCGATGCAAGCATAGGGCAAAAGGCCAAGTCGATCAGCAATATTATCGAAATTATGCAAGGCGATTTGAATCAGGCTGAGGTATTGTGGAGTCAGGTAAAAGAGCAGATCGCCGACAAAGAAAACCGCACGAAAAAGTACAACGAAGTGGCTCAAGCCGGAAAGGAAGCGCTCGGGAAAGCAAAACAGGAGCTGGCGGCAGCGAATAAAATCTTAAACGGCTACAAGAGCAAGGCCGAGGGATACTACCGCAAGGCGACGGCGAATTGACGCATTCGATCCAGAAAGAGACGTCAGCTCTATGGATTAACCGGTTATCGGTGGAATTAAGAAATGACAAGCAGTGGCAAAAAGGAAGAGACACAGAAAGCAGACAGTACTGACAAGCAGGCTTATTTTGTCTTTCCTTACGATTCCGACAAGAAGACAAGACAAACCGATAATCCCAAGTAGCAAGGGAACCAAAATAAACCATATATTCTCGATGATGATGATATTCTCACCATGTCTGAACATGCGTATCCTCCTTTGCACAGTGACTCATCAGTGCTTGGCGAAGAAAGTGTCGTAGGTGCAAGCAAAGTGGAAACGATCATTTTTCCCTGCGGTTTCCCTGTACATGCACGAGTAGGCAATCGCCCACATAAGGATAGAAATAAGCGCATATCCTTCGTGGGAGGTGGCAAGCGTGTCCAGCATCTTTGCGGCGCTTTCTCTGTTTATCAAGGAAATCATGCTGTTCGTGGCCTACGTCAAAAACAATGCTTTTCCCCAACCGCTGCCTGACACGGAAGAGGAAAAGTACCTCCGGCTGATGGCCAAAGGCGACCCGATCGCCCGGAATAAGCTCATTGAGCACAACCTGCGGCTGGTTGCCCACATTGTGAAAAAATTTGAAAACACCGGCGAGGACAGCGAAGACCTCATTTCCATCGGAACGATTGGGCTGATCAAGGCCATCGAGAGCTACCAGGTGGATAAGGGGACAAAGCTGGCGACGTATGCAGCGCGGTGCATTGAAAACGAGATATTAATGTCAAAGGAGAGCCTAAGCTCTCCTTTGTTTGTTATGTGCTTTGAATCTTTGGGAACTATTCATTACGCACTGCCTCTGTGAGTTCCTCCATAATTGAAGCAATCTCTTTTTCTCTGTCGTAGATGATGCTTTCACGACCAACTCCAACATAACAACTTTCTGTAGATATTCTTTTTCGTCAAAATGATATGTGGTGAGAATTTCTTCGCCTTTCTCACAAAAAACGAGTTCAGCTTTTGTTCCTTTTTTCCACTTGGAGAAATTTATCTGGCTGTAATCTGGATCGACAGCGTTCTCAATTAATTCCGATGGCCAAGGGGAGCTGGAAAGAAAAGCGTGGCATTTTGATTGCATTCTTGGGACCGGATGATGACGCCACCGATTTCCTACCGGCGGAACTTCCGAAAAGCCGGTTGAAGGGACAACGAACCAGCCTTAACCGGCGCTCGCTGGTCGAGGTTCCGCGAAGCGGGAGAAGTACCTTGAGCGACTACTACGCTCCGCGCTTGGCGGACATGAACCCGAATGAGGAGGGACAGCAGCATGCGAACTGAAGCACTAAATGGTCTGAAAAAAGGCGATATAGTCGAGCACGCAAATCAAATTGCCATCGGAGCAAGTGGAAGCACTTGAATCATGGAATTGTCGATGATATCTCGTTATCGGGAAAGTCGGTGTATGTTCGATGATTTGGGGAAGATGGGAAGTCATTTCACTGGGCGAAATACGATCATTGTCTAATTGTTAAGCGTGGATTGAAAGGCTGATTTAAAAAAATCGGTAATTAAGGAAAGCTTGTTGTTATGTTAATGGAGGAGTTAGACAATGTTTGATCACCAAGTGCTTGTACGTGGATATGATCATGAAGAACGCGATTTCCAAACTTCCATGTCAATGTCCATCCATCACTTCCGTCCTTGTCATAACCGATTAGTTCTCTTTGACCCCATGTTTGGGTACCGGTTGGGATCAACCAGAACAGCACTGTTTCAGTATTGTTGGCTTTAACAAAAATGGTCATCTCATCAACGCCTTTTGGCACTCTCCACCAGTTACCTATCTTAGGTAAATCAGTTGAGACGTGTAATATTTCAGCATGCTTTTGAAATGTAACTATTTGGTCAGGTGCAACTTTATTGGGGAAAATGAGTGCCAGGATAATACTGCTCAGAACTAACATGAACGATCACCTCGAAAAAAGTTTCCCCAACCATGATATTTAACAAAATGTAGCGTAGTGCTTAACAGAAAAAAACCGTAAGGTCTTTTATAACAAATTGCTTCATTTTCCGATAAAAACGCGCTATTTTGGCAGAATTAAAGCATTGAGACAGTGAATGGAAATGAAGAATAGCACATAGGTTGCACTATTCTTCATCAATCTCAATGTCGACTGATTCATCTGAGATTCCGGCAAGCATTTTAGCTTCAGTTTCAAATGGCTCTATATCGATATCTAAAGACTTTTCCTTATACTGCTCATTCCATGGAACACCACAGGCTGCTGCGTGTCTTTTGGGATCGTAGGGGACACCTGTTTTTAGAACACTGTAGATAATCTTTGCAACTTTTCCAGACATATGTCCTATAGCTTTCATTTTTGGCATTTGACGTGCCAATAGGCGCTCGTAATATGCCGCAAACACATTAGGACCACCTCTTTGGGCAATAAGTATTAGAGCCATCTGAAACATGACCCTGCGTGTATCGCGAACACCACTGAACGTCTGGCGAGTGCCTTTTACAGAAGTCCCAGACTGCTTATTTTCGGCAGATACACCAAGGTATTTTTTAAATTCTTTATAGGTACTAAACCGATGAATGTCACCTATTGGCCCAATACCAGCGTAGCTGTCACCATCCGCAAACGTATGTAAATTAGTGGAAAATATTACTCCATACACGTCTATCCATGTCCTCTAACTCCTTTTTCTTGCTCTAGGGACGAAAGTGATTATTTTTCCTGTGTATGATTCTGTAAACAATCAATTCGTTCGGTGATCAATTGCACCTTTTGAACAAGATGAGTCATGACTGCCAGTTATGATCTGGACGATCTTGTAGTTACCTTGAGTCTATAGAAGTAATGATGGTCTTGTCTTTAAAACCAACTGATTCGAAAAAGCTCATGATGCTTACATTATAAGTGTCAATTGCAACTACAATTTCCGTGATCTGACGAAGGGTAAAGCGCGCATGTAAAGTATGTAACAACGATGTTCCAATGCCTTGATGTCGATAAATTGGCTTGACTACGACTCTATAAATAATGCCGCGGTGTTGAGCAATTGTTCCAATGACAACGCCCATCATCTCCCCATTCTTCGATGCTACAAGGATTAAATGGTGATCGAGTGACAATTGGTTGACAAAAGCCCTCCTTGTTTCCTCGAAACACTCCGCAGGTAGAATACTCGTTAATAGTCTTGACACTCCTGCATAATCTGCTAATTGAAATGACTGAATGACCATATTCCACTAATCCCTCCAAACTTTTGCAGCCCTTCTGTCGACCACAATGAGATTTTTTGGAGTTGCTTTAAAAGCCCCTGCTGCCGATAGGTGGACACAGGGGCTGGTTTCATGCAGGGTAAGATACTATCCTTTCTCTATCTTTCTTTTGCAGATTGAAAATGGCAAAAATCCCTTGTTATTTTCTTCAATTTTTTCCTTACGACTCGTAATACTTCAGGATCGTGATAAGAAAACGACCTCGTTACGTACCAGTCAATTTCGTTATTCAATTCACTGATATAATACGGGTTATCATTTTTCTTAACTAAGTCAGTTAAATCTTGTGCAAATGCTTGGCTTAATAGCTGGACATTGGGTACCTCTAACCATGTTTGTATGACAAAAACAGGCGGAGTATGGTCCTTTCTGAAATCTTGTCCCGGTATTTGATCCCAAAACTGATTCCATTCTTGAAGAAGTCCTGCTTCGTAGAAAATAAACTTTAAAAAACCGCATAACCACGCCGTACAACTGGTATTACGCTGCTGGCATCCTTTCCCGTATTTCAAATGGCGACAATCCAAACAACAAGACCCTCCATGTGAGATACAGACTTGACAAATATATGATGAACCGATTCCTTCAAGGTACTTAATCCCAAACTGAATCACATCTTCTCTTGTTGTGACACACTTCCCATCTTTACGATTTTCAAACTCTACCTTTTTTTCACTTGAAATTGTGGGATGATTAGCTTTTCTACATGTTTTACGTGTGCCAGACATAGATTCTCCTTTCCTACGGACATTTCTTGTTATTCCTCATTAAATCGATCGAGCATTGAGATCGTATCAATCAAATGATTATTAAAGATTTGTCGAGCGACTGCTAAGAGTTCGATGATCATAGGATCACGAAGCGAGTATGTGACTTTATTTCCATCCTTGGTTCCGTACACAATGTTTTTGTTCCGTAAGATTGCAAGTTGCTGGGAAACAGCGGAGCCTTCGCTTCCTATTAACACCTGCAACTCATTGACGTTTTTGTCACCATCAGATAGCAACTCTAGAATTCGAATCCGTAAAGGATGGCCCAATGCCTTAAAAAAATCTGCTTTGAATTGTTGCAACTCAAGATTCAACAAAAATCCCCCATTCTTCATGAATCGTGTAAAACCAACATCTACGATTTCTTGATGTGACCGTAATCAAGAAACATAAACAGTAAAAACCTATACGGCTGTTCACTTGCTATGCTCTATGAGCTGGACTTAACTCAGGTTTCGTTTGCATTTTTGATTGATCTGGAGCCGACAAATGAGCACATTCCCGGAAGGCAAAGTTCTTACAACCTAAACATTTGTTATGTTCCAATTGGGTAAGGGCGAAATCAATCGCTTCTCCCGTATGTTCAAAGAAATGTTGATGCCCAATGTATTTATAAAGTCCGGTACGTCTTAGTACTTCATTGGGCTGAGGTTGAATGCCGGAAATGAGTACAAGCCCACCATGATTTTTAAAATCTTGAACCACACTCGCCAGATTAGACTCACCTGTGGTATCCATGAAAGGAACCTTCCCCATTCGTAGGATCAATATTTTGGGACGGTATTGAATCGTGTTCATAATGGACTGTTCAAACATGGCAGCTGCTCCGAAAAATAAAGCTCCTTCAACGGTAAAAATACTGATTTGAGGACAATCGTGGCCCTCCGTGACCATTTGAGGTTTTACCTTCCCATGTTTAACCGAAGGATCGGGAAGCACTTTGGCTACAGTCAAGATGTCACTCATTCGTTTCACGAACAGAATCACCGCAAGAATCAAACCGACCTCTACAGCAGTTGTCAAGTTCGTAAAAACTGTTAGAAGAAAAGTAATCAATAACACGGCTGAATCGCTCGTCTTAGTCCTGAGAACATGAGCAAATTCTTTACGTTCACTCATGTTCCAGGCTACAACCATCAAAATGGGAGCCATGCTTGCCAACGGTATATGTGATGCATAAGGAGCAAGCAGTATCAATACGAGTAACACCACAAGTCCGTGTATGATACCGGAAATAGGAGATACCGCACCATTTTTAATATTGGTAGCTGTCCGCGCTATTGCTCCGGTTGCCGGTATTCCCCCGAATAAAGGGGTTATGATATTTGCAATTCCTTGACCAATCAATTCCCGATTGCTGTTATGCCTATGCCCGGTCATCCCGTCTGCAACCACTGCAGATAAAAGAGATTCAATGCCGCCAAGCATTGCAATGATAAATGCAGGGGTTAGCAATTGTTGAACCCGTTGCAACGTTATTTCAGGGAAATGAAAGCTGGGTAGAGTGCTAGGTATCGTGCCGAACGTAGAGCCAATTGTGGCAACTTTACCTTCGAACAACAACGAAGCTACAATACTTGATATCACAAGTCCGATCAGTGAACCTGGTACTTTTGGCAACACTCGTGGTGTAACCAAAATAATGAACAGGCAAATACAAGCCGTAATTACGCTATAAAGATTTGTTGTAGAAATGTGCACCCAAATTTCCTTCATATTGGAAAGAAAATCCTCATGTTTTTGAAGACCGCTAAGACCAAGAAAATTACCAATCTGTCCGGAGAAGATTATAATGGCAATCCCTGCGGTGAATCCGATGGTGACTGGTCGAGGAATAAACTTAATCAGTGCGCCCAACTTAAAAATCCCCATCAAGACGAGCATAATTCCAGCTATTAAACCAGCAATGAGTAAGTTTTCATAGCCGTATTGCATGACAATCCCGAACAGAATGGGAATAAAAGCACCAGTTGGCCCTCCAATCTGAAATCTGGAGCCTCCAAACAAGGAAATCAAAATACCTGCAATAATCGTGGTGTAGATGCCATATTCCGGTTTTACGCCCGATGCAATGGCAAATGCCATCCCTAAAGGAATGGCAATGATCCCAACAATCAATCCTGAAATGCAATCTTTCTGGAATGATTTCACGTTGTAGTCTTCAAATCTTCCTATCCACTTCATGTTTTTAACCCTTCTTCTTTTTGAATATTTGATTATTTGAAGATACATAAATAGTACGCCTCAATGTACTCATTGTCAATTCGAAGAAAAGGGGGATTACTACATTTCATTCTGCCATGCTTTTCGGTAAGTAATATTTAATATGCTAAGTGCAGATAAATCTAATTTGGATATGGTGCGCTTAAAAGTTCCGATTTTTGTTTTGGTATTAGAACTTCAAGTATTTTTGCGCATTTATTCATACAATGATCGGTCTATTGTTATACTCAAAAGGATACAAAGTGCCGACTCTCACCATAATAGGAACTTTATCTGGAGGGGATCATGTGAAGCGAAATTGGGAACTGGATGAGTTGATTGAGCATTTTACAATACTCCCGAACGAAATGAAGTTGATCGAAAATAAAACGGGAGAAACCAGAATTGGATTTGCGGTGCTATTCAAGTTTTTCCAAAACGAGGCTCGTTTTCCAACGCATAAGTTCGAGGTACCCAAAGCTGTGATTGCCTACATTGCCAAACAGATTTTTTCCGATCCGGAACTGTATGCCAGATACGATTGGACTGGTCGTTCAATCACTTACCATCGAACACAGATCCGTGAGTTCTTTGGTTTCCGCGAGGATACGCTAGAGGACGCACATGAAATGACAGAATGGTTATGCCAACATGTCCTGTATCATGATCATGATGTCGAGCACCTAAAGGAACACGTGTACAGTCGATTTCGTGAGCTGAAAATCGTACCTCCCACCCCAGACCGCATCGAACGGCTCATTCGTTCCGCCATTCACACCTACGAAGAGAATTTTTTCCAAACTGCATATCAAAAGCTACCTTCCTCAACCTTAGCCAAGATAGATTCCTTGATTAATAGCATCGCCTATTTGGAAATAGATGACGAAGAAGTTTCCGGAGAAGAGAATGGTCAGTTATCGTTTCATGAATTGAAAGCCGATCCTGGACGAGCAGGGCTTGAGAGTGTGTTAAAAGAAATCAATAAGTTGCGCACGATTCGAAATTTGGAACTTCCGGACGATCTGTTTAAAGATATCCCCCAGAAGGTGCTGAAGAAATATCGGCAGCGTGTGGCTACAGAGGATATTCGGGAGTTGCGCCGCCATCCTGCGCCGATTCGGTATACGTTGCTGTCTGCTTTTTTCTGGCTTCGCAGCATGGAAATATCGGACAACCTGGTCGATCTTCTTATTCAGATCATTCATCGCATTGGGGTTCGAGCAGAACGCAAGGTAGAAAAGGAAATCCTGAAGGATTTACGGCGAGTCAGCAACAAGTACGGAAGCTTGTTCAACCTAGCCCAAACAGCTATCAACCATCCAGATGGAATCATTAAAGAGGTATTATACCCAGTGGTCAACGAACAAACCTTGAAGGATCTCGTCAAAGAATTTAAACATACCGGCCCAGCTTACCGTGAAAAAGTCCATACCGTCATTCGTGCCTCCTATGGAAGCCATTACCGGCGGATGGTTCCGGAAATTCTCAGCATTCTAGATTTTCGTTCCAATAACGAGGTTCATCGGCCAGTGATCCGGGCATTGGAATTGATCAAAAAATACGCGAACACTGGACTGCATTATTTCCCTTTAGCCAATGACATTCCGATCGATGGTGTCATTCGTACCGCGTACAAAGAAATTATTATCGAAAAAGATGACAAAGGACAGGAACGGATTAACCGAATCAATTACGAGATCAGCGCCTTGCAGATGCTACGGGATAAATTGCGTTGCAAAGAAATCTGGGTACCTGGGTCTAACCGGTACCGGAATCCGGACGAGGACCTCCCGTCTGATTTTGAGGAACGACGAGAAGAAAACTATAAGGCATTGAATCAGCCCTTAGATGCGGATTCGTTTATTGCTGCACTTAAACAAGAGATGATCCAAGGACTAGAAAAGCTGCACGCTGGTATGCCAAAAAACCCTAAAGTACGGATTACGGAAAGAGGCAACGGCTGGATCTCCGTCTCTCCATTGGAACCACAGCCAGAGCCATTAAATTTGGTTCGGGTGAAAGCCGAAATCGCACGCCGCTGGCCGATGACCAGCCTGCTGGACATTTTGAAGGAGACGGACTTGCGCATTTCATTTACAGAACAATTTAAAACGGTAGCTAACCGCGAGATTTTAGATCGGGAGACGCTGCAAAAACGATTGATTCTTTCCCTTTACGGTCTTGGAACCAATACCGGCTTAAAACGGGTCAGTGCTGGTGATCATATCGAAAGCTATAAGGATCTTCTTTATGTGCGGCGTAAATTCATTCACAAAGACAACCTACGTAATGCCATTGCAGAAGTAGTAAATGCGATCTTTCGGGTGCGGATGCAGGAAATATGGGGAGAAGGAACAACTTCTTGTGCCTCCGACTCGAAAAAGTTCGGGGCCTGGGATCAGAATCTTATGACAGAGTGGCATATCCGTTACCGTGGCCGCGGCGTGATGATTTACTGGCATGTGGAGAAAAATTCAACGTGCATCTATTCACAACTCAAATCATGTTCTTCATCTGAGATTGCCGCCATGATCGAAGGGCTGCTCCGGCATTGTACTGATATGGAAGTAGAGAAAAACTATGTGGATTCTCACGGCCAAAGCGAAGTCGCCTTTGCTTTTTGTCATCTGCTGGGCTTTCAGCTCATGCCGCGACTAAAAGCAATCCACTCACAAAAACTGTATCGTCCGGAGCCAGGAATGACAGATGCTTATCCTCATCTACAACCGGTACTGACACGTCCGATAAACTGGGAGCTAATCCGGCAGCAGTATGACCAAATGGTGAAATATGCGACAGCTCTACGCTTGGGTACCGCAGAAACCGAAGCCATCCTGAAACGCTTCACTCGGAATAACCTTAAGCATCCTCCATATCAAGCTTTAGGAGAGCTGGGAAAGGCAGTAAAAACCATTTTCCTCTGTAACTATTTGCACTCCGAGGAGCTGCGCCTCGAAATTAACGAAGGATTGAATGTCGTAGAGAACTGGAACTCAGCCAACAGCTTTATCTTCTATGGCAAAGGCGGAGAAATTGCCACGAATCGCATGGAAGATCAGGAAATGGCCGTTTTATCCCTGCATTTGTTACAAAACTGCCTGGTGTACATCAACACCATCATGTTTCAAAATATTTTATCTGAGAAAAAATGGTTTGACCTTATGACCCCGGAAGATTTCCGGGCTTTAACCCCGTTAATCTATACCCACGTGAATCCGTATGGTACATTCCGTTTGGACATGAAGGAACGACTTCCACTAGAAGGTGAATTGGCATGAGTGAAAAACGTGTATCTGCAAAAAAGAAAGCCCGCGAGCTGGCAAAATACCTGCGGGCTGAACGTCCGGACTATGCTTACCTAAAAAGATTGTTTCAGCACCTAAGGGATGAGCTTGAAATAGAGGTACCGAAAGTATCAAAAAAATTACCCTATGTCCCGACTGAAGAAGAGTTAAAACGATACTACGAAGTAGTCTGGAAGACAAAGAATTTTCAGGACATGATGATCGTGAAAACGCTGATGTATACTGGCGTCCGCGTTAGCGAGTTAATCAACATCAAGCTGACGGATATCGACTTTCACTACTGCCAAATCCGGATCAACAAAGGAAAGGGCAGCAAGGATCGGATTGTTCCTTTCCCACAGACCTTTAAAGAGCTGCTGGCCATGCACGCGGATTCGATGAAAAAGAAGCAGGCTGTCTATGTATTTGAATCCTCCTGGAAGAAAAAATACACAGATCGGGGAATTCGTAAGATTTTGGCCAAGTATTCCGAGGAAGCCGGACTCGCTCAAAATTTATCGCCGCACAAGCTTCGGCATTTTCTGCTGACTTGGTTGAAAAAGCAAGGCATTGACGATGCGTTGATTCAGCCCTATTCCGGTCACGAAAGTCGTAAATCACTTGAGGTATATTCAAAGCTGGCGATCACTGATGCGCAGTTTGAGTATAACGAGGTTATTAACAATTTTCCAGTTTAACCCATACATTTGCGGGTGGTGTCAGCTACGCTGGTACTACCCCCTATTACAGCAATGAGAGTACAAGCCCAATTATCACTCATGACAGGTAAAGAAAAGAGCAAATTGGTATATGGGTGTGGGGAAGTTCCTTTTTCAGCATTACCATGTAATAACTCATGGATGCTTGCGTCAATACTGCTTAAACTTTCTTCAATGCGCAAGGCTTCTTGGATAAGCCAACTTTGTCGATCGACAACATGGACCAATGGCAGAGCAACGGTGTTAGGTAAAACATGAGCTAATTCGCTGGCTGCCTTCTTTGCAATAGCTTTAGCACCGCATTTGGTTATTGCTTCTCGAAGTTCAATCTCGGAGAGACCCTTCATATCCAAAGCAGTTGGATACATTAACGCTAGGCGTAACACAGAAGGGCTTGAAAGCTTCTTAAATGCTCTTTTAAGGTCAGGGTGAGTGATTTGAAATAACTGTTGCACCTGGTTTTTCCTGCGTGTCAGGGTAGTGGTAAGTAACCAGCGATCACGCATGAGAGTACGGACGATAGACTGTGACATTGAGGCTGGACTCGCTAGTCGTACAGCTTTCATATCGGGGTGGAGCGATTTATGCCATCCCATATAGGCCATCGTTCTAGCATCAATAGCATCGGATTTCTCTTGAATACCAAGAGTCTCTTCCCGAAATTTTTTAACAGAGGCATTTTCAACCATATGAAGTGAGTAACCAGCTTTTAATAATACCTGTTGAAGAAGAAAGGAATAATGCCCACCTGTCGGCTCCATTAATACGAAAAAGTCGATTGGTTTTAATCCTAGATGCTCCTGTACATCTTGAAGGGCCTTCAAGAAATCAGAGATACCCAAACTATCGGCATCGAATTTCATTGTTTTGGCCCTTTTCCATTTTCCATCACGAAACTGTTCGGGAGTAATGCAGGTAGCCACATGAAAATCAGCTCCAATATCGACACCAACGTATATTGGATAAAAGAGTCTTACGAATTCTTTTTGCCCATCGGTTTGAGTGACACTAAAAGTCATTAACTGATCTTCCTTCATAAGTTATGTTCTCCTTTTATTAAGCAATATGTAATACACCTGACTATCCAAGTTACTGTGAGAGCTTCATTTGCCCAATGTAGCATGTCAGGATTATAGCGCCAGGTGATCTGTACCCAAATTGTCTCAAGAGGTCTAACGCAAGTTAGCCCCAAACGTTGAAGGGTTTCAATTGCTTTACTTTATATGGAGTACAATTTTCCGTTATATAGACTTTAAAAAACTTATACGTTACCTCTGAGAAAATTCCTGCTCTGGTTTAGTTAATTTTGGAAAACAAAAAAACCCGCCAAAGGACGGGTTAAACGCTGACATGGGTGCAGTGCCAATACACGTGGAGTGCCCCAGTGTTATATCAGAGGTCTGAAATCTATCAGCCCCAATCCTAATATGGTAGGTAAAACCATGAAAGGTCACTGCACAATATATATGATTCGCTAGTGAGCGAGTGTACTCCTGCAAGACCAATGTTCCCAAATAGTTAGTAGAGCTCTATCCATCAGGAGTGCCCACATTGTGTTCAGGAATACATTGGCAACGTAAAAGATTCGTTAGGAAATAGAGTTATTCCTGCAAAGGCCGATGTTCCCAAACATTACGCAGAGCTACAACCGAGGATGTGCCCACGTTTTGTTCAGAGATACATCGGTATCATTTAGTTTAATTCTGTGGAAAAGATATGAAAAGATTTTCTCGGTAGATTGCTTCGCAATCTACCTGCGACACCTCCCGTGTGGGCTACGCCCTCCAAAATACCCGCCTAAAAGGAGTGTCTGCACAATGAATTAAAGACTTACGCGTAAAAGCATGTAGTCCTTTGATCAAAGAACAAAACTAATCAAAACACTACAGTAACATTACTTGTGGAAAGAGGTGGAGAAATGTCCAAGCTGATCGGCATTATTAAAAGTGGCTCTGGTACGGTTCACGCGGTTACGGACAAAAGATCGCCAAAAGCGTTGTGTGGTTATAGGCACGGAATGAAAGGGAACTTTGCTTGGTCGGGTAGGTCACGGGTAACGTGCGAAAAATGCAAAGTGAAAATTCCAGAAGACGTGATCGAATAACAGGAGGGGAACGGGATGCAAGGACGTGAGATCAAGTTACGGATATAGGATAAAATTAACAATCTCATGCTGCAGTGGAAGCATCTGGTGAATGCTCCTGATCTGTCAGAGTTTCTGATCCACAACGTAGAAGATGGTCATTATTCGACCTTGATGCAATTCACCGGCTGGTGCGACAAGAACGGCAAGGAGATTTATGAGGGAGATGTATGTCTGCTGTTCAACAAAGGTAGCGATCTGTTTGGGGAAGAGCCGGTGGTTGTTGAATGGATCGGCGAAGATGAAACTGGATACGGGATTGGTTGGGGGGGAATCCCGAGTATGTTTGAATACGTAGTCATCGGCAACATCTATGAAAACCCGGAGCTGCTGGAGGTGGGGAAGTGATGGAACGAGATGCAGAAAAGGACCTACAGATGTGTGACCTAGCTACTCCAGGGCCGTGGTTTAGAAACGGGGAAAAATGGTGCTCAGAAGTCACAACAGACTTAAATTCAGGGGCAGAGAGTTGGGGTTGCCAACTGTGGTATAGAGACGATTCTAGTATGGTACAACTGGCTTAACAACGCCGAGTCGCTGTTCAAAATAAACAAGAGCAAGCGGAAGAGGGAATTGATCAACTCTTTCCACGGCTATAGCATTCAGAGACAAAAAACGAATTGAAAGCAAGGCAGATCGAGCGGGCTTTACAGTATTCACTGGATGAAACAGAAAGAAAAATCATTAAAGAAAAGTACCTAGTCCGGTCAGAGTAAATGACATCAACGTATACCTGGACTTAGGGCTGACAAAGGATCAGTATTACATTAAAAAGAATGAAGCAATATTTCAAATCGCGACGGCACTCCGCATCATTTGAGTGCCGTTTCTTATTTTCCCGACAAAAACCCGACAAAAAGCAGGACAAAATAGGGACAAAAAAATCATGGACGTTTTTTCCATACGGGATCGGTAACCTTGAATTAAGAGCAAGGAACCAGAGCTAAATGCGAGAGACGGCTCCTGCCCCTCGCCCCCTGTCCAGTATCACTCATCTTTTTGAAGTAAAAGTTAGATTATTGAAAGAAGTGAAATTCCAATTATATGAATTGTTTCTAGAAATAGGTTGACATTAATTCAAAAATATGGTAATTTTCATTATAATGTGGACAGTACACAATAATATTTGTTGTAGGAGGACTTGCTGTGTATAAAAAAAGCATGAAAAAATTTTTTGTACTAGGGGTTGCAGCAGTTTCTTTGTCAATTTTGGCAACTGTAAGTAGTCCATCACACGCTGCTTCAACAACTGTAACTTTAGGAGTAAAAAAAGTCACTCAAGCAGCAGAGTTATGGTGCTGGGCAGCATCTTCAGTATCTGTATTAGATTATTTTGGTATTAAAGTTACTCAATCCGATTTTGTTGAATATGTAAAAGGTGAGGTTTCGAATAAATCGGGAAATATTAGTGAAGTCATGGATGGACTCGATCATTATGGGCTTCAAAGTTATCGAGAGAATAACTCATTAACTTTTAAGGAGACGGTAAGGGAAATAAACAATGATATACCTGTATTAGCACGCATAAAATGGAAAACGGGAAATACAGCTATTGGTCATATGGTTGTTATTGATGGCTACACAAACAGCTCAACTAAATATCTAAGGTATATGGATCCTGATAAAGGTGAATATTCTATTATGACTTATGACAGATTTGTAGATAGCTCGGGTCAAGAGTGGACCCATACCATATATGGATTCGAGGAAAATTAATTGAGGAGGTAAAACATGAAGAAGATTACATTTGCGGTTTTGGGAATAGCAACTCTTGCTGTAATGTTTTCGTTTTCTGCTGTCGGGGCAATTAATGAAGGGAAAAAGGATGCCTTTAATGCATATAAAAAATTCGAGTCAGCAGGCAATAATAAAACTAAAACACCCCAAAAAAATAATGTGAACGAATCTCATTTGTCTGATTATTCAATCGACAGTGCTCGTTTACCTGATTCAGAAGCAATAAAATCTTTTAAAGGCTCTAGTATTACTGATTTACTAGTACCTTCAGATGAAAAACTGTGGTTTATTATGGAGGGAGATAAAGCTAAAGGCATAGTTATAGCAACGGATACTGAGCCAATTCAAGCAGGTCTCGAAAAAACAGGGCCGGAATTGTATGAAATGTACAAGGATATCATTCAGGAGTATGGTAAAGATGTTCAAGTGAAATATTTGGACTACGCAGGTGGTTTTATTTTTGTAGCGGTTGATCCAAATGGAAATGAAGGTATATGGCTCGAAGAACGAGCAGCGAAGCTACTTGATCTTAGTCCCGGAACCAAGTACAGTTCTGAACAAGTTCTTGAAAGTATCAACGATGGGCTAAACTCTAGCGACGAGGATGTCTCTGACGATGACTCGCTAGGGGGAGGAAAATAAGAAAGAAAAGGGACAGCGATATGCTGTCCTTTTTTATCATTGAAATTTAAATAAAGAAAGTAACAATTTCAAATTAGATTATACATTTCCGCACATCAATTGAAGCAATGGTGATGATCATGTAATGCGCCAGTTTGTTGACTCAGATACGTGAGAAATATTTTACACCGAGGAAGTGCTGCGGTTTTCGGATGAGATAGTAAAAGTATTTCGTCCAGTCGGCCGCAGCTCAAAATTCGTAAAGATCAAAGCCAGCCAGAAGGCAAAGCGACGGCTCAGGAAGCTGTCACTCGCCGAGGCTGGCTTTTTGTTGAAGATCACGCCGTATGCTAGTGAGGGAACCAATCTCCTTGAGGGCGATAACGAGCGCGGCCAGAGAGGTGTACCGCTTACGGTAAAGGACCTTGCCTGCATCGCAGACTGTTCCTATCCGACCGCCCGCAAGATCGTCCGGGCGTTCATCGCTGAGCGAATTCTTCGGCGCGTGGAGAGCGACGGCAGGACAGCGCTTGCGATCAATCCACTTTATTCGTTCAACGGCAAGTCAGCTGAAACATCGCTCCTGCAACTCTTCAAATGGGAGATCACGGAAGCTGGGGAGGACCCGAATTCCGAATAGGGGGTCGCCAGAAGCAGACAGGCCTTAAAGCCTTGACGCTCTAAGCACAACCGTTGTTTTTTGCGGTGATACAAAACGTATACTTTTTCAGGTAAATAGTAGTCGTTTCGCATCACTCAAAAAGTTGCCACCAGCCCACCTGTATCAAGGCTTACAGCGATTTTGGCGCTGGCAATATTCTTTATTCTTATATCTATCGCCACTAAGAAGAGAAATCCAGCTTGGACTTACGAAAAATACCTGTTTCGATGATCAACCTGAACCCGTACAATCCAAGGATTGAACTGCAGCCGGGCGACCTGGAATATGAAAAACTGAAATACTCCATCGAAGAATTTGGGTATGTAGAACCGATCGTGTGGAATGAACGAACCGGGAATCTCGTTGGAGGTCATCAACAGTTCAAAATCCTTGTCCACGAGCAGGGAGCCACCGAGGTAGAGGTATCAATCAAACGCACCCCCGAATCCTTTGATTTCAATTGGCTCCGTCGCCGTTCCCTTCTCGATGTAAACCCGGACGCTCTTCGATAAAGCCTCTTTTATTTACTGGGGGCTTTTTTCTATATGACGACTTTTGACAAGCAGTATATGCATACCCTCTGATCAGGGAGGGATGAACGATGCATGTAAGAATCATACCCGGAAGTACGACTGACAAGGCTCGTTCTGACTGCTACCGATATCTGCTGAGAAAGTACAGAAAGGAGAAGCTGGATGGTCGGGATTTACGCGCGAGTAAGCACCGAGGAACAAGCAAAAAGCGGCTTCAGCCTTGATGACCAGATCAGGGAATGTCGGAAGAAGGCGGGAACGCTTGACGTTGTTGAGTATGTAGACGATATGTCAGGTGAATTTCTGGACCGTCCCGCTCTCACGAAATTACGACAAGATGTAAAAGATGGCGTTATAACAAAAATCATCTGCCTCGATCCAGACAGATTATCACGAAAACTCATGAACCAGCTGCTTATTACTGACGAATTCGATAAGCGTGGGATTGAGCTCGTTTTTGTAAACGGGGAATATGCCAAGACACCTGAGGGACAACTATTTTATAGCATGCGTGGAGCGATCGCGGAGTTTGAAAAAGCAAAAATAAATGAACGGATGAGCCGTGGCAGAAGAGAGAAGGCAAGGCAAGGTCGTGTCCTGCGTGATTTTCAGATATATGGATACAGCTATGACCCGGAAAAAGAACAAATGATTGTAAATGAAGGGGAAGCGGCAGTTGTCAGATTGATTTTTGACCTGTTTACGCAGCCAAACGAATTGGTACAAGGTATGAATGGGATTGCCAAGTATCTAACGGAAAAAGGCATTCCAACCAAACGCGGGGCCAGAGTGTGGCATCGCCAGGTTGTCCGTCAATTGCTGATGAACGAAGCGTATATCGGGAGGTTTTATCAGAATCGTTGGAATACGGAAGGCATGCTCGGAAACAAATTCCGGAATTCCGAAGAAAAAGTTCGGATGCGTCAACGTCCGCAAGAAGAGTGGATACAACTGAGCTGCCCTGCCATTATCGATGAAGTAAAGTTTGAGCATGCACAAAAGCTTTTGAAAGAGTCAAGAAGGCGTTGGGCGGGCAGGAGTCTAAATCAGTATTTGCTGAGTGGATTGCTTCGTTGCGGAGACTGCGGCAACACGATGACCGGCCGGAAATCTAAAAATTGGGGGAAGCATGTCTTCGAATACACCGATGTAAAAAACACCGCTGGTGCCCAAAATCATGGATGTGGCCGAAAAATTAAGTGTGAGGAACTGGATGAAGAAGTCTGGGAAACGGTTCGATCTTGGCTGGACAATCCAGATGAGATTGCTGCTGCCGTCGAAGAAAGAAGCGAGGCACCTTACGAATTGGCAGAGGTAGAACGGCTGCAAAAGGAGCTGGAGAAAACGAGGAATGGCCGAAAGCGGTTATTAAAACTGTTTTCTTCAGGCGAAGAGGACTTGGGCGAAGAGGAGATCCGTCAAGAGCTGCGTGATCTAAAAGCGAGGGAAGAAAGGCTGCTTCAACAGCTCACAGAACTCGAAGAGCAAGCCCAGCGTATGAAGGAAAGTGGCTACAACCGAGATTTACTCCAAGAAGCGGCAAAGTATTATCTGTCCAAAAAACCGGATGAACTTACATTTGAGGATAAGCGAGAACTCATTCGTCATGTAGTAAGAGAGATACGGGTATACGAAAATAACATCGAGCTCTACACCTTCTGATGCGCCACTATTGACATTAGAATCGAAATCCTCATGCATCTTCGCAGCCTGAAAAAAACCAAGAAAGATGTCTCTTTGCACGATCCGATCGGTACGGACAAAGAGGGCAACGAGATCACGCTGATCGACGTCCTGGGCACGGAAACAGACGAGGTCGTGGATGCTGTCCAGCTAAAGCTGGAGTCGAATAAGATTTACCAGCACATTCACATTCTCGATGAACGCGAAAAAGAAGTGATAATCGGCAGGTTTGGCCTGGATCAGGACAAAGAAAAAACGCAAAGGGAAATCGCACGCGAGCTTGGCATTTCCCGTTCTTACGTCTCCCGGATCGAAAAGCGGGCGCTGATGAAGCTGTTTAATGAGTTTTACCGGACAAAACAGGCACAGAATAGATAGCACTTACCGTGTGTCAGGTATGTGCTGTCATCCGCGAGAAGGACATTTTAAGAAAGTGTCCTTCTCGCGTTTTTTGATTTCTATACAAATTCAGAACATCCGTACTGGCGACAGAACAAATTACATATCATAGAAAACCCATGTTAGGAAACGCTAAAGGTACGCTATTTAGTGGGAGGTTTTCTTTTGCGTACCATAGTACTAGTCGTGTCTCTGGTTCTTTTCGCCACAGGCTGCAATCCGCAAGCCAATCAAAATCAACAGGCAAAAACAAAATCCGCGGCAGAAGATCCTCTGTGCAAGCCGACGCCGGTTCGTTTCTTTGACAAGGAACAGAAAGCCAAGTCCATTACGGAACAAGTACATGGAATCGATAAAGCTGTCGCTGTTCACATCGACAAGGAGCTGGACGTCGCCATTGGAGTAAGCAACTTTAATCGCTTCCGATTGGAGTCGATCGAAAAAGAAGTTGGGGAGAAATTAAAAAAGGAGTTTCCCGATTCTGCGATCCATGTTACCTCAGACAAGAAGCTTATCGATGAATTGCAGAAACTGAGTGACACCCCATGGTCCAGTGAACAGGAGAAAGCCTGCAAGCAAAAGAAAAAGCTCAAGCAAATTGAGAAAGAGATGAAAGGGTAGAGAAAGCAATCATTTATCAGACAGCGCTCTCTTTTCACAGCGAAAAGGGCCGCTTTTTTTATGTTCTTTTCAATGATGATTTACCATAAAGTGGATTTTGAGCATTCCTTTTAATAACGAGTGAGAGCGTTTTCAAGCTAAGCAGACAAGCATCTGATTTGACTTAATTGTTTCAAAATGATACCCTTTTTATGTATACATAATATAAGAAAATTATTATGCGTTTATTTGTTTTTTAATCCTGGATGATGAGAGCGAGGCAAACGTCGCAAGGACAGGGACACTGAACAAAAATCTGGAAAGGAGGTGCACGCATTGAATAGAAAAGCGAGTCGCAGGGGCATCCCGTTTTTCATTTTTAGCGTGCTAATCCTTATCGTCTTTGCATCCGCTCCCTTGTATAATGCAGACGCTCAGTCCATGGAAGAAGATTCTCCGCAAATTTCCGCGAATCCGTACGAAAAGCATTTCGTTCATTTCCGCAAGGCATCTCCGATCAAGTTTCAATATGCGCCTATCAGAGAAGCATTGTTGATCCTTGTGCTGCCGCTGCTTTTCCTTCGCGCTACTCCTATACCTCGGTTTACGTATCGGACTTTCATTCCCATTAAAATGAAAAGTCTCTTTCTGATGCCTATTAAATTCACCTCGACGTTTTTTCTCCCAAACACCTCCCGATAGCTCGACAGCTATGATTTTTTTAGCCTGTCTGGCACGGACCACACCATTGAATAAAAATTGTATAAAAATCCCTGAATCGTTCGAATAAAGGATGAAAATAAATTTTGCCAAGGTCGTTTAGTAAATAAATTCTCACGATTGTGAAATAAATCACAATGTAGTTGACAGGAATGTTGTTGGCAAAAAGGAAGCGACTCCTATTTTTGTTGTGGACAACAATGAGGAACTTACTCGGCAGAACAAAACGATGATACAAGAACTTACTCGGAGGCAGAACACTGCGTTAGCCTGAATGGAAAAACGACGCGAAAGCGTGCACAGTCGGCTTTGTTGTTCACGAAAAACAGATAAGGGAGTTGCGATTGCCAAAATACTAAGTGTACAGATGGGATTTCTTTGTTATGGCCAAAAACGAACTTGGAGGTATTTTTCATGAATGTACGTGAAACTCATTTGCCGGGAATCGGGAAAAAATTTCAACTGGATACCCAAAGCGGAGATAAGCTTGTAGTTGTGATTCACGATAACGGAAGGCGCGAACTGTACCATTTTGACCAGGATGATCCTGAGAGCAGCGTCTCGATGGTGGCGCTCGATGACGAAGAGGCGCGACAGGTTGCCGGCATTATTGGCGGGATGGCGTATAAACCGAAGGCGCTCGAGTCGATTGACATCAGCCTTGACGATCTGGTGATCGAGTGGCACAAAATCGAAGCCAGCGCAAAGTGCATCGGGAAAAAGATCGGAGAACTGGAGATTCGCCAGAAAACGGGAGCCTCCATCATCGCTGTCGTAGAAAAAGACCATACGAAGCATATCAATCCAGGACCCGATTATGTCTTCACTGCCAACTCGACGCTCATCGTCGCAGGGGAGAGGCAGCATCTCAAAGCTTTAAAGGCGTATTTGCTCGGTGGACGCGATTAGCGTACTCCTTTTCCCAGTCTGGAAAGCAATCAAGAGAAATTCCATTTGCATGCATTCCACTGATTTTCGGATGCAAAAAAGATGGAAGCTGTGCATCAGCAACTCATGAAAAAGACTGAAAAAGGAGGAACATATGGATACCGTAATATTTGAGATAGGGCTTGCCCTTGCTTTAATTTCAATCGTCGGCTTGATCTCCACAAAGCTGCGCTTCTCGGTCATACCATTTTACATTTTGATAGGGATGGCGGTAGGACCGCACGCACCTCATTTTGGAATCCTTGATTTGCGATTTATTGAAAGCTCGGAGTTTATCGAGTTCATGGGCCGTCTTGGCGTGCTCTTCCTGTTGTTTTACCTGGGCCTGGAGTTTTCCGTAAGTCGCCTGATCAAGTCGGGAAAATCAATCCTCGTCGGCGGTATTTTTTACGTCGCGCTCAATTTTGTATCTGGCTTGCTGCTTGGATGGATGATGGACTTGCCGTTAAAGGAAACGCTGGTGGTCGCGGGAATCATGACCAGCTCTTCCACAGCGATCGTAGCCAAGGTTCTCGTTGATCTGAAACGGACAGCCAACCCGGAGACGGAGATTATCATGGGCATGATCATGTTTGACGATCTGTTCATCGCCGTACACATGTCCATATTGTCCGGCCTGGTCTTGAGCGGAGCTACCTCATTTACAGGTGTTTTGATGACTTCGTTATCGGCGCTGCTCTTCATTTTGTTCTTCCTGATCGCGGGAAGATACGTTATCAAGTATGTAGATCGCTTGTTCGACATCAAATCGACCGAACTGTTCCTCATCCTTGTGTTTACGGCTCTGTTCCTGGTGGCGGGTTTTTCCGAAACGCTACACGTGGCAGAGGCGATCGGGGCGCTTTTGGTGGGGCTTGTGCTGGCGGATTCCAAGCATGTCAAGCGAATCGAGCATCTGGTTTTGCCGTTCCGGGATTTTTTCGGTGCGATCTTCTTCTTTGGCTTCGGGCTGACAATTGATCCGATGTCGCTTGGAGGAGCAGTGTGGATCACGATCGTGGCTGTTGTCCTCACGCTTGTGGCAAATATTTTCGCAGGCATGATGGGGGGACGCTCGGCAGGTATATCCAAGCGGGCTTCCTTCAATATCGGGTTTACGCTCGCATCACGCGGCGAGTTTTCCATTATCATGGCAAACATCGGGAAGGCAGGAGGCCTGGACCCGGTCGTTCAGTCCTTCGCTGTGCTGTATGTTCTGATCCTGGCTGTTCTGGGACCACTATTGACCAAAGAATCAAAAACCATCTACAACTTCTGGGAAAAAGTGTCGGGGAATTTCAGCAGGCGAAAACAGCAGGGCGATGGAACAGGTTGATCGTACCATTGGGTTGAAAAAAGCAAGGGGCAGGTATCTGTATGATCGATACCTGCCCCTTTTATTTTCGTAAAAAAGCTTAGCCGTGTTGCAGCAATTCCTTCAGTTTTTTCAAATGATCCCGTTCGCCGGCCACAACGAGCTGCGTATCCGCCATGAATACGTGCTCGGGACCCGGGTTGATCTGTTTTTTCTTTTCCCGATCAATGACGGCGATAATCGTGACACCGGTCTTTTGCCGGACATCTACTTCTCCTATCGTTTTGCCGATGCATGCAGCCCCAGAAGGAATTTTGAACCATTCGATAACCAGATCGTTCAGGGAGAGATTCACGGTCTCCAGCGCTTTCGGCTTGTAGCTCATGCCGCCGAGAATTCCCGCTGCCTGCATGGCTTCATCGTCTTCAAGCGTAATGGTTGATGTGCACTCATCCGGATCACCGGCATCGAAGAAGTACAATTCTCTTCTGCCGCTGTCATGGATGACAACAACCAGCTTTTCTCCCATTCGGGTCTCCATTTGAAATTTACGTCCGATTCCTGGCAAATCGGATTCCCAAATGTTCAAAATGGCAACCTCCTTTTTTGTACGTAAGTTGCCCCTATTATACAGGAGGAAGGCCCAAGATGCTAGAAAGTCTGGGAACCGCTTGCAGGATTTTCCTGGCTGGGCTGGGCGAAACGGATTGTCTGTAGAAGCGTGTCAAATGCCCCTGTCTGATTATGACTGATCCGGTTCGTTCCATTTATTTGTCAGATTCGGACGCTTGTACGTAGCGAGCTTGTCAAGAAGTTTTACAGGCTCGCTGTCGACGATCAGCAATTCCTTATGGGTAGCAGGCATGAAGCCGGCTGCGACGGCAGTCTCGACGAGCTGAATCAGCGGGGAGTAGTAATCATCGACGTTCAAGACGCCTACCGGCTTTTCATGAATGCCTATTTGTCCCCAGCAGAGCGCTTCGAACAGCTCCTCAAAGGTTCCATAGCCGCCGGGCAGGGCGATGAACGCATCAGAGAGCTCAGACATTTTTGCCTTACGCTCATGCATATTTTCCACTTGATAAAATTGGGTCAACCCGCTGTGGGCCATTTCTCCGCGGAACAACCCGCGAGGCATGACCCCGATCGCGGCTCCTCCGGCTTCCAGGACGGCGTTTGCTGTGCTTCCCATCAGACCCATGTTGGACCCGCCGTATACGAGCTCCAAACCCCGTTTGGCCAATTCCATTCCCAATTCCTTTGCCTTCTCGGTATAAACGGGTTTGGTGCCGGGATTGGAGCCAGCATAGACACAAATTCGTTTCATTGCTCTTCCTCCTTCGCTAAAGACGGCAGTTGACCGGACTTTTGCCAAGGTATAGTATACAGGTGAATCTTGGAAGAAGGAAGGATAGATCGATGAATCTGGATCATTTTCAAAAATGGGTCAATGATTTTTACGGAGAACGCGGCTGGACAAAGTACGGGCCCTTTATCCGGGTCGGTTTTTTAATGGAAGAAGTGGGCGAACTGGCACGTGCTGTACGGACGACGGAGATCGGAAGAGACCGGCCGGATGAAGGGGATCGTTCTGTTGAAGAAATTCGTGCCGAGCTGATCGAGGAGATGGGTGATGTACTGGGGAATCTGGTGCTGCTTGCCGAGCAGTACGGTGTGGGGCCAGAGGAGATCATGAAAGCGCATCAGGAAAAGCTGGTTAAGCGATTTGGCGAAATGGCTGAGAAAAAGTAGGCTGAAGACGGCAACAGAGGAAGGCATCCCATTCTGCCTTCCTTTGGCTGTTTACTTGCCTGGCGATATCGGTTTTTTCGAGAACTTCTTTTGATAATAGACACTCATGCCGACAATAACCGGGGTTATCACGATTGTAGGGAAAAACCAGATGATCGGATTTACACTCTCCAGATGAAGCAGACGGGGCGCTCCAAACACGGTGAAGGCGGTAATCGTTGCGATACAACAGCCCATCATGCCCGACATGTGCTGAAAAAACCAGTGCATTTTTGTAGCAGGCGGGCGAAGCCAATACTTGAGCTGAGTGCCGCCGAGAAATACGCCGACGAGCGGAAACCAGTTGAGCAGCGGCGAGTCGATCAGATAGCCGTAGCCCCCGATAAAAAAGCTGGAGATGAAAAGCAGGCCGGGAAACAGCAAATCCCACGGGTTGCGGTGAGCAGAAACGCGTTTTTTAAATCGCAGCACCCGCATGCCGTACCAGGCCGTCGCCGAGCTGAGCAGGGAGATATAGATCAAAAACCAGGCAAAAGAGACCGAAGCCAAGGTCCGGTCCGGGTCAAAGCCGATGCGCCACACCCCCATATAGAGGGCGGACACAGCGACGGCGGCCATGGAGATGACGTACACCCAGCCGACGCGGTTATGCGCCTTTCCTCCTTTTTTCGTAACGATCGGAATCCAGAAGACAACTAACGCAAGAAAGCCTGCAATGATATGAATAATCCTGAATAATTCAAATCCCGCCATAATGAATCCTCCCTTAGGTGTTGGGCTTCGTCAGTTCGCGCTTCATCAGCTCATAGTAGTCCGCAATCGCTTCTTCCATTTCATCCGGACTGATGACGCTTCTGACGCGAAGTCCATACGAATACGTGATAAACCGCCGGACTGCTTTGCGAGCGTCGATGTGTTCAGGGATGACACCAGCCTCTTTTCCAAGCTCGATCCACTTGATCGAGTTCTCCTCTGAATGACGGTACACGTCCTCCAGGATGCTTCTTACAGATGCTTGGTCCTGTTGACTGAGCAAATACAACAAAATAGGAGTAGTCACGTCATCCGGATTGGCAAAAGGCCGGACACTGGCAGCGATGACTTCCATCGGATGATGCAAATCTTTTTTCGCGTACGCCGTTTGATAAAAGCTGTCGCTCAATGATTCCAGCTTGTTCTTGAGGATGAGACCGAACAGCTCATCCTTGCTTCGCACATAGTGGTAAATGGCTCCCTTGGAGAGCCCGGACCGGTTCATAATCTCCTGCAGCGTTGTTTTTTTGCAGCCTTTTTCCCGAATGCACGCTGCGGTCGTTTCCAGCAGGAGACGAAAGCTGGGGGAATCGTTGGCTCGCGATATCATCAACAGATCATCCTTTCGAGGGGAAGAAAAAATTCCCTGGAAGTGTTACATGTTAAAGTATACAAACCGATGGTCGGTCTGTAAAGAGGGAAGTAAAAAAGATCTTCGGACAAAAGGCTTTCATACACCGCTTTCCGAAGATCTCGCGATTGAGTGTGGAGATGGAATTTGGACGGTTCCGCTGACCGTGCTACTGCTCACTTTCTTTGCCCGGCATCTGCTCCAGGAAGACCGATTTCACGCTCTCGCGCATTTTCTTTTCGCAGAGCACGTACAAAATGTCTCCTGCTTTAAGTGTAGTCGAGCCTTGCGGAGTGATCAACTTTGTTTGGCGAATGACGGCTGTGATCAAGGTGTTCTCCGGAAGTGTGAGAGACTGCAGGTCCTGTCCTTCGGCACGGGTACCGGCCTTTACCTCGATTTCCATCATTTCCGAGTTTGTCTTGCCGATCGAGACCAGCTCCAGGCTGTGCGGAATCACCGGCTTTTGTGCACTGGTGAGCCCCCATCTCTGAGCGAGCGGGGAGAGCGTCGCACCTTGAATCAGAGCCGATGTCAACACGACGAAGAAGACGACGTTAAAGAAGAGAATCCCATTGTCCAGTCCAGCGAGCAACGGGTACGTGGCCAGAACGATCGGAACGGCTCCACGCAAGCCCGCCCAGGATATAAACATCTTTTCTTTTAGCGAATAGCGAGTGAGGGCGGTACTGATGAAAACGCCGATCGGTCTGGCAACAAACATGAGCAGTGCAGAGAGAGCAAGCCCCTGCCACGCGATCACCAGCAGATCGTCCGGGAAGCTGAGTAACCCCAGCAGAATAAACATCAGGATTTGCATCATCCAGGCGAAGCCTTCGTTAAAGCGGAAGATCGAATGGCGATAGGTCAAATCGGAATTGCCCACAACCATAGCCATGACGTACACCGCGAGCAGGCCGCTGCCGTGAAGCAGGGCAGTTCCGCTGTAAGTAAGCACGGCGAGGGATAAGGCGAGCACGGGATAAAGCCCTGACGAATCCAGATTGATCCGGTTGATCGCCCAGACCGAGATTTTTCCCAGGAGCAATCCCATCACGAGGCCAAAGCCCATTTGCCAGATCAGGGAAAGGATCATCGTAAAGAAGCTGGCTTCGGGCTCCTGGATCATTTGGATGAACGAGACGGTCAAAAAAACGGCCATCGGATCGTTTGTTCCCGACTCTGCCTCCAAAAGCGAGGTAATCCGCTCTTTGATGTTCTTGTTTCCAAGCACGGCAAATACGGCGGCGGCGTCCGTAGAACCGACGATAGCGCCAAACAGCAGCCCCTCGAGCCAGGAGAGCTGGAGAATGAATACGGCAAATACGCCAATAACCAGCGTGGTCAAGACAACTCCCAGCGTAGCCAGCGATAAAGACGGAGCAATCACGGGGCGCACTTTGCTCCACTTTGTCTGCATGCCGCCCTCAAAAAGAATGACGATCAGCGCCATTATGCCGAAGAGCTGGGTCAGGGCGGCGTTGTCAAAATAAATGATTTGATTGAGGAACATGCCGACGGCGATAAAGAATACGAGAGAGGGCAAGCCGATCCGGGAGGAAAACTTCGTGGTCAGAACACCGACAACCAAAAGGATGGCAAAGAGCAAAATAATGCTGTCTGTCGTAAATTCCAAAGAGCCACCTACTTTCTGAGAATCTGGAAGACTGTCTATGTAAAAGAGCTGGATTCGTCCTGGGAGGGGCTGGCCTGACGCCTGGCTTGGAGAGTTGCTTTTCGGCGGCAAAGTGGAAAAGCCAACCATCTTTTATTGTAACGCAAACAAGTATTGTTTGTAACAGTTTTCTCAAGCAATGAACATTTACACAGATTTTTGCGCCTCCGCGAACCGGACGGCGTGGCTTCCCCGGCACAAGTTGCGGCTCTGCTTAGCAGGGCTGTTTTGATTTAAAGGGACAGGCGTCGTGGGACAGATGGGATAATGTTGTTTCCGGCTGGGGAGTGTAAATGTTAACCATACACAAATACTGCCTGATCGAAACATCGCGGAGGGGAACACAACGTGCCGGTAAAACGAAAGTCTCTATTGCTAGCGCTCAGCTTCGTACTGATGCTCAGCGCGATAGCTGCATGCGCCAAGCCGCACATCCAACAAGAATTGCCTTTGTCTGGAGAAAATCGGTCTGCTGCCAGCCGTCCCAAGGTGATCATGCTGCTCGTCGATTCGCTCCAATCGGCAGCGATAGACCGATTGATGCAAGCAAACAAGCTGCCGGCAATCGGCTTTTTGATCAAGAACGGGTGTACAAGCGAGATGTAATCAGCTCATTCCCGACGATGTCCGTCACCATAGACAGTTCCATGTTGACCGGAACGTATCCGGATGAGCACAATATCCCTGGCCTACTATGGTTTCACCCTTCTGAGAGAAGGATCGTCAACTACGGTGACGGGCAAAGAGCGGTATGGCAGCAGGGGCCAGTTAATTTGCTGACAGACACCTTGATGAACTTAAACCAGGTTCATCTCTCAAAGCGCGTTCGCACTCTCCACGAGGAGCTGCACCAGGCCGGATTTACTTCCGCTTCCATTAACGGCTTGATTTATCGGGGGAATGTTCCCCATCAGCTTGTCTTCCCGAACGAATTGCTTCGCTTGGTGATGGGCAGCAGCCGGGTGAATGTGATGGGACCGAATCTGCTTGGATTTGGCGCCTTGTCAAAGGTGAGTCCGGCACCGTTGCCGACGGGGCCCGCCCATGCTTATGGATTTCATGACGAATACACGCTTCAAAGCCTTCTTCAGCTCATAAAAGAAGGAACACTTCCTGATGTGACTTTTGCCTACTTTCCGGATTTGGACGGAAAACTGCATAAAAAAGGCCCGGCGGATGTATCAGGGGTGCTGGAGGTGGACGAACGGCTGCAGCGGCTGCTGAACGCATTCGGCGATTGGGAACGTGCGCTCCGTGATCACGTATTTATTTTGCTGGGGGACAGCGGCGTTACCGCGACAGTGGCGGAGAAAAAAACGGCAGTTATCGATCTGGACGAGCTGATGCAGGCCCGAGGTTACCGCAACACACCGCTGGGGAGGACAGCCGCTCCTGACGATGATGTGGCAATTGCGGTGAACGGGCGGATGTGCTACGTCTACTCCTTGTCCCAGCGTGCCCCGCTTGCAGCGCTGGTGTCTCTGTTTGCAAGCGATCCGCGGATTGATTTGGTCGCGTGGAAGGAGCAAGGGTGGATTTATGTGAGGCGGGGAGGTTCGGAGCGGTGGCTTCGCTACAGGGAGGGGCAGGCGTACCGGGACGAATTCGGGAAGTTGTGGGATGTGGAGGGCGATTGGTCCGTGCTCGGTCTTGCGGTCCACGGAAAAGAGCGGAGAATCGGGTCGCCAGAATACCCGGATGCGTTGAAGGGTTCGCTCGATTCTCACCAGGGAGAATTTCTCGTAGCTACTGCAATGCCGGGAACGGAGCTTCATGTGAACCGGTCCCCGAATCATCCGGGCGGAGGCAATCACGGTTCTTTGCACCGCGAAGACTCTCTGGCCCCGATGATCGTGACGGGGAAGGGCAGGCTTCCCTCGTTGCCGGAGCGCCAAGTAGAAATAAAGTCATTTGTTCTCTCCTTGATCCAGATCCAGAGGAAATGGTAGAGAATAGCCGACTGCGGAACTGCTTGGCTGGTTAGAGGTCTATACGGGCTGTCCCGAACGCTCATAGGATAGTTACGCGGAAGTGGACCTGGAAACCAAAGGAGAGATGCCCATTGAGGCGTTTGGGTGGAAAAAGGGCAAAAGCCAAACAGCCTGTGCAGCTTCATCTGCCAGTCGTCGCGGTTACAGGGAGTGCTGGCAAAACCACGACCAAAGAGATGATCGCATCCATCCTGAGTACGCAATTTACGATCTACAAGTCTAGAGGGAACCGAAATTATTTGGGGAACTTGAAGGCTCATGCCCAGCAGATTGGACCCGAGCATCAGGTCGCAGTTCTCGAATACGGGTTGCTGTACAAAGGCGATCTCACCCGCCATTGCCGAATCATTCAGCCTGGGTACGCTGTGATTACGAACATCGGTTCTGCGCATGTCGGCAATGTCGGGAGCGATATACGCGCGCTGGCGATGGCAAAGTCCGAATTGATACGTGCGATGGATCCAAAGGGAAAAGTGTTTCTCAATGTGGACTGCTCGTATTCTCGCGAATTCACACAGCAGCCTTTTCGTGGAAGGTTCCAGGGGGAATTTTTCACCATCGGTATCAAGCACCAAGCGGATTATCAGGCGAGCGGCCTCAAGCGGGAGGGGGACGGCATCCGCTTTCATTGTTCGATCGATGGAGAGCGATTTCCGTTTTTTGTCCCGGTCAGAGGTGAGCATAATGTCTCCAATGCGCTGCTTGCCATCGCAGTCAGTCATCAACTGGGAGTTCCCGTCTCAGGGATCGAAAAAGGGTTGCGGCAATTCCAGACGCAGAACCGAAGATTGACAACCATGAATGTCGGACCCAATGTCAATGTGATCGACGACACATACAGTTCCAATCCACAGGCGGTAAAAGCGGCATTGGATGTTTTGGAGGAGCTTGAAACCGGCACCAGGATCGCGATCCTTGGCAGTATGCTGGAAATGGGCAGGTACACAGTTCCAGGACATTCTTTTGTCGGGAAGTATGCTTGCAGAAAACAAGTAGATTATTTGTATGCTTTAGGCAAGCATGCCCGTTATATCGCTGCAGGTGCGATTCGGGCAGGTTTTCCGCCCGAGAGGGTAATCCTTTGCAGAAGCAAAAAACAGCTGCATCGAATGCTGCATGAGCACATTCGTCCGGATACTTCTTTTTTGGTGAAAGGCTCTCACCGCCTGCGAATGAACCGGACGGTCGATTTTTTGTGCAGAAAAGCCTCCGCGATTTCCGAGCAAAACGGATAAGAATAGCTGCGCGAACCACTCCCCCTCGAATGTTGCTCGAGGCTGGTTCGCTTTGTTTTGTGTGTTGCTATATATACAGGAAAAATAGGGCTATTGTCCTCGGACTATGTAATCAAATCCACTGTTGGAAAGATTTACAGCCTTATCGGCTGCGCCCTTTTTGCTTTAAACTGGTTGCGTACCCAATCTGTTGGGAAAACACAGCTAGGAGGAGAATGCGAGTGACGAAACGAGATTGGATACAGAAGTCTACGGTTGCCGTCATGCTTGGTACATCCCTGCTGATGTTCGCAGAAAATGGACAAGCAGCCGCAGCGTCTGATGATTCGCAACTTTCCGGCAAAGCGGAGCAGGTAGCGGCCTTGGCCCAATCGCTTTTGGGAAAGGATTACAAATATGGAGCGGAAGGCCCGACTCAGTTCGGTTCTGCAGGTTTGGCCACGTACATATTTGGAAAAGTAGGCGTAACCATTGAGGACACCATCGCTGAATTGTATCGTTCCGGAAAAACAGTGAGCAAGGATCAGGTAAAAGCGGGCGACCTGCTGTTTTTCTCCAGCAAGGGGACCGGCAATCCCAATTTTATGGGGATCTATGTCGGGAATGACCGGTTCATCTATTCCTCGCAAGGCGAAGACGAGGTCGTGGAAAAACGTCTGTCCGCCTATACAGGCAAACTGGTTGGGGTGCGTTCCTTTTTGACGGATGGGACAGGCACAAGTAATCCAGCCCCTGTGAAACCACCAGTGAACAATGATGCCGAGTCCAAAGGAGACAAGGTGATCGAGGCTGGAAAAAAATATTTGGGGACACCGTATCAATACGGCTCTACCCGCTCCAATAAAGATACGATGGACTGCTCAGAATTTACGATGTGGGCGTACCGGGATGGTCTGGGAATCGACATGGGACGAGGCGGTGCCCGTTCGCAAGCGAATTATGTGAAGCAGCACGGTCACTATACCTATGACATGAAACAGTTGAAGAAAGGGGATCTCGTCTTTTTCATGAGCTATCGCGGCTGGAAAGAGTCGGATTACAAAGGAGTCGATCCCCTCAAGCAAAGCATTACCCACGTAGGCATCTACATGGGAGATGACAAGCTGTTGCAAACGTTTTCCAAAGAATCGGGCGGTGTGAAAATAACCAACTTTTCTGATACCCACTGGGAATACCGCTTTATCATGGGCGGGCGTCCGTATTAATCGCACGTCGAGTAAGTCAGAGCAAGCATCAAATGAACATCCGAAATAGCCATCACCAGGGCGGTTGCAGTGCAACCGCTCTTTTTATTTCCCCTTAAAACAGAAAGCAAGGACATGAGCCAGACGGCAGTCGCGGAAAAATGGATGATTGACCAGCGGCATTCGCACATGCCTTTCTGCCTTTTTCTGCATTTCTATATAGGGAAACTTGTAGGAGGTGTAACGATCATGAGTTTTCCGTTTCCCCCTGGCAGTGGTGGTTTTCCCCCCGGCAGCAGCAGTCAGCCGCCTGGAAGCAGCGCATTCCCTCCCGGAGGCTTCCCGCCCCCGCCATCTGTACCGCCGCCTAGCAGGATACCGAGCGCTCCTCGTTCCTTCGGGCAGCAGTTCCGCGTAGACCGCGGATCGTTCCGAGGATGCTTGTTCCGCTTTACGTTCGTCTGGCTGCGCAACGGCCGGTCGTTCTGGTTTTATCCCGTTTTCGTCAGCCGCACCACAGTTGCAGGCTATCGATGGAACGGCTTCACATGGCAATACTTCGGCTTAGCTTTAAATCGGATTGTATCCTTTACTTGCTTTTAAAATGAGAACATGAGAGCCGCTGCGAAAGCGGCTCTCAGGCTGTCGAGAAACCCCACAATATGTTGGAGTTTCTTCTTTCATAACAATAAAATTGAGCACGAAGTGCTGGAAGTCTTAGATAGCACCACACCTAACATGCCTTTGCAAGGTGGAGTGCTATCTTTTTTATATTTTGAACGGTTGCTGTCAGCAACGCTTGCTCTTGGACATTTTCACGTCCGCGCAACCTACAATAGCGAAGTCCATGCAGTTCTTTGGCATCTGCAAAACTTCGCTCTATCGTTTGGTATCTCAACCTGTATAGGTATTTTCCTGACTTACTTAAGCGGTTCTGTCGAACCCATTCTTTACTCTCTTCCCATACATGCCTGGTTATCACCTTTTGGTGATTTTTTGACCGTGTACACATAGTGAGCATCGGACATGCCTTACATATTTCTTTATTTGACTTATACATTCTGTATCCGTTACGGTCAGTTGTCGAATAAGCAAGCTCATGTTTTTGGGGGCAAATATAGACATTCTTTTCGGGATCATATTTAAACCGCCATTTGGCGATAAGGCCTTTAACAGGTGAAAAAGCTCGATGGCCAATGACGGCAAAGATATTTAGATCGTGCAGAGCCTTGCAGATTGGAGTAGTTAAATAGCCAGCATCCAATGCAACGGCTTCAATGGTATCTGTAAACCCAAACTTCTCAATTTGGTGTTGTAGCCGATCTACATAAGGAACAGAATCATGAACGTTACCCGCAGTCACGTGTACATCAGTTATGATATTGTACTTATGATCGACTGTCCGATGATCGAGATAGAAAAAGCCTTCAGGCTTTCCGTCACGAACCATGTAACCACTGTCCGGATCAGTAGTACTCACCTTGATTTCCTTTTCTTCCTTCACATCCTCTCTAGGCTTCAATCCTTTTTTCCGTGTGCTTCACGGTCTTCATTAATGGCTGCTTCTAAATCACTAAGGTAGGCTCGACTAGATTTTTCAATAACATGCTTCTTAAATTTACGTTTGTTCGCATTTGCTTTCAGATGAGTGGAATCACTTATCAAAACACGTCCGCCAACCATGCGATGTTGGATAGCAAGGCGAACGATTTCATCAAAAATCTCTTGGAAAACATTTGTGTTTTTAAAACGAGTTCGACGATTCCAACTGATGGTAGTGTGGTCTGGAACTCGATCTGTTAGTGAAAGGCCAAGAAACCAGCGGTAAGCGATATTCGTCTGAATTTCCTTTTCGAGTTGTCTTTCTGACCGGATACCGTAAAGGTATCCAATGAAAATCATTTTAAATAAAACCACCGGATCAATGGCTGGTCTACCGTTATCTTCACAATAGTATTGGCGTACTTTTTCTCGGATGAAAGAGAAGTCTACATGCTTTTGAATAACTCGTAGCAAATGGTCCTCCGGGACCAACTCATCAAGGCATACAAATTCATATTGCATTTGTTGCTTTTTTTCATTAGAGGAAAGCACAATAATCACCCGCCAGTAAATGTAATTACAAGAATATTATAACACATTAACGCGGTGTCGTCATAAAATACAGGGAAATAAAAATGGCTGTCGACTTTCTCGACAGCCTGAGAGCCGCTGCGAAAGCGGCTCTTTTTTTAGGGGAAAACCATAAACCGCGGTCCTTCCCTGTCGGGTGGCCGCGGTTCTGTCGTGTATTGTGAAGGCAATCGCACAGTACGGAAAAGGGATTGCTGTTATTTTCAACGTTACCAGTCGACAAAACGAATCGAGCGGACAATGACCTCCTGCGTCCCCATGGGCATTTCCAGACGGACCGGCTCATTGACAGGATTCATCAGCAGTTGTCGACCTATAGGCGATAGGAACGAGATTCGTCCCAGATCGGGGTCAGTATGTTCCGGAAAGCAGATCGTCAGGGACTCTTCCAACCCGTCATCCACGTATTGCAAAGCAACTTGCGATCCGATCACCACTTTGGGCAATAGGGAAGTCTCTTGATCTTTCGTTTCCTTCAGCAGTGTTTCCACAGTAGAAACATATTGGTCCAGCCACTGATTGGCTTTTTGGCGTTCGTTGTGTTTACCGGCAAAATGAAGATCTAAAAAAGGAATGCGTTGTTCGTCAAAGAAAACCAACTGCTCCACCAAACGGCGGTGCATGGAATTAGGCAGGGTACTACGGTTCATCGTATTCATCTCCTGTTCGTATTGGAATGAACCAACGGTCAGCAAAGTCTGCGAGTCGCCACGGTGTTCGCCTCATTTTCATGCATAATCCCCCCATATAATAAAAGGTGGCCCCTTGCTCCATATGCAGGGGACCATACTTTCATTTTACCTAAATCCTAGAAAAAAACAACATCGTTTCCAGTTGGCACAGGCTCCTTGAAAAAGCAGACACAACAAAATATCCCCCGGTGTCCTTGGCGGATACGGGGGATTCCAATGAGTCTATGGAGCTCGCGTTGCTATCGTCATGGGATTATTGAAGAAAGGCTGGAGCAGCTTCTTTCATTTCGATGGATTGCGCCAAGCGAGCCTTTTCGGCCTCGGTGATGAGTCCGAGGCGCCATAGAGCGATGCCCTTCAATCCATGGCGTTTGGCCAGACCGACCTTGCTGTCAATTGACTGCTCGTCTTCGCTGGCTGCTGAAATTCCGAGCAGCAGCTTTTCCTTTGGCACGTGTGCCAGTGCCATCGTGATTGCTTCATTTACTTTACCCATCGGCTCGGGACGCTTTTCGTCCTCGTACGCGTAGGCCATCAATACGAGCTCATCGGCCACCTTGCCAAGAGAGGCGTAGTCATACCCCTGATAGGAGCTGTTGAGGGGATGAAGCACGAGCGAAAGCGAAATGCCTGACTCATGCAAAGGTTTCGCCAACAACTGAACGAACTCGGTAAATTGCTGGCGGGCCAATGCGATATCGCCGCTCAGTCCAAGACCTTCGAAGTCTAGTGACACACCGGCAAACCCTTTTTCCTTGGCAAGCGAGACAATTTCAGCTATCGCACGCTCACGCAGACCGGGTTCAGACAGCAGGCGCGTCAGCTCTCCGGTGCCGTCTGTGGCAAACACCATGAGAGAGGGAGCCGTCCCTTGTTCTTTGGTGGCTTCGATGATCTTCTCGGGAGTGATGTCATTTGCCGGCTTCGGCCAATAAAAATCCTTCCCCTCAAGGGTAAGCTGAGCATTGCCGTCGATCCGGGCCCAACCAAACGCGACTGCATCAAACGCCGGGATATACTGCCGCTGCGAATAAGATGAAATCGCGTAAAACGCCGTGGTATGCAGCTTCTGGCGCGGTGAAGCAATCGAAACGGTCCGTGTGGCAGGCTCCCAGTTTACCTGGGCACCGAATTGCGTGCTGAAAAACTGCAGGGGGATCAAGGTGTGCCCGTTTTGCTCAAAGGGGGCGACGGGGAGCTGCGTGGCCACGCCGTTCACCATAACCTGCGGATTATCCAGCTGCATTTGTATGTGCTTCCCGTCCTTGTCCGCCGTAATCGTTCGCGTTTTGCCGTCCCACTGTACGTCAATTCCCAACGCTTGCGCGATTACACGGAAAGGAACCATGGTTCTGCCCTCAACAAGTCTGGGTTCAGCGGCAAAGGTCAGCGGATACCCATCCAGCAATATCGTGGGGGCGGACGGAGCTGTCGCGGCTTCGGCAGAAGGTACCAGTCCGTTCAACATGCCAAAACAGGCGAGTGCAAGCAAAAATGATCGTTTGTTCTTTTTCATCGTATCCTCTCCCAACTTCTCTCTACTCGATTCTTATATCAGTCCATGGACATTTCTGCAAGATGAAAGTTTCTGTGGATATGTAAAAATATTAAGAAAACCGGAAAAGCGGCCGGGCTGCCCAAGCCGTAAAAAACCCCGCTCATACTAGTGGGCGGGGCTTGTCGCAAACATTCGAATGGCAAGGCTTATTGTACGGTTACCGAGAATTCCTTATGGTCATGGATCTCTCCCTTTTCCACATGCACCTTGACGGTGTACGTACCCGAAGCAGGGAAAGTGGCGTTTGCCGTCGTGTATTCGCCAGGCTGTTTTTCGCTGGCATCCACATACTGGTGCTTCTCTTCGCCTTCGCGCCAGATTTCAAATTTGACCGCAGCTTCCGTCAAAGCCTGGTTGTCCTTTTGCACATGAACCGTCAAGGAAGCAGCTTCATTTGCTTTGATTGACTCAGCCGGCTGAAAGTGCATATTGACAACGGCACCGTGATGGTGTTCCTCTGACCCGTGAGAGCTGCCGTGTTCATGCGCAGCCGAATGTTCCGGCTGGGAAGCCTGATCGTGCTCGTGCGCTGCATGAGAGCCGTCAGCTTGATCAGCGGCGCCTTTTACCGTAAAGGTCTGTGTTTGCATATTGTGAAAATCGCGGGCTGTCACGTGGTACATCACGTTGTATGCTCCTGGCTCGGCAAACGTTTTTTGGGCGGTGTAGACTCCTTCTTTTTGGAGTGTCGCCGGGATGGTTTCGTGCTGTTCCTGTCCATCCTTCCAGATTTCGAATTCCGTTTCCCTGGCATCGTCGACAGGAGCACCGTCTTGGGTCACTTTTATCGAGAAGGTTACCGCTTCATTGGCTACGACCTCCTGCGGCTCAATCGTCAAGGCTACCTCAATAGGAGACCCAGAGGGGAGGGCATTCTCTTCTTTGCTGCAGCCCGCGCCCACGATCAGGGCGAGCGAGGCAATCACTGTCCATATATGTCGTTTCACTTGTACATCCTCACTTTCTGTCATCACAATTACGAGAAACCCCTGCTTTTGTCAAATTGCATCAAAAAGCGGACGGTTTCTTTTCGCTGGGGCAAGTATCCTGCCCGGCGGTGTGAAAAGTCTTTTCCTGCTCCCACAACATTATAGGCAAAAAGGGGGAGAAAAAGATGACTCAAACGGGCTATTTCCCTGTTGATTTACAAGAGTGTTCACATAAACGCCACCTTTTTTATGCCAGAACAGGAAAGCCTCCCGTAAATTGGGAGGCAGCAAGTCATTTTTTCTGTTCCTGAAACCATTGTTTCAATTCATCGGCTGTCTGTTCGCCGACCAGACGAGATACTTCTTTTCCATCTTTGTAGTGGACGAGAGTAGGGGTGTACTCAATGGCAAACGCATCCCAGCTGGATGCAAATTCGAGCAGGTTGTGCTTCTTGACATCCACTTTCAGCTCATCGGCAACCGGAACCAGGACGGGTGTCGTTCGCTGGCAGTGTTCGCAAGTCGGACTGTAGTAGTAAATGAACAGCTCTTCTTTCCCTTCCAGCTTTGCTTTCAATTCGTCAGGGAGAATTTGATTTCCGTAATTGGGGTCATCCAATTGAGCGATCGTAGCCGGATTCAGATTTGTTTTGCCGAAAGGATTTCCTTCTGCAGCTTGCTTGTTGGCCATATCCGAATACACGACGGCTCCGATCAGAAATACAGCAGCGATGACGGATAGGATAATGATCTTTTTCATGCTTTACTTCTCCTTCCCATTGGTACGAATGAAAATAAGCAGTACGGTAATCAAAAGAAAAGCGATGAGCGCCAGGAACGGAATGGTGATAAAGCCTAGCCAGTTGATGTAGTCCGTGTTGCACGGGATGATTCCGCACGCGTTGCCGAGCTCATGCAGAGCGGGGACCTTCTGTACCAGATAGTGATAGAGTGAAATGGCTCCCCCGATAATAGACAGAGGCAGGGCATATCGCGCAATTCCGTAATCTTTTTTTGCGGAAGCGATCCCGAGCAAAAGGACCAGCGGATACATAAAAATTCGTTGGTACCAGCACAGTTCGCACGGAATGTACTTCAGCACTTCCGAGAAGAACAAGCTGCCCCCGGTTGCGACCAGGGAAACCACCCAGGCTGCAAAGAGCGCTTGCTCCACTATACTCTCTCGTCTCATATCAACACCTCGCCCATTATCTTACCATAATTACATAAAGGAAGTGACTTATGTTAAGTAACAACTTGTGAACGCTGTTTGAACTTGCCTGTTTTCACCCACGTTCACATATCGTTCAACCCTGGCCCCTCAAAGATAGCCCTGTTGAGTCATACTCAATCCAGCGGACGAGCCATATACTGAGACTGGATATCAAAGGAAAAACAATCGATCGGGAGGAACTCAACCATGAAAAAACGAATGACGCTTATTCCTGCTCTCGCTTTGGCGTGCCTGCTCGCTGTACCGGCATCGGCACATGACGGCTGGTCGCAAACCAATACACCGATTGTCTCGGCTGGCGAGGTTTCGTACGTAGAGTTGCTGTTCGGAAACCACTCCAACCATCATGGCAGCTATCGCATCGAGGGCAAGTGGAGTACCGATTCTACCAAAGTATACGTTACCTCTCCGAATGGAAGCAAAGCAGATATTACCACGACTCTCTTTTATACGGGAGAAGAGAAAGAAGTGACAGAGCCGGGGAAAAACAACTATTACGTAGCTTCTTTTTCCGCTTCCACCCCGGGTGCATACATCGTGTCCGTGGAAGGAGACAGTCTCTTTCAAAATGCCGAGGTCTCCAGCCGGACATTGCGCAGTGCTAAATCCTTCGTCGCCGTCAGCGATATCCCTTCTTTGGAAAGAGTAAAAGAGCTGAAGGGCTTCAGCCGTCCGGTCAGCCTGGATCGGGCGGAGCTGGTGCCGCAGTTCAACCCGGCAGCGGTTACACCTGATCAGAAGGTGTCTGTTCAACTGCTGCTAAAAGGGAAGCCGCTTGCAAACTCGGAAATTACCCTGATCCGCCGCAGCACCAGTGATGCGGCCATCTACAAGACAGATGCAAATGGCACGATTGCCTTTACGACTGGCCCGGCTGACTATTATCTGCTCCGGGCGAAACCGGCTACCGATGAAAAAGTGGCAGGTCAATACGATACAACCAATTACGAGGCAACCATGACCTTTTCCGTCCAGAACGGGAAGTTTTCCCTCCCGGCGCAAAAGGCGAAGGGTGCGCAGCCGCTCGTCTATATCAACGGCAAGCTGACTGACGTGTCCGGGCTGACATCGGCTGACGGGAAGACGACTGTACCAGCTACATTCGTGAAAACGGCTTTGAATCCTGCTTATCAGGGAACCGGCCAGGTGGATTTGCGGAAAGCCGCAATGGAAGCAGGAGCGACAGTCGAAGTATTGGCACCGATCGGCACTTTGCCGGAAGCGATTGTCATCACGAAGAAATAAGCAGCGATAGCCAATCGGAAAAAGCCGTCGAAAGTTTTTCGGCGGCTTTCTAGTCGTCTTCTCTGCCGGAAGCTATTTCTCGGCGGCGAAAGGGCTTGGCAAATGGAAAGGGGAACAACGTATGAAAAGATGGCTCCTTTACTTCTGTCTGTGTGTATGCATGGTGTGCAGTGTTCCGTCATTTGTGTACGCTCATGCCAATGTGGATCAATCCTCGCCACAGCAGGAGTCAGAGCTGCAAACCTCGCCGAAGGAGATACGGATATCCTTCACGGAGGAAATCAATGCAAATGTGAGCTCGCTCGTTTTGAAAACAGAGCAGGGAGAGGTCGTACCGGGTACGTTTCGGGCAGAGGGAAAAAAGACGCTCGTGATGCCGGTCTCTTCCTTGAAAAACGGTATATACCGTGTGGAATGGCAAGTGTTGTCGGTAGATACTCATGTTACGGAAGGCTCGTTCCGATTCGCTGTAGGAGTACCGCTGCCCAAACATCGTCCGGCTGATACGGTCTCCCTGGACGGGGACGAGACGACTGAAGCTGCTGTTCCGCCGCCCACTGCTCTTCCGGCACAGGAACAGGAAGCTTTGAATCAGTCAAAAAACGGACCGGCTAAACAAAACGAGAGCGCTTCGGCAGCGACGGAAAAAACAAAAGGCTCAAAAAGTGAAGAGAAGGCCGCTCCTTACGCCGATCCAAAGGCTGCCAGCCCGCAACAAGAAGTGAAAAAAGCTCCTGTTGACAGCCAAGATGCCAGGCAATCGCAAAATACAGGATCTTCACAGCTTGCAGCCCCGGGTACAGCAGGGCAGTCCTCTTCAGCGGAAGCGGATAAAAACTCCGTAAAAGCGGAACAGACATCTCCCGCCGACGAAGCCGGTCAAGCCCCATCGGTGTCCATTTCGGGGGTTCAGGCAAATAACGGACAGCAGCCTTCCGTAACCGTTGGAAAAGGAAATGGCTCCTCGGATGCCCAGGTTACAAAAGGGGAAAGCGGCGTAGAAATTGTCGCCGACAAGTTTGCCTCCCCGGAAGACCATAACCACGAGGCTCATGAGGCATGGAACAGATGGCTGCGGATGGCAGATGTGCTTGTTGCGGGAGGCTTAGGCATTTTGGTGTTTCTCTCCAGGTGGGAAGGGTTTGTCCGGGCCATCGACACCAAGTGGCTCCACAGCAGAAAGGTCAAGCTGATCATCTGGCTGGCCATGCTCTTTTTTGCGGTGAGCGGTGCCGTAAGAATCTGCCTTTTGGCTGACATGCTTCGCTTGCCGGGAGGCTTTGGGGAAAACATGCTGACGCTGCTTCGTGAAACGATGACAGGCACGATCGGATGGATTCGGCCCCTGCTCTGCTTCCTGCTTCTTCTGGCAGTGCGCTATACGGCTCATTTCCGGTGGGGAAGTACGATAGCAGTCATCGCCCTGTTTTGCACGTTCCCATTGACGGGTCACGCCATGGCAGGACAGGAGAGATTTGCTTCGATGACCTCTGACGTTCTCCATATGGCGGCGGCAGTCATCTGGATGGGGGGCTTGTCTGGATTGACGGTATTGTCATTCCGGCTCGCCATGAATCCCGATGGGCTGATTGCCATGCACAAATTGATGAGCCAATTCGCCCAGTTGGCACTGTATTCGGTCGCAGTCATTTCCGGGACAGGCATTGTCCTCGGGCTGCTCCGCTTCTCACAGCTCCAGCAGCTGGCGACCACTTCGTACGGGCTCATCCTGACCGCCAAGATCGGCGCGTTTTTGCTGGCGCTACTCATCGCCGCATTCCATCGCGGACGGGTAATGCCCAGACTGACCGTGCTTTCCGGATTGCAGGAAAAAGACGCTCTCCGCTTGGCGAAGAAGCTGTCCTGGACGCTGCGCCTTGAGCTCATCATTGTCTTGGCGGCCTTGATATTGGCGGGTCTGCTCTCGGCAACTCCCCCGCCGATCATTCGTTAAGTGAGGCGTACCCGGGGAGCCGATTGCAGACCTCTGAGCGGAACATAAACATACCGGAGGGAAGGCCAGTTGACGAGGAGAATGCCGCCTTGCGGGGACGCCGCTCCGCCGTCGATGCCGATCAGGTTCCCGTGGTGCCAAGGGCCCTGTCCGGTATACCCGGGAAGCCTGGGGACGGGCGTGTGACCGAAGATAACCATTTCTTCTCCCCTGTAATGATCGTAGAACGGCTCTCGAATCCAGAGGAGGTCCTCGGGACGTTGTTTGGAAAGGGGGATGCCCGGCCGAATGCCTGCGTGCACGAGCAGCGGCGGCTGCCCTCCGGTGGATTCATTGGCAGGCAGCATTTGGTAGAGAGGCAGCGATTCGAGAGTGGGGAGCAAGTACGTGTAACGGGCAAGAATATCTTCGCGCGCTGCGTTTTGCGTTTCGACGGGGGGGACTTCGCCAAGAAAGGCGCGGCGCAATGCCTGTCGCCCCAAAAACGAGCGCACGGTGGCATCTCCGCCATTCATCAGCAAATACAAAGTGGGATCCATATTCCCCTTCAGCCAGTCCTCGAACATCTGCTCATGATTTCCCTTGAGCAAGAAAATCTGCTCCGGATAAGCATTCTTCAGACTGAGCAAATACTCCAGTACCTCTTTTGATTGGGGGCCGCGGTCGACCATGTCTCCGATTACGTAGAGGCTGTCTTGGCGTTCCGGGGAAAAGGAAACCCGCTGCAAGGCTTCGCGAAGCGCTTGATACTGACCGTGGATGTCTGAGACGAGATAGATGTTCATCTTGACTGCTCCTCCCCGTGTACTTTGTCGTTGACTTCCTATAAAATATGAACAATTGTATGCATTCGTGAGAGGAGGGGAAGGCTTTGGACGAATTGAACAAGCTGCTCAAGGATGCCCGCCACGCCATCGTTTTCACGGGAGCCGGGATGTCAACGGAAAGCGGACTGCCTGATTTCCGTTCTGCACGGACGGGATGGTGGCAGGGAAAAGACCCGGCAAGACTCGCCAGCACAGATGCTCTTCGCAACAATCGGGAGGAATTTGTCTCCTTTTACCGGATGAGAGTGGAAGGGCTTCTGTCGTGTAAGCCTCACCAGGGGCATGTGATTTTGGCCGAATGGGAACGGCGGGGACAGATCAAGGGGATCATTACGCAAAATGTGGACGGCTTTCATCAGCGTGCCGGCAGCCGGCGTGTTGCGGAGCTCCACGGGACACTAGCCACGCTTACCTGCATGCGCTGTACAAACAAATACGAGTCTGCCCGCTATTTGGATCAGGGGGGGACTGCGTGCGAGTGCGGCGGGTTTTTGCGTCCTTCTGTCGTGCTGTTTGGAGAATCGCTTCCGGAAGCCGCCTTTGCACAAGCGGTGGAATGGACAGAGCGGGCAGACCTGTTCCTTGTACTGGGCTCATCGCTTGCCGTAAGTCCGGCCAACTGGTTTCCAGAGCAGGCGAAAGCAAGAGGGGCGAAGCTGGTCATTATCAATCGGGATGCTACCCATCTCGACGGTATTGCCGATCTGTTGATACAAGATGCGCCGATTGGCGACGTTTTGCGGAAGGCTGAAATCGAGTGGAAACATTAAAATTTCCTCTTGATTTTTAGCCTTCTTTTTACTAGAATAATTTTTGTAAAACGGCTGGGTATTATTTTACCAGGCAGAAAAAGAGAAACTGTCTTGAACCTGCCCCTATAGTTAAACGGTATAACAGATCACTCGTAATGATCAGTTCGTGGTTCGATTCCGCGTGGGGGCATCATTTTTCATCAAATGCTCGCCATATCGACGTTTTTATCCGATACATAATCGCCTCTTTCATTGTCTTTTACGGGCAAATGGAAGGGGCTTTTTCTATTTCATTGGCAGGGAAACGCAAATAGTGTTAATTTGGCCTCTGATCGAAGGGTTGATCGGCATGTAAAAAATGCCACAACAGGACAAACGAAAATGAGTTGCTACTGGCATGGAAAATTTTGTCCAATCATAGTGCGATCGTTTGTGAATTGGTCCGCAACGGAAAAGAGGAGTCTCATTTTGTAGGTATTGCAAAGTAAACGGAAGATACAGAGCATTGGTGTAAGAAGCTATTCATGAATGAAACAGAGAGCAAAAGTAATACAAAAGTCCCGTCAAAATTATCATGCCTATAGCTCGATATCGCAGCTTTTTTCATATATTCGATGCCCCGGCACTCTCCGATACAGAAATGAAACAAATAAGGAGCGTGTTTGCCCGTGATTCGTCCTTCCTTCTATTTTAAAGTACCGTGGAGAAAGGCCGCTGCTTTTCGGCGCGAGCTGGCCAAGATACCCGATTCCATCCCGCACATCGTCACGTCTTTTCCGAGCGGCGAAATTGCATTTATGTTCCCGGACCTCCCTGTACATCAATATATCCGCGTAGTACGTATTTTTGGGGAGAACGGAATCCCTTTGGTGATATCAGAAAACGAGTGCATGATATAACCGCGAATTGGTTTGTAGCAGGAGCTAAAAGGAATAGGTATAGGCCCCCGGACGAATGCATGGACGGGGGATTTTTTGTGGAACAGAAAAAAAGCCTGACCAATCATTGGTCAGGTGAAAAATGAAAAAGCGTCTACTACCTTTATCGTCAGAAGGGTAGGTCTTTTTTACTGTTTTCCTGTAACTTTTGTAAAAAATTTTAAAAAAGCCCATCTTTAATAACGGGAGCAAGGGTCTATAATCCTATTTTCAAAAGAGTTGATGGGTTGACACACCATTCGCCTATGTTATAATCAAAAACATCCAATCATCCTACGTTTGGTGGTGAGTGAGAATTATGAAATTAAAACAGGCAGGGAGAATGACACTGGTGGAGCAGGTTGTAGCACAGATCTATTCCCTGATCCAGTCAGGGGACTGGCCGGTTGGCACGCGAATTCCGCCAGAGCCGGAGCTGGTCAATCAGTTGGGGGTCAGCCGCAACACGGTACGGGAAGCCGTCAGGGCCTTGGTGCATACAGGTATGCTGGAAACAAGACAGGGAGACGGCACCTATGTTTGCTCTTCCAGTGAACTGGGTGCTGCTCTGCAGCGTCGGTTTCAGCGCTCTGCCTTGACAGAAACGCTGGAGGTGCGTTCTGCACTGGAGCAGGATGCCGCCCGCCTTGCTGCGCTCAGGAGAACGCCGGAAGACGTGGAAGCCATGAAGACCTGGTTGACTGCAAGCGAGGTAGCCGATAACGCCCAGACCTATATTGAAGCAGACGTGCAGCTTCACATGTCTATCGTAAAAGCAGCGCACAACAGCATCCTGTTGGAGCTTTATGAGCACATGACTGAGTCGATCCAGCAGTCCATTGGAGAGACGGTAGACAAAGTGGTTTTCTCGGCTGCGTCCAAGCGACTCGCCCTGCATAAAAAAATCCACAGAGAGCTGATAGATGCGATTGTCGCGGGCAGACCGGAAGAGGCAATACTCGCTGTCCGGGCTCATATTGAAGCAGCGCAGCAGGCTTTCGAGGATCAAGAACGGGGAGATGCAAAATGAATACAGATCAAGCTTTATCCCGTGAAGGAGCACGGGCCGGCATATGGCTGCTCGCCTTCGGGATTATACTTGTTGCCACCAATCTGCGGGCACCGATAACGGCTGTCGGTCCTATCATTGGGGAGATACGCGATCATACCGGCATTAGCAATACAGTCGCCGGTCTGCTGACCACCCTGCCGCTGCTCGCGTTTGCCCTGCTTTCACCGCTCGCCCCGAAAATATCGCGGCGGTTCGGGATGGAACAGACGATTATGTACAGCCTGCTTGTCCTGCTGACAGGAATCGTTCTCCGCTCCCTCCACTCGGTCTGGCTGCTTTTTATCGGGACCGCCTTGCTCGGCTTGGCTATCGCTCTCGGCAATGTGCTGATCCCAAGCTTGATCAAGCGGGATTTTCCGCAAAAGGTAGGAGTGATGACCGGTGCTTACTCCATGGCGATGAATTTGTTCGCTGCCATCGCTTCGGGGGTGAGCATCCCGATTGCTCACGGTCTTTCGTTCGGGTGGCAAGGCTCGCTCATCTGCTGGGCCATTTTGGCTTTTATCGCATTGGCCGTATGGGTGCCACAGCTGCGCAAAAACGCACAAACGGCAGTTTCGGTTAGAGCGGGTTCGACTGCAGGGGCAATTTGGAAATCTCCGCTTGCGTGGAAAGTGACACTGTTTATGGGGCTGCAGTCCTTGGTGTTTTATGTGGGGATAGCATGGATTCCGCAGATTCTTCAGGATCAAGGTGTAAGTCCTTCTGCTGCGGGGTGGATGCTGTTCCTGATGCAATTCGCCAGTCTGCCTGGCAGCTTCCTGATGCCAGTGCTTGCAGGGAGAGTATCCAATCAGCGTCTGCTCGTGGCCATAACGACAGGATGCATGTTCATAGGGTACGCGGGTTTGCTGGCTGGAAATACGGTGCTCATGCCGCTCTGGATTATTCTGATCGGTATCGCTGGCGGCTGCAGCTTCAGCTTGGCAGTCATGTTTTTCTCGCTGCGTACACGCAGTGCGGCCGAAGCGGCTGAGCTGTCCGGGATGGCCCAATCGGTCGGGTACCTGCTGGCTGCGCTCGGCCCGACTCTTTTTGGCTTTATCCATGACGTGACACAAGGCTGGACGATGCCGCTCTTCCTGCTGCTCATCGTAGCCTTCTTGCTATTCCTGGTCGGCTTGGGGGCTGGCAAGAATGTGTATCTCACCTCCGCCGAAAAAAGCGCGGCTTCCTGACCGCAGCAAGAGAAGCGAATGCAAGTAGCAAAGCTGCGCCAATATCAAGAAACAGGAAAGCATGGTCCGCATGCCGTCTGCAAGGACTTCGGTCCGAAGCAGTCTCGTATGTGACCATGCTTTCTGTCATTTGACGGACTTTTCTTCGTTGTCTGCTTGTGTGTCTTGATTGCCCGGGAACACCTCGTTTTCCCATTTGGTCATGAAATAACCGGACAAAAGAAATGAGCCGATGATGCCCGCGGCGATGAGTACACCAGTCATCTTCTTAATCCGGATACCTCTCGCCCTCGCCCTGGAACAGCTCGCGAACCTTGGAATGGGTCCTGGCAGGCAAATGTGGCAAGACAATCGCCAGCTGGCCTTCACTGAGATCGAGCGGGCTGCCGGGAGATTCCACAGCGTGCGGAATATTCATGGCTTCCAATGCCCGTGTATAGACAGCGGCATCATCCCAACTGGTTACGTAGTAGACGGATTTGTTTTCCAACATCATCACACTCCTCAACGCTAGTATATGCCGGAGAGGGGAGCAACTATTAAGTTGCCGTTTCGCGGAAAAACACAACGGTTTCCGTGAGGGACACGGTTTCACGGTGAGCGGGAAAAATAGATAAACGTAAGCGAAAACCCGCCGTTGATTTCGCGGCGGGTTTCATTGGGTCAGATCATGCCGTATCCGGTCACTTCTTTAGGGCAGGGCAATGGGCAATTCCATTCTCCGGCTCCCGTCCTTGGGGCTGGATTCAAACAAAACCAGAGTCAAGGTCGAATTGGGCTGGTCTTTCTTTACCTTGACTGTGAATTCGAAATCTCCCCATTCAGGAGCCCCTGCCGAGGTTTGGACGTTTCCTTTGGTCAGCTCGTTGTGACCATCCTCTACTACATATTGAAAGTTGCCTTCGAACACGCGAGCCTTGCCTTTTATCGTAAAGGTGTCTTCGCCCGTTTTTTCTACAGAGGCCACTTGAAAAATATCGTTTTTGTACGTCTCGTCATTTTTATCTTGATCGTCTGTTGGCTGAGTCGAAGTGCCAGGCTGCGGCGTTTCCGGTTGAACGGAGTCAGAAGGCTGCTGTGCCGGTTGTTCTGTGGCAGGGGGTTGCGCCGGTGTGCCAGTCGAAGGCGTCTCTTTGGAAGAAGTGCAGCCTTGCAGCAACACGGCTATCAGTAGGATTGACAGAAGTTTCTTCATGCTTACCCTCCAGTTGTGTCGTTGAAAAATCTGTTGTCACTATAGGACGAAGAAGACAGGTTATCCGTTACATTATAATTGTTTTGTAAAAGAGAGGAAACCATCCATTCCTCAAAAAAATAGCTCCCTGCGTGAGGGAGCCAAGACTTCGCCGCATCCATTATAGCACAGCAGATCGCGAAGCGAAATCTGATGGGCGAACATGTCGCATTCCAGCATATATCGCATCTATTCATCCGGTGTTCGGTCGAGGAAGAGACGGGTAACAGTGGTAGAGTCGCCGCTGTTTACCTCCTGCTCAGATGCTTTTTCTTCCAACTGATCATGTGTGTTCATTCCCGGAGCGACGGATGGCTCCACTTCCGGACGGGTCTTGTGAGAATCCATGGATGCTCCCTCCTTCTTCCTTAGAATGACAAGAAGGAAGAGGGGTTATTCGGGAATCAGGAAGAGGGCTAAAGATTAACCGGAGGAAGGCATGCTTTTCCCGCATTTGGGACAAAAGCGGTACTCGGCTTCGACTGGTTCTCCGCAGTAGGGGCAAAATCGTCCAGTATTCTGCTCCGATACAGAGGATGTAGAGCTGAAATGGCGGTGTAACGGGTCGCCTTCTTCTCTGGAATCCGTAATGTCAAACAAGGACATTCGCTCTTTGCCTGTCGCGTTTTTGTAATGGTAGACGGCTTGTGCGATTCCCATCCCGATAAATAAAAGGCCAAAGGCAGGGAAGATTATGCCCACTACGGGAAAAGGGGAGTCCTGCGTGATGACAAATGCCATGATGGTCCAAAATATACCGAAGATTACGGCGAAAATGCTTCCAGCTGCCCCCATGGCGGAAGGGCCGCGGCCGGGTTTTATACTTTTCAAAGGATTCACCACCTTTACTGCATACCACTATCATAAAAAAATCAAGGCGGGCTGTCACGCTTCTGTATGGATGCTCAAACCATGCCTTCACGAAAAGTCTGGATAGCGGAGACCATCCCGGTAAAACAATGAGCGTACCCAAACGTAAACCCGCAGAGGAATGGAGGGAAAGACAATTGCCAGTTTGCCTTCCTCGAGCACAGGAAGGTCAAGCGGGGACTGTATCGAGTAGGGAATCCCCTCTTGATCCAGTTGATATTTATACTGCTGGGCTTCGAGCCAACTGACCGGGTAGTAAAACGATTTTTCCATGAACTGCGCTTTCTCCATGAACGGCCAACTCCTTTTTCGAAGTCACTTCCGTAAGTGTAACGGATTAAAATGAGATAAAAAAAGATCACTGCACCCATTTTTGAGGGAAAGTGATCCTTTTTTCTGTTTTGAAGGGGTTGCTCCCTGAATGAGATTGCAAGCTGGTTCGGCTACGGCAAATCAATGAGCATAAAGAAAGTATCCGCAGGTGCTGTGAGTGAAAGCTTGGGCGTCTCGGTTAGTCTGGCTGGATCTCGCTTCTGGAGTGTGGCCTCTTCGTTTAGTTGCAGTTGTCCTTGCCTTTTCATACTATCCGTTGAATGCGCGGTGGTCCTCACCTGGAATACGTATAGAGTAGAGTGAGTTAATTACTTTTGTAGAGTGAGGGCAAGTGTCCGGCAAAGAAGGAATGGACTTTTTCGATAGGGAATTGTTCAGGAAGGACAAATCGTTGAAGGAGGACCCGAGTAAATGTCGCAGACGCATCTGCATTTTGATATGCACATCGGCCGACAAAAGCCGGAGAACATCAGGAACCGGCAGGCGGCTTGTCCCTTCTGCTTTCCGGATGAGCTGGACGGTATTCTGGAGCAAAGAGGAGAAATGATCTGGCTAAAAAACAAATACCCGGTTTTGCAGGATGCCACTCAAACGCTGGTGATCGAGACGAGTCAATGTGACAGCGAACTGTCCGTCTATGAAAAGGACCACCTGTATGCCCTGTTTGCATTTGGCGTGGAAAAATGGCTGGAGATGACGGAGAGCGGCTCCTATCGCTCTGTACTGTTTTTTAAAAACCATGGCCCTTATTCCGGGGGGAGCATCCGCCACCCGCATATGCAAATCGTCGGGTTGAAACATTACGATTACCTGAAAGATGTGGAGGGAGAGCATTTCGAGGGGATTGTCATCGATCGGGATGCGGGGGTTACGTGCAATCTCTCGACGAAGCCGCGCGCGGGATTTTTTGAATACAATGTGATTTTGTCTGAGTCGGGAAGCTTAAACAGGATGGCGGACTATATCCAAATTTTGACACATTGGATCCTTCATCACGTAAACCGCATCTGCCAAAGCTACAATTTGTTTTTTTACCAATGGGACGGGCAGATAATCGTCAAGGTTGTCCCGCGCTTTGTCGCTTCGCCGCTCTATGTCGGCTATGGCATTCCTCAGGTGGGAAACAATCTGGAGGAGGTCGTGCAGGAGCTGCGGCGCCACTATTTTTAGGAACGAAAGGGAGAGTATGAATGACAGCCTTTACATATGTCACCAAAGCAAAACCGACAGCCGAGGAATTGGACCATATCCGGGGATTGGCAGCAGTCTGCAATGGCTTCGAACAGATCAATCTGAAGCTGAATTTCGACATGCTGGAAAAGCGTCCGGGTACCGACACCAACGATTTTTTTTGCTATGACCGCGGGAAGCTCGTCGGATACGGAGGGCTGCACGTTTTCCATCAGGGAGAAGCGGAGGCAACCGGCATGGTGCACCCCGATTACCGGGGAAAGGGGATATTCCGGCATTTGCAGTGGCTGATGGAAGAAGAATGCCGGTTGCGCAAAATTCCAGAGCTGTTGTTTATTGTCCAGCGCGGGTCCAAAACAGGAAAAGGGTATATGGAGAAAGTGGCTGCGCGGTATGAGTATTCCGAGTATTGGATGGAGCGGGAGGAGTCAGGCGAAGAATTGCCGAAACAGGATGGGCGAATTCAGCTCAGGGCTTCAACCCCAGACGATAAGGAGATTTTGATTCAACTTAGCATGGCAGGGTTTCAGTTGGAGGAGACACTCGCCAGAGAGATGTTCGAGCATATGGGACAAGACCCTGCCCAGACCAATTATTTGATCACGCATGACCAAAACGAGCCGATTGGCAGGATTAGCGTTTCCCGTCAGCCGAAGCATGCTTTTATCTACGGGTTTGCCGTTCACCCTGATCATCAGCGAAAAGGGTATGGTAAAGAAGCGTTGGCAAAAACAATTGCCCTGTTGTCTGACGAGGGCTTTCCCAAAATGATCCTGGAGGTAGCCACGGAAAACAGCAATGCCCTGTCTCTCTATGAGTCTTGCGGATTCCGGGTCAAATCGGCCAATGATTACTACAGGTTCCCGCTGCACTTCAAAAATGGCATGGACGCCGCGGACATGGTACCATAGCGGTACGAGAGAATAGGCAACAAAAGGAGTGACTCGGCATGAAACTGTTGTCGATAGAACCGACACCCAGTCCAAATGTCATGAAGCTGAATGTGGACGAGCGCTTGCCTGACGGCGTTCAGCGGGTATACAACAAGCAGTCCGGGGCGCAAATGCCGGAATTGGTGAAGCAGCTACTGGCGATTGAAGGCGTGACCTCGATTTTTCATACGGCTGATTTCTATGCCTTGGAACGAAAATCGCAAGCAGACTGGCAGCAAATTTTGACCCATGCCCGGGAGGTTTTCGGAGCGGGGGCGGAGACCTCCATGCCAGCCTGGACGAATGAAGAGTCCGGGGAAGCGTGGGGAGAAGCGCAGGTGTACATCCAGATGTTCCGCGGCATTCCCATGCAGGTAAAAGTAACGATGGGAACCGAGCAGATACGCGCCGCCTTGCCCGAACGATTCGGAGCGGCGGCCATGAAGGCGGGTTCCGCTTCACCGAATGTAATCATGGAGCGCAAATGGGTAGAGCAAGACGTTCGCTACGGCGATTTGCGCGAGATCGGGGAAGAAGTGGCCAGCGAGGTGGATGCGGCGTATCCGCCAGAACGGGTGGAAGAGCTTGTTCAACAGGCGCTGCAGCTTGGAGTGGGAGAAGCCCCGCCCCAGCCCGAGCGGGTCAAGAAAGTCGTCACGCTGGAGATGCTCGATGATCCTGATTGGCAAAAGCGGTATGCTGCGCTGGATCGCATGGAGCCGACTGCCGAAGATTTGCCTGTTCTGAGAAAGGCGCTTCATGACGAAAAGGGCTCCATCCGTCGGCTGGCAGTCGTCTACCTGGGAATGGTGGGAGGCGATGAGGTGTTTCCTTTGCTCTACGAAGCGCTCCGTGACCCCTCTGTATCTGTTCGCAGGACGGCAGGAGATACTTTGTCCGATCTGGGGGACCCGAGAGCAAGTGAAGCGATGTGCGAAGCCCTGAAGGACCCGAACAAGCTCGTACGCTGGCGTGCAGCCCGTTTCCTGTACGAGGTAGGCGACGACTCGGCGCTGGAAGCTCTGCGGGCGGCCCAGGACGATCCGGAATTTGAGGTTCGTCTGCAAATTCAAATGGCTGTTGAGCGCATCGAGCGCGGAGAAGCGGCGAGCGGTACAGTTTGGCAGCAGATGACGAGAAGAAACGAACAACAAGGCTCCTGAGACGAGAACTTGAATTTTTACCCCTGTCGATCACTACGGAACGATGAGTGCAGGCAGGGGTAATTGTCATGCTTTTATGGTCATAATAAGATAGGTTGACAGGAAACAGAAGGAAGAGCGAGGGGAAACGGAAAAGCCAAAAAATGGTATCATCAGTATAACAATAGACACAGTTCATTTATGGTTGACTTCTACCTTGTACATCCCTTATCCTATAGGATGATTGAGGTTTCATACATCGTGAGTATGTAAGGGAGATTGTTATGACAACGAACCACTATGACGTCGTCATCGTTGGCGGGGGGCTCGCCGGTCTTTCTGCTGCAGCCTATCTGTCTTCCAAGGGCAAAAAGGTAGTGCTTCTCGAGCGCGGAGCCCTGGGCGGCCGTGCCGTCACGCTGAAGATCAAAGGCTTTAACTTTAACTTCGGTGCACATGCCATTTACGGGCGTGACACATCGGTTTTGAAAACGTTTGAAAAAGAATTGGGTTTGAACATTGATTGGCAGGATTTCAATCCGAATAAAGCCCGTTATGATTTGGGGGACGATTTGACAGCGGTTCCCGCAAATGTGCAGGGATTGTTCCGTACGAAGCTGGTCAAGGGATTTGACAAAGTTCTGTTTACCTTTGAAATCTTGAAAACCATGTTGAAAATGGAGACGGGTCACCCGCACCTGTCGATCCAGAAGTGGATGGAGAAGCAAAATGTAAGTGAGGAAGTAAAGGAAATGATGCTGACATTGGCATCCTCCAACTTCTTTACCCGTGAGCCGGAAAAAATTCCGTCTGATGTGTTCTTCACCTACTATCGTCGGATCTTTACGACGAATAAGCCGGTTGCCTACATCGGAGGCGGGTGGCAGGCGTTGATCGAGGAATTTGTCCGTGTCATCGAAGCCAACAACGGCACGATCATGACCAAAACAAAGGTCGAATCCTTCCGTGTCGAAAATGACAAAGTGGTTGCCGCTGTCACACCGGAAGCTGAATTTACCGGAGATGAATTCATCAGCTGCATCCCTCCAAAAGAAATGACAAAGGTGTTTAAGGATACAAAGCTGGAGCATGCTATCGCACAGTATGCAACATACGAGCCGACGGTTGTCGTCGTGTATGATATCGGTCTCAAGCAGCGTATCGATGTCCCTTACACCTATATTTATGACAAGCAAAACAACATTTTTATTACGGATATTTCGTATTACGACAAGACCTGCGTCCCAGAGGGCGGACAGCTACTGCAGGCGACCGCCTATCTGCGTCAGTCCGAAGTCGGCGTGAAAGAAGTCGTCGAGCAGCGCAAGCAAGAGATTGAACAACTGTACGACAAGCACTTCCCAGGCTGGCGGGAGGAACTCGTGGTGCCCCGCGTTTCCACCCGTGCCGTCGTCCAGGAAATCAAGTGGACGATGAACCAGGAGGCGCTGCCAATCAGCTTGCCAGATTACCGCAACCTGTTTTTTGCGGGTGACTGGTGTGAAGGCCAAGGACAATTGTCCGAGCTGTCTTTCTCCAGCGCGTACGAAGTAAGCAAGCTGATCCTTTCCAAATAGAGACAGCATCGATGCCCATTAAGGCGTTTTTCCTGCAAAGGAAGGACGCCTTTTCCTTTGTCTATATAGAATAAGCATATCCAGAATATTCCGTTTTGACAGCGGGGCTTTCGGATGCTATGTTGAGGATGTCCAGAGACTACAAAAAGGAGCCACCAAGATGGACATCTGTCCTGCCGCCGCAAGAAAGGGCGAAAAAGTCAGAGTAATCGGAATGGGAGTTGTACTTTACGGCTTCCTCAGTTATATCACCGACTATATTCCGATAGCAGGCAGCAGTTTGCGGCCGGCCATCGTCATTCTTACGATTATAGGAGCCTGCTTTGGCCCGCTGACAGGCTTCCTGTTCGGTGCCTTGGGAACTCTCCTGTCAGATGTTCTCTCCGGGCAATTGTGGATGAGCTGGATTATTGGCAATGGCGTCATCGGGCTGTTCTCGGGCTTTGCCTATTTACATAAGGAATTTGATCTGAGGAATGGAAAAGTTTCGCTAAGCCATTACGTCTGGATGGCATTGTGGGGAATCGCGGGCAATCTGATCGGTCTCGTCGGAGCTGCAGGAATGGACATCCTGACAGGGAAACCGGATGTCTCTATTTTTTACTGGGCAGTTGTACCTGCAGGAGTCAATTCACTTTGGATCGTGTTGATGGGTCTTCCGATCGTCACTGCAATCGTCAAGCGGAAGGCAGCGAACTTCAGTGCAAACGGGTGAATGGAGCTCATAAGGGACCGAATGCATGGACCCTAGGTATGGGACCCGAACGTACAGGACCCGACTGTATGAGCAAGGCCCGTCCAAAACAACGGACAGGCCTTTTTTCTACTTCGTATACAGATCGTATACCATCCGGCCGATTTGCGCCATCACGTCATTGGCTGCGACGGTCTCGATATTTTTGGATAACAAGCAGATCGTCACTGCCCGGTTGCCGATGTACATCACTCCGATGTCATGAGTCGTTCGAGTGACTGTCCCTGTTTTATTGGCCAGCTCCCATTTCGGCAGCATGCCGATCACATCGCCGTCCGGATCAGGCAGGTGATAGGGGATGCGGTCGCGATGCTGCTGTCTTTTCATGATGTTGATCATGTGGAGGCAACTGTTGTACGAGATGATTTTTCCTGTAGCCAAATGGCGAAGGTGGCTGCCAAGATCTGCCGCGGTCACCTCATTGTAGCCTTCCAGCTCCGCAGGGACGATCATCAGCTTGTTGTGAAACTGGCTGTTGACCATTCCTGTTTTGTTCATGACAGAACGGATCGCCTCAGCCCCGACAAGATCGATGAGCATATTGGTTGCCGTGTTGTCACTCTGAATGATCATCAGGGTTGTCAGATCGTAAATGCTCCACTTTGTGCCTGGCGTCATATGCTGCAGAATGCCTGCTCCGCCGACCTGATCCTCTTGTCTGAGAGTCAGTTTGTCTTCGAGAGCAAACTTGCCTGCGTAGGCTTCAGCAAACACAGCGGCCATGATCGGGACTTTGATTACGCTGGCGGCGTAAAAGCGGTCATCATGACCCTTGCCCCAGATTTCGTTTGTCTGTAAATCTTCGAGGTAGATTCCCCACTGCCCGCCACTCTTCTCAAGCAATGTGCTGAGAGCATTTTCCAATGACGCTAACATCATGACCAGCTCCTTTATCACTTTACATAGTTGTAGACAAAATTTTCGTAAGATAATATTATTTAATCATGCATCGTATAATCAAGAAAAAAAGTTTCAAGAGGGGGTTTTCCATGAAAGCGCTTCAAAAGATGTCGCTCTGTTTTGTGATGCTAAGCAGTCTGGCCTTTGCGGGCTGTGGGGGACAAGCGAGTCAGCCTGCAGAACAAAAGCCTGCGGAGACACCGGCAGCACAAGAACAAGCAGCAGCACCACAGGAGATGCGGATCAACCTGAATACGGGAGAACCAAATACAATCGATCCGGGCTTGGCTGAGGACATTCCTTCCATGTCGATTACCCGCGCCGCTTTTGACGGTTTGCTTCGTCTTGACGTAGACGGCAAGATCAAGGAATCGGTCGCGGAAAAATACGAGGTTTCCCCGGATGGCCTGACCTACACCTTCCATCTGCGTGATTCAAAATGGTCCAACGGCGACCCTGTGACGGCCCATGACTTCGAGTACGCCTGGAAGCGCGTTCTCAACCCCGAGACAGCATCCGGCTACGCCTATCAGATGTACTACCTGAAAAACGGCGAGGCGTACAATGCCAAAAAGGCAAAAGCGGAGGATGTTGGCGTCAAAGCTGCGGATGAGAAAACATTGGTAGTCACCCTGGAAAACCCGGCTCCGTTTTTCCCGCAGCTTGTGGCCTCCGTCACCTACTTTCCTGTAAACAAAAAAGTTGTCGAGGGCAACAAGGATTGGGCGGCAAAACCTGAAACCTACATAGGGAATGGGCCGTTCGTCCTCAAGAAGTGGGAGCACAAATCTTTGATCGAATTGGAAAAAAATGAAAACTATTGGGATAAAGATCGTGTGAAGCTGTCCAAGCTGACCGTCAACATGATCGAGGACGCCAATACCGAACTGGCGATGTTTGAAAAGGGCGAGCTCGACTGGGCGGGTTCTCCGCTGGGCGACCTGCCGCTCGACGCGCTCGATTCCTTGAAGGACTCCGGCAAAATGCAGTCGCAGGCGACCGCTGGAACGTACTGGTACATCTTCAACACGACGAAGCCTCCGTTCAACAACAAGCACATTCGTCAGGCGTTCGCTTACGCCGTTAACCGCCAGGAAATTGCCGACAGCGTCGTTCCGTACAAGAGCACGCCTGCCCTGGGCATCCTGCCTCCGACGATGGCCTTCAAACCGGAAGGCTACTTTAAGGACAACGATGTTGAAAAGGCAAAAGAACTGTTGGCACAGGGCATGAAGGAGCTCGGTATCAGCGAGCTGCCTGAGTTGACCCTCGCCTACAATACGACAGAAGTGAACCAACGCATTGCGACGGTTATTCAGGATCAGTGGAGAAAAGCGTTCGGCATCGAAGTGAAGCTGGTAAACAAAGAGAACAAGGTTCACCGTGAACAGATGAAAGCGGGCAACTTCGATATCGGCCGGGCGAGCTGGATTGGCGACTTTAACGATCCGATCAACTTCCTGGAAGTGTTCAAAGGCGGTCTGAACACGTCCAAATGGGAACACAAGGAGTTCCTTGATATGCTGGCTAAGTCCGCCACAGAAGGAGACGAAGCCAAACGCAACGTGAGCCTGAAGAGGGCCGATGCCATTGTAATGGATGAAATGCCCGCCTTGCCGATCTACTACTTCACGTACACATGGGTAAAGCAGGACAGTGTAAAAGATGTCGTCATTGACGCATTGGGCTTCATCGACTTCAAATACGCATCGAATGAAAAGAAATAGCAGGGAGTGACTTTCGTGCAACCGATTATTGGCGTGGCGTGTACCAAGATGTTCTTTCCAAACAACAACCTTGATCAGTATTTCTATGTCGGCTCCGGATATGTGGACGGCGTAGCCCGTACTGGCGGCGTTCCGTACATTTTTCCGCTCTTGACAGTGAAGGATGCTCCTTTTCGGGCCATGATTGAATCGCTGGACGGTTTGATCCTGACGGGTGGAGATGATCCGGCACCGCATTTGTACGGGGAAGAGCCGTTGCAAGGTTTGGGTGAGGTAGAGTACGAGAGGGACCTGGCAGAGCTGGAAGTGATCAGACTGGCGCTGGAAATGAAAAAGCCTATCCTCGGTATTTGCCGCGGCATGCAGATTCTCAATGTGGCCGCAGGCGGAACTTTGATACAGGATATTCCGAGTCAGGTGCCGGGCGCGTTCCAGCACGCTCAAAAAGGTTCCCGCCAATACGGAGCGCACAAAGTGACACTGCAACCAGGCGTCGTCGCAGAGGCGCTGGGCAAAACAGAGATTCTCGTCAATACTTCCCACCATCAGGCGGTGAAAGACGTAGCTCCCGGGTTTCGGGCGACAGGAGTCGCGGCTGACGGGGTGATTGAGGCTATCGAGAGCCTCGACGGGCTGCATGTAGGGCTGCAATGGCATCCAGAGCGGATGTGGGCCCATGATGACAATATGCTGAAAATAGCGGAAGCCTTTGTGGGCAAATGCAAGCAATTGAAAATGCAATCGCTGTAAAAAAGGACCGCTCTCCCATTTTATGGGGGGCGGTCTTTTTGGTGCGCCCAGCATGGGCGATAGCTATAGGGTGAAAGTCCCGAACGGGGGTTGGCTGTACCAACCGTTAGCTCAAGGCAAGGGTGTCGACCGCGAGGTCGAATCTGAAGGAAGCCGGCGGCAAAATCCCGACCTGAGGTACACGAACCCAATTTGAGGCTGTTGTATCCGGGCGAGTCTGCCAAACAAGACAAAGCCCCATACAGCCAAGGGATACAGTAGTAAACTTGGGCAGGTACATGGGATGAAAGTTATCGTTCTTACCTGGGGAGGTCTGCATGAAACGCCTTCAACTGTTGGTAACCGTCTCCGTAAGGAGACGCTGAACATGCAGAAGTCAGCAGAGGCCATAGTACCCGAGTAGAGGACGCTTGAATGGGGAAGGGCCGAACATCAAGTCAGCATGCGATCCATGTCTTTTGATACGGTACGTCGAAGCAGAATTCTGTCAAGGAACTACTTTTGAAGAGCAGGGGTGAAGCCCCGAGGGTACAAAAGAGGGCTGAGTATCGTACAGCAAGCACGGAGTCCGCATGTGCGAAGGAAGGAACATCATTATGGATTTGCTGGAAAAAGTCTTATCACGGGAAAACTTACGGATGGCACTCCAACGAGTGGAGGAAAACAAAGGTGTCGGTGGAGTCGATGGTGTTTCAACCGAACAACTACGCGATTATCTACGTGAACACTGGCAAGCCATCCGCGAGAAGATGGAAAGGGGAACCTATAGACCTTCACCTGTTCGCAGAGTCGAAATCCCGAAACCTGACGGTGGTGTAAGGTTATTAGGCATTCCCACCGTGGTAGACCGCTTTATTCAGCAGGCCATCCTCCAAGTGTTAACGCCGATCTTCGACCCCACCTTCTCGGAATCTAGCTATGGGTTCCGTCCAAAACGTAGCGCTCACATGGCAGTAAGGAAAGCGCAAGCGTATATCTCCGAAGGATATCGTTTCGTGGTGGACATCGATCTAGAGAAATTCTTTGATCGCGTAAATCATGATATTCTAATGAGCCGTGTGGCTCGAAAAGTTCAGGACAAGAGAATTTTAAGACTGATTCGTTCCTACTTGAATGCGGGGATCATGATAAATGGCGTCTGTACAACATCAAGTGAAGGAACACCGCAAGGTGGGCCGTTAAGCCCACTTTTGGCAAATATCCTACTTGATGATTTGGACAAGGAACTCGAAAAGAGAGGCCACCGTTTCTGCCGCTACGCAGACGATTGTAATATCTACGTGAAAACAAAACGGGCAGGGGAACGAGTAAAGAAGAGTATTCAAAACCACTTGGAGAAGGTACTAAGGCTAAAAGTAAATGAGGAGAAAAGCGCGATAGACCGACCATGGAAACGAAAATTCTTGGGCTTTAGTTTTACCTTTGCAAAACAGACAAGGATTCGCATCCACCCCAAATCCCTCCTCAAGCTAAAAGAGAAAATCCGCACGATCACGAATCCGGTGTGGAGCATCTCGATGGAGAAGCGGATTGAAAGAATAAATCAGTACCTCATGGGCTGGATTGGATATTTCGCCCTTGCAGACGCGAAGGGCATTCTACAATCCATTGAGGAATGGACAAGGCGCAGGCTCCGTCTTTGTTTGTGGATGCAGTGGAAACGCGTGAGAACCAGATATCGAGAACTTCGCTCTCTTGGCATATCTCACGTAAAAGCCATTGAAATTGCAAATACCCGCAAGGGTGCATGGCGTACCACAAAATCTCCGCATATACACAAAGCCCTCGGCATTGCCTACTGGCAACAACAAGGGCTGAAAAGCTTAGTGCAACGATATTCTCAAATTCGTCAAGCTTGGTGAACCGCCGTATACCGAACGGTACGTACGGTGGTGTGAGAGGACGGGGGTTAGTCGCCCCCTCCTACTCGATTCTGGTATACTGGAGTGGGGGTGTCGCGATGCTGACAGTCGGAACGAAAGCGCCTTTGTTTGCTGCCGAGAGCACAAAGGGGCGGATCGACCTTCAAACGTTTATCGGAAAGAAAAAAATAGTCCTCATTTTTTATCCGGGAGATGACACGCCTGTCTGCACAAAGCAGCTATGCGCGATCCGCGATCGGTACAGTGATCTGGAAGCGGCTGATGCGGTTGTTATCGGAATCAATCCGGCCGACCTGACGAGCCACCGGGCTTTTTCAGGCAAGTTCGGATACGATTTTCCCTTGATTGCCGACGGGGACCATGCCATACGAAAAGCATACGGGGTAGGAAAGGTTCTCGGATTTTTATTCCAACAACGGATTGTATACATCATTGATAAGCACGGAATGATTGCCTATGCGAGAAAAGGAAATCCTGCAGTAACGGAACTGCTCCAGGTTATGAACCATATCTCGTAATCGACCACAGTGACTATGGGCACCTTGAATAGTAACGAGGATAGAGGGAACGCCGAGACGCTGGCAATAAAGGAGCGAGGCAGGCAGGAAGGAACGCATGCTTGCAACCGGTCAAAGAAGCGGCGATAATAGGGATGAGAATGTATGTTTGGTGGTCATATCGATGAAAAAAATTTTACATGTCGATATCGATGCGTTTTTTGCCAGTGTAGAACAGCTCGACAGGCCCGAATATCGCGGCCTGCCGGTTATTGTAGGCGGCATGAGCAATCGGGGAGTTGTCTCGACGTGCAGCTATGAAGCCAGAAAATATGGTGTTCGTTCGGCGATGCCGGTCGCATTGGCGCGGAAAAAATGTCCTCAGGGGATTTTTCTGCCTGTCCGCTACGAGCGGTACGTGGAGAAGTCGGCAGAGATTCGTGCCATCTTTTCCTCCTTTACGGACCGCTATCAGACAGTTGGGCTCGACGAAGCGTATCTCGACGTATCCGGATATGAAAATGCCGTTCCGATCGCCAAGGAGATCAAACGGCGGATTCGCCGGGAAACCGGTCTTACTTGCAGTGTCGGTCTTTCCTATAATATGTCACTCGCCAAAATTGCCAGTGATCTGAAGAAGCCGGATGCATTCGTGGTGATTCGTCCCGAGCAATCGCTTGATGTTCTCCGGAATTTGCCGATCGGAACACTGCACGGTGTCGGTAAAAAAACGCAGGAGCTTCTTGCGAAAAAAGAAATTCGCACGGTTGAGGATTTTTGGCGGCTTTCCTTGGAGGAAGCTGTGAATATGCTGGGGAAACTTGGTCATGCTTTGTATTTTCGAGCACGCGGAGAGGACGACAGGGAAATCGTAACAGAGCGCTCGCCCAAGTCTTTAAGCAGGGAGACGACACTCGCCTATGATTTGTACCAGCGTGACGAGATCGCCTCGGTAGCCTTCTCGCTTTTGCAGGAGGTTGAGCAGGATATACAAGATGAGGGTGTCATCCCCCGGACGATCACGCTGAAAATCAAGTTTGCTGATTTTACGATCAGAAGCAAGCAGCGGAAAAAAGAGTACGGTGCAGCATGGAGAGATCTGTTGGAAGAACTCCTGGATGCCTTTGATTATAGCCCGGGTGTCCGGCTGGTCGGCGTCGGTTTTTCCAATTTTGCATCGCCCGATGAAGAAAGGTACGAGCAACTCAGCCTGTTTTCATGGAATATGCAATGGTGAGGTTCAGTCGAGAGGAGAATACAAAATGACAGGCGTAAACCGGTTTCATTGCTGCGCCACCTGCGTTCACTTTCGCGTGGAAAAGGAAGCAGGCGGCATTGTCTATCGATGCTCTCGACTCACCTACGAGACCAAACCTACCTATCAATTTCAATGCTGGGAGCCGAAAGAGCAGGTACAGCGGTTGATACAAAGAGAAACGAGAGCCTGAGTTTCTAGCAAAATACGCGAATGATAGGGGAGAAACGTGGCTTCGGGTCAGACAGGTTCGCCATAGTATGTACCATCCTTTGATTGAAAGGGGGTACGAGACATGGCAAAAGCGGCATATAACTTCGGAAAGTGGCCGAAAAAAGGGAAAAGCAAGGTTTTCATCGCGCAAGCTGCAAAAGCCAAATCCCAATTCGGAAATGCAGCAGCGATAAACCAGGCGGATGCAAGCATTTTCCACATCAAGGTCAAGGGAGCGGCGAATGGCCCTCTGTAAGGAGTAGGAAGTAGATTCGTACCGGTACATCTATTCCTGAAGGAGGTGCTTACCTATGCAACGGAACAATGTCAGGACGTACTCGTACAAAGTGGGCAAGAATACCGTCATTGTTGTCAAAATCACGCAGGCGGCAACAGCAAAATCACGTACGGGAAATGCTTTGGCGGCGAATCAGGCCGATGTCACCATTCTTGCAAAAAAACGGCGCAACAACCGGGTTTGACCAATTCGCAGCAGCAAAACGAGAAGGGGCCGCGGGCCTCTTCTTTTTCTTTTGCAAGGGAGTGGCTGATTATGGTATAGTAGGTGCCGAAATCGCGGTTCTCGTACACACTGCTTGGAGGTGCCCCGTGTTTCTTGAAAAGCTGATGCCAGATCAGTACGTGGAGTCGATCCACCATATTGATATAGATCAACTGCGGGAGAAGAAAATCAAGGCTGTCATTACGGATCTGGACAACACTCTGGTGGAGTGGGACAGGCCGTATGCAACGCCGGAAGTGGAACAATGGTTGAAGCGTTTGCGCGATGAAGGGATTCAGGTAACCGTTGTATCCAATAATAACCGCGAGAGGGTAGACAAGTTTTGCACGCCTCTGGGTGTGCGATTTATCTCTGCGGCCCGCAAACCGACCAACCGGGCATTTATGCAAGCGATTGCCGAGATGAACGTAAAGATTCAGGAGACGGTCGTCATCGGTGATCAGTTGTTTACCGATGTGCTGGGCGGCAACCGGCTTGGATTTCATACGATCCTCGTCGTTCCGGTAGCCCAGACGGATGGTTTTTGGACGCGGTTCAACCGCAGGATGGAGCGTATGGCTCTTTATTGGATGCGTAGAAAGGGAATGATTTCGTGGAAGACAAAAGCATGATGGAGCAAAGCTTGGGGACATGTGCAGGATGCGGCATCGCGATCCAGACAGAGGATCAAAAGCGGCCGGGATACGCTCCTGCTTCCGCGCTCAAGCGCGAGACAGTGATTTGCCAACGCTGTTTCCGGATTAAACATTATAATGAAGTAGCTCCTGTAGGAATGGGAGATGACGATTTTCTCCGAATCCTGGATGGGATCGGATCGACGCAAAGTCTCGTCGTCATGGTTGTCGACATTTTTGATTTCCATGGCTCCTGGCTGCGGGGATTGCCTCGTTTTGTCGGGAACAACCCGATATTGCTGGTGGGCAACAAAGTGGATCTTTTGCCCCAAAATATCAATTTGAATCGCGTCCGCAACTGGATGCAGCACGAAGCCAAGGAACGCGGACTCAGGCCGGCCGATGTCGTATTGGTAAGTGCCCAAAAAGGATTGCACATCGATGAGCTTTTGGGACGTATCGGGGAACTGCGCAAGGGACGGGACGTCTACATCGTCGGTGTGACGAATGTCGGCAAATCCACGTTGATCAACCGCATTCTGCACGATTACGGATCGGCTGATCTGGAAATTACGACATCACCGTTTCCGGGGACGACACTGGACAAGATTGAGATTCCATTGGAGGACGGCCGTTCTATTTTCGATACGCCAGGAATTATCAACCGGGATCAGATCGGCCATATGGTGACACCGCAAGACTTGCGGAAAATTACGCCGACCTCTCGAATCAATCCAAAAGTGTATCAATTAAACGATGGCCAGTCCCTCTTCCTCGGCGGTTTGGCCCGGATTGATTTTGTACGCGGCACGCGACAGCCGTTTGTTGTGTATGTAACGAACGATATATACATCCACCGCACGAAGCTGGAGAATGCCGATGAAGTGTTTCAGAAGCACCACGGGGAAATGCTCGCTCCGCCGACAGGCCGTGAAGCCGCAGAACAGCTGCCCGCTTTTGTCAAACATTCGTTTAAAATTCGTCCAACGGGCACAACGGACCTGGTCATTTCGGGTTTGGGCTGGGTGAGCCTTCAGGGTAAAGAAGAGGCATCCGTCGTCGTACACGCTCCGAAGGGCGTCAGTGTAGGCATGCGAAAAGCGTTGATCTGACGCGTTTTGGCTGTCTTGCCATAAGCTAGATAGAGAGAGCAGAGGGGAAGGAACGGCTTCATGATAACAAGCAAAACACATCTGGTTGGTTTGTTCGGTCATCCGGTCTCGCATTCGCAATCGCCGCTCATGCACAACGCCGCTTTTGCAGAAGCGGGATTGGACTATGTATACATGGCTTTTGATGTGGCTCCCGAGCGTCTGTCTGAAGCGGTGGCAGGGATTCGATCACTTGGAATAAAGGGTGTAAATGTGACGATCCCGCACAAGGTGGCGATCATGCCCATGCTTGATGAAATCGATCCGCTTGCAGCGCGCATTGGTGCCGTGAACACAGTAGTAAACCGCGATGGCTATTTGGTCGGCTACAACACAGATGGTCTGGGGTACGTACGCTCACTGGTGGAAACGACAGGGATTACGCTGGAACAACAGACAGTGACCATGCTCGGAGCTGGCGGCGCTGCCCGTGCAGTCGCTTTTACGCTGGCGGAGCGAGGGGTGAAGGAGATCCGGATTATCAACCGTTCCCGCGAAAGGGCGACGCTTTTGGCGGAACACGTAGGAACGATTGTCCCTACGGCTGTCATCGACCCGGCCGAAGGCAAGGAAGCCATTGAGGATGCGAGCCTGCTGATCAACACCACGTCCATCGGCATGTATCCGCAAGTGGATGAGATGCCGGTGCAAGAGGAATGGCTCCATGCCGGACTGATCGTAAGCGACCTGATCTACAACCCTCTGGAGACGCGTCTGTTAAAAGCGGCGAGCTCCCGAGGCGCTCAGGTTCATTCCGGTATCGGCATGTTTGTCAATCAGGGCGCACTCGCTTTCGAATTATGGACAGGAGAAGCGGCTCCAACTGAGACGATGCGGGAAATTGTCCTGCAGCAGCTAAGCAAAGCGACCTGAAGCACGCTGCACAGATAAATGATGGAAGAATCAGTCGTGCGTCTGCAAATGAGTTAAAATAAAGAAAGCGCACTTCAAGAACAACAGATATACACAAAAGGAGATATGTACATGCTGACCGGCAAGCAAAAACGGTTTTTACGGGCACAAGCCCATCACCTTACCCCGATTTTTCAGGTGGGCAAAGGCGGCGTCAATGAAAACATGACGAATCAAATCAAAGAGGCGCTGGAGGTCCGCGAACTCATCAAGGTGGCCATTCTGCAAAACAATCTGGACGACAAGCATGAAGTAGCCGAAGCTCTGGCGGCGGGAGCAGAAGCGGAGCTGGTGCAGCTCATTGGCCATACGGTCGTGCTGTACAAGGAGTCCAGGGAGAACAAAACAATCAAACTGCCATAACCGATGGGACAGTCAAAAATCCAAATCGGAATCATGGGAGGCACATTTGATCCCATCCATGCCGGTCACCTTCTGGCCGCTGAGCAAGCAAGGGAACAAGCGGGGCTGGATGAGGTCTGGTTTATGCCGGCACATATTCCGCCGCACAAGGAACGGGCAGGATTGACCCCAGCCGGCGATCGGCTGCGGATGGTAGAGCTTGCTGTGGCGGATCACCCTGCCTTTCGGGCAATCGACATAGAGCTCAAACGTGGCGGTCCATCCTATACCTACGACACGATGCGAAGTCTCGTTGAGATGTATCCGGATTGCCAGTTTTCTTTTATCATTGGCGGAGATATGGTAAAAACACTACGGCAATGGTATCGGATAGACGACTTGGTCAAAATGGTGCGGTTCATCGGTCTTTCGCGTCCAGGGGCCGAGCTGATAGAAAGTGAATATCGCGATTTTGTGACCTTGGTGGAGATGCCGGCGTGGGATTTGTCTTCGACACTGATCCGGGAAAAAGCAGCCCGGGGCAAGAGCATTCGTTACCTCGTACCCCCGGCTGTCGAGCGTTATATAAAGGAGTACGGACTATATGAGTTGGTTGAATGATCGGGAAGCGCTTCTCAGCCAAGTCCGCGCCCAAATGCACGAGAAGCGGTATCAGCATACGCTGGGCGTGGCCGAAACTGCCAGACAGCTGGCGCTTCAGTATGGGGCAGACCCCGATAAGGCCGAACTGGCGGGTTTTTTGCACGACTACTGCAAATGCTGGCCGGTTGAAAGGATGCGTGACGTTCTCATTCGTCACGATCTCCCCGCCGACCTTTTGAACGGGGACAAGGAGCTGTGGCATTCATTTGCCGGAGCAATCGTCATCCAGACGGAGATGAATGTCTCCGACCCGGACATCATCCAGGCCGTTCGCTACCATACAACGGGCCGGGACGGGATGACGCTGTTAGAAAAAATCGTTTGTGTGGCAGACTATATAGAACCAAACCGAATCTTTCCCGGTGTTGAAACGATTCGCAGCTTGGCGTCGCAAGATCTGGATAAAGCTTTGGCGCAAGCTCTCGGCAGTACGATTCAACATTTGATCCAGCAGAAAAAAACGGTGTATCCATTGACACTGTTGGCATATAACGATCTCGTATCCGGACTGGATACATAAGGAGGAGTTTCATGGTTAAAACAGTAGAAGCCCTGGCAAGACTGGTGGCAAAGGCGGCAGAGGACAAGAAGGCGGAAAATCTGATCATCATGGACATCAGCAAGCTGTCCGTCATTGCGGATTATTTCATGATTTGCCACGGGAACAATGAACGGCAAGTACAAGCAATCGTTTCCGAGATCCGTGATCAGGCTCACAAGAACGGTTACAAGGTACGCGGCATTGAGGGAGCAGACGAAGGACGCTGGGTGCTTGTCGACCTGGAGGATGTCGTCATCCACGTATTCCATCGCGAAGACCGCGAGTTTTACAATCTCGAGCGGCTGTGGGCCGAAGCCCCTATCGTCCAATTTGGAGAGGAAGGCTGAGGTAAATGGCGTACGGGCAAATGGCGGCTGTCTACGACAGGCTGATGACCGACTCCCCTTACGATCAGTGGCTCGATTGGGCAGAGGGTGTCTGGACCAGGAAAGGGAAGCCGCGTCAAGTCATTGACCTCGGCTGCGGGACCGGAAGCATCGCCATTCCCCTGGCAAAAAGAGGGTATCAGGTGACAGGAGTTGATCTGTCTGCTGACATGCTTGCAGTAGCGTACGACAAGATGAGGCGGGAGCAGGCCCAAGTCAAATGGGTCGAACAGGACATGCGCGAACTGGCATTGCCCAAGACAGACAGTGTCTTGTCCTTTTGCGACTCGCTCAGCTACTTGACGGAAGAAGAGGACGTGAAACGGACATTTTCTCTCGTCTTCGAGCATCTGCATCCAGGCGGGACCTTTTTGTTCGACGTGCACAGTCCATACAAAATCCTGCACGGTTTTGGAGACCAGACCTTTACTCTGGCCGAAGAGGAAGTTTCGTACATTTGGCAATGTTTCTGCGATCCGCTGCGGCTCGAGGTAGCGCATGAACTGACCTTTTTTCTGCGGCAGGAAAACGGCTTGTACGAACGTATCGAGGAAGTGCATGAGCAGAGGGCGTATCAGCCATATGAGCTTGCTCGCTGGCTGATGGAGACCGGCTTTGTCGATGTGGAAATAACGGCCGATTTTAGCGGCCAGCCACCGCAAGAGACGAGTGAGCGTTTGTTTTTCTCGGCTTGCCGTCCGCGAGATTGACAGCATTGGCATTGATTGTCTATAATCGAAAGTACAACCACAAACAAGGAATGCGTTGATGAGGAGTAGTACGAAAGTGAAACGGCAAAAGAGAGTTGACGGCAGGTGAAAGTCAACCCGTCCCTTTCCGAACTCGCCTCGAAGCACTCTGCCTGAAGACCGTCCAGTAGGAGCGGTTGCGTAAGGGGGAGCGTCTATCCACGATACGGATTTTTCAAGCGGGTGAGCTTATGATTGCAAGCATCAGGACTTCTGCTTTCTGTGAAGCAAAGCGATGATCGGTGTGCCGTCTGTTCACCAATGTGGGTGGTACCGCGGGAGCGTATATAATCCTCTCGTCCCTTTTCGTTTCGCGATTGGGGGCGGGAGGTTTTTATTTTTTATTGAAGTGGCCCTCTTCTTCTTAATGGGCGAAGCATTTGTTTGTTTTCATGAATCTACGATAGGAGTGCAAATCATGGCTTACAATCATCAGGAAATCGAAAAGAAATGGCAGACGTATTGGGAAGAGAATAAAACCTTTAAAACGCTGGATGATCCGAGCAAGAAGAAGTTTTATGCTCTCGACATGTTCCCGTATCCATCCGGAGCAGGCCTTCACGTAGGACACCCGGAAGGCTATACCGCGACGGATATTTTGTCCCGGATGAAACGGATGCAAGGCTACAATGTCCTGCACCCGATGGGATGGGATGCGTTCGGGCTGCCTGCTGAGCAATATGCGCTGGACACGGGCAACGACCCGGCAGAGTTTACGGAGCGCAACATCAATACGTTCCGCCGTCAAATTAAATCTCTTGGTTTTTCTTACGATTGGGACCGTGAAATCAATACAACCGATCCTGCTTATTACAAATGGACACAGTGGATTTTTACCAAGCTGTATGAGCATGGCCTGGCGTATATCGACGAAGTTGCCGTGAACTGGTGCCCAGCATTGGGAACAGTTCTGGCCAACGAAGAGGTAATTGACGGGAAAAGTGAGCGCGGAGGACATCCGGTAGAACGCCGTCCGATGAAACAGTGGGTACTGAAAATCACCAAGTATGCTGATCGTCTGCTGGAAGATTTGGAGGAGCTTGATTGGCCGGAAAGCATCAAAGAAATGCAGCGCAACTGGATTGGCCGCTCTGAAGGCGCTGAGGTTGTCTTTTCCGTTGACGGCCACGACGAGACCTTCACTGTCTTCACGACCCGCCCGGACACTTTGTACGGCGCTACCTTCGCAGTGCTTGCTCCGGAGCACAAGCTGGTGGAGAAAATTACAACACCGGAACAAAAGCAGGCAGTTGAAGACTACCTGGAGCAAGCCAAACGGAAAAGCGATTTGGAGCGTACAGACCTGGCCAAGGAAAAAACGGGCGTGTTTACAGGTGCGTACGCAATCAATCCGGTAAATGGAGAAAAACTGCCGATCTGGATTGCCGACTACGTCCTGATCAGTTACGGTACCGGTTCTGTAATGGCTGTTCCCGCTCACGATGAGCGCGACTATGAATTTGCGCAAGCATACAATCTGCCGATCAAGGAAGTAATCCGCGGCGGAGATGTATCCAAGCAAGCGTATACGGGCGATGGGGAGCACATCAACTCCGGCTTCCTGGATGGATTGAACAAGGAACAGGCAATCAGTAAAATGATTGAATGGCTGGAGGAGAACAACAAAGGAAACCGAAAAGTAACCTTCCGCCTGCGCGATTGGCTGTTTAGCCGCCAGCGTTATTGGGGAGAGCCGATTCCGATCATCCACCTGGAGGACGGAACGATGAAGGTAGTGCCGGAAGCAGAGCTGCCGGTCGTCCTGCCGAAGACGAAGGAAATCAAGCCTTCCGGAACAGGCGAGTCGCCGCTGGCCAACATCAGCGAGTGGGTGAACATCGTCGATCCGGAAACGGGGATGAAAGCCCGTCGGGAAACCAATACGATGCCACAGTGGGCAGGAAGCTGCTGGTACTTCCTGCGCTTTATCGACCCACACAACGACAAGGCATTTGCCGATCCGGAAAAGCTGAAGGAATGGCTCCCGATCGACATTTACATCGGCGGTGCGGAACACGCGGTTCTTCATCTGCTGTATGCTCGTTTCTGGCACAAATTCCTCTACGATATCGGCGTTGTGCCGACGAAGGAGCCGTTCCAGAAGCTGTTCAACCAGGGCATGATTCTGGGTGAAAACAACGAGAAGATGAGCAAATCCAAAGGCAATGTCGTCAACCCGGACGAAATCGTTCACAGCCACGGTGCCGACACATTGCGCCTGTACGAAATGTTCATGGGTCCGCTCGACGCCTCTATCGCTTGGTCGACAAAAGGGCTCGACGGCGCACGCCGCTTCCTTGACCGCGTCTGGAGATTGTACGTAGATGACAATGGCGCGCTGAACACGAAAATCTCTCCAAAGGCTGACCTGCAACCGCTTGAGCGGGTGTATCATCAGACTGTGAAAAAAGTGACGGAGGATTACGAGAACCTTCGTTTCAATACCGGTATTTCGCAGCTAATGGTCTTCATCAATGAAGCGTACCGCGCTGAAGCTCTGCCAAAAACCTATATGGAAGGCTTCGTGAAGATGTTGGCTCCGATTGCTCCTCACATTTGTGAAGAGCTGTGGGAAAAACTGGGCCACAAGGAAACACTGTCCTACGAGCCATGGCCAGAATATGATGAGTCCAAGCTGGTAGAGGATGAAGTGGAGATCGTCCTGCAAATTAACGGTAAAAACCGGGAAAAACTGCTCATTCCAGCTGATGCGACCAAAGAGCAAATGGAAGAAATGGCTGGAAACAATGAGACGATCAAAGAGCTGATCGAAGGCAAGACAATCGTCAAAGTAATTGCAGTACCAGGAAAACTGGTAAATATCGTCGTTCGTTAAGAAAGTGCCAAGGAAGAGGAACGGAGCCATTCAAAAGGCTTCGTTCCTTTTTCTATGCTTCAAGACGAAGGGAGGCCGTTGCCATTGGCTGGCGGTACTGTTCGCAACTGGATTTTCACCATTTCCACGTCTTCTGCAAATTTGGAATGGGTGCGTCGGAATACCTCGCGAAAAACGCCGGGAATGCCGTTCTGAAGGGCTATAAGACCTTCGCCTGTAATCCCTCCGGGTACACAAACACGCTTTTCGAGAGCCTGGAAGGAGAACATCTCCTTTTTAAACAACTCCCCCATTCCAATGATCATTTGCATGGCCAAATGGGAGGCAGCTTCTTCCGAAATGCCGGTCTCTTCCATAGCGTCATTAATCATATGGCGAAGAATGTAGCTGACAAAAGCCGGGCCGCAGCTGGTAATATCGGAGGCCACCCGCAAAAATGGCTCTGGCACCTCTACCGGTTGACTGATGCTAGAAAAGAGATGAAGGATCTTGTCACGCCACTCGGGGGTAATGCGCATGCCGAATTCGCATAAACTGACGCCGCTGCCTGCGGCATTGGTAATGCTGGGGACCACTCTGGCAACCGGGCAGGGAACGAGCGACTCCAAATGCTCCAATGAAACAGGGCTCGTGATGGTGATTAAAAGATGATCCGAAGTCAACCAATCGCGGAGTTCAACAAGGACCTTGCTGTATTCAGACGGCTTGATGCACAGCAGCAGCACGGCGGCTTCCTTTGCCACTTGGGCATTGCTCGTGGCGACGACCAGACCGGGGTGACGGTCGGCAATTTTTTCTGCTTTGGCGACCGTCCGGTTGTAAGCGATAAATTGGCTGGGAGACAAGGCTTTGGCCGCAATCAGGGCATCGATCAATAGACTGCCCATGCTGCCCGTTCCAACAACGCCGATCCTTTCCATAGGAATTTCCTCCCTCTACTCATTCTCCCCCCATTCTATGAGATGACGAGCCCGTTCATGCTCCTTCTTACTGGATGCGGATCTGATCCTTCATCCGCTCGTAGATTTTCGCCCCGATCCCGCTGATTTGCTTGAGCTCATCCGGAGAGCGGAATCCTCCCTTTTTTGTTCTGTATTCCAAAATGGCCTTTGCGCGAGATTCACCGACACCTGGCAGCGTCATCAATTCCTCCAGGGTGGCCGTATTCACATTGACCCCCTTGCCGGCGGCGGAAGGAGAGGCGCTTCCGGAGCCTGAGCCCGAAGCGGAAGCGGAGGCAGAGGGGGAGACGGCGGAAGCCACATCTTGTTGTGAACAAGCAGAGGCGGCTCCTTTTACAGGAATGAGAATGGCGCTTCCGTCAGTCAATTTTTCCGCAAGATTGATTCGTTCCACGTCTCCGTCGGGAAGTGTTCCTCCTGCTTTTTCGATCGCGTCCGCCACTCTTGCTCCCGGCTCCAAAGCATAAAGCCCGGGGTGCTTTACTTTTCCTTTGACATCTACATAGAGGAGAGGAGGGGAAGCGCCAGTCCTCCCGCTGACGTTGGAGGAAGCACTGCCAGAAGAAGCACCGCCAGAAGAAACGCTCCCTGAAGAGGTGCCGCCTAAAGAGACACCTTCTGACGAAGCACCAGCACCCGATAACGCCGTGTATGGACTGCCTGCCCGGTTCACCCCCATTTCTGATACAACTCCGCCTTGCTGTTGGGGATTGGAGACGGCAGCAGGCAGTAACGACTCGGATGAAGCAAGCGTTATATCCGATTCGTTGGCCGACGCCACCTCCTGAAACGGACTGCCCGCGTGCACCGTATTTTGTTGTGCTCTGTAGATCCAAAAACTTACTCCTGCAAAGATAACCGCGAGACTTATGAGTATGTACCGGCGATAGCGCTCCCACAAGTCATACAGCATGTAAACACCTCCGTGATATGCAGGCATATTTGATGGACTGCCTGCATCTACAGGCATCCTACGAAATGACAGCGGGAGTACGCAAATTTTTCGAAAAATGCAGCCAGTATCGGAAAAATGAAGCGAGTATCGGAAAATTGGAGCGATTATAGGAAAAATGCTGCGAGTATAGGAAAGCTAAGGGAGAATTCCCGGGAAAAAGAAAAAGGCCCGCCCGTCATACGACGAGCGAAGCCTGTAATGATTTTGAATACGCTGCGACTGCAGCAGCGAAAGCGGGTGTTACTTGCAAGCCTTTCGCTTAGCCAATCCGCCTCAGTCTGTTAGCCGATCCTCTCCAGAGAGTCCTTTTTTCGGCGAATCTCCACACTCGGACTGACGTAAGGGCCAAACTGATGCTTTTGCTCAATAAAGATCTGATGCCACAGCATGAAGATCAGGATGGTCCAGATTTTTCGGCTGTAGTCGGCATGGCCCTCGCGATGTTCATCGAGCATATAGAGAACGTACGCCTTGTTGATCAGATGATCTACCTTGGACTCAAAAATAAGCTCCTTGGCCCATTTGTAGAATTCATTTTTCAGCCAGTGACGGGTAGGGACTGGGAAGCCCAGCTTCTTCCTCGTCTTGATTTCCGGAGGCAGGAAGTCTTTCATGGCTTCGCGAAGAACATGCTTCGTCGTGCCGTTGGCAATTTTGTATTTGGTCGGGATGGTAGCCGCAAATTCAAATACTTTTGTATCGATGAAAGGCACGCGCAGCTCCAATGAGTTGGCCATTGTCATCTTGTCTGCCTTCATCAAAATGTTGCCGCGCAGCCAGGTATGGATGTCCAGATACTGCATCTTGGTCACATCGTCAAGTGATTGCGCACGCTTGTAAATTTCCTCCGTGACCGACCATGGGGTCCGATATGACTCCGAGTGCAGGATATCCTGTGTGACCACGCGTTCCTTCATTTCTTCACTGAAGATCAGGGCATTTCCAAAAAAGCGTTCTTCTACCGTTTTGGAGCCGCGGATCAGGAAGTTTTTCCCTTTCACCTGATCAGGCAGTTTCTCTGCCAAAAAACGGACGGAGCTTCTCATCCAGTCGGGCATATGAGAGAACATGCGCAGGGAATGTGGCTCCCGGTAGATGTTGTAACCCCCGAAAAACTCGTCTGCCCCTTCGCCGGAGAGAACGACTGTCACGTGTTCGCTGGCCATTTGAGCTACGAAATAAAGCAGGATCGCCGAAGGATCGGCTACGGGCTCATCCTGATGCCAGACGAGTCTGGGCAACTCGTCCATGTAGCGCTGGGCGTTTACCACCAGCTCGTGGTGTTCGGTTCCCAAAAATTGTGCGGTCCTGCGGGCGTAGTCCAGCTCGCTGTATCCAGGGATGTCGGAACCGACAGAAAAGGTTTTGACATCCTCGAAAGTCCGCAGCATGGCGACGATACTGCTGGAATCCACTCCGCTGGACAAAAACGCGCCGCGGGGTACTTCACTGATCCGGTGTTTGTCAACAGACTCCAGCATGATGCTGCGGGTGCCTTCGACAAAGTAAGAAAAAGGCTTGCTCTCATCTGGCTTGAATTCCACGTCCCAATAACGTTCCAACTGAATCCGGTCGTTCTGGATGATGAAGAAATGAGCAGGCGGGATGCGGTAGATGCCCTGGTACATCGTTTCCGGGTCAGGTACGTATTGGAATGTCAAATAATGGTAAAAGCCGGTTGGATTTACTTCTCTTTTGACACCGGGGAGCTCCAACAGACTTTTGATTTCGCTTGCAACAGCAATCGAATCCTCTGTCTCAACATAATAGAGAGGCTTGATCCCGAATTGATCGCGCGCTCCGAACAGGCGTTTATTGCGTGAATCATAAATCGTGAAGCCAAACATGCCCCGCAAATGCTTGGGCGCGTCGGTTCCGACTTCCTCGTACAGATGCAGGATCGTTTCGATGTCGGAATCCGTATGGAATACGTGACCGCACTCCTTCAACCATTGCTGCAATTCTTTGTAGTTGTAGATTTCGCCGTTGCCGATGATCCAAATGTCTCGTGTTTCGTTAAACAGCGGCTGATGGCCGCCTTCCACGTCAATGATGCTTAAACGACGAAAGCCCAGTGCGATGTTGTCTTCCAGATGAAAACCGTCATCGTCTGGACCGCGGTGCAGGATAACACGGGTCATGGCGCCAATCGTCTCTTGCAGGACGGGCGCTTGCCGCTTGTTGTAGAGTGATACGATTCCACACATATGAAATGACTCTTCCTCTCACTCAGATTGCTCTAGCTAACTCTATCACGGATTGACGGTCAAAGCAATCTTTCCAATTGCCCAAGAAGCTGTGCCAGCCGTGGCAACAGACGCTTTTCTATGAAAGGAAGGGCGACAGTCAGGCAGCTTTTGCCCTCACAAAAAGCAGGGTCTTTTTTTTGTCCCGGAGAAGCGGTGTACACTGGTTGCTCCGATGCTTGATCCGGGAGGGGGATATCTTGACTGCTTTTGGGGCTAGTCTATCGTATCTGGCAGGGGTACTTGCCGGAGCTTATTTGTCGATTGCCTGGCTGTTTCTCTTTGCAGGGCTGCTTGCTGCAGTGTGCGTGTTTATTCCCAAGGAAGCTGGAAAGAAGCTGAGCCTCGTCAGTCTGATCTGTATTGGCAGCGGATTTTATTTTCATGTCTATGATAGCATGCATCAATCCTATTTGCGTGTCCCGGCTGCGGAGGAATCGCTGATCCATTTTCGCGGAGAGATTGCGACACCTGTCAAGCGTGACGGCGATTCGGCACGTTTTTTTCTTCTGGTTGAGAGCGTCGGGGTCAGCAGGGAACAAATGGAGGATTTGCCCGGCGCAGAGCGGATTGCGTTTCGGGTTGGATTAGAGCAAGAGCAGGAGGCAATGGCCATCGAGCAATGGCTTCCGGGTGACCGGATTGCGGGCAAGATGCTGTTGAGCTTGCCCGCAGGAGCCCGCAATCCGCACGCATTTGACTACGCGCGCTACCTGAGATGGCAGGGAGTTTACGTCACAGGTGAGGCGGAATATGGGGAGCTCGTCAGGGGAGAGGCCAGGACCGGGGTGATGAGGCTGTTCCATCAATGGCAAAACGATGCCAAGGAACGGCTGGACCGCGTATTCAGAGACGACGAAACGTCCGGCTATATGAGCTCGCTATTGCTGGGGGTAACTGACGGCGTTTCCCCGGAGACGCAGGAAATGTACGCCAATCTGGGGATCAGCCATGTTCTGGCGATTTCCGGCCTGCATGTTACGCTCGTCAGCGGCATGTTCCTGTGGGGGATCGAACGTCTTGGCGTTCCGCGAAAAACAGCGCTTGTTTGCACGATCGGGATGCTCGCAGGGTATGTGCTTCTGGTCGGAGCCAGCGCTTCTGCCGTGCGTGCCGGGATCATGGGAGGCATCGGCCTGTTGTACCAGGCGATGAGCCGGAAAATGGATGGAAAAGAACTGTGGGGCTGGGCCTTGATCGGTATGCTGACTGTCAATCCGTATCAACTGTGGCATATCGGCTTTCAACTTTCCTTTGCCGTCACGCTCGGCTTGCTCGTTTACGTCCCGATCAGCCTGGCGTGCATACGGTTTGGACCTTCCTGGCTGCGGGCAAGTCTAGGCGTCACCTTTGCCGCACAAGCTGTTTCGTTTCCTTTCCTGCTCTATCACTTTCATCAGTCACACTCTGTATCCTGGCTGGTCAATCTCGTCGCCGTCCCGATCCTATCCCTCGTAGTGCTTCCCGCAGGGTATGCAGCATTGCTCGTCAGCTTGCTTCATCCTGCTCTGGCCGTGCTGCCATCAGGTTTGGCATCGTGGATACTGGAGTGGCTGCACGATCCCTTATTTCGACTCCATCAGACAAATGTTCCGTTTTCTTATTGGCCGCATCCGGATTTGTGGTGGATGATTGCCTATGCCGTCTTTTTGGTTTTGCTCCCGATATTATGGAAAAACGGCTACCATCGGCGCAGGGATTTTTGGCTCTACGTAGCGGTCTATTTTCTCTTGCTCATCCTAGCCAGGCAGCCGTTTTCAGGGACTGAAGAAGTACGAATTACCTTCCTGGATGTAGGGCAAGGGGATTCTATCGTTGTCGAGATTGGTAAAAAGAAGGTATACTTAATTGATGCGGGAGGGACACCTGTGTACCGGAACAGGGACTCCTGGAGGAAAAAACGCGATCCGTTTGAGGTAGGTAAAGATATCGTAGCCCCGTTTTTACGGGCAAGGGGAATAGAACGGATCGACTATGTGGTGATGACGCACGGGGATCACGACCACATCGGAGGGATGGGAGCACTCGTATCGCGCTTTTCGATTGGTGCCGTACTAGTAAATGGCTCATCTCCCCGTGAAGAAGAAGAGAGCCTGATTGCGCGTTTCCGCGAGCGCCGTATCCCGGTACTGACAGGGAGGCCTGATCTAGCCTGGACGGATGGTCCGGGGGTGGAGTGGGTTTGGCTTCATCCTGATGGGAGCGGCACACAGACGGGCAACGATGCATCTGTTGTGCTCCAGCTTACCGCGTACGGTAAGACCGTACTCTTCACCGGTGATCTGGAGGAAAGAGGGGAAAATCAACTGCTGGCGGGGAAGCTGTCTCCGTCTGTAGATGTTTTGAAAGTAGGCCATCACGGCAGTCGCACATCCACTACTGCCGATTTTCTGGCTGCCATACAACCGAAAAACGCCGTCATTTCTGCCGGACAAAAAAACCGCTACGGGCATCCCTCGCCTGCGGTACTAACAAGATTACATGAAGCGGGTGCAAAGGTATTTCGAACCGATTTGCAGGGAGCGATCACACTCGTGATCCGGAAAGACTCCATCTATTGGGAGACGCAAATTTCCGATACATAAATACTTGCAACCTTTTTTAACAGCGCCCCGTCTGTAGGAGGGAGAGGAGAATATGGGAGAAGCAGAGTTAATCAGGAAAGCGCAATCCGGGGATCATGAAGCGCTTGTAGAGCTCCTCCGCACAATTGAGACCTCTGTCTACCGTAGCGCCTTTTACATCCTTGGCAATGAACAGGATGCTCTCGATGCCGCACAAGAAGCATTGATCAGGATTTATCGTAAAATAGATACGTACCAGGAGAAGGCGAAATTTTCCACATGGGTACAGCGGGTCGTGAGCAATGTCTGCATGGATAAATTTCGCGCGAAGAAAGAGACGGTCTCGATTGACGAGCACGAGTTAATCATTCCTGATCGTAACAACGTGGAAGACGAAATCCTTCTCAACAGTTTGTCGCAAGATATAAAAGCGGCAATTGGAAAATTGCCAAAGCAGTATCGCATGGTAGTCGTCCTGCGCTATCTGGAGGACTTCTCTTATCAGGAGATTGCCGAAGCGCTGGAATTGCCGCTAAACACTGTCAAGTCGTACTTGTTTCGGGCCAGACAACAGCTTCAAGAGCTGTTGCACGACTACGAGAAAGGGGGGATAGGTTGATGACCGACGAAGAAATTTGGGAATGCATGCAGCGGGATCTGGATGGAGATCTCTCACCGGAAGAGAAGCGGCAGCTTCATGACTTACTCCTAAAGAAGCCAAGCATGCAGCTCATGTATGACCGTTTGAAAAAAGTATCCGAGCAGTTGGAACAGCTTCCCCCTGTGACACCGAGGTTTAGTATTGTCGACACGATTTTGCCGCAGCTGGAGTCCGAGAAGGTCCGGCCAGCTGCCGCAGCCGGCTCGGAAAAGGAGATTTTGCCGAAGCTGGAGCCAAAGCAGTTGACAGCGAAAACATCACCCGTGCATGAGCGGCGAAAGTGGAACCGCGTCACCCTGTGGACGGCGCGGATCGGAAGCGGTGTTGTTGCTGCCAGTTTGTTGATCGGCCTTGTAGTAATGGGGAATCCCGCAAGTTCCCCGGATGAAGACGAATACCGGCAAGGAACGTCGGTCCAGCCTCCAGAAGAGGTCCAACCGGCTGTAGTGGGGCCGCCCACTCCCCCTCCCAGCAATAATCCATCTCAACCTATCGTACCTGAGGAGGAGAAGGAGCAGTCCCAGAAAGAACAACCGGTTAAACGACAGACTCCAAAACAAAAGACAACGCCAGTAAAACAACAGCAGCAACAGGTTCCAGCAAAAACGCAAAAGCCTGATCCAAACGTGCCCAAGCCCCCACCGAAGCCGGCCGTGAAAGGTCAGGACGAGAAGCCTGCCTTTCCGTACGGTGTAGCAGTACCGGATGAAGAAGAGAAGAAGAAGGAAAAAGAAAAAAAGGAAAAAGAAAAGGAAAAGCAGGACAAGAAGAAAGATGACGACTATGATCAAGATGATCGTCAAGACAAGGACAAAGACGATGAGGATTGACTAGGAATCCCTCGTGTCGAAAGCAAATGATGACAAGTGTACTGGCACCGATCCGGCAAGGGATGCGTATAGTAAAGTATCAAGCACCCCCTGCTTACCGTTTCGGGAGGAGGTATCCCGGGGCTTCTCCCCAAAACGTTTACATAGAGGTGCCAACGGAAGAAAACCGTGACCTGATGGGTTGCGGTTTTTTCGTTTGCAGGTGCACGTCTATGCTATAATTACACCGAATACGACCTTAGGGGGGGGACATCATGCCGCTTCTTTCGGCAATTCGGGAGATCAGACAAAAACAGTTCGCTCCGATTTATGTACTTTACGGACCCGAGTCCTTTCTCGCTGAGGAATTCATGACTCTAGCAAAGCGGGAAATGATCGATCCGGCATACGCGGATTTGAACCTGAGCGTGTACGACTGTACGGAAACCCCGCTGTCTCACATATTGCAGGATGCGGAGACGCTGCCTTTTCTGGGGGAGCATCGCCTGGTTATCGCCAAGCAAGCGTATTTTTTGACAGGCAGCAAGCCGCAGACGAAGCACGAGAGCGATCCGAATGTCCTGATTCCTTATCTGGAGCAACCGCCGTCATACACGACACTGATCCTGTACACGGATGCAGATAAACTGGACGAACGAAAAAAACTGGTGAAAAGCTTGCAGCAAAAAGCGAGGGTAATCCCGTTTCCGCACCTGCGAGATTCGGATTTGTACGCATGGATCGAGCGTCAAGCCCAGAAATACGAAACCAGTATGGAGAGATCGCTCGCAGCCAAGCTGGCGGAGCGGATCGGCGGAGATTTGCGCCTGCTTGACAAAGAGCTGGAAAAAATGTCTTTGTACGTTGGCGGGAAGGGCGGCGTGATTACAGACGAAGTGATCGAGAAGCTGGCCTCTCGGACATTGGAGCAAGACGTTTTTGCCCTGATCGAACAGATCGCCGCAGGCAGGCTGGACAAGGGGCTGCGCATGCTGTACGACTGTTTGAAGACGGGAGAAGAGCCGATTCGTCTGCTCGCGCTGATGGCCAGACAATTTCGTCTGTTGCTGCACGTCCGGCAATGGGCGCCCAAGGGCTATTCGCAACAGCAGTTGGCCGGGATGCTGAAGGTTCATCCATATGCAGTGAAAAAGGCGGGAGAACAGGCCCGCTATTTTTCAGAAGAGGCGCTTCGCAAGCTTCTTGCCATTTTGGCGGAAGAGGATTTCCGGATGAAGTCGGGACAGGTGGACAAGCGGCTGGCTCTGGAGCTGTTTATGACGCGCGTATTTGAGGAAAGGATGAAAGCCAAGCGGTCCTGACCGTTTGGCTTTTTGTCCGTCCAGGACGCTGCCTTTCTGTTTGCTAGAGAAAGGCGTCGCTTCAGAAGAAAAAACGAGCTTCAGAACAGCGATGCGACAAATTTTTTCAAACAAAAAACCCGTGAACGAAATGTTCGCGGGTTTTTCCGGTTCAACGTTACGCTACAGGAGCAGACAGAACGTTGAGCTTTTTCATCAAGCGAGACTTTTGACGGTTTGCTGCGTTTTTATGAATGAGACCTTTCGTAGCGGCCTTGTCCAGCTTTTTCACAGCCACCAGAAGAGTGGATTTCGCCAAATCTACATCTTGAGCAGCTACCGCTTTCTCAAAGTTTTTCACAGCAGTACGCAGATCGGACTTTTGAGAAGCACGTTGTGCGCGGCGCTTTTCGATTTGCTTGGTGCGTTTAATCGCGGATTTAATGTTTGGCATGTGTGTCACCTCCTTAGACGACCATGGGCGTGCAATACATACAACAAAACATATTCTAGCATGCAGTTCACCCATTTGCAAGAAAGGATTCGGAATAAAAAATGATGATTCAAGCAAGCTAGTAGCAGGAACAAAATGGGGAAAGGAAGTGTCACGGTGATGGAACACAATATCGACTTGTCAAGGTACGCTATACGAACAGACCTTGCTCTGGAGGCACATGAGCTGGTACAAGAGCAGCAGAGCGCTTCCGATGTCATGCCGGGAGTGCGGATTGAAACGGATGACAGCGAGCGGGGAATCAAGGTTACCCGTCTGCAGGTGGAAACCGAGGAGGCGGGGAGAACTATCGGGAAACTGCCAGGCCACTATATCACCATCGAAGTGCCAAAGCTGCGGGACAACGATACAGCGGTCGAAGAGCAGGTCGCGCGGCGCTTTACAAAAGAGTTTGCCGCTTTTCTTGAACGCCTGGGGATTACGGAGGACAAAAAGGCGCTCGTCGTCGGTTTGGGAAACTGGAATGTGACGCCGGACGCTCTGGGACCAATGGTCGTGGAGAACCTCCTGGTGACTCGCCATCTGTTTACGCTTGCACCAGAGTCGGTAGAGGAAGGGTATCGGGAGGTAAGCGCCTTGTCCCCAGGGGTACTCGGCATTACCGGCATCGAGACGAGTGAAATTGTTTTCGGCGTGGTGGAAAAGAGCAAGCCTGACTTCGTCATATGCATTGACGCCTTGGCCTCGCGGGCGCTCCATCGGGTAAATACCACGATCCAGATCTCCGATACCGGTATTCATCCGGGATCAGGCGTCGGCAACAAGCGGAAGGCAATCGACAAACAGACGCTTGGTGTTCCGGTAATCGCGATCGGCGTTCCGACAGTTGTTTTTGCCTCGACGATTGTGAACGATGCGATTACGTATCTGCTCGGCCATTTCGGTCAATCCATGAAGGAGAGCAGCCGGGCATTCAACAAGCTGGCGATGAGCTCGCTCCCCGAGCGGAAGGAACCGTACACCGAGGAGGACCTGCCGGACATGGAGTCGAGGAAGACCTTTATGGGATTGGTAGGCTCGCTTCCCGAACAAGAGAAGCAGCAACTGATCCATGAAGTTCTGCGCCCGCTTGGTCAGGATTTGGTAGTTACGCCAAAAGAGGTAGACGATTTTATCGAGGGGGTCGCCAACGTGATCGCGACCGGTTTGAATCGTGCTCTTCACCGTGCTGTGGACGGTCAAAACAGTGCCGCATATACGCATTGAGGGAGCGTAAACGGCGAACACAAGCGGAGCAGACAAGTCCCAACCTCCGCAAAAAAACGCAAGCAAAACACAATTGAGAGAAAAGCTAGGAAGGGGTTCTATCGTCTCTATGACGCTCATAGGCTAAAGCATAGACAAGCGGTCGACGAGCAGGTCGTCTTGGATTGTCAACGCCGCAGCATGAGGAGGAGACAGATGGCACCCCTGATACAACGTCAATTTATTATCCTTTCCATACTTACCGCCTTTCTCTTTGTAGTGACTGGACTGATGTCCCTCGGCGGAAATCGCGTCATGATCGTCTCGACTGCGGTTCAACAGGCAGCCGCCCACGTGTCCAGCTTGCACATGCTGAAATGGATGGGCCAGGAGATTCCTGCCCTGACTGATACTGTACACGCCTCGACAGACAGAGGGGCAAACAGCGTGACTGGCTTCATGTTTCAGCTTGCGACAAGCATCAATCCGGGCGATTTGCGCAGCTTGCTGGGCCGAGAGATCCCCGGATTGTTGACAGGGGAAGCTCCGCGTTTTGGCAATGCGGGAGAGGGAACGGCGCTCGCCGAACATTATGCCGAGTACCCGCCTGCTCCAAAGCAGGTGATCGATGCATCTCCTCCCGCTGCCAACGGGGAGCCGGCCGTAGAAGCGACTGCCCCGGCAGCAGAAGACAATAAAAAAGATCCTGCAGCAAGACCTACGACAGGCAACAAAAAAATCGTCTATGTGTACCACTCCCACAACCGCGAGTCATGGCTAAGCGAGACAAAGCAGGTCGGGACATCCGTCAATCATCCAAAACGAAATATTTCACTGGTAGGAGAGCATCTCGCCGAAAAGCTGAACGACCTCGGGATCGGGGCAGATGTAAATCGGGATGACATTTATCAGCGTTTGCTGGACAAAGGCAGAGACTATACGCATTCTTACGCAGAATCCCTGCAAGCGATACGGACAGCAACCGAAAAAAACCGGGAGCTCCACTATTTCTTCGACCTTCATCGCGATACGCTTCCGCGAAAGGAAACGACCGTCACCATCAAGGGAAAAACGTATGCAAGAACGCTGTTCGTCGTCGGCAAACGCAACAAAAACTACGAGAAAAACGAAGCCTTTGCCGACGCTCTTCATCAGATTATGGAGAAGAAGTATCCGGGATTGTCGCGCGGCAAGCTGGAAAAAGGGGCAAAAACTGATCACGGCGAGTATAATCAGTCCATTTCACCGGGAAGTCTGTTAATAGAGATCGGAGGCACGGAAAATACGCTGCAGGAGTCGCTCAATACGGCAGAAGCGATCGCAGACGTATTCGCGGAGTACTATTGGCAGGCGGAGAAGGTAACGAAGCCCGAAACAGGGCCGCCCGCGAAAGGGTGAGTGGGAATGAATGTGACGGTAAAGCTGACAGGACTTTTATTCGTCCTGCTGATCGGAGTGGTGCTGGGCTTGCAAACGGCGGAGCGCGGCATCCAGAAGGTGAGCGGAATGCCGGAGCAGCCGCCGCAGACTTTTTCCATCAAAAAGATAGATAACGGGAAAATGGAAATCGCCGTAATGGGCAAGCAAGTCCAGACAGCGCCCGGTCAGGTGGTCAACTACATGAGCAATGCAGGGCAATCCTTGGGGCAGATCGTAAAAGACGGCGCCAGGGTCGCAATCGAGTGGCTAGCCAGTATTTTTGACCCATAAGAGTAGTTTATGGACAAACAGATTGGCGAAAAAGCAAGAGGATGCAAACAAGCCCGCCATGCGGGCTTTTCTTCATTTGGTTCCGTTATAGGTAATATTTAATATGTTTAGCCTAATTGTAATTTTCTAAATTTAATATGTTGCCAAAAAATTGGATTAATGGCATAATGTTGACAGTTAGTCATCTTGTCCCATGGAATATAAAGGTTAGAGAGGTGCACCTGCATGTCACAGCCAGTATTGGAAATCGAAAACTTGCAAACGCACTTTTTTACAGACCGCGGGCAAATACCGGCGGTCGATGGTGTCACCATTACCGTAAACAAGGGAGAAGTGCTCGGGATCGTCGGCGAGTCCGGGTGCGGAAAAAGCGTAACCTCCCTGTCTGTCATGAAACTGGTTCCCAACCCCCCGGGAAAGATTGTCGGAGGCTTCATCAAATTTAAAGGGGAGGACCTCGTGTTGGCCAGCGAAAAGCGGATGAGAGAGATTCGCGGAAACGAAATCGCGATGATTTTTCAGGAGCCGATGACCTCGCTCAACCCTGTTTATACGATAGGCGACCAGATCGGGGAAGCCATTCGCTTGCATATGAAGGTGGGCAAAAAAGAAGCGCTCGGGCGCGCTGTAGAGATGCTGAAAAAAGTAGGCATTCCGAGGGCGGAAGGAATTGTCCGCGAATATCCGCACCAGCTTTCGGGCGGGATGCGCCAGAGGGTCATGATCGCGATGGCGATGGCCTGCAATCCGGAGCTTTTGATCGCGGACGAACCAACGACAGCGCTTGACGTGACGATCCAGGCTCAGATCCTCGATTTGATGAGGCATGTGAATAAAGAGTCGGGAACGGCTATTTTGCTGATTACACATGACCTGGGCGTGGTAGCGGAAATGTGTCATCGCGTTGTCGTCATGTACGCGGGCAATGTGGTGGAGGAGGGCGATGTTCGGACGATCCTGAAAGAACCGAAGCATCCATACACCATCGGCCTGCTGAACTCCTTGCCCAAGCTGGAAGTATCGCAGGAACGGCTTTATTCCATCCCCGGAAACGTCCCGATACCCGGCTCGATACAGATGGGGTGCAGGTTCTCGCCGCGGTGCGAACAGGCAGACGACAAGTGCCGGACGCAGATGCCGGAGCTGAAGACAGTGGGAGCCAATCATCGTGCCCGCTGCTGGATGACGTAAATAAATCCCGAAAGGAGCATGCATGTGGCTGAAGATCTGCTCATCGTCAAGAATCTGAAGAAATACTACCCGATCACAGGCGGCGTATTCGGGAAAGAGGTAGGCGTCGTCAAAGCCGTAGATGACGTCTCGTTTACCGTGAAGAGAGGGGAGACGTTTGGGCTGGTAGGAGAGAGCGGATGCGGGAAATCGACGACGGGCCGTTCCCTTTTGCGGCTGATCGAGCCCACCTCTGGAGAAGTGGTGTTCGACGGGACCGACATCATCGGCTTGCAGGGAGAAGCGCTGCGCAAGATGCGGCGCAATATGCAAATTGTTTTTCAGGATCCGTTCGCTTCTCTCAACCCTCGTCATAATATTGAAAAGATTCTGGAGGAGCCTTTGCGGGTGCACGGGATCGGTTCTCCGGCTGAACGAAAAGAGCGCGTCAGGGAGCTGCTTGAAGTGGTTGGTCTCTCCAGCTACCATGCGACGCGATATCCCCATCAGTTCAGCGGCGGCCAGCGGCAGCGGATCGGTATCGCCCGGGCTCTGATGCTCAATCCCAAGCTGATCGTGGCAGACGAGCCCGTTTCAGCCCTGGATGTTTCGATTCAGTCCCAGGTGCTCAATCTCATGCAAGATTTGCAGAGAGACTTGGGGTTGACCTATTTGTTTATCGCCCACGACCTGAGTGTCGTCCGGCATATCAGCGACCGTGTCGGAGTCATGTATTTGGGCAGGCTGGTAGAGCTTAGCCGGAGCGAGGAGCTTTACCGCCAGCCGCTGCATCCGTACACCCGAGCGCTTCTTTCAGCAGTACCTTCTCCCGATCCGGATGCGGTACGGGAGCGTATCATCCTGCAGGGAGATGTACCCAGTCCGTCCAACCCCCCGACAGGATGCACCTTCCACACGCGATGCCCGCATGTAACAGACGAATGCCGACAGGTTCGTCCGGACTTTCGGGACGTCGGCGGTGGCCGCTTCGTAGCGTGCCATCTGTACAACGCATGACGCTGCCTCGCGAATTCCTTTCAAAGGGGGGATGCAAGACAACGTTGAGTGAGAAAAGCAGAGAAGAGATGTGCGGAAAATGGAAAAGGGGGAATTCATCCATGAAGAAGAAGGTTCTTACTGCAGCGATGACGAGCCTGCTCGCACTCTCCATGGTCCTTGCAGGGTGCTCAAGCTCGCAACCGGCTCAACAGCCGAGCGACCAGGGACAAGCTCAGCAGCAGACGCCGCCAGCAGAGCCCGCAAAGAACGAGCCGAAGCAGCTGATTATTGGACGTGGGGCTGACACGAAAAGTCTGGATCCGATCCGGGAAACGGATGGAGAAACATTCAGGGTGACTGAAAACATTTATGAAACGCTCGTGAGCTATGAGGATACAAACACGACGGTTATACCCGGACTGGCCGAGAGCTGGGAAATTTCCGAGGACGGCTTGACCTACACCTTCAAGCTTCGCCAGGGCGTAAAGTTCCATGATGGTACGGACTTCAATGCGGAAGCAGTCAAGTTCAACTTCGACCGCTGGATGGACAAGAGCAACAAATACCACAATCCAGAGGGATTCCCCTACTATAATGACATGTTTGGGGGATACAAAGGCGATCCTGATCACGTAATCAAAGAGATCAAGGTTGTGGACGCACACACGATTCAATTCGTTTTGAACAGGACCCAAGCCCCGTTCCTGGCAAACCTGGGCATGTCGCCGTTTGCCATCGCTTCGCCAAAAGCGATTGAAGGAGGCAAGCTGGGAGATGAGCCTGTAGGTACCGGGCCATTCAAGTTTGCGGGTTGGAAGCGCAATGACATCATCACCCTGGAGAAAAACCCGGACTACTGGAACAAGGGGTATCCGAAGCTGGACAAAGTCATCTTCAAGGTCATTCCGGAAAATACAGCGCGTCTGACAGCGCTGACGTCCGGAGAGATCGATCTGATGGATGGACTGAATCCGGACGATGCGGAAGCGGTAAAAGAAAACAAGGACCTGCAGCTGCTCCTGCGTCCATCGATGAACGTCGGTTACCTCGCGTTCAATACGGAGAAAAAGCCGTTTGACAATCCAAAGGTGCGTCAAGCGATCAGCCACGCGATCAACAAGCCCGAGATGGTGAAAGCATTCTACAGCGGCCTTGGCGAACCGGCTACCAACCCGATGCCGCCAAGTCTTTGGGGTTACAACGACCAGATCAAGGACCGCGAATACAACCTGGATCAAGCGAAAAAGCTGTTAGCGGAAGCTGGATACCCGAATGGCTTCAAGGTGCAGTTCATGGCCATGCCTGTTCCTCGTCCGTATATCCCGGACGGCAAAAAGATGGCAGAAGCGATTCAGCAGGATTTAAAGAAAATCGGCATCGAAACGGAAATCGTGACGATGGAGTGGGCTACGTATCTCGAAAAGACAAGGTTAGGCGAGTACGAGATGTGTCTGCTTGGCTGGAACGGCGACAACGGCGACCCGGACAACTTCCTGTACACGCTGCTCGACAAGAATACCATTAACGGAAACAATATTCCTCGCTACTCCAATGAAGAGGTTCATCAGCTTCTTTTGAAAGCGCAGTCCACGTCTGACCAGAAAGAGCGTGAAACCCTGTACAAAAAGGCGCAGGAGCTGATCTTTAACGACGCGCCTCTCGTTCCGATCGCTCACTCTACACCGCCGATTGCGGCCAAAGCGGGTGTTACCGGCTATCAGCCGCATCCAAAAGGCAGCGAGAGCGTAGAAAAAGTAGACATTCAGTAAGTGTGGCAAGGGTAAGAAGAACCCTTTCTTCTTGCCCTTCTCTTTTATGTTCAACGATGGACGACGCAAGGAAAGCGAGGAGATGGCATTGCTGGCCTACACCATTAGAAGATTGTTGATGCTGATCCCAGTGTTACTAGGAATGTCGCTAATTGTTTTTGCTATTATTCACGCCATCCCGGGGGACCCGGCACTGACGATTTTGGGAGAGAAGGCAAGTCCGCAGGCTCTTGCGGATTTGCGGGAACAGCTGGGGCTGAACAACCCTTGGTATATGCAATACTTTCATTACTTGGGGAATCTTCTAAAAGGGGATTTGGGAGTCTCCTTGCACTCCAAAGCGCCAATTACCGTAGAAATGGGCCCATACTTGGCGGCGACGATTGAGTTGACTTTGGTGAGTATGCTGTTCGCAGTTTTTATCGGAGTGAATGCGGGAATCATCTCTGCCTGGAAACAGAACTCGTGGTTTGACTACACTTGCATGCTGATCGCTTTAATTGGAGTTTCCATGCCGGTATTTTGGCTGGGCTTGATGGAACAATGGGTATTTGCCCAGGAATTGAAGTGGCTGCCTTCTATTGGACGTGACAATCCGCGTGATCCAGTAGCTGAGATTACGCATTTTTATATAATTGATTCGATTCTTGCAGGTCGTTGGGATCATTTTCGAGATGTGGTGGAGCACTTGATTCTTCCGGGAATCGCGCTGGGAACGATTCCGATGGCGATTATTGCACGGATAACCCGTTCCAGCATGCTCGAAGTAATGCGGTCCGACTATATTCGGACGGCAAGGGCAAAAGGGCTTGGCCAGTTTTTTGTCGTGTACAAGCACGCCCTGAAAAATGCGTTGATTCCCGTACTGACGATTGTGGGGGTGCAAGTAGGCCTCCTGATCGGGGGGGCGGTATTAACCGAGACGATTTTCGGGTGGCCGGGTGTTGGGAGATACATCTATACGGCAATCGGAAACCGCGATTATCCCGTTATTCAGTCAGGAATTTTGGTCATCGCAACGATTTTTGTTCTGATTAACCTGGTGGTCGACCTCCTGTACGCTTACGTCGATCCGCGCATCAAATATCGCTGAGGAGGCAGTAAGATGGCAGAAACCCATGTGCAAACGGTACCAGTCAAGCAGATAAATGAGCCGATCTCCTCTCCGTGGCGCGATGCTTGGAGGATCCTGCGCAAGAACAAGATGGCCATTCTCGGATTCTGCATCATTCTTTTCTTCGTCTTGCTCGCAATCCTGGCACCGTTTATCACCCCGTACGAATACGACAAAGGAGAACTGGTTGATAAAAACCTGCCTCCCTCTGCTGAACACTGGTTTGGTACGGACTACAACGGGCGGGACGTCTTTACCCGTGTGATTTACGGCGCGCAGATCTCACTGCGAGTAGGGCTGTTTGCCGTGATCGGGTCCATCGTTGCCGGGACATTCCTCGGCCTGTTAGCCGGCTACTACGGCAAATGGATCGATACGCTCATTTCGCGGTTGTTTGATATTATGCTTGCGTTTCCCAGCATTCTGTTGGCGATTGCGATTGTAGCTATACTCGGTCCATCTCTGGAGAATGCCTTGCTTGCGATTGCGATCGTGAATGTGCCCACCTATGGACGTCTTGTCCGTTCGCGGGTGCTTAGTCTGAAGGAAGAAGAATACGTGATGGCCGCCAGGGCGATCGGATCAAAGCATTCACATATTATCGTTCAGCATATTCTCCCTAACAGTTTGGCTCCGATCATCGTGACGGGAACACTTGGAATTGCGACCGCGATCATTGAAGCGGCAGCCTTGGGCTTTCTCGGCTTGGGAGCGCAAGCGCCTCAGCCGGAGTGGGGGTTGATGCTCTCCGACTCCCGCCAGTATATTCAAAAAGCGCCGTGGACAGTTATTTTCCCGGGCTTGTCCATCATGCTGACTGTACTTGGCTTTAACCTGATCGGAGACGGGCTGCGCGATGCGCTGGATCCGCGGATGAAAAACTAGGAGCAGCAATCGTTTTTGTGGTTGGCAGACGATGCTACCATGAGCACGGTAACGAAAAACCCCGAAATAAGCGAGGCTTGATTCGGGGTTTTTTCCTATCGGCGAACCTGACGCTTAGGCCCGGATAAGCGTTGACTCAGTATACAGACGCCGGCGACGGTGATCAAGGGCAGGGAGCCATACCGGTTTGTGTAATCCCGTATCATTGTTATGTTATCCCGTAGGACAATCAGACCGAAGAACCGGGGAGAGAACCGATAAATTCTCTGCAAAGGCGACTCAAAGACGAGGCAGTGCGAGTCACGATCTGGTGCTTTACGCCAGGGACAGCAACCAGTTTGGCTTTGGGCAGATGTTTTTCCAGAAGCTCGCCGTACGGATGCATGTGCTTGTCCTGCTGGCCGTATACGAGCAGCACAGGCTGCTTGATCTCATGCAACCGCTCTGTACAGCGATAGTGATGTCCGATCCTGTACAGGTGATGAAGAGTTTTGGCGTCCGTACGGCTGGCATGCTTTATCCACTGTTCTTTATCTGCCTGCTTGTCCAGGTGTGAGGAAGCCGTCGAGCGGGCTAGCAAGCTCACTCCTCCCAGCTTGGCAATGGCTTCGGCCAAATAAAAGCGGGAGTGCAGGTACAGCTCATTCACCTCGGAAAAACCGCTGATAAGTACAAGGCCCGCGATGGAATCTGGATGGCGCAGGCACCAATCCAGTGCGAGAGAAGCACCTTGGGAATAGCCCATTACGACGACTCGTTTATGTCCAAGAGCATGAATCATCTCCTCCAGCGTCTCGCTAAGATCGGCCATCGTAAAGGGGACAAAGAGCGGTTGACTCGCTCCGTGACCGGGAAGATCAGGCAGGATGAGTTGAAAGTGCTCGGCCAACCCGTGCAAACGGGAAAAGTTGATCATCCCGATGCCAGGTGCATGGATACATACAAGCGGCTGGCCGCTGCCGTAAAGCTGAACAGCCAGCCTGGAGCTATTTGCAGTTGGAACGATTGTATTTTCGCTCATTTTTCATTCACCTCCCCTTTATCCTGTCCTTACCTGTGCATAGTTTTTTCGTCCGTTCGCTTCTTTTTTTGGCAAGGAAATGGTATCCTCGCAGTATGATACCCAAAGAAAGGCGGTTGACCCGTTTGTATCAAGAACGCATTCAGCGCATTCTTGCTTATTTGCAAAAGCAAGGGATAGACGCTGCTTTGATTACACTGCCTAAGCACGTTTACTACCTGACAGGCTTTTTAACCGAGCCGCACGAACGTTTCATGGGCCTGGTTATTCCGGCCGCTGGAGAACCTTCCTTGATCGTTCCGGCACTGGACCGGGAAGCAGCCGCAGAAGCGTCAGGCATCAAACAAATCTTGACCCATACGGATACCGATAACCCGTATGAAGTGTTGAAACAAGCGCTTCCTTCCGGATTAAACAAGCTCGGGCTGGAAAAAAGCCATATGACCCTAGATCGTTTCGAAGCGATGAGTGCACTCGTCTCTGCCGGAAGCTATGTCGATATCGAAGAGCCTCTCAGAGAGATGCGCCTGATCAAGACAGCCGATGAAGTGGCAAGGATCAAACACGCAGTCAAGCTGGTCGAAGACGCTCTTGATGAAACTGTGAAAAAAGTAAAGCCGGGTGTGACCGAGACGGAGTTAGTTGCCGAGCTGGAATACCAGATGAAGCGCCTCGGAGCGGAGGGACCTTCTTTCGCTTCGATGGTGTTGGCCGGTGAAAAGTCGGCGCTTCCTCATGGCAATCCGGGAGACCGGGACGTACGGGAAGGCGAACTGCTGCTGTTTGATATTGGCGTTTCCGCTGATGGCTACGTATCTGATATTACCCGCACTTTTGCGGTTGGAGATATCAGCGATCAGCTTCGGGACATCTACGCGACCGTTCTGGCAGCGAACGAAGCGGCTATCGCAGAGGTCCGTCCGGGCGTAACCTTCGCCCATCTCGATCAAACGGCGCGCGGTGTGATTGAAGCCAAAGGATACGGAGAGTACTTTATGCACCGTCTTGGCCACGGACTCGGCATGGATGTTCATGAGTACCCGTCCGTCCATGGGCAAAACCAGGAGGAGCTGCGTCCAGGCATGGTCTTTACCATCGAACCGGGTGTCTATGTTCCCGGGGTAGGCGGCGTACGCATTGAAGACGACGTGCTCGTCACGGAGGATGGATGCGAAGTGCTGACCCGCTATCCGAAAGAATTAACGGTAATCGGAAAAGGCTGATGCAACGGCGGAATCCCGATACGATCGGGAGGATCTCACGCAATCGCCGATCAACTGAATACATACGCTTTATGGTGTGAACCGGGTAGTCTCTTGTACCCGGCCACTTAAAAGGGAAGTTCGGTGAAAACCCGACGCGGTCCCGCCACTGTAAAGGGGAGTGTCCTTGCTGGTATCCACTGTTTCGCGGTCTAAACGCGAGATGGGAAGGGAGCAAGGCGTGATGATCCCAAGCCAGGAGACCTGCCAGAAAGCATACACGATCGACCCACGAGGATGGGGACAGTGTGACGAAGAAACGGCGCCAGACGCTATTGGTCTATCCTTTTGCCGTGTTTCTTTTGTCCGCTGCCCGCAAAGGCATCCCCCGGCAAGATCGGAGGATGTCTTTTCTTTTTGAAATACAGGGGTAAGCAAGTGCGATGAAACGCGAATGACAAAAGGAGGAAATAAGGATGAGAGCTTTCAACAAACGTCTTGGCTTTTTGTTTTTCGCCGGGGTTGCAGTTGTCCTGGCACTATCCGGATGCGGGGGAGCCGAGTCGAATTCGGCTGCAAACACTGTTGCCCCGACAAATGGCTCAACGCAATCAGCAGGAGGCGGAGAATCTGCAAATGCGGCGAATTCGACAAGTTCCTTGTCTCCTGTAACAATCGAAAACAATGGAAGAACCCTCACCTTTGCTGAAGCGCCGAGGAGAGCCGTATCACTCAGTCAGCATACTACCGAAATCATGCTCGCTCTGGGACTGGAAGACAAAATGGTCGGGACTGCTTATCTTGATGATCAGATTTTGCCTGAGCTTCAGGAGGCATATGCGAAGATTCCGGTGCTGTCCAAGCAGTACCCATCAAAGGAAGTCCTCCTTGCCGCTGAACCGGACTTTGTGTACGCTGGCTGGAAGAGCGCCTTTACCGACAAAGCGGTCGGGACTGTCGAGGATTTGGAGAAAATGGGCGTTCACGCTTATTTGCAGCAATCTTCCAATATGACAGCACCGGGTCTTGAGGATGTGTACGCCGACATCCAAAATATCGGGCGCATTTTCCGAGTCGAACCAAAAGCGAATGAACTGATCGAGAAGATGAAAACGGAGATCAGGCAAATCACCGATCACATCAAAGACGTGGCACGGCCGATTCCTGTGTTTGTCTATGACAGCGGAGAGGACAAGCCGTACACAGCTGCCAATAACTACATGACCAGGTTGATTGCGCTGGCAGGAGGCAAGAACATTTTCGACGATGTCCCGAAAGGATGGACAAGCGTAAGCTGGGAAGAGGTAGTCGCCCGCAAGCCGGAAGTGATCGTCATCGTTGATTACGGAGACAAAACCGTTGAACAAAAACGAAATCTGCTTTTGACAAAAAACGAATTGGCTGATCTGCCGGCCATTAAAAACAAGCGTATCGTCGTGCTGCCGCTCTCCGCAGCGGCTGAAGGAATTCGGGCGCCGTTCGCACTAAAAACTCTCGCGGAAGGACTTTATCCGGAGAAATTTTAACGGCAGGACCAATTCATTCCACGTTGGTCAGACCGGTCGATTTTTCCGAAGGAGTGAGAGTTGTGAAACGTACGATACTGGAGAGCTCGGCCGCCACGGATAGCCCCGGACGAAGGGTGATGAAAATCGCCAAGAGAGATATCAGGAGTTTCAGGGGCTGGTTTGCCTCAGTTCTGTTCGTGTTGATTCTGGTGTTGATCGCCAGTGCGACCCTGGCAGTCATGCTGGGCTCAGTGTCGATTCGGCCCGGCACGATCTGGAAAATTGCTTTTTCCCATATTCCGTTGATAGGAGAATGGATACAGGCGGATTGGTCAAAATCGGAAGAAACGATTATTTGGCAGATTCGCTTTCCGCGTGTCTTGCTTGCGGCAATCGTTGGCGCGGGCTTGTCAGTGGTCGGGGTGACCATACAGGCACTTGTAAGAAATTCGTTGGCGGATCCGTATTTGCTCGGGGTTTCCTCAGGTGCATCGGTAGGAGCGACACTGACAATTCTTTTCGGAGCATTCAGTCTATACGGACAGTATTCCCTGACCATTGGGGCTTTTACCGGATCGCTCCTGGCGATTGTCCTTGTTTTTGCGCTTTCGCGGCTTGGAGGGCAAAACTCGACCGTGCGCTTGTTGATGTCCGGCATTGCTGTTTCGGCTGTACTCTCGGCGATCACCAGCCTGATTATCTTTTCAGCTCCTAACGAGCATGGCATCCGTACAGTTTTGTTCTGGATGCAAGGTAGCCTCGCGGGAGCCAAATGGGAGTACCTGACCATTCCGGGCGTTGTGGTAGTGGCCGGGATGTTCGTGCTGATGACTTATTATCGCTCGCTCAATGCGATCATGATGGGAGAGGAAACCGCGAGGACGCTGGGAGTGAATACCGAACATTTCCGAAAAATGCTGCTCGTTATGACCGCGCTGCTCACAGGGGTCATCGTCTCGATCAGCGGGGCAATCGGCTTTGTCGGACTGATGATGCCGCATATTGTCCGCATCATTGTCGGCACCGATCACCGCCGCGTGCTTCCAGTCAGTGCGCTGCTGGGAGCAAGCTTTCTGATCTGGGCCGATGTCGTGGCCAGACTGGCATTCGCTCCTGAGGAATTGCCCATCGGTATCATTACATCGCTGTGCGGAGGGCCATTCTTTATTTGGCTCATGCTTCGAAGCTCGTATTCGTTTGGGGGTGGCGGAAGATGAATCTCATCGCCGAGCAAGTATCCGTCATGTTGGATGGAAAGGAAATCCTTGATCACGTCGACCTGCAGGCTAAGCCGGGAACATTCGTCGGCCTGATCGGTCCGAATGGAAGCGGAAAGTCGACTTTGCTAAAGAGCATTTACCGGGTCAGGAAGCCGGATGCGGGTCTTGTTACAGTAGATGGAGAAGACATCTATCAACTGTCGCCTCGGCAAACAGCGCAGCGAATGGCAGTTGTTCGTCAGGAAGGCACAGTTGAATTCGATTTCACCGTTAGAGAAATTGTTTTGATGGGCCGTTCTGCACATAAACGATTATTTCAGTCAGATACGGAAGAAGACTTTTCGCTCGTGGAAAGGGCGCTGGCTCGAACGGGTATGCAAGCCTTCGCAGAGCGCAGCTTTTTGTCCTTGTCCGGCGGCGAAAAACAGAGGGTATTAATCGCGCGGGCATTGGTGCAAGAGGCGAAGCTTCTTGTTTTGGACGAGCCGACGAACCATCTCGACATTCGCTACCAGCTGCAAATTATGGACCTCCTGAAATCGCTCCGTCTGACCGTCCTCGCAGCGCTGCATGACCTGAATATTGCGGCGACATACTGCGACCGGATCTATGTGATCCAAGAAGGGCGGATTGCAGCCGCCGGCACACCGGAACAAGTGCTGAATCCCGAAATGCTCCGGGAAGTGTTCGGTGTCGAAACAGAAGTGTATGTTCATCCGAAGACAGGAAAGAAGCACATCGTATTTTTCTCCGGTATGGAAATGAGCGAACAGCGGAAGGATGCGGAGGTGTCAACGGCCCTATGAGTGTTTATTCCTGCAAAGTATGCGGTTTTCGCTATGATGAGTGGCTCGGCGACAGTAAAAATGGCGTGCCGCCGGGGATTCCTTTTCAGCGTTTGACAGGCTCGGTTTGCTCTACCTGCGGCCTGTCGGGCGGAAGGCACGAGCGGCTCCCCAGTCCACCTTACAAAGGGCTGGAAGCAGCGTACTACGACCAGTTTGCGGGAAAGGCGGGCATACTTTTCTACCGCGGCTGGATACAAGCCTTCGACCGTCAGCCCGCAGTTCTGGAGCTGGGAGTAGGAACGGGAAGAATCGCCCTGGAATTGGCCAGGCAGGGTATTTCTGTCTGCGGGATCGATAACAGTCCCGACATGCTCGGGCTAGCGGAAAAGAAGAAGCGGCGGTTGGGGAAAGGCAGAGAACACCTGCTGGAGCTCATGGAACAAGAAGCGCTTCATTTGCAACTGGATCGCACCTTTACTCATGTGCTTTTGACCGAGGGGTTTCTCCAGCACTTTACGCTCCGCTCGGAACAAAGGCGGCTTCTACAGTTGATCAAGGAGCATCTAACCGAGGACGGTCTGGTAGCGATTGACCTCCTCTTGCCCCCTGCAGGTGAAAATTGGCAAACGGAACAGCGAAAATGGGTGTTTCCCGACAAGATGGTCTACCAACAGGTTCGGGGAGAAACGTCTTACGCACGCCAGCGATTCCGCTACTCTCTTGCCTATGAGACCTTTATCGACAGCGTGGAGCAGCCGCGCTACCGGGTGGACCGGGAAATGGCGCTGATGCTCCCGGGGGAGCTGGTCTTGCTGCTGGAGTCGGAGCAATTGGAGGTAACGGCGATGCACGAAAACTACATCATCGACTACCCGGCAGGCTATATCCATTCGGTTGAAGGTCTGTCTCTCGTCCATACTGTTCCATCATCGCCGGCGAGAGGCGACTATGATTTGGAAAAGTGGACGGAGGGCGGGTACCCATTTGCGGGCTTAAACGGGAGGACCAACGCGGATGTCTCGCGAATGACTCTGTTTGCTCGGAAAAAAACCTGTAACAAATAGCGGCTTCTTGCATCTAACAAGGTGAAACAGGAAGGAGGGCGCGTCTTCGTGGATAAGCTTCAGCAGACGCCAGAGGCTTCTTTGGATCGGCTCATGCAGGAATACGGGACGCGTGTCCTGCGACTGGTCACCTTGATGGTGAAGGACCGTGACCTGGCCGAAGACATTACGCAGGACGTATTTTTGAAGGTCTACCGCAACCTTTCCGGCTTTCGCGGAGAGAGCAGCATCCATACCTGGATCTACCGGATCGCCGTCAACGAATGCAAGGGCTATTTGCGGTCGTGGACGTTTCGAAATTTGTTTCCGCAAGCGTGGATACAAAAAAATGGCGAAGCGTCGACCGAAAATATCGTGCTGCAGCGAGCTGCCCGGGATGAGCTGGTCCGGCTTGTCTTGCTGCTTCCGCCACTCTATCGCCAGGCGGTAGCTCTCCACTATTATGGGGAAATGTCCATTGCGGAAGTGGCTGAGGTGCTAGGTGTGACCGAAGGGACTGTTCGGACGAGGCTTCATCGGGCGAGACAGCTGTTGAAAAAGGAAATGAATACCGGGGAGGGATGGGAATGGAACGAGACCAATGGCTGAAAGGATTGAAAGAGCGAGCCGATCGCAGCGTACTCCATGACGTCGTGTTCTCCCCGGAAATGGAAGAGAATATACGGCGAACGATCAAGCAGGAGGCAGGGCGAAAAAAAAGGACCTTTTCCCCGGGGCGATGGGGCCTTTGGGCCTCGGCAGCAGCCGCTGTCCTGCTGCTTGCTCTCGTAGGCACTGCGATAACCGGTGTAGGGCCGGGAGAACACGCCCGGCAACCCGTTCAAGAGAAGCCTTGGCTACCCGCTACTATTGTGAATCCGCCCGATTTGTGGAAACCGTCGCCACGTTCAGATATACACAGCGAAAATCAGGTTTTCAGCTACCTCGGGGAGAAGCCTGTCCGCATCATGACAGATGAATTTGGGCTGTACGAGGATCAGGCACAGCGGATTTCATTTCTGTTGAACGGTTCATTTGGAAAAGAGGTGGAGCTGGTCGCCTACAGTACGGAGGGCAAGCGGATCAAGCTTGGTTCTTATGAAGTTCTGGGACCCGAGTATGATGCGGATGGCCATTTTTCGTCCAGCATTGCCCTTCCCGATCCGGGTGTCTGGAAGCTGCAGGTGCTCTCGGGCAGCGAGCATTTTGGGCAAGTGTTTGTTCAGGTCGAAAAAGGTGTCTCCCCCGAAAATCGGGAGTTTGTCACTCCGCTGATCACCGCGTATTTGCAAACGGCCCAGGGAAACCTGAGCTGGCTGGGAGCAGATCGCGATGTCCATATTGAACTGATCGGGGTAGAAACGCAAGCTCCGGAAAAGCGGCGTGTCTATGCTTGGGTAAGGATTGAAGGCAAGGCAGAGGAGGGGTCTCCGGGATTAAGCTGCCCGATGGTCCTGGACATCGCCTACGAACAGAAGAACGGCAAAGGCGGCGCCTACCGGGTAATCAGCCACAGTATGCCAGAGGACGGAAGCCGCTATCAACCAAGTCTAAAGAAGCTGTTTCCCGAGAAATATTTGCAGCGGTTAAGTGAAGGGAAGAAGCCTTAGCATTATACGCCGCACCTGCTTCAAATCCTGGTTCGGATCGGTCCTCGAAAAATCGTGGGAACCGCCTTATTCTCAATTGTTGCTCGCATAACCGCGCTTTGATATAATTGACGTTAGTGTATTTTTTCGGAACGCGGTCTGAAGGTGGACCAACAGGCGACGTTCAGATGGCGTGGGAGGGAACTGACAACACATGGATCGCCGTGAAAGACAAAAACGCATTCGCAATTTTTCCATTATCGCCCATATCGACCACGGGAAGTCAACCTTGGCTGACCGCATCCTGGAATTGACAGGAGCATTGTCAGAACGGGAGATGGAAGCGCAGTTTCTGGACTCGATGGATCTGGAAAGAGAGCGCGGCATTACGATCAAGCTGAATGCCGTGCAGTTAAAGTATAAAGCAGACGACGGGGAAGAGTATATTTTGCATTTGATCGACACCCCCGGACACGTCGACTTTACCTATGAAGTATCCCGCAGCCTTGCCGCTTGCGAAGGCGCCCTCTTGGTCGTCGACGCTGCCCAAGGCATCGAAGCGCAGACATTGGCCAACGTCTATCTGGCGCTGGACAACAATCTGGAGATTATTCCGGTAATCAACAAGATTGACCTGCCGAGCGCGGAACCAGAGCGGGTCAAACAGGAAGTAGAGGACGTCATTGGCCTGGATGCAAGCGAAGCCTGTCTGACTTCGGCAAAAGCAGGGATCGGGATCAAAGGCGTGCTGGAGGCTGTCGTGCAAAAGGTGCCGGCTCCGGAAGGGGACCCCGACGCACCTCTGCAAGCTTTGATTTTTGACTCTTACTTTGATCCGTACCGCGGCGTAATCGCTTCCGTGAGGGTTGTAAACGGTACGCTGCGCAAAGGCATGAAAATCAAAATGATGGCGACAGGCAAAACCTTCGATGTAACCGAAGTGGGAGCATCGATGCCGCGTCAGACCCCGGTCGACGAACTGACTGTGGGTGATGTAGGGTATGTCGCCGCTTCGATCAAAACGGTAGGAGACACGAGGGTCGGTGATACGATTACCGACGCAGCTCGCCCGACGGCAGAACCGCTGCCAGGCTACCGGAAAATCAATCCAATGGTGTTCTGCGGTCTGTACCCGATCGACACCAGCGATTACAATGACTTGCGCGAGGCTTTGGAAAAGCTTCAGCTAAACGACGCGTCCCTGCAGTTCGAGCCGGAGACATCCCAGGCGCTTGGCTTCGGATTCCGTTGCGGATTCCTCGGTCTCTTGCATATGGAGATCATTCAGGAGCGGATTGAGCGGGAATTCAACATCGATCTGATCACGACCGCACCGAGCGTAATTTACCGGGTGACCATGACCAATGGCGAGGTCATCGAGATCGACAACCCGTCGAAAATGCCGGAAGTGCAGAAGATCGAAATGATCGAAGAGCCGTATGTGTCGGCTACCGTAATGGTGCCGAAGGATTACGTGGGCGATGTCATGCAGTTGTGCCAGGGCAAGCGCGGAGAATTTCTCGACATGCAGTACATGGGAGAAAATCGCGTGCAGCTGAAGTACGACATGCCGCTCTCGGAGATCGTGTACGACTTCTTTGATCTGCTGAAGTCAGGAACCAAAGGCTACGCCTCCTTTGACTATGAATTGGCAGGCTACAAGCCGTCCAAGCTTGTGAAAATGGACATTCTGTTGAACGGAGAAGTCGTGGATGCCCTGTCGTTTATCGTCCACCGCGACAGCGCCTACAACCGTGGCCGCATCATCTGCGAAAAGCTGAAGGAATTGATCCCGAGACAGCAATTCGAGGTGCCGATCCAGGCTGCGATCGGACACAAGGTTGTCGCGCGGGAGACGATCAGCGCCCTGCGCAAAAACGTCCTGGCCAAATGCTACGGCGGGGACATCAGCCGGAAGCGCAAACTCCTGGAAAAGCAAAAAGAAGGGAAAAAGCGCATGAAATCCGTCGGTTCCGTCGAGGTGCCGCAAGAAGCGTTCATGGCTGTTCTCCGGATGGACGACAAGAAATAGGCCGAAACAAACCGGTCTGCAGTTTGCAGATGTTGCAGAATACTAGACCTGACGGTGATGTCAGGTCTTTTGACTTTTCCAATAAAGGAGGGGAAGAATCTTGGCGCCCCAATCTGTTTATATCCACATTCCCTTTTGCACGAATAAATGCTATTACTGCGATTTCAACTCGTTTGTCACCAACAATCCGCAGTTGATTTGGGACTATCTGGACGCACTGGAAAAAGAGATGGAGCTGACCTTTGCCAAATGGCCAGTCCAACAAGTAAAAACGATTTTCGTCGGAGGCGGGACCCCGACGTTTCTCGATCAGGCGCAAATGCGCAGATTCCTCGAGATGGTTGAGAAGCATCTGGGACGGTATGCAGCGCCGGAACTGGAATTTTCGATGGAAGCAAATCCAGGGACGACGGACAAAGAGAAGCTGCGGTTGATGCGGGAGCTGGGAGTGAATCGGCTCAGCTTCGGGGTGCAATCGTTTGATGAAAGCCTGTTGAAGCGTTTGGGACGGATTCACGACGTGGGGCAGGTGTATCAGAGCATCGATAATGCCGTTGCGGCAGGGTTTGACAATTTGACGATTGATCTGATGTTCGGCTTGCCTGATCAAACAGAAGAGATATTCAGGGACACCCTGCAAAAAGCATTTCAATTGCCCACAACCCACTTCTCTGCATATAGTCTGAAAGTGGAGGAGAATACGCTCTTTCATACCTTGTACCAAAAGGATCAGCTGCCGCTTCCATCCGAAGAGACAGAGCTGAATATGTACCTGCTGCTGATCGAGGAAATGGAACGCCACGGCTATCATCAATACGAGATCAGCAACTTTGCCAAGCCAGGATTTGAAAGCAGGCACAACAAGACATACTGGCTTAATGAGGAGTATTACGGTTTGGGAGCGGGCGCGCACGGCTATGTCGATCATGAACGGCATGTCAATGCAGGGCCGCTGGCGATCTATTTGCAAATGTGCCGGGAAGGGTTGCCGCGTGTCGAACAGTTCGCGGTTTCGCCGAAAGAAGCGATGGAGGACCACATGATCATGGGGCTCAGGCTGCGCGAGGGCATCGATGCGGAACAGTTCAGCCGCCGTTTCGGAAAGACCATCATGGAAGAATACGGCCGTATCATAGAAGAAGAAGTAGCAAAAGGAATGCTCGAATGGAGTGACGGGCGGCTGCGCCTGACTCGCACGGCATTGCCGCTTGGGAATGAGGTATTCGCCCGCTTTTTGGGCGATTAGGCAGACAGGAAAAAGGGAAGTCGTTTTTGGGAAAACATTGACAAATTCCTCCCGTATTGATAACTTAATAAATAGATTTAGCACTCGATACATCTGAGTGCTAACAACAGGGAGGCGAAGGCAGCATGTTATCGGACCGCCAACGATTGATTCTCAATGCGATTGTCGATAATTACATTCATTCGGCCGAACCTGTAGGCTCCCGAACCATTTCCAAAAAAGATGGCATCGGCTTTAGTTCGGCGACGATTCGCAACGAAATGGCCGACTTGGAAGAGCTGGGGTATCTGGAACAGCCGCATACCTCGGCGGGAAGGGTGCCCTCCACCAAAGGGTATCGCTTTTACGTAGACAACCTGATCCAGCCGCATTTATTGAACGACCTGGAATTGGGAAAGCTGAAGCAGCTGTTTGCCGAGCGTATTCATCACTTTGAACAGGTGATCGAATACACCGCTCAAATTCTTTCTCATGTGACCAACTACACGGCTATCGTGCTCGGTCCGGAGATCTTTGAGCATCGGCTGAAACATATTCAAATCGTTCCCTTGAACGAAGAACAGGCAGTAGCCATCGTGGTGACCAATACTGGTCGTGTGGAAAACAAGCTGATCGATCTGCCAAAGGGCGTCCGGCCGCAGGAGATTGAAAAGCTGGTCAACATCTTGAACACCAAGCTGTCTGATGTTCCGCTGTGGCAGCTGCGGCAGCGCCTTTATCAGGAAATAGCAGGCGAGATGAGACGTCACGTAGAGCAGTACGAAGAGATGCTGCATATCCTGGAAGACTCTTTGACCCGGGAAGAAAAAGAACGCGTCTATTTGCGCGGAGCGACCAAGATCATGAACCAGCCGGAGTTTCGCGATGTCGATAAGGTGAAGGATATTCTTGAGCTTCTGGAGCGAAATGACCAGCTGATTCATTTGTTCGGAGCGCCCGCGGAAGGGCTGACTGTCCGGATCGGGCAGGAAAATCAGTTGGATGCCATCAAGCAGTGCAGCATCATTACGACATCCTATTCTTTGGGCGGAAAGCCTGTGGGGATGGTTGGAATACTTGGGCCTACCCGAATGGAATACAGCAAAGTCATCACCGTGTTGAATTACCTGGCGGAAGGTCTCTCGCAAATGCTGACATCAGAATTTGAGAAATAGGAATATGGGAACGTCTCGGCCGTAGTGCCTCGGCGGTCACAGGAGGTATTTGAATCTTGAACGATGAAAAAATGACCCAGGATGTTTCACCAGACAACGCAGCAGAAGAGACGACTGACAAAGCGGAGCAAACCGTCGATCCTGCTTCCGAGCAAGCGGAACAGATCGATTGGCAGCAGGAAGCGGAGCGCTGGAGAGCGCAGGCAGAAGAGAACAACAACCGCCTGTTGAGAGCGATGGCAGACATGGAAAACATGCGGCGCCGCCTGAGAAAAGAACAAGAGGATCTGGCGAAGTACGCCTCGCAAAAAGTGGTGGAGGAGCTGCTGCCTGTACTGGACAACTTTGAAAGGGCGCTTTCTGCCGACAAAGAGGCGATGACTGTCGAATCGCTTTTGACTGGTGTCGATATGGTGTACCGCCAGATGGTTCAAGTATTTGAAAAGGAAGGACTTGCACCCATTCCGGCGAAGGGACAGCCTTTTGATCCCCATGTTCACCAGGCGGTCATGCAAACGGAGGATCCTGAGTACGGATCCGGCGTGGTTGTTGAAGAGCTGCAAAAAGGCTATCAATTCAAGGACCGTGTCATTCGTCCTGCCATGGTGAAAGTGAACGCCTAGCCGATTTTCTTTTTTTAGCGTCATACAGCAAGCATGAATAACTAGTGAGTGAAGTCGTGAGGAGGATTTTACAGTATGAGTCGTGTAATCGGTATTGACTTGGGAACAACAAACTCTTGCGTAGCAGTTATGGAGGGCGGCGAGCCTGTCGTTATCCCCAATCCCGAAGGCAACCGTACCACACCTTCCGTAGTTGCTTTCAAAAATGGCGAGCGTATCGTAGGTGAAGCGGCGAAACGCCAGGCGATCACCAATCCAGACAACACCGTCATGTCAGTCAAGCGTTACATGGGGACAAACCACAAGGTGACACTGGAAGGAAAAGAGTATACGCCGCAGGAAGTATCGGCGATGATTTTGCAAAAGCTGAAAGCCGACGCGGAAGCGTACCTCGGTGAAACGGTCACCAAGGCAGTTATTACGGTTCCAGCCTACTTCAACGACAGCCAGCGCCAAGCGACCAAGGACGCCGGCAAAATCGCCGGTTTGGAAGTTCTGCGGATCGTGAACGAGCCGACTGCGGCTGCACTGGCATACGGAATGGAAAAGACGGAAGACCAGACTGTCCTCGTATACGACCTGGGCGGCGGTACGTTTGACGTTTCGATTCTTGAGCTTTCAGAGGGCTTCTTCGAAGTAAAAGCAACTTCCGGCGACAACAAGCTCGGTGGTGACGATTTTGACCAGGTGATTATCGATTACCTCGTGAGCGAGTTCAAGAAGGAGCACGGTATCGATCTGTCCAAAGACCGCATGGCTCTGCAACGTCTGAAGGATGCTGCGGAAAAAGCGAAAAAGGACCTCTCCGGCGTTTTGACGACCACGATCTCTCTGCCGTTCATCACAGCAGACGCAACTGGTCCGAAACACTTGGAACTCAACCTGACCCGTGCGAAATTCGAAGAGCTTTCCGCTCACCTCGTGGAACGCACGATGGGCCCAACCCGTCAGGCGCTGCAGGATGCGGGTCTTTCCGCAAACGAAATTGACCGCGTTATCCTCGTAGGGGGCTCTACCCGGATTCCGGCCGTACAGGAAGCGATCAAGAAGTTTACCGGCAAAGAACCGCACAAAGGTGTCAACCCGGATGAAGTCGTCGCACTGGGTGCTGCCGTGCAAGCGGGCGTTCTGACCGGTGACGTGACAGACGTTGTTCTGCTTGACGTAACCCCGCTGTCTCTCGGTATTGAAACGCTGGGCGGCGTATTTACGAAGCTGATTGAGCGCAATACGACGATTCCGACCAGCAAATCGCAGGTGTTCTCTACGGCTGCCGACAACCAGACATCCGTGGAAATCCACGTGCTGCAAGGGGAGCGCCAAATGGCGGCAGACAACAAAACACTCGGCCGCTTCACGCTCTCCGATATCCCGCCGGCTCCTCGCGGCATCCCGCAAATCGAAGTATCCTTCGATATCGACGCCAACGGCATCGTAAACGTTCGCGCGAAGGATATGGGTACCGGCAAAGAGCAGCGCATTACGATCACCTCCAACTCCGGTCTGTCCGATGAAGAGATTGAACGCATGGTAAAAGAGGCCGAATTGAACGCCGAGGCCGACAAACAGCGCAAAGAAGCGGTAGAAGTCCGCAATGAAGCCGACCAGCTCGTGTTCACTACCGAGAAAACCTTGAAGGAAGTAGAAGGCAAGGTAGATCAGGCTGAAATCGATAAAGCGAATGAAGCCAAGGATAAGGTGAAAAAGGCACTCGAAGGTGGAAACCTGGACGAGATCAAGACAGCCAAGGACGAACTGTCCCAGATCATTCAGCAAATCTCCGTGAAACTGTATGAGCAGGCTGCACAAGCAGCTCAGGCCGCACAGGGAGCCAATGCCCAGGATGCATCCGGCGATGCGAAAAAAGAGAATGTCGTAGACGCTGACTACGAGGTTGTCGACGACAAGAAGTAAGCGAATGATAGCGAGAAAAGAAGTCAAAGTCACGGAACGCTGACTTTGACTTTTTTTCGAGTCTGTCACATGCTATGATAACAGTTGACTGTCATGGGAGTGATTCAGGAGATGAAACGGGATTATTACGAGGTACTGGGAGTCTCCAAGGATGCGGATACCGAGGAAATCAAGAAGGCGTACCGCAAACTGGCTCGCAAGTACCACCCCGATGTGAATAAAGAGGCGGATGCCGAAGCGAAGTTCAAGGAAGTAAAGGAAGCGTACGACGTTCTGTCCGATTCGCAAGCTCGCGCCCAGTATGACCGCTTTGGCCACCAGGACCCGAATCAGGGCTTCGGCGGCGGTGGATTTGGCGGCTTCGACGCGAACAATATGGGCGGCTTTGGCGACATCTTCGACATGTTCTTTGGCGGCGGCAGACGTGCCAATCCAAATGCTCCGCGCAAAGGCTCGGACCTGCAGTTTGGGCTGTCCATCGATTTTACGGAGGCCGTTTTCGGAAAAGAGACAGATGTTGAGATTCCGAAAGAAGCCGAGTGCGATACTTGTCACGGCTCCGGAGCCAAACCGGGTTCCGGCGTTGAAACCTGCCATACGTGCAAGGGGACGGGTCAGCAGGAAGTGGCCGCGAATACGCCGTTTGGACGGATCGTCAACCGGCGCGTTTGTCCGACCTGCGAGGGCAAAGGGAAGGTCGTCAAAGAGAAATGCACCTCCTGCAAAGGCGCAGGTCGGGTCAAGATTCGCCGCAAAATTCACCTCAACATACCGGCCGGTGTGGATGACGGTGCCCAGCTTCGCGTTTCCGGCGAGGGAGAGCCTGGCTTCAACGGGGGGCCTCCGGGAGACTTGTACGTCGTCTTGCGGGTAAAAGCGCACGAGTTTTTTGAACGTGAAGGGAACGATATTTACTGCGAGGTGCCGATTACCTTTGCCCAAGCGGCACTGGGAGACGAGATCGAGGTACCGACTGTTGACGGTCGTGTCAAGCTGAAGATCCCGGCTGGTACACAATCGGAGACCTTTTTCCGCCTGCGCGGGAAGGGTGTGCCGTTCTTGCGCGGAAACGGCCGCGGGGATCAGCATGTAAAGGCGCGCGTCGTCACGCCAAAAAAGCTGACAGACAGGCAAAAAGAACTGCTCCGGGAGTTTGCGGAGCTGTCGGGCGAGTCGCCTGGACATCCGGCATCGGAAGACAACGAGAGCTTTTTTGAAAGAATGAAACGCGCATTTCGCGGAGAGTAGTTTTGCCCAAGGAAAAGAGTAAATGGGGAGTTGGTAGTTCATGAAATGGTCTGAAGTTAGTATCCATACTACAGCGGAGGCAGTAGATGCAGTGTCCAATCTTCTATACGAGATGGGAGCCAACGGGGTTGTGATCGAAGACCCGGAGGTGCTGCATCGCGATTGGGATACCCCATTTGGTGAGATCTACCAGCTATCCCCGGATGATTTTCCGGCCGAGGGCGTATTCGTCAAAGCGTATCTGGCGGCAGACAGCAGTACGCTCGGAGATATGCTGAGCGAGTTGAAACAGCAGCTGGACGAGTTGACAGGTTATGGCTTGGATATCGGAAAGGGCACGATTGCCGTAAACGATGTTCACGAAGACGAGTGGGCCCACGCCTGGAAAAAGTACTATAAGCCGGTGCATGTTTCCGATCGCATGACGATCAAGCCGGTTTGGGAAGAGTATCAGCAAAAGAGTCCGGATGAAGTCATCATCGAGATGGACCCGGGAATGGCTTTTGGAACGGGTACACACCCTACCACCATTCTTTGCCTGCGGGCCTTGGAAAAATATCTGCAGCCGGGGGACCGCGTATTTGACGTCGGGACCGGTACGGCTATTCTCAGCATCGCAGCGGTCAAATTGGGTGCTGAGCACGTTTTGGCTATGGACTGGGATGAGGTGGCTGTCCGTTCCGCACAGGCAAATACGGAGCTGAACGGAGTCGATGAGAAAATTACGGTCAGACAGAACAACCTGCTGGAAGGCGTCGATGGACCGGTAGACCTCGTCGTCGCCAACATTTTGGCTGAGATCATCGTTCGTTTTACAGATGACGTCTACCGCGTACTCAAGCCGGAGGGAACGTTCATTGCCTCAGGCATCATCGAAGCCAAAGCGCAAGAAGTGAAAAACGCGATGGCTGCATCCGGTTTGGAGATCGTGGAAACCATTTTCATTGATGATTGGGTAGCCATTACAGCAAAAAAAAGATAAAATAGTGAGGTTAGCGGGATGCAAAGATATTTTGTCGAGCCGCACCTGTTCTCCGAACGAGAGGTCACCATTACAGGCGATGACGTTCATCATATCGTAAATGTGATGCGGGCAAAAAGCGGCGAGGAGATCATCGTCAGCGATGGAGCAGGACGTTCCGCGATTGTTCGCATCGATTCCTTGTCCGGCAAGGAAGTAGTGGCAACTGTTGTGGAGCTGCTTCGCGAACAGCGGGAGCTCCCGGTGCAGATCACGATTGGACAGGGTTTGCCAAAAGGTGAAAAGATGGAGTGGGTCCTGCAAAAGGGAACGGAATTGGGAGCGTTCGCTTTTTTTCCTTTTTCCTCCGAGCGGACCATCGTCAAGCTGGACGCCAAGAAAGAGGCGAAGAAGCTGGACCGCTGGCGCAAGATTGTCAAGGAAGCGGCGGAACAGTCGCATCGCAGTATCTTGCCGGAGCTGCTGGCACCAGTCACGTTCAGACAGATCGTGGAGGAATCATCGCGCTACACCCGTGCGGTGATTGCATACGAAAAAGAAGGCGGTACAACACTGCATGAGGTTTTGCCGGCACTGATGCCGGGCGACTCGCTGCTGGTCCTGATCGGACCGGAGGGAGGTTTTTCCCCGGAGGAAGTAGCAGCGGCTGAAGCTGCCGGAATCCGGTCCATTTCCCTTGGTCCCCGTATCTTGCGGACGGAAACAGCTTGCCAATACGTGCTGGCGGCGGCATCTTATCAGTTTGAGCGTACCTTGGGCCAATCATAAAAAATTTCAATCGTTTATGGATAGAGTGAAAGGAGGAGGCGCAATGTCTACGGTTGCTTTCCACACATTGGGTTGTAAAGTGAACAGCTACGAGACGGAAGCGATCTGGCAGCTGTTTAAAAACAGTGGCTACGAGCGGGTTGATTTTGAACAGGATGAGGCAGACGTTTACGTTATCAATACATGTACAGTTACCAACACCGGAGACAAGAAGAGCCGTCAGGTCATTCGCCGTGCGATCCGCCGCAATCCTGACGCCATTGTCGCTGTTACCGGTTGCTATGCGCAAACCTCCCCGAGCGAAATCGCTCAAATTCCGGGAGTAGACATCATTGTCGGAACTCAGGGGCGCGAGAAGCTGATCGAGTATGTGGATCAGATCCGTTCTGAGCGCAAGCCGATCAACGCAGTAGCAAACATCATGAAAGCGCGCGAATTCGAGGAGTTGGACGTACCCAACTTTACCGACCGCACGCGGGCTTCGCTGAAAATTCAGGAGGGCTGCAACAACTTTTGCACCTTCTGCATTATTCCATGGGCGCGGGGCCTGATGCGTTCCCGCAAACCGGAAAGTGTCCTTGAGCAAGCGAGACAGCTGGTTGCGGCGGGGTACCTGGAGATCGTTTTGACCGGTATCCACACAGGCGGCTACGGGGAAGATCTGGAAGATTACAACCTGGCCAAGCTGCTTGTCGACCTGCATCAGGTAGAAGGCTTGAAGCGCATCCGCATCAGTTCGATTGAAGCGAGCCAAATCACGGATGAAGTGATCGACGTAATCAATCATTCAGACCGCGTCGTGCGCCATCTGCACGTACCGCTTCAGGCCGGCGACGATGACGTGTTGAAACGGATGCGCCGGAAATACACCACGGCAGAGTTTTATGAAAAAATGGTCAAGGTTCGCGAGGCGCTGCCTGGCGTTGCTTTGACAACAGACGTGATTGTCGGCTTCCCAGGTGAGACGGACGAGCAATTCCGCAATGGATACGAGTTCATTCAAAAGATCGGCTTTGCCGAGCTGCATGTGTTCCCGTACTCGATGCGGACAGGTACTCCAGCGGCACGGATGACCGATCAAATTCCGGAAGAAATCAAGCACGAGCGCGTAACCCAGCTTCTGGGGCTGAACCGAGAGCTGACGCTTCAATACGCCCAGCAATTTGTCGGAGAGGTCCTGGAGGTTATTCCTGAGCGTCCTTACAAAGAAGCGCCCGAAAGCGGCCTCTTGATGGGGTATTCGGACAATTATCTCAATCTCGTTTTCCCTGGCGATGAATCCATGATCGGCAAGATTTGCAAGGTACGGCTGGATGAAGCAGGCTCTGAATACTGCAAAGGCACGTTTGTCCGCGTTCTGGACACACCGATCCCGATGCAGTTGAAGGAACACGTGGGATGAAGGAAATCTCTGCTGGCGGCGTCGTCTACCAAGCAACAGACAGCAACCTGCTGATCATGCTGATAGAAGATCGCTACGGAAAAGTTACACTCGCCAAAGGGAAGCAGGAACTAGGGGAAACGATTGAGGAAACAGCTCTCCGCGAGGTACTGGAGGAGACTGGGGTGAGAGGGCGTCTGGGAGAAAAGCTGGACACCATCTATTACGACTACCATCATCCTGTCACGGGAGAACTGGTCAATAAAGAGGTCCACTATTATCTGGTAGAAGCGTATTCTACCGAGATCGTTGTTCAGGAGGAAGAGATCAACGCTGTCCATTGGCATTCTCCGGATGAGGCGTGGGCGCTGCAGCAAAAGCGCGGGTACCGGAACAACGATAATGTGCTTCGCCTAGCTTTGCACCATTTCGGGATTGAGGTGTAGGAATATGAAATTGAACAAGTATATCGACCATACCCTGTTAAAGCCTGATGCGACCGCTGCGATGATTGACAAGCTGTGCGCGGAAGCAAGAGAACATGATTTTGCCTCGGTTTGCGTAAATCCTTACTGGGTCAAACGCTCTGCCGAACTGCTGGCGGGAACGGATGTAAAGGTGTGCACGGTCATCGGATTCCCTCTCGGGGCAAACTCGACGGCAGCCAAGGCAGCGGAAACCCGCGATGCGATTGCGAACGGTGCGACGGAAGTTGACATGGTCCTGAATATCGGTGCACTCAAATCAGGTGATCTTGAGGCCGTCAAGCAGGATGTAGCCGCCGTGAAGGAGGCTTGTGGCGATGTACTCCTGAAAGTGATCCTGGAAACGGGGCTTTTGACCGAGGAAGAAAAAGTAACGGCTTGCAAACTGTGCGTCGAAGCAGGAGCAGATTACGTAAAGACTTCTACCGGTTTTGGTCCGGGCGGCGCGACTGTCGAAGATATCGCACTTATGCGGAAAACGGTCGGGCCCGAAGTAGGTGTAAAAGCTTCCGGCGGTGTCCGTGATCGTGCTGCAGCACTTGCCATGATCGAAGCAGGAGCCACTCGCATCGGCGCCAGCTCCGGTATCGCGATTGTAAACGGTGGGGAAGCAGCGGGAAGCGGCTACTAAACAACGGAAAGCCTGACCGTTTGATGGTCAGGCTTTTTTTATTCTTTTACGAGGCTGCTGCAGTCTGTTTTCTGTTATACTTTTGCAACAGATGTCACCATCTAACGGAATTTCAGCCCGGCAAGGCGTGTTTGCCCTAAGCCGGGCACAGTTGTTTGTCATAGGGAGATTAGATAAGGAGAGAGGAGAGCGAGTTTTCGTGAAGACCATCAAAGGCATCATTTTGCTGCTCGCCTTTTATGGGATCGGAACGATGGCGAGCCAGTGGCTTCACATTCCACTGCCGGGAAACCTTCTGGGAATGCTCCTGCTGACGCTTGCCCTGATCACCGGGGTTGTCAAGCTGGATTGGGTAGAAGAAGCAAGTCATTTGCTGATTCGCCATATGATGCTGTTTTTTGTGCCGATTCTGGTAGGAGTCGCATCCTATTTACAGACAGTAGCGCAAAATCCGCTGCCGCTGATTTTGGCGATGGTGCTGGGGCCCGCTTTTGTCATGATTGTATCCGGGAAGGTGATCCAATGGTATCTGGATCGGAAACGGGAAAAGACGGCTGCTCCGACCCCGGCAGAAGCAGAGAGGAGGTCGCTGGATGCTTAGTCCATTGCTTGCGATAATCGTAACGCTGGCGGCCTATAAGATGGCGATGTATGCCGCTGCGCGTTTTCCTATTATCCAGCCCGTTTTGGTGGCATCGGTTTGCGCCTGGTTTATCTGGTGGGTCATCAATGGCGACTGGGATGCTTATCGGCTGGGGGGAGACTGGATTTCCTTCTGGGTAGGCCCGGCCACAGTGGCGCTTGCTGTTCCCCTGGCCAAACAGATACGCGAATTTGCCCACATCTGGCGGGGCGTGCTGCTTGGCGTCGGGGCTGGCTGCGCAGTCGCGATACTCACTGTCTTTGGAGTGGGCTTGCTGTTTGGAACGGATGATGTGCTGACAAAAAGCATGCTGACCAAATCGGTCACGACACCGATCGCGGTTGAGCTGAGCAAAAACATCGGCGGAGTCCCCGCATTGGCCGCATTCTTTACAGCGCTGACCGGGATTGTCGGCATCGCTTTTGCCCGTCCGCTGCTTGCGCTAGTCGGGGTGAAAGATGACTGGGCGATCGGTATTGCCGTCGGAACGAGCGCACATGCGATCGGAACGGCAAGTCTGAACCGCGTTTCCCAAGTCCAGACCGCTGCCTCCAGTGTAGCGATGATTATGGCCGGAGTTGTCACCGCCATTTATTTAATTCCTTTCTCACTCTGATTTTACGCCAGAAACGCGTTTACGTCCTTTTTTTGTCAGGGACCATCCACCTGACGAACGCAGCAATTTGACGAGTAAAGGGCAGGGCAGCCAGCGAGCAGATGACATTGAAGATCGTCTGCGAATGAGCGATCTGCATCGAGGGACTGTCCGTTAAAAATGCGCTGACCAGGGCAAGCTGAGAAAGAAACGGCAAAAACAGGAGAGCACCGGCAACGTTGAACAAGGTATGGCACCACGCCACCTGTCTGGACGCAGCATTCGTTCCAAAGCTCGCGATCACGGCGGTAAAGCACGTGCCGATGTTGGCCCCAAGCACAATCGCCAAGGCCGTCTCCATCGAGAGAATGTGATGGGACATCAGCCCCATTGTAATTGCGGTGGTAGCCGAGCTGCTGTGGATCAACGCCGTAAAAATCGTACCCGTGAGTAAACCGAGCCAGATGGAATGGCTGCTTTCCAGAAACAAGGCGCGAAACGTATCGGACTGTTGGAGCGGTCCGGCCATGACCTGCATCGTGTCAATGCCGAGAAAGATCAAGCCAAAGCCCGCTACGACCAGCCCGATACAGCGCGGCAGCCGGCGCGGCAGAAGCCACATGGCGACGCCTACCAGCAGCATCGGCACGGCAAAAGACTCGAGGCGAAGGGCAATCAATTCAGTCGTTACGGTCGTCCCAACGTTTGTTCCGAGAATGATTCCCACCGTCTGGGCGAAGCCGATCATGCCTGCGTGCGTAAGTCCGATGGTCAAGACCGTTACCGCGCTGGAGCTCTGCAGGACAAAGGTGGAGAGCAGCCCCACCCAAAAGCTGTGCACAGGAGTACGGGTAAAACGGGCTAGCCAATCAGCCATGCGTTTGCCGGCCAGATTCTGAAAGCCGGTTCGCATGGCGTACATACCCAATAGAAAAAAGCTCAGTCCAAACGTAAAGGGAGCGAGGACAGCACCGATCACAAGCGATCCTCCTTACCTGTCGGGTTATATATTACGCTATGCCTGTACCGAGACGAGCATGACAAGGAGGATCACCAAGTGGCACAAGTGAAGCTTCATCAACACAGGAAAAAACGGCTGGAAACGGGACATCCGTGGATTTTTCAGTCAGAGGTAATGGAAATTGCAGGAGAGGTCGAACCGGGGGATATAGTAGAAGTGACGAACCACAAAGGTCACTTTTTGGCAAAAGGATATATCAACCCCTCCTCGCAAATGATCGTGCGCATTCTCAGCTACGACCCGCAGGAAACGATCGACTATTCTTTTTTCCTGCGCCGGATCAGACAAGCTGCCGAGTTTCGTACCCGATTTGTGGATAATCCGCGGGCCTGCCGGGTGATTTATGGAGAAGCAGACTTTTTGCCAGGATTGATCGTCGATCGCTACGAAGACATTTTGGTCGTCCAAATTCTTTCGCTCGGGATGGAAATGCGCCGGGAATGGATTCGGGATGCATTGGTTGAGGTATTTGCGCCGACGGGCATCTATTTGCGAAATGACGTGCCTGTCCGTGAGCTGGAGGGCCTGACCCAAAGCAAAGAAGTGATGTATGGCAAATGTCCGCGGGAAGTGACGATCGAAGAGAATGGATTAAAGTATGTAGTCGATATCGTAGAGGGACAAAAAACCGGATTTTTCTACGACCAACGGGAAAATCGTGCGGCAATCGCTCCTCTGATGAAAGGCTGGGGAGAGGCTCACGGAATTACGATGCAGGAAGTGGACGTAGATGGGGAAAAGATGCTTATCCCTGTAGACCGCAGGGGGAAAATCGTCAAAAATCCGTTTTGGGATGGAGCGGAAGTGCTGGAGTGCTTTACCCATACCGGTTCCTTTACGTTGAACGCCTGCAAGCACGGTGCGAAAAAAGTGACGGCCCTCGATATTTCCGAACTTGCGATTGAGACAGCCAGACGGAATGTCGCATTGAACGGTTTCCTGCATCGTGTCGATTTTGTCACAGCCAATGCCTTCGACTATTTGCGGGAGAGCGTAGAGGCCAAGCGTTCATGGGACGTCGTAATTTTGGACCCGCCAGCGTTTGCGAAGTCACGGGGAGCGGTTAAGGGTGCCTGCCGCGGGTACAAAGACATCAATCTGCATGGGATGAAGCTGGTGAGGCCGGGAGGGTTTCTGGTGACCGCATCGTGCTCCTATCACATGTCTCCCGAGCTCTTTTTGGAAACGATTCAAGAAGCGGCGGTGGATGCGAAGAAAATTTTGCGGCTGATCGAATGGCGGGGAGCGGGAAAAGACCATCCGCAAATCAGCGGCGCAGAAGAAGCCCATTACTTGAAATTCGCCATTTTTGAAGTGCGCGATCGAAAATAGCCATGCGGTAGGCAACAAAAAAGAGCGGGAGCGTATGTCCCGCTCAGGCTGTCGAGAAAGTCGACAGCCATTTTTATTTCCCTGTATTTTATGACGACACCGCGTTAATGTGTTATAATATTCTTGTAATTACATTTACTGGCGGGTGATTATTGTGCTTTCCTCTAATGAAAAAAAGCAACAAATGCAATATGAATTTGTATGCCTTGATGAGTTGGTCCCGGAGGACCATTTGCTACGAGTTATTCAAAAGCATGTAGACTTCTCTTTCATCCGAGAAAAAGTACGCCAATACTATTGTGAAGATAACGGTAGACCAGCCATTGATCCGGTGGTTTTATTTAAAATGATTTTCATTGGATACCTTTACGGTATCCGGTCAGAAAGACAACTCGAAAAGGAAATTCAGACGAATATCGCTTACCGCTGGTTTCTTGGCCTTTCACTAACAGATCGAGTTCCAGACCACACTACCATCAGTTGGAATCGTCGAACTCGTTTTAAAAACACAAATGTTTTCCAAGAGATTTTTGATGAAATCGTTCGCCTTGCTATCCAACATCGCATGGTTGGCGGACGTGTTTTGATAAGTGATTCCACTCATCTGAAAGCAAATGCGAACAAACGTAAATTTAAGAAGCATGTTATTGAAAAATCTAGTCGAGCCTACCTTAGTGATTTAGAAGCAGCCATTAATGAAGACCGTGAAGCACACGGAAAAAAGGATTGAAGCCTAGAGAGGATGTGAAGGAAGAAAAGGAAATCAAGGTGAGTACTACTGATCCGGACAGTGGTTACATGGTTCGTGACGGAAAGCCTGAAGGCTTTTTCTATCTCGATCATCGGACAGTCGATCATAAGTACAATATCATAACTGATGTACACGTGACTGCGGGTAACGTTCATGATTCTGTTCCTTATGTAGATCGGCTACAACACCAAATTGAGAAGTTTGGGTTTACAGATACCATTGAAGCCGTTGCATTGGATGCTGGCTATTTAACTACTCCAATCTGCAAGGCTCTGCACGATCTAAATATCTTTGCCGTCATTGGCCATCGAGCTTTTTCACCTGTTAAAGGCCTTATCGCCAAATGGCGGTTTAAATATGATCCCGAAAAGAATGTCTATATTTGCCCCCAAAAACATGAGCTTGCTTATTCGACAACTGACCGTAACGGATACAGAATGTATAAGTCAAATAAAGAAATATGTAAGGCATGTCCGATGCTCACTATGTGTACACGGTCAAAAAATCACCAAAAGGTGATAACCAGGCATGTATGGGAAGAGAGTAAAGAATGGGTTCGACAGAACCGCTTAAGTAAGTCAGGAAAATACCTATACAGGTTGAGATACCAAACGATAGAGCGAAGTTTTGCAGATGCCAAAGAACTGCATGGACTTCGCTATTGTAGGTTGCGCGGACGTGAAAATGTCCAAGAGCAAGCGTTGCTGACAGCAACCGTTCAAAATATAAAAAAGATAGCACTCCACCTTGCAAAGGCATGTTAGGTGTGGTGCTATCTAAGACTTCCAGCACTTCGTGCTCAATTTTATTGTTATGAAAGAAGAAACTCCAACATATTGTGGGGTTTCTCGACAGCCTGAGCGGGAGCGTATGTCCCGCTCTTTTTAGCGTTAAAAGCGGAACCTCAAGACGAGGAAGCTTGCTTTTCAAAGATAAGTTCAAAGTACATGGCGGCACCCTCGCCGCCTGTTGCCGGAGCGAAAATCTGTACTAATCTCCAGCCCTGTCTGGCGTGCTCGGCTACAATCGCCTGATAATCCTGCTTGGGACGGCGGCGGAAAGGGGACAACTCGACGCGGACGAACTTGTATTCAAACATGGCACGACCTCCCTGCGGCTATTTCTCTATCAATCTATACGTATCTCTAGCTGGCAAAGTTGCAAGAGTGCCTACTCCAGTGCCTGTTTTTCCGCCAGTGCGCTCCTGAGAAGCTCGAGGGCGCGTTTCAGACCGAGCTCCCTGCCGAGCAGAACTTGTCCTTCTGCCGGGGTTGAAGCGCGAATCTCCGTGATATTTTCCAGTTCGTGTACGAGCAGATGCTCCAGTATATACAACTGGACCAACCCGATTTCCCGTTCGCTTCGCCGATCTCTCTCCTTGTATTTTTCAAGCGCCAGACTTTCCTCGACGAACTTGTCGATATCGTCCTGCAGAAAATGGGCGGCCGTGCAAATAATCTCCTGGAATTCCTCTGTTTTGGAGGGGATCACTCGCATCACATGCCCGACATGAGCCAGTAAAAATCGATTCAGAACGATGCTGTTGCGGGTGTACTCGTTGTGCAAAAGGGAGTACTCGCCTAAAAACATGCCCGTCTCCCGATTGTAGCTGTGGAGCAGCGTAAACATGCGGCAGTAGTTGCAAAAAAGCAGATAATCCCTCATGGACATACCTCCCGTAAAGGATTCTCCATGTCTGTTTGGTTACAGAATATGAGGCGCAATGTCAGGCGGTGCTTTCGTGACGTCCCTTGTATTTGAGAGGGGGATTGTGTATGCTGGATGATGGATTAGCCTTGTGAGTAGAAGAAAATAGGGCGTTTGCATACCATGGGAGAGAATGAGATACGGGTAGGCTCTCTGCCCGCGCAGAGGCGAAAGGAGCAAAGGTTCATGGGGAACAAAATACGACTTGGAATCATCTACGGAGGAAAGTCCTCGGAACATGAAGTTTCGCTGCGAACCGCCATGTCTATTATGAAGGCGGTTGATGCTGATAAATATGAGATCATGCCGGTCTACGTACAATTGGACGGCAGCTGGGTAAAAGGAGCGACGCTGTCCGGACAATTGCCGGAAGCGGTTGATTCGCTGCGCTTGTCGGACGGAGGCAGTCAGCAGCCAGAAGATTCAGCGGAAGGGCAGCTTGTAGCCGCCGTTCGTCCAGCATCCGTCTTTTCGATCGGGCAGGAAATTGACGTGATTTTTCCCGTCGTACATGGACCAAACGGGGAAGACGGGACGATTCAGGGGTTGCTTGAGCTGGCAAATATCCCTTATGTAGGTGCCGGAGTGATGGCATCTGCGGTAGGGATGGACAAATGGATGATGAAAAACGTGTTTGCCCAGGCCGGTTTGCCTCAAGTAAACTATGTTGGCGTGCTGCGTTCCGAGTGGGAACAAAAGCAGGAAGAGACTATCAGGCAGATCGAAGAGAAGCTGGGCTACCCTTGTTTTGTGAAGCCGGCCAATATGGGTTCCAGTGTGGGAGTCAGCAAAGCGAAGGACCGCGATCAACTGATCGAAGCGATGAACCTGGCAGCCAGGTTTGACCGCCGTCTGGTCGTGGAGGAGGCTGTAAAGGCACGCGAACTGGAGATCGGCGTGCTCGGCAATGAGGAGCTGCTTACCTCTGCGGTAGGTGAAGTCATTGCAGCCAAAGAATTTTACGATTACGAAGCAAAATACAAGGGTGCGGGTACAGAACTTCAGATACCGGCGGAGGTGCCCGCTCATGTGGCCGAGCGGATGGCAGAAATGGCGAAAACGGCATTCCGCGCCTTGGACGGTTCGGGCCTATCCCGGGTTGACTTCTTCTGGGACGAAGCCAATGATCGCCTGTACATCAACGAAGTGAACACAATGCCCGGATTTACGCCATTCAGCATGTATCCGTTGCTGTTCCAGGAGTCCGGTATCAGCTACAGCGAACTGATCGACAGACTGGTCACGCTCGGTCTGGAGCGGCATGCGGACAAACAACGAAATATCGTGGATGCCGAAGAATTGGAATAGCAGGCAGTCACATCAATAGACAAGCATGAAAAAGAGCTCTACAGGCGCTCTTTTTATGTTCTGCCGACCAGAGAAGGCCGTTGCCAGATCTTTTTGCAGTGGAAGTGAAACAAACAGGGAAGTAGGGCGTCTATAAAAGAGCTGGAAAACGATACACATAACGAGAAAGGAAGTCACTCTGCCATGAAGCGATTATTGCTTACTTATTTGACAATGGCATTACTGCTCGGCGGTTCGATTCCCGCGGCCTCGGCCGTTCAGCCATCCCCCAAACCCCAGGAGCCGCCAACAGAAATTTACAAAATAAGCGGTGACGGCAGAGCAATCAAGGCTGTAGGTCAGATGCCGGCGATGCACAGAGCCGCTATTTCCCCATCGGGCCGCTACGTTTACGGGGAGAAAATCGGCTTTTCGAAACAGGATGCAACCGTCCCGTATCTCTACGACTTGCAGACAAAAAAGCTGGTGAAGCTCCCCGGCTTCGCCAAGTGGTCTCCCCGCAAAGATCTGTTGTATATGCTGGAAAACGAACAGTTGGTGCTGTTCGAGCCTGCAACAGGGAAAAAGAAGGTTCTGGTGCACGCATCCGCTGCGTATCCGATCACAGACTTCCTGGTTGCACCTGATGAAGAATATCTCGCTTTTATCCGAAAGGACCTGAAAGGCACAGATGAGCAGGTGCGGTATCACTTGTATCTGCAGCATGTTCCCACTCTGAAAATGAAAATAAATGACCGGTTTGCGATGACTCCCAGCTACAGCCGGGATGTTCAAAGCCTGTACTGGATGCCGACATCGCGCAAGCTGTTTTATAAAACGAACGCCGCCTACAAGGAGCTCGACCTTCCGACCGGGCTCAAATACGAGCACAAGCTAAGTGCTTTTCCGTCGTATTCCAGTGACATGAAGTACAAGTATGTCAGAACACAGAACGAGGAGTATTTCCTTGATCTTCAAACAGGCAAAAAAGTAATGCAGCAAAAACAGTCCCATCTGCCGATCATGGAGCAATTCATCGACAAGATTGTCTGGTCGCCGAAAGGGCATGCTTTCGCAGCGGAATGGTTTTTCCGCCCCTCCAATGCCCAGGACAGCTACATGATGATCCGCTATCAAAAGGAGCCGAGCAGCTTTCTCTATCCTTTCGGAGGAATCGGAGAGAATAAATGGAGTCCCTACTTGTCTGCCATTGACAATATCCGGGTAATCGGATGGTCGCAAGACGGAAAATCTGTCTATGTTGCTGACCTGGCCTCTATGTATTACTCCGCGTTTTCGCCTGACAAACTCAATGAATACCGACATGTTGTCGAACAGTAGAGTTGTATAGTTGATACAGAAAAAGCCCCATTCCGGGGCTTTTTTTATCCTTGTCGCTTCTCGATTTCCTCCAGGAGCGTCCACAGCTCCATTCCGCGCGAGGCCTTGAACAAAAAGGCATGCGAGCTGTCGCAGAGGGAAGCCAGCAAATCCGCAGCTTCTTCCTTCGCAGCGAAGAAGCGCTTCTCGCCTTCGTATGCCTCGTACAGGGGACGGGCCAGCTCTCCGATGGCTACCAGCAGCGAGAACCGGTCGCGCAGCTTGCTGGCAAAACGGCCAACCTGTGCATGCATCTCTCCGCTGTCCGGACCAAGCTCGTACATTTCCCCCAATACCAATACTTTCGTGCGATCTGGCAGGATGTCAGCAAAGGTGGAGACAGCCGCTTCCATCGATGTGGGGCTGGCATTGTAGGCATCGCTGATATAAACCGCGCCGGTGACGGAATTTTTCCGTTCAAAGCGCATGGCGGACAGCTTTACAGCGGCCAAAGCCCGGATAATCTCCTCGTCGGTCATTCCAAAATGGCGTGCGATCGCTACAGCAGGCAGCGCGTTCAACACATTGTGGCTTCCGAAAAGCGGGAGGAATGCGGAAAAACGGTCTCCTCCCCGAAAACAGACGTCAAATGCCATGCCGTTCTCTTCCGCCGTTATGCGTTCCGCCCAAATATCCGCCGGACCCTCGACCGAGTAGGTGAGAACCTTGCCAGGGTACAAATGAGCGATTTTGCGCAAGTATTCATTGTCGCCGTTTAACAGAACAAAGCCGTCGGGATCCGTATGGGGCAGCAGCTCTGCCTTGGCCAGCGCGATTTTTTCCCGGGAACCGAAAAATTCCAGATGGGATTCACCGATGTACGTGATGACACTGATGCGAGGCTTTACTAAAGAGGCGAGCAGATCAATCTCTCCGGCATGATTCATGCCGAGCTCCAGAACGGCGGCCTGATGGCTGTCCGCAAGCTGCAGCAGGGAATACGGCACACCCAGGTGGTTGTTCAGATTTTTATACGTTTTATGGATCGAGAGCTTGCTTTCCAGAACGTGCGAGACGATATCCTTTGTCGTCGTTTTGCCTATGCTGCCTGTAACGGCAACCATCGGAATCGGAAAGAGCCTGCGATAATTTTTGGCCAGCTTCTGAAAGGCGCGAAGCGTATCGTTGACCAGGATCAGTCCAAAGCCTTCCGGCAGATTCTCCGGGATTTTTTGCTGATTGGAGATGATGGCAGCCTGTGCTCCCCTTTCAACCGCTTGCAGGAGGTAATCGTGTCCGTCTCGTACACCTTGAATCGCTACAAACAGTGCGCCAGCATCCAACTGCCGCGTGTCAAAATGAACAGAGGTCAGAGCGAGGGCGGGATCACCTGACAAAACCAGACCTTCTGCCATGACGGCGATCTGTTCCAGTTTCATTGGCTTCATGTAAACAATCTCCTTTTTGCGTGCATAATGTCCCCATTTCCGCGGGGATCGAAACGCCTCGACATTTTTCCCGTGCTCAACGGCGACCGCACGCTTTGATGATACGTTTGTCTCTGATGAGAAATTCATGGCAGCGCAGCGTTCGCTGTTGACCACGGACGGTATAGAAAAAAGATGCGGACTATACCGGGGAAAACTACGAAGCCATGCTACCATTCCTGTCCTGACACCGCAAGGCTTTTTTGTCCGCATAAACGACCTTTTGGCGGGCGGACATTGCATTTCCCGGAGGAACTCGGCTATCATAATACTAGTTTGGAGGAAGGCCTCGGCATCTTACCAATACATACAGCTTCTGAAATGAGAATATGTGCGGGCAGGAGGAGATTTCCCCGATGGAAAAAAGCATTTTTTCGCGTATCATGGATAAAGAAATTCCAGCCAGGTTTGAATATGAAGATGACAGGGTGATCGTGATTCACGACATCGCACCCAAAGCGAAGGTCCACCTCCTGATCATTCCGAGAAAGCCGATTCCTACGTTGATGGATGCAAAGGAAGAGGATTTGCCGCTGATTGCTCATATTCACAAGGTTGCACAGCATCTTGCGGAAAAATTGAAGCTGGACGGATTCCGTCTCGTAAACAACTGCGGAAAATCAGCCGGACAGGAAGTTTTCCATATTCACTATCACTTTATGGCAGGTTTCCAAGAATAAGTTGGAAAGAAAGGTTGACCTGCCTTGGTTTTCTGTCCTATAATGAAGTGTGACAGTCTGTTGGTAACAGGTGTCCCACGGTTTTAGCGGAGGGAGGGAAGACAGATGGCAGAAATTCGAGTCAAGAAAAACGAGTCTTTGGATAGCGCACTTCGCCGCTTCAAGCGTGAGAGCGCCAAATCTGGGGTGATGGCGGAACTGCGTAAACGTCGCCACTTTGAAAAGCCAAGCATTAAGCGCAAGAAAAAATCCGAAGCAGCTCGTAAGCGCAAGTATTAATTGACGGAGGGCCCATCATGAGTGTAATGGAGCGACTCAATCAAGATATGAAGCAAGCGATGAAGGACAAAGCTGCGCTAAAACTCTCTGTTATTCGCATGGTGAAAGCTGCGTTCCAGAACGAAGAGATTAACAAAGGTAGACAGTTGTCTGAAGACGAAGAGCTGACCATCTTGACCCGTGAGTTAAAACAGCGCCGTGAATCCCTCCATGAGTTTGAAAAAGGCGGCCGTTTGGATCTGGCCGAAAAAACACGAGAAGAAATTGAAGTGCTTTCAGCTTATTTGCCTGTACAACTGAGTGAAAACGAAGTTCGTGAGATTGTCCGGGAAGCGATTGCTTCCACCGGTGCCTCTTCCAAAAAGGAGATGGGCAAGGTAATGGGCGTCATCATGCCAAAAGTAAAGGGAAAAGCTGACGGTACACTCGTGCAAAAGATAGTATCTGAGGAACTACCAACGTAAAAAAGGAACAACCTCATATAGATACGACAGAAAAACTCAGTCTTCAAACGACTGGGTTTTTCTTTTTTTGCAGCGAAAAGCTTCCAGAAGCGGGATATTTTGCGTGAAAATGCCGATCCTGACAATGAACAAAGGAAAAATGAAACGATTAGGGATGTATTCCGTATACCCTTAGTAGCTGACATCTGAGGCAATCGAAGAAAGGAGGTATATGGGATGCGTTCAATGAGGCGTACGGTGAACCCTCTGCGGCTATTACTGTCAGTCATTTGCATTGCTGTAGCGATTTTGGGTTTTACCACCGGACATTTGGCCGATGCCAAAACTTATCACAAGGCTTACTGGGTCCCTGTGGAGCATGAGATCGAGCAAGGCTTGGGAAGTTTCCTAAAAAGAGCGTTCGCCGAAGCGGAAAGCCAGCAGGCCGACCTGATTGTCCTGCACATCAACACGCCGGGCGGCGAGATCGGAGCTGCCGATTCGATCGGGCAGCTGATCAGGCAATCCCCGGTTCACGTAGTCGCCTATATCGACAATCAGGCTTTCTCTGCGGGAACCTATATAGCCCTGAATGCAAACGAGATTGTGATGACGCCCGGCAGCAGCATCGGGGCAGCCACTCCAATCGATCTGGCAGGAAATGCGGCGGACGTGAAGCTCATTTCCGGCTGGTCTGAAAAAATGGCCCAAGCAGCAGCGCTGAACGGGCGAAACGAAGAGGTAGCCCGTGCAATGGTAGAGATCGACAAAGAGTATCCCGGGCTGAAAGGCAAGGGGACCGTCCTCTCGCTCGGGGCAGAACGGGCCAAAGAGCTCGGATATGCCGATCAGGTGGTGTCGGGCAAAGCAGAATTGCTTTCGTACCTGGGTGTTCAGGCGGACAGCCTGCAGACCATCGAGCCTACAGTGGGAGAGCGTGTCGCCCGTGTCGTTACAAGTCCGGTCGTCATGAGTCTGCTGCTGATTGTCGGCCTGGTCGGAATCGTCGTTGAATTGTTTGCGCCAGGCTTTGGTGTGGCGGGGACGATATCGCTGTGTGCCTTTGGCCTGTACTTCTTCGGGCATTACGTGGCAGGTTTTGCCACCTGGCTGCACATCGCCCTGTTCGTCCTCGGTATTTTGCTGATGATCATGGAAATCTTTTTGCCGGGCGGAATTGTGGGAGCCATTGGTTTTATCAGTATCGTCACCGGTTTGATCATGGCGGCTTACGACACGCAGCAAGGGCTTGCGTCTTTGGGTATTGCCGTTCTGGTCACGGTTATCGTCATGCTCATTCTCATCAAGAAGTATGGGATAAAAGGCCTTTTCAGCAAGTTTATCCTAGGTGAGGTTCAGCGAAACGAAGCGGGATACGTCGCCCCGAAAGACCAGCGCGATTTGTTGAACAAAAACGGTGTGGCACTGACGCCGCTTCGTCCGGCCGGTGTCGTGAAGATTGATGGCAAGCGGATTGACGCAGTCAGCGCAGGCGGATTTATCGCCGCTGGTTCGCAAATAGTCGTGAGCCAAGTTGAGGGAACTCGGGTAGTCGTTCAGGAAATCGATCAAAAGGAGTAGATTGTACATGTTGGAAAGCGGATTAATTCCTCTTATTTTTATGGTGGCAGTGGCAATTGTTGTCCTGTCCATCTTCTTCTCGTTCGTCCCGGTCATGCTCTGGATATCTGCATTGGCGTCCGGCGTTCGGATCGGGATCATTACACTGGTGGCTATGCGCCTGCGCCGGGTTATCCCGTCGCGGATCGTCAATCCGTTGATCAAGGCAAGAAAAGCAGGGCTTGAGCTGGACACCAATCAACTGGAGAGCCACTATCTTGCCGGCGGTAACGTAGACCGCGTTGTTGATGCCCTGGTTGCCGCGCAGCGTGCGGATATTCCGCTCGGCTTCGAGCGTGCGGCCGCGATTGACCTGGCTGGCCGCGACGTGCTTCAAGCGGTCCAAATGAGCGTCAATCCGAAGGTAATCGAAACGCCAATCGTAGCTGCGATGGCCAAGAACGGTATTGAAGTGAAAGCGAAAGCAAAGGTAACCGTGCGTGCCAATATCGACCGACTCGTCGGGGGTGCAGGCGAAGAGACGATCATTGCTCGTGTAGGAGAAGGAATTGTGACGACAATCGGTTCTTCCGAGGCGCATAAAGACGTGCTGGAGAATCCGGACAGAATTTCCCAAACGGTATTGAACAAAGGGTTGGACGCTGGTACCGCTTTTGAAATCCTGTCCATCGACATTGCAGATGTAGATGTAGGGAAAAACATCGGGGCACAGCTTCAGACCGATCAGGCAGAGGCGGACAAACGCATTGCCCAGGCAAAAGCCGAAGAGCGCCGCGCGATGGCTGTCGCAACCGAACAGGAAATGAAAGCCCGCGTAGAAGAGATGAAAGCAAAAGTAGTGGAAGCGGAGGCGCAAGTGCCACTCGCTTTGTCCGAGGCTTTGAAAAGCGGCAAAATGGGCGTAATGGATTACTACAACCTGCAAAATATTTCAGCGGATACCCAGATGCGTCAATCATTCGGTCATGCGGGTGAAAAACAGAAACCGATTACCCCGCCGGATGACAAGAAGTAGAGGCCGGGATCATGGACGATCTCCTGGAGCTCTTATTTGATCTGCTGGGTTGGGCAATTCCGCTGATCGGCAAGTTCTGGTTTGTCATACTGGGCTACTTGGGCTATAAGCTGTTAGGTCTGAAAGGAAATAAAAAGCCGAATCAAAAACCCGCTCCCCGCCCGGTGCTTACACCAGCGGATGGCGGCGGATGGCCGTGGGAGCAAGAGCAGGAAGAAAGGCGGACCGTCACATCGCTTGAGCCTCGACCTGAAGCGGCACCTGCTATGGAAAGCAGCGTACAGACTGAGGGGTGGCAAGAGTCGGAGCATTTGGTGACGCTGGAAACCGCTGCTGAGGCAGAACGTCCGCTGGAGAGAAAAGAGTCTGCAAGCGCTCCTGCAGTTTCGCGTGAGGAAGAGCAGCACGATACGTTCGATCCTCGGGAAGGGATGAAGTGGGCGATGATTTATGGCCCACCTCGAGCGCGCACTCCCCATCTTCCAGCGAGAAGAAGCTTGTAAACCTATTTTGGCCGCAGGGGCTGTCCTGTAAAGCAGAAGAGACTGCATGCAGGGCAGCTCTTCTTTTTTCCATAGAAGGCTTCCCTTTGGTAGATTTCGCTGTCGAAAGATATCGAATAACACTACTTGTGTCGATTGCATCCATCTCCTATTCTTAAAGAAGGAAAAGAATTACAATATTTAGAAAAGATAAGGGGTAGAAAAGGATGAATCCACAGGCATTGGAAGGGATGAGCCGATTTCGACAGAAAGTGATTCGGCTGGTGATTTATGAAAAAAAATCCATCTACGAGACAGCAATCGCCTGCGGTTGTACGGCTGAAAAAGTAAAGCGTGTACTGAAAAAGTGGAAAGCGGCCTCGCGATCCTCGAAGGGTTCCAAACAACCCGTTCATCAAGGATGATAGAACTAGCCTGCTCCTCCTCGCATGGAGTGACGGGCTTTTTTTATTTTGGCTGCCTTTTGGTCCTCTCGCCTATCGTTTCGTTTGTGACATGAAGTTTTCTGCATGTTCCTCCGGCTATGCCGCATACGGTTATAAGAGAAGAATTGCGGGCACGATGCTGTCTTGTCTTTGACGATTTTCTTTCTCCATACTCCATAGATGCGTCAGCGAAAGGGGGGGGCTTACTCATGAGGCGATGGAGCCGCCGGTTGCGTAATCTGGCAGTAGGAGTGCTGGATTTGCCGCAGGATGTGGTTCTCGAAGTCCCGCGCATCACCATGATTGGTCATTTGCAGATGTATATTGAAAACCACCGCGGAGTTCTCCACTTCAGTGAGAAGGAGCTCCGTTTACTGTTAACCAACGGTCAACTGATTGTGACGGGAGAGCAACTGGTCATCCGCGCCATTTTACCCGAAGAAGTGCTATTGGAAGGCAGGATCGGCGGGGTGAAATTTCTCGAGAAAACGTAAGTCGGACTCGCAGGAAGGATGGGGGGCCACCGATGAGCCAGTGGTCTGCCATTCCCGGCGGGGATGAGGGTGAATACGCGAGGAAAGTGGGGACTAGCATGCGCAATGGACTGCAGGAATGGATGAACGGACATATCACGATTACGGTCCGTGGCAAACGTTTTGAAAGGTTCCTCAACATGGCAGTGCGACAGGGAATACAGGTATGGAACATTCGCAGGGTCGGTACAGAGGTCAGCAGTTGTGATATCCTGCTTCAGGATTACTTTCGCTTGCGGCCGCTTTTAAAGGAGACGGGCTGCCGGGTGCATGTGCAAAAGCGGGAGGGATTTCCGTTTTGGCTGTTTCGTTTGCGGAAAAAAGCGGGTTTTATCACGGGTGTCGCTTTGTTTTTCTTCGGATTGTACATGCTCTCCTCATTCGTTTGGCAAATAGAGGTAGTGGGGACCAAAAAGCTCCATCCGGAAATGGTGGCCAAGGCAGCAGAACAAGTAGGGATTAAAGAAGGGGTATGGAAGGCCAAACTAAAAGAACCGCAGGAAATACGGCGGGAGATGATGAAGCTGATTCCGCAAGCCTCCTGGATATGGGTGAACATCCAGGGAACGAAGGCGATCATCCAGGTGGTCGAGAAGGAGGAACAGGAGTTGCCTGATCCGATCGGGCCACGCCATCTGGTGGCAAAGAAGCGGGCGGTCATTTCCACCATTTTGCCAGAGGCAGGCAAGAAAGCGGTGACGGTCAATCAGGTTGTCAATAAAGGACAAATCCTCATTTCAGGGATCATCGGGAATGATCAACGGCAAAAGGCAGTGGCAGCCAAAGGGACTGTAAAAGGAGAAGTCTGGTATATCAGCAACGTCTCCGTTCCGCTAACCCGTTCCCAATACCGCTACACGGGGGAAAAGCAAGAACACCAGTACTTGCTGGTCGGGCCATACGCGCTGCAGATTTGGCCGTGGCAAATCGAGCCATTTGCAAAAGCGGAGTCCTCCGAAGAAAGATATTCGCCTTCGATAGCCGGGTTCTCGATTCCCATCGGCTGGAAGACCGTTACGCATGCGGAGGTAGAGCCGGTCGCGCAGGAGCTCAGCCAAGAGGAGGCAATCGCTTTGGCCCAACAGATCGCACGCGAGGATATCTTGCAAAAAGCGGGAGCGGATGCGGCCATTCGAGACGAAAAAGTTTTGCACGTCAAGAGAGAGAATGGTAAAGTTTACTTGAGCATTCATTTTTCTGTCATCGAAGATATTGCTGAGGAACAGCCGATTGTGGCCTCGCCGCCCTCGCCTGATCCAGCTCCCTAACATATGATTACTGCTGCAAGGAGATGGAAGCCTGTTGCACGTACAAGAAGAGGTAAAAATCCCGTTTGCTGATGCATCTGAAGCACTACTGTTGTTTGGACCCCACGATGCGTATCTAAAAATCATTGAAGAAAAAACAACTGCAAAAATCATTTCCCGAAGTGGTGAGGTCCTCATCGCTGGTGACAAGGCAGAGGTGGATAAGCTGTCTCGCTTGTTTTCCGTTTTGCTTCAGCTGATCCGCAGAGGCATCCCCCTTTCTGAGCGTGACGTATCGTACGCGCTGCAATTTCTCGAAAATGGAGAGGTTGAACAGCTGCTCCATGTCTACGAGGAGGAAGTGGCTCGGACGCAGAAAGGAAAACTGATTCGCGCCAAGACACTGGGACAGCGTCATTATTTATCCGAAATGAAACGGCATGATATCGTGTTTGGCATCGGACCGGCGGGTACCGGAAAAACGTATCTGGCGGTTGTGATGGCAGTCAGCGCTCTTAAAAATGGACGAGTCAAACGGATCGTCCTGACACGGCCTGCGGTAGAAGCAGGGGAAAGTCTCGGTTTTTTGCCTGGCGACCTGCAGGAAAAGGTAGATCCTTATCTGCGTCCGCTGTACGATGCACTGTACGACATGCTGGGTGTAGAGCAGGTGGCAAAAATGATGGAGCGGGGACTGATCGAGGTGGCGCCTCTTGCGTATATGCGCGGCCGCACGCTGGAGGACAGCTTTGTCATTCTCGATGAGGCCCAGAACACCACTCCGGAGCAGATGAAAATGTTTTTGACCCGTCTTGGATTCGGCTCCAAGATGGTGATTACGGGTGACGTGACACAGATCGACCTGCCGAAGGGCAAAAAGTCCGGATTGCGAGAGGCTGAGCGGATTCTCGGCCCTATCCCGGACGTCGCCTTTATCCGCTTCCAGGAGGCGGATGTCGTACGTCACAGCCTGGTTCAAAAAATTATCGAGGCGTACGCCAAAGACGAAGTAGAACACAGCACCAGGTAAAGGAGACAAGCATTCGTGTTATCTGTAGAAGTCCTTCACGAAGAAATCGAACCGATTGGCGAGCAGCTCGAAGCCCTTATCGTCCGCTGTCTGCAGGAAGCAGCAGAGCGGGAAGAAGTCAGCGGAGAAGTGGTCGTCACATTGGTTAACAATGAACGCATACACGAGCTGAACCGCGAGTACAGGAATGTCGATCGTCCAACAGATGTTCTGTCTTTCGCCATGAACGAGGCGGGAGAAGGCGAAATGGACATTTTTATCGACGAAGAAGAGCTTGACCAATTTCCCAACATGCTTGGCGACATCATCATTTCGTTGCCAAAGGCTGAGGAGCAAGCCCGGGATTACGGTCATTCACTGGAGCGGGAGCTGGGCTTTTTGGCCGTCCATGGCTTTCTCCATCTCCTCGGGTATGACCATCAAACCGAGCAGGAAGAAAAAGAAATGTTTTCCCGTCAAGAGGAAGTACTGCAGAAAATTGGCTTGACGAGGTAGGCGATATACCTTGCGTGCATGGAGCAGCTTTATTCGCAGCTTTTCGTACGCCTTTGCAGGAATTGCCCATACCGTGAAGACTCAGCGAAACATGCGCATTCACGTCGCAGCAGCCATCGTGGCGCTGGTGATGGCGTGGTGGTTGGAGATTTCCCGCAACGATGTTTTGCTGGTCTTTTTTTCTATCGCGCTCGTCTTTTCATTAGAGCTGATGAACACGGCAATCGAGGCAACAGTGGATCTCGCTTCACCCGAGAGACACGAAAAGGCAAAAGCAGCCAAGGATGCGGCTGCCGGATCTGTACTGGTTGCGGCCGTATTGTCTGTCATCGTCGGATTGTACGTCTTTGGTCCTCCTATCCTACAAAAATTGTCCGCATGGCTACCAGCGTGAAAGGAGCATGACTGCAGTGTGGCAACGAGTATTCGCTGGCTTCATGGTATTGCTTCCGTTGTTTGTAACCGTCTACTTGTTGCAGTTGGTTTTTTTCATGGTGGATCGCGCTGTCGGGGGATGGCTGACAGAACTGATGCTGACAACCGGACTGGCCTCCAGGCAGGGGGAGCTCGTCTGGTTTCTTGGCGTCCCTTTTCATGGCCACATCCCGGTCATCGGGGTTTTGCTGCTGCTATTGATCCTGCTATTGATCGGGGGGATTGCCCGTACACCGGTCGGAAGGCATGTCTTTTCCATGGTGGAGCGGCTGTTCGGGTTCATTCCGGTCGCACGAGGCGTGTATTCTACGGTTCAGCAGGTGTCCCAAGCGCTGGTGCATGAACGCTCCAGCTTCAAGCAGGTGGTGCTGGTGGAATATCCGCGTAAGGGAGTGTACACGGTCGGATTTTTAACAGGAGAGTCGCAGGGCGGGGCCTTGGAGTTTACGGGCAAGGAATACGTAAACGTGTTTTTGCCCAAATCGCCCAATCCGACCAATGGCTGGCTTGCCCTGGTTCCGCGAAGTGAGGTAACATTTCTGGACATGTCGATCGAAGATGGGTTAAAATTTGTCATCTCGGGCGGTGTTGTTCCGCCAAAAGAGCGGCTTAGCGAGCCCACCGCATTGATTCAACCAGAGGAGTCGTAAAACGGTGCAAGAAGTATGTGTTTGAAGTCGAAAATAAGAAAAACGCCTCAGCGTTTTTCACAGAACAGAGAGTGATGAATATGGATAAACAAGCGCTTTTGGCGCAGGCAAAAGAAGCTAGACAACGGGCCTATGTACCTTATTCCAAGTTTCCTGTGGGCGCAGCGCTCCTAGCGGAAAGCGGCAAGGTATATCTCGGCTGCAACATTGAAAACGCGGCGTTTCCCCTCTGCAACTGTGCGGAGAGAACAGCTTTGTTCAAGGCTTTTTCCGAGGGAGACAAACAATACAAGGCGATTGCCGTCGTAGCCGATACGCCGGATCCCGTCTCGCCGTGCGGTGCCTGCCGCCAGGTCATGGCCGAATTATGCCCGCCTGACATGCCTGTCATTCTGTCCAATCTGAATGGAGATGTCTTGGAGACAACCGTATCAGCCCTGCTGCCAGGGGCGTTCACCAAGGAGGATTTACGTGGATAACCGCAAGACCAAATCATCGTTCAAATCGGGGTTTGTCTCGATCGTGGGCAGACCAAACGTCGGCAAGTCAACCTTGCTCAATCACATTGTTGGCCAAAAAATTGCCATCATGTCAAACAAGCCGCAAACGACGCGCAATAAAATTACGGCCGTATATACGACAGAAGAAGGCCAAGTCATCTTCCTGGATACCCCGGGCATTCACAAGCCGAAATCAAAGCTGGGCGACTACATGGTCTCGGTGGCGGAAAACACCTTGAATGAAGTCGACCTGGTGCTCTTTGTGATTGACGCGACAGAAAAACGCGGGGCGGGCGACGAGTACATTATCGATCGCCTCAAACAGGTGAAGACACCGGTTTTTTTAGTCATCAACAAAATTGACAAGGTCCATCCGGAAGCCCTGCTGCCGATTATTGACGAGTACCGGCAGTTGTACGAGTTCAAAGCGATCATTCCGATCTCCGCAATGGAGGGGAATAATACGGGATCTCTCGTACAGGCCATCTTTGATGAAATGGAAGAGGGACCGATGTTTTACCCGGCCGACCAGGTGACGGACCATCCTGAGCGATTCGTCATGGCTGAATTGATTCGCGAAAAAGTGCTCCATCTGACGCGCGAAGAGATTCCCCATTCGATTGCCGTCACGATCGAAGAAGTGAAGCGGGGAGAAAACGGCAAAACGCTGTATATCTATGCAGCAATCTATGTAGAGCGCGATTCGCAGAAGGGCATTTTGATCGGCGAAAAAGGCAAGATGCTCAAGGAAATCGGCAAACGCGCACGGGTGGATATCGAGCGGCTGCTGGGTGACAAGGTGTTTTTGGAATTGTGGATCAAGGTCAAAAAGGATTGGCGCAACCAGGAAAGAATGCTGCGAAACTTTGGCTTCTACAACGAGGAATAAGACGTTTTTGCTTGCGGCAAGCGGCTTGGCGATCGAAGGTAATTTTTCCAAGGCATAGAATAACGGGCACAGGTGAATCTAAGTAAGGAAGTGGATTTAGCCGAAAACAGAAAGGATGTTGCTCCATGCTCAACGAGTTTTCTTGGAGTTATTTCGCTTCAACCGGTGATATCCATGCTTATCTCCTCTACAGAGAGCACCTTCAAACGTCAGGAGCCAGTGAGGAGGCCCCGTTTGATCTCGCCCAGGATGAATTGGGTGACACACACGCATGCTTGTAAAATGGGAAGGTATCGTCATCCGAAGCGTGGACTATGGCGAGTCCAGCAAAGTGGTGACCCTGTTTACCCGGGAGCGCGGCAAGGTAGCGATCATGGCTCGAGGCGCCAAGAAGGCCAAGAGCCGGTTGAGCGCCGTCTCCCAGCTCTTTACCCACGGATACTATCTCTGTAAAACGGGACCCGGAAGCGGTATGGCCGATCTCTCGCAGGGAGAGATCGTTGACTCGTTTCGGGATCTGCGGCAGGATTTGATGTCTACGGCTTATGCCGCTTACATAGCAGAACTGTTGGACCGGCTGACAGAAGACGGAGAAGGAAATCCTTTTTTGTTTCAGTTGTTGCACCAGCTCTTTCGCCACCTCGACGAAGGACGGGACCCGGAGATTCTTTGCCGCATATTCGAAACCAAAATGCTTCAGGTAGCCGGAATCACTCCACGCTTGACAGCTTGCGCCAACTGCGGCGAGCAGCGTGAGCCTTATGTCATCAGCGTCTCGCAGGGAGGCTTGCTGTGCCCTGCTTGTGCAGCCGGCGATGCCTATGCGATTGCTGTGACTCCGTCGGTCTGGAAGCTGCTCAGGCTGTTCCAGGTTTTTGATCTGGAGCGTCTGGGGGACATCGAGGTAAAGCCGACGACCAGAAGCCAGCTCAAGCATGTGCTCAGAAGCTTCATGGATGAGCACCTTGATTTGCGGCTCAAGAGCAGAGCCTTCCTGGATCAGATGGAACGAATGCCGCTCGCCGGGAGCGATTGACATTCCGAACACTTTTCGCTATCATAAAAACCAATTCAAATACGTTGCGGTGAAAGAAAGGAGTAGTCGGCCGCTGGTTTTTTCGGATGGACCTGCAAAAGGGATGTGCGGGTGGTCTGACAAAGCGAACCGGGGAGGGTGAAAGCCCGGTAACCAAGCTGACGAAGGGCATTCTGGAGCAACGCTTTTTTCGGAAAGAGGACGATGCGTCGGCGTGTCGTCAAGTAGGGTGGAACCGCGGGAAATCCTCTCGTCCCTACACTGTTGGGCAACAGTGTAGGCGGCGGGAGGTTTTTTATTTTGTCCCTACAGGCTGGCCCGAAAAAAACAGGGAGGTACAAGTCCATGAGCATGACGTTTCAAGACATCATTTTGACACTGCAGAATTATTGGGCAAAGCAAAACTGCCTGGTCGTTCAACCGTATGATGTGGAAAAAGGGGCGGGCACACTGAATCCGATGACATTCCTGCGCTCGATCGGCCCGGAGCCGTGGAATGTGGCGTACGTAGAGCCATCCCGTCGCCCGGCTGACGGCCGCTACGGGGAAAACCCGAACCGCTTGTACCAGCATCATCAATTTCAAGTGATTATGAAGCCGTCTCCGGACAACATTCAGGAGCTGTATCTGGAGAGCCTTCGCCAGTTGGGAATCAACCCGCTCGAGCACGACATCCGCTTTGTCGAGGACAACTGGGAGCACCCGGGTCTCGGTGCGTGGGGACTGGGCTGGGAAGTGTGGCTGGACGGTATGGAGATTACCCAGTTCACGTACTTCCAGCAAGTAGGCGGACTGGAGTGCAAGCCAGTCGCAGTCGAGCTTACGTACGGCCTGGAACGCCTTGCCTCCTACATCCAGGAGAAGGAGAACGTCTTTGACCTGGAATGGGTGAACGGCGTTACCTACGGTGACGTGTTCCTGCAGCCGGAGTATGAGCATTCCAAATACACGTTCGAGCTGTCTGACGTGGACATGCTGTTCAACCTGTACAATACGTACGAAGCCGAAGCCAAACGGTTGATGAAAGAACATCTTGTATTCCCTGCGTATGACTACGTGCTGAAATGCTCCCACACCTTTAACCTGCTCGATGCCAGAGGCGCCATCAGCGTGACGGAGAGAACCGGTTACATTGCCAGGGTGCGCAATTTGTCCCGTGAAGTAGCCCAGACCTACCTGGCTGAGCGCGAGCGCCTCGGTTTCCCTATGCTGAAACACGCGGCTGACAGCAAGGAAGGAGTGAGCACAAATGAGTAAACGAGATTTTCTTTTGGAGATTGGTACGGAAGAGATGCCTGCCCGCTTTATTGCCGGAGCAGCGGCGCAATTGCGCGAAAAAGTCGAGAATTGGCTGGAGGGCCAGCGCATCCCGTACGACAAGATCGATTCTTATGAAACGCCTCGCCGCCTCGCTTTGTTGATCCACGGCCTTGCAGAAAAGCAGCCGGATAAAGACGAGGAAGCAAAAGGGCCGGCAAAAAAGATCGCTGTAGATGAAGCGGGCAACTGGACCAAAGCGGCACAGGGCTTCGCACGCAGCAACGGTGTCGATACAGAGCAGCTGTACTTCAAGGAAGTAAACGGTGCAGAGTACGTCCATGCACGGAGATTGGAAGCAGGAAAAGAAACGGTCAGCCTGCTGCCAGCGCTTGCGGATGTCATTACGTCCATGAACTTTCCAAAGAACATGCGCTGGGGTGCCCATGACCTGAAGTTCGTTCGGCCGATCCGCTGGCTCGTTGCCCTTTTTGGTGCAGAGCTGGTTGAGATGGAAATTGCCGGCGTAAAGACAGGCAATGTGACCCGTGGCCATCGTTTCCTGGGCAGCCAGGCAGTGAGCCTGCAAGCGCCTGCCGAATATGCGAGCCGATTGGCGGAGGAGCATGTCATTGTCAGTGCAGAAGAGCGCCGCTCTCTGATCGTCGAACAAATCCGCCGTTTGGAAAAAGAAAACGGCTGGCGGATTCCGATGGACGAAGGACTGCTGGACGAGGTTGTGCATCTCGTCGAATATCCGACAGCTCTGTTCGGTACCTTTGAACGGGATTTTCTCTCTATACCGCGCGAGGTATTGGTTACATCCATGCGGGAGCATCAGCGCTATTTCCCGGTGGAGGATGCCAGCGGCCAGCTGCTGAATCACTTTGTTACGGTTCGCAACGGCGACAGCCATGCGCTGGAGAATGTGGCCAAAGGAAATGAAAAAGTTCTCCGGGCCCGTCTGTCCGATGCGCGCTTCTTTTACGAGGAAGACCAGAAGCTCTCGATTGACAGTTGTCTGAAGCGTTTGGAGACGATTGTTTTCCATGAAGAGCTGGGGACCATCGGCGACAAAGTGCGCCGCGTCCGCAAGACAGCAGCCCTGATCGCTGAAAAGCTGGGCATCACCGCAGAGGAAGCTCGCCAGGTGGACCGTATCGCCGAGATTGCCAAGTTTGACCTCGTCACCAATATGGTCGGCGAATTCCCTGAACTGCAAGGCGTGATGGGTGAGGATTACGCCCGCAAGGCTGGCGAAAGCGAAACGGTAGCGCACGGTGTGTTTGAGCACTATCTCCCGCGTTTCTCCGGAGACCAGCTGCCCGTGTCCGCACCCGGAGCGATTGCGAGTATTGCCGACAAGCTGGATACGATCGTCGGCTGCTTCTCGATCGGCATTGTCCCGACCGGTTCCCAAGACCCGTACGGATTGCGCCGGATGGCTGCCGGTATCGTGGCCATTCTGCTTGATCGGAACTGGACCCTCTCACTCGATGAGCTGTGGGATGCTGCGCTTTCTTCGTACAACGAACAAGGCGTGTCCAAACGCACGAGTGACGAAGTGAAACAGGACCTCAAGGACTTCTTCGCACTGCGCCTGAAAAATGTACTGCAGGAAGAAGGCGTCCGTTACGACGTGATCGATGCTGTTCTGTCCGCAGATTTGAATGTGCTGCCTGTACTTTTGCAAAAAGCAAAAGCACTGATGAACGCCGTGCAGTCCGAAGCGTTCAAGTTTACCGTGGAGCAGTTTAACCGCGTAAACAATCTGGCCCAAAAGGCAGAAGCGGACGCGGTTTCCGAGAGCCTATTTGCAGAAGACGTAGAACGGGCTCTGCATCAAACGTACGTGTCCGTAGCTCAGGAAGTAAGCGGGCTGGATGATCAAAAGCGCGTACTGGAGACACTGTCTACTCTCCGTGAACCGATCCAGGCATTTTTTGACAAGGTGATGGTCATGGCGGAAGATCAGGCGGTTCGCCAAAACCGTTTGGGCCTGTTGCTGCGCCTGTCCCGCCTGATTTACGGGTACGCTGATTTCTCCAAGCTTGTGTTTGCCTGATTATAACCATACAGATTCGCCTCCGCCAGCACTCGCGGGGGCGACCTTTTTTCCCTTGGAAAGAAGGAATATCTCGTCGAATAGAGTAATACTAGGGGTAGTAACCAGACAGAACCGGGGTGATTGGTCATCGAGCTTACCAAACGACAAGAGCACATCATACAGATCGTGAAGGATGAGGGGCCGATTACCGGTGAGCAGATCGCGGAGCGGCTGAATCTGACCCGGGCTACTCTTCGCCCAGACTTATCCATCCTAACGATGTCAGGTTATTTAGAAGCCAGACCTCGCGTCGGTTATTTTTATGCGGGCAGACCGGCTGGCTCGATCATTAGTGAACGGCTTCACAAGCTTCTCGTCAAAGACTACAAGGCGATGCCCATCGTCGTATCTGAATCGGCTTCTGCCTACGATGCAATCGTGACCCTTTTTCTGGAGGACGTAGGCACTCTTTTTGTGGTCAACCAAAAAGGCTTCCTGGCCGGTGTACTCTCGCGCAAGGACCTGCTTCGAGCCTCGCTCGGAAACAAGACCCTTGAGGATGTGCCCGTCGGGATCATCATGACCAGGATGCCCAATATTGTCACCTGCGGGCCTGAAGAGACGCTTTACGCGGCGGCGAAGAAACTGATCGACTTCCAAATCGACTCGCTGCCAGTAGTTCGTCCCGGACAGGGAGAGGACAGCAAGCATTGGGAGCTATTGGGAAGAGTGACGAAAACGACGATTGCCAAGGCATTTGTCGAATTGGGCAGCGAGCCGAAAGTGTAGGAGGAGAAGCGATACAATGGATCAAAGAGGACAGCTTATTTATGTGGTTTCAGACTCTATCGGCGAAACGGCGGAACTGGTCGTGCGCGCAGTAGCCAGCCAGTTTGACCGCTTTTCCATCGATGTACACAAGTATCCATACATAGAGGACAAAGAATCAATCGATGAAATTATCGCCTCTGCAAAAGAGATGAATGCGATGGTCGTGTTTACCCTCGTCGTGCCAGAGCTGAAAACGTATATCGTCGAGCAGGCGCAAAAGCACGGCATCCGTACGATTGATGTAATGGGACCGCTGCTGACAACGCTGCAGGAGATGCTGCATGAACCGCCTACCGGAAAACCGGGTTTGGTCAGGCGGCTGGACGAAGAGTATTTCCGCAAGGTGGACGCTATCGAGTTCGCGGTCAAATACGATGACGGCCGCGATCCCCGCGGGCTGCTGCGTGCGGATGTCGTGCTGATCGGGGTGTCCCGTACGTCCAAGACACCGCTCTCGATGTATTTGGCGAACAAGCGCTTGAAGGTGGCAAATGTGCCGTTGGTTCCAGAAGTGGAACCGCCGGAAGAGCTGTTTCAGCTCCCGCCCGAACGCTGCATCGGACTTACCATCAATCCCGAGCAGTTGAACGGCATCCGCACGGAGAGGCTGAAGGCTCTCGGTCTTACCGCACAAGCCAATTACGCCAATCTGGACAGAATCAACGAAGAACTGGCGTATTCGCAGAAAATCATTCAACGTGTCGGCTGCCCTGTCATCGATGTCTCCAACAAAGCGGTAGAGGAAACAGCCAATATCATTTTGGAAATCATCCGCAAGAATAATCTTCGAAAAGAACATAGGTCTTAAGAAGGGTTTTGACGTTTTTTGTAGAATAAAAGAGAATTGCCTCCTTTTCAAAGGAGCGCTCGGAAGGCGTTTACCGCCTGCGAAAATGTGGAAAAGTAGAAAAGAAGAAAAGAGTAGCGTTTTCAAGAAGGAAAATGACGAATTTTGACGAACTAAATAACCTCATTGCGTAATTTATAAAAAAGGTGGAAAGACATGGCTGGTCCCAATTCAGCTGATTTTGTGAACCAAGTCCGTGCCGCTGTTGACATCGTAGATGTAGTAGGAGAGTATGTACAACTGCGAAAAAGCGGTCGCGCTTTTCTAGGCTTGTGTCCGTTCCACTCGGAAAAGACACCCTCCTTTAATGTCAATGCGGAGCGACAATTTTTTCATTGCTTTGGTTGTGGGGCAGGCGGAGATGTCTTTTCCTTTTTAATGAAGCTGGAGCAATTGACATTTCCCGAAGCCGTCCACAGGCTTGCTGAACGTGCCGGGATCGCGGTGCCCCAGGCGCAAGAGGAGGAAGAAGCGGCTCCGGAAAAAAAGGCCAAGCAGATTATGCTCGAGGCCCATCAGCTCGTAGCTAAGCTCTACCATTACGTCCTTACGGAAACGCCGTATGGCCATGAGGCGATGAAGTATTTGCAAAAGCGGGGAATATCACGGCAGACGATCGATGAATACGGGATCGGTTTTGCCCCGGACTCTTGGAACTTCGTCACTTCATTTTTGCAAAATCGACGTTTCTCGTTGGACCTGATGGTTGAAGCAGGGTTGCTTGCAAAAAGTGAAGCCGGCAAGATTTTCGACCGGTTTCGCGGGCGCGTTATTTTTCCGATCCACGATTCACAGGGAAAAGTAATCGCTTTTGGTGGGAGAGCATTGGACCCATCAGCGCCTGCCAAGTACCTAAACAGTCCGGAAAGTCCACTCTTCAGCAAGAGTACAACACTATTCAACCTTCATCGCGCTCGCCCATATATCCGGAAGCGAAAACAAGCGTTGCTCTTCGAAGGATATGTGGATGTGATTTCAGTATGGCAAGCAGGCTTTCCCCAAGGGATTGCTACTTTGGGAACGGCTTTGACCGAGCAGCAGGCGAGAATGATCCGGCGCAATGCTGAGTCGGTTGTGCTTCTCTTTGATGGAGACGCTGCCGGTCAAGAGGCGACAGCGAAAGCGATCAACATTCTGCAGGAAGCGGGGGTCGTTGTCCGCATCGCTCCCTTGCCGCCCGGTACAGATCCTGACGATTACATTCGACAGCACGGAGCAGAAGCATTTTCTCAGCAGGTATTACTTCAGGCGATGCCTGTCACGGCTTTTCGTCTGAAACATTTGCGTGACAAGCACGTAATACAGGATGAGACCGATCAGAAGCAATTCATCGAAAAGGCGATTGAACTCGTAAACGAGCTGGACAGTCCGGTTGAACGGGACTTGTATTTGCGGCAATTGGCGGAAGAACACTCCCTGACCCTTGAAGCGATCAAGTGGGAGTCACGAAGGCTTTACAAACAGCAAAAAAGTGACAGACAAAGGGATAAAGTAACGCCAGCATGGAATAATAGTATAAATAATGGCAAAGTTACGCTCGCAAAAACACTGCCCCCCGCTTACCATACAGCCGAACGCATGCTGCTGGGCTATATGATGCGCAATCGGCATATCGCGGATCGGGTTCAGGCTGAGTGTACCGGTTCGTTCCAAGTAGATGAACACGATGCATTGGCAGCCTATTTATACGCATATTTCGCAGAAGGACATCAGGAAGATCCTGGACAGTTTATACATTACCTGCAAGACGAACCGTTAAAGCAATTAGCCTCGGGATTGGCCATGATGGAGTGCAGAGACGACGTATCTGATCAAGAGATCGGGGACTACATCAAGCAAGTAAATCACTACCCGAAGCGCACCGAGCTGGAGCAGCTGCGTGAAGAACTACGAACTCTTCACATGAAGGCATCTGCAGCGGACAGCGAGGAAGCGCGTAGAGAACTGGAAATTCAAGCTGCCGTCGTAGGGATGAAGATTCTTGAATTGGAAAATGCTTTAAAAGAAGGGTAGCATCAGATCATTCCCGGGGAAGGAGGGATAGTAGATGAACAAACAAAACATCACTTCAGACATGGAAGCAGCGTCCATTGAACAAGTGAAGGAACAACTGGTCGAATTAGGCAAGAAACGCGGTGCGCTGTCGTATAAAGAAATCATTGATCGCATTTCGGGATTTGAGCAGGATTCCGACCAGATGGATGAGTTCTTTGAATATCTGGGCGATCAAGGAATCGAGGTCAACAATGACAGCGAGGACGACGAAGAAGTGGACGATATGATCATGAAGGATGAGGAAAACGAGGAGTTCGAATTCGACGATCTCTCCGTGCCGCCCGGTATCAAGATCAACGACCCTGTGCGAATGTATTTGAAGGAAATTGGCCGTGTTCCTCTACTCTCCGCTGAAGAGGAGATTAAGCTGGCAAATCGCATTGAACAGGGTGATGAAGAAGCAAAACGTCGTCTGGCTGAGGCCAACCTGCGTCTGGTGGTATCCATTGCCAAGCGTTATGTTGGAAGAGGCATGCTGTTCCTCGACTTGATCCAGGAAGGCAACATGGGCTTGATCAAAGCCGTGGAAAAGTTTGATTATCGAAAAGGCTTCAAGTTCAGTACGTATGCGACCTGGTGGATTCGTCAAGCGATTACCCGCGCTATTGCCGATCAGGCAAGAACCATTCGCATTCCGGTGCACATGGTAGAAACGATCAACAAACTGATTCGCGTTTCCCGCCAGTTGCTGCAGGAGCTGGGACGTGAGCCAATGCCGGAAGAAATCGCGGAAAAAATGGATTTGACGCCTGAAAAGGTACGTGAAATCATGAAAATTGCTCAGGAGCCGGTATCGTTGGAAACACCGATTGGTGAGGAAGACGATTCCCATTTGGGTGATTTTATCGAAGATCAGGACGCGCTGGAGCCTTCCGATGCAGCTGCCTATGAGCTGTTGAAAGAGCAGCTTGAGGATGTATTGGATACGCTGACGGATCGGGAAGAAAACGTACTGCGCCTGCGCTTTGGTCTTGATGACGGGCGTACGCGGACACTGGAAGAAGTAGGGAAAGTGTTCGGCGTTACGCGTGAGCGCATCAGACAAATTGAGGCAAAGGCACTTCGCAAACTTCGTCATCCGAGTCGCAGCAAACGCTTAAAAGATTTTCTGGAATAACCGATATAGGAAATATGTGGCCTACGTTAGCCTGCGTAGGCTTTTCTTTTTCCGATCTCAGGCCAACCCGTCAAGACAAAGGAGGGTCTCGCGTTGGACGACCAGCGCAAGCGTGTCATCATTTCCGAAATCGAAAACTGGCGGCGCAATCATTTGCTGCCCGAACATTACTGCATTTTCTTGTTAAATTTGTATACGGAAGGAGACAGGCCGCAATCGTCAGAGATGGCAAGAAAGGGCAGCGGCGGAAGTATTGCCTCTGGCTATGGGCAAGTTGCAGCGACGTCACAGGGAGCTGTAGCAAGAGGGACGAAAGCAACGGCCCCGTATGTATCAGGAAGTGCTGCTCCCATATCAGGTAAAATGATTCTGTCCTGGCTGATTGGCGCTTTTTTGATCGCTGGGATCATCTTACTTGCTTTTCATTTTAACCGTTTTACCCCCCTAATGCAAATTGCCATCTTTGCCTGTTTCTCGTTAATTTGCTATATACTGGCATTCGCTTTTAGGAAATCATCGCCACTTGTCACGCATTTGCTATTGGGACTATCCTTTGTAGTACTGCTTTTAGGCGGTTTTTATATGATTCACGAGTTGGGCGGCCCGCTATCGGTCATGCTGATCTATTTGTCAATTATTTCCATACTGCTGTGCATCAGCGCATTTTTGTTCGGGTTTCCCTATCTTCTGTACTGCGGGGTTTTGGCCCTGGCTCTCGTATATGGAGTAGCGACGGTGGACCGGGTAGGGGACGGGTATACATGGTGGAGATCAGAGCTGTATTGGGTACCGATCGCCGGTCTGATGGTCGGATTAGGCTTCCTCGTACACCAGAACTACCCAAAATGGGCAGGCGTTTTTGCGATTTGCGGCATGATTGCTTTCTTTGGAGCAGAGGTGCAATCTCTTTATATTCCGACAGCCCGGCAGGATCTGATCCAATTGCTGTTGTTTATCAAGGTATTTCTCAGCTCCGCTTTCTTCTTTTTTACCCGCGGGTACTGGTATCAATGGCTTCGTTTATAGAGGGCTCCTGCAGGGGCCTTTTCCCTTTTCTGCGCATTCTTGCTACAATAGACGTGGAGTGGAGTAAATCATCGGGGTGAGAGTTTTGAATAAAAAAATGTGGGTGCTGACAGGGATTCTTCTGGCGGCGGTTTTCTTCGGATTTGAAGCATTCGCGATGGTCGTAAGCATGAAGACATACAACATAGGTTACATACTGGGAGGAGCTTCATTCTTTGGAGCGATATTGATGGGAGCACGCAATGAATAGGCGTGCTTTCTTATTTAAGAAGTTGTCGTATTTTTTTGAAAAGGCGTACACAGAGCAAAGGAATATGGTGTATAATGGAATTGCAAACTGAACAAACGCTCAGTCGGAATTATCCATCTATGTCCAAGCAAATGAAAAAACGCTTTCAAGGGGGCGGATCAATGATGAATTTTGATTTGAATACCGAACAGCTGATGCTGAGAGACATGGTTCGGTCATTTGCCGAGGAAGTGGTTGCGCCGGGGGCAGATGAACGCGATCGGACGAAGGCTTTCCCAACTGATATTTTCGAGAAAATGGCGGACTTGAGCCTGATGGGCCTTCCTTTCCCCGAAGAATACGGCGGTGCAGGGGCTGACAGCATCAGTTTTGCGATTGTCGTGGAAGAGCTGAGCCGGGTTTGCGCTTCGACCGGTATCACCTACTCCGCTCATATTTCCTTGGGTGGTGCGCCGCTCGCCATGTTCGGGAGCGAGCAGCAAAAGCAGGAGTACCTGACAAAAATATGCAGCGGTGAAAGCCTGGGCGCATTTGGTTTGACGGAGCCGAATGCGGGATCGGATGCTGGCGGGACGAAAACCACGGCCGTTCTGGATGGAAACGAGTGGATCATAAACGGCGCCAAATGCTTTATTACGAATGCTTCCTATGCCAAGTTTCTCGCATTGACTGCTGTAACGGATAAAGCAAAGGGAACACGGGGGATCACGGCGTTTATCGTTCCCACTGACGCACCGGGCTTCACCGTATTGAACAATTACGAGAAGCTGGGCTTGAACAGCTCCAACACGACCGAGCTCATTTTGGAAAATGTGCGGATACCGAAAGACCATGTGCTCGGACGTGAAGGGGAAGGCTTCAAGCAATTCCTGATTACATTGGATGGCGGACGCATCGGTATAGGTGCGATGGCGGTCGGAATTGCGCAGGCAGCCTATGAAAAAGCGCTTCAATACGCAAATCAGCGCACTGCATTTGGCCAATCGATTTCCCGTTTTCAGGCGATTCAGCACAAGCTGGCAGACATGGCCATGCAGATTGAGCTGGCTCGGAACATGGTTTACAAAGCAGCCTGGCTGAAGGATAACCAGCGCAAGTTCACCAAAGAGGCGGCCATGGCCAAGCTGTATGCTTCGGAAGTCGCCATGTCCGCGACCCATCAGTCCATCCAGATTCACGGCGGATACGGCTATATGAAGGAGTATCAGGTCGAGCGCTTTTTCCGCGACGCCCGTTTGCTTGAGATCGGGGAAGGAACGTCTGAAATTCTCCGCAATGTCATTGCACGTGAAATCGGCTGTTAACACGCAAAAATTTTGCCTCGTCTTGACAAAAGACGGGGCTTTTCGCGTTTTTTTGCATTGGGAAAATAGGAACAAATAGGGTAGAATAAAGGCATTGGAAGGAGAAAGAGCTTATGACAACATGGATGATATCCAGGCGATTGCAAACGATTGCCCGTTTTTGCCCGAAGGGAGCCCGCGTTGCCGACATCGGATCGGACCACGCGTTATTGGCTTCTTATTTGATTAGGGAAGAAATTGCTTCGTTTGTCGTGGCAGGCGAGCTGAATGAAGGTCCCTACCAGGCAGCGCTGAAACAAATACATACGATACAAGCCGAGGACAAGGCATCAGTCCGCAAAGGCGACGGCCTGTCTGTCCTGAAACCGGGTGAAGTGGATGTCGTCTGCATCGCCGGAATGGGCGGACAGCTGATCGTTTCCATTCTATCTGCGGGTGCAGACAAGCTTGAGGGCGTCAGCCGACTGATTCTCCAGCCGAATGTCGGGGAGGAGCATGTGCGCCGCTGGTTTGTGGAAAACAATTGGCAGCTCTCTGCGGAAACAATCATGGAGGAAGACGGGATCATTTATGAAATTCTGGTAGCAGACAAGGGAGACGGAATGATCCCATATCGAAACAAGGACCGTTCACCTGAGGAATTGCTGCGCATCGGTCCCTTTCTTTGGGAAGAAAAGTCGCCCGTCCTGGCAAAAAAGTGGATGAGCGAACGTGAGAAGTGGACGAAGGTGCTGGAGCAGCTCAGTCGCTCGGACAAACAAGAGGCGGCCGTACGTGCGGCGCAGATTAAAGAAGAACTCGAATGGATCAATGAGGTGATAGCATGTTTGCCCACGGACAAACCGTAATTCAATATGTGGAAAAGCTCGCACCCAAAGCGATGGCTCTGGAGGGTGACAAGATTGGACTGCATGTAGGGACCTTGCAAAAGCAGGTAAAAAAGGTAATGGTGGCGCTGGATGTTTTGGAATCTGTCGTAGATGAGGCCATCGCAGAGGGTGTAGACCTGATCGTCGCCCACCACGCAGTCATCTACCGGCCGCTGAAGCATCTGAGGACGGATATGGCTGCCGGAAAATTGTATGAAAAACTGCTCAAGCACGATATCGCCGTTTATACCGCCCATACGAATCTGGATGTAGCCGCAGGAGGCATGAATGACTGGCTGGCAGAAGCCATCGGACTCGAAAATGTGGAGATGCTTGACGTGAACTATCGCGAGACGCTGAAAAAGCTGGTCGTCTACGTTCCACAGTCCCATCGGGATGCGGTATTCCAGGCCATTACCGAGGCTGGTGCAGGCTGGGTCGGCAATTACAGCCACTGCACCTTCCAGGCAGAAGGCACGGGAACGTTCCTGCCGAGAGAGGGCACCGATCCGCATATCGGCAAACAGGGCGAACTGGAGAAAGTGGAAGAGGTTCGGATCGAAACGGTCGTGTCGTCCTCAAGGCAAACCAGCGTGATCAAAGCGATGCTGGCTGCCCATCCGTATGAAGAGGTCGCCTATGATCTGATTCCTTTGGACAACACCGGCCAGGCCCTGGGAATCGGACGCATCGGAAAGCTGCCCGAAACGGTTACGCTGCAGGAGCTGGCGCTGCAAATCAAAGAGCGCTTTTCGTTGCAGGGGCTTCGCGTCATTGGCGATTTGCATGCGCCTGTCAGAAAAGTAGTCGTTGTAGGAGGAGACGGCAGCTCGTATGTCTCCAAGGCTGTTTTTCGCGGTGCGGACGTCTTTGTGACAGGGGACATCGGATATCATACGGCCCATGATGCGCTGGCAGAGGGCTTGTTCATTATCGACGCCGGCCACAACATTGAAAAAATCATGAAAGAGAAGCTGGCAGCCTTTTTGCGTGATCGGCTTCAGGAAAATGGATACGGGACAGAGGTTATTGCTTCTCGTGTACATACAGATCCGTATCAGTTTTTATAAAAATTCGATGTGGAGATAAATACCGATCCCATCAGGGGGCCCGACTTGCTCCCTGGCTAGATGGCGCAGCGGCGGTCTCGTTGCTCATACAAGCCTATGCAAGCCAAACTGGTGTAGGGGGATTTTCGTGCAAAAAAAGAGTAAAGTATTAACCTGCGCACTGCTTGTCTGCAGCTTGCTCGTACCCTCGGCTGCAAGTGCTGCAAGCTCGTACATGCCGTATTCAGATATCAGCAAGCACTGGGCGAAATCGTCGATTATCAGAGGGGCGCAGTACGGCCTTTTTGCTTCCGGTGGTTCGATCGAGCGGTTTTATCCCAACCGCGAGCTGACGCGGGCAGAGTTTGTCGCCTTGATGGACAGGGTTTTCGTTGTCGGACAGCAGCATTTGTACCCGCTCACTTTTCTGTCGGAGCATGATGAGTTTGGAAAGGGAGAGGGTTTTGACGAGCCGTATCTTCCATATAAGGACGTCGACCGGCTGACATGGATGTACGGCCCGACATTGCGAATGTCGGTTCTGTTGGAGCGCTTGTATGGTCCTGGTGCGATCCAGGAGATTTTCCCGGGCCAGCTTTTTTCGCCTAATCAGCCAATCACCCGTGAAGAAGCGGCCAAACTGCTCGCCATTTATACAATGGAGACGGACCAACAGAAGGCGTGGAACATGGTCAATGAGTGGGGATGGCTCACAGGCAGACCGTCAGACAAATTAAAACGTGGAGAGGCAGCGGTTGTTTTTGACCGTCTGGTGCAGTTCTTGCAGAGAGATGTAATGCTGCCGCTGCTCGATTATGACGGCCAGAAGTTTCCGATGGTTCCGGAGGTTCAGGATATGTTCCCGCTGTTTGCCCCTTACACGGATCAGGTGACGGGGGACGATCAAATATACGTCAACGCTGCGGAAGCGATCCGGTTTCATGAAGATTCCGAGGAGACCTTCCGCGCTTTGCGCAAGCTGGCGGAAGGGACCTTTGACAATAAAGTGGGTGTGCACTATTACCTTAGCTGGGACCCTGACACCGAGATTGCAGATAATCTGGAGCATGCCTTCAAGGCGATCGACGCCTACTTCGATGATCGGATCGTTTTGCCTGACACCCTTCAGCTGTTAGTCGCCAATGTATATGACATGGCTTTGCAGACAGGTTCGACAGACCCGAAAATGTACGAGAAGATTCTCGAACGCCTCAACGGCTACGAGCAGAAAATCAGGAAAAATACGAAAGAGTCGGAAGCGCTGGCTATCTACCAAGCGGCGTTGGAAGTGAAGGTTGGCCATATGGACAAAGCCCTGGAGATATATCGTGCGTTCGCTCCTCATCACCAGGAAGCTTTGAAAAACCTGGTCTACTATCTCGTTCAAAACGAGCAGTTGTCAGAAGCGGAGGCGTTTCTTGCAGGACTGCAACCCAAAAAGACAGAAGTGGAAATCATCCAGCTTACTCGTCTCCTCCAGCAGGAATTGGCTATCGACTTGGAGCAAGCATCCATTGTGCGGGATCTGAGCTTTACGATGGGCCGCATGGAGAATTTGAAGGGATACAAGGCGGAAGGCGAAGCTGTTCTGAGGGGCTTTCTGGTGAAATATACGGAAGAGGTAGACCGTCTGAGCAAAGCTAGACATGCGACGGGAATTTATCAATCACCGCAAAAGCTGGTGCTCGACAAATGGGAAAGTTATACGGATACAGAAAAGAACATCAAGTATGAACGCAATTTTGATTCCGAAAGCTGGGAGCCTTCCAGGGTTGACCAGCAGGAATTCATGTCAGATTATGTGGCCGGTATGAGTGTCAAGGACCGGGCTCGTATCCTCGGGGCCAGATATTACAAGCAATCATTTGGAGAATACGACATCATCACCGAATGGATACCAGGCGACAAAATCGTGGAGGCTGCCCAAAACGTATCGCTCAATCACGGGAAGATCAAGAGCGTACCGGTCTACATGAACAAGTACTACATTGATAGTGACTCCGATCTGTTGGTGAAGCACGTTTGGCGTTATGAAGAAGTGTATGATACGCAAGAATACGTCGCCTACGCGGGAGAGGAAACGTACAAGACCCAGGTCGATGTACGGGTTTCCATTCCGCGAGAGGTCGTGAAAGGGGCAGCGCGATGAAGCGGATCTTCTCGTGGGTAATAGCAGCTTTACTCGTATTTGGAGTTTCTTCAGTCCATGCTGCCGATGGACCGTTTGCGGAAACAGCAGAGGTCTACCATCAAGTGCTGGACAATCATTTGAGCAGGCCTAGCGAAAAGCAGCTTGTCCAAGGCGCTCTTGAGGGAATTAAGAAGCTGGCGGAAAAAGAGAGCAACTTGTCTTTGCAGTATTCTGCTGAGGACGACACGCTAGCAGAATTGGAGCGGCGCCTGTCGGAGTGGAAGGATAAGGCGAAGCTCGATGCTTCCACGTTAAACCGTTTGGCAATCGAGGGGATGCTGTCAACCCTGGACGACCCTCACACGATGTTTTTTACAAAAGATGATCTGGAGCTTTTTCAAGCAGGTGTTGAAAATCAGCTAGTCGGCTTTGGCTTCCGTATGCGTTTTCAGAATGGGTTGATGCTGATCAGAGAGATCATTCCGAATTCGCCTGCCGCAGCCTCCGGGTTGAAAAAAGGAGATCAGCTATTGGCAGTAGACGGAGCTTCGCTGAAAGGCAAAAACGCCGAAGAAGCATATCTGATGCTCAGAGGGGAAGAAGGCACAGAAGCGGTTTTGACAGTGTTTCGGCCAGGAGAAAATCGGGAGCTTCAGGTGAAGCTCAAGCGCGCGGCGATTACTGTTCCTGAAGTGGAAGGGGGTCTCTTCCAAGACGGGAGGATTGGCTATATCGGTCTGGAGACATTCGGTTCGGAAGCAGCCGTCCAATTCCGTGACAAACTCGACCAGCTTACGAAGCAATCGCCTTCATTAAAAGGCTTGCTGGTAGATTTGCGCGACAATGGCGGCGGATACTTGTCGAGCGCTCGGGATATTGCCAGCTTGTTTATGGAAGAAGGACTCTTGATGTATACGACCAATCGCAATGGCGTAGAAGTGCAGACGTGGGTGCGAAATGGCCGGGATGTCAACTATCCTGTCCGCATTCTCGTCAATGAAGGGACTGCTTCCGCTTCAGAGCTGCTCGCCGGGGCTCTGCGGGATAACGGCATCGCCAAGCTGGTCGGCACCAAGACGTTCGGAAAGGGCAGCGCTCAGCAGATTATTCCCCTTTCAGAGGGAGATGCGCTGAAAATCACTTTGCATGAGTATTTTACGCCGAAGCATACAAAGGTGAATCACGTCGGGCTGGAACCGGATGTCAAAGAGGAAGACTATGCGGCACAAGTCGTAAGAGCTCTCCACTCGATCGGCGTAAACAGCTTTCAGCTGGAAGCAGAGGATGGAGACACTGTTGTGAATGGGATTGCTTTTGCTGCTGTTGACCCTCTGTTTAAGAAAGATGAACAGGGAAAATGGCTTATCCGTGCAAAAGTTCTCTCCAGTGTAATCGGCGATGAGTCGCTAGGTGCAAACGATTACGTAGACATCACGCCATATCTGCAAAAGTATCCGACTTTGCGGTTGGCGACTGACAAGGATGCTCCTGTATTAACGTATCAAGTGTCGGGAAGGTAAACAGATTCCAAGTCTCCTGCTCTCTGCCAGAGAGGGGAGGCTTTTTTCTTTTGACGCATAGCGGAATGGGAACGGCAAACAATAACAAGTACGACTACAACTTTGGAAAAGGAAGGCATACGGATGAAGAAAGTACTCCTCTTTTTAATCGACTCCATGATGCCTGACGTGTTGGAGCAATGCATCGCCGCGGAAAAAGCGCCGGGACTGAAGTTCTTCATGGAACGAGGACAGTACATCCCGGATTGCGTAACCGTGTTTCCGACAATGACTGCCTCGATTGACTGCTCATTGATAACAGGAGTATATCCGGATCAGCACAAGATCCCCGGTCTGGTCTGGTACGACCCCGACAGCAAAAAAATGATCAACTACATTAACGGCACAGTACCGGTTAGTAAAATAGGGTTGGAACAATGCGCAACGAATGTTCTATACGACCTGAATGACAGGCATTTAAGCCGAAAGGTAAAAACCATCCATGAGGAATTGGAAGAAGCGGGCTTTGTCTCAGGTTCCATCAATGTAATTGCGCATCGCGGTCACAAACGGCATAAGCTTTATTTGCCTCCCGCCCTTGATGCTGCAACCGGTTTTTCTTTGCGGGAAAAAGTGAGCGGTCCTACTATCATGAGCCTCGGTACCCTGGTAAGACCCAGCTTGTTTCGGCCGATCATGTGGAATTGGTCCCAATCTGCTGCGAGGGGGTATGGAATAAATGATACGCATGCAATCGATGTTTTGATCGAAGTTGTATTGAGCGGCAAGCAGCCCGATTTTACTTTGGTCTATCTGCCTGAAAATGATCACAAGCTTCATCGTGCCCCGCATGAGGCTGTTCAGCATTTGAGTGAAGTGGATGCGGAACTGGTGCGATTCCTTGATTCCTACCCGTCCTGGGAGCAAGTTCTGGAGGAAAACGTCTGTATTTTCATCAGTGACCACGGACAGACATTGATCGGAGAAAGCACTGACCATAACGTCGATTTGATGAGTCTGTTGTCCACCTTTTCCATTCATCGGCTGGGAGCAAATGTGTCCGCAAACGACGAAATCGTCCTTTGCAATAATGAACGAATGACGTATTTGTACCCGCTGCGGGAAAACGACTTGATGAAGATTGTCGAGGCTGTCTCTTCGGATGTGCGGATTGATCTGATTTCCTGGAAAGAAGGGGACAGGGTAAAAGTCCGACGGGGAGGGACAGACAAAAGCTTGTCCTTCTGGAAGGGCGGAATGTACCAGGATATCTATGGACAGAGCTGGTCTTTTGAGGGAGACCTGCAAGTGCTGGATGTCAAACTTGACGGGGATCGGCTCCTTTTTGACGAATACCCGGATGCCTTTTCGCGTTTGTATGGCTCGCTTTTTTCGCAAAGCATCCCTGTTATTGTCTTGACAGCAGCACAGGGGTATGAATTTGTTTCAGAAGCTGCACCCACGCATCTTGGAGGAGGAAGCCACGGTTCCCTGCACAAGCGTGACTCTCTGGTGCCGCTTTTAATTGCCGGAGCGTCTCGCTACTTTTTGTCCCCGGCCCGTTTGGTCGATGTAAAAGATTTTATTCTTCAGGAGCTTGGAGTGGCAATTCCAAAGCAGTAAGAATGGGCAGGTGGTCGGACCATTTTACCGGGATCGTCTCATATTGATGGATTTTCCAGTGAGGCGACGCGAAGATATAGTCTATACGCCTTTGGAAGGTAATAATTGTTGAAAGCTGCCCCCCTCCGC